>JABCYZ010000016.1 GCA_013289955.1 Acidobacteriota bacterium
CCGGACCTGGGATCGAACAAGAAACATCTAAGGAATTTTGGCCGATGAGGCCGGTCCTGCTCGACACAGGTTTCATCGTTGCGCTGCTCGACCGCAGCGAGAATTTTCACAAGACGTGCGCTCAGGCGGTTCGAGAAGTAGAGACGCCGCTGGTCACTTGTGAGGCCGTCATTACAGAGAGTTGCTATTTGTTACGGAACTTGTCGGGCGCGCCGGAGGCGGTGATCGAGAACATCACCGCCGGGATTTTCCAAGTTCCTTTTCAGCTTTCTCGAGACACTGCTGGTGTCAAGCAAATACTGCGAAAATACAAGGACCGGAAGATCGATCTGGCGGATGCCTGTCTGATTCGCTTGGCGGACCACTTTGGGACCGCGGATATTCTGACTCTGGATCAGGATTTCGCAATCTATCGCTGGGGCAAGAACAAACCGTTTCGCGTGCTGCCCAGGACGGATTTCAACCGGCGAAGAGAAAGTCCCTAGTTCAACTCGAAAATCTATTGTCAGTTTTAGTTCGCCTCTGAGGCGAGCCGTACTGGATGGTATGAGCTCCCGGATCCCTAAGAGAAGCTCTTTCACTTCGGATCCAGGAGCGACAGAGAGAGTTCGATTCGTGTCAACGAAGGGGAGCTACTTCTTTCTGCTTTGCGTTCAATCACTCGCCGGTGAGGCCATTCCGGGTTTAGAACCGACGAGCAAGCGTCTGGATTGTTCATCGGGAAAACTCCATCCCCGGGTGCTTTATCGAATCCTCTTCTCCGTAATGAGGGGTCGTTTGTAATCTGGGACTCTATTTGGCAATTCCTTCGCGATAGGGGTCAGGTCGATCGCGAACTCAACCAGTTGCGGCTTATCAAACGTTTGCGTCCTTAATGCGGATAAAACTTGGATCGTCCCGAAATCAGTTTATGGGGGTAGAATGGCTGCCACTTGGAAGTAAACCATGGACTACCCAGCCTGGGTCTTTGGTCTCATAGCTTTCATCCTCTTTGGCCTTCCCATTCCATTTTCTGTTTTTGTACTGGCAATCAGCCCGGCCAAAGGTCAAACGATCAAGCGAATGTTTCTGGTATTCATATCGGTAGCCCCCGCGATTGTGGTCGTAGGTGTGTTTGCCGCGCGGCTATTAGCATCACACGCCGTTGCAAGGCTTACCGGAATGTTGTGCGTTCCTGTGGCCCTACTTGCTGCGGCATTCGCGGGATTGCACCACGCCCGCAGGTTGCGGAGCCGAGGGTTCGATTTTCCTTCCGTTACGACCCGCAATTGAAGACGTCTGGCCCAGACTGACGGATTTGGACAGCCATGCTGTGGCTTGTGACCAGGGGCAGCCAAGCCGCCAGCGCAAGCGGGCTTAGCCTTGCCTTCGGCGGTTTCCTGGCACGCATAGCCGGTCACCTGAAAACTGGGATCGAATCCACCGGTAACCGCTCCTAGCCACCTGGCTCTACCCTTCCAACTTACGCGAGGATAGACTTGGGAGGCCTTCTGAGAAGACCCAGCCTCCAAGAATGCGGATCCACAAGACCGCTTTCGCGCTACGCTCAGCCCGAGCCGAGGCCTGCTCTTACGTCCCCCGTTCACACGTAATCGAACAACGTCATGAACCCAAAATCCATATGCAGTTGCTGGTGGCAATGAAACAGCGTCAGTCCGGGATTGTCCGCCGTGAAGTCGACTTCCACTTCCTGATAGCCGCCGACCATGACGACATCCTTCATGACGCCCGCCAAGGATTTCCCCGCAATTTTGGTGACTTCGAAGCTGTGCCGGTGTAGATGGATCGGATGAATGTCGTCGCTGCCATTGCGCATCCGCAGGCGGTAGCGCCTGCCCTCGCGCAAGTGGAAAGTGGCGCTCATCGCATCGCTCGTAAACACTTTGTCGTTTATGGCCCAGAGGTTGAACCCGCGGTCCGCTGCGTTTTGCTTCGTAAACGTCATATCAATCACTTCGTCGGGCTCGGGGGCGATTGTGTTCGGTTTCGCGAAACGCGCATAGTTCCAGTGAAAAGGTTTCGGCGGCGTCCACACGGGCTGTCCTTTTCGTCCGGCATACTCCACCACAATCCCCATGCCGTGGCCGCGGTCATCGTCCGCAAGATCACCCATGACCCATACGCCCGGATGATTCATCTCGACCACGGCGCAGATTCTTTCCGCGGTCCCGAGCCACAGCACGGGGACTTCGGCGGGCGTCGGGACGGAGTTGCCGTCGAGCGCGACGACTTTGAAAGAGTGTCCCGGCAGCGCCAGGCTGCGAATCTCCGTTGCGCTGCCGTTCAGTATGTGAAATAGCACCCGCTCGCCCCGTTTCACTCGCACAGGTTCGCCATGCCCCAACATGCGCCCGTTGATAGTGAAGTAGCGGTAACCCACCTCGTAGCCGTGCGGCATCCCTTTCGCGAGTGATGCTTTCATCGAGGATTCCCCGGCCGTTTCCAGTTCTTTGACTCGCGTGGCCGGAGCCAGAAAATCCTGGGCCATGTCTCCGCCCTGACTGAGCGACGGCTCGAACTCTTTGAGAACGAGGAATACCTCCTTGTCGTAGCTCCCCGGCTCATGCCTCGGATCGATATAGACCGGACCAGCCTGGCCGCTGTATTGTCCCGAGTGAAGATCGGCACCCCCGCGATTGTGCGTGTGATAGAAACGGAAACCCGCAGGCCGGGGAGTAATGTAGATGCGGCGCATGCCATGTGCCGGGATAAAAGGCGTGCCCTCTTCGGCTGCACCGTCCACGTCGGTCGAAACCATCTGGCCGTGCCAATGCAGTTGCTCGGGAGTGTCCGTGTTGTTGTACACGTCGACCGTTTCGGCCTGACCTTCCTTGAACCGCAACAGTGGACCGGGGAATTGGCCGTTGTAGCTGATCGCTGAAATGACGCGCTTTGGCGCTATCTCAATCGCACTTGCTTCGATACGCAGGGTATGGGCTGGGGGGCCGGTTTCGGGCTGCGTCGAAGGTGGTCCGCAGGATCGTGGAGCGAAGAGCGCGGGCCATCTGACCGAAGGTCCGAAACCGAATAAACCAGCGCCTGCTGCGCCCGCTATCTTGAGAAAGCGCCGACGAGATGTAACTCCCTTGCGCACGAGGCTGCCATCCTAATTTGGTATCGCGCCTTTATGCAAACGGTTGTTGATTCCGAACACCACGCAGGGGGATCGGAAAATTTGGAAAGCCGCCGCAGCGCTATCTTTAATATAGCAGCCGTTTAGAGCCGAGTCCGCGTGCGGAATATTTTCGGCTCCCTACGATTCAGCAGTGGTTGTGACTTCCTAGCAACATCCATCATCAACTAGGTAGGCGTTCGGGCCTAACAGGCGGCGCTCGGCATATGGCTATGAGCACAGAATCGGAACTCCAGCGTCAAAAGGAGCGGCTTGAGCTGCTCCTCAATCTCACGACCAAAATCACGTCGAGCCTCGAGATCCGGGAGGTCTTGCGGTCGATTGCGGCGAACATACGCGAAGTCATACACGCGGATGCTGTCGTCGTATCGCTTCCCGATGCAGCGTCGGGAAAATCCAGAGTAATTGCTGTGGATTTTCCGCATGGCAAGGGGGCGGTGAAGGAAGAGGTGACGGTCACATTAAGCCCCGTTAATAAGAAAGCCATGGACACCTTGAAGCCTGTGGTGATTTGCGCGCGGGAACGTGAAGAACTCGCGGCCGAGGCCTATGAAATTGTTGCTGCCGAAGGCATAAAAGCCATTTGCCTTATTCCACTTGTAAATCGCGGCCGGGTCCTCGGAACCCTGTCGATCTCGCGGACGACAGAGGCTCCGTTTGTCCCGGAGGATGTCGATTTCCTCAGCCGGGCGTCAGGGCAGATAGCCATCGCCATTGAAAACGCATTGGCATACCGGGAAATTTCCGGACTCAAGGACAAGCTCGCCCAGGAGAAACTCTATCTGGAAGAGGAATTTCGCAGCGAGATGGGCTTTGAGCAAATCATTGGGAACAGCAAAACGCTAAAGCACGTTTTGCAACAGGTTGAAACAGTTGCCCCCAGCGATTCCACGGTTCTGTTGCTTGGAGAAACCGGCACGGGAAAGGAGTTGATTGCTCGTGCGATTCACGACCGCAGCCGTCGGGTGAAGCGCACTTTTGTGAAGCTGAATTGCGCGGCGATACCGACCGGGCTGCTGGAAAGCGAGCTGTTTGGACACGAAAAGGGAGCGTTCACGGGAGCCATCAGCCAAAAGATCGGCCGGCTGGAACTAGCCGACCAGGGCACCCTGTTCCTGGATGAGGTGGGAGACATCCCGATGGAAATCCAGCCGAAGCTGCTGCGCGCTTTACAGGAGAGGGAATTTGAGCGGCTGGGAGCGACCCACACCCGAAAAGTGAATGTGCGCCTGATCGCCGCTACCAACCGCAATCTGGAAAAGATGATTGCAGATCGAGAATTCCGGAGCGATCTGTACTATCGCCTGAACGTATTCCCAATCCGAATTCCGCCCTTGAGAGAACGTAAGGACGACATCGCCCTGCTGGTTAGCTATTTTGTCCAAAAGTTTTCAAAGCAAATGCAAAAGAAGGTCGATGCGGTTCCCGCGGCCGTAATGAAGGGGCTGATGGCCTGGGACTGGCCCGGCAATATTCGTGAACTTGAGAATTTCATCGAGCGCGCGGTCATCGTGACGCGTGGCAGCTCGCTTGAGGCTCCGGTCGGAGAACTGCGAAAGGCGAACAACGGCCTACCTGCTCCCGGTGTCGTCGAGGAATACCGACAAAGCGCTGGAGAAAATGCCGATTCGCGGGATGACAACACCGGTGTTGCCGAGGAATACAGAAGGAAGCAGCGCGAAGAGATAATACGGGCGCTGTCCGAATGCAGGGGGCGCGTCGGTGGTGCTGATGGCGCTGCCGTGCGGCTGGGAATTAATCGCACAACGCTCCTTTCCCGAATGAAAAAATTTCGTATCCACGCCAAGCAGTACGCTTAATCTCGGGGGGCCCGTTAGCCGTACCCTCACCCGTAGCCTCGACAGTTTCGACGCTTTCAACTTCTTCGACATCGACACCTTCGACTCCTGGCGGTCTTCTCCTGAAAATTCAGCGACTTACGGCTCCGCACGTTTGGCTGAGGCCTTGCCTTTATCCGATGCGTAGCGAAAAGGCGGTTTTCCAGCGGTTTCGCCTTTCGCTGCCACCTAGCTCATCAGGAGGCTCGCTATGAAGCATAAGGCAGGACCAGCTATCGCTTGGGTGAGTGATCCCGCGGGCGAACGAACGCTCGTAGTCGCCGCCAAAAACGGAGACGAACAGGCGTTTGAAACCCTGTTCAAACGTTACCAGCGAAAGACCTTCGCCGTTGTGCTGCGGTACACACGCGTGGTCGAGGACGCGGAAGACATCGTTCAGCAGAGCTTCTGCAAGGCTTTCCTGCATTTGTGCCAGTTCGAAGGAGAATCCTCCTTCTCCACCTGGTTGACGCGCATCGCCATCAACGAAGCGCTTATGTTCCTGCGACGCATAGGTGCGGTGCGCGAGGTATCCCTCGACGATGATCGCGATCCACAAGCAAGTGCAGCCGGGTTGGGGATACCGGACTCAAGTGCCGACCCGGAAACCCGCTGCTCGCAGCGAGAGGAAGTGCGGATTCTTTCGAAGGCAGTTCGGAATCTGCGCCCGAGGCTGCGCACAACAATCGCCTTGAGGGAACTTCGCGAGTTGTCAACAAGCGAGACGGCTCGTCGCATGGGGCTCTCGGTCGGGGCCGTCAAAGCGCGCATCTTTCGCGGGAAGAGGGAACTCCGCCGGGAATTGGCTTCTTATCTAAAGCCCGCCAGAAAGCCCAGGACAGGTACCGCCCGGCACATCCCCCGACCTCTGGCTGACGCTTCCGGTTTCTGAGGAAAACACCATGTTGAAGATCAGCTTTAGCGAAACACCTGCGGAAGAGAGATGGATTCTGGCTGGGCGCCTCGGTGGGGCCTGGGTTCGGGAACTGAGAGCGAGCTGGAAGAAGAACCACCAAACCGGCAAGGAGCGTGCGTGCATCGTGGATCTGAAAGAAGTCACATTTATCGACAAGACCGGCGAGAAACTGCTGCGCGCGTTGCGCAGCGAAGGTGCGCAGTTCATTTCGGGCGGTTGCTATGTCCGGCACATTGTCGAGCAGCTGAAGGTCCGGCGGAAACGCAAGATTCCGAATCTGCTGGCTTCCTTTCTTGTCGTGTTTCTCTTGGTGGTGTTCGACGCGACAGGAACAAGAGGGCAAAACACAACGGTGTTGGGAAGCGTGCCGAGCGGTCCGGCCAGCGATGCGCTTGTCCAGTTGACTCTCCGGGACGCCATCAAGATGGCATTGAGCTACAACCTGGGAGCAATCGAAAGCGGACAAAACGCCCAAATTGCCCGCGGTCAGCGGCTACTCGCGCTCAGCAATCTGCTGCCACAACTCAGCGCCGGCGCTTCGGAGAACGTCCAGCAGGTGAACCTCGGGACCTTCGGGCTCAACGGGCTAAAGATAGGAATTCCCATCGTTGTTGGACCGTTCGCCTACAGCTCGGTGGATGCAAGCGTGAGTCAAACGCTGTTCAGCTATGAATCCATCCAGCGGTTTCGCGCAGCCCGCACTGCAGAACAGGCTTCCCAACTCAGCTATCAGGACATTCTCGATGTGGTCACGCTCACTGTCGGCAACGCCTATTTGCGGATCATCGAGGCAGACTCTCGAATCAAGGCGCAAGAGGCGCAGGTGCAGAATGCGAGAGCCCTATACGATCGCGCGGCCGATCAGGTAGAGGCTGGTACGGCTCCACGAATCGACGCAACACGCACCGCAGTTCAGGTGCACACCGAGGAGTACAACCTAAGCATAGCCCGCAACAACTTCGCGGTCGCAAAACTAGCGCTTGGACGCGCGATCGGATTGCCGCTGGGGCAGCAGTTTGAGCTGGCCGACACACTCCCATATTCCGACATCACCCCGCTGAGCGTCGACGACGCCCTGGAAATTGCGTTCAAATCGCGCGGCGATTTCCGCTCTGCTCTCGATTCCCAAAAAGCTGCTGCGCAAACTCTTTCGGCCAGGAAAGGCGAACGGTATCCGACGGTGGCGGTTAACGGCAGCTACGGCGATATGGGACCGACGTTCGGCAACTCGCATGGAGATTTCACGTTTCAGGCGGGGATCAGGGTTCCCCTCTTCACCGGCGGACGGATTAAAGGGGATATCACGCAAGCTGAAGCAGAATTGCGTCAAAGAAAGGCCGAATCTGAAAACATCCGCGGGCAGATTGACCAGGACGTTCGCACCGCTCTTCTCAACCTGAATGCCGCGAAAGAACAGGTTGAAGTCGCCAAGCAAAATGTCGAGCTTGCCAATGAGAGCCTTGCCCGGTCGAAGGATCGCTTCACTTCTGGAGTAAGTGACAGTGTTGAAGTCGTCCAGGCCGAGCAGGCTCTCGCCAGCGCCAACGATCAATACATAACGAGTCTTTACAACCACAACTTTGCCAAGCTCTCACTCGCTCGCGCTCTGGGCGTAGCGCGCAGCAGCTACAGCGAATACCTCGGAGGCAGGTAATGTCGAATAGCGATCACATCAGAACCAAACATTCTGCAGTCGTGGAGGAGGAAATTCCCATTTCGGTGGAATCTCAACAGCCTTCCCAGGCTTTGCCCGAAGGCGGCGGCAAACTCAATCGAATTCTTCATGGCCTTCAGGAGCACCCATCAAAGGCCGCCGCCGGGGCTCTTCTGGCATTGGCGATCCTGATCGTCAGCGCATATCTCGTCCGCAACGCATTTCTCTACGAAGACACCGACGATGCGCAGGTGGACGGGCACGTTATGCCCCTGAGTGCGCGCATCAACGGGCAGGTAATGAATGTGAACTTCGTTGAAGGCCAGCTCGTCCATGAGGGCGATCTCCTCGCAATCATTGACCCCGCCGATTTCAAGATCGCCGTGATTCAGGCGGAGGCGGCGCTCGCGGACGCGAAAGCCGGCGCCACGAGCTCTCACTGGAACGTGCCAATCACCTCTGTGACCTCACAAAGCAATCTCGATTCTGCAGACACCGAAGTGGCAAACGCTGAAGCGGGACTTCGGGCAGCCGAGCACAATCACGAGGCAGCCAAGGCGTCGCTGACACAGGCCGGGGCCATTGCCGCCAGGAGCAACGCAGACCTCGAACGCGCCAAGCAACTCGTCGCAAAAGAAGATATCTCCCGCCAGCAATTTGATCAGGCGGTGGCTTCCGCAACAGCAAACCAAGCGGCAGCCGCATCGGCCGACGCCGCTGTCAAAGCCGCCGAGCAGGCTGTGCGGCAGGCCGAGGGGAAACTCCTGCAGGCGAAGGCCGACCTGCGAACAGCCCAGACCGCGCCGCAACACGTGTCCCTGATTCGCGCCCAAGCGGACGCCGCGGATGCGCAAGTCGAGCAACGCCAGGCTCAGCTGGCCCAGGCACAGCTCAATTTCAGCTACACCATTATTCGCTCGCCGGTTACGGGAATCATTGGAAAGAAGAGCGTTGAAGTGGGTCAGAACGTGAGCATTGGCCAGGAAATGCTGGAGGTAGTGCCCCTCGATGACATTTGGGTGACCGCCAATTTCAAGGAAACGCAGCTGGAGCATATGCGGCCCGGGCAGCCGGTGAAAGTCAAGGTGGATGCTTACGGTCGCACGTGGTTTGGGCACGTGACCAATATGGGGGGCGGCACTGGATCTGTTTTCAGTCTCCTGCCTCCGGAGAACGCAACGGGCAACTATGTGAAGGTCGTGCAGAGGGTTCCAGTGCGGATCGATTTCGATCGCACCGCAGGACGGGACTTCAATCTGGAGGGCATGCTGAAGCCGGGATTGTCAGCCGTGCCAGAGGTGAAGGTGCGATGAGTACAACGGCCTCTCCGGCGGTTGGGCAACCGACCTGGCAGCCAAAGGTCAACCCATGGATCATCGGCGTCGCGGTTTCGCTGGCTGCGTTCATGGAGGCGCTCGATACCAGCATAGCGAACGTGGCACTTCCACACATTGCGGGCAGCATGGGCGCGAGCAATGATGAGAGCACGTGGGTCTTGACCAGTTACCTGGTGTCGAATGCCATTGTGCTTCCGATCAGCGGCTTCCTCGTCGGCTGGCTCGGGCGCAAGCGCTTCTTCCTGATGTGCGTCGCTTTTTTCACAGTTAGCTCGTTTTTGTGCGGCGTCGCGCCAAGCCTCGGGCTGCTGCTTCTTTTTAGGGTGCTGCAAGGCGCCTTCGGCGGAGGACTGCAGCCCATGACGCAGGCTATCCTGGCGGACACCTTCCCGCCGGAGAAACGCGGGTTGGCCTTCGCCTTGTATGGAATCACGGTCATTTGCGGTCCCGCCATTGGTCCCACGCTCGGCGGCTGGATTACCGATAACTATTCCTGGCGCTGGATTTTTTATATCAACGTTCCCGTGGGAATTCTGGCCGTCTTGCTGGTTTCTCAGCTAATCGAAGATCCGCCCTACTTGTCCCGTCTGAAAGCCAGGATGGCGAGGTTCGACTATGTTGGGTTCGCGCTGCTCACCGTCGGCGTAGGCGCCCTGCAGGTTGCGTTGGACAAGGGACAAGAGGACGATTGGTTCGGGTCGCGGTTCATTACCACACTGATCATTCTCGCCGTCCTCGGTTTGGTGTCGCTCGTTATCTGGGAGTGGCGCCACAAGGAACCCATCGTGGATGTCCATCTGTTCACAGGGTTTAATTTTGCAAGCTGCAATCTGATGATGTTCGTGCTCGGCGCCGTTCTGTTCAGCTCAACCGTCCTGCTTCCCCAATTCTTGCAAACGCTCATGGGTTACACGGCGCAGAAGGCCGGCATGGTCATCTCGATGGCGGCTGTTCTTCTGGTCTTTCTTTTGCCGCTCGTCGGGCGCCTCGCCGGACACTTTCAGGCCCGGCATCTTCTTGCTTTCGGCTGGATCGCACTCGCCGTGGCCATGTATTTCTCATCTAAAGAGATCGATCTACTCATCAGTTTTCGTGCTGCCGCGTGGATGCGCATTTGGCAGTACCTGCCGGTCGGATTTTTATTCGTTCCGCTCACGATGGCTGCCTATGTCGGCCTGCCGGAGTCTAAAAGCAACGCTGCGGCCGGTTTGATCAACTTCACCCGCAATATCGGGCAGAGCGTAGGAACTTCGGCTGTGACTACCTTGCTTGCACGCCGAGGTCAATACCATCAGTCCGTTCTTGCCGAGTCCACGCGCTCCTATCGGTTCCACGCGGCCGTCGCAGGGTTGACGAGCCGTCTGACACATGTCGGTTTGAGCATGCACTCGGCCGAGCAACAAGCGCTTGCCAGAATGTACGGCGTGGTGATGGCACAGGCTCAGGCCCTCTCCTACGTCGATATCTACTGGCTGCTCGCGGTGACTTCCGCCTTGATGTTCTTCTTGTGCTTCCTGCTAGCCAAGAACCAACCCGGCAAGGGCGGCCAGCTTGCGGTGCACTGAAGGTATGGGCAATGACCTTGGTTCCTAAGATCGGCATGGCGGTTCATATGCTGAGGAATCCTCGCGGCTGGAGAAAGAATCCGTGCCGGCATTATCGGGGCAAATGTGCGGGAAGGGCCGGGGGCTCGCGGCCCCACATTCTGGCATTACGCGCTTCCTGAATCCGCTTGGCTAGACGAGGACCGTACCGCCATCCACCACAACGGTCTGCCCAGTAGCGAACCCTTCGTGCATCAAGAACAGATAGGCTTCAGCGATATCCGAAGCTTCGCCGACTCGTCCAACCGGGAGGCTCTTGCCCACGCTCTCGTAGAGAAGTTCTCGTTCCGGTCCACTCATGTTCTGCCAGAGGTTCGTCCGCACGACTCCGGGAGACACTGCGTTAACCCGTATGGGTGCCAACTCGAGCGCTAGAGCGCGCGTCAGGGCTTCGACAGTTCCGCAGACACTTGCCGCAATTGCCCATCCTTTTTGCGGGCGCTGGCCGGCGATTCCGGTTGTGAGCACGATAGAACCGTCTTTCTGGATCTGTGGACTTCCGTACTTGACCGCGGCAAGTGCAGCCCAGTAGCGCAACTCAAAGGCGCGTCGGGCCTGTTGGAGATCGGTCCTGGCAAGGTCGCACAAATGCAGGCTATCGCCGGCGGTGAATACCAAATGATCGAAGCTGCCAAGCTTCTGAAAGAAGGTTCTAACGGCGCCTTCGTCCGAGAAGTCCACCGCCTGGCCCTCAGCTTCGCCACTGACACACTCAACGGCCTTCTCGATTCGTTCCCGATTGCTCGAGACGATGACGACCCTGGCTCCCTCTGAGGCCGCCCGCTGGGCCACCGCCAAACCAATCCCCGAGGACCCGCCCACCACGACCACCCGCTTCTGCACCAGATCGTTTCCCCGTTGCATGCGATTCTCCTTGTGCACCCTTCTGACGTACACCCTTACAGATGGCCAGACAACGCCATGCGGTTCATGCATAATGGTCATGGCAGCCATGCGTTTAGAGAAACTACGACAGGTCGACCTGAACCTCCTGATTACCTTCGCAGCCATTGCGGAGGAGAAGAGCGTCACGGCAGCTGCATCGCGGCTCCTGCTGAGCCAGCCTGCGGTGAGCCGCGCGTTGCAGCGCGCCCGGGCGATGTTTCAGGATGACCTTCTGCTCCGGTCGCCGCGAGGCTTTGAACTCACGTTGCGGGGCCGCAAGATTCTCGAAGAGCTTGAGGGCTTACTGCCCAGGATGGAGAATCTGGTTACGCCGAACGCGTTCGATCCAACGCGGGAGAAGAGCCACTTCCGCATTTCAGGCCCTGACAACGTCTGCACGGTTGTGGTCCCTCGCTTGTGCCGGCAATATGCCAACGGACGCTACCAGGCGCAGTTTGAGTTCCTTCCCTGGCAGAGCGGCATCGCGGAACTGGTGGAGCACGGACAAGTCGATCTTGTTCTGCACATTGATGACGGACTCCTGCCGTCACACTTTCACTCAGAAAGGCTTTATCGGGAGGATTGGATTTGCGCCGTCGCGCGTCGGAGCCGCTTTGGCGACCGGCTGTCGCTGAAGCAGTACTTGGCGGCCAGCCATATCGTTGTATCTACCTATGCCGGTGTGCAAACGATCCCGGACAAGCAGCTGGCGGCTGTCGGCGCCAAACGCAGCTCCTATATTCGAGTGCCTTACTTCGGGGTGGCCCTAGCATGCCTTCCCGGAACCGAACTCGTTCTCACCGTAACCAGCGGTATGCACTCAGCCATCAGAGGAAACCGCGAGTTGCGCGTTGTCGAAGCACCACGCGAATTGCATCCGTTTCATTTCCTGATGGCCTGGCATCCGAGACTCAACAGCGATCCGCGTCACGTGTGGCTGCGCGAGGCAATGCGAGCAACAACTGCGAATCTCCATGCAAATCCCTTGACGCGATCGAACATTAGTATCACAATGTGATTCTAATCATGCTTGGCGAATTCGAATATTTGTTGATCACCGCTGCTGCCGGGCTTGGAGAGGAAGCCTACGGCGCGGCGATTCGCGAAGAAATCGAAGCGACGACGGGACGAAAGTGCTCGATTGGCGCGCTCTATACAACCATCGATCGTCTCGAAACAAAAGGTCTGCTGAAAACCTGGATGGGCGATGCCACGCCGCAACGGGGTGGCCGCGCCAAGCGCATGGTCCGCGTGACGCCCAAGGGTGTGTCAGCCGCGAAGGCCTTCTACGATGCGGTGACGCGCGTGAGCCGAGGAGCGTCATGGGTGACGAACCGAACGGGGAGCGCCTCATGAAGAGCACCGGCTGGGCCCTGGTCGAGGCCGCTGCCCGACTGCTGGCGCGCGACGAGCGCGAAGCCGTCCTGGGCGATTTGGTTGAGAGCAAGGAAAACGCTTGGCAAGGGCTGCTGGGCGTGCTCGGCCTGGTTTTCCGGGGCCAAGCGCTCCCTTGGAAGAGCTGGCGGCCATGGCTCGCGGGATTCGGAGTGGCACTTCCAAGCAGCTTTCTCCTTATGGGGTTCTCGCTGTCTGTCAGCTGGAGCTATCTGACCATACGATGCCCCGAGCTTCTCCGGAAGTCGTCCCTGACACTTGGCTCCGGGTCCCTGGTATTGCTGTGCCAGGCACTCCTTCTGATCGGCTGGTCCTGGACGGGCGGTTTTGTGGTCGGATCGTTGTCGCGGCGGACTCTTTGGGCCAGCACGTTACTTTGCTATTCGCCGTGCCTGTTTTGTTTGTCGAGATTCCGTGTGGAGTCCCTATCGAGGTTTTGCCTGCTTCTCTTTTTGTTGCCCGCCATCTGGGGAGTTCACCAGGGTTTGCGAATCTCGAGGCTGAAGCGGAACTGGGCCATGATACTGGCCATAACCATCACCGGATTGATGCTTCTAGGCTGGAGCAGCAGAGCTCATCACTGGTGGGCACCGCCGCGGTGGACACTCGACTGGGCGTTGTGCGGGCCAGCGTGGTATCTGGTCGCAACTGCACGGAGAGCGACCTCAAAGGCTGGATGGGGAGGCAGCGATGGCCTGTGGAGCGAGCAGCGGGAACAACAAACAGGAATGCCGTAGACGCAAAAGTCATGACCAAGGATTGAGTGAGGCGCGCCTTGTTCAGTGGGGGAAGATATGCCGAGTGAACTCACATTGACCGTGAACGGCGCGAAGCAGGTTGTGTCCGCGGCGCCGGAAACGCCTCTGATCTTCGTGCTGCGCAATGAACTGAAATTAAGTGGTCCTCGGCTGGGATGCGGGATGGCGCAGTGTGGCTCGTGTTCTGTGCTGCTTGATGGAGAGGAAATTCGCACATGCATCACGCCGGTTTCTTACGCCGTGGGCAAGCAAGTGACGACGATTGAAGGATTGCGCGCGGTTTGGGCCATAGAGAAGAAGTTGAGCGCGGCGGAAGCGGCGAAAACACTGCATCCCGTACAGCAGGCGTGGATTGACGAACAGGTCCCGCAGTGCGGCTATTGCCAGAGCGGGATGATGATCGCCGCGGTGGAATTGCTGGCCAGGAATCCGAATCCAACCATCGCGCAAATCAAGGATACATTCACGAACAAGCCGCCGTCACCGCATCTGTGCCGCTGCGGCACTTACGCGGCGATCATCGATGCCGTGCAACGCGCCGCCAGGGCCATGAAGGCCTGAAGGGAGGGAATGCCATGACCTTGAAAACGGAAATGTCCAGCGATTCGCCAGTCATGTCCTTCGCAACGACGCTCACGCGGCGCGGCTTCGTCAAAATGGGCGGCGCTTTATTTGTTTCGGTCTCCATTCCGGGTGGATTTCGCGCAGAGACTGCCGAAAGACAAGCTTCGACTGAGACAAACCAACTCAACCCGACATTGCTGGCGTCGTGGCTCGAGATCCGAAGCGACAACACGATTCTGATGCGCACGGGCCGGACCGAGACGGGTACCGGAATGAGCGGGTATTACACGCAGGCGATTGCCGAGGAATTGAGCGTCCGGCCGGAAACGATCTCGCTCGTGATGGGCGACACGGACCGGACGCCGGACGGTGGATACTCTGCCGGTTTCCTGAGCGGAATGACCAACGTTCGCAAGGTCGCCGCGTACACGTATCAAGCGCTGCTGGGGCTGGCGGCAACGCAACTCGGCATGCCCGTCGAAAATCTCAGTGTCGTGGATGGCGTCATCTCCGGCGGCGGAAAGAGCATCCGTTACGGACAGCTTGTTGAGGGGCAGCACCTTGACTTGAAGATTCCCGTCACCGGCGAGCTTCTGAAGGCCGCCCCGGGGAAATGGGTCGGCGTGGAAGGGCTGGACGGCCTCACGGTGACCGGCGACCCGCCGATGAGGCCGCTCAATCAGTGCAAGGTGATGGGGACATCTTTTCCTGTGCCGGGAATTCCCGACAAAGTGACCGGCAAAACCCAATGGAGCTGCGACGTCACGTTGCCCGGAATGCTTCACGCTCGCATGATTCGCCCCGCAACGCTTGGTTCAACGCTGATTTCTGTTGGCACAATGGACAAGAAGCAGTTTCCCGCCGCAGAAATCGTGAAGAAGGGTAATCTCCTTGCCGTCGTTTCTCCCAACGAATGGGAAGCCATTAGCGCGTCGCGCGCCGTTGCCGCCGGAACGAAGTGGACCGACTGGGCCGGGCTGCCGGGCAGCGAGAACGTCACGAAGACACTTCGCGCGTACAAATGGAACGCGCCCTCGGAAAGCCGCGGAAAACCCGCCGACGTCACCAGTGCGCTGGCGAACGCTGCGAAAAAAATTTCTGTGTCCTACGAACAGCCTTATGTGAGGCACGCGCCCATTGGCCCGTTCGTCGCTGTCGCCGATGTTCGCAGTGACGGCAGTGCCACCGTGTGGACGCATTCGGCCCAGTCGCAGGGCCTGCGTGCACGCATTGCGTATATGCTGGGAACCACACCGGAGCAAGTCGTAGTCCGGTGGCTGGATCACTCCGGCCAATACGGACGCACAACGTTCGGCGGCGATGGCGCAGAAAGTGATGCAGTAATTCTCTCGCAATTGACTCAGAAACCCGTGCGCGTCCAATGGACCCTGGAGGAGGATATGAAGTGGTCGAGTGTCTCTCCAGCCTGGGTATCCGACATCCAGGCAGGTCTCGATCCGAGCGGCCACCTGACCGCGTTGCACAGCGTGTTTTACTCCCCCCATATGTTCGATCCGCGCCCCATAGGAGCCCTTCTTGCTGGAATGCCTTGCAGCGCGTCAGAACCTGGCGGATGGGTCGCTACGGAATGGGTCTATGACAAAATTCAAAACAGGCTGGAAGATGCCTACGGAATGCCGAACCTCGGAGCGGAGACGGCATCGGGTGGATTGCGTGGCAATATCATGCGCACACCGGGACAGCGACAGCAGAATTTTGCTTTGGAAGGATTGATCAACGAAGCGGCAGCTGCGGCAAATGCGGATCCCGTTCAATTCCGTTTGGATCACACAACCGACGAGCGGTTGATCAACATTCTCAAAGCCACCGCCCAGGCCGCAGGCTGGGAACGGCGATCTTCGCCCGGCCCGCAGGCGCGAAAAACGGGACGCACTCCCGTGAATGGTCGCGGGGTGTGCGCCATGCGTCGCGAAAACGCGTATTGGGTAGGCATCGCCGAAATTACGGTTGTACCGGATACGGGCGTCATACATGTATCAAGGTTCACCATCGGTGGCGAACCAGGAAAAATCATTAATCCACGCCAATTCGGCCTTTGCATGAAAAGCGGCGTCGCCATGGGCCTCAGCGAAGCGTTGAAAGAGGAAGTCACCTTCGATAAATCAAAAGTGACCAGCACGAATTGGGATCGCTACAAAATTCTCACCATGGAAGAAATGCCCGAAATTAAAATTGTCACTCTCTCGCGAGACGACAAACAGTTCGGCGGGGGCTCGGAAGGCGCCAATGCCGTCTGTCCTCCGGCAGTCACGGCGGCGTTCTTCGACGCTACCGGCATCCAGGCTCACCGTATTCCCTTGACTCCCTCGTACGTGACGACTCTGCTTAAAAGCTAGTGCAGGACACCCTAACCAGCAACCCGACTTCTGAGAATCAAGCAAATTGCTTTCCGGTAGTCCGGAAGGTTCTAGCCGCTTGGCGCCACAATTCCCCCAGGAAAGCCGTCCGCGGATTCACAGCAGGCAGCTTCTCCTCTCTCCACCGAGAGCGCATGGATGAAAACACAACGAATACGACGAGATACCTGATGGATCCCGCCAAGCGGCTCTGCGCGCCGCCGGAAATAGCTTAGAATACGGCCGGGAGGTATTATGCCCGTCCCTCAGACGCTTTCACCTGCCCGGGAGCTTGTCGCTACCAATGCGGCTCATTTTCCTAACGAGAGTGCGGTATACCGCACGGCTCGAAATGCACTGCTGGTCGAGGAAATCGAGCTGCGCCGCCACATCGAGCGCGTAGCAGCCCAGCGGCGCGCGCTGCCCGACGGTGGGAAGGTCCCGCACGAATTCGAGTTCGTCTCCGAAACTGGTCCCATTCGCTTTTCGAGCCTGTTTGGCAATAAAGACACACTGATGGTTTACAGCATGATGTACGGTCCAGAACGCAAAGGACCGTGTCCCATGTGCACATCTTTTTTGAGCTCCTGGAATGGCAGCGCAGTCAATCTGTCTGAACGTTCCGCAATCGCCGTTACCGCGCGCTCGCCCATTGAGCGGCTGGTGGAATTTAAGAAACACCGCGGCTTCCGGAACCTCCCCTTTGTCTCCGACGTGTCCGGCGATTACACACGCTCCTACGTCAATCCCAGCGACGCCGACGTACCAGGCTTCAGTGTTTTCACCCGACGTAACGGAACGGTTTACC
Source organism: Acidobacteriota bacterium (assembly GCA_013289955.1). Classification (GTDB taxonomy): domain Bacteria; phylum Acidobacteriota; class Terriglobia; order Acidiferrales; family UBA7541; genus Acidiferrum. The sequence goes on from JABCYZ010000016.1 coordinate 17,250, forward strand.
ACTTCTATTCCGGCGAGATGAGCGGCGCGATGGCCGACCCCGGGCAGGATCCGCGCGGTGCCCCGGACCTCGACCCTCTTTGGCTGATGTTGGATCTGACGCCGGAAGGTCGCGGCACGGAATGGTACCCGAAGCTCGAGTACGATCACAAATAGCCGGAGAGGTCCTTTCGCGAAAGGCCTGCATGGTTTAGTGCATCGGGCGCCTGCAGAGGGGAAGGTTGCACGATTTGCCCGTGGCGACGTGCGTCAAGGTGCAAAGGTACAAAATAATTTGTCCTCGCGATCCGATTACTTGGAAAGCTTTCGCAGCAGGGCCATCCCTTCGGAATCGTCCAGGATGTTTTTGCCGTTCAGCAAGGCAACCAGTTCGCCGACGATTTTCCGGAGTTCCCGAAGTTCAACATCGGAGCTCTTTGCGGTCTCGCGTTGCAGAAAGACGTTCGGCTGCTCCTCCTGATCCATTCCGCCGCCGCTCAATTCGTGCAGCCAGGAGCCGAGGACTCGGAGTTGATCGGGCTCTGCCGTCGTGAACAACAGACCCATGCCCATACCCATCTTTGCATAGACGACCTTGGCCTGGGTCTTGAACGATTGATTGTCTCTGGTAACCGTGAGCGTGACGGCAGCGCCTTTCGCAAACGGATTGATGGTGTCCACGTAGCAGCCGTTCCTGCTGATATCGGAAAGCCGGCCCATAATTCGGGTATCCGCCTGAAGATCGAGGGCTTCCACGGCGGGAGAAAAGGGAAACCGGGGACAGCTGCGTTTTTCGATCTCCTCACAGGAAGCAAGAGGCGGTTGGCCATGCACGGTTTTGTTAAGCAGTCCCATTATGTGAGTTCCAGCCCGAGAGCAGGTGAAAGTGTTTCGACGTCAGGCCCATGAATGGCATTCACGCCAGCGCACTCTTTCGCTGCTCCGATTCGAAGTCGCACACTCACCGGTGAACCACAACTGACGCCTCGGGAATTCCGCTCTTAAGCAAATTGGCGAATTGGTGGGGGAGCACGGGCCTGCTGAAATAGAATCCTTGCGCTTCATCGCACTGGCGAGCCCGAAGAAATGCCAACTCCCCCTGGGTTTCCACCCCCTCGGCAACGACCCGCAGCTTGAGACTGCGGCCCATGCTGATCACCGCGGTCACAATGGTCGAATCGTCAGGGGCGGAAGTGATTTGGCGCACAAACGATTGGTCGATCTTGAGCGCATCGATCGGGAACTTTCTCAGGTAGCTCAGGCTGGAATAGCCTGTGCCAAAGTCATCGACAGCAATCTGCACGCCTCGGGCTCTCAAAGCTTTAAGCACCGAGGCGGCCGACTCGGCGCGCTTCATCAAAACGCTCTCCGTAAGTTCCAACTCGAGACATTTCGGATCAAGGCCAGTTTCGCTGAGAGTGGTGAACACACTCTCGAGAAAATTGTCTTCACGGAACTCCATCGAGGAGATGTTCACCGCAATAGAACCCAGGGGCAGACCCGCGTCCAGCCAGGCGCGGGCTTGCATGCAGGCTTCACGCAGGACCCACTGGCCGATCGGAAGAATCAGGCCGCAATCCTCCGCGACGGGAATAAAATTCGCCGGCGAGACGGGACCATGGGTTGGATGAGTCCAGCGTATGAGGGCTTCCGCTCCGGTTATCTCTCCCGTGGCGAGCCTGATCTTGGGCTGGTAATGCAATGAGAACTCGTTCCGTTCAAGGGCGCGCCGCAGGCTCTCCTCGATAGATTGCCGCTGCACGGCGCGGACGTTCATAACGGGCTTAAAAAATTGATAGCTCTGCCGCCCATTTTCCTTGGCCTGATACATCGCAATGTCCGCATTCTTGATGAGCGTCTCAGCATCCAGCCCGTCGTCGGGGCAGACACTTACACCGATACTGGCAGTCAGGTGAAGGTCGTGCTGGTCGATGGAATGAGCCTTTGACACAGCCTCCAGGATTCTCAGCGCCGAGATGGCAGCATCTTCCTGTTGTGCCATTTCGGAAAGCAGGACAACGAACTCGTCTCCTCCTTGCCGGCTCACGGTATCCGAGCCGCGCACGCAACTCACCAGGCGCTTTGCGATGGATTGAAGAAGTTTGTCGCCAATGGGATGCCCGAGGGAATCGTTGATGTGCTTGAAGCCATCCAAATCCAAAAAAAGTACCGCAACTTTCTTGGCGTGTCGCGCAGCCAGAGCAATCGCCTGGTTCACACGATCGTTCAGGAGCATGCGATTGGGCAAGCCGGTCAAAAAGTCGTGCTGGGCCGAATGGATCATCTGCTCGGCCATGGCCCGAGCGGCGCTGACGTCGCGAAAGACGATGACGGCACCGGTCGCTTTCCCTTCACGGTCATGGATGGGGGCAACGGAGTCTTCGATCGGAGTTTCAAATCCATCGCGCCGGATGAGGATACAATTCGATGGCAGGTGCACGGTTCTGTTCTGCCCCAAGGCCGCTTCCATCGGGTTCGGAGTCGGTTCGTGGGTCGCGGCGTCTTGAATTCGAAACACCTCGGCCATAGGCTGGCCTACCGCTTCTTCCCACGGCCAGCCCGTCATTTTTTCGGCGACGAGATTCAGGAAGGTGATCTTTCCCTCGATGTCAGTGCAAACCACAGCGTCGCCGATGCAGTTGAGCGTGACCTGGGCCCGTTCCTTTACCACAAACAGCGCCTCCTCCAGGCCTTTGCGCTCGATGGCGTAGCGCAGGGCCCTTAGAAGCCCACGCGTCTCGATCTGGCCTTTGATGAGGTAGTCCTGCGCGCCTTCTTGCAACGCTCGCGTAGCCAGCGTTTCGTCGTCCAAGCCCGTCAGCACCACGAGCGGGACGCGAGGAGCGACTGCACGGGCCCGCCGGACTGCCTCGAGTCCTTGCGCATCGGGCAGCCCCAGATCGAGCAAGACAATGTCAAAGAGTGCCTGCGCAAGATGCTTCTCGGCCTCGGCCATGCTCTCGGCCTGCGTCAGTTCGGTTTTGTGCGCGCCTGCCTCATGGAGCATTTCCTTGAGCAGACGAGCGTCTCCGGGATTGTCCTCAACCAGCAGGAGCAACCTGAGTGACTTGCTGATCATCCGTTTTGCCTCTGCTGTGGCAACTTGACTTTGGTCAGCCAGAAATCGTTGATGCTCTTCACCAGGGCCTCAAAGGCGTCTAACTGCACGGGCTTGGTGAGATAGCAGTTCGCCTGGAGTTGATAGCTCTTTACGATGTCCACTTCCGCCTCGGATGTGGTGAGGATTACGGTGGGGATCGTTTTCAAATTGGAATCTTCCTTGATATGAGCCAGTACTTCGCGGCCATCCATTTTGGGCAGGTTTAGATCCAGCAAGATGAGCTCGGGACGGGGGGCTTGGGCGTGGATGCCCTCGCGCCTTAGAAAAGCCATGGCCTCGACGCCGTCCGCAGCCACGTGCAAGTGGATGGCTTTGTTGGCATCGCGGAAAGCTTCCTGGGTCAGCCGAACATCGCCGGGGCTGTCTTCAACCAAAAGAACTTCTATGGGCATACCATCTCCTCCGATGATCTTCACGATTTTCTCTCGCTTTCAGCCGAGGCCAAACGTAACGCCGAACCTTCTCGAGGCCAGGCCTCGGCCTGTCTGCCGCCCCAAGCAAGACGGGAGTGTTGAACTTTCCGGGGCGCAGACCCGCGTCCGAGGGTTGCGTCGTTCGGCAGAAGTATCTTGGTGGAGGTCCAGTTCATTCGACTAACCTCTTCTGGGACAGCTTGGCATTTGACAGCCAGAGGTCACTGACGCTCTTGATGAGAATCTCGAAAGCGTCCAGTTGCACCGGCTTGCAGAGATAGCAATTCGCCTGGAGCAGATAGCCTTTGGCAATATCCGCTTCGGCTTCCGAGGTGGTCAGGATGATGGTAGGGATAGTTTTGAGGCCGGCGTCTTCCTTGATCGAAGCCAGCACCTGGCGGCCATCCATTTTGGGAAGGTTCAAATCCAGGAGGATAAGATCCGGGCGCAGGGCAGTGCCCTGGACAGCTTGCTGCCGGAGATAGGCCATGGCCTCGACGCCGTCCGAAGCAACGTGCAACTGGACGGAGGGATTGGCTTGATGGAAGGCTTCCTGCGTCAGCCGGACATCGCCGGGATCGTCTTCCACCAAGAGAACCTGTGGATGGCCGTCTCTTACTTCGATACCGTTCATGAATTTTTCTCACTCTCCGCCAGGGCAAAGCGAAACGTAGATCCCTCCCCCGGCTGTGACTCGACCGAGATGCTACCGCCATGCCGCTCGACAATTTTCTTGCAGATGGCTAGTCCTATGCCGGTCCCGGCAAACTCTTCACGCTTGTGCAGCCGCTGGAACATGCCAAAGATTTTTTCGAAGTATTGAGGATCAATTCCGAGTCCGTTATCTTTCACCGAAAATGTCCATTTCTTTGCGCCGTTCTTGTGGGCAGTGATGTGAACCCGGGGAACGCCTGAGCTTTGATACTTAATGGCATTGCCGACAAGGTTTTGAAATAGCTGGACCAGTTGCATGTCGTCCGCGATGACAGGAGGCAGAGAGTCATGGGTCACCAGCGCGCCTTTTTCCTCAATGGCGCTTCGCAAGTTTATGAGCGCCTGTTGCAGCGCATCTTCACTGGAGACTTCAACCATGTCCCTTCCTTTTGTGCCAACGCGCGAGTAAGCCAGCAGGTCCTGAATCAACCGCTGCATGCGGCTGGCTCCGTCCACGGCGAAAGCAATAAATTCATCGGCATCGGAGTCCAGCTTTCCCTTGTAGCGCCTGGACAAGAGCTGCGTGTAGCTGGCCACCATCCGCAGCGGCTCCTGCAAATCGTGAGATGCGATGTAGGCGAACTGCCCAAGTTCCTCATTCGAGCGGTTTAATTCCTCGACCTTGTTCAGAAGATTCGCTTCGGCCTGCCTGCGCGCGGTTATGTCGCGGACAGCCGCAGTTACCAGAGTTCCCTCGGCGCTCTCCAGCGGGCTGAGCATGATCTCGATCGGAAACTCGCTTCCGTTCTTCCTCTTCCCATTGAGCTCAATTCCCGTGCCGATCTGCTGGGCCAGCGCATCTTCGACGGAGCGAAGCGCGTCGGATACTAACCGTTCCGCGAAACCCTCCGGAATGATGTTCTTTACCTTCTGGCCGACGAGTTCATCCCGGCTGTATCCAAACTGTTTTTCCGCTTGCACATTCAACAACACGATCTCCCCGCCTTGATTCACGACCACCATGGCATCCGGTGCCGCCTCTAGAAGACCGCGATACCGGCCTTCCATCTGCGCCAAATGCTTTTCGGCAGTCTTGCGCACGCTGATGTCGCGGATCGCCGCCGTCACCAGCGTTCCCTCGGCGCTTTCCAGTGGGCTCAACATGATCTCGATCGGAAATGCACTTCGATTTTTCCGCCGTGCAATCAGCTCGATTCCCGTCCCGATCTGCTGTGCCAGCGCCTCCGCTGCGCTTCTTGTTCCGTCTGCTATCAGCCGTTCGGCAAAGCCTTCCGGAATGATGTTCTTCACTTTCTGCCCGACGAGCTCATCGCGTTGGTAGCCGAACTGCTTCTCGGCTTGCACGTTCAGCAGCACGATCTCTCCGGCCGGGTTCACTACAACCATGGCATCCGGCGCCGCCTCCAAGAGCCCGCGGTATCTGCTTTCCATTTGCGCCAGATGCTTTTCGGCAGCTCGGCGCACGCTGATATCGCGGATCGCCGCCGTCACCAGCGTTCCTTCCGTACTCTCGAGAGGGCTCAGCATGATCTCGATCGGAAACTCGGTTCCATTCTTGCGCTGGGCAACAAGCTCGATCCCCGTTCCGATCTGCTGCGCCAGCGCTTCCGCCGCACTTCGCGTGCCGTCCGCTATGAGCCGCTCGGCAAATCCCTTCGGAATAATGTTCTTCACCTTTTGCCCGATCAGTTCATCGCGGCTGTATCCGAATTGCTTCTCCGCCTGCACATTCAAAAGAACGATCTCCCCACCCTGGTTCACCACTACCATGGCATCGGGCGCCGCCTCGAGCAGTCCGCGGTACCTGCCCTCCATTTGCGCCAGATGCTTTTCGGCCGCCTTGCGTACGCTGATGTCGCGAATTGCCGCCGTCACGAGTGTCCCCTCGGTACTTTCCAGCGGGCTCAGCATGATCTCGATCGGAAACTCGGTTCTATTCTTGCGCTGGGCAACAAGCTCGATCCCGGTTCCGATCTGCTGCGCCAGCGCTTCGGCCGCGCTTCGCGTACCGTCCGCGATCAGCCGTTCCGCGAAACCCTCCGGAATGATGTTCTTCACTTTCTGCCCGATCAGTTCATCGCGGCTGTATCCGAATTGCTTCTCCGCCTGCACATTCAAAAGAACGATCTCACCGTCCTGGTTCACCACCACCATAGCGTCCGGCGCCGCTTCGAGCAGTCCGCGGTACCTGCCCTCCATCTGTGCCAGATGCTTCTCGGCTGCCTTGCGTACGCTGATGTCGCGGATCGCCGCCGTCACCAGCGTTCCTTCCATACTTTCCAGCGGGCTCAGCATGATCTCGATCGGAAACTCGGTCCTATTCTTGCGCTGGGCAACAAGCTCGATCCCCGTTCCGATCTGTTGCGCCAGCGCCTCTGCCGCACTTCGCGTGCCGTCCGCTATGAGCCGCTCGGCAAATCCCTTCGGAATAATGTTCTTCACCTTTTGCCCGATCAGTTCATCGCGGCTGTATCCGAATTGCTTCTCCGCCTGCACATTCAAAAGAACGATCTCACCGTCCTGGTTCACCACCACCATAGCGTCCGGCGCCGCTTCGAGCAGTCCGCGGTACCTGCCCTCCATCTGTGCCAGATGCTTCTCGGCCGCCTTGCGTACGCTGATGTCGCGGATCGCCGCCGTCACCAGCGTTCCTTCCGTACTTTCCAGCGGGCTCAGCATGATCTCGATGGGAAACTCGGTTCTATTTTTGCGCCGTGCGATGAGCTCGATTCCTGTTCCGATTTGCTGCGCCAGCGCCTCCGCCGCGCTTCGCGTACCGTCCGCGATCAGCCGTTCGGCAAAGCCTTCCGGAATGATGTTCTTCACTTTCTGTCCGACGAGCTCATCGCGGCTGTATCCAAACTGTTTTTCTGCTTGCACGTTCAGAAGCACAATCTCCCCACCCTGGTTCACCACCACCATGGCATCCGGAGCCGCTTCGAGCAGTCCGCGGTACCTGCCCTCCATCTGTGCCAGATGCTTTTCGGCGGCCTTGCGCACGCTGATGTCGCGGATCGCCGCCGTCACCAGCGTTCCTTCCATACTTTCGAGCGGGCTCAGCATGATCTCGATCGGAAACTCGGTTCTATTCTTGCGCTGGGCAACAAGCTCGATCCCGGTTCCGATCTGCTGCGCGAGCGCCTCTGCCGCGCTTCGCGTGCCGTCCGCTATGAGCCGTTCGGCAAATCCCTTCGGAATAATGTTTTTCACCTTTTGCCCGATCAGTTCATCGCGGCTGTATCCGAATTGCTTCTCCGCCTGCACATTCAAGAGAACGATCTCCCCGCCCTGGTTCACCACTACCATGGCATCGGGCGCCGCTTCGAGCAGTCCGCGGTACCTGCCCTCCATTTGCGCCAGATGCTTCTCGGCAGCCTTGCGCACGCTGATGTCGCGAATTGCCGCTGTCACGAGCGTGCCTTCGGCGCTGTCGAGAGGACTCAGCATGATCTCGATGGGAAACTCGGTTCCATCCCTTCGCCGTGCAATGAGCTCGATCCCCGTTCCGATCTGCTGGGCCAGCGCTTCGGCCGCGCTTCGCGTACCGTCCGCGATCAGCCGTTCCGCGAAACCCTCCGGAATGATGTTCTTCACTTTCTGCCCGACAAGTTCATCGCGGCTGTATCCAAACTGCTTTTCCGCCTGCACATTCAAAAGAACGATCTCACCGTCCTGGTTCACCACCACCATGGCGTCCGGCGCCGCTTCGAGCAGTCCGCGGTACTTGGCATCCGACTCTGCGCCCTGGCTGAGATCGCGGCTGACGACGGAAAATCCGCGCAGATCTCCGGCGAGGTCACGCGACGCCGTGTAGGTGGTTCGCACGAGAAAGCGCCCGCCGTTTTTCCGCATGCGCATCCCTTGTTCTTCATACGAGCCGCCTGCCGCTGCCATCCGAAGGATTTCTGCCGGCCTGCCTCGTTGGACATCTTCTGGAGAAAAAAAACGGGAAAAGTTCTGACCGGCGACCTCTTCGAACTTGCAACCAGTCATTCGTTCAGCACCGGGATTCCAACTTCGAATTTCGCCTTCGGGACCCAGCATCAATATGGCGTAGTCCTGGACCCCCTGAATGAGCCTCCTGTACTTCTCTTCGCTGTTGCGGAGCGCTACCTCGGCGAGCCCGCGGGAGAGGCTGTCGCGGTGGGCGCTCCAGCCCGCTGAGGCTGCGATCAGCACGCCGAGGAAGGTTCCAAGGATGAGTACAGTCTTGGTCTGGCCCAGGCGCCGCTTGGCATCCGCGTCGCGCAGAACCAACAATCGGTGCTCTTCCGCTTGCATCTCGCGGATCACCTCCCGATAGGCGTCCATGATCTGCTGCCCGCCTCCGCTCAGAGTGGCGGCGACTGCCGGTTCTAATCCTTCCGCCCGTCGCACAGCGATAATTCTCTCGGCGAGCTGAATTTTCTGTGCAGCCAGATTTTCAAGAATGGGAATCTGACGCTGCTGGGCCGGATTATCCAGGGTCAAATTGCGAACGAGTGTCACTTGCGCCTGGGAATGCACGACGCTGGCACGGTAGGTTTCGAGATAGGATTCCCTGCCAGTCAAGATGAATCCGCGAGCGCTCGATTCGAGATTCTGCATGGTTGAAAGCAGATCGGCGATATTCTCGAGAACCTCATGGGTGTGCCGCACCCACAGGTCGCTTTCATCAGCCACCGCCGCGGTACGTAAAGCGATTGCACCCACAACGAGCAGCACCAAAACGGCGGAGCCGAACGCTAGCTGCAGCTTGCCCCTCATGGCGGACTTCGTCTTCATCGCACACCTGGCTTGAAAGGGTGGTTCTATTCCGGTCACGGTCCCGAGGGCTGAAAGAGGGCAGCCTGTTGCCGCGTGCCGTTTTATTCGAAGGGAATCTAAGTTTATACCGGCCCTGCGCCCGGTCAAAAAAAGCTTTGCCTCGAGGTGTCCAACGGACTACGTTCTCATCCGCCCCTCACTTCAAAGGTGCAACGAGGTTAACCGCGGATTCCTGCGGCAAGGTGTAAGAGTTCGCTTGCGATTCCGCAAGGGTTCGCTCCACTGCGGCCGAGTCCAGCGGTCTGGAGAAAAGATAGCCTTGGGCAAATTCACAACCAAGCGATTTCAGCAGGGTCATCTGTTCAAGCGTTTCCACGCCTTCCGCCACGACCTTCATGCGCAGGTTTTTTCCAAGACTCAGAATGGTTTTTACGATCTCATGGCTTTCGCTGTTGTTTAGCATGTCAGTCACAAAAGACCGGTCGATTTTCAAGATATCCAGGGCAAACCGGCGCAAGTAACTCAAAGACGAATATCCGGTTCCGAAGTCATCGATGCACAAACGCACCCCCAGGTCTCTGAGCTCACTAAGAATTCGCGTGGTGCGCTCCTCGTCCCGCATGGTCACGCTTTCCGTAAGTTCGAGCCTCAAGGTTTCCGGCGCAAGGCCGGTCTCGCTCAAGACCCGGGCGACTTGGCTGACCAGATTGGCCTGCGCAAACTGCTTGGCAGAGATGTTGACGGCCATCGTAAACCGGGGCGAGCATGGAAATTGCTCGTTCCAGGCGCGGATCTGGCGGCAGGCTTCCTGCAAAATCCACTCACCAATCCAGAGAATCAGGCCGGTATCCTCGGCAGCCGAGATAAACCCCCCTGGCATTACCAGGCCAAATCCCGGCCTCTGCCATCGCACCAGCGCTTCGAACCCGGTGATGCGAAAATCGATCAGCGAAACGATCGGCTGGTAATGGACGAGAAATTCCCGTTTTTCCGTCGCCAGGCGAAGATCCGTTTCCAGGCGGAATCGGCCCGCCGCAGTGGCGTGCATGGATGGATCGCACATCTCGTACCGCGCCTTGCCAAGAGTCTTGGCCCGCGCCATTGCGGTGTTTGCGTCACCGAGCATATCTTCCGCCGCGCTATAGCCGGTGCCGCTGAACGCGATGCCGACACTCGCCGTGGTGAATACCGTCTGTCCATCGACATCAAAGGGCGCTTGGATGCTTTTCTGGATTCGTTCGGCCACGCGAATTCCTTCGCTAGCGTTCCGAATGTTATCCAGCAGGATTGTGAATTTATCGCCGCCTACTCTCGCCACCAGGCCAACTTCCGCCAATCCACCCGCCATTCCCCCCACTTCCGCTGTGCGCAAAATCGCATCATCCCGGCGGATGGAGCCGAGCAGCCGTTCCGCGATTTGCACAAGAAGCCAGTCGCCGGCTGTGATGCCCAGACTGTCATTCACGACCTTGAATCGATCCATGTCGACAGATAGCACTGCAAATTTATAATCCGGATGGAGCATTCCCCAGCTGACGCACAGCATCAGTCGTTCCAGGAAAAAGGAACGGTTGGGCAGCTGCGTGAGCGGGTCGTGAAGAGCGTCGTAGGTCAGTTTGTCTTCCAGTTTCAGAATGCGTTCGCCGGAGCGCAAACGCGCTTTCAGTTCTTCCGCATCGCAGGGCTTCGTAATATAGTCGTCGGCGCCCGCTTCGAGACCGTGGACGACGTCTACTTTGGAAGTCTTCGACGTCAGCAAAATAATGTAAATGTATGGAAATTCGGTACGCCTGCGAATTTCCCGGCAAACTTCGACCCCGTTGAGCCCCGGCATGAGCCAATCCAGGAGCGCCAACCGCGGTCCTTCGGCGCTCGAGAGAAACTCCAGAGCCTTGCGCCCGTTCTCGGCGACCACAACTTCATAACCAGCCTGCTGTAACGTTTTTTCGAGAAGGCGCCTCGTGAGGGCGTCATCGTCGGCAACGAGGATCTTCCGTTCCTCATGCTTTCGTGCCAGCCGCGATCTCAGTTGCATGCCGGCCTCCGGAGGCCCCCGAGACGGCCGATGTACGCTCCCGAAGCCCCGAGCACTGGCAGGATGTCCGAAGCTTGCCGGGATCTTCCGGCCGATCGCCGCTCCTCACGCACATCAACGAGTCCCTGACGGCGCAAGAAATTTCCCCAGGCGCTCTTTGCGAGCGTCGCGGACTCAGCTTCGATCGCAGAATGGACTTTGCCGATTCTCATCTTCAATGTGTTGTCCCCGAAGGTCCTGTGACACCGAGCGAACCCGCGCACACCCGCGCAGGGGGACGGTGCGAAATAGTATGTGCGACATTCAGTTCCAAAAGCTGAGAGAGGGACGATGCGGCAGCCCGAGAAACGAATTGCTGAAGGGTAGGGCCAGTATCATCCCCGGCACAATCGTAGTCAACGATTACTTCTATCCTGGTCTCTTATCTGCATCCATGCCGCCCTATGTTCGAGAATAAAAATGTGGGTAAACGGACTCGCGAGAAGTCGCCTTGATATTAGAATCTTCTTATAATTCAGATAAAACTGCGCCCGCAGGTCAAATGTGTACAAAATTGGATAGTACCATTTGCTTTTGCGTGGAGAAGTCGCACACTTCCGGAGTGACTGAGGTAGAAGAGATGTTCAGCAAGGAAGACTCTCTCGAGTTTGAATATATGCTGAGTCAGAGATGGACCGTGACGAAAATGATTCAGAGTTACGAATCGGACCCGAAATTGGCTTACATTCACGGATTTGATACCGCCATCGCTTTACTCTGCGCCAAAGCCAAAGTATCGAACCCTCGAATCAGCGAAGGCCTGAAGGAACTGGCTGATAAAATGGCTGAGGAAACCGCTGCCACCTTGCGTTCCATGCTGGAGCAGAAAGAACGATCGTTAGAATCACAGCCGCGAAGCCTTTGCTCGTCCAACCTGGAAAGTTACGAACACAAACTGTAAAGGTTTCCAGCTGCAGGAAGACCTGGGAATCCGGCGCCGACAAAGTTATGCCGGGACTCTTGGCGGGGCGGCGAATCTTCTTGATCCTTCAAAGATAATCTCTGAATTTCCTCTTTTTTCTGGTGTTGTTCGGCGGGAACGGCAATCGTCGCTCGAACCAGCTGCAGCGGACCCGGCAGTCAAACCCCGATGAAGCAGGTCCGTATCTATTTCGGCCTCTGGTTTTCGAGGAAAGCGGAAGTTATCGTAGCGCCTTTTTGTCCCGAGCGGGCATCAAACGGCCGGGAGAAGTGGGACTGCCTGGCCGCCCTCAAGCATCGAGATGAACAATCGTTGACATTCAAAAAACGGATAATTATACTTTCGAAAACGATTAGTTAACCGATTTAGCTCCGGGTGCACGGCGTATCGGCAAGAGTTCCGGGGAGGATTCGCCATGAACGTTTCTAAGGTTTTCCTGCGAGCGCTGCTCGTGTTGTCCTGCTTGCTGGTAGTTCTTTATTCCGCACACGCACAGTACCGCGCTTCGATCCAGGGAGTAGTAACGGACCCGCAGGGAGAGGTAGTTTCCGGGGCGACCGTCACCTTGACGAATCTGGAGACAAATCAGACGCAAACCGCCACGACCGACGCGAACGGTATTTACAACTTCGGCGCTCTTGCGGCCATCAAGTATTCGCTCACGGTCGAGAAGGCCGGCTTCACGAAAAAGGTGCTTGAGAATGTAGGGGTGATCGCGGACCAAGCGAACGCCGTGAATCTCCAGCTCGAAGTCGGAGAGGTCACCCAAAGCGTCACGGTGAACGGCGATTCCACTCCACTCATCGACACGGAAACAGCCAACTTAAGCGGAACGGTCACCAGCAATCAGATCCAGCATATGCCTTCGTTCGGGCGCGATGTCCTCAAGCTGGTAGAGCTGGCTCCCGGATCCTTCGCTGATGGTTCGTCGGCGAGCGGCAATGACAATTATAACCTTCCCGGCACCCAGACAGGCGGAGGGCAGTCCGGTGGGGCGGACGGCATATTCAAGACCGAAAACGGCGCGCAGGTCATCGGCAATGGGCAGCAGACGGAGAACAATGGCGTTTCGATTGACGGAATCAGCACCACCAGCGCTGTGTGGGGCGGAGCTACAGTGATTACACCGTCTGAGGATTCCGTGGAAAGCGTAAAAGTCATCACCAACAGCTATGATGCCGAAGATGGACGCTTCAGCGGCACTCAGGTTCAAATTACTTCCAAGAGCGGCACCAATGATTTTCATGGCAGTCTCTTCTTTACGAACCACGAACCGAGCTTCAACGCATACCAGCGATTCAACGGAGCGGGCCTTGCCGTGACTAAGGACGCCAATAAGTTCGACCAGCTCGGCGGAAGCGTTGGCGGCCCCATCTGGAAGAATAAGATTTTTGCGTTCTTCAACTATGAGACGATTCGCGAACCCTTCAGCAACATCACAGGAAATGGCTGGTACGACACTGCGGCCTTCGACGCTCTGGCGCCCACGGGAAGCATCGCCGCGAAGTATCTTTCTTTCCCCGGCAACGGTGTTGTGGGAACCCTGAATCCGAACGCCACCTGCGTGACTGCCGGTCTGACGGAAGGTGTAAATTGCAAAACGATTCCAGGTCAAGGAATTAATCTCGGTACGCCACTCACGACGGGTTTGGGCACGCAGGACCAGGGCTGGACCAGTGCCACTAACCCTGGATGTGGCGGAGCCGGCACCGGCTGCGGAACCGCTGGGAGCCCATTCGGCGCCATCGCCGACATCGCCAACTACAACACCATCGACCCGACCAAATTTACGGCTGCCCAGTACAATGGCCGCCTGGATGCCGATGTCACCGAAAAGGACCGCATTGGCTTTGCTATCTACTGGGTTCCCTTGTCCAAAGACAACTTCAACGGGAACCGTGCTTACGACATTTTCCACCATTCGCAGATCAATGATGCACTCTCGGCTATCTGGGATCATACCTTCTCGTCTACGCTGCTAAACGAATTTCGGGTGAATGCCGCTGGCTGGCGCTGGAACGAGATCAACTCCAACGCCCAGTCTCCGATCGGATTTCCCACGGACAATATTGATACGACGGGCAGCATTAACCTGAATTCGTTTGGCCCGAACGTCGGCAGCATCCTGAATCAGTGGACTTACACCTTCAAGGATGTGGCCACCAAGATTGAGGGGCGCCACGCCGTTAAGTTTGGCTTTGACGTCACGCGGCTCTTTTACCTCCAGGACTGTCCCGGTTGCGGCGTGCCCAGCTATAACTTCTTCAACCTCTGGGACTTCCTGAACGATGCGCCACAAAAGGAGTCCTCGAACTTCAACCCGACTACCGGGGACCCCACGACTATTCGCCAGGACCAGCGCGAAAACATCTTGGGCCTTTTCGTTCAGGACAGCTTCAAACTTCGCTCGAACCTGACTCTTACTCTCGGCCTTCGTTGGTCCTATTTTGGTCCGTTGTACTCGAAGGAAGGCAACATGTTCCAGGCTATCCCCGGCGCCGGGTCTGACTACCTGACGGGCCTGATCGTCAGGAAGGGCGATTCCTGGAACGCGCAGAAGGACAACTTCGGACCCCAGGTCGGTGTTGCTTGGAGTCCAGCTGGGCTGTTCGGTCATGAGTTCCACAACCGTTTGGTGATTCGCGGCGGTTACGGCCTGAGCTACAGCGGGGAACAAATCGCTATTTCATCCAACATCGTGAATAACCCTGGATTGGCGGTGTCCCCGACGCTCCTCCAGAACACCCCGGCCGCCTCGAGTTGCGTCCAGCCGCTGCCGAACTGCGGTATTGTCTATGCCCTTTCGTCAGGCGTGCACGATCTGGCCGGTTTCCCGGCGAACCCGAACACCGTTTCGAGTTTTGGCGCGAACGGACTGCCAACGACGGGCACTGTCGGCGTCGAAATCTTCCCAGGGACGTTGCCGACCACGCGTGTCCATCACTACTCGGTGGATGCTCAATACGATCTAGGTCACCAATTCGTGGCCTCGCTGGGATATCAGGGAAGCCAGTCGCGTGACACTTACTTTCATGAGAACCCGCTGGCCGTCCCGGCAATCCTCGGAGACCCCTTCAACCCGCAGATCGGTGGCAACGACTACTGGGGTAACGGCGGCCACGGCAACTACAACGCCATGCTCGCGGAGCTAAAGCACGATTTCTCGCACCAGTTCCAGGCAGACACGCAATTCACCTGGTCGAAGTGCATGGACACGAGCTCCGCGCCGTATTCCGAGCAGCCCTATCCGTTTGACCAGAGCCTGGATTACGGGCGTTGCGACTACAACGTAGGCAAAGCGTTCAAGGTATTTGGCGTGTGGCAGCCGGTCTTCTTCCGCGGAAGCAACAACTGGTTGGAAAAGGTTGCCGGTGGCTGGTCCCTCAGCGGAATCTTCAATATCCACTCCGGATTCCCCTGGACCCCCATGGTAAACGTCACGGATGGAAATACCTATTGCGCCCAATGCGGCTATGGGTCGCTGTTCCCCACTGCCTACCTGGGCGGCGCGGGCACTAGCACCAGCAACAGTGCATTCGAGACAGAAGCCAACTCGAACTTTCCCAAGGGGACGAGCTCGGTTACACCTGGCGGGACGGCCTATTTTTCGCCGACAAGCTATCCGGCAGGTCTCTTCGGAGCAATCCTGCCTGCGGCCCCGGGCGTTGCTCGCAACTCGCTCAACCTTCCCGGGTATAAATCCGTCGACGCGACGCTGTCCAAGGCTTTTGGCCTGCCCAAAGTGCCGGTGCTCGGCGAAAACGCCAGGATTGAGCTCCGGGTTGATGCCTACAACCTGTTCAACAATTTGAACCTCAACCCGAACGATATCTCAAACAACATTTCCGCCCCAAACTTCGGCACGATTACTGGCGCTCTGGCCGCCCGCGTCATCACGCTGGGAGTGCGGTTCAGCTTTTAACCCCAAACACCATGGGGCGCGGTCCGGAAACGGACTGCGCCTCTTGAATCTGTACGCTGGTCGAGGAAGCTGTCAACGAGTGGTTCCATTCTCTCCGCTCGTTGACAGCTTTTTATTTGCGTTTAGGCTGGCTGGAATCCGGCCTTTTGCATGGCCGATTGGGCTTCGGAGTTCTTCATAAAGGTGTTCCAGACGAAACCGGTGCGGTGATTTTCCGCCATGAGCATGGTAATGCCGAGGTCGATCCCGAGGACATCCTGGTCGTACCAGCCGTCCAGCGGATTGAACGCGTCCACGAAGCCGTATCGCGCCCAGGCTTTGGCTTTGTAGCGGCCGCGGATGTTGCGCAGGACGCGCATGCAATCCTCGTAGAGAAAGGGAAGCGAGCCGCCGGTCGCGCAGGGAACAATGCTGCCGTCGATGGGACCTTGCGGCGGCGGACCGCCCCATGCCGTGTAGCCTCGCTCGTAGTCGGAGGCGCTGATTCCCCACAAATTCTCGCCGTAATCTGGAAATTTGTCGCGCAGCGATAGGCAAAAAAGTTTGTGGGCCTTTGTGGCTTTGATCGAATTCTCAAAATAATTCGTGTAGGCGTCGCGCTTCTTGCGAAAATCAAACCACGCATGCGAATACTGGTGCGTGAAGATCGGATCGTTGCCGGAAATATATTCGAGCCCTTCATATTTGATGACTGGCCGCGTCCAGGCTTTCCAGCTTTCCGCAGGGAGGCTGTGTGTCGGCGAGCCGATGCCCAGCAAATAGATCATCATCAGTTCGCAAAAATGCTCCCAGCGAGCGTCCAGGAAGCCCGACTCCGGCTTCCAGCCCATGGAGAGAGTCGTGCCGCCATTGAGCATCCACGGCCAGTCGACGCGCTCGTAGATTTTTGTGGCGAGATCCCTGATTTCCTGATCGGCGAAATGCTGGCGGGCGGTAAGAACACCGCAAAGAAGCAGGGAAGTATCGATCGACGAAAGCTCGCATTTGTCCCAGCGCTCGCCGGTCTCCATATGGATGAAGTGGTAGTAGAAACCGTGTTCGTGCTGCAGTTCATTTGCAAGAAAACGAAGCGTGTTGCGGACGCGCGCGAGAATATCGGCGCTCTTTCCGAAACCGCGATGGTCGCCGATAGACAGGCTCGTCAGGCCAAAGCCCGTGGCCGCGATGCTGGACATGGCGCGCGTGTCGTTCCCGTTTGCCAGCGCGCGGTCTTTCACCTGGCCCGTTTTGGGGCTGGCCTCATACCAGAAAAAATCGAAGGTCGTGCGCTGGATTTCATCCAGCAGCTTTTCATCGGTGCCCTGATAAGGAGCTCCGGCGGGTTCGACGAACGTCTTTTGTGTATCGGCGAGGCAGTCGAGCAGCGACACAAACGAGGAAGAGAAAAGCCCGAGTCCGCCAAGCTTGATGACTTTTCTCCGGGGATACAAGCGGTGGATGGTCATTGGTTACGCTCTCGATTATTTCGCGGCGCCGGTTTCGTTGTGTTTACTTCCCAATTTCAATCGTCGCAGCAGCGCCATGCGCGGAGTCCGGACTGATCCAGATCGTGGCGCGCGCTGGTTCGACTGTATATTTATTTTGGTCGTCCCAGAGCGCAAAAGCATCCGGCCCTAGATGGAAAGTTACATGCATTGTTTCGCCGGCCGCAAGTTTTACGTGTTGAAAACTCTTGAGAGCGCGAACCGGCTGCGCCGTGCTCGTGCCTTCCAGCCGAACATACAACTGAACAGTTTCCTCGCCCGCTCGCCTGCCGCTATTGGTGACGTCGGCGCTGGCGGTTATCTCGGAATTGGACAAGCGCTTCGTTTCGCGAAGGCCATTGTTTAGGGTTCCAGCGCTCACTTGAGTGGAACTTGCCTCTGTTGGTCCGTAGCTGAAGTTCGTATAGGTGAGCCCGTAGCCGAACGGAAACTGCGGACTGTTCTGTTCATCGATATATCGCGAGACAAATTTGACCGAGCCTTCCCAAGGCGGCTTGGTGAGATCGGCATCTCCTGCCGGACGGCCCGTATTGAGCGCATTGTAGTAAAGCGGCTCTTGGCCGACGCTCCGCGGCCAAGTGACGGGAAGTTTTCCGCTTGGATCTGATTCTCCAAAAAGCGTCCGCACGAGAGCAGGACCGGCCTGCACGCCAGGGAACCAGGCGGCTAGAACCGCTGGAGCATGCTCAAAGGCCCAAGCGAGTGTGAGCGGCCGCCCGCTAAACAGAACAAGAACGACGGGTTTTCCAGTGCCAACAATCGCCTCGAGCAGTTGTTCCTGGCGGCCTGGCAATCCCAGGTGTGCGCGCGAAGCCGCCTCGCCGGTCATTTCCGAAGCGTTTTCGCCGAGCGCGAGAATCACAGCATCGGACTCCTCTGCGGTCTCGACAGCTTCTGCTAACTGCTCGTCCGTGGCTGTGGTGATTTCGCTTCCCTTTGCGTAATGAACTTGATTTGCGCCGAGCCTTTCGGTCAACGAAGCCCGCAAGGTGATGGCTTCCTCTGGGCGTCCTTGTGCGGACCAGGAACCGAGCATAACCCTGGCATCATCCGCCAGCGGCCCGATAAGCGCGATGTTCTTCAGATCGCCTGAAAGAGGAAGCAAGGGCGATCCGCCGGCAACCGGCGAATTTTTCAGCAGGACAAAGGAACGCTCTGCCGCCGCGCGCGCAAGCGCCACGCTATCCGGCTGGAGCATTGTGCCTGCTTCCCGCTTTTCGTCGGCGTAGGGATGCTCGAACAGACCCAGCGCAAATTTGACGCGCAGAACGTCGCGCACCGCTTCGTCCACAGACGCTTCGGGAACCTGGCCGGAGCGCACAAGATTCACCAGAGTGTCGTGGTAGAAACTGCTGACCATATCCATTTCCACGCCCGCCAGAAAGGCCTTTCGCGCGGCCGTGGCAGGGTCATTGGCAATGCCGTGAGGAATAAGTTCGGCGATGGAAGTCCAGTCACTGTCAACCATCCCCTGGAATCCCCATTCCTTGCGCAGGATTTGCTTGATAGTGAACGGGTTGGCCGAAGTGGGGACTCCGTTCAGCGAATCGAACGCAGTCATGATCGTGGCAGCGCCTGCGTCGACGGCTGCGCGGAAAGGAGGCAGGTAGAATTCCCGAAGGGTATGCTCGGAAATCTCGACTGAGTTGTAGTCCCGCCCGCCCTCGGCGGCGCCATAGCCGACAAAATGTTTGGGGCAGGCCACGGCGCTGTCCGGCGAGCTGAGGCGCTCGCCCTGATAGCCGAGCACATAGGCCCGCGCCATTGCCGAGACCAGGTAAGGATCCTCGCCCGAGCCTTCCGCCATTCTTCCCCAGCGCGCGTCTCGCGCGATATCGATCATCGGGGAAAACATCCAGTGAATGCCGCTTGCGGACGCTTCGCGCGCAGCCACGCGCGCAGCCCGCTCAACAAGCTCAGGATCCCAGGTCGCTGCCAGTCCCAGCGGGATCGGGAATTCGGTGCGATACCCGTGGATTACGTCCAAACCGTATATGAGAGGGATCTTCAGACGCGATTTCTCCATCGCCACGCGCTGAAACGCGTTAGCCTCCCGCGCAGTCGTGATGTTGAACAACGCGCCGATCCCGCCCTTCTGGATCATGTCGTTGAAGTCGGTGCGCCCGGTGCCCGGGCCGGTGGGCTGCCCGGCCGAGTATTGAACCAGTTGGCCGACTTTTTCTTCGAGCGTCATCTTTTGGATAAGGACACTGATTTTCTGTTCTGTGGCCTGATCGACCAGATTCGCGTGAGGCGGTGCGGATGGGGATGCTTCGAACGGAGTGGAATCTTCGGCAGTGGCGGCTTCGCAACTAACCACAAGACAAGCCACAATGGCCAACCGAATCAACGAGGTGAGCACGTTAGCAAGAACTCCGATGGTGCCGCTGGACGTTGAACGACGCGTCCTCAAAAGCACGAAAACGAAACACGAGCCAAGAAGGCGCGGCCGGCGAACGGCAGGGATCGCGAAACAATACCGAATTCCATGCCATGCAGCCAGCAAAATCCTTATTCTTAGGGAATTTCAGCAATTCCAAGCCAGGACAAATTCCCGAATCCTTGTCCTCCGCGACAGAAAGAGCATAGTAAACCGATTTAGTAGGATTCACAAGCAAAGGAAGTCCTTGGACCATTCTACGCCTGTGTTGGACCTTGTCCTCTCTCGGTTGCTTATGGGAGACTACCAGCCCAGACCAAATCTATGCCGCGTCCAAAACCAAAGGGCAAGTCCGACGCGCGGAAGTCTTCCAGCTCAGGCGTAAGCCTGAAGTCTCTTGCGGAGCATCTTGGGCTTTCTCAAGCCGCCGTCTCTTTCGTGATCAACCGTTCCCCCGCTGCAAAATCGATACCACACCGCACCCAGGAGCTGATCCGCGCCGCCGCCAAGGAGCTCAATTACCGGCCCAATCATCTCGCGAGGTCGCTCCGGCAGCAGCGGAGCTTCACGATCGGTGTGGTCGTTCCGGAGATCAGCGAGGGGTACGCCGCTTTGGTGATGTCCGGTATCGAGGACCACCTGCTGCAAGAGGGCTACTTTTATTTTGTGGTCAGCCATCGTCATCGAAATGAGCTTATCGAAGAATATCCCCTGCTGCTGCAGCAGCGGGCGGTGGAAGGGCTGATCGTTGTGGACACGGTGCTTTCGGAAAAAGTCGACGTTCCAAGCGTCGCAGTCTCGGGACACCGGGACGTGCCGGGGGTGACAAACATCGTCCTAAACCACGCGCGGGCGGCATGCCTCGCGCTCGAACATCTTGTAGACCTTGGGCATCGGCAGTTGGCATTCATTAAAGGCCAGGCGTTCAGCTCCGATACGGAAGTGCGCTGGGAAGCGATACGCGGGGCGGCGAAGAAATTTGGCGTTGGGATTAAGCAGCAACTGACGGGTCAGCTCGAAGGCGAATCTTCTTCGCCGCTCCTGGGATATCAGGTCACGCAGAAGCTGCTTGCCAGCGGAGAACCGTTTACCGCGCTGTTTACCTTTAACGATATATCCGCCATCGGCGCCATTCATGCGCTTCGCGAGGCTGGCCGCCGCGTGCCCCAGGACGTCTCCGTCGTCGGTTTTGACGATATTCAGAGCGCTGCGTTCCAGAATCCTGCGTTGACTACCGTCCGCCAACCCCTCCGCGAGATGGGGATGATCGGCGCGGAAACTCTGTTGCGGCGGATCACGGCACCGGCGAAAGCACCCTATCCGAAGGAAATCATCGTCGAGCCCGAGCTGATCGTACGTGCAAGTACCGCCCGTATTTCGCGGCCCGCTTAAATCGTTTCCGCTCGAATTGGTCCTTGACCCTGCTTACGGCGCGAGATTGACGGGGCGATCGTAGCCGGTCATTTCCAGATAGCCAACGCCACCAAGCGGCGTTTTTCCTCGGTGCCCTTCGAGATGGATGGCCCCCTCCCAATAAGACAGCGCGATTTTCGTTTTCCCCGCCAACTCTTGCGTGGCCAGAGCGGTGTGCGCTTCCAATTCGATCTCCCATTTTGATATGACGATTTTCCACGCGATGGGATAGGTTGCGTGAGTCGAGGGACTTGTCCAATTTTCCGCTAGTGGTTCTAACGTAAAGTCATCCGCTCGCAAGTGCGTGGATTTGCCCCGGGCATCCACAAAAGTGCCCGCGGAAAACGGATCTGCGGAGCCGTCTTTCCTGCGAATGCGAAAGAGCATCAGCTCGGTCTTGTCTTCCAGTTGCAGGCTCAGCCAGTCCCAGCCAATTTGATCGGCTCCCAGTTGGTGGGTGAAGAATTCGTGGTCCATCCAGGCGAGCCCCGAGACGCCGAGCGTTTCGCCATTTACTTCGAGTTTTCCCATCGCGGCCAACCGTGTCAGCGAAATGTAGTAGGACGCATGACCCGCTCCTTCTGATTTTTGACTCACGTCGTTTTCCCCATGAATGATCGGTGGCTTTTCCGGATGGAGCGTCAGATGCAGCTGGAACTGCTTGTCGATGGCTTGCAGCTCCTGATCCGCGCCTTCCCATTGGATCTGCCAGTTGCCATTCCAAATGCGGGCACTGGATGCGCTCACGCCGGCGATGCCGGGGCCAGCGCGATTGCTTCTTTCCGTGTGATAGAACTTTTGGCCATCCAAATCGCTCAGTGCCAGATGGGCGAGGTAGATATCCTTCACGTCCCAGGTGGCGGCTTCTGCGGAACCGCGGCTGACCGCTTGGCGGAAAAAAGTCAGTTCGAATCCGTAGTGACGGCCGTTTGTGGATTTCAGATTCCCCGTGAAGTACCACCATTCCGTCTGAAAGCCGGGATGATCGAAAAAATCTCTGGGGAATTCGAATCGATAGCCGGGCACCGCGGTCTGGTATTGCGCCGCAAGCGGGTTGAGAAACAAGAGCGTAGCTGCTAGACCGGCCAGCTTACTCCTCATGGACAGCCTCGAGTGGATTGAGCCGCACAGCAACCTGCGCGGGATACAAACCGGCCAGTACTGTGGCTAGATAAACTACGCTGATCGCTCCCAGCAGAACCGCGACCGGCCAGTGGAATCGAATGCTCCAGCCGAAGGATTGCTTGTTGATGACGTAGATCAGTACGAGCGAAAGCGCGAACCCCAAAGCCAGCCCTGCGAAATTTGCGAGCAGGCCAAGGAGACCCGCTTCGACAAGGATCTGCTTCCGTACTTGGCCAGCGGACGCTCCGAGAAAGCGGAGCAGGCCGAGTTCGCGGCGGCGGTCGATGACGAGAGCGAGCAGGGCGCCCGCGACTCCCATCACCGCGACAATCACGGCGACGGCCTCCAGTGCGTAGGTAATGGCGAAGGTGCGGTCGAAAATGCGGATCGCCTCGGTACGCAAATCCCGGTTCGAAGCGACCAACACACGATAGCCGGCGGAAGCTTCGGTAATTTCCTCTTGCACGGTCTCGCTCGTCGCATGGGGAGTGACATAAATGGCGAGGTTCGAGGGTGCGGGGTCGGGGAGATAACGGAGCATGGTCTGGCGGTCCATCAGAATGGTGCCGCGCTCGCTTCCGTAGTCGTAATAAACATCGACAATGCGAAAGGAGGCACGCGTGGCTCCCAGCCGGAGGGTGATTGTGCCGCCCGCGCGTACGTGGTGCTTATAGGTGAACGGCTCGCTGACAAGTACGGCGTCGGCGCCACGAATCTGAGAGAGAACCTGTTCGGTTGGCCGACCGGAGAAAAAATTCGAGCGGTGATCCGACCGCAGGGCGCTTAGGTCCACCGATGCCAATGTCGCCGGCAATCCATCGTAGCTGATTTCATAGGCGCGCAGCCGGTCAACACCCGCAACGCCGGGCAGCTTGCTGATTTTGTCCGCCAATTCCAGCGACACTGTCGGATGGCGATCGGGAGCAGGGGCGCCGGCTGGCCGCAGATAGAGATCGGCGGGAAGCCGATCGTTCATCCAGAGGAGCACCGTTTCGCGGAAGCTGCCGACCATGATTCCCACGGAAGCCATCATCGCGATGGCGGTCGAAAGCGCGCCAACGAGAACGGAAGTGCGCCGAAGCGAGGCTGATAGGCTTTGCGATGCAAGCAGCGCTTCAACCCCCAGGATTTTTCCGAGCCAGCGGGAACTGCGAGAGAGGATCGCATCGGCGAATGCCGGAATCGCCAGTGCGGACGCGACAACCAGCAAGATGGCCGCGAAATAGCCGAAGACAGGCTTGCCCCCCATCGGAGGAACCCGCGCTGCCACAACTGCCGCGATGCCCAGCGCCAGCGCAAACCACAGATCGCGCGATTTGTGGATGCGAGTCATGTACTCGCGCCTGCCGCGCGCCATGGCTTCTACCGGCGATACGAGCGAGGCTTCGCGCGCGAGCGAGTACGCGGAGACAATGGCGACGCCCGGGCCGATGACGAGCGCTAGCGTTACGGACCAGGCATTCAATTCGATGGATCCCGGACGACTGCTCACGTAAAGAGATTCGACCGTGGCGGCCATGAGCTTCACTGCTCCCGAGGCCATGACCCGGCCGACCGGGAGACCAAACGCGGCGCCAGCCAGACCGAAAAAAGCCGCTTCGCCGATGAATGCCGTGAGCACTGCTCCGCGGCTGGCGCCCAACGCGCGCACAATTCCAGTTTCGGGCCGGCGGCGCACGACGGAAACGGAAATCGTGTTGTAGATCAGAAAAGCGCCGACAATCAGCGCAATATAACTGAGCAGCCGCAGGTTCCACCGGAAGGCCGCAAGCATACGGCGATTTTCATCGGTGCCGCTGCCCTGTGCGCGAATTTCCACGCCAGCCGGCAGCGCGGCGCGCAAACGCTCGCGCCACTCCTCGATACTCGGAACTTCCGGAACCTTCAGCAGGATGCGGTCGACGCGGCCGAAGCGATGGAGCGCGCGTTGTGCTGCCGCGAGGTCCATTACGATGGCAGATTCGTTGCCGTTGGAATCCGGGTAAACACCTCGGACTGTGAATTCACGGAGTTGATCGTTGATCAGCAAGCGCACCTGATCGCCGGGTTTTTTCCCGAGGCTTGCGCCGACCCAAATACTGTCCGGACTTTCGAGGAAATGCATCGCATCTTCGGCCGGCAGAAACGATTCAGCCGAGCCCAGCGAAGGGCTTTCCGACCTGTTCCAGGAGCTGCTTTCTGCAACCAAATCGAGGCCAAGCAAAGGGAGGGTTTGCTGCGTGACGGCGATGACCGCCGAATCTTCGATGCGGGGCGAAATACGAATGGAATAGGGAAGCGCCGTGAGAGTTCCAACCACCGCTTCGGGTACGCCTCCGGACGCCATAATTTCCAGGTCGTTGTCGCCGGCGAGAGTTTCCATCGAGGCGCGGAAAGAACCGGCCGCCGCCGTTCCGGCGAGCTCGATCGCCAAGACCACAGCAACGCCGAGAGTCACAGCAAGAATAGTCAGGAGGGCACGCACCGGTTCGAGCAGGAGCGGGCGAAGCATCAAGCGATAGAAAAGGAAGAGGCGTCCCATGTCAGCGCCTTAGGATCTCTTCTATTTTTCCGTCGCGCAGGCGCACGACGGCGTCGGCGAGCGCAGCCGCTTCCGCGCTGTGCGTGGCCAGGAGAGTCGCGGTGTTCTGTTCGCGGGTCAGCCGTTTCAACAACTCCAGGATGATCGCGCCCGTCACGGTGTCAAGATTTCCTGTTGGTTCGTCGGCGAGAAGAAGGGCTGGCGATTGGATGAGCGCTCGCGCAATGCCTACGCGCTGCATCTGCCCGCCGGAAAGTTGGTGTGGATAGCGGTCGCCCAAGCCATCGAGTTCAACCGACGCCAGACGCTCGCGGGCGGCGGCGCGCGCATTCGGCTTGCCGGCAAGAAGCAGCGGCAGCTCAACGTTTTCAAAAACGGTCAGCGTGTGGAGCAATTGAAACGATTGGAAAATGAATCCGACTTTTTCGCGACGCAGTGCAGTCAAGCCGGCGTCGTTCAGGGTCGATGTATCGACGCCGTCGATCATTACGCGGCCGGCAGTGGGGAAGTCCATGGCACCCGCGAGATTCAGCAGCGTCGATTTTCCGCAGCCGCTGCGGCCGACAAGCGCAACGAATTCTCCACGGTTTACATCGAGCGAGACGCTGTCCAGCGCGTGGACCGGCTGGCCGTCGGTGAGGTAGTCCTTAGAGACTGTTTGCAGCGAGACAATCGCCATAACCTGAGACGGCGCCCTTAGAAGACAATAGGCCGGCAGCGCGCAGCGGCAGAGAACCGGGCCTCCGGCGGCAGCCAGCGGGCTGCCGCGTGCCGTGTGTTTCGTTTTGAGCTTGCGGATACTTTCTTCCCGCTATTTTCTTGCTTGAACGATGGCTTTCTCAATTGCCGCGGTGACTTCCGGCGAATCCGGCGTGACTGCCGGCTCGAAACGTGCAAGCACGCGCCCATTCGGTCCGATCAGGAATTTCGTAAAATTCCACTGAATCTCGCCGCCAGTCTGCGGATTGGCTGCTTTGTCCGTCAGAAATTGATACAGCGGCGTCTTGTCATCGCCCTTGACGGAAACTTTCGCCATCATCGGGAAAGTTACGCTGTATTTGGACTGGCAGAAAGTCTTGATTTCCTGATTCGTGCCCGGTTCCTGCGCGCCGAAATTGTTTGCGGGAATGCCAACGATCACGAATCCGCGGTCTTTGTATTTCTCATACACCGCTTCGAGCGCCGTGTATTGCGGAGTGAATCCGCAACGGCTCGCCACGTTCACCAGCAGGACGATTTTTCCCTTGTAGGAAGCGAGCGGCGCAGGCTGTCCGTCGATCGAATTGAGAGTGAAGTCGTAAACGGACTTATCCGCTGCCATGAGTGCGGTCGCAAAAAACATCAGACAAATCAGAAACTTGGTCATATCCCCTCTTTCCTCCACACTCTCTTTTACCCTGATCCGTGGGCAAGGGCAAACTGAGATAGCTGCCCCCGGTGCTGCATCGCCCGAGGCGGCCTGGAAAGCTCCCTCGGCGAGCCAAACACCCATTGAGCCTTGACTTGCGCTGTTATAGACTGCGCTCGCCGAATTCGAGTCTAGGGGCGGCAGGGATTCCACTGTACCAAGCGCGCTCTCGCCAATAAGGGGCTGGTGCGGGCGTCGCTCTCGCGAAGGCCAGATCAACTGACCCACAGATTCCGCTGACCTTGTTCGGCGGAAGCCAAGGAGGAACGGATGCTGTTTGCATCGCAAATCACGGTTGCTCACCAGAGCGTAGCCACCTTGGATCTCGTGATCATCGGGATCTATTTCGCGATCGTGTTTGGCATCGGCATGTATTTTTCGAGGAGAGAACGAACCTCCGAGGACTACTTCCTCGCGGGCCGGGACATCGGCTGGTTCTTTATCGGCGCGTCTTTGTTTGTTTCGAATATTTCTACCGAACATTTCATCGGTTTGTCGGGGACGGGCGCTTCGTCCGGATTAGCCGTGGGCCATTTCGAGTGGCTCGCCTGTTTGATCCTGCTGCTTCTGGGCTGGGTGTTCGTGCCTTTCTATCTGCGCTCAAACGTCTTCACGATGCCGGAGTTCCTCGAGCGCCGTTTCAATCGCAATTGCGCCGTCTATCTCGCGGCCATTTCCATCATCGCCTACATTTTCACAAAGATCTCCGTGCAACTCTACGCAGCGAGCGTTGTTCTGGAGCGTGTGGCGGGCTGGCCGCTTTGGAAGACGGCTGTCGTCCTGGTGATCGCAACGGGCATTTATACTGTGGCCGGCGGGCTCGCCGCCGTCATCTATACGGACACGGTGCAGACTCTAATTCTGATTTGCGGTGCCGTTACCCTGACGATCATTGGTCTTCACCGTGTGGGCGGCCTGGAGCACTTGAGGACCATGGTGCCCGCCAGTTACTTCCACATGATCAAGCCGGTCACTGATAAGGATTTTCCCTGGACAGGAATATTTTTTGGGGCGCCGATCCTCGGCATTTGGTACTGGTGCACCGATCAGGTAATCGTACAGCGCGTGCTTTCCGCGCGCGACGAAGGGCACGCCAAATTAGGCACGATCTTCGCGGGCTTCTTGAAGATACTGCCGGTCTTCATGCTCGTCCTGCCCGGCATCATCGCCTTCGCGCTTTTCCCCGAACAGGTAAAGAAGCCCGATTTCGCGTACCCCACGCTCATCCTGAATTTGTTGCCGACCGGCCTGGTTGGGTTAGTGATGGCGGCGCTTCTTGCGGCAGTCATGGGTGCCATGAG
The DNA here is from genome assembly GCA_013289955.1 of Acidobacteriota bacterium. Lineage (GTDB taxonomy): Bacteria > Acidobacteriota > Terriglobia > Acidiferrales > UBA7541 > Acidiferrum. Next base: position 44,733 of record JABCYZ010000016.1, read on the forward strand.
TTCGGTGTTCAACTCCGCATCCACTTTGGTGACGCTCGATTTTTACAAGAAAATCCGTCCTCAAGCTTCCGAGAACCAGCTCGTAAATTTCGGCCGCATTGCCACCGGCTTCATGGTCGTCCTTGGACTGCTCTGGGTCCCCTTCATTCATTACATCAGCAGCCAGCTCTACATTTATTTGCAGAGCGTCCAGGCCTACATCTCTCCGCCGATCTCTGCTTGCTTCGTCCTTGGAATCTTGTGGCCGCGCCTGAACGGGTCCGGAGCGATCTCCTCGCTTCTGACCGGGTTCGTTATGGGCGCCACTCGATTCATTCTCGAACTCGCCGATCGCGCCGCAAGTGGCCATTTCGAATCTCCTGTTGTGCGCTGGATCATCGACATGAACTTCCTGCACTACGCGATTTTCATGTTCGTGGTCTGTTCGCTGGTGCTTATCTCCGTCAGCTTGATGACCAAGGCGCCTGACCCCAAGCAGCTCGCCGGGCTGACGTTCGCCACCGTCGACGACAAGATGGAAGCGGTCGCGGTCGGCATCCCCCAGCGCAAGCCTGCAAAAGAAACGCCGACAGAGCATCGCATCAACATTTTCTTCAGCCTTCTTTTGCTGGCCACAGTGATCGGCTTGTGGATTTACTTCCGCTAGCAGCGGTCGGGACCTAGATGAGAGTTGCTGCGATCCGTACCTTGAAACCTAGCGTCACGCAGGAAGAAGCCCTGCGCTTCTTTCGTCGAGGCGTATTCAGTGCGGCGTATTGGCGGATTCGCAGCGGGCCTTTGCGGCGCATTGCGGACGCTTACGTGCCGTTCTGGGTCTACAAGGTGCGCTACGAGATAGGCCGCGCGCGGAAGACGCGTTTTTTTGCTCTCGATGCGGTCCGCGGCGCGCTCGATCTATTCGAGTTCCCGCGCGTTCCCGCGGAAAATGATCTCATCACCATTCAAACGCGGAATCAGCTCGTTCCAGGCCTCCTGCCGAAGGCCGCGGAGGAGCTCCTCAGAATGAAAGTCCTGCGCGTGCTTTTCCAGCAAGGCTTTTTCAAGCTGCGCACTCTTAAATTGGAGATCGAGCGGGTCCCTCTCGAGATGCATCTGCCGTATTGGCTGGCCTTTTACGGAAGCCATGACACGGCCAAATGCCGCGTCATGGACGCCGTCCGCCGCCGCATCGAAGGCGGTAAAGCGGCCTCTTTTTTTGAGGAATGGCTCGCAGCATAAATGAAAATGCAACGAGCGCCGCCCGGCGCTCAGGCGTATTCTAGTCGAGGATTCTTCCACCGGACCCGCGAAGAAAGGAGCCGCATGTCACGGCTTGCAAGATGGACCGCAATCGGCGTGCTGGTCCTTGCCTTCATCGCCAGCAATGCCGCGGCAGCGGGCTGGCAGCACATCGGAGTCGTTCAGCGCGTAGAGAAACTTCAGGATGGCGTCGAACTGACCGCTGGCTCTGCGAAAGTACGCATCACGGTTTTTCGCGATGGCGTGATCCGCGTGCGCCTCGCGCCGGAGGGCTCCTTTCCGAAGGATTTTTCCTGGGCGGTCGTCGAATCGGCGGATCCTCCTGCTTTCAATATCGAAGACGGCGAGTCGGAGCTGCGGATGACGGCAGGCCGCGTCGTTGTCCTCGTCAAGAAAGCGCCTCTGCTGATCCGTTTCGCGGATTCCTCGGGAAACGTTCTTCTCGCCGACGAACCCTCCCTGCCCATGGCTTGGAACGGCACGTATGTTCACGCCTGGAAGCGCATGGGGCCCGAGGAAAATTATTACGGTCTCGGCGACAAACCCGGCCCGATGAACCGCCGCAATCACGCCTATACGATGTGGAACACCGACTTTTTTGGCTGGCAGGAATCGGACGATCCTATCTATAAGACCATCCCATTTTTCATCGGCATTAACAAAGGTGTGGCCTACGGCGTTTTTTTCGATAACACCTACCGCAGCAGTTTCGACTTCGGAAAAGAGTCGCCCGATTATCTTTCGTTTGGAGCCGAGGGCGGCGAACTGAACTATTACTTCATCGCCGGGCCGGAGCCCAAGAGAGTCGTCCGACAATTCACCGCGCTCGTAGGCCGCACGCCGCTTCCTCCGCTCTGGTCGCTCGGCTATCAGCAGAGCCGCTACAGTTATTATCCCGAAGCGCGTGCCCGCGAGATCGTGCAAACCTTGCGCGACAAAAGGATTCCCGCCGACGTCATTTATTTCGACATCGACTATCAACAAGGCAACGCGCCCTTCACCATCAACCGCGAGTATTTCCCCCATTTCGAGAAAATGATCGCGGATTTTCGCGCCGAGGGCATGCGCACCGTCGTGATCACCGACCTGCACATAAAAAAAGATTCTGACCACGGCTATACGCCATACGATTCCGGAATAAAGAACGATGTCTTCGTGAAGAGTCGCGACGGCTCGGTGTATGTCGGCAAAGTCTGGCCCGGCGACAGCGTCTTTCCGGATTTCACGCTGACCCGCGTGCGCGACTGGTGGGGTGGACTGTACAAGGATTTCATCAACATGGGCGTGGCCGGCTTCTGGAACGACATGAACGAGCCCTCCACGTTCCAGACTCTTTCCAAAACCATGCCGCTCGACAATCTGCACCGCCTTGATGACGGGACCACCCTCGACCATCGCGCCATTCACAATGTCTTCGGCATGGAAAACGCCCGTGCCACCTACGAAGGCCTTCTTAAATTAAAGCCTGACGAGCGGCCCTTTGTTCTTACACGCGCTGCTTATGCGGGCGCCGAGCGCTATGCCGCCACATGGACGGGCGACAACAGCGCCACCTGGAACCACATCGGCATGAGCATTCCGCAAATCATGAATCTTGGTCTTTCCGGTTATGCGATGGTGGGCGCGGACGTCGGCGGATTCGCCGGGTCTCCCCCGGCGGATCTTCTGACTCGCTGGTACGAATTGGGCGTGTTCTACCCGATGTATCGCGACCACGCCGCGAAGGGAACCGCCGATCACGAGCCGTGGGCCAGCGGGCCCGGCGAGGAAGCAATCCGCAAACGCTATATCGAGCTGCGCTACAAACTGCTTCCTTATATTTACACCGCGATGGAGGAAACCTCGCGCACCGGCGTGCCAGTCGTAGAGCCCCTCTTTATGGAATACCCCGCCGCCGAGCAGCTCTATGGCGAGGACCACGAGTTTCTCTTCGGCCGCGACCTCTTCGTAGCGCCGGTGGTCACCGAGAAAATTGACGCAGAAGACGTTCATCTGCCGCCCGGCCATTGGTACGATTTCTGGACTGAGGGAATTCCTTCTAGCGAGGACCAAATCTCCCTGCACCCGACGCTCGCGCAGATGCCGCTCTATGTCCGCGCCGGCGCCATCATTCCCATGCAGCCCGTCGTGCAAAGCACAAACGAAAAGCCGGAAGGTCCGCTCGAGCTGCGCGTTTATATGGGCGAGGATTGCCACGGCACGCTCTATCAGGACGATGGACACACATTTGCCTATCAAAAAGGAGAGTTCCTCCGCGTGAATTTCGCGTGCGAGGTCACCCCCCGGGATATGACGGTCACCGGCACGATAGAGAAAAATGCCTACAAACCCTGGTGGACCAGCACGCGGCTGGAAATCTATGGAGCGGGCGCCGAGCCCAAAGAAGTCCGCATCGGCGATCAGCTGAATCACGACTGGCGCTACATCCCTAAAGCGCACTGCATCATACTCACCGTTCCGGACGCCCTCAAGAACTGGACCGTTCGTTTGAGTTTCTGATTGTTCAGTCGAGCAGAAAAATAGAGATGGAGTGTGGGGGGACTGCAATCTGAGCTTCACCTTTAACTACTTCAGCTTTTGCCTGTCCGAGAAGCAAAGTGAATCCAGCCGCCCCCGCCGCCGGCGTGTCGTTCAGAGAAATTTTCAATGAGCGTTGTTCCGTCGAATTGTTGAAGGCCACGAGCACGCGCTCTTCTTCTGTCTCCCGCAAAAATACATAGGATGTTTCATCCGAGAAAAGATGCCACAGCTTCCCTTCTTCTAAGGCAACGTGTTCCCGCCGCAGGCGCAACAGCTTTTGCACATACAAGAAGAGTTCCTCTTGTTCGGCGGTGCGCCCCTTAGCGGTAAAGGCGCTCTTTGGATCTCCGGGCCAGCCCCCTGGAAAATCCCGCCGGTTGTCCGGGTCTCCTCCGCCGGGCATTCCGATTTCGTCCCCGTAATAAAGTTCGGGAATCCCGCGCAACGTCAGTGTCAGTCCAAACGCCAGCTTGGTCTTTGCCGGTGAGCTGCCGTCCGCCGTCGCCAGCCGCGCCACATCGTGGTTGGCGAAAAATGTCACCAGCGCATCGGGATGAACGTACAGCGAGTCGTGGCGCAGCACATCCGCGATCCGCCCTGCCGGCGCGTTTTCGAGAAGAACCTTCCGGAGCGCAAAAAACAGTGGAAAGTCGAACAGCGTGTTCAAGCCGGAATCGATGCCGTCAAATCGCCTCTGGCCGCCGGCGAAGAACGAAGTCACGGTCGGGTCGGGATGAAAAACTTCGCCGACGGTCGTCAGATAGGGATAGATACGGTGAAGCCCGGCGTGCCAAGCCGACCAAAAGCTCCGCGGGACGTAGGGAAACGTATCCAGCCGAAAGCCGTCGAGGCCGGAACTCTCCACCCACCAGATGCTGTCTTGCAAAAGATATTCGGCGACCGCCGGATTTTCCGTGTTCAGGTCAGGCAGCACGTTGAAGAACCAGCCGTCCGTAAGATTTCGCGAAAGCCGCTGCGGGGCATGCGGATCGGCCAGCGCTTCGAACGGATCATTGGCAATCGTTGGTTTCTCCGTCCGGCCGTAGAACGTGCCATGGATGCCTGCTGCCGTATCCAGATGTTGCTGCCGCGTTCCGTGAAACCAGTCAGGCGACGGCGGCTCGGCAACCCAGGGATGCCCTGGCCCCACGTGGTTGGGCACAAAATCGAAAAAGATCTTCATGCCTTGTCTGTGTGCTTCGGCGACGAGCTCCTGGTAATCCCCGATTGTTCCGAGGTGCGGATCCACAGCATATAGATCCACGGCGCCGTAACCGTGATAATCCTGCGCCGCGCCATTCTTCAAAACAGGCGTCAACCAGAGAGTGGTCACGCCGAGATCCTTCAAGTAGGGAAGATGCTCGCGAATCCCGCGGAGATCGCCGCCATGATAGGCGCGCGGGTTCGAACGATCGAGCGTGCCCGGAGCTTCGGCCGGCTCATCATTCGTTGGATCGCCATTCGCGAAACGGTCCGGCATGATCAGATAGATCACGTCCTCCTTCCGAAGCCCTTGAAATTTTCCGAGCTTCATCGCGCGCGCGGCCAGCGGGAGCTCAAACGAAGTTGCACCCGTCGGCGTTGTGACCCGGCAGACAGCGGTCCCGGATTTTGTGTCGGGTCCGATCTTCAGCCAGACGAACAAATAGTCGCCTCGAGCGGTAGCCTGCGTGCGCTCCACCACAACGCTTGGCAAGTTGCAAACGACGTGAGTGGCTTCGAGATGATGTCCGGATAACAGCAGCATCACTTCCGGCGTCAGGTTGATCCACCACGAGGGCGGCTCGACTCTGGTCACGGTAGGCGCATCCGCGTCTGGCTTTTGAGATGATTCGTTCCGGCTGGCGAGCGTCGCGGAACTCAAAACGAAGACGGCGCTCGCCGCGGCAAACGTTCGAATAGCGCGCCGGGGAATCGGGGCGCAAAACAAAAATGCGGGGATTTTCACACCGGAAGCATAGAAAAAAAGGTGGCGTGGCGCCAGTCTTGTCTCAGCGGGCTAAAAAGTTCAACTTTCGAATACCAGTTTGCCAAATGCTTCGGGGACATGAAAATTCGGCACAGGTGTTTCGGTTGGCCGCCATGCCGAATAGAAACGCGGCTCGCTGGCCCCTTCCACGCGATAGAAGTTGACGCGCCAGGCCGCGGACGGCTCGAACCGCTCCGTCAAACTCTTCATCGGCAGCGCCAGCTCCGCCGTCCAGGTTCTGCTCTTTTCATCGATCCTGACACGCCGCTTCAACCCGCTCTTCAAATCGCGTTTTTCTCCTGGCGCGATATCCAGGTCGATCCAGAAACCGTTGGGACTCACTTCAAATTCCTTGTAACGCCCGGCATCCCCGCCCTCTGGTTGCAGAAAAACTTCCACAACATCGCGGTCCCACAGCTGGTCCCTCCGCCCGTTTGGTTCCGCGTCCGGAAAAACCGTAAGGCTGTGGTAGCGCGCAAGGAATCTCAGATAAAGAGCCTCCGGCGTCCACAGCAGCCGCACCTCTGTCTCTCGCCGCGGATCGGCATGTTTTCCTCGCCAGTCGTGATCGAACTGAATCGCCGGAGCGTTTTCCCACGCCGCCTTCTCCGGAAATCCGCCGGCATCGGTCCGGCCGGCAAAATGCGCGGCAACAGCTCTCTCCGTTTCGCGAGCCGACGATGTTTTCCCCGCCACCTTAGCCATGTACCTCGCGCGAGTTCAGAAAGTCGTAGCCCAGCATACCCGCAAACGGAAGCGCATTATGCCGGAAACAGCGCGATGTGCGGAGTATGCCACGCAGCGCAGCAGAGGCCGGCGGTGCCGCCGGCTTGGGGCGAATCGTTTGCGCACGCGTCCCATCTCTGCTCCAGAACACAAACCTGCGCCGTGGTAGCATCGAATTTAGTCCTTTAAAGCCGGTGTGAGGGCTTTCGAGCGGCAATTTCCGAGGAGGGCGGGGCATGATTGAGCCGGTGGAAGAGCAAGACTATGTGTCACAACCCGGGCGTCGCGAGCCTGATCAGTTCGAATTCATAAAGATGCGCGTCGACCGCAGCGTCGCGCGCATGACCCTCAGCCGTCCCGAACATAATCTCCTGAACGAAGCCTTTCTCCGCGAGCTCTCCGATGGAATCATCCTCGCTGGCCAGGACCCCGAAGTGAAGCTTGTCGTTCTCGATTCGGCTTGCAAGGTTTTTTGCGGCGGCATCGACATCGGCGAGTACACGTCCGAACGCGTTTTTCAGATGCTCGACGCTTTTCACGCGGCCTTCATGGGCATGCTCGAAGTGGGCAAGCCGGTGATTTGCGTCGTGAATGGCCCTGCCATCGGCGGCGGCGCCGAGCTCGCCGCCTTTGGCGATCTCGTGATTGCCACACCGAAGGCGCGTTTTGCGCAGCCCGAAATTTCCATCGGCGTTTTTCCGCCTCTAGCTTCAACGATTCTTCCGTTTCTCGTTGGGCCGAAGCGAGCGCTCGAGATCATTCTCACCGGAGAAGCCATCACCGCGGACCACGCTCTGGAGCTGGGCCTCGTCAACCGCCTGGTTCCCGAAGCCAAACTCGAACAGACCGTGAATGATTTGATCGAGCGCATCTCGGCGCACTCCGGCCCCGTTCTGACCATGGCCAAGAAAGCCATTCTCGGCGGTATGGGCCTTTCGCTGCGCGATGGCTTGAAAAACTCCATGAACATTTTCCTCAATGAACTTTATCGCCTCGAGGATTCGCAAGAGGGGCTTCGCGCGCTTGTCGAAAAGCGCAAACCAGTCTGGAAGAATCGCTGAGCCTTCCCCCATGAGACGCTCATGCCCGCATTGACACTCCGAGACCCCCGGCTTACACTGAGTTTCCAATTTGCAGGCAAGGGAAGTGGGGAAGGCCGTGAGAATCGGCCGCGGTCCCGCCACTGTCATCGGCTGAAACAGCCGTAAGCCAGGCTACCCTCCCGCGCCGCAGAGGCCAGCGCTTCTCGCGAGAAGAAGCGTCGCCAAGAAGCCCCAAGGTGTCTCGCGGGGCTTTTTTATTGGACGAGAGATCTGATTTTGTCAGCGGGGAATTGTGCCGACGCGGAAAGATCCACGAAAAAATATTCCGGCTGGAATCGCCGTTGCCGCGTTATTGCTCTGCGCTGCGTTCTGGCCGTCTCCTGTAGCCGAAGCGCAAACTCCGGCGGCGAGTGCGACAGCGTCACCGGTCTACAAGGAATTCGTGGATGAGGCGGGCCGCACCGTTCGCGTCCCGCAACCCGTGCAGCGCATCGTCTCTCTTGCGCCAAGTCTCACGGAAACGATCTACGCTCTCGGCTTGCAGGATCGCCTCGTCGGAGATACGGATTTTTGCGATTATCCCCCCGACGCTCAGAAAAAAACTAAAGTCGGCGGCGCGATCAATCCGAGTCTTGAACAAATTGCCGCTCTGCGGCCTGATCTCGTTCTCCTGACCAAAAGTTTGAATCTCATCGAGACCGTGAACGCTCTCGACAGCCTCGGCATTTCTTCTTATGGCACCGATCCGCATACCGTGAAGGACATCGTTTCCTCCACCGAGCGACTCGCCGGCGTCCTCGGCGTGCCGGAAGCTGGCGCCGCCGTTGGCGCCGATCTCGAACGCCACCTAGCCGATCTCCAACAGCGTCTGAACGGCGTGCCGCCGCGCCGCGTTCTGTTCATCGTTTGGTCGGATCCACTGATCTCCGCCGGCAAAAACACGTTTATTGCCGATGCGCTGCGGCTCGCGGGCGCCACTTCCATCGTCGACTCCTCCCAAGACTGGCCCCATATGAGTCTTGAGGAAGTGGTCCGTCTCCAGCCGGACTTCCTCGTTTTCGCCGCGTCCCATTCCGATAGCGGGAAGAATGACTTTGACGTACTCGCTGAGCGCCCCGGATGGCGCGGTCTCGACGCCGTCCGCAACCGCCATTTTGCCGTCATCAGCGACGCCGTAAATCGCCCCGCACCGCGAATCGTCTCGGCCATCGAGGATCTTGCGCGCCAGTTGCATCCCGAAGCTTTTTCCACGCATCCCGGCGAGGAAAAAGAAAAGAAAATCCCTCCCCCCGCCCAGCCACAACCCGCACTCCGCGCAGCGCAGTCTGCCGGCGGAGATGCCGCTCGTCTGGAGGTCTGCGCTTGCGCCCTTTGACGCTCAGCCGCTTGCTCGCTCACTGCGCCATTCTCTCGGCAGTCCTGTTCGTCGTCGTGGTGATCGCGCTCAAGCTCGGCGCCGTGCCCGTGTCTCTCTACGGCTTGGGTCACGATCTTCTCCGCGTCCTTTTTCGCCAAACCAGCCAGCTCTCCAGCGAATACCAGCTCATCATTTTCGATATTCGCTTGCCGCGCATTCTGCTCGGCATCTTTGTAGGCGCTTCTCTTTCTGTGGCCGGCGCGAGCTTTCAGGCCTTGCTGCGCAATCCTCTGGCTGATCCCTATGTACTCGGCGTCTCGAGCGGCGCCGCGGTCGGCGCCATTATCGCGCTGGTTATCGAGCCCCACCTGGCCCTCGCACCCGCCGTCGCCGCGCTCTTGACGCCCATCGGCGCGTTTCTCGGGGCTGCGCTTACGGTTACCGCCGTCTACTTCCTCGGGCTCCGTCAAGGACAAATCGACAGTAGCACCTTGCTGCTCGCCGGCATCATTTCGGCTTCGTTTCTCCAAGCCATCATCATGTTTTTCATGTCCACGCTGAGCGGCGGCAACTATCGCGGGATTGCCTTCTGGATGATGGGTGAACTCCAGACCCAGCCCCCGCACATTGTGAGCCTCATCCTTCGCTTCGGTTTTTTTCTTTCCGCTGCGGCCATTTACACAACTGCCTCTGACCTGAACTTGCTTCTTGCCGGGGAGAAGGAAGCGATGCATCTTGGTGTCGACGTTCGCCGCGTCCGTTTGGTCGTTTACATCGCCGCGTCCTTGTTGACCGGTCTGGCAGTCTCCGTCAGCGGCGCCATCGGCTACGTCGGCTTGCTGGTGCCTCACGTCATGCGGCTACTCTTTGGCTCCGATCATCGCATTCTCCTGCCAACGGCTGCGTTCGGCGGGGCCATCGCTGTAGTCGTCGCCGACACGCTTGCACGCACCGTCGTTTCTCCTTCGGAACTTCCCGTCGGCGCCATGACCGCCATAGCCGGGGCGCCCCTTTTTCTTTACCTGATGCGCAGGAGGCTGGCATGAGCAGTTTCGCTCGCTCCCCCTCTTCCGCCGCGGCTCGCCCTATCGGCGACGCCGGCGATTTCAACTCCGACATTCGCTTGAGCGTCGAACAGGTCAGCTATGCGTACTCCGCCAACCCAACGCAAGCGCCGCTCTTCACGCTCGAAGCGACAAGCTTCCAGGCGCGTCCCGGCGAAATCGTCGCCATCGTTGGTCCAAACGCTTGCGGCAAATCCACTCTCTTGAAGCTGATCGCGGGGTCTCTCGAACCCCTTTCCGGACGCGTGCTTCTGAACGGTTTTGTCACCCACGCGCTTCCCCACAGAACCCGCGGCCAGCGCATCGCCATGGTCCAGCAGGAAAGCCCTTTGCTTTTTCCGTCGCGGGCCTGGGAATTTGTTCTTCAGGGAAGGCATCCCTACGGCCGCACGCTTCGCTTCGAAACCGAAGAAGACATTGTCATCGCGCGCAACGCCCTGGCGCAGGTTGGCGCAGAACATCTCAGCGACCGCTTTATGGATCAAATCTCCGGCGGCGAGAAACAACGCGTGATTCTAGCGCGTGCTCTCGCCCAGCAACCGCTGCTTCTGCTTCTGGACGAGCCCACGCTGCATCTCGATATTGGCGCGCAGGTCGATCTGCTCGAAACTCTGCGCCGGCTCGCATCCGCCAACCGCTATACCGTTGTCGTTGTGACCCACGAGCTGAACCTCGCCGGCCAGTATGCCGACCAGGTCGCACTCTTTCAGAAGGGCAAGTGTCTTCGCGTTGGTCCGCCTGCAGCTGTCTTCCGGCGCGAATTGCTCGAACAGGTTTTCCAGACGCCGCTCACCGTGGAACTCGGCTCATCCGGCCGTCCGCGAGTGAACATGCCGTCTGCAAAGTAAGTAGCCGTTCGATCGTTCACCTAATCGCCGCGGCTCACCCTGCGGCACTTGAATCACCCAAACCGGGCCTTTGGCCCACCACAATCATCGCGGACTTCGTGCACGGGAAGACGGTGCGTTTGCCCTCGCCAACGCTGGGGTCGAACGTGAAAGAAGCCGTCGCCGCCGCGCGACTGTAAGGCGGAACAAGAGACTGCTGCGGCCACTGCAGCGCATCGCTCCCTCACCCGCGATCTTCCCGAAAGATCGCCGCAGAAATAAGGAGCAGCGCTACGGGAAGGCCTCGCACCGGCCCCGTTGAACTATCTCGAGACAAACGGGGGCGGAACTGCCGCCAAGCCAGGAGACCGGCGAAGTCTGCAAGCCCGAGCGATCTTTTCCGAGCGCCAGGCCAACCTTCAAGTTCCCGCGCGAGAGGGAGCGGAGGAAACCATGAAAACGACTCTTCTTCGAACCGCCTTTCTTTTTTTGGCAGTCTTCGCAGTTAGTTTTTCTTCGCACGCACAAAATAATTCCAGCACCATGGACGCTCATCTCTTCGGTACGCTCCTCGATTCCAGCGGTGCAGGAGTCGCCGCAGTAACGGTTACCGCGCAACTGGAAGGAAACACAACCGCGCAACTCTGGAAAGCGAATTCGTCCACCGACGGTGCCTACAGCCTCGCTATTCCGCCAGGCCGCTATCGCGTATCGTTCAGACGCTCCCCGTTCGTTTCTCGCGATCTTGTTTTTGATTTGGCTCCCGGCGAACAGCGCAAGCTGGACCTTAGCCTCGACCTCGAGCGCCTCTCATCGAGCGTCATCGTCACCGCGCAAGCCGAGCCAACGTTGGTCGATCAAACCACCGCTTCCGTCTCGATCATCACAAAAGAGGAAATCGAAGCCAGGCAATCCGTCTTCCTGACCGATGCTCTCCTCTTCGCCCCCGGCATTGCCCTCGGCCGCACCGGCCCTGAGGGGGGCACTGCCTCCGTCTTCCTCAACGGCGGCAATTCCAATTTCACCAAAGTCCTCGTCGATGGCGCGCCCATCAACCCTCCCGGCGGAGCCGTCGATTTCTCGGGCCTCACGCTCGAGGACATCGACAAAGTCGAAGTCGTCCGCGGCGCCGAAAGCGCCATCTACGGTACCGACGCCGTCGACGGCGTCATCCAGCTCTTCACCCATCGCGGCGATACGCGCGTGCCCGAGTTCAGCGTCTATGGGGAAGGCGGCAGTTTCGGCTCCGGCCGCGGCGGCGCCGAGCTCAGCGGTCTGCTCGGCGCTTTCGACTACTCCGTCGCCGCCTCCTACTTCCAAACCGACGGCCAGGGCCCCGACGACGATTTTCTGAATCGCACGCTCTCCGGCAATTTCGGCTATCGCTTCAGCGACACCAGCCAAATCCGCCTCACCCTCCGCGACAACGACGGTATCGCCGGTATCCCCGGTCAAACCCTCTACGAACCTCCGAATCTAGACCAGCGCTACACCCAGCATCTCTTCAGCTCCAGCGCTCGCTGGGATTTCGCCACCGGCAAACACTGGCGCCATCAAATCAGCGGCGCCGAGTCCTACACCCTGCAAGTCAGCGACAATCCCGTGCAAAGTTTTTATGCCACCGATCCCAACGCGTTCTGTCCGCAGACCAATCCTGCGGCTGTCGCCACCGCAGAATTCTGCGATTTCCCCGGCAACAGCCGTTTCCAGTACAATCGGGCCAATGTCACCGCGCAAACCAGCTATCTGCTTTCGAATTTCGGTGTCACCGCTGGTTACGAATCCGAAGTCGAAAACGCTTTCCTCACCTCCATCAACGTCCCTCACGCCCGCCGCAACAATCAGGCCGGCTTTCTGGACTTTCGCTATCGCCCTCATCCGCGCGCCTCTCTGAATTTCGGTGGCCGCGCGGAAGCCAACGCCAATTTCGGCACCCGCGTCGTTCCCCGCGCTGGAGCCTCGCTCGTTCTTCTCTACGGCAAAGGTTTCCGCGGCGACACGCTCTTCCGTGCTTTCTACGCCGAAGGCATCAAGGAGCCGCGCTTCGACCAGCTCTACGGCGACAATTTCGGCGATTTCGGCAACCCTTCGCTTAAACCAGAAGCCAGCAAAACCTGGACCACCGGCATCGACCAAAAACTCCTAGGCGACCACGTCCACTTGAGCGCCGAATATTTCTCCAGCCGCTTCTACGACATCGTCAGCTTCGCCTTCTGCGAGTCCGACCCCAGCAATCCCGCCGGTAACTCCTGTGGCGTCGTTCTTCCCGGCAATCCGGCGAACAATCCCACCAGCTTCGGCTATTATTTCAACACAGACCTCGCCCGCGCTCGCGGGCTCAACCTCACCGGCGAAACAAGATTCACGCGCTGGCTGAACCTCGCGGGAAACTATACCTACGACGACACCCTGGTGATCAAGGCGCCCAACGCCTTTGACCCAACCGAACTCCCCGGCAACCGCCTCATCCGCCGACCGGCAAATTCCGGTTCGCTCACCCTCAACGCCGCTTTCCGCCGGCTCAACGTCACCTTGGGCGGTTACTTCACCGGTGTCCGCACCGACAGCGATTTCCTCGGCCTCGGTTTCACGCGAAACCCCGGCTACGCACGTTTCGATCTATCCGGCAGCTACCGCCTAAACCATGGCGTAACGCTCTACGCTCGCGGCACAAATCTCTTCGACAAACAATATCAAGACGCTCTCGGCTACCCCGCACTGGGCCGCGACTTGCGCGCCGGCGTCCGCTACACCTTCGGTGGGAGAAATTGACGCGGATGAGCGCCGCCGAACCCATTCTCTTCTGCTGGAGCGGCGGCAAAGACAGCGCCATGGCCCTCCACACACTTCTCCAGCAAGGCGATGTCCAGATCGCCGCGCTTCTGACCACCGTCACCGAAGGCTACGACCGCATCAGCATGCACGGCGTCCGCCGCGAACTCCTCCACCAACAAGCCCAATCGATTGGCCTGCCTCTTCACGAAGTCCTGATCCCCCCTCAATGCGTCAATCCCACGTATGAAGCGCGTATGGAGGAAGCTCTTCGCATTTATCTCGATCAAGGCGTGTCCAAGGTAGCCTTCGGCGACATCTTTCTAGAAGACCTCCGCGCCTATCGCGAAAAAAATCTGTCCCGTCTCGACATGACAGCGATTTTTCCTATCTGGAAGCGCGATACCAGCGAACTCATCCGCTCCTTCCACGCCAACAAATTCCGCGCCGTCGCCGTTTGCATCGACAGCAAAATCCTCGCCCCCAGTTTCGCCGGCCGCGAACTCGACGAGTCCTTCTTCAGGGACCTGCCTCGAGAAGCCGATCCATGCGGAGAAAACGGTGAGTTCCACACCTTCGTCTTCGATGGCCCCATTTTGAAATCTCCCATCCAAGTCCGCACCGGAGAAGTTGTCAACCGCGATGGTTTTGTTTTCTGCGACTTACTGTAGAAAATGGAGGAAGCAACAAAATGAATACGGAAATATCTCAAAACGCAAATCTGCTCTATCGCACGCTGCTGGCCCTCGCCCTGATCGCTCTCGCCGCCGCATTACGCGTCGCGCCGCATCCGTGGAACTTCACCCCTGTCGGCGCCATGGCCCTCTTCTCCGGCGCCATTCTCAAGGACCGCCGCCTGGCCTTCATCGTTCCACTGTGCGCGCTCTTCGCCGGAGACGTCTTCCTCGGTTTCCACAAACTCATGCCCGTCGTCTACGCCAGCTTCCTCACGAGTGTCGCCATCGGCTTCTGGCTACGCAATCGCCGGACCGTAGCCCGCATCACTGCCGCCACGCTAGTCGGCGCCATCCAGTTTTTCCTCGTCACCAATTTTGCAGTTTGGGCCTTCGCCCTCTCCTATCCGCGCACCGCCGCCGGCCTGGTCGCCTGCTACTCAGCCGGCATCCCCTTCTTCTGGAACACCCTAGCCGGCGACGCCGCCTACGCTCTCCTCTTCTTCGGCACTTTCGCCCTGGCCGAGCGTCTCTTTCCCGCATTCTGCGAGCCTCAAACGGATTTCATTTCTCCGGCCCGGCCATGAGCCACGCGATTCGATCCACCGCGCCGGTCCGTCATCGCATCGAGCGCCTGTGCGTTTTCTGCGGATCCAGCAGCGGTAATAATCCCGCCTACACGGACGCAGCCGAGCATCTCGGGCGCGAGCTCTCCGCCGCCGGCATCGCTCTGGTCTTCGGCGGCGGCCGTGTGGGACTGATGGGCGTGCTTGCAAATGCCGTACTCTCTCGAGGCGGTCGCGCCGTTGGCGTCATGCCCAAAGCGCTCGTCGAGAAAGAAATAGCTCACACTTCGTTGACCGAGCTTCGCATCGTCAACTCCATGCACGAACGGAAAGCTCTCATGGCCGACCTGGCGGATGCATTCGTCCTTCTTCCCGGAGGCTTCGGCAGTTGGGAGGAGTTCTGCGAAATCTTCACTTGGCTCCAGCTTGGAATCCACCAGAAACCCTGCGGCGTCCTCAATGTCGGTGGCTATTACGACTCGCTCCTCCGGCAAGCCTCGCGGGCCGTGTCCGATGGATTCGTGCCGGCCTCTCACCTGGAATCCTTGATCATCGAAACCGACCCGCGCCGCCTTCTTGCCCGCCTTGCTGCGGCGCCCGTCCTTCAGGAAGCAAAATGGATCCACAAGCAGGAACGCTGAGCGCCGCCGACCATGCCGTCCCGGCCGCTCGCGTCGGCGTCGGCGTGCTTTTGGTGGAGGGCGGTCAGCGCGTCCTGCTCACGCTGCGCGTTCTTCCTCCCGAAGCAGAGTGCTGGAGTATTGTCGGCGGAAAGCTGGACTATCTAGAATCTCTGGAGCAGTGCGCGATCCGTGAAACTCGCGAAGAGGTTGGCGTCGACATCGCCATCCAGTCCCTCCTTTGCGTGACCGAACATCGCCTTCCCGCCGAGCATCAGCACTGGATTTCTCCCGCGTTCCTCGCTCAAATCGTTCACGGTACGCCATGTAACTGCGAGCCCAGGAAAACGCACGAGGTCCGGTGGTTTCCCATCGACGCGCTGCCCCCTAATCTGACCATGACGGCTCAGAATGCCATCGAGGCGTATAAACGAAGGTCCGCGCCGGGGCTAACTCCCCTGTGCTGGGCAAATTATGGCAGCGGAGGATTTTGATCCGCGCCAAGAAATATCGCCACGTTTGGACCGACAGCGTGTTACTTCGACGCGGAAATGGCCGCACGTCAAGGATGCAGGGTTTGTGCCCACGGAAAAAGTCACCGGATTTTCGAGCTTCCGCCAGCGCCGGCATTGCCCCCACTGGGGCGGGCCTGAAAAAAGATGGTCGGAGATACCTCACCCGCGTGTAGCCTGAATTAGGTTATCCTACGTTACCGTGCATCGGCCTACACCCTCCTACCGTCGCTTGCCAGTAGCTCTTTTTCTCATGCTGACTGTTCCTTTCTATTTGCGAGCACAGTCTTCCGCGCCTCCGTCTGTCGTAACCATGCCCGAATCTGGGACCAAGCCAGATCTCTCTCAGGAACCTGCAGTCTTTGAATACATTCACGAGTCGATGCGTTATGAGAATGACGGTTCAGGAACCAGGGAAATTCGCTCGCGAATCCGCGTCCAAAGCACGGCAGGGCTGAGCATCGCGGGGCAACTTATGTTCGAGTACAACGCCGTCGATGAACAGATAAATGTGCGCAGCGTCCGAGTTCTTAAGAAAGATGGCAGTATCGTGACGGCTGGCCCCGAGGCTGTCCAGGATTTGAGCGCTCCGGTAACGCAAGAAGCACCGATGTACACTGACGCGCGTCAGAAACACGTCACCGTCCCGGGAGTGTCCGTGGGCGATGTCGTTGAATACGACGTTATGATTAACGCGAAACCTATCCTGCCTGGGCAGTTTTGGCGAATCTGGGATTTTGCGGATGGAGTTATCGCCCTCGATGAGCAGCTCGATTTGAGTGTGCCGAAAAGTCGAGTAGTAAAAGTCAAAAGCTCCGAGGGTGTCGAATTTTCCGTTTCTGTTGAAGGGGACCGCCGGCTTTACCATTGGGCAACTTCGAACTTGAAAAGACCACCGCCGATTGACGTTTTTAAGAATTTCGAATTTGACGCAATCAGACTACTCGAAGGCTATCGTCCTCCGGCTGCTCATCGAGTAATGTTTTCCACCTTCCAGAGTTGGACCGAAGTAGCTGAATGGTATGCCCAGCTTGAACGAGAGCGGCGAATCCCCACACCCGAAATTCGCGCAATGGCCGATGAAGTAACGCGGGGCCAGCAGACGGACGAAGCCAAAGCACAAGCTCTTTATTACTGGGTGTCTCAAAATATTCGATACGTTAGTTTGTCATTCGGAGTCGGGCGATACCAGCCTCATGCAGCTGCAGAAGTTCTCACAAATCGTTACGGGGATTGCAAAGACAAGACAACTCTTCTTGAGGCCATGCTTGAGGCTGAGGGAGTGCATGCACATCCTGCTCTGGTTAGCCTATTGGCGGATATTGATCCAGAGATGCCAAATCCGATGCAGTTCGACCACGCAATCGCGTTTTTGCGGATCGGAAGCAAAGATACGTGGCTTGATACTACGCTTGGCGTCGGTCCTTTTGGTTATTTGATGCCCCAGTTGCGCAACACAGAAGCACTTGTGGTTTCCGAAACGCCTTCGACGGGTTTGCGTAAGATGCCGCCGGATTTTCCATTTACCGTCGAATATCAGATTGGAATCGAAGGGAAAATAGACGCACAAGGAATTTTGGATGCCAATGTGGAACTTCAGACACGCGGTGATCTCGAAGTTCTGATACGCGTGCTCAACGAGCGTGTTTCCAAGGACCAGCTCGCCAGATCAGCTGACAGCATCCTGGCAAGAACAAATAGATTTCTTTACGGTACCGTGCAATATACCGATTTTAAAGTTGCTAACGCCTCGGAAATTTCTGCTCCGGTGAGAGCTCAGTTTCATGCTAACGGGAAATTGATGTTCCTGGACGCAAAATCAACCCCTGCGCAACTTACAAGGTCTCTTACGTCCGGGTTGATGATCCAGTTGCATGATCTCCACTTACTGCCGCCGGTCAACACCAAACCAGATTCCAACGGCAAGCTCCAACAGTTATCAATCGAGCTCAACGGGCCACGGAAATATTCTTTGAATCTGAATCTCACTTTTACTGATCTGACCAAATCCGATCTTCCGCCAGCGAAAGAGTTTCATTTGGCGCAGGAATTCGCCGAATTCCGGGCGCGAGATTCGTGGGAAGGCACAACTTTTCATGGATACAAGTCTCTTGATCTGCGCGTGCCAACAATTCCAGCGAGCGATTCGGACGAATACGCGGCATTCGGCAAAAAGATTGATGAAGCCTTCGCCGCCCCACCCGAGCCGAAGAAAGAAAGCAAACCTACTTCCGCCCTGGCAAAAACCCAACCGGTCGAAGGGAAACACGTTGCTGCGCCCGAAGTACAAGCCATGTATAAGCGCGGAGAGGACGAATCTAAACGCAAGAATTGGGCAAACGCCATCGAGGCTTTCGGATCAGCGACAAAGGAAGACCCTCAATATCCTGAAGCATGGCGAGAACTGGGGCGCGCATATATGTATGCGCGTCAGTACTCAGACGCGGAGACGGCATTTCGAAAATATCTAGGGCTCGCTCCCAACGAACATCTCGCCTATTTGAACATGGCATGGGTTCTATTTAACGAAAAGAAATATGAAGAGGAAAAGGGTTTGCTGTTGAACCGTATTGCCGAAGCGCCTGATGATGGGGACGCTCTTTTCAGACTTGGCACGGCTTATCTGGCTCTTCACCAGCCTGCGCAGGCGGTCCCTGTGCTCGAGCGATCTACAGTTCAGTTTCCCAAATACGTCGCTGCCCGACTATCTTTGGGACGGGCATATCTGGAAACCCATCAAGACTTGCTCGCCCAAGAGTCTTTTCGCAAAGTTCTGGCGCTCGATGACAGCGAGAGCATGTTGAACAGCGTTGCGTACCTCCTCGCCGAGCATAACTCGTTCTTAGACCTTGCTGAAGACTGGTCACAACGCTCGATCGACGTCGTTGAAAAGGAGCTGAACAATTCGACAGTAGCGAACCTACAATCGAGCACATGGACGCTTGTTACCAAGCTGAGTCATTACTGGGACACGATGGGCTGGATTAGATTTCAGCAGGGCAAAACCGATGCAGCCGAGAAATATGTCCTCGCCGCTTGGCAAATCAACGACGATCTAACAATAGGCCTTCATCTCGGTCGCATTTACGAAACTCTGGGCCGCAAAGACGAGGCGGTTGAAATGTATTTGGGCGCATTGAACACAATCCCTCCGAATGAGGCCTTGAGCGAGGACGCCAAAGAAATTCGCAAGCGGCTGGGGGACATTTTGGGGGGCAATCCGCAGGTGGAGGAGCGATTGGGCGAGTCTCGCAAGAAAAAATCACCCTTAAGGACGGTCAGTATAGCGAATCCAGGTGGTGAACAAGGCATAGCTCAATACACCGTTATCATTGATGCGAATTCGAAAGTGATTGAACTCTCAACAACGAACTCTGACGACCCCCTGGCAGAACTCAATGATGCGGTCCGCGCTACTTCGATACCCCAATCCTTTCCCGATAAAACACTAAAGAAGCTGCCTCGGTTGAGCACGCTTGCCTGTACAGGTGGCAATCAACCTTGCATTTTTACTTTGCTGTCGGCTTACACTGCTTCACGCCTAGCCCCTCTGGATTAGCCGGACTGCTGCACCACGGTCATAAATGCACTCTCATGCCCTGAAGCGCAAAGTCCGGGTTCAAGCAGATAGCCTTGAGCGTTGTGCGCGCCGATAGAGTCCCGCGCCGCGCTGATGCTATAATTGCTGGTCCGTTATGACGAAATCATCTCCAGAAGTGGCGGCGCTCGCCCCCGAGGTCCTCCGAAAATACGAGACCGTCATCGGACTGGAAGTCCACGTCCAGCTTCTGACGAACACAAAGATCTTCTGCGCCTGTGCAAACCGCTTCGGCGACGCGCCCAACACAAATGTCTGCCCGGTCTGCCTCGGTCTTCCCGGCACGCTGCCGATTTTGAATAAACGCACCGTCGAACTCGCCATGCGCGCCTCGCTTGCCCTGAACTGCACGGTTCACGAACATTCGCGCTTCGCTCGGAAGAATTATTTCTACCCCGATCTGCCCAAGGGCTATCAAATCTCGCAATACGAGCTGCCCCTCGCCACCAACGGATGGCTCGAGATCGATCATGCCGGTGCAAAAAAACGCATTGGCATTACGCGCCTCCACCTTGAAGAAGACGCCGCCAAGAATCTCCACGAAGGCTTCTCCGAATCCGCCACCAAGGCCTACATCGACTACAACCGCTGCGGTACGCCCCTCAGCGAAATCGTTTCCGAGCCCGACATGCGCGCCCCGGAAGAGGCCTACGCTTATCTCACCACTCTTCGCCAGATCATGCTCTACACCGGCATCAGCGACTGCAATATGGAAGAAGGCTCCCTCCGCTGCGACGCCAACGTCAGCGTGCGCCTCAGCGGCGCCAAAGAGTTCGGCACCAAAGTCGAAGTAAAAAACCTCAACTCGTTCCGCTACCTGCAAAAAGCCCTCGAATACGAAGTCGAGCGCCACATCGCGGTACTCGAATCCGGCGGCCGCGTCTTGCAAGAAACGCGCCTCTGGAACCAAAACGAATCCTGCACCGTCTCCATGCGCTCGAAGGAAAAAGCGCACGACTACCGCTATTTTCCCGAGCCCGATTTGCTCCCCGTTCACGTCAGCGATGCCTGGCGCGAAGAGGTTCGCCGCTCCCTGCCCGAGCTACCCGAAGCCAAACGTGCCCGCTTCATCGCTGCGCACGGCTTAAGCCCCTACGACGCTGGCGTCCTGACCAACACGCAATCGCTCGCCGATTATTTCGAGTCTGTCGTAAAATCCGGCGCTCCCGCAAAAACAGCCGCCAACTGGATACAAACCGAACTGCTCCGCCGTCTCAACGACTCCGGCAAGGAAATCGAAGGGAGTCCCGTTTCTCCAGCCGCGCTCGCCGAACTCCTGAAACTCGTCGAGTCCGCCCAAATCACCGGCTCCATTGGCAAAAAGGTTTTCGCCACCATGTTTGAATCCGGCCGAAGCGCCAGCGAAATCGTCGCCGCCGAGGGCCTCGCTCAAATCAATGACACCAGCGCGCTGGAACAAGCCGCCCGGGAAGTCATCGAAAAAAACCCCGACAACGTCGCCAAATTCAAATCCGGCAACGAAGGCGTCTTCAAATTTTTTGTAGGCCAGGTCATGCGCGCCACCCGCGGCCAAGCCAATCCCCAGGCCGTCAACGACATCCTCCGAAAGCTTCTCGCATGATCCGTCGTACGGCACCAGGAGGTTCTCGTCTCTTCTACTCTCAGACCTCCGTGTCAGGGGCAGCGTTCCACTTCAAGACATGTCACAAGGGTGGGCCCGCACCCGTTACGCTCCACCACGAGGAGCCACTGAGGAGAACATGCTAAAAATCGGTGACAAAGCGCCCGCCTTCTGCCTGAAGAACGACGCCGGCAACGAAGTCGCTCTTGCCAGCTTCCTCGGCAAACGTGTCGTCCTCTTCTTCTATCCCAAAGCCAACACTCCCGGCTGAACGACCGAAGCGTCCGAGTTTCGCGACGCAAAAAAGGATTTCGACAAGCTCGGCGTAGTCATCCTCGGCATGAGCGGCGACTCCGTCAAGACCCAGGCCGCCTTTAAAGCCAAGCAAAAACTAAACTTCGATCTCCTTAGCGATTCTGATCTGAAAACAATCGAAGCCTACAGCGCGCGCCGCATGAAGAGATTCCTGGGCCGCTCGTTTCTCGGCATCATTCGCAGCACATTTCTGATCGGCCCGGACGGCAGACTCGAACGCGTCTGGGACAACGTAAAAGTGAAAGGCCACGTCGCCGAAGTCCTGGCCGAAGCCTCGAAAAAGTAGTCGATTGGTTTTCCGCTGCTAGAGCTGAAAGAGGAGGTCTTCCGATCCTGCCGAGACTGGCTCGATCAAAAGGTTGTCGATCAACCTGGTCTTTCCGATAAACACAGCCAGCACTGCATAAGAGGGCCGCGCCACGCGCACCACCGGCTCAAAAGTATCCGCGCTAACAATCTCCGCGTAGTCCACCTGGGCAAGCGGCTCAGCCCCGAGGATCCGCCGCAATGCGGTTTGCAGCTGCATCGCATCGCGCACGCCGCGCGACAATTCGTCCCGCACCGTCACCAGCGCCTGATGCAAGACGGTCGCCGCGTTTCGCTCCCCAGCGCTCAAGTAGGCATTTCGCGAAGAGAGCGCCAATCCATCGGCTTCGCGCACAACCGGGCAAACGACAATTTCGCTGTCCAAATTCAGGTCGCGCACCATCTCGCTGATGATCCGTACCTGCTGTGCGTCTTTTCTTCCGAAATAAGCGAAATGCGGCTGCACAATCTCAAATAATTTCAAGACGACGGTCGCCACGCCGCGAAAATGTCCCGGCCGCGAACGCCCTTCGAGCCGTTCGCTGATCCCCTCCACATTCACGTACGTCCGGAATCCGTCCGGATAAATATCCGCCGCCTCGGGCGCAAACAGCACATCGACTCCGGCTTCTTCCAGCGTTTTCGCATCTTTCTCGAGGTCCCGCGGATATTTCTTGTAATCCTCTTTCGGCCCGAACTGTTTCGGATTCACGAACACGGAGGCAATCACCCGGGAGCATTCTTTCCGCGCGCGCGCCACGAGCGCCGTGTGTCCTTCATGCAGCGCGCCCATCGTCGGCACCAGGCCGATAACACGGCCTTCCGCGCGCGCACCTCGCGCAAATTCCTTCATCCAGGCTATTGTTCGGATTATTTCCACAGAGAATGTCTGCGTCTCACGGATTCACGGAGTGACAAATCACGCGCTTGCCGCCGTTGCGCGTTCCCGATAATAATGCATCAAGTCCGTCAAAATCGGTTGCGCTCCAAGTTGCCGCAGCAAGGTCGTAATCTGCCCGCGATGGTAAGTCCCATGATTCACGACATGCTGCATCGATTGCCATAGCGGATTCCGGTACAGGCCAAATTTCAGGGTCTTGTATTCCATTACGCGATTCAAATCTTCCTCGGTCAGCCGGGCGACAAATGCCAGCAGCCGTGCTTCCTGCCCGGTCCACTTGGCGCGGAGACTCGCGACATCCGCGCATTCCGACACGTCCGGCAACGACGAAGGCGAGCGCCCCTGAAACCGCTCCAGCCAAATCCATTCGGCTCCGCAAATATGCGCGAGCGTATCGCGCACCGACCCGAAGCTCGAGCCAAGCGGTTGGACGAACTGCTCGCTCGTCAGATTCGCCGCCGCTCCGAGCGACCGGTGATTCGCCCACGCATTGTAGTCGTACAGCGTGCGCATCTCTTCGGGCGTCATTGTCCTTCTCCCTGGCCCTGCCGATCACGCTCAAGAGTTCATGGATCGAGCTTGATTCTCATTTTCTGAAGATTGTCATTCCGAGCGCAGCGGGGAATCTCTTTTTTCCGCTTTCTACCAATCCCCGTCGCTATTGACCGGCGCTTCCTTCTCTTCCTTCGCGATCTGCGCGGCGTGATACGACTCGCCATCGGAAGGGAACGTCCCGCCGCGAACGTCCTCGCAATATTCGCGCGCCGCCTTCAGAATGATCTGCCCGACATTCGCATACTGCCGCGCAAATTTCGGCGTCTTCCCGAACGTGAGTCCCAGCAAATCGTGAATCACCAGAATCTGCCCGTCGCAATCCGGCCCTGCGCCGATCCCAATCGTCGGAATCCGCAGCTCGCGCGTAATCTGCGCCGCGAGTTCGCGCGGCACCGCTTCGAGCACCACCGCAAACGCTCCCGCCGCTTCCACCGCTCGCGCATCGCGCAACAACTGCTCGGCCGCGTCGACGGTCTTGCCTTGCACGCGAAACCCGCCCAGCGCATTCACCGATTGCGGCGTCAAGCCCACGTGCCCCATCACCGGAATTTCCGCTTCCGTCAGCCGCACGATCAATTCCAGCCGGCGCTCGCCGCCTTCCACTTTCACGGCTTCGGCGCCCGCATCTTTCACGAACCGCATCGCATTCCGCACCGACTCGGCCATGTCGCTGTGATAGCTCCCGTACGGCATGTCCGCCACGACCAGTGCCTGCCGCGTCCCGCGCCGCACCGCGCGTGTGTGATGCAGCATCTCTTCGATCGAAACGGGCAGCGTGCTGTCATACCCGAGCACCACCATCCCGACCGAATCACCGACCAGCAACACGTCCACGCCGGCCTCGTCCAAAAGACGCGCCGAAGAGTAGTCGTACGCCGTCAAGCAGGTGATTTTCTGCGAAGTGAATAGGGAGCCCGCAGCCGAGGACTTCCGCCGCAGCAGATCGGGCACAGTGATCTTGCCATTGCCCGAGTTAGGAATAACGCTCATGCCGGCCTCCGGTGCCGCTCCTTAACCTCAGGATACAGCCCTGTACCTTAGATTCACAGAGAATACCAAATTCCCCCGTCGCTGGCGAGATTTTAGCGAGATTGGACTCTGGGAGAGTTTCCGATTGCCGAACTCTCTCGAGAAACCATAAAACATGTCTGAAGCAGCGAGGCTCTACGGCACAGCGCACTCGTTCCCGATCTAGAATCCGGACGGGCGTTCTTTTACCACACCGAACGCTCGCTCCAGGGCGAGTCCCGCCTGGCCGACCGTTCCTTCCTCAAACAGCCTGCCGATCAGCGTCACGCCGTGCGGCACGCGGCGCGGCGGCGAAAATTTTGGAAGCGGCCTGCTTGGGTCCGGCGCCCAGTCCGTGCGCGCTTCGGTCACTTCGACAAATCCCGCGCGCATCGTTAGCGAAGGATGCCCTGTGAAATTTGTGATCGTCAGCATTTCATCGCGTAGCGAAGGCACCAGCAGCAGATCGACCTCTGAAAACACGCGCGCCATTTCATTTGCGACTTTTCGCCTCAGCCGGTCCGTCTGGACAAAATCCACCGCCGAGAGAAACCGCGACTGGCGAAAAATGTTGGGCCACGCGTCATACGTCTGCACTTTCAGCTGGTCGATCGAATGATTCAGGGTAATCTCTTCAAACGCCGCGGCGCCTTCTGCAAACAAAATCAGATTCAGCGAATCGTACGGCCAGTCTGGAAGGCTCACCTCCACCGGAATCATACCGACCTTCTTCACCATTTCGAGCGCTGCGCGATCCACTTCGGTCGCGGGGTTTTCCTTCATCCACGCCGGAAAATAGCCGACGCGCAATCCCTTCACACTGGCGCCCGCGTCAAAATCCAGACGGCTGTGCACGCTCGAAACATCCCCTGCGTCCGGGCCGGAAATCGCCTGCAGCACGAGCATGGCGTCCTCGACGCTCCGCGTCATCGGCCCCAATTTGTCGAGCGACCAGCACAGCGTCATTGCTCCTGTCCGCGCCACGCGTCCATACGTCGGCCGCAGTCCCGTCAAACCGCAGCGCATGCTTGGTCCGACAATGCTGCCTCCGGTCTCGCTCCCAATCGCAAACCCCACCAGTCCCGCTGCCGTCGCCGCACCTGGTCCCGCGCTCGATCCCGACGATCCTTCCTCGGGCAACCAGGGATTCATCGTCTGCCCTCCAAACCAAATGTCATTCAGGGCCAGCGCGCCCAAACTCAGCTTTGCGACCAGCACTGCGCCGGCATCGTGCAACCTCTTCACGACCACCGCATCTTTCAGGGGCACGCGATCGCGAAACGGTTCGGCGCCCCACGTGGTCGGAATCCCCGCCGTATCCAGCAAATCTTTCGCGCCCCACGGTATTCCATGCAGCGGCCCGCGATATTTCCCCGCCGCAATTTCCGCGTCCGCCTTCTTCGCCTGCGCGAGCGCCAGCTCCCGTGTCAGGGTAATCACGCACCGCAACGTCCCGTTAAACCGCTCCAGCCTCTCGAGATAAATCTGGGTTAGCCGCACGGAAGTGATTTTCCGCGTCTCGATCCACTGAGAAAGTTTCCACACCGGCGCAAACGCGATGTCTTCGTCCCATCCCGGCAAGACCCCGGCATCGTTCGAGCCGCGCACAAATCGGTCGCGCTCCGGCGCGCGCGTCATCCCCGGCAAAATCGGATCCCAATGCGAATACGGCGCTACGCCGTCCTCGATCACAACTTTGTGGGGCCCGACGCGCCGCTCGTACAGCGCGGCCATATTTCCTCGCCAGCTTTCTGCCGCCATCGCGCGGTCCGCGGGCGTCATCTCCGCCTGCACCACTTTCTCCGCCTCGAGAAATGTCCCCGCCGACACTTCCGGCCCGACGGCAGGCCCTGTCCCGAATGCCGGAGGAGTCCCCGCCGGCGGCTCGCCCGGTTTCTGCTGCTGCATCCCCGCGACCGCTGCTCCAACCAAACCTAGCGAAGCCTCCGCCAAAAAGTCCCGCCGCGTTTTCGTCATGTTCTCTCCGCCCCCGTAGTCTAGCGAGCGATCGCCTGGAGCCTCGACGGTACCGATGTTCGCACAAGGCCCCTCTAAAATCGTTTTTCCGCGATTTTCTTCTAGCATCTTTTCCGCACGCCCATTAGCATCACGCCGTCTTCGAGGAGGCTATCGTGAAAACATACCAGCAATTCCGTCCCAACAAAAAAAATCTCGGAAGCGCGCTGCTCTTTTTCCTCGCGCTGGCCACTGCTCCGCTAGCTCCTTCACAAACTCCCTCCTCCGCGGCTCCTCCCGACGAAGCGGCCCTGCACCAGCGAGCCGAAGCGCTGCTCGAGCAGATGACTCTCGAAGAGAAGCTCGGCCAGCTGAACCAGCTCTTTGCATTCGGCCCTCCAGGCTCTTTTGACGAGGCGGTATCCAGGGGCCAGCTCGGATCTCTCCTCTTTGTCACCGATCCTGCGCAGATCAACCACTACCAGCATCTCGCCGTTGAAAAATCCAGGCTGCACATTCCTCTCATCTTTGGCTTCGACGTTATTCATGGTTTCCGCACCATCTTCCCCGTGCCGATCGCCATGGCGGCTTCGTGGGATCCGTCCGCCGCAATAAAAGCGCAAACCATCGCCGCCAAAGAAGCTCGATCCGTCGGCATCGGCTGGGCCTTTGCCCCTATGCTCGATATCGCCCGCGATCCGCGCTGGGGCCGCATTGTGGAAGGCGCTGGCGAAGATCCGTATCTCGGCTCCGCCATGGCCGCGGCGCAAGTTCGCGGCTTTCAAGGTGACTATATCGGCGCGCCGGATCACATTCTCGCCTGCATGAAACACTTTGCCGGCTACGGGGCCGCCGTGGGCGGCCGCGATTACGACGAAGCCTACATTCCCGAAACGCTTTTGCAAAATGTTTATCTAAAGCCGTTTCACGCGGCGGTCAAAGCCGGCATCGGGTCGGCCATGAGCGCCTATCTCGATTTGAACGACGTTCCCGCCACGGGGAATCGCTGGCTGTTGCACGACGTGCTGCGCGACGACTGGAAGTTCACGGGCTTTGTCGTAAGCGACGCTAACTCCGTCAAAAGCTTGCAGAACCACGGTTACGCGAAAGACGTCTACGAATCGGCGCTCTATGCCTTCCAGGCCGGCGTCAACATGGAAATGGCCATCGGTTTCACCGCATACTCGAAAAGCCTCGCGACAGCCGTTGAGCGGGGCCAGATCACAGCCCAGCAAATCGAAGAGGCCGTTCGTCCGATCCTCGAAATGAAAATGCGCCTCGGGCTTTTCGAGCATCCTTACGTCGACGAAGCTCGCGCCAAACAGGTCCTCGCGAGTCCCGAGCATCGCATCGCTTCCCGCCAGGTTGCAGAACGCACCGCCGTTCTGCTTCGCAATGAAGGCCGGCTTCTCCCGCTCAGGAAAGATGGCTACAAAAAAATCGCCGTCATCGGCCCACTCGCCGATTCGCAAGTCGACACGCTTGGCTCATGGGCTTTCCAATTCGACCTGCCCGAAACCGTCACTGTTTTCGCCGGAGTGAAAAATGCGCTCGGCACGCGCGCCGAAGTCAATTACGCCCAGGGGGTCCATGTCCAGCGCAAGTTTCCGTCCTTCTTCGACGAAATCATGCGCATTCCGCCGGAAATTCCGTGGACGGATGCTCAATCCAAAGACGAATTCTCTAGAGCTGTCCGACTCGCGAACTCGAGCGATGTCACTGTGCTCGTCCTTGGCGAGCAGCAAAAAATGAGCGGCGAAGCGGCTTCGCGCGATTCGCTCGATCTTCCCGGCGACGAGGAGCGGCTGCTCGAAGCCGTCGCGGCGGCCGGCAAGCCCGTCGTACTCGTTCTCTTCAACGGAAGACCGCTCGATATCAAATGGGCCTCCGTTAACATTCGCGCCATTCTCGATGTCTGGTATCCCGGAACGCAGGGCGGCAACGCCGTCGCCAATCTTCTTTTTGGCGATGCCGTACCCGGCGGCAAGCTTCCCTTCACCTGGCCACGTGATTCAGGGCAAATTCCCATCTATCACGCGCACAACACCACGCAGGCTCCGGAAAATCAGGGCAGGCGTTATTGGGATGAGGAGAGCACCCCGCTCTATCCGTTTGGTTATGGGCTGAGCTATTCGAAGTTCGCGTTCTCGAATCTCAAGCTGAGCCGGAGCGAGATCAAGCCTGGCGAGACCATAGACGTTTCCGTAGACATCGAGAATACCGGAGCGGCTACCGCCGATGAGGTCGCGCAGCTCTACATTCACCAGCAATACGGGAGCACGTCGCGGCCGGTGCGCGAATTGAAGGGCTTTGAGCGCGTGACTCTGGCGGCGCACGAAAAAAAGACCGTCCATTTTTCCCTTGGAAATGACGAGTTGACGTACTGGAGCACGGCGACAAAATCCTGGGTGGAAGAGCCCGCGAAGTTCGATCTGTGGGCCGGCGCGGATTCCACGGCGCAACTTCATGCGAACTTTCTGATCACGCAGTGACGGTGTCGTCTCGTTCGGGAATTTTGGTTCGCGCTCTAGTTCGCCGGCACGTGCCGCACCTGGGTCGCCAGCGATCCCGGTGTGGGCTCCGGCACCGGCTTCGGCATCTCCGCGTCTTTGAATCGCGGGACCATCTCGTCGGCCATCGCGAGAGCATAGACGGCTGAAGCAATCTCGACGGCGCCCTCTCTTACATCCTCTTCATAAATACGTTCATAGGTGTCGAGATTGGTGTGGTGCGTGAACGAGCCGTAGTCAAACGCGTCTTGCGCCAATCCGATCCCCGGCAAGCCTGCATTGTTGAACGAAGTGCTGTCTGTCCCGCCGGTTCTGCGGCTGTCGGAAGCGATCGCTCCCATGAATCCCCAATCCGTGAAGGGAGTCATCGCCTCGCGAATCATGTCCGCCGCGCCGGCCGGTCCAAACACGCCAGCCCCACGCGGTTTCCCGGTTCCCGAATCGATATTGAAATACGCATCCAGTTTTGCGAACTCCGGCTTCTGGCTCTCAAAACTCCCGAAGTGCTGCTGCACGTAGGCAAGCGAACCGAGCAGCCCTTCTTCTTCGCCGCTCCAAAGCGCCACGCGAATCGTTCTCCGCGGCTTCACATGCAGTGCAGCCAAAATCCGCACGGCCTCGAGCATCATCGAAGAACCGATGCCGTTGTCCGTCGCGCCCGTGGCGTCGTGCCAGGAGTCATAGTGTCCGCCGAGCATCACGATTTCGTCTTTCTTATCCGTGCCGGGGATTTCTCCGATGGCGTTGTACGATGTCGTCCCCTCGGGATATTCCTTGTTCTGAATATTCACACGCAGCGTTACGGCCGCGCCGTCAGCCATAATCCGCGTGATTCGCCCGTAATCCTCGTTGCGCATCACGAGCGTCGGCACGGCTCTGGTCCAGTCGTAAGTTCCGTTCTGCTGCGCGATGATAATTCCGTGGGCGCGTCCTGCATCATTCACGCGCACCAGCGCTCCGTTATCCACCAGGAACTGATCCACCTGCCGCGAAACCTCCTGCCGCGTCAACTGGCCTTCGGGCAATTTGGGCTGCTCGGGAAACCGGAACGGACTCGGATTCTTTGTATCGAATCGCGACTTCCATTCGTCTTCAGGCCGCCGCATCGGCGCGGGATTCATCTCCTCGGCTACTTCAACATGCCTTCCCACCAGGACAATCGCGCCTTGAACCTTGTCTTTTACCGAATTCAGGTACGCATCGAGTTCCGCCTGCGTAGGCTGTTTTGGCGAGGCCGGTTTTACCGCTGCTGGCATCGGCGGCGCAGCCCACTTCGGTTCCGGCGGGGGCGTCGCCCCTCCGAAAAAATTAAATCCCGCTCCCGTTGGCGGGGCCATTCCCGGTGGATCGAGCAATACCACCTTCGCGGTGACTTCGCCGTTCGTGCTCGGCGTCCACGCCAGCGGTTTCACCATCAGTTGCCCGTGGAAGGGCGCAACGGCCTCCGCCACAAGCTCCATATTTTCCCAGCCCGGCACCGGGGTCGCCGCGCTCGGCGGCTGAAACGTCCAGGGTTCGAGATGCGCATTCGCCAATCCCCACCACGTCATCGTCTTCACGGCCCAATCGTCGGCCGCCTTCAAATTCGGCGTCCCCGTCACGCGCGGCCCATACACATCCGCGATCTCATGGATGATCCACATAATCTTCGAGTTGTTCGTTTCTTCGGCGCGGATCAGGGTGTACATCTCGGTAAGCCCCGGGGCCTCTGCCGTCATCGGCACCGCCGCCAGCAAAAGAAAACACACCACACACGCCAACACTTTTCCCACGATTCCCCCAATGTCTCCGAATATCAAAGTCCCCAGATCTCGGTGCCCATGCTCAGCCAACCCGCCGCCGGCATCGACCGGTCGCCCGCCAATATACGCTCGCCCGCTTCCCCAGGCAATCCGTCCAGCAATTCGCTTTGCGCCCCGGATGAGGGAGAGAGCAGGGCTTGCCGCGTTGGGTCGGGATCGAGCCACCCGGTGAAATAGCCCAAGGTATCGTCACAGAACGGAGTTGCGATTCTGAGAGGGCGACGTGCCGAAGATCGTACCAGTGCCTCGACGGCAAGAAAACTCGATTCGCGGAAGATTTGGCCGATAAGCAGGGCCCAGAGCAGAGTCTGCGCCGGAATCTGGGGTTGTTGCCGACCGTCTCCAGGATCCTTGAGATACCGTTGGAGGCGGAGACGCCGAGTCACATAGTGGAGCAGATGACGTGGCATCGAACGGTTCATTTTTTCTTTTTCTCAGGTTTCTTGCGCTCCAGCATGAGCAGCTGTGCGTTGGCCGCCAACACTTCGCGGACGGCGTCTTGAAACTCCCGTCCCGATTGGACCCGGCGCCGGACTTCTTCAACCCAATCCTTGGGGATGTACTGCACCTTCTTTTTCCCCTGAACCATAAAGGTCAGTGACCAGACCGGATGGCCCCGATCATCGGCACAATGGCAGGTGGGCTTACCGCAGCGGAGATGCGAAAGGGAGAGCGAGCCAGGGAGGGCATCGGCGGGGATAGAGAAACGCCGCAGCAGCTGGAACTTGCGCTGCCGCAGTCGAGAAGCGAGCGGTCCATTGCTTCGACGAATCATCTTAATGTATAAATACCATTAGACATATCAAAAATCAAACCACTTCTGTGAATGCGAAAATAGGAGTCTACTGCTGAAGGGTGGCCGGAGGGGACAAAAGAGCGTTCTGACAGCGCTAAGTTGGGCTGGCCCTCGTCAACCTTCCGAAACGGCTGGCAATTCGCAGCGGCACGGCACCGCACCGGGTGTCCCGGCGGGCTAGTTGGCTGATTTAAGTTCAATGCTGACCAGATTTCGCACCCACCGCGCCGGGCGCTTGTCTTCTGTTACCACGAGCTTGAACGGACCTGACCTCGCATCGAGCGTCTCCCCATTCATCGTGTCCGCAACGATCACTTCGCCGATATGAAAGCTGGGGTCCAGTTCTGCGAGAGCGACGACCGCCTGGTAACCGTCCGAGCCTGAAGCCACCACGTAGCAGCTGAGAGCAGCGCCGCGCAGGTCTCGCCCTAACGGCGCTCCCATCTTTATAAGCAATTCCGAAACGCGCACTCCGGTATACGTTTCCTCCGCCTTCGCATGCTCATTGTGAACGGTAATTGTGGTCCGCGGGAGGGCTTTCAATTCCGACGGCTTCAGAAACATGTCCAGGTGATACGGATATGCCGAAACGCGCAAATCATCCTTCGAGGAAGCTGGTAACACCATGGGCGAGCCCGTCGCGCCCATCTCGAGCCGGACAGGAATGATCTGAACCTCTTTTGTCCCCTGCACCTCAATATGGGTCGCCACCGATTTGAACCCGGCAAAACTTATGAACAAAGCATAACCGCCGGGCTTCAAATCAAGCATCAGTTGCCCCTCCTCGTCCGTCTCCATTTTCCCCGGCGCGGGATCAGGCGAGGGCACCAGCCGAATCGGCACATGTCGAACCGCAGCACCCGCTGGATCCTTTACCTGGATGTTGATCGGTGTTCTCGCCGGCTGCTGCGCATGGAGGAGGCCCGAACCGGACAGGGAAACGAACAGCGCAACGAATAGCAGAACGAGATCGCGTTTTTGTCGAATCATGTCGTGAGGATAGCGCGTAACCCGGTTTAGGTCAGCATGCGTCGCTCCTATGCCGCCGATCTGCCCCGATGATTTGCCGCCCAAACCCGCCCTAAGACGCCGCCGCACGCGCCCGTTGTGTTCGTCTAGAGTCTCCATTTTTAGATCTCCTCCCGCCAGACCATCCACCGAGCTCGAGAGCGACAACCATGCACGCGTCGCGCAATTCATCCGCATACCCGCGGTCGGCCATGGCGCGGGCCACGACCATTCCTCCCACGCAGAGCGCAGCCATCGCTTGGGCATGGTCGCGGCGTGGGCCGTTGTTTCCACGGGTGCTGCGCCCGAGCACGCTTACCATCGCCTTAAAGACCGTCTCAAACGCCTGCTTCGTGCTCTTGCTGCTGCGCGCCACATCCGTGGGCAGCGCCGTCATCGGGCAGGAATTCTCGACGTCCTCAAAATGTTGCCTCGACAAATAAGCGCGGACAACTTCCGGGCCGGCATTCCCGGACGATAGATCGACTTCCACTCCTTCCCAGCAGCTCTTCCATTCCTTGTCGGTGAAAAAGCAGCCCAGAACCTCAACATAAAGATCGCTCTTGCTGGGGAAATAGGTGTAGAAGCCGCCGTGGGTGAGCCCCGCTCCGGCCATGATTTGTTTGAGCGACACGCCGTCAAATCCATACCGGTTGAAGAGCCGCCGCGCGCTCTCGACGATCTTCTTCCTGACCTCGCGACTGTGTTCCGGAGGATAAGGCATGGGTTCTCCTCGTCTCTGATACGCCGAAGTATCGCTCAAACAGCATTCTCCCCTCCAGCAAAATATTATCTTGAACATATTTTGGGGGCGTGGTTCCATGCGCTCGAGGTTCAAAGCGCATGTCACGACACAGCACCCGGAGGATAGAGATGAGCAGCAGAAACTCGTTCCACGCAGAGGCAATTAGGCCGACTCGCCGCCAGATCATCACAGGGGCCGCGCTCGCCCTGGGCAGCTTCGGTTTGGCATCCACCCAAGCCTTTGCTGAGGCGGCCCAGGAGATTTCTCATGCGGAGGAGGCTATTCATCAGGAGCCCGTCTTCAAAGCGAGCCGCAAGCGCGTCTACGAAGCCCTCACCGACGCCAGGCAGTTCCAGAAAGTCACGTTGTTAAGCGCCGCTGTGCAATCCGGCATGGCGAAAGGCAACACCCCGGCGGAGATCACCGCCGAGGCGGGCGGGGCGTTCAAACTCTTCAACGGCTTCATTGTTGGACGAAACCTCGAACTTATACCAAACGAGCGCATCGTCCAGGCGTGGCGCGTGGCCTATTGGCCGCAAGGCGCCTGGTCGCTCGCAAAGTTCGTTTTGGTCGAACAAGGCTCCGACACCAAGCTCGTCTTCGACCACACCGGCTTCCCGAAAGGCGATGCCGGCCATCTGCTGGAAGGCTGGAACGGCAATTACTGGGAACCGCTCGCTAAATTCCTGGCATGACCCCGGGAACACCCCCGGACCCTCTGCTGGAAACGAACTCTGTAACTTCGAATGGGAGCTTCGAAGTATTTCTTCATGAGCGCGCCGCTAGCGCCAGCGAAAAATCCCTGCTTGAAGGAATTTGTCTCAAGGTGCTCTGCGCGAACCCGGGGAAATTGCTGGGCGAGGTGATGGAACACGGCCGGCAGAGCGTCGGCTTCCAGAAGACCGTCCAACTCGGGGATATGATCCTCTCCGCTAGCGGAATGAATCTTAGGCCCCACGCGGCGCCTGGGCCCGCCCCTTCCATTCGCCGCCCTTGCCCATCCAATACCGCACCGCCGAGAGCCAGGTGGCATACGTATAGAACAGAGCCGCGAGAGGCAGAAACGGCGCCCAGAAGGGCGAGAGCCTGTAAAAGCGGACCGTGGGCAGAAACGACAAGGACATCAGGAGCCAAGACGCGAACCCAAGTATCCGGGCCGTCGAATCGTGCGCAAATAATAGAATTAGCGGCGCAATGTATGTCAGAGACATCCCTAGGAGCGTGCCCAGAAGGAGCAGAGCTGAGTAGCGGAGCTGTGTAAAGGCTGTCCGCGCGATCAGATCGCGGATTTCGCCGAACGTTTTGTAGGCACGCAAACTTGTGCTTTTCCGGGTGAGTCCCATCCATACTGTTCCGCCGCTGGCCTTTACCGCCTTGGCCAGCGCGCAATCATCAATCACTTCCCCTTTTATCGCCGCCAGGCCGCCGATATGCCTGAGCGCCTCCCGTTTCAGCAGGATGCATCCTCCCGCCGCTCCCGCCGTCCGCAGCTCCTCATCGGCAATCCACTTGGGAGGATAAAGCATCAAGAAAAAGTAGAGAAACGCTGGAAGGAGCGCTCGCTCTGGCAATGTCTTCGCCTGGAGCAGCACCATGAGCGAGGCGAGATCCAGCTTATCCCGCTCTGCGCGGACCACCAGCCGCCGCAGCGTGTCGGGGGCATGAATCACATCGGCGTCCGTAAACCAGTAAAAGGAAGGAGCATGGTCCGACGGGCTGGCTGCGGCCCTACCGGATATGTCCGAACCGGTGGCGCTTGACCCCGTCCCCTGGGAAACCACGGCCTGGGACACGCCCTCGTTGAGCGCAGAGAGCTTTCCGGTCCAGCCTGCGGCCAGTGCCGGTGCGCTCACGATGCTCATCCGTCCGGAGCCGATTGCCCCGGAAACCTGCCGGGCGATGCCCAGAGTGTCATCTTGACTGTGGTCGTCGACGACAGTGAGCGAAAGCTCACCCGGATAATCCTGTTCCGATAGACTGGTCAGCACTTGGCCAATGGTCTCCGCCTCATTTCGGGCGGGCACTATCGCAAGTACGCTTGGCCATTGCTTCAAAATCTCTTTGGCAGGACCGTCCCCGACCAGCTTTCCGACCCTCCAGAACCATCCTCGCCCAAAGAACAGGTGCAGCCATAGTGCCAGGGTAAGGATTCCAGTGATATTTGCGATGTCGGGATGGGTCGGGGAAGTCATCGGCCGGGCGCAACCGAATCTCTCATGACTCCTGACCTCTTGTCACCTTTTCGAACCGAGAAGAGCAACCGCCTTCGGGACGTCGTTTGAACGGAGGTTATGCCTTTTCGGCTGCCTCGCCGGCGGCGCGATGAATGGCTTTGCGGATGCGCTGGTAGGTGCCGCAGCGGCAGATGTTGCCGCTCATGAAGTCGTCGATGTCGGCGTCGGTGGGTTTTGGTTTTTTCTGTAGCAGGGCGACGGCGGACATGATTTGTCCAGACTGGCAGTAGCCGCACTGCGGAACATCTTCTTCGATCCATGCTTTCTGAACGGGATGGGTGCCGTCGGCGGAGAGGCCTTCGATGCTGGTGACTTTCTTGCCGCTGACGGTGGAGATTTGGGTGATGCAGGAGCGCGTGGCTTCGCCGTTGATGTGCACGGTGCAGGCGCCGCAGAGAGCCATGCCACACCCGAATTTTGTGCCGGTCATGTTGAGAACGTCGCGCAGCACCCAGAGCAGCGGCATATCGGGGCTAACGTCCACGGTTTCGGGTTTTCCGTTCAAAGTGAAAGAGATGGCCATGGGTCCTCCTCCAGCCGGTGGATATCGTACAACAGCCACGTAATGATTGAAAATCTGCGAAATATCGCCTAACGGACGGTTAGCCGGGAGGCCAGACGTTAAACAGATTTTTCGCCCGCCCGATCACACAGGGCCCGGGGGCCGCGCTCCGGACCGGTATGCTACTCTTTTCCTTGGACTTCAATCCTCTAGTTTCGGTTCATCCAAAATGAAAAAAAACCTTCTTCCGATTCAGGCAGTCGCCCGGAAGCTGGAAATTCCTGAAAAATATATAGAACAAGTTGGGCCGTATGGCGCGAAGGTGCGGTTGGAACTTCTCGCCGATCTGGCATACGCGCGGCGAGGGAAGCTGATTCTGGTGACAGCGACGACGCCGACCGTCTCGGGGGAAGGCAAAACGGTAACCGCCATCGGCCTGACGCAAGGGCTGGCGCTGATCGGAAAGAAAGCGGTGATCACCTCGCGCGAGCCCTCGCTCGGGCCGGTGTTTGGGATGAAAGGCGGCGCCACCGGCGGAGGACTCTCGCAGATCGAGCCGAGTGCGAAGATCAATCTGCATTTTCACGGGGATTTTCACGCGATTTCTTCGGCTCACAATCTGCTCGCGGCGCTGATCGACGCTCATCTTTTCCACGGCAACGATTTCAAGCTCGATCCCGAACGAATTACCTGGCCGCGCACGATGGACATGAATGATCGGGCGCTGCGCCGGATCGCGGTTTCGCTCGAAAGCAAGAAGGACGGCGGCGGTCGCAAGACCGGATTTGTCATCACGGCGGCTTCCGAGATCATGGCGATCGTCGCTCTGGCGGGGAGCCTGAAGGATCTGCGGCGGCGGCTGGATGCCATTGTGATCGGAGCCACGCGCGAAGGGAAGCCGGTCGACGCCCGGGACTTACAGGCGGCGGGCGGAATGATGGCGCTCCTGGCGGACGCGATTCTGCCGAATCTGGTGCAAACCACCGACGGCACGCCTGCGTTTGTGCACGCCGGACCGTTTGGGAATATCGCGCACGGGACCAGCAGCGTCATCTCTCAAGAAATGGCGCTGCGGCTGGCCGACTACGTCGTGAACGAAGCGGGGTTTGCGGCTGATCTTGGCGGCGAAAAGTATTTCGATATCGTGATGCAGAAATCGGGCATCACTCCCCGGGCGGCGGTGCTTGTGACGACTGTCCAGAGCATCCGCAACCAAGGCGAAGGCGACTTGGAGCGCGGGCTGCCGAATCTGGGGAGACACCTCGACAACCTCGGAAATTTTGGAGTGCCGACGATCGCGGCGATCAACCGCTTTCCGAGCGACACGGATGCGGACCTCGGCCGGTTGAAAGCGTACTGCGCGGAACATGGAACGCCGGCGGCTCTTTCGGAAGCCTTTACAAAAGGCGGTGCGGGAGCAAAGGAGCTTGCAGAAAGAGTGGTTGAGCTGATCGAGAAAAATCCGTCCCCGGCACTGCGGCCGGTTTATGAACTGGAAGAACCTCTGACCGAGAAAATTCAGAAGGTCGCGCGCAAAATATACGGAGCCGCCGGCGTAAGCTTCAGTGACGAGGCTCGAGCCAGGCTGCAACAGTTCACGGACTGGGGCTACGCGAAACTCCCCATTTGCATAGCAAAAACGCAGTACTCCTTCACCGATGATCCCAAAATCCTGGGCGCGCCCACTGGATGGACTTTGCGCGTCACGGATGCGTCCCTATCCGCCGGGGCAGGATTTATCGTGGTCCTGTGCGGCAACATCATGCTGATGCCGGGTCTTCCGAAGGTCTCTCGCGCCGTATCCATCGACGTGGACGATAGGGGCGAGATCATCGGAGTGTGAACCGGTCGCAGCCGGTCATCGGGGCCCCTCGCCAAGAATTTGCTTGAGGGGCCCCCGCGCGGATTCGAGCATTATCCGCAAGACTTCGTCTGCTAGTCGATGCGGGCCGAACTGATGCGGTTATCCCAGTTCAGATTGGGATTGTTGGGCATCCGCCAATGATGCAGGTCCGGGATACTGCGGTCGGTAGTTGCTTGAGGGCCGCTGAAGTTCGGGTCTTTATAGATCGTTACGGTGGCCCGGCCCAAAATCTGGATCGAGCTAATCTCATCATCCAGCGGAACCTGGCGAATGTTCGATCCCCGCGCGTTGCAGAAATATTCTCCGGTGAAGTTCACGTTTTTGTAGAAGCAAGCACCGCTGTGCGGCCTGCCAGATGGACCGCGCGGACCGGAATTCCACCACCCAGGTCCATCGTCGTGTCCGGATTTCACTTCGAACCGAGCGCGGCATCCTTTATCCACCCAGATGCCCTTCGAGTCGTTGCCCCAGGTTTCACCGCGAACGCAGCGGCCACTGCTGAGCTCTTCCACCAAAACGACACGGGAGCGTGGATCCGCAATGGGACAGAATTGAACGCGGCCATGACGAGACTCGCAGACTAAAGTTTGCGCCGCGGCCTTCTGAGGAACAAAGGAACACACCAAAAGCGCGAAAAATACAGAACAAAGACAAGCTCTTTTCATTGGAATTCTCCGTCAATCTTAGACTTCAACTGCAGTGGCCCAAACATAGCACCGAGAATTGAGGTAGGGGAAGCGTTCCTCTGAGCCGGATTTCTAAAGTTCCGTGCGAGCACAAGCCGTCGAAGGCCCATGCTTGCCCGCTCTGAACCGGCTCGTGTTCAGCCTGGGGCAAACCCTGGTCTAGGAGGGACGCTAGCACGCATTGCCATCCCGGATTGTGCTATTCAGCACACTTCAGAAAGGAAGCTCGAAGAGGGACAGCCAGCGTTTGATGGACGCAATGTATCGGGTAAGGAAGAAATAATTTAGACCCAGCCCGCGTCGACTACATAAGCCTGGCTCGTGATAGCACTGCTGTCGTCGGAAGCCAGGAAGAGGACAAGGCGAGCGACTTCTTCCGGCAAAATCAACTTCTTCAAGGCCTGGTTGCGGAGGATTTCGGCTTTATATTCCTCCGTGAACCACAGTTGTTTTTGGCGTTCCGTCTGGATGGCGCCGGGAAGAACGCAGTTTACGCGTATGTTATGCCGCCCGAGTTCATGAGCCAGAGTGCGCGTGAGCCCAACGATCGCGGCCTTGGTCGTGACGTATACCGGCAATCCGGTGGACGGAATGATCCAGCTGATCGAACTCATGTTGATGATGGACCCTTCCCCCGCTTTCTTCATCGCCGGAATGACGGCTTGGCTGGCGAAGTATTGGTGCCTGAGATTCACGGCAATCGCGCGATCCCAATATTCCGGAGTAACCTCATCGATGGAATGGCGAGCGTCGTTTCCCGCGTTGTTGACAAGCACGCGGAGCGTCCCGTGGCGCGCCTCAATCTCGGCAATGGCTCTACGCAGCTCGGCGATATCCGTTAAATCGCACGGCAGAAAAGCAGGGGCATGAGCGCATTTCGAGGAAAGCCGGGCCACCAATTGTTCGGCGCTCTGGTGGTCAATGTCGAGGAAAACGACTTGGGAGCCTTGGAAAGCGAAATGCTCGACTAGAGAAGCTCCAATCCCGGTGGCTCCTCCTGTGACAAGGACCAGCTGGTCCCGCAAACTCGGATAGACGGCAAAGCGCTGTTGAACATTCATGGTCTCGTGGTCCGCCCGCTTGTTCCTTCTGCCAGCCAAACCGGGTTTCTGGCCAGTCTCCTGGAGGGAGAGTCTACAACACGTGTGCGGCTGCAAAAGGGGATTTGACGGCGGAGGACGGCGACCTGTCCGGTTGCGGAACGGGGTATCCCGCAGGCGGACATCCGGCATGCGGGCCATTTCTAACGATCGCGGCAAGCCAAGTGAGATCAGCGAACTAGAAAGAGAGGCAGCTGGAACGGCGCATGCTCCAGAAAGGCCACGGCTGGTTTTGCGTTTTTTCTGAACAGATAGGAGGCGCTATGGGGACGCTCTTTCAAGACGTCAAGATCGCCATCCGGATGATGATTAAAAATCCGGGTTTCAGCCTGGTTGTTGTGCTGACACTGGCGCTTGGCATCGGGGCGAACACGGCCATTTTTTCGGTTGTGGATGCCGTGCTTCTTCGGCCGCTCGCTTATAAGGATTCCGCCGCGCTGGTCGATGTATGGGGAAAGTTCGAGAATCAGGGCATTCCGCGCCTCGGGGCATCGGAGCCTGAATATTGGGACTTGCGCAATCGCAAGCAATCCTTTTCCGAGATTGGCGCATATTCCCTGGGTAACGGCGCCAATTTAACCAGCAGCGACTCGCCTCCCGTGCAAGTTTCCGCTCCCGCCGCCAGCGCAACTCTCTTCCAGGTTCTTGGGGTTCAAACAGAGCTCGGCAGAACCTTCACCGAGGAGGAAGACCAGCCGGGCCACGATCACGAAGCGCTGTTGAGTTTCGCGCTCTGGAAGAGCTTGTTTGGCGGCGACCCCACGATCGTGGGCAAGTCCATGCAGCTTGACGGCCAGGCGTATTCGATTGTCGGAGTGCTCCGCAAGGATTTCTCCCTGGGAGGAAAACAAGACTTGTGGGTTCCGCTCGGCCTCGACCGCATGAAGCCCCAGGATCGCGGCTCGCATTACTTGACAGTTACGGCGCGATTGAAGCCTGGTGTCACCTTGGCCGAAGCGTCCGCGGAAATGGAGCGATTCGCCGCACAACTCGAACGCGAAAATCCCAATAACTACCTCGCGGGCAGCGGCTGGGGTGTATTCCTCGTTCCGCTCAAAGAACAGATTGTCGGCAGGATCCGGCCTGCGCTTCTGGTTCTCCTGGGAGCGGTAGCATTCGTTCTGCTGATTGCTTGTGTCAACGTCGCGAATCTACTGCTGACGCGGGCTTCGGCGCGCGAAAAGGAACTCTCCATCCGCACCGCCATGGGGGCTGGCCGTGCCCGGATCGTACGCCAGCTTCTGACCGAGAGCATGGTGTACGCGGTATTGGCCGGCGCCCTCGGCCTCTCTATTGCCTACTGGGGCGTATACGCTCTTCATGCCCTCGTCCCTCAGAACGTCCCGCGAATCGGCGAGGTTCGCGTTGATCCTCTCGTTCTCGGATTCACACTCGGCCTCTCCCTGCTGACGGGCATCATTTTCGGACTTGCCCCTGCGTGGCAAGTGGGCCGCGCGAACTTGCATGGGACGCTGAAGGAAACCGGGCAAAGCACCTCAGCCGCGAGAGGCATCCGCCGCCTTCGCGGAATCCTGGTGGTATCGGAGATGGCGCTGGCCGTGCTTCTTCTGGTTGGCGCGGGCCTGCTGATTCGCAGCTTTCAGCATCTCCTGGAGGTCAATCCCGGTTTTGAGCCGCGGCACCTTCTTTCGATGAAGCTTTCTCCTCCGGCACAGGCTTACCCTGTCGGCACTCCCCTCCAGACTTTTTACCAGCGAGTACTGGATCGAGTGAAAACCATCCCGGGCGTGCAAGCCGCCGGGGCGATTTCTGAATTGCCTATGAGCGATTCCTATTCCTCCGGGTCGACATTTTTTGAACACACCTCCGTCACGGACCTCGAGCGTTACGCTCCCATGAACAATTTGCCTTTCACTGAAATCGACTACCGCACGATCGTGCCAGGCTATTTCGAGGCCATGCAGATTCCGCTAGTGCGCGGGCGCCTGCTGAGCGAAAGGGACACGAGCGAGGCTCCTCGAGTTACGGTTGTGGACCGGGATTTCGCCAACCGCTTCTGGCCGAACCAGGATCCGATCGGGAAACGCATCGCCGTTCAGGCCATCCCCAAGTCCAATCCACTCCTGCCCCAATGGTGCACCGTTGTCGGCGTAGTCGGCCACGTGAAACACTATGGGCCGGACGTCGAAGGTCGCGAACAAGCCTATTTCCCGCTCACGCAACTCTCTTTTGCGAGAACCATGTATCTTGCCGTGCGCACGAATCTCGAACCGGCCAGCGTGACCAGCGCCATCCGCCAGCAAGTGCTCGCCGTCGACAAAAATATGCCGATCTACGAGGTCAGCACCATGGACCAGCTGCTCTCCGATTCCGTGGTTCAGCCGCGCCTCAACCTGACGCTGCTCGCGGCGTTCGCCACGATTGCGCTGGTGCTCGCTGCGGTGGGGATTTATGGCGTGATGGCGTATACGGTCACGCAGCGCACGCATGAAATAGGCATCCGCATGGCGATGGGTGCGCAGAGCGAAGACGTGCTGAAGCAGGTGCTCCGAGAAGGCGCGCGGCTCGCAGCCATTGGCCTCGCAGTTGGCCTCCTGGGGTCGCTCGCAGCTACCCGGCTGATTCGAACGCTGCTCTTTGGCGTGGAAACGACCGATCCGCTGACGTTTGTCGCCGTCGCCGTGATCCTTCTGGGCGTTTCGCTCGCGGCCTGCTACATTCCGGCGAGGCGCGCCACGCGGGTCGATCCGTTGGTTGCCTTGAGATACGAATAAGCTTCGGCCAGTACCACATGCACTTTGTTTCCGTTGCAGCAGAGCTCTTCCGCGACGATCATCGGCAAACTGGTGCGCACACCCTGACCGATCTCGGAGCGGCCGCACCATATTCTTATTTCTCCCGGGAGAGGCCGTTCGCGGACGCAAAAAGCGGCCAGGCGGACAAAAAGCGAGCCTCAGACTGCCGCAGCCAACAGTGGAAGACTTCAGAAATGCGCGGCGTGTAAGTGCGGGAGACAAAATGAAAGCCCCCGGCCAGTCAGACGCGCCGGCAGCGGGCGTGAGCAGAGCTAGCTGCGCAGGGCGGGTGCCACGGAGCGCGGCGGGGGAGCCTCGGTTTCGACGCCGCGCCAGCCGACGGGGCGGCCGCTGACGGCTTCCTTGACCGAGCGGAAAAGGACGACGTACATCAACTGGCGATAGTAGAAACGCTGGAGAAGGACGGGCACAAGCAAAGTCCAATCCTCTTTTTTCTCGAGGGCGAAGGCAAGGGCGCAAGTGAGTACGTCAATGAGCAAGAAACCGAGGAAGAAGATGACGGATTTCTCGACGTCGGCAGTGGTCCAGAGCTGCGGGAGTTTTGTTATACGGAATTGGGACATACCCCACAACACCAGCGAGCCGAAGAACATCAGGTCGATGACCGGGGAAATCAGCGGCAACACAAGCTGAAAGACAAAGATATTCGGCAACGCAATCCAGCCGAGCGTGCCTTGCTTGGGGCGGAAGAGCGTGTCGCTGTGCTTCCAAAAGGATTGCAGGGTGCCGAACGTCCAGCGGAATCGCTGGCGGATGAGGGCGCCGGCGGTTTCTGGAGCTTCGGTCCAGGCGATGGCTTCTTCATCGTAACTGATGCGCCAGCCGAGACGGCGAATCCCGATGGTCAGGTCCGCGTCTTCGGCGACCGTATCCGCAGTGATGCCTCCTGCGGCTTCAATGGCTTGTTTGCGCCACGCTCCCAGCGCGCCGGGCACAACGGTGATGCAATTCAGAAGATCGAAGGCGCGCTTCTCCATGTTCTGGCTGGTGATGTATTCGAGTGCTTGCCAGCGGGTGAGCCACCGCGAGCGATTGCCAACTTTGACGTTTCCGGCGACCGCGCCGACGGTCGGATCGGAAAAATGGCGCAGCAGTTTGCTGATGGCGTCCGGCTCAATCTCGGTATCGGCGTCGATAGTAACGACGATTTCGGTGTTGGCCTCTCCCAGGGCGCGATGTAGGGCCGAGGCTTTGCCGCGATTCACTTGATGGATGATGCGCACGCGCGGATCATTTCCAAAAGAGGCGTCGAGCAGAGGACCCGTGCTGTCCACTGAGCCATCATTCACGACAATGACGCGGAGAGACTTCACGTCGGAGGCAAGTACGGAGGTTACTGTCTGAACCACGACGGATTCTTCGTTGTGCGCGGGAATCAGGACGGTGACGGCGGGCTCCGGCACGGGCATGACGGCATGGTCGGGACGCAGCTTCTCGATTAGCGCGAGAATGCCGATGACCAGCGCCCGGGCGCTGACCAGGATGATTCCGACGATGAAAATGGTCGCGATAGTGAACCGAATCCACTGAAAAATGGCGAAGATGAAACCGTCTGCGCGCGCCTCGAAGCGTTCCTGGGCCGAGAGCGGCAGCATGACTTCCGCGCGCGTTTTACCGAGCAGGTCCGCGATGGATACGAACTGGTAGCCGCGAGCGCGCAGGGCGTCAATGACAAGCGGCAGCGCGGCGACCGTCTGCGCGCGTTCGCCGCCGCCGTCGTGCAAAAGGATGATGTTGCCCTTGTCCACCTGACGCAAAACGTTCTGCACGATGGCCGGCGCAGGCATCTGGTTTTTTCCGTCGGGGGTGCTCCAATCGTCGGGATCGATGCGCTGGCCGACAATCAGATAGCCCATGTCTTGCGCGAGAGGCAGTTGGGAAACTTCCTCGGCGTATTCCGGCTGATGATCGATGCCGTAGGGCGGGCGGAAAAGGATGGTCTTCGCGCCCACGGTGCTTTCGATCAGGCGTTGCGTAAGATTCAGCTGCCACCTGAGTTCGGTTTTGGAGATTTGATCGAACTGCGGGTGCGTGAAGGTGTGATTGCCGATTTCGTTGCCGTCGGCGTACTCGCGCTTGAGAATTTCCGGATGCTGGTTGGCCTCCTCTCCGACCACAAAGAACACCGCCGGCGCATTTTTTTTCTTGAGAATGTCGAGAATCTGGGGAGTCCAGCGCGGATCGGGGCCGTCATCGAAGGAGAGGACGACTTTCTTTGCCGTTGTGCCGCCGATTTGATCGATGTCGTAGGACAACGGATATTCTTCGTAGGTTTCGTCGGTGAAAAGGTCCGTACCGGCGTCGTACAGAAAACTGCGGCGGCCGGGTTTGGGGGTGTCCGCAAAATGCCAAATGTCGCCGTTACCTTCCAGGGTCAGGTCCGGTCCGGGCGGAATGTCCTTGATTTTCTGACGAGCGGTGTCATCGGGGCGAGTGGCGTCCCAGATGGGCCAGATCGAGGAATCCGAGGAACCCATGCGCCAAAGAGCGGTGCCCTGGACGCCGAGGCGCTCGCTGGCACGGAGCTGGTTGTAAGCCGTCACGGCGTCCAGCATCCACACCCTATGAGTGTGGTTCTGCTCGTCGGAGTAGGAGTAGTGCGGATTTAAAGAGGCCTCATCGAAGTCGACATCGGTTTCCGATTCGTAGGCGTGCAGAAGCGCTTCCTGAACGCTGAACTCGCTGCCGGACCATTGCCCTTTCTTGTCCGTTTCGCCCCAGTCGTAGGCGTAGTTGGCGATGCCAACGACAAGTTTTTGCGCGGGCACGATTTCGAGAATCTGGTGGAGGTTTTCGACAAACCAGTCCTGCGCGGCGATGGG
Organism: Acidobacteriota bacterium; assembly: GCA_013289955.1. Classification (GTDB taxonomy): domain Bacteria; phylum Acidobacteriota; class Terriglobia; order Acidiferrales; family UBA7541; genus Acidiferrum. The sequence goes on from JABCYZ010000016.1 coordinate 89,689, forward strand.
GCCGGGCGGCGAAGTCAGCCAGTGCTGGTCGTAATTCATCAGGATGATGGCGTCGCACTGTTTGCCGAAGAATTCGTAGTCGTAGTCATCGTCGCGGGCGGGAAGCGCGATCATGAGCTTAAGGCTGGCGGCATGTAGCGACGAGGCCAGCTCTGCGGCAAACTGGCGGAAGTGAACCTGGCTGGCGTCGGGAACTTCCTCGAAGTCTACGACAATACCGGACTGGTGAGCGAGAACGGCGTATTCCGTGACATTCTGGATGAGGAAGCGGCGGGCCGCGGGATTGCCGAGAAGGGCGGCCATCTCGTCGATCCGCCAGACCGCGCCGTCGTAGTTATCGAGCATGCCCATCGTCGGCAATTCCACGGGAGGATTCAGCGAGCGCATCCATTCGTGAAGCTCGTCACCTTTCAGCAGAGCGATGGCTTCGGCGGGGGTGGCTTTCACAGGGCGAGTCTGGTTGTGCGTGTAGTCCACGATGGTGAGTGCGCCATCGGGCGTTACTCCATGCAACTGCTCGGGAATGACCAGATCGAGATCTTTGTAATGCTTCTTGAGCGATGCCAGACTGTTGGCGTCCCAACTGACGTAAAACGCCGCGCGGAGCGGGTCGTAGCTTTCCGGAATTTTGCCGATGTTGGCCACGCGCCGGTGGCGGCCTTCGCGCCCTACGGCGGGTTTTTTCTTCACAGACGTTTTCAGGGCGTGAAAAGCGGGCTTGATTTCCGGCAGGAGGCCGGCGGGAAGCTCAACGCTTACCACGATGGTGACAAAGAAATAGGCGAGCAGGAGCGTCAGGAGCGCTCCGGTAATTTCCATGACTCGGCGCGTGCGGCGCCATCGCGCGCGCTGAGCGTCGTAAAAAATTGGTCCGCGTTCTTTCATGAGTGCTTAGAGCAAAGCATTCGAAAAAGCATGCATCCATGGATGCGACCCGGCGGTATGGCAGAGAACTGGGCCGTGGGCGAGCCTAGACCCTCTGCGCGATTCCGTCTGCTCTATTGTAAGATGCGTTGCGCTTATGAAGCGAATTTTCTCGCATACCGTCGCCGCATTAGCAGCAGGCCTCTGCCTGCGGCTGTTCTTTGCCTTCAAGTTTCCCTTTGCTCCCACCGACACGGCGCTTTACGAGCAATTGGCGGCGAATTGGCTGCAGCATCACATCTATGCCATCACTGTGGACGGGGCGCTGGTGCCGGTCGATTTGCGCATGCCCGGCTACCCCGCATTTTTGGCCCTTATTTACGCGATGACCGGGCGCACGGGTCCGGACGCGCGGCTGTCCGTCACCCTGGTGCAAGCGGCGGTGGACCTAGGCGCTTGCCTGGTCACGGCGGGTATGGCGGCTTTGCTGGCGTTAGAGAGGCCGAATCCGGAAAACTGGCGGCGCGTCTTTATTGTGACGCTGTGGATTGCGGCGCTGTGTCCATTCACGGCAAATTATGCGGCGGTTCCTATGACAGAAGTATTTGCGATATTTTCTACGGCGGCGGCTCTTCTAACGCTGATCGCCCTGATTTGGAAGGAGTCTGGCGGCGAGGCTCGGCTCTTCAAGAGCGAGTGGATGACAAGGCATTCCGAATCGGTCTTTGCCCTCTCGAGCGGGTTTCTGATCGGGATGGGGACGCTCTTTCGGCCGGAATCGCCGCTCCTTCTTGTGGCGGCCTGGATTTTGTTCGCTTTTATTTGGCTGAGGAAGGGGCGGTTTCTTTTTATGGCCCGACTGGTCGGGCTCTCCGCGATTGGCTGCGCCTTGCCGCTTGCTCCCTGGGCTGTGCGGAATGCCGTGACGCTCGACGAAGTGCAGTTTCTCGCCCCCAAAAATCTGAATATGTCCGGAGAATTCGTTCCGCGCGGATTCATGGCCTGGGAGAAAACATGGCTCTTCCGCATGAAGGATTGCTTCCTCGTCCCGTGGAAGCTGGACGATGAAGTCATCAATCTGGAAGACATCCCCGCGCGGGCTTTCGACACGCCGGAAGAAAAGGACCGCGTGGCGGCGCTGCTCGAGCAGTACAACGACGACGTGACAATCACTCCCGAGGAAGACCAGGCTTTCGGGCAGTTAGCGCGCGAACGCACGGCGCGGCACCCGCTGCGCACCTATCTTTGGCTGCCGGTGGCGCGGGCGTTCACCATCTGGTTTACGCCGCGGATCGAGCTGCTGCCGTTTTCCGGGAACGTATTTCCCGTTAAGGAGGCGTGGCGGGAGGATCCCATCGATCTGTCCGTGACGCTGGGTTATTTCTCTTTGTGCGTCCTTTATGTTGTCTTTGCGATCTGGGGCGGCTGGCGATTGTGGCGGGAGAAATCCGCGTTGGGGCTGGCTGTCGCGCTGCTTTTTGGATATTTGCTCTTGCGCACGGCGTTTCTCACAACCCTTGAAACGCCGGAGCCGCGCTACGTTCTTGTCTGTTTCCCGGCAATTTTCGCGCTGGCGGGCCAGGTCTTTCTGCGGTCTTCCTGACCCGGAGACCATCCCCGAACGCCTCTCGCCGGCTATTTTTCTTCGACCGGTTCGGGATGAATCGTGACCCGGTAGATTTGCGGGAATTTTTCCTTAACGCGGTCTTCGAGCGCGGCGGTCACGTCGTGAACCTGGGTAATGGGCAGCGCGCCTCTCATCGTGCAGTGGCAGGAGGCCAAAATGTGGTGTTCCACCTGGCGAACACGCACGTCGTGGCAATTCACGAGCTCGTCGAATTCCGAAGGCAAGGTGTTCAGAAAGTCCTCGATCGCTCGGGAGAGCTGCTTCATTTCGCCTGCGCCTGCATCGGGAGTGGCGATGTGGCGGCCGAGTGGTTCGATATGAATGGTTACGTCCGTTGAGCCGTCGCGCAACTTCAGAATTCCTTCTTCGAGTTCCGTGGCCTGGCGATGCGCGTCTCGCAAGCTCAGGTTTTCGTCCACTTCCAGATGCAGCTCGATGAAAAGCTGACCTGCATGCTGCAGCGCTGTGACGTCGTGAATAGCCAAGCCCTTGCGCTGCGCGACAGCGCGGATGGCTTCGAATAAGTGCTCGCCTTGCGGAGCCCGCGGTTCGGCGTGCACCATGACATCGGAAGGGACAATCTCGCCGATGCGTTTCTCGATGGCGTCACTGAGGGCGTGCACCTGCTCGAGGCTGGCGGTGCGCGCCACGCTGACGGTGGCATCCACGAAATGCCGGCTGCCGGCGCGCCGGACGCGCACGCGGTCGACATCCAGGACGCCGTCCATCCGTCCCACGGCCATGGCGATTTCCTGTTGCAGACCCTTGGGCGCCACATCCAGCAATGCATCCAGCGTCCGCTTGCCCAGTTGCGAGCCGACCCACAGGATAATGGCGGCAACGGCGAGGCCTGCGAGCGCGTCCGCGTACGCCAGCCAGGGCAGGTTCCAGGTCTCCCCGGCCCAGACGAGGCCAATGCCGGAAATGACCACGATGGTGCTCCACACGTCCGTCGAGAAATGGAGCGCATCGGCTTCGAGCGCGTCGCTTGAATATTTTTGGGCAACATGCTTGAGCGCCCGCGCCCGGGTCATGTCGATGGCCAGCGCTACGAGCAGCACGAGGATCGCGGTGACGCTCGGCTGAATATGCACGCTGTGGAAAAAGAGCCGGTCAAACGCTTCGTAAATGATGTAGAGCGCGGTGAGGAGCAAGAGCGCCGTCTCGACGAATGCGGAGAAATTCTCGAACTTGCCGTGGCCGTAAGGATGGCGTTCGTCCGCCGGTTCATCCGAGACGCGCACGGAGAGGAAGGTGATGACCGCTGCGAGCAGGTCCAGGCCGGAGTGCAGGGCTTCGGAGAGTACGCCCAGGCTTCCCGTACGGAGGACGAGAAAAGCCTTCAAGGAAACCAGCAGCACGGCCGAGCCAACGCTCAAGAGCGCCGCCCTGCGCTTCTCGCGCGCTTCCTGGTTTTGCCGAGCCGCCATCACCGTCTGACTAGACTACCTCAACTATCGCGAGTTCCCGTACTTCCTAGGGAGGTGTTGGCAGTTTCCGCATGAGGCATCCAGGCCGGAGCGCCCCCAGTGGAGGCAGCCCGGCCGGGGCAGCGTTCCGAGGCCTCCTCTGGCGCGACATTTTCGTCCCGGGTACGCGCACCGCTCATGGCGCTTGCTGAGTGAGCCGGGACAGGGTACTTTTTTCGGGCGCCGCGGGGGCCCTCCAAATGATCGTTCTTCTTGTCCGTAAAGTGGTTTTACTTGCGGGAATGTTTGTCTTTGCGCCTTGGTGCCTGGCGCAAGCGCCGGCCGGTTCGCCCGCGTCAACCGTTTGGAACGCTCTTTCTGCTCCGGCGATGGATCCTGCCAAATCGGCCCACGCGGAAAATGTCAACATCATTCGCGACCACGTCCGCATCAATCTGACGGACGGGACGATTCAATTTACGCAGCCGGTCAATGGCGTGGTGTTCGGCGCTGTCTTTCACGGGAAAGGGCGCCTGCTGGCGGAGCCGCCGAATCCGCAGGAAGCCCAGCAGCTTCGCCTTTTTACCAAGCAGGACAAGCTGAACGTGGAATTCACCGATGCGACGTTCAGCTTCACGGATGGGCTGCTTGAGGAAGTTGCCAAGCAAGTGAAATGGCAAACCTCGGGCCCGGCCGCCGACGATCTTTACGCGAAACGCCAGAAGGAGCGCGAGGACCTCGGCGAATCGTCCTTGCCGCGCCTGCTCCAAGGCATTTTGTCGGCGGATCGCGCGCGCACGGCGTACTTTCTCTCGGATCTGAAGGTCGACAGGAGCTGGGTCGAAGTCCGTGATGACGCTCTCGAACCGGAAGACATCGTGGTTGGAAGGTGGGCCGATATCGGGCCGGTCAGGATTTTTGACACTTGGATGAGCTTTCCTGCGGGAGGCCGTACCAGCGCCGATGCCTGGAAGGACCCGCAAGCTAAAGAGGATTTCACCATTCGCGGCTACAAGATTGACACCGCTGTGACCACGGGCGCGGAACTCCATGCCACGGCGCATGTGGAGGTGGAACCGCGGCTCGCCGGGCAAACCGTGCTGATTTTTGGCCTGGACTCCAATCTGCGAGTCGAATCCATCAGGGACTCGGGCAACAATTCTCTCCAGTTTTATCAAGCGCGGGAAACAAAAGACCGTTACCAGTCTTACGGCGACTATGTAGCGGTTGTTCTTGCCCAGCCTCTTGTGGCCGGGACGCCGCTCTCGATCGATTTCAAATATGGAGGGAAACGCGCCATCGTCAGGGCCGGGACGGGAAACTATTTTTGCGAGAGCCTTGGCTGGTATCCCGAGAGGCCGAATAACTTCGCGGCGAGGGCGGACTTCGACCTGACATTTCATAGTCCGAAGAATTCGGTGCTGGTCGCCACCGGCCAGAAAACCGGCGACACGGTCGAAGGCAATACCCGGGTCTCGACCTGGAAGAGCGAGATGCCGCTTTCTGTGGCGGGGTTCGCCTACGGCGACTATAAGGTCACCAACGACAAGGCAGGAGACGTCCTGATCGATATTTACGCAAACCGCGAGCCCGATGATGTGATGACCGAAGTACAGCGTTATTTCGAGAATGGTCCGGGGGCGCAAGAGGCCGCAGTTGGCTCCATGTCGCCGTCGATCATGGCCAAAACGATGGGGTCGGAAATCGCGAACGCTGTGCGTGTATATTCCTCCTGGTTTGGTCCGTTTCCCTACAAACACATCTCCGTCACCAGCCTGCCAATCAGCTACTCCTACGGACAAGGATGGCCGGGCCTTCTCTACCTGTGGTCGGGGTCGTTTCTGGATTCCACACAACGCAACGCGATTGGCATCCATGATCAAACCGCGGTCACCGACTTTTTCCGCGGCCACGAGACCTCTCATCAATGGTGGGGGCACCGTGTGGGCTGGAAGAGTTACCACGACCAGTGGCTCTCGGAAGGATTCGCGGAATTTTCCGGCGATCTGTATGTCCTGTATCGCCAGAACCTGAAGGAGTACCTGAGCCGGTGGCGCAAGGAAAAAGAACTGCTGCGCACGCATGACGTGTACGGGCACGAAGTCGAAGCGCTCGGACCGATTTGGATGGGCCAGCGAATCCGGTCGTCGATAACGGGGCCGGGCTCGTATCAGGACCTGATTTACTCGAAAGGCGGCTACGTCCTTCAGATGCTGCGCATGCAAATGATGAATCCGCGCGAGCCGGACCCGGACCATCTGTTCAAGGAGATGATGCAGGACTACTGCAAGACCTTCGACAATAAGCCCGCGTCCACGGAGGACTTCAAGGCCATCGTTGAAAAGCACATGACGCACGGCATGGATCTCGACGGAAACCACAAGATGGACTGGTTCTTCAACCAGTACGTCTACGGGACGGGTGAAGCGCAGTACACGTTCCATTCCGCGGCGGAAGCTACCGACGGGAAGACGCACATCAAGGGAGAAATCACACGCGCCGGAGTTCCGGACAACTGGAAGGATGCCGTGCCGCTCTATGCCCATATCGGGGACAAGACGGTAAAAATGGGATTGATCTCCGTAACCCACGCGACGGAACCGTTCGACTTCCTGATCCCCGGCAAAATAGACCGCGTGTCCATCAACGACAACGAAGACCTGCTGGCCGAAGTCAAACAATAGAACTGAAACCGCTGGGCAGGAAAACGAGCGCTGCTCTTGACGCTTTCTTGGCGCGAATTCTAGGATTTTGTGCGCGGAAGGAAGCGTAGCGCAAGAGAGTTCATGCAGTAGCGCAGGCCGGTGGGTTTCGGCCCGTCGTCAAAGACGTGGCCAAGGTGCGCGTCGCAGAGAACGCAGGTCACTTCTTCTCGCTCGATCCCAAAACTCAGATCTATTCTTGTCGAGACATTTTCTTTGGCGATGGGCGCCCAGAAGCTGGGCCAGCCCGTGCCGGAATCGAATTTCGCATCGGAGCTGAAGAGTGCGTTGCCGCAGCAGACGCAGCGGTAAAGGCCCGGGTCGTGGTTGTTAGAGTACGCGCCGCTGAAGGCCCGCTCGGTGTCGGCGCGGCGAGTGACATCAAATTCATCGGAGCCAAGCGATTTGCGCCAGTCAGAATCGCTCTTGATCACTTTCCTGACGGTCTCGACGCTCAAGCGCGTTCCGTCATCGGCGAACTTCACGATTTGTACAGGGCCGGCGCCGCCTTTGACCGAGGTACCGTCGGCCAAGGCAAAACGGCAGGCGCGCTGAAGGCCGACGAGCAGACCGCAGGCGCCCATCGTGGCGGCACCAAAGATCAGGCCTCGGCGGGTCAGTTCGCTCATGGTTCTAGCTTCTCCAGGCGCCATGCTGCGGGAATGACAGTCCGGCGGTCAGTCCGCCGGGGCCATCGGAGGAGCGGGCAGCAATGGCAGACGCTTGGGTTCTCCGCGCGCGCCGCGCACTTCCAGGTCATCGAAGAGTAGCGAGGGAGCCACAAGCGAAGCCGGCAATCCGTTCCGCGCCGAGCCAAACGCGCCGAGTGCGGTTCCCGCGAACCCGGATTCCTGGCTCTGCATGTAGTTGTAAACGAAGTCGTCGTTGCCGATCCCGCCGAGGTTTCGCAGCATGCGCGTGTTCAGTCCAATGATGCGCGCTCCGCGAACCATCTCTTCGCGTCCATCCTCCGGATAGACTTTGAAGACGATGAGTGGAAGCCGGTCGCCCGTGCCAGCGCCGCCGCCGAAGCTCGCCAGCAATTCCGAAAAGTCGTCCTGGTGGAGCAAGCTGATGGAGGGATTGTCCATCTCCCGGACCAGCAGGCAGTACGGCAATTTTTCCGAGCGGCACTCGTCGAGAAACTTTTTCTTCAGATCAGCCGGTGATTGCGTTTCTGTCGACTTGAAAAAGAGGTTGCTCATGGTGGGCTTCGCGTCGTTGAGGAACGCCGAGCGGCCGTGGCCATTGGAAATGTCCGAGTCTGGACCGGGGCGGCGGGACATCAAGAGCTCTTTGGCGTTGCCGCTGTCGACAATCGTCACCTTCTCCGCGCGCACGCCTTCATCATCCACGGCGTAGGTGCCCAGCAAAGGTGTCCCGTGAAACTCCTTGGTTCCCGGATCGTCCACCAGGGAAACGCTTGCGGGTAGAACGCGCGCGCCCATGCGGCCGACCCAGTCGCTTTTTCCGCCCAGTCCGGTGAGAAGCTGTTCCATCACAGGCGTAAAGGAGACCGGCGGCCGAGCTCCGTTGATCGCAGGCGTCAGCACCTGGGCCAGCAGCGGGGCGGCGGCCCGCGCTTCAAAAAGCACGGGACCGGTATAGTCCTGCGCTGGTTGCGACGCGCGCATGGCCATCAACTCGCTGCCGGTCACGTTCAGAGACTTCTGAACCGCATCCACGGTCGGCAGATCAGCAGGTTTTGAAGCGTAACTGGCGTACATGTGATTGATTTGCATGCCATCGTCGGCGAGCGTGTTCATGCCGGCTTCGATGGCCGCGAAGGATCGATTCGTGCGGATTTCCGTGCCTTCGCTGGTCAGCAAATATTCCGTGGCATAAACCAGGTAGTAGGTCACACGCGATTCGTAAATTTGCGGAAATGCACGAAGGGCGCCGGAGGTTTCGCGTGCTTCCTGTTCCCAGTTGCGATTGCTCCAGTCGGGCGTCACGAGCGGATCGATGAGCTGCAGCTGGGCGGCTTTCGAGAAATCGTCGATGTCGGACTGGCGGGCGAGGCTGCTCAGGTAGGCCTGCTTGCGAGAATAGGTTTCGACAGCTTCCTTGAAGGCCTGGTCGGTGGCGATCCAGAGGTCCTGGCGCAGGGAATTGTAGTCGCGGTCGATGCCAACGGAACCCGAGGGACCGATAAAGCCGCGGAACCCGTCGTCGCTGATGAAATTCGAGCTGTCCAGCTTGTAGTCGCCCACGCGCGCTTCCACGTCCATGAAGCGATTGCGCCTGTGATCCGTGGAAACCAGCGCGCCAAACTCGGCGACAACTTCCCGAACATCAAGATCCAGCAGACGGTACTCGATGTAGTAGGGATCCTGAGCCCGGTCCATGCCGGGGATTTTCAGCTCCAGGCGGCTCTTCGAGCGGGCCATTTCGTCATGCATGGCTTCAAGGGTGTGGTCGTTGTCTTTGGGAGCCTGTCGCTCGACGCCCGGGGAAGCCTGCGCATGGATAGAGACGCTCGAGCCCAGCAGCAAGGAAAGAATCGTCAGTCCTCTAAACGTAGAAGCGCGCCTCACTGTTGGCCTCCTGTCTTGACAGGATCATGCGCGGGCGGAGGAAGAATCGGCGGCCGGTCCGTGGAGCTCTCCTTCTTCTGGACTTCCAGTTCCGAGATCAGAATGGCGGGCGAGGCCGCGGAAACCGGGACAGACCCGGACTCCGCGCCGCAGTAGCCGTTGAACACTTCCGGCGTGTCGCCGGTAGCCACGATTTTCGTGAGCGCGGCAAGCGGCGTTCCGACGATATCCACGCCCCGGACCAGCTCATCCGGGCGGCCATCGGCGAACACTTTGTACACTACAAGCGGGAGGACCTGAAAAGCCTGCGGTTGTCCGCGCCCCGTGAATGTAAAACCGCCGGCGATGTCGTCGATCAGCAGTCCGAACGGTTTTCCCTGCGCCTTGATGAGCTCGACCAGCTTTACGCGCAGTTGCGCGTTGGTGACGGTCTTGTTGCTTTCGACGATCAGGTTGCCTTGCCGGGAAACCGGCGTCGCGCCGAGTTGTCGGCGTCCGTGGCCGTTCGAAGTGGGAAAGCCCACGAGCGGCGAGCGCGACATCTCGAAGTTTTTCAGTACTCCATGATCCACAAGCGTCACGCTTTGCGCCGGAACACCCTCGTCGTCGAACTGGTAATAGCCGAGCAGGTCCTCTGAACCGAGCTTCCTCCTCGTGGTGTCGTCGACGATGCTCAAAAAGCTGGGCAGGATGGGTTCACCGACCTTTTTCGCGAAGGTCTGGCCTTCGGCGGCGTCTTTTTGGCGGTGGCCTTCGGCGCGGTGGCCGAATACTTCATGGAAAAAGACGGCGGCCGCGCGGCCGGTCAAAAGCGCCGGTCCAACCGAAGGCTCGTTGATCGGAGCGGCGACCAGACCTTCCAGCTCCTTGCGCATCGATGCTTGCGCAAGGGCGACGGCCTTGTCGTCCGGCGCGTCGCTCGGATTGACCCAGTCAAAATTGTAGTAGCGGTCGATGTCCATGCCGTCCGGCGCCTTGCCCTGAATGAAGAGCTCGAGGCGGTAGCGGATCTGGCCGAACTGCAGCTGGGTTCCTTCGCTGGTGACTTGCAAAACGTTTTGAGCCTGGGCGGTGAAAGTCACAATCGAATTGATAATCGCGGCGGATTCGCGGAACGTGCGCGTGTAGGCGCGGACTTTTTCTTCCCACGGCTTGCGGTCCAGCGTGAAAGACACCTGCGGGCCTATGTAGGTGTGCGGCTGCTCGTGAGAAAAATCCGGAGCGCGGTTTTCGATCGAATCGACCTTCACTTCTTTGCCCGTCTTGATCTTGATGAGGGCTTCGGCGGCGGCGCGGTATTGCTCGTCCGTCTCAAGCCAGACGGCGCGCCGTAGAACCGCCGGATCGTCGTCGAGCGGGACAGAAGTGCCCGGGCTGGCGCTCGTTTGCGTACGCTCGCCGACCTTGTGTGTGTCATCCGTTTCGTAGCTGCCGGTGCGCACGGAAACTTCCAGCCAGCGGTTGCGCGCTTCGATGCTGTTCAGAAGCGCGCCGTTTGAGCCTGAAACGTCCGCACGCTGCGTATCGGTGATGGTGTAGCCGAGGTAGTACGTCGGCGGGTCTTGCGCTTTCAGCGTCTTCATGGAGCGCTCAAGTTCCGCCTGCAGCGCAGCGAGCAGCGGCGATTTCTTGGCCTGCGCGTCGGGAGGCGGCGCGGCCTCGGTCACAGTCGCCAGGACGGGAATCAGGGAAGCCACCATGGCGAGGGCGCACAAAAGAGAACTCAGGTGATATCGGACAGAAATTTTCAAGGATTTCCTCACTTACAGTTAGACGGCACAGCCGAACATCCAGTGTACGCTACCGCGGGTAACGGCACAAAATGAGGGTCTCAATGCGTCTCTCATATCTAATGACACTAGTTGGACGGCCGCTGGAGCTGGCGAGTTGCACAGGGGGTGAAAGTAAAGCGCCCTGGCTGCCAGTGGCAGCCAGGGCGAAAACAGAAGGATGCTTCGCGGCGGCGAGAGAATCTAGCCGCAGTTGGCTGGAGCGATTACGCAGGGATTCGCTACCACGGGAGCGGGAGGGGGGTTATGCCGCGTGGCAACAACCCCAAAGACTATGATCGGAACTGCGACAATGATCCCAATCGTAAAGCCCAATCCTTTGCCAATGTGTCCGGCATTTTCGAGGCCGTTGCTGCCTGGCCGCGGGCCCACTTCCGTGTCCTTGCTGGCGGCAACAAGCATGTCGAGCGGCGCCTGCGTCGGCGGCGCCGGCGTCTCATTGTTTCCGTTGCGCAGGCTGGTTAGCTGGCCGGCTTTCAAGAGCACGCAGACACCTGCCAGATTGCAAACGCGCACGACGCCCTCGTAGGCCACCACATTCATCACGTTGTTCTCATAGCCGACGTAAAAATCCGTGCCCACCACGCCGGCAACGCCAGCCGCGGTATGAACCTCGAACTTGCCGTCGGGCTTGGAAATCTTTTGCGCCTGGCTGCGGAGCTTTCCGTAGGCCAGCTCGAGATCGGTTTGCTGCGCTCCCGAGTCGTGTTTCACGACCTTGATCGAGGAGTCCGAGCCGATGTTCAAGACCGATCCATCCTCCAGAGCGATTCGCGCGCGTCCGTCAACCTTGGTGTTCACCAGGTCCTGCCAGTAGACCTCCGTCTTCGCCGAAGCGTTCAGGGTCTTGGGGCCCCGGGCAATGCTCACCGCGGGAATGACGCGAGCCACTTCGCCGGCCTTCTGTCCGCCAGCCTGGGGCTCGGCAGTAATGTCCAGGGGAATAGTGATGATCAGCGAAAGCAAAAAGGCCAGAGCAAGTGCACAGGGAGACTTTGTCTTCATCGGGGACTCTCCTAAAAAGGTTGCCGTAATCTGCGTTATCTACTGTTGTTACTGGAGACCGATTAGCCTGTCAATTGAAAACCCACGGTACATTGCGCAGTCACTACACCCCGTTCGAGCACTTGCCCTTCTTGGCCGCGCCCCCGGACATTCTCACGCCATGAATCCACCTGCAACAGCTATTTAGCAGGGCGCGGCGCGCGCCTTACTCCGAGCAGTAGAAGAGTGCGGCAGCCATGTCGTCATGGGGGGGCCGTCCGCAGCTGAAGGTCCCGGCCGCGAGGAAGATAGCCTGGAGAAGGTGCGTGGGAGAATCAGCAAGGTGTTCCTCGCAGATCGCTACGAGGCGGTCCGTTCCGAAGCTCTCTTCGTCCATGTTCATGGAGTCCGTGACTCCGTCGGTGCAGAAGAGAACCGAGTCGCCCGGTTCGAGCCGCAAAACCGTGGTTTCGTAACTCGCGCAAGGCCAAAGTCCGGGTGGAATGCCGGAGAGCTTCAGTAAACGGCAGCCCTTCCGAGTGAGATGAACGGGTCCCGGCATTCCGGCGCTCGAGATTTGTATCTCGCGAGTGGAGGGATTGAACACCGCATACTGAAGAGCGGCATGCCGGGCCGGCAAACCGCGGATCATCAGCCGCCGGTTCATGGCGGCAAGAACCTGATCCGAGGAAATTCCCGTTTTGTGCACTCCGCGGAGCGTTCCGACTGCCAGAGCTCCAAAAAACGCGGCGGGAAGGCCTTTTCCCGAGACATCGCCGAGATAGAGGCCGATGGAGCCGTCGGTTAATTGAAAATAGTCCAGAAAGTCGCCGCCCACGGCCGAGACAGGCTGAAATTGATGGGAAATCGTCACCCCGCGCGAGCACAGCGACTCCTTGGGAAGCATCACGCTCTGGAGCGCGCGGGCCTCTTCCAATTCCTCTTCCCGCAATTTCTCCAGCACTTGCAGCTCGACAGAAGGCACAAACGTGTTCATTTATTAATCCAGGGAGGGGTCTCGCACCGCAGAGAGGGGCGGCGGTGAGAGGAGTTTAGCAAAGAAGCCAGTGGCCCAGTGGAAGAAGAGTCGTGTTGTTTCCTCGCGCACGCATGCTTTCGTCAAGTCTTGCAACCGGTGCGGCGCAGCGCCAAAATTCCCATATGCGAGGCCTCGTCACAATTCTCCTCGGTGCTGCGCTTGTATTCGGCATTTATCATTTCTATTTCAAGAAAATGCCCACCACCGATGAAGGTACCGCGCCCACACAAGCGATCAGCCTGATTGGCGTCCGCGAGGACCTTTTGCTGATTGCCCACGCGGAAAACAGCTACATCGGGCAGAACGGCCATTGCGTCTCTCTCGATGAACTTATCTCTTCCCAGTCGCTGGCAATGTCACATTCCGAGCGCGACGGCTACACGTATTCCATCGCATGTTCCGGCGGCGAATTCACCGTCACGGCGCACCACGCCGAAGCCGCCGCGGGTTCACCGATACGCTATCCCACCCTGACGATGGATCAGAACATGGAGCTGCACTAGGCCGCCGGTCATAAAAAGCGCGTGGCGACCTGAGCAGAACGGAATTCCGGGAAACCTCGTCCTCGGATCCATACAAGTTCCCAAGCCACGCAGCTAGAAATCTATTCGGTGCCGAGCGGAACAATTTCGCCGCCTACCTTAGTCCCGAAGCGAATCGGACGAGGCGGCCCTCTCTCGGGAAGCGTTACTTCGAGAAAGAGTGTGCCCATAGCATGGCCGCGCAGGGGATCGGCTGCGTGCTCGGGAAGAAAATAGACAACGGGAGGCGAAAGTGTGGCTAGGATCTCGCCGTCGCGCAGCCGGGGCGCGCTCAGGGTGAGGCCGGTCGACCTATCCGCGGGAACGGCAATGATGCGGCCTTTATCCACCCGGAGCTCCACGTTTTCTCGAGCGTAGCCAGCGAAGGGCGCCGGGCCCTCGGATGGCCGAAAAACCGCATCTGCCTTGACCGACAACGAGATGTTGATGTAGCGCCCGCGAATCGGAAGATCCGGATCATAGCCCTCAAGCAGTGCCCAGCCCCGGGGCGATGTTTCGCGGTCCCACAGGAATTTTGCGCCGAGACTGGATACAAGCAGGACTTGTATCACTGCAAAAAGCAGGCCCTTTTGAAACTGGTTCATGATACTGCCTCCCCGACGCGCGTCACGAGACGGCGGCGGAGGCGCTCGAGGCCCCAACCGCCAAGGAGCAGCAGCACGCCTATGCCAAAGAGACTTTCAGCGCGTCCGAGTTTGTCCATCACACTCGAGAAATAGAAAAACAGAACGGTCAAGGCGAAGGCTGCGACCCCCAGATTGATGCGCTCACGCCGGCGTTCGGCGATGCCCCAGGCGATAAGCCCGGCGGCTCCCACGGCGGCCCATACATAGAAGCCCATCACGTCCCAGTCGCTCCAAAGAAAGGCGCGGTGAGGGGCGACCAGAGCCAGCCCCAGCACCCACACGGCGGAGACGCCGTTCATCCACGCCGCGCGGCCACGCAGCAAGAGAGCAAGGCAGAGCGGCGCGCCGATGGCCACGAGCCATGGCAGGATGAGCCCGGGGGCAGTGAGCGGATGCTGTCCATCATGGTGTGCGAGTTCGCCGCGCGTGAGAACCGCGATGATCGCGCAAGGAAAGAGAGCAATTCCGCCGATCGATGCCAGTGCTTTGCGCTCGAGAGACGCGTGGTCCGCAGTTCTCGCGCTCAGATAGGTGAGTGAAAGCAGAAGGAGCCCTTCCCAAACAAACGTGCCGCCTCCATCCCCGTTCTGCCCGGCGCCGTAAAACCACCGGCCCACAAGCCAGGTGGGAAGCAGCAGGGCCAGCAGCATGGCGTGAGGCCACTTCCCCAGGAGCAGCCAGCCAATCAGCGCGCCTACGGCCCAAAGCAGGATTCCGTTCGTCCAGTTTGCCTCGAGATTGAAGATTTGCGCTGCGAGGAAAATGCCTGCGCCAAGACACACCGTACCAATCGCGTGAAAGGTCAGGGACAGGGCGGGAAATTTTTCGCTCGTGAGCGCGCCGCCCACAGGAAATGCCGCGACCATGAGCAAAACAAGCGCAAATCGGGATCCGGGTGTGAGTTCTTCCCAATGCGCGGCGACAAAGAGCAAGACGCCCAGAGAGAGGAGAAAACCGCCCAGCGCCAAGGCCAGAAGCACGGGCCAGCGCAGTCGCTCGCCGGATCGGCGGGATTGTTCGAAGGAACGAATACGATCGGCCCTGTCCGCATCCAGAATTCCGGCTGCGATCCACCTGTCCAGATTTTTCCGCAAGGTTTCAGCCACGCGAAGGCCTCCTTAGCCCCGCTGCCATTCTCGATGGCGCCGGGAGCCGAAGTTCGTCCGCCGCTCGAGCCCCGAACGCCCGCGGCTTCTCCCTCAATTTCCTCGCTCTTCACGGTGTGCGCTTCTGATCCGCCACGAGGACGCCCGCTTCAGCATAGTCCGTAGCGGGCACGTCGTGGAACGACACATGAATATTCTCCCGTTTCGCGCGTCCCTCTTCGATCAGCACGGCCGTGACGCGCTCGGCAATCTTGCGCTTCATCTCTGGCGTACGTCCTTCCAACCAGGTGATCTGCACATGCGGCATATCGCTTCCTCCTTAGAACGGGCAATCCTGGAATTCTTGCATGCCAACGAGGGCATTCTACTGAGCTTTCTAATCTCTGGCTGCTGCCCAGGCGCGCGGGAATCGCCCGGGAACGGCGCGCAAAGCATAGCGCCGCCTGTGTTAGTATTACAGACGGATGCATTCCGCCATTCCTCACCTGATCGAGCTGCAGCGTGTCGACCACTTGATGGCCGCGGTGCGTGCTGAAATCGAGACCTTTCCGAAACGTGTCCGTGATGCGGACGCCAAGCTGAACGGCGCGCGTGCGGCGGTTCTGGCGGCTAAAGAGGGCCTCGTTAACAGCCAAAAAGAGCGCAAGAAATTCGAGCTGGACGTCCAGCAGTGGAAAGACCGCGCGAAGAAATACCGCGACCAGAGCGGCGCCGTCAAAACCAACGAAGCATATAAAGCGCTGCAACACGAGATTACCAACGCCGAAGGGGAAGTCGCCAAGGCCGAGGATGCGCAGCTCGAAGTAATGATGACAGGCGAAGAGGCCGAACGGCGCGTGAAACACGCCGAGGCGAATTTGAAGGAAGACGAAACCGCGGTCGCGAAAGAAAGAAAAGAGATCGAATCGCAGCAAGCGGAGAAGAAGAAACAGCTGGAATCGCTGCTCGCCGAGCGCGAGCGCGCCCTCGCGCCGATTCCCGAGGATTTGCGCGAACTCTACG
Source organism: Acidobacteriota bacterium (assembly GCA_013289955.1). Taxonomy (GTDB): domain Bacteria; phylum Acidobacteriota; class Terriglobia; order Acidiferrales; family UBA7541; genus Acidiferrum. The sequence goes on from JABCYZ010000016.1 coordinate 105,917, forward strand.
CGCGCATCGCCAAACGCCACCATGGCGTCGGCCTGGCCGAAGCCCGCGATGGACAATGCCGGGGCTGCGGCATGCGCGTCTTGCCGCACACTTTGCAGGAGCTGCGCCGCGATCCCAATGAGGAGATTTACCGCTGTGAATCCTGCGGCCTGATTTTGTACACTCTAGAGCCGATTCCGCTGCCAGATCCTGCCGCCGGCTCGGGACACGCCGCTTCTTCGGCTTCCAACCATTCCTGATGCCACGCCTTCCTAAATCCACACGCGCTGGCGGTGACGGTCTCTTCGAGGACTCGGTCGCCGGCCAAAAAAACGCTACGCCCGCTCATCAAGCGAATATTGATGGCGCGGCGCGTGGAAATCCCGGTCCAGCTTCCTATGGTGTGGTTATCCGCGACGGGCAGGGCGAGCTGGTCGCCAAGCTGAAAAAATATATCGGCCGGATGACAAACAATGTCGCGGAATACTACGGCCTGATTGCTGCGCTCGATTACGCGGAGTCCCACGGCATCCGCGCGTTACGCGTCGAGAGCGACTCCGAACTGATGGTCAAGCAGATGCAAGGGCAGTACAAGGTGAAGAGCGAGGATCTGAAGCCGCTTTTCGAGCGCGCGAAGAAGATGTCCATGGGCTTCACATCTTTCCGGATCGATCACGTCTACCGCGAACAAAACCGCGAAGCCGATGCCCTTGCAAATGAAGCGCTGGATGAAACTTCCGGCGCGGCCAGCGCTTCTGGAGCGCCTCAGAAAGCGGCGGTGGCCGATGCCAAGCCTGGTCCGCGCTGGATTCAGGCGCGTTTCCGCAGCGGGATTCTCTATCCTCTCGAAGATATCGATCTTCCCGATGGAACCGAGGTACAGCTCGTACTGCGTCCCCTGAAGCGCCCAGCCCCGCAAAAATAGCCTTTGGATGAGAGAGTTACTTCAGCGCGTAGGAGCGGTAGAGCGTATCGCGCTGCGCGGGCACGAATCCTGCATCGGAAATGATGCGGCGGAGCTCGTTTTCGTTCGTACGGTTCTTCACGCCGGCGGCGAACACAACGTTTTCTTCAATGAGGATGCTGCCGACGTCGTCGGCCCCGAATTGGAGGCCGACCTGGCAGACTTTGATGCCGGGAGTCAGCCAGCTCGATTGGATGTGGTCGATATTGTCGAGATAGAGGCGGCTGACGGCGAGCGTCTTCAAGTAATCGACAGCGGTCGTTTCCTGCACTTTTTTCCCGAGCGCGGTGTTTTCCGCCGCGAACATCCAGGGGATAAACGCCGTGAACCCCCCCGTGTCTTCCTGAATGCGGCGCAGGCGTTCGAGATGGTTCACGCGGTGGCGCAGCTCTTCGCCGCAGCCGAACATCATCGTCGCGGTCGTGCGCAAGCCGAGCGAGTGAGCCACGCGGTGGACTTCTTCCCAATCGTCGCTGGTGCACTTCAGTCGGGCGATTTTTCCGCGAATTTCGTCGTCGAGAATTTCCGCTCCGCCGCCGGGGATGGACCCGAGCCCGGCGTCCATCAGGCGCTGGATCGTTTCGCGGACGCTCAGCTCGCTGACTTCGGCAATGCACAAGATTTCCGGCGCAGAAAAACAATGGAGATGGACTTGCGGAAAGCGCGCCTTGAGCGAGCGCAGAAGATTTTCGTAATAACCGATTTGCAGGTCAGGATGCAGCCCGCCTTGCAGCAAAATGCCGGTCCCGCCGAGTTCGAGCATCTCTTCGATTTTTTCGTAGATGGTTTCGAAGGAAAGGATGTAGCCGTCTTTTGCGCCCAGCGGCCGGTAAAATGCGCAAAACGAACAGTATTCCGTGCAGAAATTCGTGTAATTGATGTTGCGGTCTATCTGGTAGGTCACCACACGCGGATCGTTTTTCTTCAGGCGCAATTGGTGCGCTGCCATGCCGGCGCCCACGAGGTCGTCCGATTGCAGCATGTCGATGGCTTCTTCTTTGGTCAGTCCCACGTTGTTCCTTCGCGTCAGAGCGTTTCTATTCTAGCGGATGCACGATCCAAACTCTAATCGCCCGGCGGCACGATACATCGCGGCGTTACTTCGCCGAAACCTGGGCGGCTTCGGCCGCCACGCTTGCCCATGCGATCTTCTTCTCGCGCGGGATCAGCCCCAGTTTTGCGGCTTCCTCGAAATAGCGTTCGAGGCCGCGGCGATTTTCTGCCCCCAGAGAAAAATCAATGTTGTGGCGCAGGTAGGACTCGAGCGCCTGGTGCGGCAACTCCAGTTCGCGCGCCGCTTCGAGGCTAATGGCCGAGATCTGGCTCATCCCGAAGTCGCGGGATGCCGAAAAATCCGCCAGCACCTCGCTGGTCAGAACCTCGGGCCTCGCGGCCCACACCGCCATCACGGCGGGCAGGCTCGAAAATTTGCGCCATTCGCCGACCATGTCATAGATATGAAATATTTCGGCGCTTTCGATTCCGAGCGTGGCTGCCTCAGAGACGGCACGTCCTTGCCGGTCGACCGCGCTCTTCTTCTCGATGGCGATCGAAATGCGCAGCGCCGGGTCGCCGATCAGCAGAGCGGCGTCGGCTCTTTCCAGCATCGCGCTCAAATCGGGCTCGGATTCAAAGAATTGGGGATCGATCTTCCAGTGCCCGGCGGCCAGGATTCGCGTCAGCGCCTGTGTGCTCCGCGAACTGCGATCGAGCGCGATGCTGCGCACCTGTTCGATGGGTTTCTTCGCGAGGATCAAAAGGCTGCGTACACGATTCTCCGAAGCGATCGCCAAATCCGGCAGAACCACCAGTCCCGGGATGCGCTGATACTCGATCGCCGGAATGATGGCGATGTCCGCCGTCCCCGCGCGTAGCGCTTCCGCGCATTGCGACGGCACGGTAAACGACAGATCGTACTTTCCGGTCAGCGGCCCGTTTGTAAACCCCCAAACGAGCGGGGCGGTGTTCAAATACTGCACGACAGATATGCGAAGTTTTTGCAATTTCGAGTGTCTCGCGATTTCAACCCAGTATAGCAGACAGGATTTTCCTCCGCGCCAGGCGTCTTTTGTTGTAAAACGTTCTTTCCTTTCGGAGGCGCTGAAAATGCTGAAACGTTCCTGGTGTCTTTTCCTGCTTGGTTTCCTGTGTCTTCCCTTTGCCGGAATCGCCGCTAACCCTGATGCTGCCGAGACGCCGACTATCGCGGCCAAAACCGCCGGCGCCGAGAAGTTTCCCGGCTATTTCAATCTCTACTGGGACGCCAAGCAGGGCAAGCTCTGGCTCGAAATCGACAAGTGGAACACGGAATTTCTTTACCAGAGCGGCCTCCCGGCGGGCGTCGGTTCCAATGATATCGGCCTCGATCGCGGCCAGCTCGGCAAAACGGCCGTCGTCCGATTCGAACGCAGCGGCTCCAAGATTCTGCTCATGGAGGAAAACCTCGGCTATCGCGCAGTGACCAACGACCTGGACGAGCGCCGCGCCGTTCACGATTCCTTCGCCGAATCGGCGCTCTGGGGCTTCACCCTTGCCGCCGAAGAAAAGGACCATGTTCTCGTCGATGCCACCGATTTTTTCCTGCACGACGCGCACGGCATTCCAGCGACGCTTCGTCGCACCAGGCAGGGCGCCTATCACCTGGACGCTTCGCGCTGCGCGATCTATCTTCCGCAAACCAAGAACTTCCCGCTAAACACGGAGGTCGAAGCCACGCTGACCTTTGCCGGCGAGGAACCCGGCCCGTGGGTACGCGAGGTCACGCCCTCTCCCGAGTCCATCACCGTTCGGGAGCATCACTCCTTCGTGCAGCTTCCCCCGCCCGGCTACAAGCCGCGCGTCTACGATCCGCGCAGCAGCTTTTTCGGCATCTCCTACATGGACTACGCAACGCCGGTCAGCGAGCCTATCGTGAAGCGTTACATCGCGCGCCACCGCCTCGAGAAAAAAGATCCGAAAGCGGCAATGAGCGAACCTGTCGAACCCATCCTTTATTATCTCGACCGCGGGGCTCCGGAGCCCATTCGCACCGCTCTTCTCGACGGCGCGCGCTGGTGGAACCAGGCGTTTGAAGCCGCCGGATACAAGAACGCCTTCCGCGTGGAACTGATGCCCGAAGGCGCGGACCTAATGGACCTGCGCTACAACGTCATTCAGTGGGTGCATCGCGCCACGCGCGGTTGGTCGTATGGCGCAGCGGTCATCGATCCGCGTACCGGCGAAATCATCAAAGGACACGTTACGCTGGGCTCGCTTCGCGTGCGGCAGGACTATCTGATTGCCGAAGGCTTGCTCGCTCCCTATGAAAAGGGCAAACCGGCCTCCCCCAAGATGATGCAGATGGCGCTTGCGCGTCTTCGCCAGCTTGCCGCGCACGAAGTCGGCCACACGCTTGGACTGATGCACAACTACTCGGCGAGCACCGTCAACCGCTCTTCGGTGATGGACTATCCGCCGCCGCTCGTGAAGCTCGCCCCGGACGGCGCGCCCGATCTCGCCGACGCTTATGCCACGGGCATCGGCGACTGGGACAAGGTGTCGATCGCCTGGGGTTACAGCGACTTCGCGCCCGGCACGGACGAACATGCGGCGCTCGATAAAATCCTCAGCGAGGCGTTTGGCCGCGGGCTTCGCTATCTCACCGATCAGGACGCGCGGCCGCCCGGTTCTTCCAGCAGCGTTGCGCATCTTTGGGACAGCGGCTCGAACGCCGTCGACGAACTGAACCGCATCATGCAGGTTCGCGCCGCCGCGCTGAAGCGCTTTGGAGAAAACAATATTCGGGAAGGCTCGCCGCTGGCCACTCTCGAAGACGTCCTCGTGCCCATCTACATGTACCACCGCTATCAGGTGGAAGCTGCGAGCAAGCTGGTCGGCGGAATGGACTACACCTTTGCCCTGCGAGGCGATGGCGAAGTCCCCACGCAAATCGTCGCGCCCGCCGAACAGCGGCGCGCCCTCGCTGCCGTGCTCGCCACGCTCAAACCGGAAACGCTCGCCCTTCCGGAATCGCTGCTCAGGACTATTCCGCCTCGCCCGCCCGAATATCCCCGCGGTCGCGAGGATTTCAAGATTCACACCAGTCCGGCCTTCGACGCGCTCGCTCCAGCCGAATCCGCGGCCCAGCACACGCTGCAATTTCTCTTTAATCCGGAGCGCGCCGCACGCCTTGTCGAGTTCCACGCCCGCAATGCCGATAATCCCGGCCTCGACGAAGTCATTGATTCGGTTCTCAACGCCACCTGGAAGTCGCCCCATCCCGCCGACTACAACGGAGAAGTTGCCAACGCCGTGGATGAAGTGGTGCTGTTTGACCTAATGGCCCTGGCCGCAAATGAACATGCGAGCGACCAGGTCCGCTCCGTTGCCTGGTCGAAGCTCAAGAATCTGTGGGCCTGGCTCCAGTCCCCTTCCGAGCTCGAAAAGGCTATGCCACTTAACGCGCATGTTCTCTATGCCGTACGGCAAATCGAATTATTTGAGAAAGACCCGAAGCACATCGACCTGACTCCGCCGGTCGAGCCGCCGGACGGGCCCCCCATCGGCAGTATGGGTACGCTCGATTGCGATTGGCAGCCCTAGTTCCACGAGAAAGAGGAACTTTCCGAGCAGACCGATAGGCGCTTCGCTCGTCTATACAGCCAGGGAGGGTATGTCCATGAAATCGTTCGTCAGGTTTTGTCTCCTTTCTGTTGCCGCGGTCTGCGGATTCAGCATTTCGGCCAGGGCCCAGGACGCTCCCACTCCCCCCACTCCACCTGCGTCTCCATCTTTCGAGTCCCTTACGCCCCCTACGCCGCCGACCCCTCCAGTTCGCTTCTACGGAGCGCCCGCGACTCCGGCGCTCCCGGCGTCTCCTAGGATGCCTGCCATGCCGGCAATGCCCGCGGTTCCCGCTGTCCCGGCCGTTCCGGGCTGGCCCGATGGGGACCACCGTCACTCGATGAGCATGTCGAGCGGCCACCATGAGCCTAGAACGGATTGCTCCGACTTCCAGGTTCGATTCGACGATCGCGACGCCGTCACGGAATCGGAAGAACGCACGATAACCAAGGCCGATGCGCCTACGCTTCGCGTTCACCCTCACAAAAACGGCGGCGTTCAGGTACAGGGGTGGGACCGAGACACCTATTCGGTGACGTCCTGCAAGTTCGCGTCCAATGAAGGCGGAAGCGCCCAGCGAATTCTCGCGCAAATGACGCTTTCTGTTCGAAACGGAGAGGTTTCGACCAACGGGCCCAGCGATGACAGCGAATGGGCGATCTACCTGTTGATCCGCGCACCGAAAGCGTCGGTGATTGATCTCGAGACCACCAATGGTCCGCTCTCACTCTATAGCGTGGACGGAAAACTGACTGCCCATGCCACAAACGGTCCTATCACCCTGCGCGATTTTTCCGGTGATGCCGAAGTCCGGGCCGCGAATGGTCCCATCACGATCACCGGGAGCAGCGGCAACGTGCGCATCCATACGGAGAATGGTCCGATCTCCATCAACTTGAAAGGGACGACATGGAACGGAACCGGATTAACCGCCGATGCCGAAAACGGCCCCCTTACCCTTTCCGTTCCGTCCGATTACAAGTCCAGCTTCAGCGTCGAATCGCGGAATTACTCACCCATGAGTTGCCTCGCAAGCATTTGCGATAACGCGCGGAAAACCTGGGACGACCACAATCGTCGCATCGAATTTGGCGGCTCGCCGGCAATGATCAGGCTTTCTACAGTCAACGGCCCGGTCTCCGTGCAGTCCTCTCGCGACGAAATGTAGCGCCGGTTTTTTTACTTGGATCGGCAGGCCGCAGCCGAAGGCCTGGTCGCGGCCCGTCACGCGCCGTTCGCACTCGGCATGCCGCGAGGATGGACGCGCTCCGTCGCTTGCGGATAAGATTCCCGGCATGATTCCCGAAGCGCGCGTGGCCCAGCCGGTCACCGTATCAGAAGCCGTGCGCCTGGCGCGCGAAATTTTCAGCCTGGATGTCTCCGCCAAATGTCTTCCCGGCGAGTACGACGACAATTTTCATCTCGCCTCTGCCGGCGGACGCGAATTTGTACTGAAAATCATGCATCCGGCGAGGGAGCAGTCTTTCGTCGAGATGCAGTGCCAGGCGCTCGAGCACTTGGCCAGGCGCGCGCCCCAGCTTCGATTGCCGAGCGTCTGCCGAACGCCAGGCGGCGACGCGTTCACCGTTCTGACGCTCTCAGACGGTACGAAGCGTCTCCTCTGGCTGCTCACGTTTGTTCAGGGAACCGTTCTCGCGAAAGTAAACCCGCACAGCCCCGGGCTGCTCGAGAGTCTCGGCCGGTTTCTCGGCGAGATGGATGCCGCGCTAGAGAATTTCTCTCATCCCGCCGCCCATCGGGAATTGAAATGGGATCTCGCTTGCGCCGGCTGGATTCAGGACTATCTCCACCACATTGGAGATCCCGGGCGTCGCGCGATCGTTGAGCGCTTTCTTGCACGGTACGTATCGGAGGTTCTGCCGGCGCTGAAATCGCTGCGACGCAGCGTCATCTATGGGGACGCGAATGATTACAACGTGCTGGTCGGCCCCCCGTGGCCGCAACCCCGAAAAGTAGCCAGCCTGATCGATTTCGGGGACATGCACTTTGGTCTCACCGTCTCCGAGGTGGCAATCGCGGCTGCTTACGCGATGCTTGGCGAGAGAGACCCGCTACCCGCGGCCAGCGCCGTCGTCGCCGGATATCACAGTGTTTTTCCGCTCCATGAGGCGGAGATCGCCGTGCTCTATGCGCTGATCGGAATGCGGCTCGCCGTCAGCGTCACGAATTCCGCCCACCGCAAGTCCCTCGTTCCCGACGACCCCTACGTGACGGTTACGGAGGGTCCTGCTTGGGAGGCGCTCCGGAAGCTGGCGGCCGTCCATCCAAGATTTGCTTACTACCGCTTTCGCGATGCTTGCGGTTTGCCCGCCGTGCCGCAAAGCGAGAAGGTCGAGCGATGGCTTGGTTCCCAGGCGGGCAGCGCGCGGTCGATCCTCGATGCCGATTTCCGTACCTCCCCGAGCGTAGTCTTTGATTTGAGCGTCGGCAGCACGTTCCTTGGCGCTGATCCGAGGGCGGCAGAGGCCGAAAACCTCAGCCAGGCGATCTTCCGCAAATTGAAGAGCGCAAATGCCTCCGTTGGAGTCGGACGCTACAACGAACCACGCCTCGTCTATACCTCTCCCCTTTTCGGAATCACCGCAAGCCCCACCGCTGAGCGCCGAACGGTTCATCTGGGAATCGATCTATTCGCCGCTCCCGGCACGCGGGTCCACGCGCCGCTGGATGGCGTGGTCCACGCCGTCGCCATCAACACTGCGCCGCTCGACTACGGACTGCTTGTAATTCTTCGTCACACGACCCCCGACGGACTGGAATTTTTCACGCTCTATGGCCATCTTCGGCGCGACACCTTCGATACGCTGCAACCCGGGGAGCGCCTTGCCTGCGGCCAGCAATTCGCCTCGATCGGCGATGTTCATGAAAACGGCGGCTGGCCGCCTCACCTTCATTTTCAGGTCATCGTGGACCTGCTCGACCACGGTTCGGATTTTCCCGGCGTGGCCCCCGCCTCCGAGCGCAACGTATGGACATCCCTTTCGCCCGATCCCAATTTGCTGCTCGGCATTCCCGCCGTGCGCTTCCCGCCGAAGGAGCCGAATTCGGGAGAGACTCTTTCCGCTCGTCGCGAGATCCTCGGCAAAAATCTCAGCATTTCGTATGAGCAGCCACTGAAAATTGTCCGTGGCTGGATGCAATATCTCTACGATGACACTGGCCGCGCCTTTCTCGACGCTTACAACAACGTTCCGCTCGTCGGCCACAGCCATCCGCGCGTCGTGCGTGCTGTCCAGGAGCAGATCGCCCTTCTCAACACCAATACCCGCTACCTCCACGACAATGTGAACCGCTACGCCGAGCGCCTCACGCGTCTGCTGCCGGAGCCGCTGCGCGTCTGTTATTTCGTCAACTCCGGCAGTGAAGCCAACGAACTTGCGCTACGTCTCGCCCGCACGCACACCGGCCGCGAAGATGTCGTCGTTCTCGAACACGCCTACCATGGCCATACGACAACACTCATCGATATCAGCCCGTACAAATTTGACGGCCCCGGCGGATGCGGCCGCAAGCCCTGGGTCCACGTCGCGCCCATTCCCGACGACTATCGCGGGCCTTACCGGCGCGGAGATGCCGACGCGGGAAAAAAGTACGCGCAGCGCGTCGCGGAGGTTCTGGAAAACATGCGCCCGGAAGGCCGAAGCCCGGCTGCGTTCATCGCCGAAACGCTTCCGAGCGTCGCCGGTCAAATCGTTTTTCCGCGGGGGTACCTCGCCGAAACCTACAAGCACGTCCGCGCCGCAGGGGCCCTTGCAATCGCCGACGAAGTGCAGGTCGGCTTCGGCCGCCTCGGCACGCATTTCTGGGGATTCGAGACGCAAGGCGTGGTCCCGGACATTGTCGTGCTCGCGAAACCAATCGGAAACGCGTTCCCGTTAGCGGCTGTTGTGACCACGCAGGAGATCGCCCGAAGCTACAACAACGGCATGGAGTTCTTCAGCACGTTCGGCGGCAATCCCGTTGCCTGCGCGGCGGGACTCGCTGTCCTCGAAGTGCTTGAGGAAGAGCAACTCCAGGAAAACGCTTCGCGCACGGGAGGCTATCTCGCGGAGGGGCTCAAAGCTCTCGGAGAAAAGCACGCTCTGATTGGCGACGTTCGTGGCGCGGGACTCTTCCTCGGCCTAGACCTGGTTCTCGATCGTGAAACGCGCGCGCCCGCCCCGCGGCAAGCTTCCTACGTCGTCAATCGCCTCCGCGAGCGCGGCATTCTCACCGGCACCGACGGCCCGCATCATAACGTCATGAAACTGCGCCCGCCGCTGAATTTCAGGCAAGCCGACGCCGAACTTCTGGTAACCACTCTCAGCGCGATCCTTGCCGAGGACGCCGCCCAACCCGGCTGACCCTGAACTCCTGACTGGACACCGGGGCACGCCCGGCGAATCCGCACCTGGATGACATCGCCGAACGATCCGGCTTGAACTCTTCGGAAGTTCTCGCTACGCTTTTCGTTCTGGAGAGGAAAGGCATCGTCCGGCAATTTTCGGGAAAGCAGTCCAACAAAGTGTTGTTTTAGCGGCAGATACGGCGCGAATCGCCCTCGGGTCCTCCGGCATCTAAACGCTCTGAGTATCCCGGATGCGGATCGCAGCATCTAGTCTAAGTTAGCGAGAAGGACACACGCCGCCCTCTCCAGCTCTCCCAGCAGCACATTACGGGGTTACAAAGAAAAGATGGCTCGTTCGCTTGTGATCGTTGAGTCGCCTGCAAAGGCGAAGACAATTAACAAATACCTTGGGCGGAATTTCCTCGTCAAGGCCTCCATCGGCCACGTGATGGACCTGCCCAAGAAGACGATCGGCATCCGTCTGCCCGGGGAAGAAGAGAGCAACGGCAAGAAAAAGAAGCGAGCCAAGAAGGGCGCGAAGAAAGTAAAAGAAAAGCCGGTTCGTCCCCCCATCTCCCTCGACGACGAAAAAATCTTCGAGCCCACTCTTCAAATCATCGCCGGCAAAGGCAAGATCATCAACGACCTCCGCAAAGCTGCGAACACCGCGGACGCCATCTATCTCGCGGGCGACCCGGACCGCGAAGGCGAAGCCATTTCCGCGCACCTCGCCATGGTGCTGTCGAAGCCGTCCAAATATCCGGAGCAGGAACCCACCGTCTCGCGCTTCAAGAAAAAGAACGTCAAGCCCGAAGTGGTGGAAGAACCGAAGGAAGAAGCGAAGAAAGAAATTCCGGCCATCGATCCAAAGAAAATCTTCCGCGTTACGTTCAACGAGATCACGCCCAAAGCGATTCGCGCGGCCTTCGAGCACCCCAGAAAAGTCGACGCAAATCTAGTCGACGCCCAGCAAGCCCGCCGCGTGCTCGACCGCATCGTGGGCTACAAGGTCTCTCCGCTTCTCTGGAATAAAGTCCGCCGCGGTCTTTCCGCAGGGCGGGTGCAGACGGTCGCTCTTCGCCTGATCGTTGAGCGCGAGCAGGAAATTCGCGCATTCGTCCCGCAGGAATACTGGACGATTCACGCGATGCTCGATGCCGGGCAGCCGCCGCTGTTTGAAGCCAAGCTATCGAAGCACAAGGGCGAAGACATCGAAGTCGCCAACCAGGAAGCCGCCGATAAGATCGTCGCCGCGGTGAGCAAAGCAAAATGGCAAGTTGCCAGCGTCACGCAAAGAGAAAAGAAAAGGAACCCGCCTCCGCCCTTCACTACGTCGAAGCTGCAACAGGCCTCCTATAACCGGCTTCGTTACTCGGCAAAAAATACCATGCGAGTGGCCCAGGGCCTGTATGAAGGCGTCGAACTCGGCAGCGAAGGCTCCGTTGCGCTGATCACTTACATGCGCACGGACTCTGTAAACGTTTCGCAGGATGCGCTGGCGCAGGTACGCGAGCTCATCCCTGAAAAATTCGGCTCCGCCTATCTGCCGGAGAAGCCCAACTACTACAAATCCAAGAAAGACGCGCAAGAAGCGCACGAAGCCGTCCGCCCAACGGATGTAACGCGCACGCCGGAAGACGTCCGCAAGTATCTGAAGGAGGATCAATTCAAGCTGTATCAATTGATCTGGCAGAGATTTGTGGCTTCCCAAATGATGCCGGCGGTGTTCGATCAGACGACGATTGACATTTCCGCGGCGGACTACACGTTCCGCGCGACCGGAATGGTGCAGAAATTCGCCGGCTATCTGGCCGTGTATCAGGCCGAGGTTGTGGATGTGGCCGACGACGAAAAGAGCGACGAAGGCGAGGGCAATGCTCTTCCGCGTGTAACCGAGGGCCAGGCGCTCAGGCTCGACAAAATCCGTCCCGACCAGCACTTTACGCAGCCTCCGCCCCGTTATAACGATGCGACGCTCGTCAAGGATCTGGAAGAAAAAGGTATTGGCCGTCCTTCCACCTATGCCTCGATCATTTCCGTCATCGTCGAGCGCGAATACGTAATCAAGGAGCAGGGCCGTTTCTCGCCGACCATGCTGGGCGAGCGCGTGAGCTTGCTGCTCGTCAAAAGCTTTGAAGATATTTTCGATGTCACCTTCACCGCTCGCCTCGAAGAAGAACTGGACGAAATCGAAGAAGGCAAACTCCCCTGGCGCGAAGCCGTAAAGGAATTCTGGGAAAAGTTCATCGTCGATCTCGACCGCGCCGACGACGAGATGCTCTCTTACAAAGCGGGCATTCCCACCGGCAAAAAGTGCGAAAAGTGCGGGGAAGGCGAACTGCTCGAGCGCATCAGCCGCCTGGGTTTCTTTTTGGGCTGCTCACGCTATCCCGACTGCGATTTTATCCAGGATTTGTCCCCTGCCCTGCCGGACGCAGCTCCGGGTGAAGTAAAAGTCGAGTATTGCCACAACTGCGGCAAGGAGATGGTTATCAAGGCGGGCCGGTTCGGACCGTTTCTGGCGTGCTCCGCATATCCGGATTGCCAGACCACCCGCCGTCTTGTCGAGGGCACGCGCAGATCCATGCAGCCCGACGAGCTGCTCGACGAAAAATGCACGCTCTGCGGCAACGGCCTTGTCAAGAAACACGGCCGCTTCGGCGAATTCATCGGCTGCACCGGCTATCCCAAGTGCAAATACACGCGCCCCATCACCATGGGCATCCAATGTCCGAAGTGCAAGGAAGGCGAATTCGTCCGCCGCGGCAGCGCCGGAAAAGGCGGCCGTGGCCGTCCGCGCATATTCTACGGCTGCTCGCGCTATCCCGATTGCGATTTTACGACGCCCTTCATGCCCATCGCCGAGCCGTGCCCCAAGTGCGGAGCCCCGTTCATCGTCGAAAAGAAAACCAAGATTGGTTTGGTGCACACCTGCCTGAAGGAAAGCTGCGACTGGGAGAAGCTGGCGCCTGAACCCGCTGCGCAGCCGCAAGTTCAGCCGGAAGAAGCTACACCGGTTGGGGCCAAGCCGTAACTCATCCCGCGGATGGTTTGGCTTCGCTTTGGCGGGGGAACTTCCCAGTCCGTGCTTGATCAATCCGATTGGCCCGAACAAAGCGATTAGAGCCAGCCCAGTTTTCTGAAGGACTGGTGCGCTGATTAGGCCCCTTTGACCGAGATAGCTGTCCTATAATCAGTGACGGAGGAGCAGCCGAGTTCCCCGCGACGCAAAATGAAAACAGCTATCGGCAAATATCTCGAATACCTTCGGGCAGTGAAGAATTCCTCGCCGCACACCATTTCCAACTACGGCAAGGATCTCGCCCAATTCGTCGCCTATCTCTCTCCGCCTGGTCTCGAGCCGCCCGCGCTAACCGCCGTCACGCACAACACCATCCGCGAATTCGTCGGCTATTTGCACGACCAACGCCTTCAAAAGAGCTCGATCGCCCGCAAGCTGGCCGCGCTCCGCTCCTTTTTCAAGTACTGCGTCCGCGAAGGCCGCTTGGAGGAAAATCCCGCGCGGCTTGTCCCGACTCCGAAGCTGCCCAAACGCATCCCCTCCGTGCTTTCCGCCGAAGAGATGAACGGCTTTCTGAATCAGCTCGCGGAGATGGGCCCCGCTTCGAGCGCCCCAGGCGGGCCTCCGAGGAAGAACGCCAATGCTTCTCCCCGCAGACTCGCCGCACTTCAAGAGGAAGGCCTCCTGCTCCGCCGAGACCGCGCTCTGCTCGAATTGCTCTACGCCGCTGGCCTTCGCGTCAGCGAGCTCACCGGCCTCAACCTATCCGACATCGAGCGAAAAGATCTCATGCTGCGTGTCCGCGGCAAGGGCGACAAGGAGCGCATCGTCCCCTACGGCTCGAAAGCCCAGGAAGCGCTCGACAAATATTGGCCCCTGCGCGAGCATTTGCTCCTGGAAGCCTCGAACCGTCGCGGCCGGCACCGCGATGCCCCTCACACCGAAGCCGTTTTCCTGAATTACGCCGGTCGCCGCCTTACGCAACGCTCCGTCGGCCGCATCGTCAAGAAATACGTCCGCCTCGTCAACGCCAACTGGGACATGCACCCCCACTCCCTCCGCCACGCCTTTGCCACTCATCTCCTCGCTGATGGCGCCGATCTCCGAGCCATCCAGGAACTCCTCGGCCACCAATCGCTCTCCACCACCCAAAAATACACGCACGCCTCCATTCGCCAGCTGATGGACATCTACGACAAGGCGCATCCGCACGCGTAAACAATTCCGGATTCCGCTCGTAGCTTCCTCAAACGAAGATTCGAGCACGCGGGAGTCGCCGGATCGTCGGCACGATTCTCGGCTTCCTTTTCGACTTCTGTTTTTCCCACGAGGAGCGGCCGGTGCATTTACCGATCGTTTCCGAGGAACTCCCTGGCAATCGCGTTACATTCTCTGAAGGCCGCTTCTTCGCTGTGCGGGCTATGTTTGCCGTTGCCCAGAAACCTCATCGCCGCTTGCGGCACTGCCTTGCTGACAAGATCCATCTCCCCGGGTTCGGTTCGGGGATCGAGGCTTCCGTGCAAAAATAACGCCGGCACCCCAAGTTCCCGGAGTTGCCCGTCGTACAAATCCTCATCCGGCCGTTTTACGGAATCCGCAATCCGAAACCACACGCCGCAATTCCGCTCCAGCACTGCCGGCCATTGCGCCGCTCCGTGGTCTTCTGCCAGGAGCCTCTTCGTCTCTTCTCCCAAATCTTCAGGATTCGCGGCAAATCGCTCAAAGAACGATCTCGATCCCGGCTTTCTCCGCAGAAAATGGAACGCTTCCAGAATCAGACACTCGCAGCGCTTTGGCGCCGCTAGCCCGGTCATTAGGCTGATGACCGCCCCATCGCTGTGTCCCCACAATGCGGCTCGCTCGATCCCCAGCGCGTCAAGAAACAGGAGAGTCTCTGCCGCCGCGCGCCGGTGAAAATCCAGCGGCATCTCTCCCGGGACTCGCGTCGAGTGCCCGTATCCTGTACGGTCGGGAATCAGGATCCGGTATTCGCTCTCGAGCGCCCGAATCTGGCGATCAAAGGGATAGATTCTATAGCCCCAGCCGCCGTGCAGAAATACCAGCGGCTTTCCTCGCCCATATTCCCGGTAGTGGATCGTTAGAGGACTAATCCCTGGCGCATGCGGCGAGTCGCGGAGTTCGACCGTTGGCACCTAAGCCTGCCTTTCCGGTAAGCGCCACTCCGACTTGCCCGGTTCGAAGCTGTTTTTCGCTGCTCTCACCGGCGTACCTTACGACACCCCGTTCCCCAACTCAAGCCGCCCCGGACCGCCAATAAAAAACGGCTGGCAGCAAACGCTGCCAGCCGTTCTGACTTCTCAGTCGAAGATTCTGATCGAATTACCGGTGCCCACCGCCGCCATGGCCTCCGCCACCGCCGTGGAAACTGCCGCCGCCACCATGGAAGCTGCCACCGCCGTGGAAGGAAGCGCCGCTACCGCCGCGGAATCCACCACCAACCGATCCGCGTCCAGCCGCGCCACGGGCAAACCCGCCTCTTCCAGCGAATCCGGCCCCGCGTCCCTCAAATCCCCGGCCTGCAAATCCACGTCCGCCAAAACCGCCCCGTCCGCCGAAGCCCGGACGGCCCCAGTAGCCTCCACGGAACCCGTGGAACCAGGGTCCAGCTCCGATAAACACGCCGCCATAGAACCAATCGGGTCCATAGTAACCGTAGGGCGCGCAGGCATACGGTGCATACCCGTAATATCCATACTCACAAACGGGTGCAGCATAACCGCCGTAACCGGGCCCAACTCCGATACCAACTCCAACCCTAACCTGTGCCTGGGACGGCGTGGCCAGCGCGAAAGCGCCAACAGCCAATAACGCCAAATATTTGAAATATCTCATGTTCTTGTCCTCGCCAGATCCGAACCTGCTCGAACCACTTCGGATCTAAGTGCTTTCAGGTGTCTCACTCATTCTGAAGCACCTATGTAGTTTAACTCCAAAACGCAACAAAAGTTGCGGTCAATCGATTCCGGGTCTCAGCTGCCCCGGGCCGCATCCTGACGCTTTTAGCCTCTCCGTGCCTTCTCTCACCTTCCCGCCCCAGCCTTAACCTCACTTACCTTCAATTAATTGTTCGCTTATTCTTCGCTATAGGAGGACCCATGCCCCTCTATTTAGTCAGCTACGACATTAAAGAAGAGAACCGCGACGAATACCAAGAACTGTGGGACTACCTTGATGCTCTAGGCGGAGTCAGAATCCTGTTTTCGGAATACGCGGTTCCCTTCAACGACGGCGGCGCATTCGATCTAGCCACTAAAATCAACAAACATTTAAAAACAGGAGACCGACTACTTGTTTGCGAGTTGTTCGATGGAGAATCTCAGACTCGGGCTTGGGTCAGACTTCGAATTGGAGATGACGCTTTCCAAGAAATGCTGACGAACTACGCCCGCACCCTCAACTAACTTCGAAGTTCGGAGAAGATTCCTACGACGTAGCTAGTTGAAATGTGCTCCGCGTCGGGGTCGCCAATCATCGGAATTGCACGGCAGCTAATGACTTTCGCGGGGCTGTAGGTTGCTTCTTTGTCACGCACAGCGCCGTACAGCTTAACGAGCATCGCGTAGTCCACGTTAGAGCCAAACGCTTTCTCCACAGCTTCCCGATAGACTCCATGCGGACAGTAGCGCGAATACTAAAACCCTAGTAACTTGGCATAAACTTATCTTGAATTCATACTGGGACCTCGCCCTATGCCCCCAACCAAACCTCCCGAGAGTCTAGCCTTTACATCCCTAGCTGCGCTTTACGCGCAATTTCAAGCTCTTCTTGTCGGTAAGGAATTTCTATGCCCCGCTAGACAAATTCCGATAGTCATAACGAGGATGCCCCACATTTAGTTGAAAGTTGAGAACAAGAAGCAGCGGCTCTCGCCCGAACTCGGATAGAGTTCGGGTTGCGAATCCCTTTTAAAGGAGAGAGCCGCCGTGAGAAAGAAATACCAGAG
>JABCYZ010000017.1 GCA_013289955.1 Acidobacteriota bacterium
CAGAGAAGTGAGTGGAATTATGCCGACTTAATCAAGCATCAGTGTGCGTGGTAAGGCAGGAATACAGCGGAAACGGTGTTGATGACCTGAGAGGATTCGGCATAATTTGGAAGGCGGCATTATACGCATTATGCCGACATCGGCATAATGCGTAGTGGTTGTTTGCAAATGCCAGAATCATGATGCGCCGCTCTTGGACCTTCTTGAGAAGACTGACCCACTCGGAGAGATCACCTTGGCGATCAACAATCACATTGTCCCAAGTTGTCGTTTTTTCCTCGATCCCTTTCCGGTCCCCCAACCACCGAACGTAAGTGAAGTCGGCGGTAATCAGGCCGAATTTGTCCTTCATCTCCCAGGGCCGCGGCATCCAGCCTTGATCAATCAGCGTGAGAGCGACGCCGTGCTCTCGCAGCACATCTGCAAGTTTCGGAACGAGCCAGTCCTTGTTGCGAATCTCGACGGCAAACTTGTGCTCCTTCGGAAGCCTTTTCAGAAACGGAATTAGCCTCCCTAGAAAATCGTCCAGAGACTTGAACGCATATTTGTCGAACTTGCCGAATTGAAACAACAAGGGGCCGAGCTTTTCGCCTAGAGCCTGCATTGTCGTTAGAAAGACTTTGAATTCCTCATCGCAATCTTTGAGAACCCTCTTGTGTGTAATCTCCTGTGGTACCTTGGCCGCAAAAAGAAATCCTTCCGGGGTTTTGGCATTCCAGGAGCGCACCACATTCACATTCGGAGTTGCATAGAAGGTTGCGTCAATCTCCACTGTGTCGAAGTGTTGCGCGTAGTAGCTGAGGTAGTCGGCGGGTCGCAAACCCTTCGGATAGAACGATCCCTTCCATCCTGTGGCTGTGAACGATGAAGTTCCGAGAAGAATCGGCGGATGGTTCACGCTGGAGAGTATAGCGAACCCGTGTCGTACACCGCTCGGTCGGAGGGTAAATGCCGGTTTGCCGACAAACCTGGAACAGACAACCAATGTCCAAAGCGACCGATTCTGACGTTAAGATGAGTGCATATGCGTTTTTCTGGCTTCCAACCAACCGAAACCAGTCGGTCCCTATCTCGCTTTGAGATCGTGTCTGCTACGTTCTCTTCCAGAAGGCCGCATTTGTTACTTCATATCGTCTCTTTGTCGATCTGCATGGGAGTTGCGTTCCTGACGGCAGCGGGCCAGTCGGCAAGCCCAGCAGCGGAAATTAAGAATACCGATCAGGTCGTGCATGCGTTGTGCGGCAAGAGTGTCGCATTGCTTGGGGAATCGCCGGTGCACGGTTTCGGAAAGACGCTGGAGTTCAAAGTCGAACTCGTTCGCCGGCTCGTTGACGAGTGCCATTACAACGCCTTCTTCATCGAGAGTGGAATCTACGATTTTCTGAACATTCAGAAAAGGCTGAACTCCGGGCAGGAAGTGACCGAACCGATGATCTCGGCGGCTTTCGGCGGGCTCTGGGCCACTCACGAAGTGCAACCGTTGATTCCGTTTTTGCTGGACCGGGCGAAGGCAGGCCGCCTTATCCTCGGAGGCCTTGATGACCAGCTCGGGAGGGGATCCTACGCACAACGTGAAATGGCATCCGACCTCGTGGAATATCTACAGGGCGATGAGAAAGCGCGATGCCTTGCAATCCTCCAAAGGCACACCCTGTGGCAGTACGCTGACGATTCCCCGTACGGTCCCAAAGACAAAGCCCTGATTCTAGGCTGCCTGGACAGTATTGAAACCGGCCTGATGAAAGCGCCCTCAACCGCAACGCCCTTTCGCGAATACGACACGGAGATGGTCGAAAGTCTCAAAAGGCTCCTTGCATGGGACTTCCGGCAAGATGCCACGAAGGGTGTGGACGAAAGCATTCTTGATCGCAACGACCGGGATCATTGGATGTACGTGAACTTTGAGTGGCTCCTGTCGCGGCACCCAGCTCATAGCAAGGTGATCGTTTGGGCTGCGAACGTTCACTTAGCAAAGGATTTGCGCGGCGTGCCCGGAAAAGAGCGCCTGGTTCCGTTTGGTTTCTATGTACGTCGGGATTTCAAGAGCCGCGCCTTCGCTCTAGGGTTCTCGGCATATTCCGGAAGCTATGCCATGACGGGCCAACCTGTCCGGCAGTTAAGCGTCGCGCCGGACGATTCGTTGGAGGCACAAGCTTTGGCGGGTCGCGATTCCGATACCGTCTATATCTCTCACAAGGAGCTTCGGAAGTTCGGATCAGTTGGAGCTCGCCCGCTGGGAACCAGCTTCAGTACGGCCCGGTGGGATGGGGTATTAGACGGACTAGTCGTTTTCCGTGAAGAGCGGGCTCCCGAGTATCTTCATCGCTAAAGACCGACCGCATAGTCGGCCTGTGGAAAGTTCCGGTCATTTCCGAATAGCGAGCCAACCGAAACTTATTCAAGCGTCGCCGGCTTGCTCTTTGACTACGCTTCGAGGATTCTTGTCCTCCCGCAATCCGA
The DNA here is from genome assembly GCA_013289955.1 of Acidobacteriota bacterium. Classification (GTDB taxonomy): domain Bacteria; phylum Acidobacteriota; class Terriglobia; order Acidiferrales; family UBA7541; genus Acidiferrum. Next base: position 2,461 of record JABCYZ010000017.1, read on the forward strand.
CAAATTTTGAGTGTCGCAACCTATCTCCTTCGGTCCATTCGAGGAATTCAATCTGAGCGACGGCTTCTGGCCTCAACCAAACTGCTTTCTTCATCTTCTCCGCGTTCAGTTCTTCACCGAATCGTGACCGCCTCGTCTCCGGCAAATTCACGAATGGGCAGGCGGGTGTTACCAGATGCTTCAATCTCGAAAACACTTGTCGCCGAGAAGCTGGGACAAATCCGTTTCGCGTTCTTGCCACATACATCAGCTTCTCTCCGTCATAGTAGCCGACGATTAGTGAGTCAAGACCGTGCGGTCCGGGAAAATAGCCGCCGATGACGAACTCTTGTCCACGATTCAGGCGATACTTAATCCAGGCACCGCTTCGTTTTCCCGGTTGGTACAGGCTGTCCTTTCGTTTCCCGATGATCCCTTCAAGCCGTTGCTCGCGCACCGCAGACAGTAGGTCCTTTGGCGCTGCCTCGAAATAGTCCGAAATCCTGATTCGCTTGTCGGGGATGACGACAACAGACTTCAACAGCGCCCGCCGCTCGACCATCGGAACGTGGGTCAAATCACGACCCTCCCAGCACAACAGATCGAAAATGTAGTATCGAATTCGAGACGCTTCTGCGCGAAAGTTTTGCAAGAGATTGAAGTTGGGGCGCCCGCTTTCATCGATGGCAACTACTTCTCCATCTAGGACCGTTCCTGCGGGCAGATCGGCCAGTGCTTCCACGATATAGGGAAATTGGCTATTCAGAGATTTTCTCCGCCGAGAGAAGAGCGCGACACCAGTTCCGGACTTGACCGCCAGGGCTCGATACCCGTCAAACTTAATTTCCCAGATCCATTCCAATCCCTCAGGTAGCTTCGATACCGATAGACAATCCATCGGCTCGACAAATGACGCTTCTGTTCTGGGCAACGAGTCCAAACGCGCGCGGATTTCCTTCTGCATCTTGTTCCTTAGGAAAACAGACGCCACCTAAATAAGCAAACGCGAGAGCCATTCATTTCGTTCGGCCCTTCCTACCAAAAGACTGCGCTTCGCCGCCTGCTTCTTCTGTCAAGGCTCTTCACTTCGCTCCGATAAACGCAAACTGCGCGGCCTTGACAGCGCATGCGGCGAAGCGCCCCGGACGGCTAGGAAGGGCTTTGTTTTTTGTGCAGCAAAGTGCCGCTGCGCAAAAGGCAAAAACCAACAAAGCAAAGGAGCGAACAATGCAATCAGAACGTGCAGAGTTGTATTTTCAGCAAGGCAGTTCCGACAAGGTGTACCACTTGCAGCTGGAGAACGTCCAAGACCAATGGGCCGTTCAAGCGCAGTGGGGGCGGCGCGGTTCCGCCTTGCAGAGCGATGTGAAGGTGAGTGACACCAGCTACGAGGAGGCGAAGCGAGTTTATGACCGCATCCTTCGAGAGAAAACAGGCAAGGGCTATCAAATCGCGCAGGCGAGTGCAAACGGCAACGAGGCAATTGCGGTCGGACTGCCTGCCACAAAAGAGCATTCCGGCCATACCCCGGAGTTGCTGACGCCCATCGAGGAGCCGGAAGCACTGCTACTGGCGCAGGATGCCGTTTGGTGGTTCCAACAGAAATTCGACGGGCGGCGTCTCGCAGTTCAAAAGTCCGAGGGGAAATATTCGGGTATCAACAAGCTCGGCCAAATCATCCCTATTGACTCTCGGCTGGCGGACTCGCTAGACGGAGTGCAGGCGCAGGGTTTCCTAGCGGACGGCGAAATCACTGATTCACGCTTCTACATCTGGGATTTGCTCAGCGTCAACGACACGGACTTGCGCGTTCAACCATACGAAATCCGTTATGTGCACCTGACCCAGCACTTTCGCGGAGTTAGCGACGTGTTGCGAGTCTGCGAAACAGCCATGACAACGAAGGCCAAGCGCGACTTCGTGAAAAAGATGCACAGCGCGAACGCCGAAGGGTTTGTGTGCAAGAACCGGAACGCCGTGTACGTGGGCGGACGAGCAGGGCAGCACTTCAAATGTAAGTTCGTCGTCACAGCATCCTTCATCGTTGGCCCCAAGCCTGAAAAGAAGGCGAATGACGGACACCGCTCCATCGCCGTATATCTCTTGGATGACACTCGGCAGCGATTCATGGGGACGGTGGGAGTTCCCGACCGCTATCGGCTACCGAAGGAGGGGGAGATGGTTGAGGTTCAATATCTCTACTGCCATCCCGGACCTGACGGTAAGCTCATTCAGGCAAAGTATTTCGGCAAGGTACGCGACGACATCCGACTCCCTGAGTGCTGCGTCAGCCAGCTAAAGGTCAAGGCCAACGACTGCGACCCAACCGAACCCTGATAACGGATCCCGTCTATCGCTCGAACACCAGCCCGGTGGCATCTTTGGTGGGATGCCCCCGGGCTTCTTTGTGACTCAGGGGCGCTCACACTCGCCCCGAACACAGGACTAAGATGGTGTGCGGGATGGCCCCTCGCAAGATCATTCATATCGATATGGACGCGTTTTATGCGTCCGTAGAGCAGCGAGACGATCCGCAACTGCGCGGCCAACCTGTCGTTGTCGCCTGGCGCGGGAATCGCTCCGTGGTGTGCGCTGCTTCGTATGAAGCGCGAAAGTTCGGCGTGCGTTCTGCGATGCCCGCTGTTCGAGCCGAGCGTCTTTGCCCTACCGCTGTGTTTTTGCCCCCGGACTTCCCTCGCTATCGGGCGGTCTCCAGCCAAGTGCGCGAAATCTTCAAACGCCACACCGACTTGATTGAGCCGCTGTCCCTCGACGAAGCGTATCTCGATGTTTCGGAAAACAAGACCGGACTGCCAACGGCTACACAAGTGGCGCGCACGATTCGCGAACAGATCCGCTCAGAACTGAGCTTGACGGCATCGGCAGGGGTAGCGCCGAACAAATTCCTAGCGAAGATTGCTTCGGACTGGAAAAAACCGGATGGGCTCTTTGTCATACAACCGGAAGAAATCGATTCGTTTCTATTGCCGCTACCCGTTGACCGCCTGCCCGGAGTAGGCAAAGTCACGGAAGAAAAACTGAAGCACCTTGAGGTACAAACGATCGCCGACCTGCGGCGAATAGATTTGCCGACACTCGAAGGTCGCTTCGGCCGCTACGGCGTGCGTCTCTACGAGTTGGCTCGGGGAATCGACAACAGCCAGGTAGTCCCTGACAGGCCTACACAATCCATATCCGCCGAGGACACTTTTGAACAGGATGTCTTGCTGGCCGAGATGGAGCCGATGATCCGAAAACTTGCGGAGCACGCATGGACCACCTCGCGCAAGGAGTCACGAATCGCGCGCACCGTTGTACTGAAACTGAAGACCAGCGAATTCAAGATTCTTACTCGCAGCCACACGCCAGGTTCTCCACCTTCTTCTTGTGAGGAACTGACGAATATCGCCCTTTCGCTGCGGGGACGCGTCGGCCTCAGCCCGCAGCAGCGGTTTCGCCTCGTTGGCGTCGGCCTAAGCAATTTTCACGACCCCGCGGATGCATCTGCGCAGCCCGGTCTTTTCAGCTAACGGTGGTAGTCAGTTTCGGGTTTGCTTCTCATCAATCGCGATCACTTGCTACAAGCCGACACGGAAGCTGGCGAAACGACCTCTTTCTCACTGCCACAACCATGGCAGGACGCCCATTTTTCTGGAAATCGTTCTTGACAGAAGACCTGGCCCAAGTAGTACCCTTCCATCGACCATCGATGGGACTGCTCAGAACAACTGAGCCCGATTTCCTGCCTGGCACTTTGGAGATGTTGATTCTCCAAACGCTCAGCCGCGGCTCCAACCATGGATACGGCATCGCCCAGCACATTCAGCAGGTCTCACATGACGCCCTCAAAATCGGTGAAGGGTCCCTTTACCCAGCATTGCAACGGCTGCTCATGAACGACTATGTCGTCGCCGAATGGGGACTCTCGGAAAACAATCGGCGAGCGCGGTTCTACAAAATCACCGCAGCCGGCCGCAAACAGCTTGCCGAAGAAAAAAGAAGCTTCGACGCACTGCTGGCTGGCATAACGCGTGTGATGGAGATGCCATGAAACTCTGGAAGAGAATTCGCTATCTTCTGAACCGCGAGGCGCTCGACCGGGAACTTCAGGAAGAGATGCGCGTTCATAGAGAAATGGCCGAGGAGAAGCTAAGCCAATTGGGAACGCCGAAAGAAGAAGCGCACTACGCAGCGATGAGGACGTTCGGTAACACGAGCTTGGCCCAGGAAGCCAGCCGCGCCGAGTGGACGTTTTTCTTTGAAACGCTTGTCCAGGATATCCGTTTTGGTTTAAGGATGCTGCGTCAATCGCCCGGCTTCACGGCGATTGTCGTCCTTACGCTGGCCCTCGGTATCGGTGCGAATACCGCTATTTTTAGCTTGATTAATGCGATAGCGCTGCGCAACTTGCCAGTGCCCAATCCACAGCGACTCGTCTTGCTCCAGTGGACGGCGCGCCATGGACCGCGTTCGAGTTTCTTCGCACGTTTCGGCGGTTGCCCAAGTGGTTCGGGGCGGTCCTCTCCTTCGCCAACGGCGTGTTCCTTTTCTTATCCGATGTTCGAGCAGGTTCGCTCGATGAAGGATATATTTTCTGGAGTCTTTTCTTACACGCCCGCCAGTGTGGCTCTTCGCGTCGAAGGTCACCTTGAACGGGTTCGCGGGATGTACGTCACTGGTGAGTTTTTCGCCACGCTGGGCGCGCAGGCCGCCATGGGCCGCACACTGAGTCCTAACGACGATGCGACCGGCGCCGAACCTGCCATCGTTCTCAGTTACCGCTATTGGAAAAGCGAGCTCGGAGGCGATTCCAGCGTGGTCGGAAAAATGGCGACCGTTGACCTCAAGCCGTTCCGAGTCGCCGGCATCACCAGCCGCGACTTCCCCGACCTCGACCCTGGTGTGCCAGTGGATTTCTGGATGCCCTTTGTGGCGCAACAGATTGTGCAAACGCATCCGGCCAGCCGGTCGGACGAAAAATCATTGTGGCTGTACATCGTGGCGAGGCTCAAGCCAGGCGTGAACGCCCGTCTGGCGGAGGCGGCCTTGAACGCGATGTTCGTTCCCAGCACGACGACCGGACCAGCGGCGATCTTCAAGCCGGAGGACGCGCCGTATATCACGCTGTTCAGCGCAGCGGAAGGTTTGTCGTCGCTGCGCACGGAATACAAGAGGCCGCTGTTCGTACTGATGACCGCAGTCGGATTGATTCTTTTGCTGGCGTGCGCGAACGTTGCCGGTTTGATGCTTGCGCGCGCTTCGGCGCGGCAAAAGGAAATGGCCGTGCGCAACGCGCTAGGCGCCCCGCGTCTGCGCATCGTGCGGCAACTGCTGACGGAAAGCCTTATGCTATCCCTCGCGGGCGGCGTGATCGGCATTCTTTTCGCCGAACTTGCCGCGAGGGCGTTGGTTGCCTTCCTTTCCGCCAACTCCTACGTTCCCCTCGAAATCGACCTGGGAATCGACGCGCGCGTGCTCGGATTTACATTCGCGGTTTCCACTATTGTAGGTATCCTCTTCGGGCTTGCTCCCGCTCTTCGTGATTCGCGCGCCGATGTCGCTCCGACGCTCAAATTAAGCGGCGGACCCACGACGCCGCGACAGTCCGCGCACCTGAGCAACATTCTGGTTGTCGCGCAGGTCGTGATTTCGATTCTGGTGCTGGTGGGCGCGGGATTATTGGGCCGGACCGTACTAAACCTGAATGCAGCGAACGCCGGATTCAAAACCGAAAACTTATTGGTTTTTGATGTCGATATGACCGCCAGCGGGCTGAAGTTTGATGATCCGAAGTGCGACAAGTTGAACGAGGAACTGCAACATCGCTTCGCGGCGATACCAGGCGTAAGTTCGGCGAGCTATTCAGAATCGCCGTTGTTGAGTGGCGGGTATTCCGAGACCGCATTCAGGTTCCCGGGCGAGCCTGCTTCCTCGGCGCGTTCTTCGGAGGAACTTCCCGTCGGCCCAGAGTTCTTCAAAACGATGGGGATACCTCTGATTGCGGGAAGGGCATTCACGCGCGCCGATTTTGAGTCGTCTGTGCAACCGAAACCCATCATCGTTAACCAAACGTTTGCCCGAACGCTATTTGGCAATGCGAACCCGCTCGGGCGCGTCGTTATAGAGGGCATCCGCAAGCCTGATGAAACCCAAATCGTCGGCATTGTGGGCGACACAAAATACGAAAGTATCCGGAGCGAGGTCGCGGCAACCGTCTTCACACCGCATAAGTACGGATCGCCGACCTTCGAACTGCGCACCGAAGGCGATCCAAAGGCGCTGACGTCCCTGGCGCGCGAAGCCGCCACCCAAGTGAACCCCGACTATTTGATTATGCAAATGATGACGCAGAAGGAAGAAATCGATAGAACCATTTATCAGGAACGCATCGTTGCGACGCTCTCGGCCCTGTTCGGACTGCTCGCATTGACGCTTGCCGCCATCGGGCTCTATGGGTTGGTCGCGTACGGGGCGGCCCGGCGCACGCACGAAATCGGAGTGCGCATGGCGCTCGGTGCGGGACGGCAGGAAGTGCTGTGGCTCACTGCACGGCTCGGACTGGTGTTGACCCTGATAGGCGTTGTGATCGGCCTTGGTGTAGCAGCAGGTGTGACGAAATACCTGCAAAGCTTGTTGTATAACGTGCGGCCGACCGACCCATGGACGTTCGTAGCTATCGCGATTCTTCTTGTCAGCGTGGCTGCGGTGGGCTGCTACCTTCCCGCACGCAGGGCGATGCGTGCCGATCCCATGGTCGCTCTACGCCACGAATAGTCTTGCAATCTCCCTAGCACGCCCCAAATGCTATTTTGGGAATATCGGAGGGTCGAAGCCGGTGCTGCTCGATGCTAGCGGATGACGCGCAACCCGGAAGTTATCAGCTCGCCGGTCGGGTTAGTACCGACAAACGCGCTTGTGTCCATTAAATTGAGTAGTTCTCGGATTGTCGGCGAACCTTAGCTTACCGGATTGTGGCACGGTTGCCCGTTTTTATCGGGAGTTGGGTTTCGCCCGAATCAAGGCTTGGGAGAGTAAGCAAAGATGGGTCCCTTGAGAGCGATGATCTTATGTTTTGGGACGTTCGTCCTGAGCTCTGCCGGGACGTTGTTCCTCTAGCTCATGAATCTTTTTGAGCTGCTCTCGATAGCAGCCAGCTTCATGCAGAATCTCGCCGTTGTCGTTGTAAATATAAATCCGAAGATACAACTCGTCATTGCTGGCAGCCAAATCTAATGCCTTGTCGAAAGTTTCGCAGTCTTTCCAGAGAGGGCCGCTTGGCCATGCGAGGGTGTCTACTGGATCCAGCCCGATTACCCGGTATCGCCCTTTGGGTGCACGTACTTCCATCGCTCACCTCGGTGGCTGGAATCTTCTTTAAGTACGATAACCTTGCCTCGAAAGCAAGCAGAAAACCCGGCGTATCGGCGTTGCCCCCAAGGTCGGTTGGCCCATAAAGAACACAAAATCAGTTACGGGCTGGTCGCAAATCCGACCGCAGTTTGGTTTTTTTCTTTTCCCAACCCGCTGTTCGCAAACTAGGGCGGGAGGACTTCCATGGGCATTTGGAAAGTGAACATGACCTTGCGTCTCAATGAGGAGTTCAGGCGGGAGTTCGACGCGTGGGCAGAGAAAGAGCGTCGAAAGTCGTGCAGCATGGCCAGCGAACTGCTGCTGTGGTCTTTCGATCAACTCAAGGTCGCCGGAAGCCTGACGAGGCTGCTCAATTTCCAATTGGGGAAGCCCAAAGAGCAAAAGAAGTAATGACAGTGACATCGCGCCGCTGGACTTCGTTTTCGGTTCGGGCAATGAGAACTTGATTCCATGCGTCAGCGGCGTCTTTATCTCAAGCTTCTGTCTTCCATAACGAAAAGAAATAAGAACAGGAATAGGTTTAGCTTGAGTTTGCAAATCTCCCATGAGCATCGCGCCAACAAGCCGCTCAATCGTTGCGTTGTGCGTCTCTACAACTCCGTTCGATGTACAGGCAATCCACGATTTGTCGTTAAGGAGTCGCGGGATGCAATCGGAGACAAAATCCGAACCGTCGGCGGGTATTTTTACAACAACATCGTAAACAGTCTTTCTTCCGCTGTTTTGAATACGTAGCGGTTTGTCTGCATACGGTTGGCTCCCATCATATTCGAGCCATAACCCTGTTTCTCTGCCGGTGAGATATGCATGAATTACGAGTGCCCCAATCAGCGCAATCAGAGTCATCAATGCGACCGTCACTGGATTTGTTAGAAGGCGAATAACAGCCACACGAACAAAACTAGGAGTATGTACAGACTCAACTAAAGCGAGAATCGTCCCGTAGAACCAGTGCTCCGCGACGCCTAAAACCAAGCCAACTGCGACAGAGATCACCACAGCCCAGATTCCTTTTTCGCGAATATCGGTGTTGAGCTGTTTGATCCAACTCCAAGGGTTATGCACAGTGCCTCCCACTTTCGCGGGATACTATCATCGCCACCATCGCAACTGTTATGGCACATCGCCACGACATGCATGGGAACTACCCAGCATCAAGGCGCTTGACTTTTCGCCTTGTGTTCGCCTACCCTGTTTTGGGCGGAAAACAGGTCGTCATGAGCTTACTCGTTTCTGCAGTCAACGCGGACCAGCCAGCCGTTCAGAATCCCTGGGTCTTGCCCAAGAGAGCACTGACCGTCTTTTATGGCTGTCCCGAGATGCCGCGTCTGTCGCATTACTTCCTGCCACGACCACTCTTCGCAAATAAACAGATTCTTTACCTGGACGGCGCAAATCAGATCAGCCCGCTCCTCCTAGCGAGTTTTGCGAGAGAACGCGGTGTTGACCCATCGAGCGTGAATAGCCTCATTCGCGTCGCGCGCGCCTTTACCTGCTTTCAACTGACCGAGCTCGTCCGACGTGTGCCCGAGACTCTGAAGAAATTCTCTGCCGACGTCCTCATCGTTACGGCCTTGCCGGACCTGTATTTCGATGAGGATGTTCGGGATAGAGAAGCGCGCGCCTCGTTTGAACATGCGCTCGAAGGCCTGGTTAACCTCGCGCCGCACTCCCTTTCCGTTGCCATTTTTTCCGACGCCACGTCGTTCAAGACCAAGCGGCGCGATTTCTTTCAGCGACTTCGCAACCAGGCCGACCACGTTGTCAAGGTGGAGTCCACTCCCGAGAACAAGCTTTCCTTTACCTGCGAGAAGAATACTCCGCTGCTTCCGGCCTGAACGGAAAGATCGAGGCATATCATGGGCAGAACCGTCCCTACTTTTGTTCAATTAATTCAACAAGCGGCGGAACGCTGGAAAAAGTTCCGGCGCGCCTTGCGGCGAGAAGACCAGCCGCATTTCGACCGGCTATTTGTACGGGTGCGTTGCTATACCCAAGCGGCCACCTATCAGGCCCATGACAACCCGATGGAAGCGATCCTCCTCTCCATCGCTCTCGACCAGGAAAAGCGTCTCGATGCCGTCGAGAAGGTTCTTCAGAACGCAGGGGTGCTTTGTGAAATCGCTTCAAGGATGGATTCTCGACCTCTACCCCAACCAACACGGGATGACGCTGTGGCTGATCGACCGCAACCAGTCGCACTACCGTTTGACCGATAGCTTCGCGCCGGCCTTCTATGTTTCGGGCCCGGAGGAGCGTCTCATTCAGTTGCGGGACGCCGCACAACGCAAAACCACAGAGCTTCGCACTCGATTTACCGAGCGGACCGACCTCTGGCTGAACGCGTCCCGCCAAGTCCTCGAAGTTTCCGTTCTCCGTCCGTCGAATTTCATCGGCTGGGGACGATGGGTGCACAGGCTCGACTCGAAATTGCAGCTCTACAACAGCGACCTCATGGTGGCGTCGCTTTATTGCTGGGAGAAGCGGTTGTTTCCGCTTTCCTTTGTGGAAGTCGAAGCCGACCACGACGGACAAGTTCTCTCCATCGCATGCCGCGATGATGAATGGGCGCTAGATTATGAAATGCCGCCACTCAAAATCATGCAGATTCGGTTATCCGGCCTTGCGCGGATCGATCCCACACACGGTCGTCGCGCGGCACTCGAAATCGAAATGGATGGTACTTGCTGGGAGCTCGACGAAACGGGCGAGCCTCCGGCGATTCAATTTGCCGGATTGCTCAAACGCCACGATCCCGATGTGATTCTTTCCGAGTGGGGCGACTCCACTATTCTTCCGTTGCTTCGCCAGCAGGCCGAACGCCTGCGATCTTCTTTGCCGCTCAATCGCGACGAGTCCGCGGCCGTCCAGCAATCCCGCGGGCGCAGCTACACAAGTTACGGAAGGATTCTTTTCAAAGCCAGCTCTATCACGCTCTTTGGCCGCATCCACGTGGACAAGCAGAACTCGTTCATTTCGGAGAAGTGTGACTTCGCCGGCCTCTGGGAACTGGCCCGGCTCACCAAGCTTCCGATTCAATACGCGGCGCGGACCACGACCGGCACCGGCATTTCCTACATGCAGATGGAACTCGCCCATCGCGACGGCGTGCTGATTCCCGAGCAGAAAGCAGAACCGGAAGATCCCAAGAGGCCCGACGAGCTGTTGGTAGCAGACCGCGGCGGCCTCGTCTTCGTGCCGAAACTCGGCTTCACGCCCAACGTCGCGGAACTAGATTTCGTGAGCCAGTTCCCGAGCATCATGGCACGATTCAATATCTCCCCCGAAACCGTAAATTGCGCGTGCTGCCCCGACGCTCCGCGCATTCCCGAACTCGGCTACCGCATTTGCCAGAAGCGAAGAGGGATCACGAGCCGCGTGGTCGAACGGCTTATCGCCAAGCGCTGCGAACTCAAGAAGCTCCTGAAGACAACGCCGCCCGATACTGCGCTCAGGATGAAATTGCAGCGCGATTCGATGAAGTGGCTTCTTGTGTGCTGCTTCGGCTATACCGGTTACAAGAACGCCCGCTTTGGAAAAATCGAAGCGCATGAAGCCATCAACGCCGTCGCGCGCGAAACGCTTCTCGTTGCCAAAGAAATTGCGGAGGCCGATGGATTCGAACTGATACACGCCTTAGTGGACTCCTTATATGTTTGGAAAGAGGGAGCGACGCGCGAGGACTACGAGCGGCTCTCCCATGAGATCGAGAATAGAACCCGCCTTCCCCTGGCGATTGAATCCGTCTACCGCTATGTCGTCTTTCTCCCTTCCAAGCAATACGCGGACGTGCCCGTGCCGAATCGCTTCTTTGCGGTCGGGGAAGATGGCGAGCCAAAAATCCGCGGACTTGAGTGCCGGCGCCACGACACGCCACCGCTACTTGCTCGAATGCAGCACGAAGTGCTCGCCATCCTTGCCGAAGCCCACGATTACGATTCTTATTTGCGAAAGCTTGACATCGCACGCGCGGTGTTCGCGAACTACGAAGACCTTCTGGCAAATGGCGAAGTGGACATCCGAGAACTTGTCGTCAGCAAGCGCATTACGCGGGAGCCGCGCGACTACCAAAAGGCAGGCGTTACCGCGATAGCCGCGCAACAACTCTTCGGAAGCGGGGTCAAACTGCGACCTGGACAGAACATCGAGTACGTTATCACCAACGCCGAAGCCCACGTCCCCAACGACCGCGTTCGGGCTTACGCCTTATGGGAAGGATGGTTCGGATACGACCGCAAGAAATACGCCGCTATGTTACGCGAAGCTTTCGAACCGTTTGTGCTGTGCGTTCCAAAGCGTGCGGAACCTGTTCTTCTCAGCGACTCCATTTCCGAAAATGACTTGAAGCGTTTTCCGCTCTTCTCCGCCCTGGTTACGTCCCGTCCCTGACACGCCGGACTCGCTACCGAACCGCAACTCATTTTGGTGCCAGGAAATTTCTTTCTTGTTCCCCGAAGGAGGTTTCCGATTCCGTCAAAGAAATCTTCGGCCCAAGGAAAGTGTGAACAATTACGGCATCGGGTCTTGATTTGTACGAGTTCTTTGGAAGGTCACAAATTGAACTAATTCTCCATCCTCCTTCTTATAAAAGGCGCCGTCGTCGTTGACAAAAAAGCGTCCACCGCCATCATCAAGTCTTTCCGCCAGGCATACGTCTGCAATAAGGTCAAGTATCTTGGATAGTCCCCGCAACTCCTGTCTGTCAGACCAATCGGTCCAACCGTATTCAACCCAGGGCCATAGGTGTCGATGCAAATTTGTACTAAAAACTGCTGGCCAATCCCACCGATATTTAATTTGGAGCTGTTTGAGCTGAGCAAACTCATCGTCGGTTACTGGGAGAGTGCGATACTTTTTATATTTTTCAACGCAGATCCTATGAAAGTCTCGGAAATCTTCGCCTTCCCACACCTCATTGCCGCAATATCTGCAGATCGGTTTCGGGGCCCGCACTTCGTCGTTTAAGTGGAGTCGTTCGGCAACGCAGGCCGGACACTCGTCGATATATCCAGGCTTGCCAGGCTCCGGCATGAACTCCGCCTTGCAACTCCTACAAACCTGATTTGCCACACTCATAGGATGAATTAATCGTTTCGCAATTCTAGCTTATTGTCGCTAGTAACAATAATAGTAGCCAAAAAAGAAGAGAACGATAAAGACCACTGCGAGGCGGGTGGTCCCTTTTTCGCGGCTGCATCCGCAATCCCCCATACAAAATCACTGCGTCTACGTGTGGCCTTTACCACTTTTCTGCCCTTCCTGCTGAAAACCTGCGCCTGGACCGCCCGCTTGTCCTGTCAAGGGTCTCCCGCTTCGCTCCGATAAACGCAAACTGCGCGCCCTTGACAGCGCGGACGGCCAAGCGCCTCGCCCCGCCAGGAAGGGCATTTGCTTTTAATGCACCGCTCTCTGCGGTGCCTCTAAGAAGCAAAAAACGAAACCAACGAAAGGAGTCTTTCCAATGCAACAACTCAGCAAACAACCTGCTTTCGAACTCGGCCAGATCGTCGCAACACCGGGCGCTTTGGCCGCGCTTAAGAAGGCAGGACAACAGCCGGGCGAGTTCCTCACGCGCCATGTCAACCGCGAGTGGGGCGATTTGTCAGACGAGGACCGGAAGGAAAACGACTACAGCCTAGAGCACGGGTTCCGGCTCTTGAGCGCCTACCGCACACACGCTGGCGACAAGTTGTGGATTATCACGGAATCGGACCGCTCTGTGACCACGCTTTTGCTACCCGAAGAGTATTAGGCCCAAACAAATTTCTTAGAAAAAGGAGACTAGAAGAAATGAATGCAACGATGGTAGCAAGTGGAACGAAATCAGTACCCCCTGTGGTTTCATCTATTCAGGACATTCCTTTAGCGAAAATCCGCGAATCCAAAACCAATCCACGACGCTTCTTCGATGAGGCGAAGTTGGTGGAACTCGCGGACAACATCAAGCAACACGGTGTACTCCAACCGATTCTCTTGCGTCCGCTTCCCGAAGGGGAAGCGGGCACGTATGAGCTTGTGGCCGGAACGCGTCGCTTCCGTGCTTGTAAACTCGCAAAGCGAGAGAGCATCCCGGCAACCGTGCGCGAACTGAACGACGCGCAAGCCCTTGAACTACAGGTCATCGAAAACGTGCAGCGCGTGGACGTGCATCCGCTCGACGAGGCGCAGGGATACGCTGCTCTCGTCGAACTTCAACCCGATACCTACACCGTCGAAAACATTGCTTCCCGAGTTGGCAGATCGCCCGCGTACGTCAGCGGACGACTGCGCTTGATTCAACTCATTCCCGAAGCGAAGCAAGCGTTCTATGAGGACAAGCTGACGGTTGCTCATGCGTTTGAAATCGCACGCCTACAACCGACCGACCAGCGCCGCGCTCTACAGGAATGCTTTCCGCAATACCGGAACGCCGCCGCTATCCTGAAAGACAAGAAGGCCGAGGCGACCACGGTGCGGGAGCTTCGCGCATGGATTGAGCGGGAAATCCATCTGGACCTCACGAACGCGCCATTTGACCCGCAGGACGAAACGCTTCTACCAAAGGGGGGAGCGTGCGCTCGTTGCCCGAAACGAACGGGCAGCAACCCGCTTCTCTTTCCCGAAGTCCGGCAGAAGTCCACTTGCACGGACCGCGAGTGCTACCGAGCAAAGGTCGAAGCACTTGTGCAAATTCACGCGAAGCCGCTTGAGGAGAAAGGCGAGAACCCCCTTCGCGTTTCACAAGCTCCCGCTTGGCAGGCAAACGGCCATGCCAAAGACGTGCTCTTTGAAGGGCAATACCGGAAGGCCAAAGCAAAAGGAGAGTGCCCCAACACGAAAGCCGCCGTTCTCATTGACGGCAAGAGTGCTGGCAGCATCTTCTATCTCTGCCAGACCGACAAATGCGTCGTTCACAATCGGGTAACTCGTTACCAGCCGACACCGCAGGAGCAAGCGCAACGCAAGAAAGAAGTGCTTGCCGAGCGCGTCGAGAAGCAGTCGAGGGTGCGAGTCCTCGAAGCCATCCGCAAGAAGCTGCCGTACGCACTCTCCCGGCCTGACTTGGAGATGGTAGCCCTCGACTACTTCCGACGTTTGGGACACGATAATCACCGCCGTCTTTCCAAGCTCTACGCATGGGAAGAGAAGAAGAGCAAAACTTCATGGGGCGAAGAGACCGTGGACTACGAGAAGATCGCCGCGGCCACGGTGCAAGCCATGAAAGCCGCCGACGTTAGCCGTTTCCTTGTCGTCTGCGCTCTCGTTTCCGACCTGTATTGCCCCGGCTACAACCCGAAGCAATCACTTGCGAAAGACTCCAACCTCGCTCGGGCCGCTGCCCGCCACAAAATCGATATCACAAAGGTAACAGCTACGGTACGCCAGGACCTCGCAAGCATGAGTGAGGCTCGGGCCGTGACCAACAAGAGAAAGCCTTCGACCAACACGCCGTCAGGTCGGCAGGAGCTGTCCAAGGCCAAACCAAGGAAGCAGAACTAACGATAATGATTCGGTCGGGGCCGCGCCGCCATGGTGCGGCCCACTTTTCTCTTCTCCCACCCGCCCACCCAAAGCGTCACAAGGCACTTTTTCTCCCCACTGCCGCTCCAGCCATCTTGCCGCACCCCATGGTTTCCTGTTGGATGGTGAGAGCTAGGAGTCCCCCTGAGATCACGGAACATCTTGTCGTTGACGTAACTGGCGACTCTCATTGCCAGGCATCTCTCGAAAGAATCTCGATAGACTTAGAGCATGGCTACCCTTGTGATAAGTATCCTTGCGCTCGTCGCCGGGGTGTTAAGTGCTTTCTACGGGTACGGCCAATTGCAGGAAGCTAAGAGAGTGAGAGAAGAAATACGGAACCTTGCTGGCGAACAGCAGCGAGAAGACGATTTGTGGGCGGAGAAATTTGTCAAGGCAGGGAAACTACTTTGTAGAATGGCTGATATGGATGGGCTCGGGATGGTATTTGGACCACAGCGCACAGTTTATTTTCCTGGGGGCTCGCTCGGAATGCTCTTCGGCGAGGATGTCCATAAGCACATCCTAGGTCTACTGATTGAGCAGAACGGCGATCGGACTTATTCGCTACGGCCATTGGATACTCCTCAGTTACGACTGAAAACAAATCGTGATTTGATCGACCTTGTGCTCACCACAATTGATAAGTTTCAGCGAGAGAAACCGGAAAAGGCGAAGGAATCTGGACTCTGATCAAAGGACATAGAAATGGCCAAGGGTCTTGCAATGAAACTTCTTCCTCTGACTTTCATCGTTTCTGGTGTCGTTGCCGCGCAGTCGGTACCATCTCGAAAGGACATACCAACGATTGCTAAGGCTGCGAACGGCGCAATCGTCACAATCGTCACCGCAGACAACGATAAACCGATAGCACGCGGCACCGGTTTCCTTGTGAAACCTGATGGCGTGATCCTGACGAACTACCATGTCATCGAGAACGGCAACGTGGCTATTGTTAAGTTCTCCGACGGTACGATCCTGCCCGTTGACGGTGTACTGGCAGCCGACAAAGACCGCGACCTCGCCGTCATCAAAATTCACGGCAAAACCTTCCGCACACTTACGCTCGGTGACTCAGATCAGATTCAAGTCGGTGAAGAGGTTGTTGCTATCGGAAATCCACTCGGCTTAGAACTCACGGTTTCGAATGGCATTTTGAGCGGAGTCCGCGTAACTAAAGAAGAAGGCAAATTCTTGCAGATTACTGCGCCGATTTCTCATGGTAGTAGCGGCGGGCCATTGTTCAATATGTTCGGTGAGGTCGTTGGGATTAACACTATGTATCTTGAAGGCGGCGAAAATCTGAACTTCGCAATTCCTGTTAACGACGCCAAGAACTTGCTCCGGAACCAATCCACGAAGCTCCAGCAACTGCCCAACGAGCCCGAGGCAGACGCGCCGAAGGCAGATGCGCGAAGACCGGATGCGCCGAAAGAAGGACCATCCGATGCAGCGTCGCCACAAGAGAGAGAGTGCGGTCGGCAAGCTGAAAAATTCATTCGTTATGAGAGTCAAAAGGCCGACCAAACGATAGAGACGTACACAGCTCATTATGATGGCCAAGCGAATAAATGCTATGTGGAAGAAGTTTTGACGCAGCACTTCGACACTAAAGTAACGGGAAGTACCGGGTTGCGTTCCTGGTCCTACTACATCATCTACGATGCCTTCTTCGAGGGCGCGAACGGACCGGAATACGGTCAGTTAACTTTTCGTCGCAATGGCAAAATTATAAAGGACGTGGGCTGCACAGTCTGGCCATACGGTTATAGGTCCGAGCAAGCCGAGGGTCCAAAGATCTCCTGTCGTTCCAAGGAAGAATTCGACGAACTGACGCTTAAGTATTTCGGCACAACGCCGCCGCATGAGAAACCTAAATAGCCAATTACCCTCTTTGAAGCGCAGAACCAACCCCAACAGCGGAATCAAGTAGCCGTGAGACTGAAGCCCCCGATTAAACACCACCGAACATTTCTTGTGCTCATCGCCAGGTTGTCCGCTATTCTCGCCTAGCGACGGAACGCTTGCTCTTGTCGTTTTGCCTCTTCGAAATTACCGCGTCCCGGCGTGTACTCGCGCACGCCTTCGCGTCTCGACTGGCATCTCTCGCGCACGAAAGTCTGTGACACTCAATCGTGCGGCCCGTTCCGACCTAGGGCCACCAATCTCTTCACTCCTGTCATTGCCCGTTGCTATCAGGAGCTTTGGTAGAATTAAAATCTTTAGTTGTACTTGCTCAACGGCCATCTCTCTTGCCGCTACTTTGCAAGCGGTTTCGGTCAAGTGAAGAACGAGGTTTTAGATGCCAGTAGAGCCATGGAACTTCAGTGAGGAGGAAACCCAATTAGACCGGGTCTGCGCCAACTGCGGGAATCACTACACGATTGAGGAAGCTCCAGAGCACTATTTTGGAGGTTCTTACGGCTATTGGAAAGGTTGCGTAACGAATTGCGTGGCATGTTGGTTGGGCTGTGGACCATCGAATATGACGACCGAGGGCAACCTTCTTCGAGAGATTGGACCTTGGCTTGGGCCGGAAACTCATCTAGTTGTGATGCCGCTTTCCAGAATAATGCTATCTACTCCTGTGCGATTTCAAAGCCGCGCAATTATCTACCCACCAGGCGTTGCGAGAGTCAGTGAGCTAAATCTGGTTCTACCGAAAGAGATTTCCGAATCGCTAGCAGCGCATCAATCTGCGGCATCTTTTGTGGACAAGGAAACATTCGCCCGAAGTGCAACTGTCGCCTTCCCCTACAGCTTCGAGTGGGCTGCATTCTGGCGCACCAACCATAAGCACCATATGGAACTAATTCGTTTTTTTTCCCAGGTCGCTGACATCAAGTGCCTAAACATGATCCGATACCGACTTTGTTCCATAGAAGTGCCCGACGCACTTCCAAGCCGGGCAGGCCAGATTGCCACAAATAACATGATGGCCGGAGCTCTGTTGTATAACGCTTTCCGCCGCGAAGGTGGAATTGTCGCGGGGGATGCTTTCGCTTCTGTCCTTACCAAGGGTCTGGGATTGCCAATTAATGATGAAGATTTGGATTACAACGATTACCCCCAGGATGCGGAAGTCGGTCACATAGCGCAACATGGTCTCGACCTCTATTCGGCAATGTTGCAGGCTGACACTCCTACGGCAAAGTTCACGCAAGCTATGGGCTTGCTAGAGTTTCTGGCTGAACCTACCGACTTCATTAAATTTAAGGAGGTCGCAGAGATTGTCGCGCGATACGTGGCGAAAAATAAACTCGAATACGAACGCTTAAAAGAGCGTTTCTTTGACTTAACCGGAAAGAGAGACCCGGCTACCAAAGAGTTCACGGGTTATCGAACGCGGATCATCCACATCGGCGATCGACTGGAGAGAATCATACCCGAGCTAGACAAGAGAACGGAACTCTTCATGGAACTAGACGGGTATATTCGCACAATCATCGATCACATGATAAAACACTCGACTTGGGGATTTGAGGAATACAAGGGCCTCAGGGCAAAGATGAGACCGTTTGACTCGAATTGAAGTGTTTCGTGCCGTTCTTTCAACCATTCTTCTCGACCGCGACACACGCGCCATTCTGACTTTCTTCTCTGTGGCGCTCCCCTAACACCACTCTTATTACTAATGTGACTGAGTTCGGTGCCCCTGCCTTTTTCTGCCGCTCCTTTTCTCTGGGCACTGCTTCGGGCCAATTCCTGCGCCCGGCAGCTTCGCGGCTTCTGCTTTCCCGGTTCCTCCCGAAAGGCACAGGTCCCTCCCATAAAGCACCCGCTCGCCTTGGGAGCAGCGGCCTCTCGCTTTTGGGTGCCCCAAGAAAATGGGGCAAGAAAAAGGAGAAAATTCATGTCTTACCTCAACTCAGTGACAATCATCGGCTTCGTCGGCGCAGACCCGGAGCAACGTCAAGCACGGAACAACAACGGTTCGAAGTTCACCGTTCTCTCCGTCGCCACGCAGCGGTCGTGGAAGAACACCGACGACGAGTGGGCCTCGAAAACCGAGTGGCACCGCGTCTGTGTGTTCCGCCCGCGGCTCGCCGAATACGTTGCGACGACGATCAAGAAAGGTTCGCACGTACTCATCGAGGGCAACCTCGTGAGCACCACGTACGAACGCGGAAACGGCAAAGGCAAGAAAGCCAAGACCAACAAGCAGACGTTCTGGTGCATTCGCGCCGATGTCGTGCGCAAGCTCGATCGCGGCGAACCCGAACCCGAAGTGAATGCTTCCGGCTCTGCTGCTTCGGACCATGCTCCCGACTCATCGGATACAGCTCCGTTCTGACGTTGCGAGTTTCGAGGGCCTCGGCTTCGCGCCGAGGCCCTTTTCGTATGTTCGGCGAGGGCCTAGCCATCCTGCCGCCGCTAAATAACAGAAGCGCGCCGCAAACTGTCGAAAGTCAGCGACAGCACTCGAAATCTCTAGTACTTCGGTACTAGTGGATTACGTGGCCCGAGATAAAACCCCTAGCTTTCATCCCGCATCAACATGAGTGACAGGGGTTATGACCTCCGGGGTGGTGGTGTCTATGCATTCGCAGCGGGATTCTTCCTTCCCTCGATTGAGGTTTTGCCAAAGTAGGTACTCTTACTAGATAGGGGCGAGACTGGCCTCGAATCTAGGGTGCAACGGCGGAGTTATAGAAGCAGTTCGATGAGTTGTAGTACGCAGAATATGTCGGTCGGCCCGGTTAGTGCGCACTCAGCCAGCGCATTTTGGGCTAAAGGTGATCCATCATGGATGGAGGCGCGCGACCGCCTCATCGTAGCTTCCGCCTTAGCCCTGTGGACCGCCTTGGGCGGAGGATAAGCCCTTCTGTCCTCGACGCTGCCGAGGAGGTCGGACGCCGCGCAATCGAGCATGCCGAAAGAGAGCACATTGACCCTGCGGTCGCGGCGACTCTATTGGAGGAGGCTGCGGCCACAGTTTCGCGTGCTCTAGACGCGAAAAGGCACCGTACCCAGAATGCTGTTCGAGACCTTCCGTCGTATCTTTTCCTTGCTTTCATCCGACGCGTAAACAGGACCAAGAAGCGCCAGTTGCTCTTGGAGGACGCCGTTCGCGTGCGCTCGGCAGGTTCCCACAACTCAACTGACCCAGAGGCTGAACTTGAGTTGAAGATTCTCGTTGATGAACTCTTGACAAGGTGCGATCCCGTGACCCGCGATATGTTCTATCGGCGCATTCAAGGGTTTTCGTGGAAGGAAATTGGTTTGTATTACAGCATATCGGGCCATGCTGCGGAGTCCCGCTTCAACCAGGCGCTCCACAAGGTCGGAGTGAGGCTCGGCCTGAGAAGTAAATTATGAATTCTCGGAGAGTTTTAGCAAGCGGTTCTGAACAATGAGAATGAGAATCAAAGATCGCGCAGCCCTCGAGAAAAAGAACAAGGAGCTACTCGACTTTGCGCGCTCCTATCTTTCGGAGGCTTTTCCTAACCCGGACCGCCAGGGATGCCCCCCTGACGCTGCACTCCGATCTCTCGCGTTCTACCCGAACGAAAGTGAGCCCACGGTCACCGAGCACTTGGCTGTTTGTTCTCCGTGCTTCAGGCGCTACGCGGAGCTCCTCGCTGAGTCGAAATCGCAGACGGAAGCGCAGCGGGGAACTTCTTGGAGACGTGTGTCTGGATGGACCAGGGCCCACCCCGTGCTCGCCGGGACAGCGGCTCTATGCATACTGCTTATCGCAATCGGCGTTGGGCTGTTGCTTCAAGGAATTCGACAGCCGAATACGCCTCCAATAGACACACACCGAAAGCCGAATCCTACTGAGCCCCTGAATCCCACTGTGGCATATTCGCCTTTCAATCTCGACTTAAGCGCACTTTCTCCAGTGCGCGGCAGCGAATCTGCAACTGGAACTCAGCTGCGAGTTCCTGTTCCAAGTTCACCCCTTGAGCTAACTCTGACTTTGCCGTTGGCAAGTGCTGAGGGCCGTTACGATTTGAGGCTGACGGGGGGAAGCGAGACAGTCTGGTCAAAGTCCGCGCAAGCACATCTTCTCAAAGGCAAAACGCTCATTCAAGTTGAGGCGGATTTCAGGCAAATCCCGCCACGGAACTACAACTTGGAAGTTCGTTCTTCAAGCGGCATTCGTCTTGTTCAGCCGCTTTCAATTCAGGCTGCATCGCCCAAGAGCGGGGAGCAAAAGCCATGAGCGTCAGGCGAGTGACGATCTGCATTTTGTTGTGCGGAGTGGTTTGGACCTTTGCACAAGCGCAGGGCGCGACAGACGATCCCGATGTTTTATTGAAGAAAGCCCTTCACCTGGGCGATTTGTATAACTGGGCAGATGCCGCGCCAATGTTTACCGAAGCTGAGCAACTGTATGCGGGCCACGGTGATCGCCGCAATGCGCTGTACGCGCACTTAGGCCTAATACGCTCAACTATGGAGCAACTTTCGCTTCCAGAGGTATCAGAGGAACTCGGATCAGAGCTAGATAAGAATCCCCTCCTTCAGTCTGACAAGGAACTCAGGCTCTTTTGTCTCATGGTTCTCGGTGACATCGATGGAGAGCTTGACGCCGCGCCAATGCGCCGCGATTGGGAGGCTGCGTTAAAGCTCGCTCAGGCCCTTGGCGACAAGAAGTTGGAAAACCGCGCCTCGGGCGAACTCGGATTCGCCTTGTTCCTCGAAGGAGACATGACTTCAGCCCGCCAGAAAGTCGCTGGTGCCCTCATGGGGGCGATGATGTTTGGTGATATCGGAGCGCAAATTCGTTACCTCGCTGCGGTTGGACACGCTTACGTGCAGTTGGGCTCCTACGATGACGCGCTCGGATATTTCGACAAGGCGCTGAAAATCGCAACCGCCAACCCTGACGCCGGATACCAGTTCGTTGTCAACGAAGGCAGACTCCAGGCATTCCGTGGAATGGGTAAGCTCGACGCAGCCGAACAGCTCGCTAACGAGATCATCGCCCAAGCCCAAGCTAGGCAGAAACACGTCAAGGAAACACAAGCCCTCATCACAGCAGGAACTGTAGAAACTGCAAAGGGTGATGATGCGAAGGCGATGGAGAACTTCGAGAGGGCGATTGAGCTAGCGCAAAAAGGCCACTTCACACGCTTACTGGCAGACGCTCAATTCTATCTGGAAGACATTTATCGCAAGAAGGGCGACCTACCGAAAGCGGAATCTTTGGCCGCAGCCGCAGCCGATTCCACGCAGAATAGCGGCGATCTTTATTTGCTCCCATTGCGTCTGCAAGCACTCGCCCAGTTGCAAGCGAGCCAGGGAAAGTATGCAGACGCCATCCAAACGTATGACCGAGCGTCCGATGTCCTGGACACTATGATCGGCAACGTCAGGTCTGCAGCCGGCAAAATCGGCCTGATCAACGCCATGAGCTCCGTTTACGCAGAACATTTCGCATTGGTCGCCGAGCACTTGAACGACACTGCCAAAGCCTTCTCCGTTCTTGAGCACGCCCGCGGTCGCGTGACGACAGAACTCCTAATGAGCGGGAAACCACCTGAATCCCCGGAGGAGTTGGAAATCGAGAAGCAGATTAGCCACCTGAATCTGGAACTGGCGAAAGCGAAGTCGGCTGACCAGGTGCACCAAATTCGAGACAAGATTTTTCTCGCGGAAGAAGCACGATGGGTTACCCCCACATCGGGCACCTGGAAATCCCAACCATGGCAAACCATTCCGCTGGAACGCATACGTGAGGGTCTCACCACAAACGAACTCGTGCTTGAGTACGTTATGGCGCAACCGCATTCCTATTGTTTGGTGATTGGTCGAGACTTTGCTCGCATCGTGCCGCTTGCTGATCGTGAGAGCATCGAAAGCTCGGTCATCGCCTATCTGAAAACATTAAAGACAAAAGGGACGTCGAAGGCTCAAGGAGGAGACCTCTATGCGACTCTCCTGAGGGAGATCCCGGAGATTTCAAAGAAAGAGCGGCTCGTAATTGTGCCGGACGGTCGGTTGCATCTCCTGCCGTTCGATGCGCTGGTTGACGGCTCCGGGCGCTACTTGGTTTCTTCCCACACCATAACGTATGCCCCTTCCGCGACTTCTCTATACTTGACTAATTCGGCCCCGCAGAAACTCGCGCAGTACCCTCTTCTTGCCATTGGCGGAATCCCGTACGAGCAGAATGCGGAGCTCACCAAACTGGCGACGATGCGGGGATACATCAGCACTCCCCTGGTCAACTTGCCAGCTTCCACGGAAGAGGTTCTTGCGGCCCAAGCCGCCTTCCCCAGTGACAGCGACACCGTCCTGCTTGGCCCGAGCGCCACCAAATCTGCGTTTGAGCACTCGGGCTTAGATCAGCACTCAATCATTCATTTGGCTGTGCACGGCGTAGCTAACGAGAAGCACCCTGAACGAGCGGCCCTCATACTTCTAAGTGATTCATCGTCGGGCGATGACGGCATTATGGAGGCAAGCGACATCGTGCATTTGCATACGAATGCCGATCTCGTTGTCTTGTCAGCATGTGACACCGCAGTGGGTCGTCTCCAAGGGGAAGAAGGCATCGCAAATCTTTCTCTGGCATTTCAGTTGGCAGGCGCGAAGACCGTCATCTCCACCCTTTGGACCATCGAGGACACGACAGCGCTCTATCTGATGAAGCGTTTTTACGCTCATTTGGCAGAGAAGAATACTGTTGCTCATGCTTTGACTGCGGCCAAAAGAGACATGCTTAAGACTTATGGTGCGCAGGCCGTTCCGTACTACTGGGCTAGCTTCAAATTGGAAGGTTCAGGCGATCATGCCATCAGCATCACCTCTAAGAAATTCAGTCCGATGAATTGAGGAGAAACGATCAATGTCCTCGGCACCACACGCATCACGCCAAGTCCCCGCGCCTAAGGATCGCGCCAAAATCATCAGCACAATCAAGAAGCTCGTTTCCGAGCGCCACATCAACGTTAGCAACCCGAATCAGGACTATCGCCCGTGGATTGCGCTCGTTGACGAACGCACGCCGCGTCTCATTGATCTGAATGACGCACAAGCGTTCGAAAGTGGCGTGGGTGAACTCCTCAGAGCACTAGGCAGCAGCCATACAGCATTTTTTCATCAGCGCCGCGACAGTGTCCCCGCACCGTATTCTATCAACGCGACTCTGCGCGCGGTGGAGACTCCCCAAGGCAAGCGTTGGATGTTTCTGGATGTGATTGAAGACGGGCCGACATTCCAGGCGGGCATTCACCCGGGCGAACTCCTTCTCTGTATAGATTCCGAACCGATAATACCGCCGACGCCTGCAAATTTCCGCATCGGTGGCACTCATCAACTTGAGATCGGAACTTTCGGCGGTGACAAGCGCCAGGTCGTAATCGAAGTGCCAAACCGAGCAGCAAAAGATCGGCCACCGATGATTGAGCCGCGCAGTCTATCCCACCGGATGCTTGCATCCGACACAGGCCTTGTAAGAGTAGCGACCTTTCCGGGCGCAGTCGGCCAGAGTTTCGCTAGGGGTCTGGATGCCGCTGTTCGCGACCTGAAAGACCACGGTGTTCAACGGCTGATCGTGGACATTCGGGGGAATATCGGGGGCGGTTTAGGGTCTCTCCGCCTCCTGAGCTATCTATGTCCGGGCAAACTGGAAATAGGATATAGCATTACGCGCGCGCGGCTGCGGAAAGGCTACCGGAAGGAAAGACTTACTCGCATCGGCAAGATTCCGGCTACAAAAGCAGAGCTTCTCATGATGGCCGTCCGTTTCAAAATCTTTCAGAGGGACCGCTCAATGGTTCTTGTAACGGAGGGCCTCGGCCCCCAGCCGTTCCACGGCCGCACCGTCGTTCTAATCAATGAGCATAGCCACAGCGCGGCGGAAATGGTCGCCAGTTTCGCAAAGGAGAATCATCTCGCCACGCTTGTCGGCACAAGAACAGCAGGTGAGGTACTCGGTGGTGCGAATTTCAAGCTGCCCGGTGGATATGTGCTCCGCATGCCCGTCGCGGGCTGGTACACCTGGAATGGGGAATGCATAGAAGGCAAGGGAGTCGAACCCGATGTGCCGATTGAAAATTTCCCAGAATCACTGGCGGCAGGTGTAGATAACCAGCTACAGGCGGCCTTAGAGGTGGTCAATACGCTTTAAAAAGCAACCACTAACCGGAATAACTTGCGGTTAGCTCGTCATCCGCCAGGAATCCTGTTTTCCAGCGCGACGCCAGTGAGGATTTGGCGATTTATCGAAGGCCCGAGAGCGAATCACCGGAACCCGCCGAAGACGCAATCGCCCGGTGGCAGTCTCCTTGACGGGAAAGGAGAGACCGCGTACTCTCCTTTCCTAGATAGGAGAGACCCTTTGACCAAAGCGGTTGAACTCCCGCAGGGCACACTCGAGATGCTGATCCTCAAGGCGGTCTCGCTCGGTCCGCTGCATGGCTACGGCATCCTGCTGCGCATCCAGCAGATCTCCGGCGAGCGCCTCGAAATCCTGCAGGGTTCCTTCTACACCGCCGTCTATCGTCTTGAGCGCCGGGGCTGGATCAAAGGCGAGTGGGGTGAGTCGGAGAACAATCGCCGCGCCCGATTTTACTCGCTCACCGCTACCGGTACGCGTCAGCTGAAGGCCGAGACCGCCAAATGGACCGACATGGCCGCTGTCGTCGCCGGGATTC
Source organism: Acidobacteriota bacterium (assembly GCA_013289955.1). GTDB lineage: Bacteria > Acidobacteriota > Terriglobia > Acidiferrales > UBA7541 > Acidiferrum. Next base: position 27,921 of record JABCYZ010000017.1, read on the forward strand.
TCGGCAAGAAGGCGAGCGAAATATGAGTCTCCTCGCCGCAATTCGCAAGCTCTGGCACTCCATCGCGCCACGCAGCCGCAGCGATGTCGAAGAAGAGTTTCGTTTTACCCTCGACGCCTACCAGGAAGATTTGATCCGCCAGGGCCTCCCCCAAGAAGAAGCCCGCCGCAAAGCCCGCATGGACCTCGGCCAGCCCGCCACGCAAAACGAAACTTACCGCGAGGCTATCGGCCTCCGCCTCCTCGATGAGTTAGGCGGAGACATCCGCTACGGCCTCCGCGCCCTGCGCCGCAACCCCGGCTTCGCCGCCGTCGCCGTGCTCTCACTCGCGCTCGGCATCGGCGCCACCACGGCGATGTTCTCGCTCATCTACGCCGTCCTGCTGCACCCGTTTCCCTACGCCGGCGCCGACCGAATCGTGAACCCCGTCATCATCGACGAGCAGCATGCTGACGAGCCTCGCTGGTTTCCCCTTAGCAAGGCAGTGTTCGATGATCTGCGCCTGGCAGCGCCGGTTGATTCATCCTTAGGCTTTAACAACGCACACATGGAGATCACCGGCGGCGCACTGCCGGAAGATATCTCTGGGATGTACCTCACGGAGAATGCCGGGAGTTTCTTTGGTGTGCGCCCGGCTCTCGGCCGCAACATCGAGCCATACGACGCAGAGAACGGCGGCCACTCCGTCGTGGTTCTCAACTACCGGTTCTGGCAGCGCCACTACGGCGGCGATCCCCACATCATCGGGCAAACGCTCGAAATTAATCACGCGCCCTACACCATTGTCGGGGTCATGCCCCGGAGTTTCGCATTCAATGACACCAACGGCGTCGGTGATTTCTACCTGCCGGCCAGTCTAATGCGGGGTCTTTTCAACGTTTCCTACGTGGCCTACATACCGTGGATCAAGCTCCGGCCCAACGTCACACTTGCCGCCGCCAACGCTGCGCTCGAGCCCATCGTGCGCCAGTTTGCAGAACAGCATCCCGAGCGCTTTCCCGATCACTGGCATCTCGCGCTGCAGCCCATCATCGCGCCTTTCCAGCAGGAAACTGGCCGCACCCTGACGCTTCTTCTTGCAGGCGTGGGGCTGTTGCTAGTCATCGGCTGCGCCAACTGCTCCATCCTTCTGCTGGCCCGTGGCAGCACGCGCGAGCGTGAGTTCGCCATCCGCAGTGCGATCGGCGCCAGTCGCTGGCGCATCGTCCGCCAGTTGCTCGTCGAAGCCGTCGTCATCTCCAGCACCGGCGCCGTTCTTGGCGTTGCTGCATCTTACTCGCTTGCAAAACTTCCCTTGTCGCTTTCTCCGGATTCCTTTCCGGCCGAATCCGTCATCCGCATCAACGCTCCCATCCTGGCGTTCTCGGTCGCGCTCGCACTGCTCTGCGGCATATTCTTCGGTCTGGTGCCCGCATTGCGCCTCTCGCGTAACAATTCCGCGCGTATGCTCCCCGGCAGGCAGATTGGCGTTGTCGCTGCTCCTGCAAAGCATCGCTGGAGCGTTCTCATCATCGCCCAAGTCGCGCTCACGCTTCTTCTCATGGCCACTGCGGGCACCGCCATCCGCAGCTTTCTCGAGCTCATGCAGATGCCGCTGGGCTACGATCCCGCAAATGTCATGAAGGTCGGCATCATGCTGCACGTCCAAGACCGAGGCGAGTGGAACCGCATTCAATCGCGCGAAGGGCGCACGGCTTACATCGAGCAGATCCGCGAGAAGATCGCATCCGTCCCAGGTGTCTCCACTGTCGCTGTCGGCACAGACGCCACGCCGCCTGATACTGGCGATGAGAGCGCTGTCAGTATCGACGGAAGTCGCGATGGCGAGCAGCCGCAGGCCCGTGTGATGCTCGTCGACCAGCGATATTTCGCGACGCTGCGCATACCTCTGCTTGAGGGTCGCGTCTGGAATACGAATGAAAACGCCCGCGGAGACTTCATCGCGGTCGTCAATCACGCTTTCGCGACGCGCTATCTCTCGTCGTCGAATGCCTTGGGCCGACAGCTACGCATTCCCGGTCTCACGAGTCAGAATCGCTACGCGGCGACCTCTGCGCAAAGCACCGCCGCGCGTGAGATCATTGGCGTCGTCGGCGATGCGCGCAACGACGGCCTCGATCACCCGGTGGCCCCGGCGATCTATGTTCCGTACACCGCGGTGATGCTGCCCTATGAGCAGTTCTTCGTCCGCACCCAGGGCGATCCGCTCGCCTATCTGCTCTCCATCCGCGGCGCTGTCGCATCCGTCGCTTCCGATCAGCAAATCTCGAACGGGGCCTTCAACGGCACCTTCAGCCTCAAGGAGGCCATCGAGCAAGACGAACAATACAGCCGCCAGCGGCTCTTCTCGATATTGTTTGCCATCTTTTCTGCCATGGCGCTCGCGCTCGCGCTGGTCGGCATCTTCAGCGCCGTCGCTTACAGCGTCGCGCAGCGCACTACCGAGTTCGGCGTCCGCCTGGCACTCGGCGCGCCGCCCGCGCACGTCTTGTGGATCGCCGCGCGCATCGCGCTCGTCAGCGCGGCCGCGGGCATTGTCATCGGTCTTGCCTTTGACAGCTTTCTCGGCGCCGTCCTCGCCCACTGGATGCAAAATGCCTTCGCCGCAGTCAGTCTGTTAGCAGCCGCCGCGCTCGTCGCTCTCAGCGCACTCCTCGCCTGCTTGTTGCCCGCCCGCCACGCCATCGCCATCCCACCCGCCGAAGCACTCCGCCATGAATAAAGCGTGTCTCATTTGACCAGAGCGCGAACGGAAGTTATCCGAGAACAGCGTTCAGAGAACTTGCCTGGTCAATGCTGAATCAGGAATTGAGCATAGTGCCGCGTAGGATTTGTTCCAGAGCCAAAAGTTTAGAATGGGTCAAAAATCCTGCCTTATTTCACGCATTTTCTTCGTTGAGCTTTTTCGTTTTCGAGGCCTCTTAGTATAGTGAGGGGAGTTCTCGCCACGTACTCCCGCGAGCAACGCGACACCGGGTTCCCCGGTCCGCCGCTCTGCATCGCGTACGGCCTGCGGTAACGGCGAACGCGATCGCGGGACAACGCTGTTTATGGGGCTAAAGCTCCAACTGCGCCTCGACACTGATCGGGGCCACGTGGCGTGAACAGCAGACTCCCGCATCGCCCGAAGCCCTACCACCCGCCCTGGAGGACGTTAAGAGCCTCCCCTCGCTGTCATGGTTGGCATTCCCAATTTGCGTGGAGGCATACCCGTGAACATATTTCTCTGTAAGCGTTTCCGCTCATCGACGTTTCATTTTCGATTTCTGGCGACCGCCGTCGTCGCTCTATTTCTCGTCGCTCCTGCTTTTGGCCAGACGGGAGCCTCGCCATGGGAAAACGCAGTTAGCGTACTGCAACAGGCTTTCACCAGCACCATCGCTCGCGGCCTCTCCCTCGTTGCCATTGTAGTTGCGGGGCTCACCTTTGCCTTCGGTGAAGGCGGCTCGAAGCGTGTGCTTGCAGGCGTGCTCTTTGGCGTCGGAATGGCCATTGCAGCGGTAAATTTCCTTTCGTGGCTTTTCCCAGGCAGCTGAAACAGCGGCGTCGCGAAGGGAGAAGCACATGGCGGAAGTTAGACGAATCAACCGGGTGCATCGGTCGCTGTCCCGGCCACTGACGATCCTCGGTGCCGAGCGAAAACTCTTCTTCTTCGCCATGTGCCTTGGAGCGGCCACCTTCAACCTGCTCAACAGCTTATTCGGCGGGTTGCTGATGTTTTTGTTGCTTTACTTCCTGGCCCGCTGGGCCACCGAGACCGATCCTCAAGTTCTGCGATTTCTGCTGACGGCCGCAAGACTCCGTGCCCAATACGACCCGATGAAGTTCACCGCGATTGCAATCCGAAGGGATGGCCATGCTCAGGCTTAGCCGAATCTTCAAGAACTATAGAGAGACTGGTTCTCTCAACGAGCAGATAAATCTCTACGGTTTCATCGGTCCGCATGTCTTTCTCACAAAAAGCGGGGAGGTCGGAGTCATCCTCGAAGTTCGCGGCGTCGATTACGAGTGCCTCGACGGCGCTTCGATTGACGGCTTCACCAAGCGTCTCGAGTCGGCTCTCAAGCTTTTCGATGAAAACTACCGGGTCTACCAATACCTCTTCAAGCGCAACAACGAGACCATCCCATACAAGCTTTACGGCAATCCGATCGTTAATACAGCGATCAAAAACCGCATCACCTACCTCGGCACTAAAGCCGACACGCTTTTTTCCCTTTCGGTCTATTACGTGGTCCTCTACGAAGGATTTAAGACTTCAGCCAAGCTCGGTAGCGTGCTCGCTGAGTTTCCTAAGAATCCGAAAAAAGCCCTTGCCGACCTTCGAGCACATTTCTCAGCTCAGAAGCAAGTCGTCATTCTTGGGCAGCACGTCAGCAACGCCGAGGCAGCGCTTCTTCAAAAAGCCCGCAGCTTCATTCTCCAAGTCAGCGACTTCCTCTCCGTAAGAATGCTCGACAAACAGGAAGCCTTTCGCGTTTTGAAGCGAACGCTCAACTTTCATCCCGACAAACTCGAACTCGCCAAACTCAAATACGACACCTTCCTCGATTACTACCTGCCCGAGTCTCCAATCGAATGCCACCGCGGGCATCTCCGAGTGGACGATTACTACGTAAAGGTTCTGACCCTCAAGGAGCCTTCGGCCCAGAGCTTTCCGCTCATCTTCAAACGACTGCTCGAAGTGGAAGCCAACTATTACGTCGTCACGGAATGGAAAAAGGAAGATTCCGGCAAGATGCGCCGGGTCATCCAGACCAAGCGCCGCCACTTTCACAACACAAAGCGTTCGTTCACCAGCCAGTTCAGTCTCAACGACGCCCCGACACAAGACGTGCTTCTCGACGATTCCAAGGAATCTCAGGTCAGAGAACTCGGTGAAGGAATTGCGGAGATCGAGCTGCACGGCAATTACTTTGGCCAATTTTCCCTTACCGTCGTGATTTACGACCTCGACTTGACGAAAGTGGACCGGGCGTGTGCCGATTTCTACAAAGTCTTTAGCGTCCATGACGCCCAGCTCTATGTCGAAAACTTCAACCTGCTAAACGCCTTTCTCGCGACTGTCCCCGGCAACCACGTCTTCAACCTGCGTTCCCTGTATCTGCTTAACACCAACTACGCGGATTTCTCGTTTCTCTTCACCCTTCACTGTGGCGAGCCTCGGAATAGTCATCTCCGGCAGGAATATCTCGCTGTGCTAGAAACCAATCACCACACACCGTACTTCCTAAATCTCCATTATCGCGATGTCGCCCACACCATAATTCTCGGGCGAACGGGCGCGGGCAAAAGTTTCCTTTTGAATTTCCTCATCACCAATCTCCAGAAATACGATCCTCACACCTTTATCTTCGATCTCGGCGGAAGTTTTGAAAGCCTCACGCAACTATTCGGCGGCTCCTATGTCCGCGTGGGCCTTGAATCCGAAGGTTTCAGGATCAACCCTTTTTCGTTGCCGCCGACGAAAGAGAATCTCGATTTTCTTGCTCTCTTCCTGAAAGTCTTGATTCAGGGGCAGAGGGCGTTCGAGCTCGACCCGGCCACCGAACGCGAGCTTTTCCATCAGGTCGAAATCCTGTACGCGGTGGACCCGGCGCTGCGCACGCTGGGCGTGCTGGCGAACACGCTGGGGCACGACGTTGCGAGCCGCCTCTCCAAATGGACCCGCGGCGGCCAGTTCGGGTTCCTCTTCGACAACACTGAGGACACCATCTCGTTCTCGCGCTTTCAGTGCTTCGACTTCCAGCGCATGAGCCAGTACCCCGAACTTTTGGAGCCGTTGCTCTTCTACATCTTGCATCGCGCCAACGCCGTCATCGCGGACCGACAGATTTCCTCGGTTTTCAAAGCGTTTTTCATCGACGAAGCGTGGGTCTTCCTGAAGAACCCCGCCATTCAACGATACGTGGTCGAAGCCCTCAAGACCTGGCGGAAACACAACGCAGCAATGGTGCTCTCCACTCAATCGCTTGACGAACTGAAGCGCTCGGACATCCTCGACATAATCATCGAAAGCTGCGCCACCAAAATCTTCCTGGCCAACCCTGATATGGACCGCGACCTCTACCGCCGTCAGTTTCACTTGAACGAAAACGAAGTCGAGCTGATCTCGGGTCTCATTCCCAAACAGCAATTCCTGATTAAGACGCCGGAGTTGGCGAAAGTCGCGAATCTCAACGTTGATGCCAAGAGCTATTGGCTCTACACGAACGATCCGTACGACAACAAGAAACGGAAGGAAGCGTTCGAAACCTACGGCTTTGAGAAAGGCCTCGAGATTCTGGTGGGAGCCCAACCGTGATTCTTCTTCGCTCTTTCGATCCCAATACGGTAATGCACGAGCCGCTCAGTACTGTCCTGGCTCTTGCTGTTGCCGCGTTTTTCACCGCTTCCATTCTTGCCGTGCATTGGTTTATCGGAGTGTTTTCGCACTGCGAAAAGAGTTCCAAGCAAGACGATCCCATTTCAAAAGGAGCATCTCGATGAAACATGGTTTTCGCAATCGGTGGCACATCTCTTTCCTTTGCGTCTTCGCCTTCGTTCTTCTCGGCGTAGCCGCTTTCCACGCTTCCCCCGCTCGCGCTGCAACCGCAACGGCTCGCATTGTGAAGTATTCGAAGGAAGACATTGTGCCTGTCCGCGCCAAGCTCAGGTTTTCGACGCTCATCGTTCTTCCCGATGACGAGGAGATTCTCGACTTTACGACGGGAGACAAGGAATTCTGGGTCATCAATGGTGCGCACAACCTCTGTTATGTCCATCCGGCCCAGGCTGGCATTCGCAGCAACTTGAACCTCATCACCGCGAGCGGGCACGTCTATTCGTTCTTGCTGACCGAGATCAGCAATGAACCGAATGCTGACCCCGATCTCAAAATATTCGTCGAGCCGAAGGAAGGTTCGACCATCGCGGTGAATAACGGGCTTCGCGGCTACGTCAGCGGTAGTGAGGCCGAGGCATACAAGAAGGAACTGGAGACACTCCGGGCTCAGACGGCGGAAGAGGTCCACGCTGCGCAAACCCAGGCCTCTGAGCAGGTCAACCGTTTCCGTTCCATTTACGCGACGAAACTCCAATTCGATTACCAACTCAACGCAAAGACAGCGCGGGAGCCATTCCTCGTCTCTGCCATCTATCACGACGACAGTTTTACTTACATCAAGTGTGGCGCGAGAGAAAAGCCCGCGCTCTATGAAATCAAGGATGGAAAGCCCAACTTGATTTCTTTTCAATTCGAGAATGGCGTTTACATCGCGCCAAAAATCATTGATTCAGGCTACCTCGCTATCGGCAACAAGAAGCTGCCGTTTGCGCGGCACACGGCCGGGAATTGAGAGGCGAGCAAATGACACAGCCGAACCAAGCCGCTCAGGTTCAGGAAAAAGCGCCTAAACCCCAAGGCCTACTGCCGAAGAACGTGCAGTCGTGGCTTCTTCTCGGGCTGGCCTTTCTCATGGTGTCCATTATGTGGCTCACTGGGGGCAAAAAACCGCAGACACCAACCAAATCAGCGTCGCTCGCGGCTTCGACGCCACCGCCGCTTGAAGTCAACGAAACCAAAATCGCCGAGATGCAGAACCGCATTCAAGATTTGCAGCGGCAACAGCTTCTTGCGCAGAGCGCACTCGCTCAGCAAACGCGATCGCTGTCTGGCGTGGCAACGCAAGATCCCCAACCGCCCCGCGATGGCGGTACTCCGAGCGAACTGCGGCCTGAAGACCAAATTCAGGCCGAGCGAAAAAAGCGCGCCTATGTATCGCTGTTTGCCTCAAATGTCGCGCTGAGTTATCGGAAGCCACCGGCCAGCGCTACGGTGCCCACGACGGAAGCGCAGCTTGCCGTCGCAACTCCGGCACCCGACACTGCGCAGATCGCCCAACTGTTGAGAGAGATGCAGCCGAATCCGATTTCTTCCGCGCAGGGCACACCGGTGCGAAACGATTCCGCGGAAGCAACCAAAGACAGAAAGGAGGAAGGCAGAAACCCTGCCGCCGTGTCAGCTGGTAGGGCCAACGCGGCGGCGGGGAAAAACTACGTACTGTTTGAAGGAACCATCCTCGAAACCGTCCTCATCAACCGCCTCGACGGGGGCTTCGCAGGCCCCGTCGAGTGCCTGCTTTCAACCGACGTTTACTCAAACGACCGCCAGCACCTATTGATCCCCGCGGGATCGAAACTGCTCGGAGAAACAAAGAAAGTGGAAACGTTCGGCCAGACCCGTCTGGCTGTTGCCTTCCACCGCATCCTTATGCCCGACGGGTATTCCGTCAGCCTCGACCAATTCAAGGGGCTCAATCAGATCGGTGACACCGGCCTCCGAGACCAGGTCAATAACCATTATCTCCGCATCTTCGGAGTGTCCTTGGCGGTTGGAGCGCTTGGAGCCGTTGGCCAAGCAGGCACCGGAGGCGCACTCAACGCCACGGGTGGCGGCCTCATGCGCCAGGGGTTTGCCGCGAGCACGGCACAATCCGCGTCGCAAATTCTCGACAAATTTCTCAACATCCCTCCCACGGTGACGATCCGTGAGGGCCATCGCGTCAAAGTCTATCTGGCTGGCGATCTGGCGTTGCCCGATTACAACAACCACAAAATGCCTTCCGATCTCTAGGAGCCAAGAAAGAAGAAAGGACAACGATCGATGAAAAGAAAGACTCTGGTTTTATTGCTCATCACGGGGCTGTGTGTTGCAACTGCTTCAGCGCAGTTCGGTGTCGGAATCGTTTACGATCCCACAAACTACTCCAACGCGCTTCTCCGGTACTACCAACTTCAGCAGCATCTCCTTCAACTCAGAGCCAGCTACGCACAGCTTGTCGCTCAATACAACTTTGCCGTGCGGATGGCCAAGAACATTCAGAACATGCCAGCGCGGTATCGTGCCCAGTTTTCGCAGTGGCGCAATGTGTCCGCGCTCAACACCTACGGAAACACCGGAACATGGGTTAACGGAATCAATTCTGGCCAACTTGGCTTCGCGTCAACGGGCTACCAACAAGCAACCACACAACTTCTCCCTTACAACCAAGCCCAGCTCTCCGGCATGAATGCCGATGAGCTTGCCCGCGTCCGCTCGCAGTACGCCACGGTCGAACTCGCTGACGGTGCGAATACCAACGCCATTGCCACAATCGGCGCCATCCGTGGCAACGCCCAAACCATTCAGACCCAGATCGGCAATCTCGAACAGGACTCGCTCTCGAACGATTCCGATCTCAACACTCAAGTTGCGGTCCTCAACAAGATCAACGCCTCCGGCGTGCTTACGCTCCGCACGCTCCAGGACTCGAACAAACTACTCGCTTCGCTTCTTGAAGAACAGACCATCCTCGCGAAGCAGCAGCGCGAGGCCACCACCAACACCATCAATGCCGACATCCAGCGCCAGGCGAGCTTCGCCGCAAATATGGCCCAGGTGACCGGCACCCTTACCGATTCACTTCAAAATTTCCGCATGCCGTAAGGCACGTGGAGATAGACGCCCGAGCGTCGAGGGAGCTGACGGCAATGCAAACCGACTATCTTCAGTACATCTTTCAAGCCATCAACACCTTGCTTACCCAGAACCTCGGCTTCTTCGACGCTATGGGCCAAAACCTCTTCCGTTTGTTCGCAACGATTCTCATCGCATGGTTTGGAATCAAATCCGCTCTATCCTCCGCTAGCGGCAAACATGCGTTTCACTTCGACAACTTCGCCAGTCTGCTCCTCACCATCAGCTTTGGGTTCGCAATGGTCAATTACTACAGCACGCCGATTCCCGGAATCGGAACCAGCTTCCACAATCTGGTTACAAACGAAGCACAATTCTTGTCCAGCAAGATCGATCAAGCCCAGCTCCAAACCGTTGTCCAAGTTGTGGCGGATTTCGAATCTCGGATGGACTCTCCGAGCTGGGGAGATTTTCTTGGCACCGCCATCTACGTCATCGTAACCATCCTGCTCGCCGCGGCCCAGGCCGTGGCGATTGTGGTCATCGCCTATGGTTTTATCGCCACGGCAGTTTGTGTTCTTGTCGGCCCCGTGTTCGTTCCGTTCTTCATCGTTCCGAAGATGGAGTGGCTCTTCTGGGGTTGGTTCCGCTGCTTTATTCAATATGCCTTCTACCAGGTCATCGCCGCGGCCGTCGTTTTTATCGTCGGAAACCTGATGCTGGGTGCCCTCCGCCTGCCGCCAGCGGGCACCCTCTCGACCGTACAACTTATCGCATGGTTTCCAGTCCTCTTTATTACGTTTCTCGCTTCCATTTACGCACTGCTCAAAGTTCCTGCCCTCACCAACCACATCTTCAGCGGCACAGCTGGCGGCTCCTCCGTCGGAATTGTCGAAAGGGTCTTCGAATGAACAACGATGCGAGTTTTTACGATGCCAAGCGTCTCTACCTCGAACAATACGGTGATCCGATGGTGACGAATACCTATCTCAAGATTGCTCTCGCACTCCTGTCCATTGTTTGTGTTGTGTTGGGATTCATCGACCTCAGGACGATTCGCACCTTTCAGAACTTTCGCCCACTCGTGATCCGCATTGACGATCTGGGCCGCGCCGAGGCCATCAACTACCACAACTTCGAATACAAACCTCAGGACGCGGAAGCCAAGTATTTCTTGTCCCAGTTTTGCACGCTCTACTACCGCCGAAACCGCTACACGATTCAGGATGATTTCTCGAAGTCCCTGTACTTCCTCGACGGCAAGCTCGCCAACGGCATTTTCGATGCCTACCGCAAGGACGACATCATCAAGAAATTCATCACGAACACTGCCGCTCCCGAGATCGATGTGAACGTGCAGAAAGTCTCGCTTGAAGAGATGCAAACGCCGCCCTTCCGCGCACGGGTGGACTTCTACATGGTCTATTACTCACCCGCCGACCATACCGAGCTAAAGCGCGATCTGTACACCGCGAACTTTGTCTTCGTTTTTAAGTCCCAGGTGCCTAACGAATTGATTCCGATCAACCCCCTCGGAATGACCATCACCTATTTCCGCGAAGACCAGGCGTTCAAATGAGAATCCGAGTCCACACGCAAACCGAAGCGGTCGCGGGCGGACGCAGCGCAACATCGGCCCAACCTCGCCGCGCCACCTCTTCCTTTATCACGCGATTGTCGTCCTCCCACGGACCCCATCCCAACCCACCGTTTTTTGCCTTTGGAACAACCGGCGCGCCTCAGGAGAGCCTCCGTTGCTACCCGCTTTCCGCCCGCTCCCAGACCCGCGAAATGTTTGTCGGAACACCACACCCCAACCTCAGGAGTGCACGATGATCGCCAACGCACTGCTGTTCACCATCGTCATCCTGTTGGGCTACGGATTTTGGCTCCTCGACCAGTTGAAGTTCATGGCCCACTACAAAGCGGTCCTGTACCACGCCTACGGACCAACGATTCTGATTTTCCTCGCAGTGCTCTCCGTCAATCTGTTTGGTGCGGCGCTAGCCATCGGCCGCCGCTTCTTTCTCAAAAATACCGGGCGCAAACTCTCGCACCTCGACAAGCAGTTCAACGTCAGCCACGCCGACATGCCCGGTCCGGTGAGCGAGGAGGATTTCAACTAATGTCGCGCGACGCCTTTTCCTATGATCCGCAAGATGCCGGCGAGACGCGCGACACCTCCACGCGCCGCTCTGTCCGTCAGCAGAGATCAATATCTCCTGACACGCAGGACAGCAGGGATCCGGCGCCGGAAGCGTCTGGCCGCCGCGATGGCACCGAGGTTCAGGCGCAGCATTCCACCCGCGATGAACGGAATGATTCTCCGCGTGCCCATTACGTCCGCGATCGCGCGTATCTCCTCCGCGATTCCGAGATGAACTCCCTCAAGGAAATTGGCAAGTTCCGTATGATTCCGGTGTCGGACCTCGCGAAATTTGCCTACAGCGGGAATCGCGAACGAATGGAGAAGGACATTCGCGCCCTCGCACGCCAGTCTCTCGTCAAGGATAGGACCCTTGAAATCTCGCAGAAGAAGACGTTGCGCGTTGTCACGCTTACGAAAGCAGGGCACCGCCTTCTCAAGAATTCGAATCAAGTGCCCGATGACCAGCCCATCTATCACGGATTGGTGAAACCCCGCGAAGTCAAACACGACGCCGATCTCTACCGTCTTTATCAGAAGGAAGCTGCTCGCATCGAGCGCGGAGGAGGCCGGCCTGTCCGCGTGCTCCTCGACTATGAACTGAAGCGAAATCTGAATCGCGATCTCGCCGTGCTCGGTCCTGAAAAAGACAACGCGGACCGCAGGAGGGAAGTCGCCGAAAAGCATCACCTCCAGGTTGTGGATGGAAAGATTCCCGTGCCCGATCTGCGCATCGAGTATGAGAACCCGGAACTCGAATTGCGCCATGTGGATCTGGAACTCGCGACGCGTGATTACCGACCACGTGCGATGGCGGTAAAAGCCGCCGCGGGCTTCTCGATGTATGCGCGACCTGAAGACGCATCGCGTTTGCGCCGCGTTCTCGACGAACGCGAAATCACCGCAGGAATTCTCTCGCTATGAACATCGCGCCTGCCCATCGCGATGCCCTGAAAGCTCTCGGCTACACCGAAGCGGAGGCTCGCTTTCTCTACATCGTAGCGACGCATTCCGGCTACTTTGTGGCGCGTCAGTTTCTCGCGTTCACCGAAGCCCATTGGGGCAAGCGCACGACCATCTTCTGGAACAAACTTCACGCCAAGCGTCATGCCCGGACCGAATGCTTTCCAAAGAGCGGGACCGTCTATCACCTGTTCTCCCGTCGTCTCTACCGCCAGATCGACCGCGAGAACATTCGCAACCGCCGCGAGCACGAAATCGAGTTCATTCAGCGGCGCATCGCAATGCTCGATTTCGTTCTCCTGAACCAGGGGAATCAGTACCTTGAAACCGAGCCCGAAAAGGTCAACTTTTTCTGCAACCAATTGAAGGTCCCGAATCACTTCCTTCCATCGAAGATCTATCACGGACAGAGAACTTCCCAGCCGACCGTCCGCTACTTCGTCGATAAATTTCCGATGTTTCTCGCTGGCGACGCTTCTTCGCCGGTAGTGACGTTTACCTACCTCCACGGGGCAGGGGCAACTCTTACGGAATTCGTCCACCATCTCGAAGCTTACCTACCGCTCTTTCGGCAGCTTCCCGCGTTCCGATTTCTCTATCTGGCCAGAGTCGATTCTCACTTCGAAAAGGCCAAAGAACTTTTCAATTCTCTGGTGGCCATTCCGCTCGGATCAGACGTATCGGCAGACCTCTTGCGTTACTTCCAAATCCGCAAGACCTGGGATCTGAGCCGGTACACGTCTCTCACCGAGGCTGACTTGATTTTCCGTAATCAGGCCAAAACTCGATTCGCAGGGCAACGATTCGAACATCTTTACCGCGGATGGAAAGTCGGACGAGTGACCGAATCCGACATCAGGCAGGACTTTCGCGGTAGCGAGCGTCACGCCACCGTGCACTTCGCTGTTGAAGTGCTTTGCCGGTTTGCGGTTCCTGAGAAGGAACCTGAGGCAAATGGGTGAAGAAGGTAAGGACTACACACTCCACCTTCGTCTTCACCTGTTTCTTCACCCTGTGGCGCGAGCAATTTCTTTTAGGAGAGTCGGATGCAGAACGCAACCAAAGCAAGAGTCACCGTGGAAAAAACACCAAAACGGGCGGGAGCGACCCCACTTTTTCGGCTTTCAGCCGCCCAAAAAGTTCGTGGGGTCGCTCCCGCCCTCCGGCACGGTAAATCGTGCCGGCCGTTTTTTCCACGGTGACAGGGATTTCGGATGAGAACCAAATCACCAAAGGAGAACCAACATGCCGATCGTTAAGAAAGCACCGGGGATCATGACTCGCGAGGTAAAACTCGAAGAGCCAGTCAATGAGCTGCTCGAAGACTACGCTCGTTTCATCGAGAGCAACGCCGACCATGTCATCAACGCCGTCCTGAAAAAAGTGCTCTGGCGGGATCAGGACTACCGGAAGTGGCGCGAAGCGCGCCGCACGGCCCAGTCCGGCACTGACAAAGCCCAACCCACCGAAGCGCGAGGGAGGGCCTAATGCAAAGAACACTCGAATCGCGCGTCTTCATCTCGGCCATCCTCGCAATGGCCACAGGAGCGTTCCTGTTTTACACGCACCCGTTCCCGGACGAGCAGATCTTTCTGCACGTCATCAGCCTGCGCGCTCCCCATGCTTTCTTGAGCTTCAAATACCTCTACTACGCACTCCTTTTCACCACGCCTTACCTCGTCTGCTCGACGGCGCTTTCGGGCCTCTACATTTTTACTCTGAAAGCACGTCGCACCATCTCGCCTGGACGCCTTCCCCAATATCCCGACGCCAGCAAGAGAGATGACCTCTTTCTTGTCATCGGCGAAGTCCACAACCCGCGCAAGCCGGTGCCCGCCAAGGCCCCCTATTGGCTCACCATTCCCGAGCGCGGTCTATTCACGGGAATCGCCATCTTGGGGGCTATTGGTAGTGGCAAGACGAGTTGCTGCATGCTTCCGTTTGCCGAACAAATTCTCGCCTACAAAGCTGCCGATAAAGAGAAGCGCATCGGTGGGCTAGTTCTTGAGGTGAAGGGCGATTTTTGCCGGAAGGTAAAAGACATCCTCGATCGGCATCAGCGGGCCGAGGATTACATCGAAATCAGTCTCGATTCCGAGTACTGCTACAACCCACTCCATAACGATCTCGACGCCTACGCTCTCGCGTACAACATCGCCTCGCTTTTGAACAACCTTTTTGGTCGTGGCAAGGAGCCGTTCTGGCAGCAGGCGTACACCAACCTCGTGAAGTTCATTATCCTTCTTCATAAGGCCGCCTACGACTACGTCACCTTCTTCGATGTCTACCAGTGCGCCATCTCTCCGCCTCTGCTCGAAGAACGGATCGACGAGGCCGAGCAGATCATTCTCGGACGCCACTACGTGGCGATCACGTCGAAGGTCTTTGGCGAGCGGACCGCGGACCTTGCGGGGCTTGGTTTCGTGCACGACCAGAAGGAAGACCGCTACCTTGCACCGGCCACCCGAGAACTGCGGGACATATTAAGGATGCAGGGCATTCCATCCGAGGCTCGCACGGTCTTGGACCCGGCCCAAGCCAATCCCGAAAAACTTGCCCAACTCGAAGCCGTCCAGCGCTGGTTCCACGACGATTGGAAAAGAATCGAGCCGAAACTCCGCACCTCCATCGTCGAAGGTGTCTCCGTCTTCCTTTCGCTCTTCGATGACAATCCAAAAGTGAAGCGAGTCTTCTGCCCGAAGAAGGAGTGTTACGACCCCCAGAAGAACGCCAACAACCAGTTCGGAAAGCCTCTGCCTTCGTTTAGCTGGCTTATCGAGCATGGGGCGGTAGCCGCACTGAATTTCCCCATCGGCATGAACGCCGGCCTCGCCAAGGCTTTGGGCGTGATGATGAAGCTCGATTTCGAGCGCGCCGTGCTCAATCGTGTTCCGAAAATCGAAGCACATCCCGAACAGTATTTCCGGCAGGTTCTCTTCCTTTGCGACGAGTACCAGCACTTCGCAACCGTGGGCGCAAGCGACCCGACCGGCGACGAAAAATTCTTCAGCCTCTCGCGCCAGCCGAAATGCATCCCAATCATCGCTACCCAGAGCATCAGCTCGCTGCGATCCGCCCTTCCCGCCGAAAGCTGGCGAACCCTTCTCCAGACCTTCCGCACCAAGATTGTTCTCTCGTTGTCCGATGACTTCTCAGCGCGGACGGCGAGCGATTTCTGTGGACGGGAAGACCAATTGAAAGTCAGCTACAGCTTGTCCGAAAGCGGCCACGATACCAAAGTCAGTTGGCTCACCGGCAAAGCCCTCTCTCACAAGGCCAACATCATCGCCTCAAAGAGCTACAACACCCAGAGCGACTACCGCTTCGACATGAAGACCTTCATGGAGCTGCGCAACGCCCAGTCCGTCGTTCTTGCCTACGACGGAATCGACCCGAAGCCACCGATGTATTGCTACCTGAAGCCTTACTACAACGACCCCAACGAGTCGTATTTTGTCCAACTCGCTAAAGGAAAACTTTGATGAACGGATTCGAAATGATTCTCCCGTTCTTGAAACCCATCGAACACCTCATTCTCGACGATTCGATCAGCGAGGTGATGGTGAACGGTCCCGACCGCGTGTTCATCGAAAAACAGGGCTTCCTTCAGCAGGTGCAGGGCGTGTCCATCGGCGAAAAATCGCTCATGGTTGCCGTGAAGAATATCGCCCGGCGTCTTGGTGACGACATCTCCGAATCGAAGCCCATTCTCGACTCGCGGCTGCCCGATGGCAGCCGCGTCGCCGCGATCATCCCGCCGTGCAGTCTGGGCGGTGTGACGCTCACGATCCGCAAGTTCAACACCCGCCACTTCGAGATGGAGGATCTGATTCGCGCTGGAACTCTCGACCGCCCCCTCGCGAACCACCTTGAAGACTACGTACTCGCGCGCAAGAACATCCTTATTAGTGGTGGAACCGGGACTGGCAAGACCACCCTTTTATCGATCCTCGGAAAATTCATCCCGCAGGATGACCGGGTGCTCGTCATCGAAGACACGGCCGAGATTCAACTATCGCAAGAAAACCTCGTCCGGTTTGAAGCACGCCGGGAACAGAATGGTCTTCCGGCAGTGGCCATCCGCGATCTCCTCAAAGCGGCCCTTCGCCATCGCCCGGACCGTATCGTCTTGGGGGAGGTTCGCGGCGGCGAGGCCTTCGATCTCTTGCAGCTCCTGAACACCGGACACTCTGGAACTCTGTGCACGATCCATGCGAATTCAGCACAACAGGGCGTCGCGCGATTCACCAGTTGTGTTTTGCAAAGCGGCGTTGAGCTTCCTTACAGGGCGATTAAGACGAACATCGCGGATTCGCTCAACGTCGTGGTCCACGTCGAGCGCCGACCTGGCCGCAGATACATTTCCGAAGTTCTCCTAGTCAACAGTTACGACGCGGATGCCGACTTGTTCGACTACGGCGCGGTGTTCCTTGCAAAGCAGGACCGCCCATGACCACCGATAGCAAATTCGCACCGCGATCTCTGACCGCTTCGGAGTATGTCCGGGCACTGTTCGGGCCTGAGGATAGCACCGCGATCCTCGTGCGCAATCGCTCCACCGGCCACACGGTTCAGACCATTGCCAAGGCGGAGACCATCGCGAGCCCCGACTTTCAAAACTGGCTCGTGGGTCAGAGTGCCAGTGGCTATGACGTGTTCATGGGAATGAACCCGATTAAGGACGGCGCGTACAGCCGGACCAAGCGAGATATTAAGGATATCCGCCACGTCTATCTCGACCTCGACAGAAATGGCGACCAAGCTCTCCAAGAGATTCGCAATTCAACCCAAGTCGCAGCGCCAAACTTCGTCCTCGATACTTCGCCGGGCAAGCACCAGGTCGTGTGGAAAGTAAGCGGGTTCAGTCAGGATGAGGCGGAAACTCTTCTTCACAACCTCGCAAATAAGTTCGGCGGCGATCTGGCGGCAACCGACTCGACGCGCGTGCTACGCCTGCCGGGATTCGCTAACCACAAACTTCCCGAGGAGTTCATCGTTCAGGCGCGCCAAGAAACCGACGCGGTCTACACGCTCCGCGATTTCACAATTGACGAAGACTCGCCCGAAACGCCCAGGCACTCTGGTGACTACCGACAACGCGAGCGCACAACCCCGGCTGACCACAAAAGCCAATCCGAGCACGATTGGGCTTATGCGAAGCGCGCCCTCTCCCGAGGCGACGACCCCGAAGTCGTGATCCAGCGCATCGCCGACTACCGCTCCGCCGACAAGGACGACCCCGACTACTACGCTCGTCACACAGTGATGAAGGCTCGAGGTGAAATCGCTGGCGGTGCCAGCGCCCGGGAAACCCAAGACACAGAAATAACCCACGGCCCAATCGAGAGACCGTAGAGAGCGCACAATCGGCGAGAGCAAATGTCCCTCGATTCTAACATCACGCAATTTGATACACTTTGTCCTAATAGGACAATTGGACCATCGGGAAAAGAGAACTCGGTGGCCCGAAAGCGTTATCAACATGGACGTGTTTTTTTGAAAGGAAAGAAGAAGGAGAAGTGGGTTGGAAGATACAGGGAAGATGTGGTGGAGATGGATGGAAATACACGGCGTGTTCGGAGATCCGTCATTCTCGGCACCAAGCGCGAGTTGCCGACAAAACGTCTCGCCGAGCGTCGTTTGGATGCCATTCTTGCCCGTATCAACTGCCTCGACTATCGCCCTGGGCGTGCCGCCACGTTTGGGGAATTTATTGAGCGGTGGAAGACCGAAGTGCTGACAACACAAAAGCCATCCTCAGCGCGAGCGGTTCGCTCGCACCTGAAGTGCTACATCATGCCTGAGCTTGGCAAATTGAGGCTCGATCAATTTGGTGTCGAGAATCAACAAATGTTCATAACTCGTATGCCGGGGAGGGCCACAGAAAAGGCTGTCTCTCGGAAGACCATCCTGAATGTTCTAGGAACACTTTCCACGATCCTAACAACAGCCCGCGATTGGGGCTACAACTGCGAACAGATCAGCTTGACCAAACTGCGTCTTCCACCACGCGGGACAGCCTACGAGGCTCCCCATTTCACAGTTGAGCAGGTTCAGAAAATTCTGGCCATCGCTCAAGAACCTTGGCGCACCATGTTTTGCATTTTCATGATGGACGGACTGCGAGCAGGCGAAGCGCTTGGCTTGCAATGGCCTGACATTGATTTTGAACGCAACCTTTTGCACATCCGACGCTCAGCCTGGTACGGCAGATTGCAAACTGCCAAAAGTGAATCCAGCGAAACGGTCTTGCCAATTCCGAACCCCTTACTCAATGTTCTCAAGGCTTATCGAGAACAATGGAAACCGAACCCGCAAGGCTTTCTTTTTGTTACCCGAAATAACCGACCACCCTCCTCCAACAAAGTCGTGGAATATCACCTCTGGCCGATTCTTGACGCGCTCGAGATCGACCGATGTGGCGTCCACGCATTTCGTCACACCCATACCGCGCTCTTGCTCGACTCTGGGGCTACGCCAAAAGTCGTACAACGTCAGCTTCGTCACTCCGATGCGCGGACGACGCTGGAGATTTACGGGCATATTGTAGGGGATGCGCATCGCGCAGCGGTCGAAAAAGTAGCCTCGATTGTGGACCCTAATGGACCCCAATCGAGTAGAAGCGATAAATGGATTCAATAGGTTAGCCGTGTACGGCGATGGGTTCGATTCCCATCGCCCGCTCCAACAAAATAAGCGTCGCGTCAATACTTTGTTTGTAACTCTTCATGACAGACGTGTAATACCAGGGAAACTGTCAAAACCTGAATCGAATGTCATGATTTGCTCGATTCCATTGTGTTCCATGACGGCTATATGCACTGCATCGCGCGCAGACAGCTGCCGATATCCCAAGACAATTTGTTTCGCACGCTCCGCGATGGACCGATCAACAGTCAGCACTTGATCCACGATGCCGATTAGAGCGTCGAACGCGGGTTGGATTGCGTCGCGGCGGTCGATAGCGACGTAGCGGTGCAAGATCTCCTGCAGAACCTCGGCGTCCGTAACCAGTCTCTGACGCTCGCTGACCACTTTTTCGAGCAATCGTCGCGCGTCGCTCTTGTGGGCATGAGGAGCGCCAACCAGATACATGGGAATATTCGAGTCGACCAGAATCACGGATGCGTGCCCGTTCCGTATCCCTTCTCGATCTCAACGAGCAGGTCATCGATATCAGTCACGGGATAGTCATGTTGTGCTGCCGCGCGGATGATTTCGAGCTTCTTGCTGACGCTGCCTACAGGCTCGCGGCGGCAGGCAAGGTCCAGCGCTTGGCGAACCCACTCGGCGATCGACATATGGCGCGAACGCGCGGCGCGTTGAATATCTCGGTATTCCGGATCCTTTATGATCACTTGCAGGCGTTTAGTCATAGGAGGAGTCTATCTGGCTCATCACTGTGAGTCAATCGAAGTTCGCCGGCTAGGAATGGCGGCGTCACCCACAATATTCTGGCTTTCATCAAGGCATCTCACAATCTGTAATAGCTTTCAGTTTCCACCTAGTTTCCAATTAAGGCCGTCATTCGGAAAGCTAAGTGCCGCCAGATCAGTCGCTTTCAGAGTTTTAGTAAGAGCTTCCCAAGCTTCAGACGTGGGTTCGATTTCCATCGCCCGCTCCATAACTGCAAGGTTCAGTTGACCTTACCCGGCTAAAGCGCTGAAAACCCCTTGTGAATGGCCCATTTTGGTGGGTAGTTGTAGGTCATCAAATTGGTGGGAAGTTTTCTTGGCGCGCGGATTTGGCGTCATAAGCATCCAAGCAGGTCGCGTCCCCTATCGGGTCGTGGGGTGCTTGCTCACGCACCAGCCAAAAGCGGCCCGTATGGGTTTTGGAGAACTAATGTGATGAGTCGTGCGGCTGGTGACTCCAGTTGACGGCGGCGACAGTGAAGGGCAAGCGATAACGCATGACAAACTGCCTCGTGCGCGGTAACTTGGAACTATGGAGACCGTGGATGTAAAGTTGCCCTCGGAACCTCTGAGGGTGGCGAATTTGGAGGAGAGTAGCCTCTCACAGGAGGTTGCTCGATTGCTGGCCCTCGAACTTTATCGCGAGGATAGGGTCTCGCTCGGACGCGCCGCTGAGCTGTGCCAGACGCCGTTGGCAGCCTTCATGGACTTTGCGACAGAGCACGGTGTCCCGCCGCTGCGGTACAGCTTTCAGGACCTGGAAGAAGAACGCCAGACTGTTGACGGTCTCGACCGCCGCGGCTGATCGACATTCTCGTGCTAAACTTCGGAAATGGAAGTTACGCTGCACATCCCCGACGACATTGCTAAGCGGCTTTCTGCTGCCGGCGGCGATGTGTTCCGCCGAGCGCTCGAAGCCATTGCTCTTGAGGGCTACCGCGAGCAAACTCTGACGCTTTACCAGATTTCGGAAATGCTGGGCCTTTCCCGCGTCGAGACTGAGGATTTTCTAGGTCAACACCATATTCCTCTGGCTGTGATCGACGAAGCCGAACTGGACCGCGAGGCAGCGCTGTTCGAGGCGGCATTTCGCCGCAACCCGCGTTAGCATAGATGCGGGATGAAAGCCGTCTCCAACACCACTCCATTACGCTATCTGATCGCCATCGAGCAGGAATATTTGCTCGGAAGACTGTTTGAGAAGGTATTCGTCCCCATTGCCGTGCATGAGGAGTTGACGGACGCGAAGACGCCGGAAATTGTCCGTCGCCGCGTGGCCTCTCTGCCTAGCTGGTTTGAGGTTAGGACACGGGAACCGCGTTAGCGGACCTGTCCCTTGACGGCGGTGAGAGCGGAGGGAAAGCCATCGGGCATGCAGTCCAGCTGTGGAAATCCACTCGCCTTTGTTTGTTCTCCAACTCGGAGATGAGATATTCTTCCGTTGAACCCGGATTGACGCCGCAAAAACGCGTCGTCCGGGTTCAGTTTTTTACTTGACATAAACACCATCATGGTGCATAAGTTGAAAGACGAAAAATTCTCGATTTCAGAAACGGCGAGGTTGTTAGGAATTCATCGTGGGACGATACGCAGGTGGATCAAGAGTGGCTTAATTCCACAACCGATTTCCGAGGACATGGCAGGTGCGCGCCTGCGTTATTGGAGCAAGAATGGATTCGCCAAAGTGAAAGAGTATAGGGACAAACATTTTGGCGAAGGACGAGGCAAAAGGAACGACCTCAAAAGGAAAAGAATCGGGAGAACCAAATAGGGTCACGGGACGCATTCGGTGCTAGTAACACCGAACGCGTCCCTAACCAAAGTCGCCTAGATTAGAGGCAACGATGGCTGCACAAGAAAGTAATGGGTTCGCCCTTTGGGTGCAACCCGCCGATTTCCATTTCATTTCTGTCGCGCGTTTCATTCCTCTGCGCGTCGAGCATCCTCCACCGTAGTCCGATCTGACAGAGAATCCGCTTCGGCAGTTACGTCGGCATCCGATGCTCGCGCAGAGGTTTGTCCGGATTGCCTTCTATCAACTTCCGAAGGTTGGCGTTTCATCGAATGAATGTGGGAGGAGATTCTTATGCAAAAGGCACACTTATACGAGGCCATTTCGTTGTTGAACCATGGCTTGGACGAGGCGGTACGCGGCCTCGAACGTTTGAGAAAGGCTCTCCTTTCGTTGCGGAGGGAATCTATCGAGCGACCTTAGCCAGGCTTGAGCACATCCGCGCTCAAGTGAACCTACGATTCCTCGCTGACATGCAGCAGACCGAAAAGCGAGATGCCGCGCGCTATGAGCAAAGAGAAAACAACTAGCGAAAAAGTGGGTTCCATCGAGCAGCTTCTGCTTGCGTTCGGCGAACGCATTCGTAATGGCCGCAAGCAAAAGGGACTCTCTCAGGAAGACTTTGCCGCTGAGTGCGGTCTGCACCGCACGGAGATGGGACTCTTGGAGCGCGGTAAGACGATTCCGAGACTCTACACGTTGCTGCTTGTCTCTCAACATCCGGGGCTCGCTGTTTTGGAGTTACTACGAAGGATTGAGCCATGAGCAAGAAAAAGTCGAAACGAGTGATGGTTGACGCAATTCCGATAAAACCGGTCAGCGCAGCAGAGCACAGGCGGCTCGACAGACGAATTAAGAAGAAGTACGAAAAAGTTCGGAAACGATATCGCGAGGTTCACGGAAAGAGAGTGGACTGGATTTCGCACTGGGTGGAGGAAGGCATTCTCTTTTTGACCGTCCGGTTCACGGATGGGAAGTGCTTCTCCATCACCTACAGTCCGTGCGCCATCTTGGACTCCGTAGATTTCTCGGATATGTCCACGGGTGACGAGGTAATTCTCAAGCAGTACTACCAAAGGCCGAACCTCTAGTGGGCGATTGCGGGGCGACCTGCGGGCAGAAATGATTGCCTTTGCCGAGCAAGAGAGGCGCTCGCTTTTCAACCTAGCAGCCATTCTCCTGGAGTGAGCTTTGACCAGTTGAAGGCGTTCCCGGAACGGGTGATCGGCTTCACCCCGGAATCATGATCGCCATCATCCCGTAACGCGTGATCGGCATGCCCCGGAACACTGATCGGCATCGTCCGGAATCTCCACGCGGAAGCCAAACACCAAAGTGCAGATTTAACAGAGCAATAGTCAGTGTCCAGAAGTTCGCCCCGGTCAGACTATTATTAGATGGTGTTCACTTTTGCACAGATCACCAAAGACCTCTCTTCGTATCCTGCTTGGATGAAAATCAGAGGATTAACGCCCAAACAATTGTGCTCGGTCCCGTGTCCAACGTGCGGCGTGCCTGTCGGAAGGCATTGTGTACTTAATTCAGGCGGCAAGCGCTTTTCCCCTCACGTAGACCGGCGGCTATGCGCAGCTGAGGCAGTTAAGCGAAGAAAACTCAACTCGGGGTTCAAAACGGTCACGCGATTTGGATATGTTGTGGCAGTTTAACTTTTGTAAGCCAGAAATCACTGATACTCTTCACCAGCTTCTCGAACCCCTCTAACTGAACGGGTTTCGTAAGATAGCAGTTTGCTTGTAATTGATAACTTTTCGCAATATCCACTTCCTCTTCAGAAGTCGTGAGGACAACGGTGGGGATCGTTTTTAATCGTTCATCCGACTTGATGAGAGCTAGAACCTCACGGCCATCCATTTTGGGGAGATTTAGATCCAGCAATATCAGGTCCGGGCGAGGGGCGTATACGTAGGTGCCCTGTTGCCTCAGAAGGGATATGCCCTCCACCCCGTCGGAAGCCACAAGCAACTGAACACTATTGTTCAGCCCGAGCAAGACTTCCCGCATCAACCCCACGTCCCCCAAATTGTCTTCAATCAAAAGAACTTGAACGGGCATACTCTCTTCTTTCTCGTTCATTTGCATCACGCCCAGATGTAGGCCCGGCGCAGAACGCGTTCGCCGAGCAAACGGATTCGAAACACTCCTCAAAGTCGGCTTCAGGGAATCAATTCGGAAGGGGCTTCTATTGTGACGCGTTGGCCAGCAAAGTCAAGAACCACCATCGAGAGGAGAGATGGTTTTGCTAATCGGACCTTATTTTTTGTCCCATAACTCCCTCGGATTGAAATAGCAATTTCTCCCTGTGTCGGATGCCCAACAGACAACGGCCCTTCGCCATCGGTAATCTCCAGACCTTTTGCATTCAAATCAAGGGGCTATGGAGCCAATGCATCGCAAACTGGTATGGGTGGAGGGCCAGAAATTTCAGGGCTGGGCTTGCAGCGAATGTGCTTGGGAGTTCAACCCTTCTTGGCCGCTCGCTGGCAAATCCATTGATGAGATGAAGACAAGCTTCGGAGAGCAGCGCGATAAGGATTTCGAATCTCATGTCTGTGCCGAGCACCCGAGGGCCACAGGAAATCCCCACTAGCCAACTCAAAGAGGGATATTAAAGCGACGTTCAAGATACTCAGACCGCCAAGCGCCGGCTAAAACCTATTTGAAGTAGGTTTTGGCGAGTTGTGAGGTGTCAATGTGTAGTCCGCCATGTGCGTCGAGGGGGCCACGGTATTTGATGAAGCCACGCTTTCTAAACTTATTCATAAAAAAGTTGACGCGCGCGCGTGTAGTGCCAATCATCGTCGCCAGGGTCACTTGCGAGATTCCAACAAAGCTGTGAAGCCTGCGCTGATTCCCCTTCCCGGCGAGCAACAGAAGAGCCCGGGCTAGTCGCCTTTCGCTGCTGTGAGAAACCTGATCGACTAAATCCTCTTCTAGCCGAATGTTGCGCGAAATCAGATAAGAAAGGAAGCAGTAGGAAAGCGCACGGTCAGTGTGGAACGCTCGGACCATCTCGTTCTTTTCAATGACCTGTAAAGCCGTGGCGGCGATCGCGGTGGCTGTTCCCATACGAGTATTTCGATTTCTGCCGAGGCACGTTTCACCAAGGAATTCGCCCGGCCCCAGGATGGCGACAATTGCCTCCTTATCAGGTTTGGAGGCCACGGAGAGTTTCACGCGGCCTGCTCGAATGTACATGAGCGTCTCGGCTACATCGCCTTGAGAGAAAATAGTTCCTCCTGGCGCGAAGCTTTCATTCAGCGTGACGACTCCGCTCAAATCAAATGAAATCTTTGGCGGGGCCTCTATTTTGGGCCTCATGGGTTGATTGAGTCTCCCATTCTGTTGAGATATTGCATGTCCGCCCTTTCTTTGTCAGTCGAAAATAGTCCTATGGCACGCCCCCGTGAAGCTATGCCATTTGGGACACTTTTGGTACCAGCGCCAGGTTCCAAACGCCAGCAGCATTCGGTATTTAGACTCCAGCGGCCAGATGGCCAAGGGCATCAATCGCCCGCTAAACTGCGGGAAGGAACGAATTTCGACTGGTAGCCTGGCAGCGGCAGCGATCTCCGTAAGGCACCTTCTCAGCCGTCGATTATGGTCCCAGCCGCGGAAAAGCGCCACGGGTCCTCCCTAGAGACACAGGCGTAGTCGATCAGCATGGCTGACTTTCTATGGCTTTGAGGCGGTTTGGAAAAGGGGCGTTTTTTCGATCCATCTTCCATCGTGCTCGGACCGGTGGCAGAAACGATTGATGTATTCAATTATTTGACCTTATCAATCGCTTGATAGGCAATGATCTAAAGCTTCACCTCCTTTTGGGCGGAGGCCTTTAAGCAGCCTCCGGAATTGCCTCGATTCCTCGCGTAGCACCTGTCGAGACGATTGCGGAGAAATTTGAAGCGCTCGGAGTCGGATCGTTACCGCCGAAGGAAATTGATGTGTTCTACGGCCGACGATTCAGTCAGGATTGTGATTTCAGGACGGTTACTTAAAGAGCTTTGGGATTGTGGGCAGGCCAGTCATGGCCAAGTGGGTTGCCGAGGCGATTCTGTCACGGAGCCGGTTAATCGGATCTTCCAATCCTTGGCGTCGCTTCCAGAAGTCTGCCCACAGGTCACCTTTTTCTTTCAGCCGCTCGTGCATCGTTGCGATGTTCAGCTTTTCGGGCCGAAGCCGCGTTCGCAGTTCAATGGGTAGCAATGGAGCGGACACTGTCGCTCCCGGGAAGGCGCGAATTACGTACGGCGCGGCCAACGGCCGTCCCAGAGCATTCTGCTGTACATCAATTAGCACCCTGCCAGTGGGGCGCTTCGACACAGTTCGCTCATTTGTCACCAAGCTCGGATGTTCGGCGGTCACTATGCGCGTTACGATTTCCGCAAACGTTCGAACCTGCTCGTAGCTGTACACCGGGTCCAAGGGAATATACAGGTGCATCCCGGTGGCGCCGGAGGTCTTCAGAAATACGCTCATCTGCAATTCTTCCAACTTCTCGTAAAGCGCCTTGGCGATTTGGACCACCACTGAAAAGTCTGTGCCCTCTGAAGGGTCTAAATCAAAGAAGACATAATCTGGATGCGCCAGGTCAGCGCGGCCGCTGCTCCAAGGATTGTGGTCGATGCAACCGAGTCCGGTCAGATACAGTAGTGAGGCACGATCATTAGCAAGTGCATATTTGATCCGTTGGCCCTTGCTTTCAGAATCGACTGCCAGGGTTGCAAACCAATCGGGAAGACCGAACACTTCGCTCATATCCTTTTGAAAAAAGGCTTGCCCCTTGATCCCGTCCGGGTATCGCCGCAACACCAAAGGACGATCTTTCAGAAACGGGAGGATATAATTCGCCATGCGGTAGTAGTAGGCGATAAGGGCACGTTTTGTATAGCCGGATTCCGGAAAATAGATTTTGTTCAGATTACTGAGCCTGAATCGTTTGCCGTCCATTTCCAGCGTGACATTTTCCGCGCGGCCGTTGAACAATTCCGCCTCGATCTGAGACTTCGTGGCCAACACTGTTCCGAGAATCCGCGGCGCACTCACCGCGTACGTTTGCTTGGGTTTTGCTAATTCTTCTTCCTTGCGGCAGTCGTCTGGCTTCACATCATCACGCAGCCCCAGAAAAACCGGATGCCTCAGCCTATCTTCTTGAGTCCATCCGCTGAAGCGAACGCGCGCCACCAGCTTCGGCGCAACCCAGGTCCCTTTTTCGTTGGTCTCGGGAATTTGTTCAAACGGGCATTTTTTCGTTGCCAGTTCTTTGAGCCTTGTCGCAACCTGGCCATGAGACTGCGCGTCAAATCCGCTCCCTACGTGTCCTATGAACTGCAACTTCTTGCCGGCGTACAATCCGAGCAACAAGGAACCAAATGGTGTGCCTCCGCGTGGAGCGGTCCACCCACCCACGACCGCATCCAGGGTCTTCGATGTCTTAAATTTCAGCCAATGGGGGCTACGTGCGTTGACATACTGGCTATCGATCCGTTTGGCGACGATTCCTTCGAGGTCGTTCTGTTTTGCTAGTTCAAATAGTTCCTTTCCTTTCTCAACTTGGTGATCCAAAAAGCGAGTTCTATTGGAATTGCGAAAGAGCCGCTGCAGAAACCGTTTGCGTTCCAGTAGTTGCGCGGCGCGCAAATCATATCCATCGCAGTACAAAAGATCGAAGACAAAGTAGACAACGGGATATTCGGAAACTAGTTTAGGTGGTGGATTGTGCACATGCATGCGCTTCTGCAGTTTTTCGAAATCACTGCGTCCACGGCCGTCCAGAACCGTAACTTCTCCATCAAGAATCCCCTGACGGCAGCTGAGCGCCTCCGGAAGTCCAGCCAAATCTGGGTACTGTGCGGTTATGTCCGATCCCGATCGCGCTCGCATTGTCAATTTGCCATTCTCGATCCACGCTAACGCGCGAACTCCATCCCACTTAATCTCGAACAGCCAGTTGGGATCCGAGAAAGGTTTCGCTGAAAGAGTTGCCAGCATTGGAGCCATTCGCGCGGGCATAGCTCGTTTACAGGCACCTTCCAGTTGCGCAGCATCCAAGGGGCTCGGTCCACGCCTAGGCGACTCTGCCGCCCTGATTTCTGGCAGCAACCGTCCCGTGAGAACCGAGCCATCATGCTCGTCGATGTCCCATTTCGGATCTATCGAAGAATCTTTGTGCTTGATCATCAGCCATTCGTTGTTCTTGAGGCTGTTTTTCAGTTTGACGATCACGAAACTGCCGCGGAGTTTTTCTCCATTCAGTGCGAACTTGATTTCACCGCGCTGCAACTGTTCATTGGCATCCGTCTTACCTTCCACTTGAAATGTTCCTCGATCCCACACCATCACCGTACCCGCGCCGTAGCTGCCTTCAGGAATGGTTCCTTCGAAATTGGCGTAGTCTAGTGGATGATCCTCGGTCTGAACGGCCAGTCTCTTGTCACTAGGATTGAGCGAGGGCCCCTTGGGTACCGCCCATGACTTCAGTGTGCCCTCGAATGCCAGTCGAAAGTCGTAATGCAGTCGCCGCGCGGCATGTTTCTGTACGACGAAAGTATTTTCGCTTTTGGCCGCTGTTTCCGTTCCAGGCGGTTCCGTTGTGCGGTCAAATTGCCGCTTTTGGCGGTACTCTTCGAGCTTCTCCATCTTCCTCATGGGCGCATTCTAACTCAGGCCGTTCCCCAGCATTTATCAGTACTTTTTCGGGGCTTCGCATACCATTTCAGCTTGCATCTGGGCAAAGTGCTCGCTACCCTTGTTAACTCTTCTTCGCCCAAGTCGCGCTACGGAGGTGGTGTCGCCATGGCTACCACGGTTTGGAAAGGCTACCTGACATTCGGGTTAATTTCGATTCCCATGCGCCTGTTTGCTGCTGCCCGGGGCGAACGCGTCAGCTTTAACCAACTTCACAACGTTTGTCATTCACGTCTGAAAATGCCACTGTTTTGCCCGGTCTGCAACCGCAACGTGGAGCGCTCCGAGATCGTCAAGGGTTTTGAGTACGACAAGGATCAATATGTGCTGTTCAATGAGGAGGAACTCGATAAGATTGAGCCCCCTTCGGCGCGGGTGATGGAAATCATAGAATTCGTCAAGCTTGAAGAGATCGACCCGCTCTACCTCGATTCCTCTTATTACATCTCTCCGGAGGACCCCGGACTAAAAGCCTATACATTACTGATGAAAGCTATGCAGGAGACAGGCTACGGAGCCATCGCTAAGATCACCATGCACCAGCGCGAACACATCGTCTTTATTCGTCCCGGGTCCAAGAACCTGACATTGCACACGATGTTTTACTCCAGTGAAATTCGTGCTGCGGAGGCGGTTCCCACCGACAAGATCGAAGTAAAGGACCAGGAAAAGAAACTCGCAGGGCAGCTCATTGAAAGCCTGGCCACTCCCTTCCAGCCGGAGAAATACCGCGATGAGTACAGCGACAACGTCCGCGCCCTGATTGCCGCCAAACTTCAAGGCCAGGAAGTTGCTGAGGCGCCAAAGGTGCATTTGGCTCCGGTTATCGATTTGATGGATGCCTTGAAAAAGAGCCTCGCCGAAAAGCACACGCCAACTGTGGCGATAGCTCCTGCGAAACAGGCTGGACCTGTCGCCGTGTCTTCGGGCAAGAAACCGCCGACTCGCGCGGTTCAGCCAGAGTCGGCAACGCAAAAGCGGGGGAAGAAAGTAGCCGGCTAATTTTTGATGGGTGCCACGGATAGATTCAGCCCCGAAGACGTGCAACGCATTATAGGTCTGACTCGAAAACAGTTGGACCAGTGGGATCGGTTACGTCTTGTCTCCCCTCAGGAAGAGCAAGGTAAGGGATATTACGACTTTCGCGACTTGATCGGACTGCGCATGATCAAGCAGCTCCTGGAAAAGGGCGTATCCGCGAATCGTTTGCAGCGCGCACTCTCCGCACTCAACGAAAAGCTCTCCCAGGTCAAAATTCCTCTTTCCCAATTGCGCATTCTGTCAGATGGCAAACATGTTCTGGTGGAACAGGGAACGACACGCTTAGAACCTCTCTCGGGCCAGTTCGTATTGAACTTTGAAACGCGCGAACTCGCCGAAAGCATTCGCTTCATTGCTCACCGCAGCGCGGAAGATTGGCTGGCCGTGGCTCTCTCTTACGAAGCGGACGGTAAGACCAGATCACAGGCAATTGAGGCATACGATTGTTGTGTGGCTGTCGATCCTCAAAATGCCGATGCGCTTCTTAACTGCGGAACTCTTTATTATGAGGAGGGAAATGTCGAGAAGGCCGCTGAATATTTCCAACGTGCCCTTGCGGTGAGGCAGGAAAATCCACTGGCGCATTTCAACCTCGGCAGTGTCCTTGAAGAAATCGGCAAACTCGAAGAGGCACGCCGTCACCTACGCCAGGCGGTGCTGCTCGACCCCAACTATTCCGACGCTCACTACAATTTGGCCTTCGTTTGCGAGAAGCTTGGCGCTTTTTCCGAAGCCCGCGAACACTGGAGTGTATACGTCAGTCTCGATCCTGTCGGGCCCTGGTCGACGATTGCTCGTCAACGTCTTGCCGCCGTCCGCGCCGCCAAATCCGCTAACTGAGGCCCGGCCGAACGCCGCTCCGGTCAAGTCTACAGCCGCGCTGGAAAGCCTCCAAATGCATCTGGTTTTGGAGAATCAAATCAAAACGCTGTTTGCCGCGATTCGCGTAACGAAGCACGCGGACTCAAGTCCTGCTCTGAGAGAAGCTGCCTGTGATAGTGGCAACCGCGTTGGAGCATGGAAATGTCAAACCGAGCAGAAGAAAGAAGAAGGTTTTTGACTGCTCCCCCTTCACGGACCCGCTGTTCCACCTGTCCAAAGTAAACTTGCCGAGTCCTGACGAGGATCCAGATGCTCTCAAATCTCAAAGCGCAGTGGCTTGCCAGATTACTCCCTCTTCATCGCTAACAAAAGCGTAACGCTTCTGGTCGGAAGTTCTCTCAAGAAATACGATATAGGACTTCTTGTCTGGAGCAACTGTAAGGCGCAAACGCCAGCCAGGCATAATGTCGGATGGGTCATCCAGTTTGACATCTTTGAGCTTTGGGTCGCCATGCGCAAAATTATCGATGGCATTCCCAAATCCTTTGCTGCGTGATAAATCATTCCACGCAGCAAACATACCTGCTGATTGATCTCTGTATGTCATCTGGGCCGTATTAATTACGCGCACCAAATCTACTGCCAGTTTTAACTCCGGGTAATCTGGTCCTCGCGCTACTGAGGCCTGACGGGAATTACCAAGCGCCATGAGGGAAGGTACAATCAAAATCAGGAATGCGACGGAGATTTTCTTAAGCATGGAGTCCTCCTCAAGACTATTTAAGTGGACGCTCGCTGGGGGGCGTGGGCTTGAACTAAATTTACAGAAAACAAGGTGCCTAGCAAGCTGAAAAAGATTGCAGGAGGAAGGATTTGTGATTGCTCCGCCGCCACTGCCTGGTGTTCCACATGTCCAAGAATGAATGTGGCGGGGCCGCTGTCGGCATTCTGTTCAAATTCACATGGCTTCCTCGGTGGGCGGCAGCGCGACGAGAACGGATGCGCTCCCGTTGGAACTAATTTCCAAGGTGCCACCGATTTGCGTCACTCTTTCCTGCATTCTGCGAAAACCAAGGCGATTGTTCCGATGAAAAGCTCTTTCAAGCCGGGTCTCTATATTGGTTCTGACCGCTCCAGAGACGGAGGCATCCATACTGTATTTTGACTGACCCAGGGTTAACGCGATGGATAATCAACTTGATTCTAAGACACTCAGTACACCATAATTCGTCACTGCCGAGGCAAAACAGAAGTCGAGGCCGAGGTGAATTCAAGGAGAATTTCACATGAAACGCGTACTGTTCTTGCTCGGTTTTCTATTTTTCAGCTCTATCGCCGCTAGGCCGCTTTTGGCCCAACACAATCCGTTTGTCGGCACCTGGAAACTCAATGTTGCAAAATCGAAGTTCGAACCTGGGCCAGCGCCGAAGAGTATGATCAGGACAGTTGTTGCGGACGGCGACGGCGCAAAATATAGCTTCGAGGGAGTCGGTGCGGATGGAACCGCAACCTCATACAGTTTTGCTGTGAAATACGATGGCAAAGATTACCCCATCACAGGGTCAGGAGCGCCCGGCGGGGCGGACTCCATTTCGATTAAGCGTGTGGGCCTGAACAAAGCAGAATCAATATTGAAAAAGAACGGGAAGGAAGTTGGGAAATCGGTGGCGGAGATTTCAAAGGACGGCACGGTCTCAACAATCAAGTCAAGGGGAAAGACACCGGACGGCAAAGACTTCAGCTCTGACTCCGTCTACGACAAGCAGTGAAGCGAATGCGCCGGGCGATGTGGAGAGTTTTCCGAAGCGCGGCTATTCAATCATCTTTTTCAACCTCGGCAGTTTCGCGCGAAGCTTCTTCGCAAGCTCTGAAGGGTCTGTTCTGTCTCCCGGAATATAAATCATTTCGTCTCTCGTCCAATTGAACTCGTCGAGACATGGTTGCTCACAGACGGCGTCTTCTGGTTCGCCGCGGAAATCATGCGGCCTGCGATGGATACGGGCGGCATCACGAAAAGTATGCGGGAACTTCTCCCACGCGGCCTCATAGACTTAGAATTACTGCAGAGCTGGGCTTGCTGCCGTGGCGCCCGTGCCTGATGCCGCGTAGCGGATGACACCGGTCTGGTCGGAAAAGAACATCCGTTGACCAGTACTCCCAACCGAGACCGGCGTTCCCGTGATCGAATAACCATATGAAGGGGTATTGCCATCGCTGGTCCACGCGAATTTATAACCGCTCTTGGTGCCCGCTGCCAGAATTGCGTCAAGCAAGCAACCATTCGTCGACGTGGCCGTGCAAGGTATTCCACCTCCCAGCGCCGCCAATGTGGCCGGATAGCCAGCGCTCGGATAAGTGGATGAAAACTGTAATGCGGAGGTGTTAATGGTACGGATCGAACCGACCGCTGACGCCTCATTGGCTGCCATACGCGACCTCAAGAGGTTTGGAATTGCGATGGCCGCGATGATCAGAATGATCGCGACGACGATCAACAATTCAATGAGTGAAAAACCGTTCCGTTTTCTTGTGCCAGTTCTATTGGACATATTCTCCCCTGGTGACACACTGTACTCCTGCAGGTTGACAGCCGTTCTCAACGCAGTTCCCGAGGTTTCATTTTTCTGTTTCTTCAGTGATTACAAGGGGCTTGAGAGCCATCCGCGGATCCTCGCTCTGATCAATCGCCGTTCATCAGGCCAAGGTGACCGATACTGGCTGTCGAGAAAGACGTAAACAGTCGTTCCTTCGAGAGTAGGCAGTTCTTGCACCAACGGCAGTTTCCTTTGAGTTTTCTAACACAAATTATCGTTACAGGAAGGTTCGGCAGGCTAGTCGCTTGACGTCCTCGTGGGGCGGGAAATCCCGGCGTACTTCGGACCGAGCCGTGAGAATTGCTGGGACCTTGCGAGTTGTCCGTCAGGTCCGTTTTGCGGAGTTGGCTACAGAGACTTGGCGTTTCTTTGTTATTCGTGCAGTACAACGTTCAAGAGCGAGGTGTTGATTTGAAGTCCGCCGTTGTACTTGATGAAGCCCAGTTTCCTAAACTTGTTCATGAAAAAATTGACGCGTGAGCGTGTCGTACCAATCATCTCTGCCAGCGTTTCTTGCGACATCTTGGGGAGAACTCCGTGAGGTTGGTCCTGTTTGCCGTAGCGGGCAAGCAACAGAAGAGTGCGCGCGAGCCGCTTCTCGCTCGAATTGAATAACTGATCGACCAGGTCAGCCTCGATTCGGATGTTCCTGGACAGCATGAACTTTATGAACAGGTCGGCGATGCTATGCTCCGCGTGGAGCACCTTGAACATTTCACTCTTCTCAATGACGAGCACAGTGGAAGGCATAATCGCGGTAGCTGTTCCCATACGAACGGGTTGACCTGCCAGAGAGCCTTCACCAAAGAAGTCTCCCGGCCCCAGAACGGCGACAACCGCCTCTTTACCAACTTCATTAATGACGGTGAGCTTCACGCCGCCAGTCTGTAAATACATTACGCTACCCGCAGCTTCACCTTGAGCGTAGATGAACTCCGCTGGCTTAAACTGCCTAACTTTTCTCGCCACACCGGCGGAATCGAGAAAGGCCTGGGCGTTGAAAGCAGGCTTGTGCTTGAGTTTTGGAAGGGCCTTGATTTTCCTGGAGGTCGTGGATGTCCGCATGGAGACACCTAGCTGACACGTATAGTGCAAACACGCCACTCTAGTCAAGAAAGTTCTTGCTTGATGGGCACTGGAATGGATCGGTCAGGTGCTCACTGATACTAGCGCAAACCGAGGGTCGCTACTTCTTCGAAAGCTCACTCTTGAAACGGTTTTCAACATCTTCACGGCTCATGGGATTTCCTGCTTTTGCCAATACGATCGAATACACCACTTCATTGCCAGCGATCTGCGCAGTGATAAATGCCCCGTCTTCCGGCAGTTCCTGATAGATGAATTTCACTTTTCTGCCGTCTGCAGATGTTTTGATCCACTCTTCATCGGGCATCTTCGCACCTCTTGAGGCGAAGCAAGCGTGTTGTGTGTGGTGTGCGTTCGCAATTCAGGCATGGGTAACCAGAAGTCAAGCAGCTCGAGATATTTGGCAAGCGCATACTTCCATAGATAATTATATTGCTGCTGGGCCCGAACCGTCCCGGCAAAGATGCAAAGCGATAAATGAGCGGTCCGATCAATGGTTCACTGACCCTGCTTTTCGTCGGACTGAAGTTCCATCAAGTCCTCACGCGCGGACTCGTTAGCGGTCCTTCCTAATTGTCGCGGTTGACGTTTCGCCTCCCGCCGCGACGGTAACCTCGACGCGAGCGCCTTTCTTGAGTTTCACTTCATCGCCATGTTCGTCTGTAAGTGAATTTTCAATGCGGAGATTTCGATACTTGGGAGCGGCCTTGTCGACGGCAATCTGGGCTTTTTCCGGCTGCTTCCGGTTTCGAGACGGGATGATTTTGGCGACCGTTCCCGGCATGATGGTGCTTGGTGGCTCCGGAGTTCGACCTTCCTCGAGATTCCGTTCCATGATTCTTGCTGACTTAGCCATCCGGGGCCGCGCCATCTCTTTTTTGACGAGCATACCTGCTGCGTCGAGAGTGTTTCTTTTTGCTTTCTTATGCAGCATCTGCTCATCCTGGTACCGGAATAGAAGTTATGCAGCCCTATTTCGCACAGTGATCAAATAAGGGCCGGGATTTCGAGGGGTTATTTGAGGAGTACGGCGGGAAGAGGGATATCGCCCGACCCAGCCCTGGATCCCGGTCAATGTCGCTCTTTCTCGCCGTGCCGTGCACCAGATTGGGGGTTTCTAAGAAAGTGCGCTGTTCCATTTTATACAGCCTGGTCTAAATCCACTTGATAGGGTTCTTCTCTTCCTCCAGTCGTCCGTAGGATCGCTCACTGGGGATTAGCCTCTCGTTCGGAGCCGCTTCCGAGGGGTAGAAAACAGTCTATCGGAAGGGGACATGACGGCCCCCGGACTGCGGACGTTTTCTTCGAGCCCTCAGAAAGAAAGGAAGAAGAAATGCCCAGCGTGAATCAGGTTTTGGTTATCTCTCCTGAGAAAGAAGATCATGAAAAGATTAACGCAGCGATGATCAGGTGTGATCTCCACTCCATCTGCTGCATGAAATTCGACGAAGCGCGCATCTTTATGACCACGCAGAAGTTCCGCGTGGTGTTCTGCCAGGACACTTTGCCGGATGGTGATTTTCGCGGAGTTGTCTCGGCAGCGAATCCCACGCCAGTCGTCGTGCTTTCGCGTTTCGCCGAATGGGATCATTACCTTGCCGCTCTCCGCGACGGAGCCTTCGACTACATCGCATGTCCGCCTGACTCCGCCGAAACAGAGCGCATCGTGTGGTCTGCTATCGCCCGCGCACGCGAATCCTCCGCCGTTAGGCACTAGGAAACAATTTTCGCTGGACGGAACTAGGTTGGCTTGAGTTCTGGCTTGGATGGCTGGACCAGATATGGCTGCGGGATGGTAGGGAGGCTGACGCGTGCCCGCAAGAAAGCGTAATCCCTCGTTCCGAGCCGCTATTCACATCGGCAAACTGCCGGTCACGAATAGCTCGGCAAGAAGCCGGACCCGATCACCGAAGCCGACACTGTGAAAGGCGAAGCCTCGGACGATCCCCACGTCGTCAGAACGGTGACCTTCGCAGCCAACTCCAGGAAGCGGCATGAAAGAGTGAGGTCGGAGAAGAAGGCTTGAACCGGCGCTCAGTTCTCCGGAACGTCAGTAGACCTGTTCCTATTCGCACAGACGCGCGGCTCCCATCGCGTTAGTCTGTTCGTGGATCCTGATCGACTGGGTCCCAGACGCAGTGGAACCCGAATCAAAATGGAACTCCTGGCAAAATTCCGAATCGGTGCGCTTCTGATGGCGGCCACGGCTTCCTCCGCGCTCTTCGCGCAGAACAAGGGATCGGATAAACCTCAGAACCCCTCAAACATCCCGGATGCCCGTCAGATTGTGGGTCAATCCATCGTGGCAGCCGAGCACAGCTGGCAGGCGCGCAATGAGTACGTCTATATCGAGCGCGACGAGGATCGACGCCTGGACTCGGCAGGGAAAGTGCAATCCCAAAATGTCGATGTCACCAGGATGACGCTTATCAACGGCATCCGTTTTGAGCAGCTCATGGAACATAACGGCCAGGTTCCATCCGCCGAGGATCAGAAAAAAAGCGGCCTGGATGCCGAGAAACTGAAGCACGAAACGCCTGAGGAGAAGGCTGTGCGGCTCCAGAAGGACCAGGAAAACAGATCTTTTCTCCACGTCCTCCTCGAGGCCTTCGACTTTCGTCTCGTCGGCGAAGAGACCTTGGCAGGCAGGCCGACCTATGTGCTTGAGGCCACACCACATCCTGGCTATCGCGCCAGCGGCAAGTACGCCAAGCTGCTCTCCAGGGTGGAAGGCAAGCTCTGGGTCGACCAGCAGGATTTCGGCTGGGTCAAGGTTGACGGCGAAGTAACGCAGTCCTTCTCTATGGGATTGTTTGTGGCTCGCGTGCAGCGTGGTTCGCACATTATCCTCGAGCAGACTTGTCTCGGCGACGCCGTCTGGGCGCCAAAACGCCTCGAAGTGCGTGCGAGCGCCAAAATCCTTTTCCTCAAAAGCCTCGAACTCGACAGGATCCTCACCTATTCGGACTATCGCGCGGCAGCGGACGGCGCATTCTCTGTGAAAAAATAGTGGTGTTCTTCGAGACTATGTAGAGTGGTCCCCGGACGAGCGTCTACCTGTCCGGGTCCACTGCTTGGCCACGACACGGCGGTTCTCCCGAGCCGCAATGGGTGCGCGACCAACGTGCGGAGGCTCTCGTCCTTGATGATGGAACGACAGGGTGTATTTATCCTCGCGCTGCCCTCGGTGCGGCTTTGGAAAAACATTTCACAACCAAGGCAGGTCCCTAGTCTCGCTGGGCAACAGATTCGCTATAGCGAAGCCGGAAACCAGCCGGCCTAGACCGTATGTGCTGCCCTATCTTGTAGTTAGCCTCATTCGGTGGGCCAGAAATGGGGTTTGTGTCTGGCATGAAATATGCACTTACTACCCGGAAGGACGATTCTGTCGGAAGAACTCTGACCGATCTTGGCTAGAAATCATTGCATTTGACACCCTGGCTGCGCCAGGGACGCACCGGAAAGTGGGGTAAGGACGTCTCTCCAAGGAATAAAAACCTTCTGAAATGACGACCCTACATCAAGCGCGACGATTGAGAAAGACAAGCCTCGCAATAGTTTTGCTTTTTATTGCCGCAGTCGCGCACAGTGAGATTCCCGAGAACCTTCAACTGCGAGATGATGTCTCTAACGATATCGCCTTCACCGGAAAAGGGTGTCATTCTCTCCAACCTCACGCTTTTGATGAAGAAAGCGCTCCTACATTGGGAAGCGGGAAAGCCAAAGTGGTTCCCGCTGTGGCAGTGCAATTCTCTGCGTTTCCGTCCGTCGCAGGACCTTTTCATCTGTTAGGGCAGGATCGCCTTCCACTTTGGTGTATTCAGAGAACTTAAAAGTCCCCCTCAGCTCACCTCGTCGTGCTCCTTTTTCGGTTCTCTGAATAGCGCTCCGACAAAAGCAGCACCGAATCCATTCTTAGATCGATAGCTCGTAGGCATCGAAGCTGATGGCCTCGCGACATGGATGCCCATGCCGGGCAAACGTACAAGTTCAGAACATCCATGGCGTCAATTTTCTAGGTAGGTGGAGCTCCGCCCGCCCATAACTGGATGTCAAAAAATGAGAAACGAGATTAGGGCTGCAAGATCCAAACCATTGCTAGCCAGTTCCAATCAGTCGACACGTTTGACTGCGACGATTGTCTCGTCCGGCGCAGAGATTCTCGAACTCACTCCGTTCGTTTATAGCTTGGCAGAAGAGCCGGGTATGACCGCCCCTCGTTTCTTCCTGGCGTCCGTCCTGCCACAATATTGGAAACCCCGCGTGGTGGTCGTTTCACGAGGCCCTGGAATCGCGGGATTGTTATATTGCAAAGAGCGAGTAGTGGCTGGCATTGGGACCGGCATCGTCTTTGGCGACGACACTCTTGGCGCGATGATTGTGGCGCGACCAGGCGAAGCAGATGCGGTCCTGCATTGCGCCGTGGAGGCGCTCCTTGAGCACGTGGTTGCGCTCCGGTTCCGTGTGGGTTCCGGCCTGCTTAGGGTTATGGAAAGGGCGAAGGCTGAAGCGCACATTTATTCCTT
Organism: Acidobacteriota bacterium; assembly: GCA_013289955.1. Lineage (GTDB taxonomy): Bacteria > Acidobacteriota > Terriglobia > Acidiferrales > UBA7541 > Acidiferrum. Next base: position 66,447 of record JABCYZ010000017.1, read on the forward strand.
CCGTTCAGAACACCATGCACATCTCAAACTGCCACTAACCTATGATGGGTTCCTGACTCTGGTTGGCCCCTGCACTCGTCACAACCTCCGTCGGTATCGTCGGAGGAGTGAATCGGTGGGCAACGAGTTCCGTCCTGACCTCGAATTTTCAGAATTCTGCGCCGCTGCGAGAGATCTGTTCCCAAACGGTTCCTTTGCGACATCCAAGAGAGAACTGGAAAGGGCGCTTGACATGATCTCGGCCATGCCAACGACTTTACGGTTGCTGATTGGCTTACGTCGAGCGAATGGGGAATGGATAAGTCTCGCCGGCGGCTGGTATGACGGATCCCGGGTTATTCTCATCATGCAGATGAACGACCGGCGAATGGGTCGCGACTCACTGTCTCTGGTGTTGCGATCTTATTTAATCGAGATGCTGGTCAAACGAGGGTTCCGGGAAATCATCTTCTGGGCGGGGACATCCGCCCCGCTTAGCTCCTATACAACTCGAGGCGAGGAATTCGTGGCGTGCGTTGACGCCCAATCCCATCCCTGGCGCATGGTTCGGCTGGCATGCGCGACGCTCGCGAAGCTCGCTCCATTCTCCCTTGGCGATTGGCTGAAGTGGGTTGTGCCAAATGTCGGTCTGGGCGGTTGAAACCGCATTCCGTGTGAGTCTCTGGGGGCAGCGGTCGCTGCGTATGTGTATTCACGCATGTTCGGTGCGGTCGAAAGATCTACGGGCCGCCAGGCTCAAGAACGAAGAGCTCAGGAACGCCTCCCGGTGGTCTAGTGGCCGCTCAGGCTGGACATTGAATCGCTATGATGCACATCCTGAGCGCTTCGGCGAAACGCACGCGACTGTGGCTCAGCCCGTGAAAATTGAATGCGACCTCACCGTACACCAGCAGGACGACCAGATCGTTCGCATGACTTCGCCTCTGGACCCTAGCGTGACGCACGGGAATCTTTGCATCAAAGGGAGCTTCGGCTGGCAGTATGTGCAGATTCAAGCCGCGAACACGAAGGTAAAATAGTCTTTCGGGCATCCCGTGTTCGAGGTTATGTATGTGTGCGGTAACTTTTTTGTTCCCCATGGGTCTAACCTAGCGACTGGCGGAAACATGCTTCTCTACCTTTTGGCTTTTGCGGGCGGTGTGCTGACGATTGTCAGTCCTTGTATTTTGCCGGTTTTACCCTTTGTATTTTCCCGAGCAGACCTGCCATTTCGCCGAAGTGGCCTTCCGCTTCTTGTGGGAATGGCGGCCACCTTTGCCTTGGTCGCAGGCTTTGCCACGTTTGCAGGAGCCTGGGTCGTGCGCGCCAATCAAATCGGCAGGATGCTCGCGGTTGTCGTCTTCCTGCTGCTCGGGCTCGCCTTGCTTTTTCCAAGTTTGTCAGAATACGTGACGCGTCCCCTCGTTCGCCTGGGCGGAAGGGTAGAGGGTCAACATAGCGCCGGCGCTCCGAGCATTGGACGGTCTCTTCTATTGGGAATGTCCACGGGCTTGTTGTGGGCTCCATGTGCCGGTCCAATTCTAGGTTTGATTTTGACGGGAGCCGCGGTCGAAGGTCCGAGCGTGCACACCACTTTTCTACTGTTATCATTTTCTCTGGGAGCAGCAAGTTCTCTTGCCGTGGCACTATTAGCCGGGAACAAGGTATTCGCAATGATGAAGAAATCCCTTCGTGCAGAGGAATGGATTCGACGCGGTCTTGGCGCGACAGTTTTGGTTGGTGTAGTGGCCATTGCGCTCGGCTGGGACACGGGAATTCTCCGCAGACTCTCGCTTTCAACTACCTCCGGCGTCGAACAAGAGCTGCTTGACCGGTTCCGGCCAGTTGCCTACGCGAAAGCAGACGAATCTCGATCCGCGCAATCTGCGGCTGTCGTATTGGGACACGAGGGAACGTTCCCGAGTCTGGACGGGGCCGTGAAATGGCTGAACTCACCACCGCTCACCCGCAAGGAGCTCAAGGGGAAGGTGGTTCTGATCGATTTCTGGACCTACTCCTGCATCAATTGTCTGCGCTCGATTCCGTACGTGGAAGCCTGGGCGGCGAAATACAAGAACGACGGACTTGTCGTCATAGGCGTGCATACTCCGGAATTTGCGTTTGAGAAGGACCCCGCGAATGTGGCGAAGTCGCTGACGGATTTGAAGATCACCTACCCTGTGGCCGTTGACAGCAACTACCTAATCTGGAAGGCGTTTAACAACGAATACTGGCCGGCGCACTATTTTATCGACGCGAACGGGTCGATTCGCTACCACCATTTTGGCGAAGGGAAGTACGCCGAATCGGAGGAAGTGATCCAGCAAATGTTGCGTGAAAAGAATTCGGGATTGAAGACGGATGGCTTCGTCCAGGTGAACGCGGCCGGATCCGAAGCCGCGCCGGATTCAAAGGACGTAGCGTCGCCCGAAACATACATCGGTTACGCGCGTCAGCAAAATTACGTTTCGCCTGAGAGAATCCGGCAGGATGGAGCGCAGGTCTACACGGCGCCCTCGCGCCTCACAGTGAACCAGTGGGGACTCGTGGGTAATTGGAATGTAAGCGGAGAGCATGCTCAATTGATCTCCGCGCCGGGCAAAGTGATTTTCCGGTTTCACGCCCGCGATTTGCATCTTGTGCTGGGGCCGGGAAAAAACGGCAAGCCGGTGCGCTTTCTGGTTCGCATCGACGGCACGGCTCTGGGTGAGGATCATGGCGTTGACACGGACGAACATGGCGCGGGTATTGTTAAGGAATGCCGGTTATATCAATTGGTGCGCCAAAAAGGGAAAGTGGAAGACCGGACCTTTGAGATTGAATTCCTCGATCCCGGTGTTCAGGCGTTTGCTTTTACGTTCGGGTGAGATGGAAACGCGAGGCTACCCATGTTTAGAAAGACTCAGAAGACGGATTCCACTCGGGCTACGGTCGGACGGCGATTATTTCTGACAGGGGCAGGAGCGGCGGCGATCGGACTTAGCTGGTGGTATGTCCGGAGTCAAGCGCCGGTAAGCGCGGAAGCCGCGTCTGCCGGACTTCCGAAGACCGTGACCATCGTCGAGTTTTCGGATTCAGGCGAGCGGAAATCAAGACTTTCCCTGGAGCGCATCGTCAAGACGGAAGAGGAGTGGAAGAAACAGCTCACGCCGGCTTCTTTCGAAGTTACGCGACACGCGGGTACAGAGCGTCCCTACACCAACGAAGACCCCAACAACCATGCGAAAGGCATATTCCGTTGTATCTGTTGCGATACGGCTCTGTTTGACTCCAGCACGAAGTTTCAATCGGGCACCGGCTGGCCGAGTTTTTGGGAGCCGATCGCGAAAGAAAACGTGCGAGAAACCACGGACTCTAGCCTGGGCATGATACGCACTGCCGTTTCTTGCCGGTTGTGCGACGCACACTTGGGCCATGTCTTTGAAGACGGGCCAAAGCCCACCGGCTTGCGCTATTGCATGAACTCCGTGGCCATGCGATTTGCCAAGGCTAGTTAGAAGTTCGCACGGCAAGAATCTGCTGAAGCCGTCATTTCCGCTACAGCCGCGCCAAGACGCATTGTCCGTATGCGCCCTACGCCGTTTAAGCCCCGCGACGCGCCATGTTATTCTGACGCCATGGACAACATCCAATCTCAACGCGCTGCGGCTTTGCTGCAAGCGCAAAGTAGAGCGAACGAGCTCTTTCAGGCTGTTGAAAACCAAGGACTGATTCGCGCCAACATTCTGGAAAGCCAGCTGAACCAGGACGTCTACGATCTCGCCAAAAAGATGTTTGGTATCTCCACGTACTGGCATAAACGCATAGTTCGCTCTGGCCGCAACACGCTTGCCCCGTATGACGAGAACCCGCCCGACTTGACGGTCGGTGAGGACGACATTCTCTTCCTTGATCTAGGGCCGGTGTTCGAGGAGTGGGAAGCAGATTTCGGAAGAACATTTGTTCTCGGTTCCGACCCCGTCAAGCTGAAGCTTCGCGAGGACATCGGCAAGGCCTTCATCGAAGGCAAAGAGCACTTCAAGAGGAATCCGGACATTACCGCTGCCGGCCTCTACAAGCATGCGCAGAAACTGGCGCGCGAGTTCGGCTGGGAATACGGCGGGCCTATCGCAGGACACCTGATCGGCCAGTTTCCGCACGAGCGAATCCCCGGAGATAAGGTCACGCTGTATGTTCACCCCGACAATCCGAACCGGATGAGAGACCCCGACGCGGAAGGCCAGGAACGCCACTGGATTTTCGAGATTCATTTTGTGGACCGTGTCCGGCAAATGGGGGGATTCTACGAGGAACTCCTGACCATTGGGTGAATGTGCCATTTGGGCGCCAAGTGCATTGCTGCCTGGCGCCAGGTCAATCAGCTGTCGACGGGCTAGTGTTTCTGAAGTGGGACGCCGTACATCTTGAAGGTTCCCGGATCTTTGTCCTTCAGATTGGCATCGTTTCTGTAGTTCAATTTTCCCTCAACAATCCAGGGCATCCCTTTCGTTGCCGTCACCGCGGGAGTAGCCTCGAGGCCTTCCTTGAGGGTCCTGAGCACGACGTTCCGCATTTCGGGCCCCTCAAACGTTACGATGGACATCCTTCCCGAGTTCTCAGCGAGCAGCAAGCGCTGTTTGCCAATCGTCCGCATGCCGTCGGGACGCTCGAGTGGCCGGGGAAGCTTGAGTTCAACAACGCCCTTCGCCTTCCCGTCCGGCCCGAGATCCAGCCGCAGGAGCTTTCCGGTCGTAACGCTGTTCACATACAACGTGGTTTTATCACCAAACGCCAACCCATCGGCGCCAGCTAACAGCGGATCCTTTATCGCGATCTCCAGAGCCTTTTGGCTGGTCTTCAACATCAATACGCTTCCTTGGCGAGGGTCGGATATGTATGCGGTGCCATCCGCATCGATCGCAATGTCGTTGCAAAGAACGGGATCGCCGGGCAACGGATAGGTGTTCTTCGCTGCGCCGCTCTTCAAGTCGAAGGTCTTGACGGCGGTCGCCCCACCGGTGTCTTCAAATTTGTTCGAGCAAACCCACAGCAACTTGCTCCTCTCGTCGGCAAAGACCCCGAGCACGGAATTCAAGCCCCCCGTGCCGGGTTTGATCCACTCTTCCGCCGTCGTTTTTCCGGGCGCGATTCGTAGCACGTTGCCGTGTCCCAGGCTTCCGACAATCAAAGTTCCGTCGGCGGTGGACTTTTCTGATCAAGGCTGGAGGCTCCAGGTTACACCCCGCAGCGCGATCAAAGCTGCGGCCCATGTTTTGAGAGCAGTATTGTTCGCAGATAAGAGTGGCTATATCACAATCCATTCCCAAGTACCACGGAAGCGCGCCAGAATTCGCGCAGCGCCAAGAAACGACGGTCACGGGATTTACGATCCGAGCGGCCGCATGCAGCTGGGAGTTGTGGGCCCACCGGAACAAAGTTGGCCAGCGACTAATCGAAACGCAGCGCCACCAGGGGATCGAGGGCCGCCCCGCGGCGCGCAGGCAAATAACACGCCGCAAAAGCGACAACCAGAAGAACCACCGCCGAGAAGATCAATGGCACAGTCTCCAAGCCATGGACTTCAGACAGGAAGCTGGCGAGCACGCGGTTCATTGCGACGGTCATCACCAGGCCAAGGAAGAGGCCGGCGCAGCTTAGTCTGAGGCCGCGCAGCAATACGCCGGACAAAACCTGACCGCTCGTGGCGCCGAGCGCCATGCGGATACCGATTTCATGGGTGCGCTGTATCACCGCGAAAGCCATGACTCCGTAAACACCGAGAGCGGCAAGCAGCAACCCAAATCCGCCGAAAAAGCTCATGACGCGCGCGCCGAGACGGTCTCTCTCAAGGCTTTCGGAATAGTAGCGATCCATCAGCGAAATGTCATAGACGGCCAGCGATTTGTCCGCTTGCCACACGGCTTGCTTGATGCTCGAGACCAGGGCCGGCGAATCGGACCGGACGCGCACCATCAAATAAATCGAATCCGCCGCCGCGGTTCCGGCATTTTGTGGGTAGGGGAGATACCATGTTTCGCGCGGGTCGCCCGGGTCACCAGCGTCCTGTACATTGCCAACGATACCGACTACGGTGAGCCAGGCGGCATTGGGACGATCGACGCGAAGGCGCTTCCCGAGCGCGTCGGTATTGGGCCAGAAGCGCTGTGCCATGGCCTTGCTTACGATGGCGACAGGCTGGCTTCGCTCACTGTCAAGATCTGTGAAGGCGCGGCCTCGCAGCACGGGGATATTCATGGTGTGGAAAATATCGCTGCTGACCAGGCGATGGTTGACGATGAAATCAGCGCTTCTTCCGCTGATATCTGTGCCTTCGATGATTATCGGAGCGCCCCAGGTGCCTCCGCCTAGCGGATTAACCGTCGTAGCGGCAACTGCAGCAACTCCGGGGGTTGCACGGATAGCTTGGAGCATGCGGTCGATCAAGACGGTACGACGTGAGCCGGCAGGATAATCGATTTGCGAGGGCGTGATCTGCATGGTGAGGAGCTGGTGCGGCTCGAAACCGAGGTCGCGGGTTTCGAGCCGGCGGAAGTGTTCGGTCATCAGCGCGGCTCCCGCGGTTAACACCAGGGCGAGAGCGGTTTGCGCGATGACGAATCCGTTAAGGACACGATGCGTTGTGCGCCCTCCGCCGGAACCCGATCGTCCAGCCTGCCTAAGAGTATCAGCTGAATCGTTTCGAGCATGGCCGAGACCAGGAAATAGTCCGGCGAAGATTCCTGCGAGCAGGGCGAGTGTCACACCAAAGAGCAAGACGCGGTGGTCGAGTTCCGGAGCGGGCATGCCCAATTGCAGCCGGAAATCGGACGGGAGGAGTGTGGCCAGGTAGCGGTTCAACCATGTAGTTAGGAGAAGGGCGCAGCCGCACCCTGCGATCGCCAAGAGGAGGCTTTCCGTCATCGTCTGCTGAAGCTGGCGCGCCCGACTGGCGCCGAGAGCGGCGCGAATCGCGAATTCACGGGCGCGGACGGCGGAGCGTGCGAGCAGCAGGTTGGCGACGTTTACGCACGTGAGGAGCAGCAGAAACCCGACAACGCAAAGCAGCGCGAACATAGTGCGCGCCTGATTGTCGTTCAGATTCTCGCGGAGCGTGATACCGGTCAATTGATAGCCAGGCGGCGTAGCGGGGTAAATTTCCTTAATTCGCGCAGTCACCGGAACAAGCGACTCGAGAGCCTGCTTCGGCGTGAAGCCGGCCTTGATATGGGTGAAAACGGCGAACTCGCGTGCGGGATCCGTGCGGTCGACTGTCAAGGGAAGCCAAATGTCCGCATCGTAGGGGAAATTGAAACCGCGAGGCAGGACCCCCACAACGCGGAAGATCTGATTATCGAGGGTGATGTTTTGCTCGAGCACCGAAGCGCTGCCGCCGAAGCGACGCTGCCACAGACGATCGCTGATGAGAGCGACGCCGCTTCCCGTGCCTTTCTTCTCCTCTTGCGGCAAGAAGTCGCGACCCAAGATTGGTTGCACTTTAAGGGTAGAGGACCAGCCCTCGGACCGATAGACCACGCTGATTCGCTCGGGCTCTGTGCCGCCAAGGAGAGTCTGGCTCTCGCCTGAGAGGGCCACCATGCCGTCAAAGGCCGATTCAGTTTCGCGAAGCATCACGACGTGAGGGCTGTGCATGCCGAAAGTGCTGAGGTGGCCGTCCGGTCCGCGATTGGAATCGAGGATGCGCAAGGTGTGATCCGGATCGGCGAGAGGGAGGGTTCGGAAGAAAATTGTGTTTACGAGGCTGAAAATGGAGATGTTGGCGCCGAGGCCGAGGGCCAGCGTAAGGATCGCAACCACAGTAAAAATTGGCGCGCGGCCCAGCAGGCGCAGTGCGTAGCGCAGATCCTGCCAGAGGCTAGACATTGGATCACCTGGACTACTAGACGCGGCAAAGTTGGCTTTGTTTCGCTTGCCGGACTTGGGTGAACAGGACCACACATGGCGCTGCGCACGAGGTTAACGGTGCAAGGTCTCCTAGAGGGTTCGGGAGCACTTCAGGGAAGAATGCGCTCGCGCCGCGTTGGCAAGAAGGGGCCTCCGTGTCAGCCGAAGTGCGAGGAGTCTCGACTGCCAAATCACTCTGTCCACTCTGGCGGTTTCACCCGTTCCGGCCTAAAGTAGTGTGTAACCGGCCTGAAGTTGGCGCTTGGGAAATCGGCCCGCAGTAAAGTACCGCAGGCTCAGAGTGGAAATGGCCAGAAGATCGTGAAGCTTCTCGCCAACCCGGTCCACGTTCCTGCCATCGCGGAACCAAAATGGAGTAGCCGAATCCAATACCGCAGGGAAGGACGATTCATGGAGAAAGCAGTACAGTCTCCCGCAGAAATCCTGTCGCAGGGTGGACAGGCGAAGGACCAATTGGGTCTGTTTTCCATCGAGTCTGTCCTCAACCTGCAAAAATTGATTTTTTCGGGCTCTCCTCTGTCCGAGGTTCTGACGCACATTGCCGAGTTGGTTGAATCGCAAGCCGAAGGCATGTTTTGCACGATCTGGCTTCCCGATGAGGACGGAAAGGAGCTCCATTGCGTGGCGGCACCCAGTCTTCCTGGATTTAGTGACCGCGCAGGGACCATGGCTGTTTGTCCGAACGGGGGGTCCTGCGGCACAGCGGTTTATCGGAGGGAGTCGGTGTATGTGACCGACATCCTGACCGACCCCCTTTGGGACGATTATCGTGACCGCATGTTGCCTTATGGAATTCGTTCCGTTTGGTCGCGTCCCTTGTTCACAAGCGAAGGCAAAGCCCTCGGGACTTTTTCTATTAATTATCATGAATCACGCAGCCCTGGCGCCAAGGACCTGCTGTTGATCGAGAATGCCAGCCACATCACGGGGATCGCCATTGAACGCCACATGAAGGACCAGGCGTTGCAGCGCGAGCGCGATCGGTTGCGGCTGCTCTTGGAGATCACCAACAGCGTGACCTCCAGGTTGGACCTCCGTCAAGTGGTTGAGGCGCTCTCGACAAATCTATTCAGGGTACTGCAATGCGATGTGTCCGCCTTGCTGCTACCCGACTCCGAGAGCGGCGCGTTGCGCGTCACGATCCTATACAATCGCGACGCGAGAGGACCCTTCCGCGAGGGATCGCTCGTGCCGATGAACGGTTCGATCTCAGGTCACGTATTGCGGAAGGCCAGAAGCGTGCGCATCGACAGCTTCGCAGAGGCCCGCGAGGATCCTGAAATTTATGGGAATCCCGACGGCCAGCTTCTTTACGAGCGAGTGATCGAGGAAGGCCTCAGGACGGGGTGTTATCTTCCGCTGGTTGGCCGAGATGGCGTGGTTGGCGTTCTGATGCTGGCGAGGCGTTCGGACAATGCTTTTGATAAAGACGACGTCATCTTGCTCGAGCAGGTGGCCTGTCAGGTAGCGATTGCCGTTGAGAACACACTGGAGTATGAAAAGGCTACAAAGGATCGAGATAAGGAAACGAAACAGAGGCTCTACCTCGAAGAGGAAATTCGCGCTGGGCTTGGCGAAATCGTCGGCGAGAGCTCGGCGCTCAAGACCGCGTTGAGCCTGGTCTCTGTAGTGGCCCCTACGGATTCCAGCGTGCTGATCCTGGGAGAGACGGGAACCGGCAAAGAACTCGTTGCGCGTGCAATACATAAACTCGGCAGTCGCAGCGAGAAGGGATTCGTGAAACTGAATTGCGCCGCAATCCCTCTTGGACTCCTCGAGAGTGAGCTGTTTGGCCACGAAAAAGGAGCGTTTACAGGCGCCATCGCTCAAAAAACGGGACGGTTCGAGCTGGCCGACAAAGGCACGCTGTTTCTTGACGAGGTTGGCGACATACCACTGGAACTTCAGGCGAAATTGCTGCGCGTCCTGCAAGAACAGGAATTCGAGAGGCTCGGAAGCAACCGCACGCACAAGGTTGACGTGCGGCTGATCTCCGCCACCCATCGGGACTTGCCCGCGATGGTGAAACAGGGGACCTTTCGCGAGGACCTTTATTATCGTCTGAAAGTATTTCCGATCCAGGTCCCGCCGCTGCGACAACGCACAGAGGATATTCCGAGATTGGTAAGGCATTTCACAGCACTCTACGCGCAACGCATGAACAAACGAATTGACAGAATCCCTGCGGATACGATGGATGCGTTGGCGCGATATCCCTGGCCCGGAAACATCCGCGAATTGCAGAACTTTATCGAACGCGCCGTGATTCTCTCGCCGCAGTCGACGCTGCGCGCGCCAACCTCCGAACTGGAGCCTTCCGAGTCTCACATCGGGTCCAATGCCCCTATGAATGGTCTCGCCGAGGTGGAGCGCGATCATATCCTTCGTGCACTGGAAGCGAGCAACTGGGTGATCGGCGGACAGGGTGGCGCAGCCGCGCGCCTGGGTATGAAGCGAACGTCGTTGGCGTACAGGATGAAGAAGCTTCGTATTCGACGGTCTCCCGCGATCCCGGAGCAACGCGGTGTCGGGGCTGCGGCTGGCGACGACTGAGTTTTGGAGCTGCGGCGCTGAGACCGGCAGAGGCATCCGAAAATCACTAGTATGCAGTCTCGTAATCCCTGGAGGGGAACGAATTCAGACGTCGGCTGACCGAGAGTTCTCCGCGCGGGGAGACACGTCCGAAGATTCGGACGTGGGCCCTATGCTGCCTTCTTTGACTCACAATGACTATTCTTTTCCGACCTGATCTAGGCTGGTTTTTTCGCTCCCATCAAACCATTCTGGACCGTTTTCGACCCCATCGAACATCTATCCGCCAGCCCATCAACGGCTTAGCGGTCTCCGGACGCGGGCCCGATTCCCATCGTCCGCTTCCGTTATTTGCTTAACCTTCCGAAGCACGTAGCCTGCCTGGTTTTGCCAATCGAGAAAAAACAGAGTCGGGCTTGCATAAGGATGGAATCCACGGCCGGAAGCTGGTAGAACTCCTTGACTGATTTAGGCAACAACGGAGCAGTCCAGAGTGCAATGGGAGTTCTCAGATGAAAACGATTCAGGGTCCTGGCATATTTCTCGCGCAGTTCGCTTCGGACACCGCACCATTCAATTCCTTTGACACCATCTGCGCCTGGGCGAAGAGTCTCGGCTACGCGGCCGTTCAGATTCCGTCATGGGATGCTCGGCTATTCGATCTGAAGCTCGCCGCCGAAAGCAAAACGTACTGTGAAGAGATCACCGCCGCAGCCGCACGCCACAACCTCGTCATTTCCGATCTTTCCACCCATTTACAGGGACAACTCGTTGCCTGCCATCCCGCCTACGATGCGATGTTTGACGGTTTTGCTCCGCAGGGTCTCCACGGGAATCCCGGCGCCAGGCAGGCCTGGGCTGTCGAGCAGCTGCATCTCGCCGCACGCGCTTCTGCGCACTTCGGCATGAAGGCGCATGTCACGTTTTCGGGCGCACTCGCATGGCCCTTCATCTATCCCTGGCCCCAGCGCCCTGCAGGACTCATCGAGACCGCATTCGACGAACTCGCGAAACGATGGCTTCCCATCCTCAACGCCTTTGACCAAGCCGGAGTCGATCTCTGTTTTGAAATTCACCCTGGCGAGGATCTACACGATGGCGCCACGTTCGAAATGTTCCTGGACCGTGTGAGGCAGCACCCGCGCTGCAACGTGCTCTACGATCCCAGCCATTTTGTGCTCCAGCAGCTCGATTATCTTCAATTCATCGATCTCTATCACTCCCGCATCAAAATGTTTCACGTCAAGGACGCGGAGTTTCGGCCCTCGGGCAAGCAAGGCGTTTACGGCGGTTACCAGCCATGGGTAGAGCGCGCCGGACGCTTCCGTTCGCTCGGAGATGGCCAGGTAGACTTTCAAAGTATCTTCTCAAAACTGACCCAATATGATTTCCCAGGATGGGCGGTTCTCGAATGGGAATGCTCTATCAAGAGCAGCGAGCAGGGAGCCCGGGAGGGCGCCCCTTTTATCAAACGGCACATCAACGAAGCGGCGAAGACATCATTCGACGATTTCGCCAGCTCCGGAGCCGACCAGAAAGCTCTGCGCGCCATCCTCGGGCTTTCGCGCGAATAGCCCAGGGTGCGACGGATTTCTATCTTTTCGTGAAGATCGATTTCGGAATCATACAATGCACGCCCTTGCGGATGTCCACGACTTGTGAGACCCGGCAATCGCCTACGATCGAGGTCAACGAGTAGGCCTCCTCCCGGGACATCGGCACCATCTTTTGGTCCGCCAGAAAATTCACCGTTTCTCGCACGGCAATCTTCATCGCTTCGTTCAAGTCTTCATCAAATCCCGTGAAAATCCAGTGCGTGGAAGTCTCCACGCGCGGCCAATCGATGTGCAAATCCTTACGCACGATCGGTTGGATTTCGATCTCTCGATACGAGCATTCGAGCGCGGTCAGATTCACTTCGCCGTTCCCTTGCAGGCAGTGCGAATCTCCTGTCCAGATCAGCCCGCCCTTCTCGAAGACTTGCAGATAGAGCGTCGAACCCGCTTGCAGCTCGTTCACGTCCATGTTCGATCCGTTCTTCCAAGGCCGCAGCGTGCTGGTGCGGCCTTTGGCGTCGTGGATGGGAGGCCCGGCCTTTTCCTTCGGTTCGTTGGGATCCGGTCCAACGGCTATCGTGCCGGGAAACGGTTTCAGGTGGAGCAGGATCCCTGGCTTGAATTCCGAGGTCATCGTCCCGGAGTCGAGCTTAAAATACTGCACGTGCCCATCGGGGAACTCCGGCGCGAGCAAGCCGACGGCAGGGAACTGCTTGCCGGGCAGATTGAAATTGAAGCCCGATTCCTTCATTACGATCTTCACGATGCGGATTTCCATCGTATCGCCCGGCTCCGCGCCACTCACGTAGATGGGACCGGTCACGGAATGCGGCCCGCCGCCCGGATTCCTGAGCCGAAGGCTTACGATTTCCTCCATCGTAGCTCCCGGTTTGATTTCATCCATCGCGTGGTTCAGCGTCTCAATCGATACCGTATCCCCAGAGTGGATCACAACTTTCGGTTTTTCAGCCGGATCAAGCCAGCCCCACTGCACAGTATCTTTGTTTGCCGGGAGGACGTGGTGCGTGCTCTGAAACTTTTGTCCACCGTCGTTTTTCTCGGCACTCTGCGGCTGCGCTCCCGCGCGTGCCGAACCGGCGGCGAACAGGAAAGCCGCGATCAAGGCTCTCTGCCATGCGCTCATCTTTCTGCTCCTCACTTTCTGGATCTTTCTATTAGGAAACGAGAGTATAGACGGCGAACGGAGAAGAAGCGCAGAGAAATAGCGATCCGCGCTATCCACAAGATCGTTTTTGAGGAATTCTTGAGCCCAGGCCCGGGGGCGGTCTGCGACGCAAAATGGTTTGCGTTATAATTTAGTTCCACTTCATGAACGCCGATACTCCACTGCCAGTCTCTCCGCACCTTGAATGGGCACATCCGCTCGTCCGCGATTGGTTTGTCAAGCGCTTCGGCACGCCGACCGAGCCGCAAGAACTCGGCTGGCCTGGCATTTTGGCTCGAAAAACCACTCTCGTCTCCGCTCCCACCGGTTCGGGCAAGACGCTCGCGGCATTCCTCATCTGCATCGATCGCCTGGTCCGCAAAGCGCTCAACGGGGAATTGGCAGATCAGACCGAAGTTCTGTATGTATCGCCTCTCAAAGCGCTAAGCAACGACATTCAGAAAAACCTCGAGGTTCCGCTTGGTGAAATCTTGGAGCTTGCCGGCCAGCGCGGCTTCCTCATGTCAGATATACGGACAGCCGTCCGCACGGGAGACACGCTGGCCCAGGAACGCCGTCGCATGCTGGTCCGTCCGCCGCACATTTTAGTGACGACTCCCGAGTCCCTGTACATCCTCCTGACTGCCGCAAAAAGCCGCGAAGTTCTAAAGACCGTAGAAACGGTAATTGTCGATGAAATCCACGCGGTTGCCGACGACAAACGCGGCGCTCACTTGGCGCTTTCTCTCGAACGGCTCGATCATCTGGCCGGAAAACCTCTCACCCGCATTGGTCTCTCCGCCACGCAAAAGCCCATCGAACTCGTCGCCCATTTCCTCAGCGGCTCAGATCGGCCCGGCCCCGTCATTGCGCAAGTCGGCCATCGCCGTGAACTTGATCTGGCTATCGAGGTTCCCGGAAGCGAGCTCAGCGCCATCGCATCCAACGAGATGTGGGGCGAAATCTACGATCGTCTCGCGGCACTCGCCACAGAGCACCGTTCCACGCTTATTTTTGTCAACACCCGCCGCCTCGCCGAGCGCCTGACGCATCATCTCGGCGAGCGCCTGGGACAAGAAGCCGTCGCCACACATCACGGCAGCTTGTCCCGCAAGCTGCGTCTCGCAGCAGAAAGAAAATTGAAAGCCGGTGAGATTCGCGCGCTGGTGGCGACGGCATCGCTCGAGCTGGGAATCGACATCGGCAGCGTCGATCTGGTCTGCCAGATCGGTTCTCCCCGCTCTATCGCGGTGGGTTTGCAACGCATCGGTCGAGCAGGCCATTGGCGCGGAGCAGTACCGAAGGGCCGCCTCTTTGCCACTACCCGCGACGACCTGCTCGAATGCGCCGCACTCGTTCGCGCGATCCGGCAAGGGGACCTGGACAGCATCGCCATTCCCGAGCAGCCGCTGGATATCCTCGCGCAGCAAATTGTCGCCATGTGCGCCGCGGAGGACTGGAAGGAAGACGACTTATTCCACTCCGTGCGTGGCGCCTATCCTTATCGCAATCTCTCTCGCGAGGAGTTCGCTGAAATTGTCGAGATGCTCTCTGAAGGCATCGCTTCCGCCCGCGGACGTTACGCCGCCTACCTGCATCGCGATCGCGTGCATGGAATGCTGCGCGCCCGCCGCGGTAGCCGCCTGGCGGCCATCACCAGTGGCGGCGCCATTCCCGAGAATTCGCTTTATACCGTGGTGGCGCAGCCCGAAGCCATTGTTGTCGGCACCGTCGATGAAGATTTCGCCGTCGAGAGTCTTGCAGGCGATATCATGCTTCTAGGAAACACTTCCTGGCGCATTCGACGGGTGCAGGCGGGAAGCGTATTGGTGGAAGACGCCCAGGGAGCCTCTCCCAACGTGCCATTCTGGCGCGGCGAAGCGCCGGCACGAACCGATGAGCTGTCCGCGCAAGTCGCCGATTTGCGTGAAAAAATCAGCGGCTTTCTACCGCGAGCCACGCCCCTGAACGGGGGCCCGCAAACGATCAATAGCGCCGGCGCTGCCCGGAATTGGCTTAAGCTCGAGTGCGGACTCGACGATTCCGGCGCCGAGCAGGCCGTCGAATATATCCTGGCCGGCCGCGCAATGCTGGGGGCCGTTCCCACACAAACCACCATCGTTGCCGAACGATTCTTTGACGAAAGCGGCGGCATGCAGCTGGTCATCCATGCGCCGTTCGGCGGCCGCATCAACAAGGCATGGGGACTCGCCCTGCGCAAACGATTTTGCCGCTCCTTCAATTTCGAGCTGCAAGCCGCCGCCACCGACAACGGTCTAAATATTTCCCTCAGCGAACAGCACAGCTTTCCGCTCGCCGATGTCTTTCATTTTCTCCACCCCAACTCCTTGCGTTCCGTTCTCGAGCAAGCAGTGCTCACCTCGCCGCTATTCACAACGCGCTGGCGCTGGGACGCCGGTCGCGCCCTCGCTCTTCTGCGTTTTCGCGGCGGCAAGAAAGTTCCCCCATCGATCCAGCGCATGCGCGCCGACGACTTGCTCGCCGCCGTGTTTCCGGAAGCGCAGGCTTGTCAGGAAAATATCGAAGGCGACATCCCCATTTCCAAGCATCCGCTCATACGCGAAGTGATGAAAGACGTCCTCACCGAAGCGATGGACATCGACGGTCTTGAGCGCGTCTTGCACGGTATCGCTGGAGGAAGCATTACCTGCCTCGCGGTCGAAACGCCCCAGCCGTCGCAGTTTTCTCACGAAATCCTGAACGCCAATCCTTACGCCTATCTGGACGATGCTCCGCTTGAAGAGCGCCGCGCTCGCGCCGTCGAGATGCGTCGCGTACTTCCCGGGGCCGTCCTCGGCGAGATCGGACGCCTCGACCCGGCGGCCATCCAGGAAGTTTCTGACGACGCCTGGCCCGACGTGCGTGACGCGGAAGAACTCCATGACGCACTGCTCACTCTGATCGCGCTTCCGTCTTCTTCGCAGGCGGAAGCCCTCTCTGGCAGCCCACTGAGCGCCAGATTGCGGGGATCTCTCAGCACATGGAATATTTTTCTAGATCCATTGGTTCACGCCCATCGAGTCTCGCTCTCTGAAGTCGGCAGCCGGACGTTTTGGGTCGCCGCCGAACGCATGAGCCTGTTCGCCCAGATCTTTCCGGCGGCTGAATTTGAGTCGCCTCTGCCCAATTTCCATTCCGCAGTCTGCTCGCGCGAAGACGCTCTTCTTTCTCTCGTCACCGGCTGGATCGCGCACTCCGGCCCGGTCACTGCAAATCAACTCGCCAGCCTGCTGGCTCTCCCCGCCCGGGACATGGAAAAGTCTCTGCTCCGTCTCGAGTCGAGCGGCGTCATTCTGCGCGGAAAGTTCACGGATCCAGCCGCAGACGAAACGGAATGGTGCGAACGCCGTTTGCTGGCCCGCATTCATCGCCTTACGCTCGGCCAGCTCCGCAAGCAAATTCAGTCCGTCACGAGCGCCCAATTCATGAACTGGCTGCTTCGCTGGCAGCATGTCGCCCCAAGCGCCCAACTTCTCGGCGAGCCCGGCACCCTCGAGGCCCTCCGTCAGTTGCAAGGCTTTGAAGCTCCTGCGAATTCCTGGGAGCGCCAAATCCTGAAACGCCGCATCGCTGATTTCGATCCTGCGATTCTCGATCAGCTCTGCCTCACCGGTGCCGTAGGCTGGGGCCGCCTTTCTCCGCATCCCGCCACGCTCGAAGGGCTCCCTGCCACAGAGGCGAAACGACGCGTCATTCCCACAAGCGTTGCTCCCATAACTTTCTTTATGCGCGAAGATTCCGAGTGGATGATGCCGCGCCGCGAGACCGGCGAAGCCGAAGTCACTGGCCTCAGCTCCGATGCCGCCACGGTTCTCGAATTCTTGCGACAGCGAGGCGCTTTCTTTTTCGCGGACATCGTGCGTGGCACCGGCAAATTGAAATCAGAAGTGGAGGGCGCACTCTGGGAGCTCGTCGCCGCTGGCCTTCTTACCGCCGACGGATTCGATAATCTCCGCGCACTCATCGACCCCAAGCGCCGGTCGGGCCAGGGCGCCGGACGCGCTTCGCGGCCACGTCACAGCGCTGGACGTTGGTCGCTGCTCTTCTCGGGCGAAGCCCACGATCGTACACGCGCGGTTGAGTCCACGTGCTGGATGCTTCTTCGCCGTTACGGCATCGTTTTCCGCGAACTTCTCACACGCGAAACCAATCTCCCCAAGTGGCGCGAGTTGCTCATCACGTTCCGCCGCCTTGAAGATCGGGGCGAAATTCGGGGCGGTCGTTTCGTGAGCGGCTTTCTGGGAGAGCAATTTGCTCTCAGCGTGGCCGTCGATTCTTTGCGCGCCCAGCGCAATCAGCAACCCACCGGAGAACTTGTTACCATCTCCGCGGCCGACCCACTAAATCTGGTTGGCATCCTTGTTCCTGGCGAACGCGTCGCCGCGAATTCCGGAAAGGTTGTCGCATTTCGGGACGGTGTCGCCCTAGAACCTCCTGAACATTCGGGGGTCATTCCTATGCCCCTTGCGCGTTGAGTCTTGGGTGCGTTTCTTTCCTCTTCTCGAATCCGAGCGTCCGGTGCGTGCGGTCCGAATCCTTACCGGCGGAAAGAAAAAGCAGGAATTCGGGTTGACTCAGCCTTGCTCAGAAGGCACGATTTACTTGCTGAGCCAATCCCTCGACTCCCTAGCCCGGGTTGGATGCATATCCAATTTCTAGCTGGCGGATGACTATGAACAAGAAAACTCTCCTCTTCTTTTCTCTCTTGTGTTTCTGTCTTCAGCTTCCGGTCTCGGCACTTGCTCAGTGCAAGGATCATCTCTGCCAGAATCTTCAGAACCTTCTCTTCGCCGCGGTCACCGACTTCAGAGAATTTCGCACCAACGCTTCGCCAGGACCCGACCTCTCCGTCGCCGGAACGAGAATCCCCTGTCAGATGACGGCCTGGGCAAACAATGTGCCGATGTACATCTGTTACGCCCAGATTTCTTACATGAGCGCGGAAACCTGGTATGCCAACATGGTCGAATCTGTGCGGATTCTCCAGCCCACCTGGCACCTTAAAATTGACTCGCCCGTTGCCGACCATTTTGTCGACGCGGGCCCTCCGGATTGCGAAGTTCCGGCCACCGAGGGACCGTACCTCGGTCATTGTCCGCTGCATCTGCAAATCACCAAGCAAACCGACGGAACGGCCAAGGTCTATTTGTGGATGAGTTCGCTCTCGTCCCCCTATCTGGTCAATCGTCCGCCTGGCCCTCCTCTGAAAGCAGCTCCAGCCCCCATCGCTGGCGGGTGCGATGATTTTTGCCAAGGGCTCAAGAAAGTCTTTGAAGCCCGCACGAGCGCTTTTGAACAGCTCCGGGCAGCCAAAGCCACCGGCGGAGTTTCGGACGCCACCATCAAACTAGGAGGCGCTGCGGAGTGCGACGTCAATGTGACCCCCAAGCTTCATTCCAGTGAGCTGGGGGCGCAATATGTCTGTTATTGGCTTGAAGCTTCCGCTCCCGCCGCGGACACGAGATTCCGCGATCTTGTCGCTCGCCTCCAAGTCTTGGAGCCCTCAAACTGGTCCATCCGGGAGGATGATCAATCGGAGGAACTCGCCGGCGCGAAG
This sequence comes from Acidobacteriota bacterium, assembly GCA_013289955.1. Taxonomy (GTDB): domain Bacteria; phylum Acidobacteriota; class Terriglobia; order Acidiferrales; family UBA7541; genus Acidiferrum. The sequence goes on from JABCYZ010000017.1 coordinate 85,159, forward strand.
GTCAAGGCATGGTGCGCCGTCGCCCCCGACGCCAAACAGGAAATGTGCGTGTACCTTTCGGGCGAATCCGTAGGCATGCACATAAAGTCTTGGAATTAAACCTCCGTTCAAACACGTGAACCCCCCGCCGATCGCCAGGGCGCGAGCAGCGGCCAAGTCTCCAGCTAAGCCGATTTCGCCAGTTTGCCCAACGCCCGCATCTTGGCGTCATCCACCTTCAACGCTGCTGTCGCCACGTTTTCTTCCAGGTGATTCACGCGAGAGGTCCCCGGTATCGGCAGCATCACCGGTGAGCGCCACAAGAGCCACCCGAGCGCCAGCTGCGAAGTCGTAACCATCATCTCCGCCGCCATACTCCTAAGCTCGCCGCCTGGGGCCGCCAACTCGCCAGCCCCCAGCGGAAACCAGGGAATGAATCCAATGCGCTCGCGTTCGCAATACTCCAAAACGTCTTCGGCGGCCCGGTCCGCCAGGCTGTAACGATTCTGCACGGAGACGATCGGCACGATGGCTCTCGCATGCTTGATCTGTGCCACCGTGACCTCGGAGAGACCGATGTGCCTGATTTTGCCCTGGGTCTGCAAATCCTTCAGCGTTCCGAGCTGATCTTCCGCCGGATACGCCGGATCGATCCGGTGCAGTTGATACAAATCCATCCGTTCGAGTTTCAACCGCTTGAGGCTTCCATCGCAGGCGCTGCGCAAATGTTCCGGTCGCCCGTTCATTGTCCACCTGTCCGGCCCCGAACGGTCAAATCCAGCCTTCGTTGCGATCACGAGTCCTGCCGGATAAGGATAGAGCGCTTCGGCAATCAGCTCCTCGCTCACGTGCGGCCCATACGAATCGGCCGTGTCGATAAAATTGATTCCTAGTTCGACCGCCCGCCGAAGCACGCGAATCGCCTCGTCGTGGTCCGGCGGGGGGCCCCACACCCCTTTGCCGGTGATGCGCATCGCGCCAAATCCGAGACGCCAGACCGGCAGGTCGCCGCCAATCCGGAACGATCCGCTTTCGGCCGCTGGCAAATCCTCGCCAAAGTGTGCTTTACCGGCTTTTGCCTCCGTTTTCTCGCCCATGGTCTTATCCCCCTATTGGTGTTTCCTCGGATTTGTCCGCATGTCCGTTCGATGCGCGCGTCAGGAAAATAGGGACGAACCTGCCGTGAGGGGAGAAGCTTAGGGATCTCTGAAACAAGGGGCTCTGCGGGAGATGTTTACTGGCTGTGGAAAAAAAAGGAACGGATTGGGCTTCGGGTAGGACAGGCCTCGGGGCAAGGTGGTGACTCCTCTCTCCTCCGGAGCTTCAAGGCAAAAAGGCAAGAGAGCAGCACTGATCGTGCCGGATGAAATGATGCGTGGACTTTTCCGGGGGGGTTCGAGAACAGGGAACCGATTTGCGCGGAAGCGGGTGAATAACCGGCCGCAAGGAATGGGGGAAATGAGGCCCGACGCGGTGGGTCGTCTAGGCGCGGCAGAGCGCGGCGGCGCCGGCGATTCCGGCATCCGCTCCATATTTGGCCAGCACCATCGGCATTTCCGTGCATCGCTGGTTCTCGCACCACTTCGGCAGCTGCTCCCGGATCCGTGCGAAAAACTCGCTCATGAGCGGCGCGAGCCCGCCACCGAGAATAAACACGTCCGGCTCCAGAAGGTCGACGATGTTTCCGGCCCAAATCGCGAGAAAATCCGCCGTTTCTCCGAGGACGTCGGCCGCAAGCTGGTCGCCTTGGCGAAACGCCTCCGCAACCATTTCGGCATTCACGGCATTAAGATCCCCGCCGGCCAGAGCAAGCATCTTGGATTCGCTGCGAGGCGACTCAACTGGAGTTGATCCGGCCTGACGTAAGGTCACAAGTCCCGCCCGGGCCCTCCTCGCGATTGCCGGACCGGAGCACAACGCCTCGATGCACCCGCGCTTCCCGCAGCCGCATGGCGGTCCTTTGTAGTCGATCGTCACGTGACCACCTTCGGCAGCGCTTCCGGTGCGGCCATGGTAAATTCGGCCATCGAAAATAATCCCCGCTCCGATCCCCGTGCCAAGCGTGGCGTAAAATACGTTTCGATAACCAACGCCCGCGCCCCAAAGGGCTTCGGCCAGAGCCGCCGCATTTCCATCGTTGTCCAGGCGCGTGGGGATTCCCGTGGCGCGCTCGACTTCGGCCGCAAGCGGAAAATTCCGCCAGCAAGGCACATTGGGTGGATTCAGGATCACTCCGGTCACAGGATCGAGCGGCCCCGGCGCGCAGATGCCGATCCCCGTCAAACTGGACTGCGCCTCCGGTCGTGCGGAAAAAACGCGCTCGATGGCCGATTGCACTGCGCTGACTCCCTCGGCAGCGCTGCCGCGCGCGGCCATCGCCACACGCGTATGAAAAAGTATCTGGCCCTGAGAATCCACCAGGCCTGCGGCCACTTTCGTTCCGCCGATGTCCACCCCAAGCGCGATTGTCGGAGTTGCGTCCAAGATCGGTTCCTAAGCTCTGAAAAGGCAAGTCACTCGATGCCCAAGCGCTGCTGCATCTCTTCGAGCGAATATCCCTTGGTTTCCGGATAGAAGAACAACACAACGAAGAACTGCACCACCATCATCGCCCCGAAAAACACAAAAGGATATGCGCCGGAAGACTTTGCAAGTTGCGGGAATGTATAAGCGATGATGGCGTTCATGATCCAGTGCGAAGAGCTGCCCACGCTTTGTCCTTTTGCCCGCACGCGATTGGGAAAGACTTCGCTGATGTACACCCAAATCACCGCGCCCTGGGAAATCGCAAAGAAGGCGATGTACACGACCAGGAACACAAGAAGGTAGCTCTGGTGGCTCTCCGCAAAGAACACCCAGGAAACACCGAAGAGGCACGCCGCAGTTCCGACGGACCCGATCAATAAAAGTGTCTTGCGCCCCAGCTTGTCGATGACAGACATGCCGAGCAGTGTCGCGGCCAGATTCATTCCGCCAACAGCCACGGCCTGCAAATCGCCGGACATTTTGCTGTACCCGGCGGCGGCGAAAATGTCATTCAGATAATAGAGTATGGCGTTGATGCCGGAGAGCTGATTGAACATGCCGATAGTGATGGCAAGAAACAAAGGCACGCGGTACTTCCAGGAAAAAAGCGGCTCGGAGGTTCCAAACCGCTCGAGATGGACCGAGTCGATGATTTCTCTCAGCTCGCCGTCCGGATTTTCCGCGCCCATGCTTTGCAGCACGGAACGAGCTTCTTCCACGCGTTTTTGTGTCACCAGCCATCGCGAGCTGGGCGGAATGCCAAAAAGCAGCCCAAGGAACAGAAACGCCGGAACCGCAGCAATGCCCAGCTGCCAGCGCCATTCCGCGGCCCCAAGTCCAATACGGCCGATAAGGTAGTTGGAGAGATAGGCCAGCAGGATACCTATCACGATATTTATTTGGAACGTGCCAACGAGCCGGCCGCGCGTTTTTGCAGGCGCCAGTTCCGCGATATAGACCGGGCCGAGCACCGACGAGCCGCCGATGCCGAGACCTCCGATAAAGCGAGCCACGAGAAGCGCCTGCCAGCTCCAGGCGAAGGCGCAACCCAACGCCGAAATCACGTAGAAGGCAGCAAGAACCCGCAAAGTTTCGCGGCCGCCCCACTTTTGTCCGGGAATGCCAGCGGTCATGGCACCGATAATGGTGCCGATAAGCGCCATGGCCACGGTGATCCCCAAAGCTTTTGGCGACAAGCCGTAGGCAATCGTCAGCGAATGAGTGGTGCCAGCGATGACGGCGGTATCGAACCCAAACAACAAGCCGCCCAGCGCGCCGACGGCGGTGGCTTTGGCGAGACTAGCGTTCATCGCGTAGGTCCGGTTCGGGAGAAGTTCATCTAGGTTTCCCTCGACAGCCTTTGCTAGGGCTGTGTGAAGAACACGCTCATCGTTCGATAAAAATTCCACACATCCACTTTCGAGGACATCTCATAAGGTGAATGCATCGATAGCAGCGGCACGCCAAAATCTATCACCTCCATGTCTTCGCGCGACATAAATCCGCCAATCGTGCCGCCGCCGCCGACATCCACCTTGTACATGTGCGTTTGCCACGGTATGCCGTTGCGATCCAGAAGCGCGCGTATCCTGGCCGTAAATTCGGAAGGGGGATCGAACCCTTCTCCGTACAGCTTGATGGCCACGCCATAGCCAAGCCGAGCCGCGTTGGTGGGCTCGGAACTGGAAGGGAAGATGGGGTTCAGGCTGTCCGTGGCGTCGGCGGAGATTACCTGAGAATTGTGCAACGCGCGCCGCAAATCCAAATCGTTGTACCCCGGTCCGCGCTCCGCACCAATGAGTCGCGCGAACGTCGAGTTCAAGAATTGAGAGCCAGCCCCGGTGTTGTTCACCGAACCGACCTCCTCAAAGTTGGAAAGATACGCCACCGCTGTGAATTTCGGCGTGCCCTTCATATCGATGATGGCGCGCGCCGCGCAATACGAAGAAACGCGGTCGTCCTGCCCATAGGATCCGATCAATCCGCGGTCAAAACCAACGTCTGCGGGATGCGTCGCGGGGACCAAAGAAAGCTCCGCGCTCACCAGGTCTTCTTCCTTGATCTTGTAGGTAGAGGTCAAAAGCTGTGTCACTTCCACGGCAACGGACTCTTTTTCGCCTGGCATGCTCCCCATGACGGGATCAAGCTCTTCTCCTTGCAACACGTTCGTGTATGTGCGCGTCCGCAAATCCACGTCCGAGTGCGGCGCGTCGTCCGGAATCACAAAAACGGGCTCGCCGGGATTCAGGCCGAGGGATACCTCAACCGTGCGGCCGTCGCTGGTATCAATGCGGCCAATCAACGCGAGCGGGAGGTTCGACCACTGGTATTTTTTGATGCCGCCATAGTATTTCGTTTTAAATAGCGCGAAGCCGCCCGCCGGATAGATCGGGCGCGGTTTCAACTCGATATGCGGGCTGTCCTGATGCGTGCCCACGACTCGCGAACCGTCCACGATAGGGTCGGATCCAATCACCGCAAGAATCAGGCTTCGGTCACGATTGGAAATGATCAGCCGCGCTCCGGGTTTCACCTGATCGGGCTTGCTGAATTCCGCAAAGCCGGCGGCGCGCGCCCGCCGGATCACTTCGTGCGTCGAGCCCATGGCTGACCGTGCGATGTTCAGATAGTCCTTGTAGGACTCGGCGAAATCCTGAACCTGGGGGCGTTCCGCGGGGGTGAGCAGAAGCCACGAGGATTTTTTTTTGCCCCACGCGTCGCCCTCATCCTGTGCGGAAAGACCTGCGGAAAAACCGGCGCCGAGCGCAACCAGCAAGGCAAACACAGAAAACCTCACATACCGGCTCTTCATCGCACTTTCTCCTCATCTCCCGTCGTTTGCCGCGAGGTTCGAATTCCGGGGCCCCCAGGGAAGGGAGGATGGTACATCAAAATTGCCGGGCGCAGTGCGCCGGCCGGATTTGGGAACTTGTCTGCCTTTCGGTATGATTTTATCCCGTGGATATTGTCCTGAGCGAATTCGAGGCGCGCGTGCTGGGCTGTCTGGTCGAGAAGGACATCACCACGCCGGAATACTATCCGCTTTCCCTGAACGCTTTGGTCCATGCGTGCAACCAGAAATCCAATCGCGACCCGCTGATGAATTTGGACGAAAATGCCGTCCGCCATGCTTTGCGCATGCTCGGCGAGCAGATGCTTGCCAGGTCAGCGAGCGGCGATAGCCGCGTGGCAAAATACGAGCATCGTCTACCGGATACGTTTAATTTCACGCGGCCGGAGACCGCGATTCTGTGCGAGTTGCTATTGCGCGGACCGCAAACGCCTGGAGAATTGCGAAGCCGCGCGGAGCGCATGCACCCGTTCGAAGATTTGAGCGTGGTCCAGTCGACGCTGAAGCATCTGATGGAGCGCGATCCGCCGCTCGTGAAGGTTCTGCCCAGGCAAGCGGGCAACAAAGAGGCCCGCTACATGCATCTATTGTCGGGAGACGTGGAAGTGCGCGAGGCGCCGCTGGTGAAAGAAGCCGCGCCATCGGGAATCTCCGGGGAAAACGAGCGGATAACGCGCCTGGAAGCCGAAATCTCCGATTTGCAAAAAGAGGTTGCCGATCTGAAGAAGCAGTTTGCCGAGTTCCGAAAACAGTTTGACTGAGCCCGCCGAGCGCCGAAAGGGCCAGCATATCGCTAATTTTTTTCGAAGGAAGGGTTGACACAAGCCTGTCCGAGTTCATAACATGAGGCTTCACGAGTAGACAGTTGAGACTTCTTGGGGCGGTTCGAAACGTCGTGCATCTCGCGGCAAGAAACAAAAATACATGATCACAGTTAAAGAGCTTACGAAGAGGTACGCGCGCAACACGGCTGTCGACCACATCTCTTTCGAGATCCAAAAGGGCCAAATCGTGGGCTTTCTGGGCCCCAACGGCGCCGGCAAAACCACGACCATGCGCATGCTGACGTGTTTCCTGCCGCCCACGGCAGGGAGCGCAATCGTCGCCGGTTTTGACGTGCTCGAAGAGCCCATGGAAGTGAAAAAGCGGATCGGCTATCTGCCCGAAACGCCCCCTCTCTATCCCGAGATGATGACCGGCGAATACCTTTCTTTTGTCGGGAGCCTCAAGGGACTGCGCGGCGCTGAACTGAAGCAGAGGATCGATTACGTCAGCGAGCGCTGCGCCGTAGCCGATGTGCGCAAGAAGCAACTCGGCAAGCTTTCCAAAGGCTACCGCCAGCGCGTCGGCCTCGCGCAGGCCATCATTCACAATCCCGATGTGCTTATCCTCGACGAGCCCACGTCCGGCCTCGACCCCAAGCAAATTAACGAGACACGCGATTTGATCAAGAGCCTCGCCGGCGATCACACCATTATTTTGAGCACGCACATCCTTTCCGAAGTCGAGCAAATCTGCCAGCAGGTGATCATCATCAGCAAGGGCAAACTGGTGGCCACGGACACGGTCGACAATCTCCAGGGCCGCTCACGCGGCGCCGAATTGGTCCTCGTCGAAGTCGCCGGGCGCAATGGCGCGCTTGACCCGGCCGCCGTCCAGGCGCGGCTCGGAAAAGTTTCGGGTGTTAACCGCATCGTGCTCAAGGCGAAGCAGCCAGCGCACTCTACCTTCGAAGTCGAAACCCAAAAAGACCACTTTGTTCGCGGAGATCTTGCGCGCGCCATCGTCGAGGCAGGCTGGGACTTGAACGAACTGCGTTCCGCCGCCGTCAGCCTCGAAGAGATATTTCTGGAGCTCACCGGAACGCAAGAAGCGGGTCCGAAAGACGAAGTCGTGGTCCGAGGAGCGGGCGAATGAGAAATGTCTGGCTCATCTGGCGCAAGGAGATGCGCAGCTACTTTGTTTCGCCCATCGCCTACATATTGCTGCTGATGTGCGCCCTGATTTTCGGGTTTTTCTTCTGGAGCCTCCTGCAGGCCTATCTGCAATTCAGCATGGAAGCCCAGATGCGCGGCGAAATGTTCCCGATGAATATGCCGGAGGAGATCACCCGCCGGCTGTTTGGGAACATCCCCGTGACCGGACTTTTTATTATTCCCCTGATTACCATGCGGTTGTTTGCCGAAGAGAAGCGCACCGGCACAATCGAGCTGCTCACGACATCCCCGATCCGCGACGGCGAAGTGATTCTCGGCAAGTGGCTGGCGGCCACCACGATGTACTGCTGCCTGCTCTTCTTAAGCGCCATCAACGTCGCGTTTCTTTTCTTCTACAGCCATCCGGACTGGAAGCCCATCCTCGTCAGCTACCTGGGACTCCTGCTGCAGGGCGCGGCGCTCCTGGCGATTGGCACCTTCATTTCGACGCTCACGAAAAATCAGATCATCGCCGGGGCCGCTACGTTCGGCGCCTGCCTCTTGATTTTCGTATGCGGATGGGTCGGCGAATATAACAGCGAAACGTGGGCGCGGGTCCTGGCCTACCTTTCTGTCTCTACGCACATGGAATCGTTCACGAGAGGCACGCTCGATTCAAAAGACGCCATTTATTACGTGACGCTGATAGTTGTCGGACTCTTTCTTACGGCGCGCTCGATGGAATCGCTGCGCTGGAGGTCGTAATTGAACACCGAGCTGTTGAAGGCCAGACAGACCAAATACGTCGCTTACGCCACCGTGTACATCCTGGTTGCGCTGGCGGTTGTGACGGTTGCCAATGTGCTCGCCGACCGCTACGACAAATCCTACGACGCGACGGCCAACAAGAGATATAGCCTCTCCGAGCAAACCATCAAGGTGGTCAAAGGCTTGAAGCAGGACGCCACCATTACCTACTTCGCCCAGGACTCGCAGTTCAGCCAGGCCAAAGACAAGCTCGACATGTACGCGAATCTTTCTCCGAAGCTCCACGTTGTCTACGTGGACCCGGACAAAAAGCCTCTCGTGGCAACGCAGGGGGGATTCAAGAATTTGAACACCGCGGTCGTACAAATCGGCGCGAACAAGAATGAAGCAAAGAGCATCAGCGAAGAAGATCTCACCGGCGCGATCATCCGTGATCTGAAGAACACGACGCGCACCGTTTGCTTTGTCACCGGTAGCGGCGAACATCAGATCGACGATTCGGGCCGCACTGGCTTCTCGCGTTTGAAGGAGCTGATCGCCAAAGACGATTACCAGGGAAAGTCCATCGATCTCCTGCAAAAGGCCGAAGTCCCGACCGATTGCACGGTGGTCGTCGTGGGAGGGCCGCGCGGGGACTATCTTCAGCCGGAGGTCGACGCGCTGAAGAAATATGTGGAAGACGGAGGCCGTGCGCTGTTTCTGCTCGATCCCCCGCTGAAAGTGGGCCGCGAAGAGGTTGGCGATAACGATGCTCTCACAAGCCTGCTGGCAAGCTGGGGCGTCACGCCGAACAAGGACTTGATACTCGATTTCAACCCCGTCGGCCAGATGGTCGGGTTGGGCCCGCAGGTGCCGCTCGTCACCCATTACGAGTCCCACGCCATCGTCAACGAGATGAAGGGCACGGCCACGGGTTTCCCGATGTCGCGTTCCCTGGACACCAAAACCGGCGACAAAACTTCTGTCGACAAATTGTTCGACAGTTCGGAGAGCAGCCTCTCTACGACGAAATTGGATTCCGACAGAATCGATCCAGCCGACCCGAAAAACAAAAAAGGGCCGCTGACGATCGCCGCCGCGGGTACCTACAAGACCGGCAAGGATAATTCGCAGGGCCGATTTGTGGTCGTTGGCAGCTCGCAATGGGTCGCCAACAACTTTCTGGCTTTCAACGGCAATCGTGATCTGGCGCTGAACACGCTTAACTGGCTCTCTTCGGATGAAGACCTCATCTCCATCCGCCCGAAAGAGCCCGAAGACCGCAAGCTTACGATGACCAGGGCTCAGGTGCGATGGGTAGGGATCACTGCCTTGCTTCTGATCCCGCTCATCGTGATCGGTACGGGAATATCGGTCTGGTGGCGCCGAAGGTAAGCGCCTTCCAGCAAAGAGTAGTTCACACAATGCCGGGGCAATTCCAATGAAAATGAACAGTTTGATGGTTGCGGCGATTGTTTTGGCGGCGCTTTCTGGAGTTCTGTATTGGTCCAATCACCGCAAGCCCGCGGAAAACGCGGTAAAGGTTTCCGCGGATACGCCTCCACAAATTCTTACGCTCGCGCAATCGGACATCACAAAAATTGACATCAAGAAAAAGAGCGGGGACGCTCTAGAGCTTGTGAAAGATGGCGCCGGGAAATGGCAGCTCGCTGGCGCGAAGCCGCTGCGCGCCGATCAAAATGAAGTTTCGAGCATGCTTTCCACCTTGTCCTCGCTGACCTCTGAGCGGTTGATCGAAGAAAAGGCTGGCAACCTGGCGGACTATGGGCTGGCCGAACCTGCGGCCGAACTGACCGTCACCGAGAAGAACAATAAGACGCAGAAATTGCTGATCGGTGACGACACGCCTCTGAAGAATGCTGCCTACGTCGCGCTGGCCGGCGATCCGCGCGTATTCACCCTCGCGAACTTCAACAAGACCACCATTGAAAAGAGCGCCAACGACTTGCGCGACAAGCGCTTGCTGATCTTCGAGCAAGACAAACTCAGCCGCGTAGAACTGACCGCAAAGAAACAGGAGATCGAGTTTGGCCGCAACAAAGAACAATGGCAAATCGTGAAGCCGAAGCCGTTTCGCGCCGACGATTCGAAGGTAGAGGACCTCATCCGCAAGCTCGGCGACGCGAAGATGGACTTGAATGTTTCCGATGACGACCAAAAGAAGGCAGCGGCAGCGTTCAATTCCGGAACCGCGGTGGCCACAGCCAGGGTGACCGATAGTTCCGGGACGGAAGAACTGCAAGTCCGCAAAAACAAGGACGACTACTACGCCAAATCAAGCGCCGTCGAAGGCATATACAAAGTGGGGAGCGATTTGGGAGCGGCGCTCGACAAGACGGTCGATGACTTTCGGAACAAGAAGCTTTTCGATTTGGGATTCACCGATCCGGAAAAGATCGAATTCCACGATGGCACCAAAGCCTATTTCTTGTCAAAAGGCGGCTCGGATTGGTTTTCCGGCGACGGCAAGAAAGTCGAGGCCATGGGCGCTGAATCGTTCGTCGAGAAGGTGCGCGACCTGGCTGCCAGCAAATTTGTCGATTCCGGTCTAGGCCCGGCCACGGTCGAACTAACGGCGACGTCCAACGGCGGCAAGACCATCGAAAAGGTTTCCATCGCGAAAGAGGGCGACCACTATGTCGCAAAGCGCGACGCTGAACCCGCGCTCTACCAGCTGGACCCGGTCGTGGTCACTGCCTTGGAAAAAGCCGCCGAAGATATGAAGCCCGCCATTGAAGCAAAGCCGGAACCCGCACCGAAAAAGAAGTAGGACCGGCGAGTGACGGGTGAGAGCCGTGTCTTGACAGCCTTCTGAGGCTTCTGGCCGCAGGACTTACAACCGCGTCCAGACAACTCTAGCGCTTCTCTGACATGGCGCGATCGAGCGTCAGCTTTTCCTCGGCGGTCAGTCGACGGACCGCGCCTTTGGCCAACTCGCCCAGCGCGAGCGGGCCGATCGCTACGCGAATCAGTCGCAGAACGGGAATCCCCAGGGTCTCCAGCATCCGCCGGATGTGCCGATTCTTCCCTTCATCGAGAACAATCGCGATCCACGAATGGCGTTCCCCTTGACGAAGCAGGGAAGCGGCCTTCACACGAAGCGTGTCCCCTTCTCGCGTCTGAACACCATTCTTGAGCGTTTCGAGCAGCGCCGCATCCGCGATCTTTCCAATTTGTACGTGATAGGTCTTGTTCAAATGCGTTTCCGGCGCCGTGATGCGAGCGCCCCACTCGGAGTCATTTGTGAGAAGCAGCAAGCCCTCGCTGGCCTTGTCGAGCCGCCCGACAGGCGCGACCCAAGGCAGATCCCCGTCCACTAGCGAGTAAACCGTGGAGCGGCCTCTTTCATCGGAAGAGGTTGTCAGAATCCCGCGAGGTTTGTTCAGCGCAAAATAGATTTTTTCGCGCGCAGCGATTCGATGGCCGCCAACTTCGATCCGGTCCTGGCCCAGTCTGACAGGCGTTTCGGGGTCGCGCCGCACTGCGCCATTCACGTGAACTTTTCCCCGGCGAATCAACCCCGCGGCTTCTGCACGAGAGCAGTAGCCCAGCTTCGACAGTGCGCGTGCTAGACCTACTCTCTTGGCGGAAGCGAGCAATTGTGACCTATCGGTCCGGAATCGGTATTTCGACAAATATCCCCGGGATTAGAGCATCCACCGCCCGAAGCCAACGACCCCCAAGCACAACCGTCGCGAGGTATTGGGGCGAATCGAGCGCCCTATTCACTCGCGCACTCCTGAACTTTCTTCTTTCTAACATGCCGGCTCAACGGGTGTCACCGCGAAAATGTTCCCAAGCACCAAAAGACGCGTCCTGACACCGCGAACCAAGCGCCATTGCGGAGGGGCTTAGTTAGACCCCTTTACCGGCGGCGCCTGTGCGATCGGATGAATTCAGAGCTGGCGCAGGCGCAGGCGGATCGTGCTTTACCGTGCCATAGCGCGAAGCAAGCCAAGCGCGGGCTTCGTCCGGATTGTAGTGAAATGGACCCATGCCGCCACGATACGCAATGCGGCCGGACTCGTCGATGATGTAGAGGCGCTCTGGCCAGGCGGAGTAAGCGGATTCGGCCGCGTTATCGATGTCGTCGATACCGAAGGCGATGGGATAGCGGAAGCGCTTGATGAAATCGTTTGCGATGGCCACACGCTGGGCGAGATTTTTCGGCTGGGCGTAGCAAACGTCGTCCTTCACATTGGACTTCATTTGCCATTCGTCCGTCGGATGAGCTTCGCGGACGTAAACAGTTAGAAAGTCGGCGTGTTCCTTATAGTCGTTATAAATCTGCACCACATCACCGACGTGGCGGCGGAACGGTGGTCAAGTGTAGCTGCCGAAGATTACGACGAGAGGCCGGTTTCCGGTCCGTTCGCGGATGTGGAAATGATCCGTACCATCCAGAGCCAGCAGCCGGGCGTCAGGAGCGTCGTCGCCGACCTTGAGGTTTCCGCGGTGCATATGCGGCAGGGCATAGCGCAGCATACCGTAAGCATCCTTGGGGCTGCCCGCCATCTTGCAGAGGGCGAGGAACGCGGCCAGCAGTACGACCAGGAAGACGGCGATAGCCCATTTCCAGAAGAGAGTCAGAGTCATTGTTAGTCGTTCACGGCCAGTTCTGAATGCATATTCGGCGTTGCTTCGGATTAAGAACTACCACCCTTTCAGCTAGTTGCCCCGGGTATTACGGCGAAACGTAACATCCTGGCCGCTGGCGATGAATAGTATTTTTGCATTAGTGGATGCGCGGCTATTTATGGGCATCCTTTTCGAGCAGCTGCTCGCGTTCGGCCTTGTAGCGGGCCAGAGAGCGCTCGATAACGGTGAGCGCGGCATAGGCGGGACGAATTTCTTCGACTTCCACTTTTTTGCCCTCGAGAAGCTTGTAATCCTGAAAAAATCGCCGAAGAACCAGCAAACGGTGCGGGGGAAGGTCACGCGCCTCGAGATAGCTGCTGAATTCAGGATCCCCGGTGGCTACGGCGATGATCTTGTCATCGCTGGCACCGGAATCGATCATCGACATCAGTCCTATGGCGCGCGCCTTGATGAGAGCAAGAGGTTGCACGGGCTCCTGGCATAGAACCAATACATCGAGCGGATCATTGTCCTCCGCATACGTCTGCGGAATGAAACCGTAGTTCGCCGGATAAAAGACGGCCGAATGGATGATGCGATCCACTTTCAGCAGGCCGCTGGGCTTATCGAGTTCGTACTTTACGTTGGATCCCAGCGGAATCTCGATCACCGCTTGAAAATCACGGGGAAGTTCGTTTCCTGGTGAGACATCATGCCAAGCATGAAGCATTCGATCACGTCCTTTTCCACGGGTTGTAAAACTCCATTATCCCTTGGAAACAGCGTTCTAGGCCAACAGAGTGCGGGGCACGGGCTTTGGCTTGAACCGTGGGCGGTAAAGCACCCCGTTGGGGGGTTGCGTTATGGACGGATAAGACCGTTAATGCGCTGCTACGTCTATCGTCCTATATGACGACAGAAGGCGCGGCTGGCCTTGTCCGGGCGATGGCTCGGGCGGAAGCAGTGTTCTCGACTCGAGCGTCGTACGGGGGTGACTTAACATGCGAAGTGGGATCTGGATGGAAGATTTGGGTCAGGACCTGCGGTACGCCGCGAGAACGCTCAGGAAAAGCCCGGGTTTTACGTTGGTGGCGATTCTGACCCTGGCGCTCGGAATTGGGGCGAATACCGCCATTTTCTCGGTGGTAAACGCGGTGTTGCTGAAGCCGCTGCCTTTCCGGCAGCCCGAGAAAGTTGTTGCGCTGTGGCAAACCGAGACTGCGCCGGGCTCCTATCCTCTGACGGGCGAGGACTACACCGACTGGCACACCCAAAACAGCACGTTTGAAGACATGAGTCTCTTCTCGTGGCCACAAAACTACAACGCCAGTGGCACGGAAGGAGCCGAGGGAGCGCAAGTGGTCCGTACCCAGGCCAACTTTTTCGGTTTGCTCGGCGTACCAGCCCAGATAGGGCGCACGTTCGCTCGGGGTGAAGACCAGAACGGTGGAAGTCATGTGGCTCTGTTGAGCAACGGGTTCTGGAAGAAGCGCTTCGCCGCTCAGCCGGACGCCGTGGGAAAGACCATCGAATTAAACTACGAGCGATACGACATCGTCGGCGTTCTGCCCGCATGGTACACGCTGCCGGCACGCGCAGACATTTGGATCCCGCTCGATATGGGCACGGAAAAGATTGGCAGGCGAGGCTCGCATCAGTGGAGAGCGATCGGGCGCGTAAAGGCTGGCGTGACCGTCGCTCAGGCGCTGGCCGATTTGAATGTCATCTCCGAGCGGATTGAAAAACAATTTCCGGGATCCAACCGCAACGTGCATGCCCTCGTAACGCCCATGCGGGAGGACCTTGTAGGAAATTTCCAGGCCCAGCTGTGGATCTTGTTTGGATCCGTAGCGCTGGTGCTGGTCATCGCGTGTGCGAATGTAGCGAATCTACTCCTTGCGCGCGCCACCAGCAGGCGCAGAGAAGTGGCCGTGCGGAGCGCCTTGGGTGCCGGACGCGGCCGGCTGGTTCGGCAGCTTTTGACCGAGAGCGTGGTTTTGTCCCTGGTTGGCGGCTTCTTGGGTGTTCTGATGGCATATGCCGGAGTGGCCGCGCTCCGTAATCTCTTGCCGCCAACCGTGCCGCAGCCAAATCCCATCAGCGTGGGAGTCGTGCCTCTCGTATTCACTTTCGGGACGTGCCTGATCGTCGGAATTCTGTTTGGCCTCGCACCGGCCGTCCAGTCCACGGGAGTCACCTCCGCGGAGGCGTTGAAATCGAGGGGTGCCGTCGGCGGGGCTGCGACCCGGCGGGGCCACTGGCTGAGAGACACGCTTGTAGCGAGCGAAATTGCGCTGTCACTTGCATTGCTGGTTGGCGCGGGGCTGCTGCTGCGCACGTTTAGCAACTTGCGCCACACGGATGTAGGAGTTCGCGGCGAACACGTTCTGACGGCGTCGGTGAGGCTGCCGGAGAGCAAGTACAAGGCTTTTGATCAGGGGCGCGAATTCTACTCGCAACTGCTCGAACGCTTGCAATCGGCGCCCGGTGTCTCGGCTGCGGCGATCACCACGAAATTGCCGCTCCGAGGAGGAACCAACGGCTACATCACCATTCCCGGACAGCAGACCGAATCGATGAACGGGCCGCTTGTGGAGAGCAGTTCCATCAGCGGAGATTATTTTCGCGCCATGGGAATTCCTTTGATCGCTGGGCGTGAATTTCGGCCAGAGGACTCGGAACTGGTCACCAAACTCCTCCGCGAAGTGCTCCCTCTGAAGACCGAGGAAGAGAGCATGGCTGTTGCAAAGAAATATATACTGCCCGCGGTGATCAACCAGACGATGGCAAAGACCTTTTGGCCAAAAGAAAGCGCCATCGGAAAGGTGTTTGAAAATTTCGTCAAGTTCCAGGTCATTGGCGTGGTCGGCGACGTAAAGCAGCAAGAGTTGCGCGCCGATGCCATGCCAGAGGTGTATTACCCCCTGGAATGGCAGCTTAGTGACACGAACCGGCCATACTCGATCGTGGTAGAGAGTGTGGGTTCGCCCGAAGCGGTGACAAACACGGTGCGGACCTCGCTGCAGTCCTTGGACACGGGACTTGCCTTGATGGGCATTCGCACCATGCCGCAAATTGTGGCTGAGTCTATGACCGATACGAAGTATGAAGCGTCGCTGCTTGGAGCAATGGCGGCGCTGGCGTTGCTCTTGGCAGCCGTTGGCACATACGGCGTTATGTCCTACATCGTTGGCCATCGGACCAATGAGATTGGAATTCGCATGGCGCTGGGAGCCGGACGCGGGCGCATCTTGCTGATGGTGTTGCGCCAGGCTGGAACGCTCGTCGGTGCCGGGATCGCTGTCGGCCTCCTCGGTGCAGCGGGAGGCACCAGCTTGATGAAAGGGCTTCTCGTAGGCGTGAAGCCCGTGGATCTTTCCGTGTATGGCAGCGTGGCTGCCCTCCTGGCGATCGTGGCGCTCGCAGCATGCTATTTGCCCGTGCGGAGAGCGATGCGTGTGGACCCTATGGTGGCTCTGAGGGACGAGTAGGAAGGGTCCGGTCGCTCGGCGTGAAGTCCCCCATCAGCGGTTTGCGGGAAGCTCGCGGCGCTTGGTCCAGAAGTAGATTGCGAAAACGATGGCAACAAGCGGGAGGACGCAGCCGAATTCGTCGATGAACCACTTGGTCTTGCCGGTGTCGCGGGTTATAGGCGTGAAAATTCCCTGAATATAGAGATTGTGGCTGGCGTGGAGGATCGCGCCCGTCCAAAGGCTGCCGGACTTCAGGCGCATCCAGGCAAAGATGAAGCTCATGGAAATGACCATCACGGTGAAGCAAGTGAGGCCATACCACGTGGGGGTGCCCGCGTTGTAATCGGCAAAAATGAGTATGGGATAGTGCCAGAGCGACCAGACAATTCCGCTGATAAGCGCTGTCACCGTGAAAGACGTCGTCTTCGAGAGTTCAGGGACCAAGAAGCCGCGCCAGCCGATCTCTTCGCCGAGGGCGCTCGAAAGGCTGCTAATCAGACCGTACGTGCCTATCAGCAGGATCCCCAGCACGATAGAAACCCAGGGCGGTCCGCCCTGGTGCATCGACTTCGTCAGCGAATTGTAAAAGTCGGGATTGCCAAACGCGCCGAAGTGAAAAATCCAAACGATAGCGTAGGCTATCAAGGCGTATAGCAGAGGAATATACCAACTGCGGAGCTGGTATTTGGTTTCGCCCCACTTCCACCCCAGTTCAGAGATACTGCGGCCATTCAAGCGCAGCGTCAGCATGCCCGCCAGGGCGGGACACCACATCAGGCCGAGGACGTACAAGCCGCGGCCGTATCTCAGGCTGCCAGAGTGAAGAACGAGAAAATAGAAGAACGAGCTGAATGCAAAAACAATCACGAGATAAGTGAGGACCTGTATGCGAGAACGCGCGGGCTGGGCCATGCCTGCCTCCAGTCAGAGGCTGGACCTTATAACGAGCGGCGTTCTGATACAAGCGCGGTGCGGTGCTAGGCTCGTGCCTTCTCAATCATTTCCTCCCAGACGCCCTTGGATTTTAGAATGAGCTCGATAGCTTCACGGATGGCGCCTCTTCCAGCGACAGCCTTTGTGACGTAGTGCGCTGCCAATTTGACTTCGAGGACGGCATCGCCTACAGCCACGGCAAGGCCAACGCGGCGCATGACTGGCAAGTCCGGGAGGTCGTCGCCGACGTAGGCTACAGCGGACTCCGGGACGCCGGTTTTTTTCAGAATTTCCTCCAGCGCTGGAATTTTGGTTGGCTGTTTTTGATAGATGAACTCCATTTTCATTTCGTTGGCGCGGCGAACGAGGGCCGGGCTTTCGCGACCAGTGATGACGCCGGTGCGGATGCCGGCGGTCTGAGCCAGGGTCAGGCCCTGGCCGTCATGAGCGTCAAAGTTCTTGATTTCGAGGGCGGTGCCGTCGGGCTGCGAGAGGAGTATGACCGAGCCGTCGGTCATTGTGCCGTCCACGTCCATGAGGAGCACCTGGATCTGCTTTGCGCGCTTTTTGAGAGTTAGAGGGATTTTGATCATGCCTTTTGCCAAGATTCGCTCCTGGTGAAGAGATGGAAAAATGTACGAACCTAACGCTCCGCCACTACATAAGTTCGAGTGTCCAAAGGTCGTGGAGATGGACGACGCCTACTACCTTTTCTGATTCGTCGACGACGACCACGCTTGTGATTTTGCGTTTTTCCATTTGATTGAGGGCTTCGCTGGCAAGCACGCGCGGGCCGATGGTTTGGGGGTTGCGGGTCATCGCCGCGCCAGCCGTCATTTCGAGCGTTGCTCCTCGGTGCTTTTCCATAAGGCGGCGCAGATCGCCGTCCGTGACGATGCCTGCCAGCCGGCCGTCGGGTTCGACGACAGTGGTCATACCGAGGCCTTTGCTGCTCATCTCGTGGATGACTTCGGGCATGGGTGTGTTTGTCGCAACCCGCGGGAGCACCTCTCCTCTATGCATCATATGTTCGACGCGCAGGAGTTTTGTTCCCAGGCGGCCGGCGGGATGGAGATTGGCGAAATCCTGGGGTTGGAAGCCGCGGCGTTCCAGTAGGGAAACGGCCAGGGCATCGCCGACCGCCATGGCTACGGTAGTGCTGGCGGTGGGCGCGAGGTTTAGGGAACAGGCTTCTTCTCGGACGCTGACGTCGACAGTTACGTCGCTGGCTTTGGCGAGAGTGGATTGAATATTGCCGGTGAGGGCGACTAGCGGGGCTTCGAGGCGTTTCAGGGCTTCGAGGAGGCGGATGATTTCATCGCTTTCGCCGCCGTAGGATACCGCGAGGACGGAGTCGCCGCGAGTTAGCATGCCGAGATCGCCGTGTAGAGCGTCGGCGGGATGAAGGAAGAAGGACGGAGTGCCGGTGCTTGAGAGCGTGGCGGAGATTTTTCGGCCGACCAGTCCGGATTTCCCCATACCCGTGACTACTACGCGGCCCTTACAGGCGAAGAGGATGTCGACGGCTTTTTCAAAAGAAGAATCCAGGCGTGCGAAGACCTCCAGGATGGCCCGCGCTTCGATTTCCAGTACGCGGCGCGCGGTGTCGAGACTCAAGAGGCACCGCGTCGGTATTTTATGATCGTTGCGTTCAAAGGACTTACAAGCTCCCCACTGCGAGTACTTGTGGATCTTGTGAGTGTGGCATCCAAGGTGGGCAAGTTCACCGCCGGAGGGCGCGGAGCATTCATTGGACGCTCCAGCGGCGGACAACTGTCGAGAGTTCTTTGAGGCGCTTCAGGAGAGCAGGGAGTTGCGAGAGGGGGAGAGCGTTCGGGCCGTCGGAGAGGGCTTCGGCGGGGTTGTCATGGGTCTCGAGGAAGATGCCGTCGACGCCTGCGGCTACGCCAGCGCGGGCTAGCGGCTCGATGAATTCGGGTTGACCGCCGCTCGAGTGGCCTTGGCCGCCGGGGAGTTGGACGGAGTGGGTTACGTCGAAGACGACCGGATAGCCGAGCTTTTGGAGGATAGGGAAGGAGCGCATATCGACAACCAGGTTCTGGTAGCCGAAGGTCGCGCCGCGCTCGGTGAGGATGATGTCCTTGTTGCCGGTGCTGGCAATTTTTTCAACTACATTGGCCATGTCCCACGGGGAGACGAACTGGGGCTTTTTTACGTTGACGACACGGCCGGTTTTGGCGGCAGCGAGGAGCAGATCGGTTTGGCGGGCGAGGAACGCTGGAATCTGCAGTACGTCGCAAACTTCGGCGGCGACCTGAGCATGGGATGGCTCGTGAATGTCGGTGAGGATCGGGAGCTTCAAATCGGATTTGATTTTGCCGAGAATGCGCAGGCCTTCGGTAAGGCCGGGGCCGCGGAAGGCCTTCACGGAGGATCGGTTGGCCTTGTCGTAGGAAGCCTTGAAAATGTAGGGCACGCCGCAGTCGGAGGCAATTTTGGCAACTTTTTCAGCCATTTTGCGGGCGTGGGATTCGTTTTCAATGACGCAGGGTCCGGCTATCAGGAAAAGCGGGTTGCCGGTTCCGAGGCGCAGCGAGCCGAGAGCAATGTCGTGTGCGGGGATCATCGAAGTTATCGAAGATAGCATACACGCGGGTTTGATTTGGAGAATTGCTCGACGGCCGTCGCAGGGGCAGTCCCAGATTATCGAGAGTTACGGTTGGCCACTACTCGTCGTGTGCTTACGGACGGCACAAGTTGGAAATATCCTTGCCGTTGTCAAGCTTACCGCCTGACGATGCGCAAATCTGAACCAAAGTGGGTTTACACCCCTCCTGGTCGTCCATCTTCGCGGGAATCGAAGTCGGTCTGTTATTTTGCTTGTCTTTAGCCTGCCAAAACAGCACGGTATCGCATTTTGTCTTAGCGCGCTCCCGTATGGATGGCATCAAGGCAGTCGCTTGCTGTGCGTATACCCAAGAGGCTACTTTGTTGCCCACCTTCACTCCGCTCTCGCTGACGACGTAAACAGCTGCGGGACCTGAGCTAAATCCAGTTCGGCTCCGACACGTTAGCTGTGCGTTTAGGAAGCAAATGTCCTCCCCGCCCGTTGAGTTAACCTTGGAATTGCCGCAGACGAGCGGGCCGAGAACTCGAAGTAAGCCTTCCGAATTAATCTCGTAGTGGTAGCGATCGCCGTAAACACACGGCGTATTCATAACCATAATGCCAGCTGCATGACCGGCGAAAGCACCGTCGTGAACATCTACAGTGTCCGCGGTTATGGGTATGCCGGGATAGCCAGTGCCCGGCCAAAGTGAAAACAGGAGAACGCCTGTAAGGAACGCGGCTTTGGACATGAAAATCCTCCTTGGCGAATTAACAACCCCCGCGAGAAAGCTAGGAATTGGGCCGTCGATTTTGAATGTAAATCGTCTAAGACGATTTTATGCTGCTTACCGTAGAAACCGCCCGTTCCAAGCGGAAACAGCACTTAAGAATCAATATGCAATTGTCGGCTCATCCCGCCTCGAGCGAAGGGCTGCTGCAATTTTGCAAACTCTTCGTACGATGGATTCACAGGGTCGATGTAACACGCGTGAAACAAATGGCCAAGTCTCAATCAGTGCACGTGGTCTATCAGGAATGACGCGCTGAAGAACAATGACCCCGGTTTGCCGGCCGACAATGAGCAGCCCCATCGCGTCCACCCGTCTCAAGTTCCGGGTGGCCCGCCGCACAGCTGGTTCAGGGGAGTGGAACCATGGCAGGTGGTCGATTATGGGACGAACCGTCTCGGATTCGTTCAGAAGCAGTTCGTCACCGGCAACGCTCCTGCCGTAAGTTCAGGCCTGACATGCATCTCCCGGCAGACCCATATGGAAAGGGACGTGCTCATATCGTATTCCGATAAGAGAGGCCGAATGGGTGAGGAACGGACCGATCTCCTGCGTGGCACGTTGGACCTGCTGATCCTAAAAGCGCTGGCACTGGAACCATTGCACGGAGTTGCTGTGTCCCGACGCATCACGCAGATTACTGCCGGTGCCTTTCGAGTGAGTTTTGGCTCGCTCTTTCCCGCTCTGCACCGCATGGAAGAAAAGGGTTGGGTCCAAGCCGAATGGCGCGCCTCGGAAAACAATCGCCGGGCCAAGTACTACTGCCTGACTTCCCCGGGCCGCGCACAGCTCAGGGCCGAGGAACGGGATTGGAGTCAGGTCGTCAAGATCATGACGGCGGCGATCGAATCCGCCTGAGTTCGGATGGGAGGCGTCATGCCAGGCCGAATTGCCAGTTTTTTCCGAAACCTTCTGCAGAAACGCGCGATCGAGCAGGCACTGGATGATGAGTTGAAATCTGCCGTGGAACTGCTGACCCAGGAGAAAATGAAGCAGGGGCTTTCCCATCCAGAAGCCCGTAGGCACGCGCTGATCGAACTTGGCGGCGTCGAGCAAGTTAAGGAAAAAGTGCGCGCCATTCGTTCGGGTGTATTGCTCGAGATCTTCGGCCAAGACCTGCGCTACACCCTGCGCATGTTGCGCAAATCTCCCGGGTTCACTGCCTTGGCTGTCCTCACGCTTGCCCTCGGAATTGGCGCGACGACTGCCATGTTCAGTGTCGTGGACGGCGTGCTGCTCAGGCCTCTGCCCTATACGCAGCCGGACAGACTCGTCGAAGTAGGGCTCGATCTTCCTGGCATCGACCAGTTCAACTGGCCTTTAAGTCCAGCGGATTACTTTACCTTTCGAGAGCAGAGCCGCACTTTCGAGGACATCGGTCTCTACTATACGGGGTTCGGGGCTGCGCTCTACTCGGCCGACGTCACCGGCCTCGGACAACCTGAACACGTGCCGGCTCTTGGCGTGACCGATGGGGTGCTCCCTATTCTGGGAGTCACACCTCTATTGGGGCGTTCCTTCACGCGGGCGGATGATGAGCCGGGCAGCCCGGACACAGTGATGATCACCTATGGCTACTGGCGTAGCAAATTCGGCGCCGACGGTTCAGTGATCGGGAAAACGATCGAGCTGGATGGCAAGCCCAACACGATCATTGGCGTGTTACCAGAACGCTTTCACTTCCTGGACATGGCCAGTCTCGGCATACTGCTGCCTCTCAGGCCTCGAACGCAGCGAGGCTATAACTACTTTGCGGTTGCCCGGCTCAAGCCAGGAGTGACGCTCGAGGAAGCCAGTGCGGACGTGGCGCGGATGATACCAATGGAAATAGAAGGCGATCCCGCGGCGGAAGCGCAGCTGGGCCTGAAGAAGTGGTTCAAAGAATCGCGGATAGCGCCGAATCTGCAGCCGCTGAAGCAGTACATCATAGGCGATGTCGACAAGGTCCTTTGGATTTTGATGGGCGGGATAGGCCTGGTACTGCTGATCGCCTGTGCAAACGTGGCCAACCTTCTTCTGGTCAAAGTTCAAGGGCGAGAACAGGAATTGGCTATTCGAGCGGCTTTGGGCGGCAGCCCCGGGCGTATCGCTGGCGGTTTGTTGCTTGAAAGCCTCGTACTGGCGGTGATTGGCGGTGCGCTCGGCTTGCTGTTTGCCTATGGTGGCTTGCGGGTCCTGATCGCATTGGCACCGAGCGATTTGCCCCGGCTTACGGACATCGGCATCGACGGGCTCGTCTTGCTCTTTGCCCTGGGCGTCACGATCGTGGCAGGTCTCTTGTTCGGCTTGATGCTGTCTCTCAGATATGCTGGTGTTCGCGTGGGGACGGGATGGCGCGAGACGGGCCGCTTTGTCAGCGCCAGCCGGGAGCGCCATCGGGCGCGCAGCGCGCTTGTAGTCATCCAGGTAGGTCTGGCTCTTGTTTTGCTCGTGAGCTCGGGACTCATGATCCGCACGTTCCACGCCTTGATCCAGGTTCAGCCCGGATTCTCTGCTCCAGCCGAAGTCGAAACCTTCCATGTCCATTTTCCCCAGGAAATGACCAAGGCTCCCGAGCGGCTGGTTCGTATGGATCAGGCGATTCTGGAACATATCGAAGCGATCCCTGGCGTCTCTTCTGCCGATTTCAGTGGGGCCGTGCCGATGGATGCCGGCGCCGAGAGTGATCCCGTGCTCATAAAGGATCACATGCTCGAGGGGCAGCTGCCGCCGGCTCGCAAGAGCTTCTGGATTTCGCCAGGATTTTTCAGGACCATGGGCATTCCCATTGTAGCGGGGCGCGATTTAACCTGGGACGACGTATTGAACAGGCGCCCTGTGGCTATTGTGTCGGAGAACCTCGCGCGTGAGTACTGGCATAATCCGTGGGATGCACTTGGGAAACAAATTGGCGGAAGCCCCAAGGCCTGGCGGCAGATTGTGGGCGTCGTGGGGAACGTCTACGATGACGGGACCAGCCAGAAAGCTCCAACGACGGTTTATTGGCCGATAACGGACGCCGATGTTTTTCTAGTCGGCCCGGCTTTCGCAATTCGCAGCGCACGCGCTGGTTCTGAGAGCTTTATGAGCGAGGTCCGGCAAGCCGTTTGGTCTGTGGACCCCGATCTCGCGCTCTCGGCAGTCCGTACGCTCGACTATTACTATAGGAACTCGATGGCGCGTGTTTCTTTCATGCTGGTCATGCTATCTCTGGCAGGCGGAATGGCTCTCTTGCTTGGAGCCATCGGGCTGTATGGCGTCATTGGCTATTCGGTGTCACAGCGCACCCACGAAATCGGGATTCGCATGGCCCTCGGCGGGCAGAGAGAAGACATTCTTCGATTGATCCTGGGGTACGCAGCGAAGCTCACTTTACTCGGTGTTGCGATCGGCGTTGCTGCGGCGTTTGGTCTCTCGCGTTTCCTGGCTAGCCTGCTCTACGGCGTGAAACCAACCGATCCGCTGACGTTCCTCGGCGTAACAATCATGCTCGTCCTGGTCACACTCATGGCCTGCTACATCCCTGCACGCCGCGCGATGCGCGTCGATCCTATGGTTGCCCTGAAATACGATTAATTCGCAACGGTTATTCGCTTAGGCCTCGTCCGAGACCCATTGGGCGAATGGATCGTCCGCACCTCGGCGGAATGGCGTCGCGCGACCGCCGATCATCGGACTACGCTACCTTGTTCGCTCCCACTCCGAAACTCAACCGTTTCATCAGAACTTTCCGTGCTCTCTCGGATGGTGAATAACGGACACGAATGTCCCGGTGTCATAGGTTGCGGAACTCCACGGCACGCTTAAAACAAAATCGGCGAAGTCGCCACAACCCGCAAAGCTGACCGTAAACGTCGCGCTGGCGGTGCCTCCCACCGCGAGGTCACCCAGCACGATGGGATAACCGCTCGGCGGCGTGACCACCGGCCTGCAATGCTCGCCCGCAAACTGCTGGAGCGCAAATCCGTTGATCTGCGTCGCGTAAGCGATGCCCACCTCGCCGTTCGTTGCGGTGACGGTCAACACGCGCGTATCGTGCGGCTTGCCTCTCTCATCGGAGATCGAAAAAGACAGTCCGTATCCCGGTAACTGTGTCGGATCAACGATTCCCCAGTAAGCGGGTTTGGCTTGCAACTCGGTATCGAAGGGGAGCGGCGCATCCAGCCGGTCGATCGGGAAACTATCGAGCCAGGTGTCGTCGTCCGCGATACCCCAGAAGGTGAGAGCGCTGATCTTGCCCCGCAACCGGCGCAGCGCATCGAAGTATTGCTTGTAGAGCCAGCCCTGCTCCGCAATCAGCATTGGCGGCACGGTTGGCGCATAGTTCGACGTGTTGTCGCCGGCGTTGTAGACGCTGACGTCCATCTCGGTAATTTGCTGATCGAGGTCCCGGAAATTCTCGTGAATCGTGTCGATCGCCTGAACCATCGCGGTTGCGGACGGATAGTTGATATCGTTATGCATCTCGTGGCCGACGCCATCCAGTGGAATACCGCGCTGGCGTAGATCGCGAACGACACGAACCAGACATGCCAGCCGGTCCGGATCGGTCGTGCTGTAGTCGTTGATGAACAGCTCCGTTCCGGAAGGCGCGTACTGTCTGGCCGCCTCGAGCGCGATATCGATGTATCCCTTGCCAAGCACCTGGTAGAAGGGCCCGTGATACAGGCAGTCAGGTTGTGTGGGATCGATCGGTTCGTTCACCACATCCCAGGCATACACGGCTGTGCCGAAATGCTGCACCTCGTTTTGTATATGCTCCTGGATGTTCGCGGTTACCGTAGCCTGATTGGCGGCGGAATTCGTGCCGTCTCCTGCGGCATACGAGGGAGTCTGTTCGCCAGTCGACCAAACCAGGTTGTGCCCGCGCACATGCATCTCGTTGCATACCGCCAGGCCCACTTCGCTGTCGGCGTTTTCGTACGTGTAGGTGCCCTTGGTGGCTTCGACCGAACCCCACTTCATATCGTTCCCGGAAGTGATGCTGTCAAAGTGCTTCGTCAAGAGCTGCGCGTGCGGCCCTGAAAGGTCCGTCAAATCAACCGCTGCGCCGACGCGGAAGAACGGAGCGAGAGTCTCGAAAATCGAAGCAAGGTTGGGCTGGATGGTTGGCGGCGGAACGTAGGTAAGCTGGAAGTCGTCCACATAGAACGACACCAGATCGTTGCCCGAAGCCGGAACAGTCTGCAAATAGAGATAGGCAGCCCCCGGATCGTAGTTGTTGGACATGTTGTAGCGCATCACGCTGATCTGGTGCCAGGTCCCATCTGCGGGAATGGTCACCCCGGGGTAAGCCGTCATGCTCGGATAGCTGGGGTTGCCATCGAGCGTAGCCTGCAAGCTCATGTTCAGGATGTGATTCGAGCCGTCCGTCGGCGTCAGCATCACCCACACGCTGGCGTTATACACCGACCCGTTGTACATCTTGTCGCTGACATTGATTTGCGGGCCGTCGTAATTGGCGACGCGCCCGGTGACGAGGAGGCTGTGCGTGCCGCTGTGGGCCGCGGCCGTCGTATTGGTCAGCGTGGAACTGCCCGTGCGCGAAGTCCACCCATCCAGACCGCCATCTTCGAAGGTCGTGCTGATCCCGCTGTTGTCCTGCTGACTCGGACTTGGCGGTGCCGGCGAGAGCTGCCCGATGGTCACGTCATCAATATAGAAAGAATCCGTCGCACTGCTCGACTGTATATATAGGACGAGACTTGACGGCGGACCAGGCAAATTGCTGAAGCTGAGCGTGCCCTCTACCTTGGTCCACGCGGTGCTCGAGAGCGGTGCGGACGTCGCCAGATTGCTGTAGGAACCCGAGGTGTTCGCGCAGTTCGTTGTCTTGGTCGAAAGCGTCGCCGTTGGATTGCTGCTGTCCGGCGCTGCCAGCAACACGTAGGCCGTAATCTGGTACGTCGCGCCTGCTACCACGTTGTTTATGCTCAGCAGGTTTAGGCTCGGCCCCATGTAACCTGCGGTGCGGTTCGAAACCAGAAGACTGCGCGCGTCGCCATTCGGGTCGACGATTGGCGGAACGCTGTTGGCCAGCGATGCCGAACCAAACGGCGTCCAGCCATCCACGCCGCCATCCGAGAAAGTGTACGTGGCTACCGGCGTTCCGCCCGGCGGCGGCGCGGTCTCAGTAATCACCACCTCGTCCAAATAAAACGATTGCGCCGTCGTCGCTCCCACCAGCTGCGCGTAAAGCACGAGTCCCGTTTCCGTGGTACTGACCGTATAGCTCCCCCCAATTTGCGCCCATCCGGAACCCGACACCGGCACTTGGTAGGTTCCAATGGTGTCGTAGCAGGTCCCGCCGGAGCAGCCCGGATCGCTGCGCTTTATCGTGAAGTTCGCGTTCGTCGCCGCTTCGCCGCTCGTGAGCATCACATATCCGGTGATCGTGTAGGTTGCTCCCGCCTGCAGCACGCCATTCAGCGAAATCGATGGCCCTCCCGCACCGCTTGCGCTGGTCGTAGTCAGCAGGCTGTACGATCCGGAATACGCCGCGGCATTAGTTGCCAAGGGTGTCGTGGCGCCATTGAAGGATGTCCAGCCATCGGCCGTTGCGTCCTCGTAGCTGTACGTCGCCACCGTTTGCGCGCTCGCGCTTCTGGCCCCCAGGAGCGTGAAAATAAAAATCAGAAAAGCGATACGCGCGATTTGATTTCGAAATACTACCGGCGACAGCTTTTGAGAGGACGGGAGCATGGCGAGTCTCCTTTACAAACACGATGGCCTCAAACGCCTTATCGTGTACGTTAACGACAGTTGGAAAGTTTAATACATCGTTTGTTTACGTCCGGGGAACCTACAGCCAGGAAAGACAGTCTTAAGCTACACCTCTCGCGTGGGTGCGTGTCAAGCAGCTTTTTTTTCCTAGAGCTCTCATGGACTGTCCGCCCCGCGTTCCGCGGCTGTCAGCGTTCTACATCCTGCGCGGCGCTACAGAGAGCGCAGCATGCTGCGTCGCTACAAGGCCGGGGCTAGGCGTTAGCGTGGGGAGCTATGGCTGCGGCTTGCACGCGAGGAGCTTCCGCGGCAGGGCGCGAGCGTTGTTTTTTGTGTTCGAGGGCGGCGCCGATAAAGGCGGCGAAGAGCGGGTGCGGCTCGAGGGGCTTGGATTTGAATTCGGGGTGGAACTGGCAGCCGAGGAACCAGGGGTGTTCGGGCGCTTCGATGATCTCGACGTAGTTTTCGTCCGGAGTGCGGCCGGTGATGCGAAGGCCTGCGCCCGTCAGAGTCTTTTCGTAGTCGCGATTGAATTCGTAGCGATGGCGGTGGCGCTCGCTGATTTCTGTTTTGCCGTAGGCTTTGGCGGCGAAGGAGCCGGGTTCGAGTTTGCAGGGCCACGCGCCGAGGCGCATGGTGCCGCCCATTTCGTCGACGCCCAAGAGTTCGCGGAGTTTATAGATCACACGGTGCGGGGCTTGGGGATCGCACTCGGTGGTGTCGGCTTGCTTCAGGCCGGCAACGTCGCGGGCATATTCCACCGTCGCGCATTGCATACCGAGGCATATACCGAAATAGGGGATCTTGCTTTCGCGGGCGAATTGAATGGTGTTGATCATGCCCTGGATACCGCGTTTGCCGAAGCCGCCAGGGACGAGGATGCCGTCATAGCCACGCAGGCGGGCGGCGGCAGTTTCCGGGGAATCGATTTCTTCGGCTTCGATCCATTCGAGTACGGTTTTTTGATTGTGAGCGAGGCCGCCATGAAGGAGAGCTTCGCGGAGGCTTTTGTAGGCGTCTTCGAGCTGGACGTACTTGCCGACGACGGCGATGCGAATTTCGCCGGCGGGATTGTGCATACGGTAGACCAGGTCGAGCCAGGGGCGCATGTCCGAAGGCCGGTCTTCCAGTTTCAATTGACGAAGAATCTGCGCGTCGAGGCCTTCACGGCTGAGTTCTACCGGAACGGCGTAAATCGTGTCGACGTCTTCCATGGAAATGACGCAGGCTTCGGCGA
Organism: Acidobacteriota bacterium; assembly: GCA_013289955.1. Classification (GTDB taxonomy): domain Bacteria; phylum Acidobacteriota; class Terriglobia; order Acidiferrales; family UBA7541; genus Acidiferrum. The sequence goes on from JABCYZ010000017.1 coordinate 113,481, forward strand.
CGTTGCAGAAGAGGGCGATTTTTTTCTTGAGCTCGGCGGGAATGTGGCGATCGCTGCGGCAGAGCAAAATGTCGGGCTGGATGCCGATGCCGAGCATTTCCTTGACGCTGTGCTGCGTGGGCTTGGTTTTAAGTTCGCCGGCGGCGGCGATGAAGGGAACCAGCGTGACGTGAACGAAGAGCGTGTTTTCCGCGCCGAGTTCGAGGCGCATCTGGCGGATAGCTTCCAGGAAGGGAAGCGACTCGATGTCGCCGACCGTGCCGCCGATTTCGACGATGACTACGTCGACCTCATCGGAGACTTTTTTAATGGTGGCTTTGATTTCGTCGGTGACGTGGGGGATGACCTGAACGGTTTTGCCGAGGTAGTCGCCGCGGCGTTCTTTGGTCAAGATGGTTTCGTAGATTCGGCCGGTGGTCCAGTTGTTGTCGCGGGAAAGCTTCGCGTGGGTAAAGCGCTCGTAGTGGCCAAGATCGAGGTCGGTTTCCGCGCCGTCTTCCGTCACAAAAACTTCACCATGCTGAAATGGGCTCATCGTGCCGGGATCGACGTTCAGGTACGGATCGCATTTCTGAAGTGTGACTTTGAAACCGCGACTTTCGAGGAGACAACCGATGGAGGAAGCTGCAACTCCCTTTCCAAGTGAGGAAACAACACCGCCGGTAACAAAAATATATTTTGGCGCCATCCATGCAGCCCGCGTTTGGGATTTCCCAGTGCGCGAGCTTATCAGCCCTCCACAGGAGTGACGTACGCATAATTATCATCGGAATGCGCGCGGCTGTCAAATCGAAGAATTAATTCAGGGAACTTCGAATTTCAAATTGGGGAACTAGTAAAAAAGGAAGTGTGAAGAGCAGCCAAGGGTTGAAAAATTATGTGTGCCGCGAAACTTTTCCGGGGGAAGCGGGTTTGATTTTGCCGGGGGCAGTCTCTGCGCTTTCGGAGCAGGCCGCGAACGAATGTGTTATCGATTTGAACAAAATGTTCGGCTGCGGAAACCGTTTGCAGTGTTGTAATCATCAAAGCAGTGGTACATCTGCGTAGAGCCGCGAAGTGAAGGCGGCAACGCAATCCTGAGGGATTTCGCTGAGTCTCTCGAACGTGGAAGGGGTCATGAAATTGAATATGCGAATGTGCTTGAGCAGTGCTGTATTTCTGGGCGCTCTAGTCTTGGTAGCTTATGCAGGGGCACAGCAGCAAACGACAGCTGCGCAAGCCAATCTAACTACTTACGATATGAGCCGTGAAATGACCCTTGCCGGCAAGGTCATTTCGTACACCGCGGAATCAAGTGCGCCGCCGGTCGGCGCGCATGTGAGCCTTCAGACCGTCAACGGCCCCGTCGACGTGCATCTGGGGAGCGCTAAACTTCTCGAGCAAAACCACATGACGCTCGCGGCGGGAGACTCCGTCCATGTCACCGGCGAAGTGATCTACTTTGGGCAAATCAGCACGTTTGCCGCGCGCATCATTGAAAATGGATCGCAATCGGTGACCGTGCGAAACACGAAGGGGCAGTTGCTGCAAATGCCTGGGGTGCATGCTCCGAGAGGTGTGCGATGAAGCGCTTCCTGCTCGCAGTCGCGGCTGTGGCTGTTGTTTGGGTGACGGGTTGCAGCGGTGGTGGTTCTACGACCACTCCTCCTCCTCCTCCGGTGGGTTTCACCAACGCCAGCTTGAAGGGCACTTACGTTTTCTCGATGACCGGTACGATGTTCGACCCCGCAATCCAGGCGGTGGACAACTTTTCCCGGGTCGGCGTATTTTCTGCCGACGGCGGGGGGAGCATCTTGACTGGCGGGTTGGAAGACTCCTACCAATCCGGCGAGGATAATCCTTTTGACATTACCGGAGGCAGTTATACCGTCAATGCCGACGGCCGTGGAACTCTGAGTCTCACTACCCCCGGCGGGACGGTCCAGTACAGCATCTCTCTGGTTTCCTCCACCAACGGTTATCTGGTGGACGTGGTTGCGGGCAGCAGTACCACCTCTGATACCGAGACGGCGAGCGGCAGCTTCCAGTTGCAAACAGCGACGGCAATAGCCACGGGCACCTACGTGTTCGATTTTTCGGGGATTTCTCCTGTATCGGGGAACGCCATTTCGACTGTTGGTGACTTTATTCCCAGCGCTGCCGGGAGCGGTATCTTCTCGAGCGGGAGCTTCGAGGACATCAATGACGGCGGCACGCTTACTACCAAGGCCCTGATCTCCGGGAGCTATGGACCTGATACTTCTGGGACCGGTAGGGGTACGGCGACAATCAACAATTTGAGCTACGTCTACTACGTCATCGATAGCCAGCATGTACAATTTATGCAGACAAATCTGGATTCGACGAGCGGGGGGACTACTCTAGGCGAAGCTGTTGCTCAACAGGCAGGCACCCCGACGCAAACTAGTTCGTTCAACAACAGCAGCTTTGTTTTTGTCGTGGGAGGCTCCAGCACCACCAATCAGGCGCCGCACACGCGCGGAGTACGGCTTACCGCTAGCGGGGGAGCGCTTTCGGCCATCGTTTTGGACGACAACAATGCAGGAGTCGTGACCACCATACCGTCGACGGGCGTTCTCAGCAACGGGACTGTGGCGCTGGACGGTGACGGCTCAGGCCGTGGCACCTTCACATTTACCCAGAACGCTTCAAATACTTTTACCTTCGTATTCTATCTGAGCTCCGCAACCCAGGGCGTCATTCAGGACGTCAGTCTTGTCCAATTCAACGGAGGCCCTATACCTGACGAAGTCGCGGATGGTGCGCTCTTAGCGCAAACGGGAGCTCCATTTTCTTCCAGCAGCCTGTCGACGAACTACGCGTTTAGTTCTAGCGGCGTAAGCTCGAGTGAAGAGGATTTCGTAGGCCAGTTCGCGCCTGCCAGCGCTAGTCCCAACGGGCATGTTGACTTCAACGAATTCGGTTCGGGCTCGCTGTTCTTCAATAATCCTTTCAACGGAGTCATTACCGTTGGTGGTGACGGCACTGGCAGCACCGGCACGCACAGCACTTTCGTCGCCACCATCAACGGCACTCCTCAGACGGTCATCAACTACTTCGCCTACATTGCCAACCCCAGCACGATTCTACTCATGAGCGGGCAGAGTCAAACTCGAATCGCCGCCGGCGTGTTAACCGCGCAAACGCCATAGCGCGCCATCCATTCACGCAGGACGCCGCCCGGTAAAAGTTCACTGGGCGGTTTTATTTTTGGAGGAGTTTTTCAACGCGCGCGACGTCTTCGGGAACGTCCACGCTTACGGCGTCGTGCTCGACTTCGGCGACGCGGATCTTCCAGCCATTTTCGAGCCAGCGGAGCTGCTCGAGCTGTTCGATGCGCTCGAGTTCGCCCTGGGGCAAGGTGGGATATTCGAGCAGGGCATCGCGCTGGAAGACGTAGAGGCCGAGATGCTTGAGGTGGCGGACCTGCATTTTGCTGGCGGTATCGCGCACCCAGGGAATCGGCGCGCGAGAGAAATAGAGACCGTTGTTGTCGAAATCGAGGACGGTTTTTACGACGTTGGGGTCCATGATGTCGGCCGGGCTCTTGATCGGGGTGGCGACCGTGGCGATCGAGGCGGCGGGCTCTTCGAGAAGGGCATCGATCGCGCTGTCGACGGCCGCAGGATCGAGCAGGGGCTCATCTCCCTGCACATTCACGAAGACGTCGCCCTTTTCGTGGGCGGCGACTTCCGCCACACGTTCCGTGCCGGTACGGTGGTCGCGGCGTGTCATGCGGGCGTCACCGCCGAAGCTCTCGACGGCTTTGAGGATGCGATCATCGTCGGTGGCAACAATGACACGGGCGGCACGAGTGGCGAGCTTGGCTCGTTCGTAAACTCGCTGGATCATGGGCTGGCCCGCCAGCGGAACGAGGGGCTTGCCCGGAAGACGCGTAGCCCCGTAACGCGCGGGAATGACGATGACGACGTGTGGGTTGGCCTGGCTCATGCGATTGAGTCTCGCACATTCGGGAATATTTGGGCAGCCTCTACAGTCTCTTACCGATAGCCAAGCCTCTCTAGCTGCGCGGTACCATCGTTGCGCTGCGGTCCTGACATAACGCGAGCGCCGGCACGGAGCTGGCTCGAGCAATGCCGGTAGCTGAATGAGTTCCGCTACCGGATTTGCCTTGTCTTCGCTTGGGCGAGTGGTAGAATCGCAAATAGACCGAGCCGCGCGGCCGTTTCGGGTGACCGGAACGATGGGGGTGCCGTGAAACGCGATGGACATGGGTTTCGCGTTTTTATTCTTTCTGTTTTAGTGCTGTTACTTGCCTGCCTTGCCGTATCCCGTACGGCGATTCTCGCTGCGCCCCAAACACAAGTTCCTGCCGAAGATCCCAAGCAAAACGAGAAAAAGCCCCAGGACGACGTGAAGAAAAACACGCCAGGGCAAGTGCTCAAGCCCGGGCGATCACTGAAGATGGACGTGGATCTCGCGCTGGTGAACGTCACCGTCACCGATCCTTACAATCGATTGGTCACGGGCCTCGAGATGGAAAATTTTCGCGTATTTGAAGACAACGTCGAGCAGGAAGTGGTGACGTTTTCCGCCGAAGACGTGCCCATCTCGATCGGCGTGATTTTCGACTTCAGCGGCAGCATGGCCAACAAAGTCGGCAAAGCGCGCGAAGCCGCCGTGCAGTTCTTCAAGACCGCCAATCCGCAGGATGAGTTCTTCCTGGTAAGCTTCAACGAACGCGCGGAGCTGACCAGTGCCTTCACGAACAGCGTGGAAGACCTGCAGAGCAGTCTGATGCTGACCTCCGCGAAAGGCCGCACGGCGCTGCTGGATGCGATCTATCTCGGGCTGAGCCAGATGAGGGGTGCTCACAACGGCAAACGCGCCTTGCTCATCCTATCGGATGGAGGAGATAATCATAGTCGCTACAATGAAACGGATATCAAGCGCCTGGTGAAGGAAGCAGACACCCAGCTCTATGCAGTCGGCATCTTTGATGCGCTTGGTTATCGCAACCGCACGCCGGAAGAACTGAACGGTCCGTCGTTGCTTTCGGAAATTACGGAGATGACGGGGGGGCGGGTATTTTCCGTCGAGAAACTGGAAGACCTTCCGGATATCGCCTCAAAAATTGGCATGGAGCTGCGAAATCAATATGTCCTGGGATATCGGCCGAGCAACAAGGCCCACGATGCACGCTGGCGAAAAATCAAAATCAGGCTTCGAGCTCCGAAGGGA
>JABCYZ010000018.1 GCA_013289955.1 Acidobacteriota bacterium
TCACGGGGACCTCCTGTGACCCAAACTTATCTTAGCTCTACGGCAACCGCCTCTCCGGACATCCCACGCGAAGCGTCCGCCGCTGGGCGGCTACGTTCAAACGCGGTTACCGTCCATGTGGGCTTGGGTCAAAACCACTATTCCGATAACGGCGCGCGTTATCGGAAACTTGTATACACTCACTGCAGGAAATTAGAATGCGGACGATTCTACCTTTTGTTGCTATGGTTACCTTCGGTGCCGGAGTCGTTTTATCTATTCTGGCTGGCCTTTTTGTCTTCTGTATTTTGGAAGGTGTGAACCAGAAGAGGGTTCCCGGAGACCACATCAGCAGGAATTCCATCCGCGTTAAGGTCTTCGAACTAGTTCGCCTTAACAAAGAGCTTTACCCTGAAAGCCGGAAGCGCGCCGTCGTATACCTCTGTCTCTGCCTTGGAGCTGCACTTTTTTGTTTCGCATTGACCATTTTCAGTTCAATTCACTGAACAATTGCGTCATTAAACGCGGTTACAGGAAAAGTGGGAACTAGAACACCGATGGCAAAAGAGCCAAAAGAAGAAAAACCAACGCCAAGACAATGCCCCCGATGCGGGCTTTTTGGGGAGGCATAGTCTACCGCCAAACGGATAGCCTAGTTATTTCATCGCCTCCGGTGTCGTCGCTAGTTTCTGTTCCAGAAGGACTTCGCCCGCTTCATCCAAAACGCAAAGGTTCGACCAGCGATCGCCGAGGTCCAAACCAATCGTGAGCTTGTGTCCTTTGAAAATCGTCTTTCCATTTACGCGAACAGTGCTAGTCTTCTTCATAGCCGGTCTCCTTTTCTTTGCGCCACGAGCGCGTCGATCCTTGGGAGCTTAATGCATCCCGCGGAGACCGGCCTTCTCATCCCATCAAAACGAAGCTAGGGGAACGGCGCGCACCCGGCAAGGGTCGCTTGATGTATATTTGGCGCGCAGACCAGTTTGATAAGGACTTCCGTTAGCGGAGAGATACGCAATGATTCGAACCGCCCCGCGTTTTAACTGGCTTTGGATTTCTCTGACTGTTGCCCTCTGCTTCGCTGTCGGCACGTCGGCGCAGGTCGCCCCGGATTTGTTTTCCGGTTTGCAGTGGCGCAGCGTGGGTCCGTATCACGGCGGACGTATCGCTTCCGTGTCCGGCGTTATCGGTGAGCCGGGCACTTTTTATGTCGGCCTGCCGCAGGGCGGAATTTGGAAAACGACCAGCGGCGGCATGACTTGGTATCCGATATTTGATCAGATGATGGAGGTGGATAGCATCGGCGCCATCCAAGTCGCTCCATCGGACCCCAACATCATTTACGCGGGAAGCGGGGATGCAGTCTCCAGCCCCACCACCGGTACCAACGGGAACGGCATGTACAAGTCGACAGATGCCGGCAAGACCTGGGCGCACATCGGCCTCGAAGGCACAACCAAAATCCCGAAGATCATTGTTGATCCCAAGGATCCCAACATCGTGATCGTCGTCGCCATCGGCGGCGCCACCGGCACGCAACGCGGTATTTTCCGCACCGACAACGGTGGCCAGACCTGGACCAATGTCTTGCACATCGACGATGAGACCGGTGGCCGCGATCTCTCTTCGCCCTTTGACGAGCCCAATGTGATTTTTGCGGCCACGCAGACGGAGCGGAGGGGACCTCCGCCAACCGCAGCCGAACCGAACCCGCGCGCCCCAGGCCCCAGCCACACCAAGCTCTACAAATCTCTCGACGAAGGCAAGACCTGGACCGAAATCACTTCCAATCCCTTGACCACCGGACGCATTGGCGTCGCCGTAGCCATGCACACCCACGGGCAACGCATTTATTTGGTCGGCGCGCCCCAGCAGAATGCGTCCGGACTTTTCCGTTCGGACGACCAAGGCGCCACGTGGAAACACATGGCCGGCGACGATACGCGCATCGGCGGCAGAGACTACATCTGTGGCGTCTGGGTGGACACGCAAAATCCCGATGTGCTGTACACCCTCAGTACCGCCGCCTATAAGTCGACTGATGGCGGCCAGACTTTCATCCCTTTCAAAGGTGCTCCGGGTGGCGAAGACATGCACGACATCTGGATTGATCCGAATGACAGCAAGCGCATGCTTTTTGGCGTGGATCAAGGCGCAGCCATCACGTTTGACGGCGGGCTGGCGTGGAGCAGTTACTACGCCTTGCCCGTCGCGCAGGTCTATCACATCTCTACCGACAACCGGTATCCGTATTGGGTCATGGCCACGCAGCAGGACACCGGCGCCGTCATGACGCGGACACGCGGCGACATCGGCCAAATCTCAGAAGTAGATTGGTCGCCGCTGCCCGCGTCTGAATTCGGCACACTCACCGCTGATCCCAACGATCCCAACATCATCTATGGCCTCGGTTACGGCGCTGCCGGTGGCGGCAGCAGCTTGGTGAAAATTAACCTCACCACAGGCCAATGGGAAAACGTCGCGCCCAATTTCGGGGTGAATGCCACCAAATATCACGCGAGCCGGGATTCCTGGCGGAGAATCGACCCCTTCGATCCTCACACCATCTACACGAACATGCAGTGCTTGATGGTGTCGCGCGACATGGCCCATTCCTGGAAGATTTTCAGCCCCGACCTTACCGTGGAAAGAAACAAACCACAGGTCGCTTGTGGCGCGCAAACACCGCCACCGACGCCCGCGCCTTCGGCGGTTCCTGCCGAAACGCCTCCTCCAGCACCGGGCGCCGGACGGGCCAGCCCACCACCCCCGCCATTCATCAACGACTTCGCCATCTCGACCGTCCGCAAGGGCGTCTTCTGGACGGTCAGCAGCAATGGACAGGTCTACAACACGATGGATAACGGCGCGCACTGGAATAATGTGAGCGAAGTTCCCGAAAACACCGACGTTAACTTCAATACGATTGAAGCCGGCCACGGCGATCTCAACACGGCCTATCTGTCGGGTCGTCGCCAGAGCCGTCCCGGACACCAGGTATCCGAGACCAACAGCAACTTCCCCTTGATCTGGCGCACGCGCGACGGCGGCAAAACCTGGAGCAAGATCGTCGATGGATTGCCCAGCGGACAGGCTACGGGAAGCTGGGTCAACGTAATCCGCGAGGACCCGCAACAAAAAGGGTTGCTCTTCGCCGGCACGGAGACCACCGTCTATGTGTCCTTCGACGACGGCGAGCATTGGCAATCGCTGCGCCAGAATCTACCCAGCACTTCGATCCGCGACATGGTCTTTCACACCGACGACCACATGAGCGATCTCGTTATCGGAACTTACGGCCGCGGATTCTATGTTCTCGATGACACTACTCCTCTCCGCGAAATCGCCGCCAAGTCGCAGGAAATCGTCGCGGCGCCCCTCTATTTTTTCAAGCCCGGCGATGCCATCCGTGCGCGCGTCAGCGATAACTGGGACCAGCCCCTCAATCCCGAATTGCCGCACGCGTCCAATCCACCCTACGGCGCCATCCTCGATTACTACCTGACGCGCCCGCCCGACGGCGAAATCAAACTGGAGGTCTTCGACCGCGAAGGCAGACTCGTTCGTACCATGTCGAACATTCCGCCGCTGCTTCCGGAGCGCTGGCCTTATCCCGAATACTGGGTAGCTAAAGGCTCCGACCTCGCGTTGCCGACTAAAGTCGGTGCCAACCGAACGAATTGGGACTTGCGTTACGATGATCCACCCGCGATCAACCTGGACCTCGAAAATCAAATGAATGTGGCTCCGGGCGGATTTGTCACTCCCGGTCCTCACGGTCCGCAAGTGATCCCCGGCGTTTACACTCTGAAGCTCATTGTGGACGGACAGAGTTACACGCAGTCGGTCACCGTGCGCAATGACCCGCGTGTCGGCGAGAGTCCCAAGGTCATGGCCGACCTCAGTGCGAAGAACAAACTCATGATGTTGGCGTACCAAGGGGCCAAGGATTCCTTTGCCGGAAACTCGGAAGTGTTGGCGATCCGCCAGCAAGTGGCGTCCTTGAATCCACATCAGCTTCCGGAAGATGTGGCCAAAGCCACAAAAGACATCGATGTTAAACTCGCCAGCTTTGGCGGTGTCGTGGCTGGACACCTGGAAGGAGGCTTCGGAGGTCGTCGCGGAGAGACCCCTCCGGGCGCGATCAAGCCATTCAATACGCTGAATGGAAGCTTCAATACCATTGTCAGCACGTCACAGGTGGGGCTGGATGAAGCGCCCACGCAGGCGCAGATCGATTCTTGGGAAGCCGCCTGCAAGGATTACAACGCCGCGGTTGCGGCATGGAAAAAAACGCAGTCGGAAGATCTCGTCGCCTTCAGTGCGCTGCTATCCAAAAGCCATCTCAGTCCTTTGCAGATGTCTCCCAGCACGCTGAGTAATCCGGCCTGCACATTCGCCGCAACCGCAGCACCCGCAAAGCCATCAGCAAAAGCACCGTCAAAGCGGCCAGTCAAAAAATAACGCAACCTCCAATTCGTGCGGCGCTTCCTTTGGCCGGATGGCCGACCCCTTGAGCTCGCACGCGTTACCGGACATGTGCGCTGTACGTTTGTTTCGTGTAGATTGCGCTGTGTCCCGCGTTCCAGACGTAATGGAGGACCTTATGGCAAGGGAAATCATTCGCACACCTAATGCTCCGTCATCGACGACATATAGCCAAGCGGTTCGGGCAGCAGGATTTGTGTTCGTCTCAGGCACCGGTCCGCAAGATCCGGTAACCGGAAAGATTGTTGGGGATACGATTCAAGAGCAGACCAGACAGTGCTTGCAGAATTTATCTGCCGTACTCGAAGCCGGAGGAAGCTCGCTCGAACGAGTCGTGAGTGTCACAGTGATTCTTCTTGAGGAAGCAGACTTCGCCGGGATGAATGAAGAGTGGATTAAATGGTTTCCGACGGACCCACCTGCCCGGCAGGGCGCGAGATTACCCGTTAGAATCCCCGGCATGAGAGTCTCGATCGCAGCTATTGCGGAAGCTTGAGGCTAGCAAATTGCTGGCCAAGTCCTGATTTGTCGGGTTACCGGTAACTTGGGTGCCGGAACCTGTCACGGTTACTGTTCTTTTTCTTTGTCTGGATTTGGTTGCGATTCGTCTGAGGGCACCGGATGTTTCATAAATTCAGAAAATCCTCGGGCACTACTTGGCTTAGCAAACGTTTCAGAGGAGCAAGGCGAGCCTGAGCTAGCGAAGAGCAACGCAGCCCGATGCTACAAGGCGCTCACGGATGGTGACGACTTCTTGAAGGACTCACTCCTCGAAAGGCTTTTGAACAAGTGGCCTGAGGTTTTACCACCTGATTAACGCGGTTCCATTGTCCGGCAACCCGACAAACCAGGAGTTGACCTGTGGCTGGAGGGACATGAGTTTGTCGAAGAGACCGTAACCCAGTGCCGGTGTTCAGTGAAGTCCAGATCCTTGCATATAGCGGCTGCACGAGTCGATTCTTGGGGTGATATTTGCGTATTTGTTTATAAGCCGCACTAACGCTCGGACTGCTCCTCGCAACCGACCCGCACCGCTCCATTCCCCACTTGCCCACTCCACAAATCCCGGCGGCGCATTCTTCCTTCCTTCCCGCTCCTCAATCGCCAGCCAATTGTCACAAATCCCGGTTGTCCCACGCCATGGCGCGGCCTTATAGTCACAGGTCTCTGGCCAAGCGTGTGGGTGACAGTATGAACGATTTCTTACAACATGCCATTTCGCTTTCCCTCTTCGCGAAGTGTGTCGCGGCGGTGATCGGAATCATCTTTATTTACGCTACCTTTCACCTCCTCGAACAGACGCTTCCCCGCCGCTTTGGTCGAGCCGATGCCCGCTACAAAGTCCGCAAATTCGTCGCCTATTCCGGTTACCTCTCAATTCTCCTTTTCGTTGCGATTCTTTTTGAAGACCGTTTGGGTCGCCTCAGTTTTGCGATTGGTGCTATCGGCGCTGGTGTAGCCGTCGCCCTACAGGATGTCGTGGCCAGCATCGCTGGCGCATTCTCGATAGGTTTTTCCAAGCTCTATGCCGTCGGAGACCGCATTCAGATCGGCGAAACGCGTGGCGACGTCATTGACATCGGCCTCCTGCGTACCACCTTGATCGAAACCGGCAACTGGGTTGGCAATGATTTATACAACGGACGCATCGCTCGTATCCCCAACAGCGCGGTCTTGAAAGGTTCCGTTTTCAACTACTCCCAGGGCTTCCAGTTTATTTGGGACGAGATCAAGGTCCTGTTAACCGTCACCAGCGATTGCCAGTTTGCCCGCGACATGCTTTGCAGGATAGCCAAAGAATCCATTGGAGAGTACCTTGTCGAGGCGCGCGCTTCCTGGAAAAGCGTCAGCGACGATTATCAAAGCGTGAATCCTCCCCTCGAACCTACCGTCGCGCTCGTCGTTAATTCAGGCTCGCTCGAATTCACCCTTAGTTATGTCGTCGACTACACAAAACGCACCGCCATGGAAGATCAATTGTTTACGAAAATCGTTCAGGAAGTTGCCAATAGTAACGGCCTCCTAGTCTGGAAATCCTAGGGCCTGCCCCAAAAAAGACGGCGATTCGTTTGATTCAGGAGCCATAGGGGCGAGTTAATCTGCCGCTCAGTCGCTCGCCGCCGAGAACGACCGCTTATCCGATTGGTTTGGACGCTTCTGCAACACCCAGGAGTACTGGTAGCCAACTTTCCGATTAGGCGACTACACAGGTAAGTGGATTTGGTTCCGAATTCTCCACCCCCCAATCGGCAAGTTGCAGATGGAATTCACGCCTTCTCTCTGACGGACCTCTGGACAGCGACTACCAGCACCTTCCAAAGTGCCCATCTTTTTTATGGTGGCCTGAGCCTCGTCCTTGGTCAGAGGTATCCGACAGGGCTGGAGCTGGGAGTGATCGGTCTATGACCATTGGGCGTCTGGCGTTATGGTGTTAAGCGACACTGATCACTTGCTCACCTCCCGCTGCCAAGAATGCGGCGTGTGTTTCGCGGCGGCGCTGTTCGGCCCGTTTCATAAGTTCAACGTAGAGAGGGAGGGATCGCAAAGAGGCGAACCATGGATCGCGCGAAATGGCGGAGGTGCAGAGGAATCCGCGGTCGATCGCGGCGGAGAGTGCGGAGATGGCGCGGTCGCTCTCGTTGATGCGAGCGAGGTGACGTGCCGAGTAGAACAGAATCTCCGGATCCCTGCGGATAGCGGCCTCCGCTGTCGCAATCGCGCTGAGACATTCTTGCCAGTTGCCTTCGAGGTAGGCGCGAAGAGAGCGCATGATTCCCTGTACCGCCCCGGTGGTGCCTCCGGATTGCTCTCGCTCTCGAAGCATGGAAAGGGCGGTCTGATTTTCCCCCAGAGCCACTAGCGCGGCGCAATCGAGATAATAAGCACCCTTTTTGCCATAGCAATCGAGCGTGCTGGCATACTCTCCCTGCAGGAAGTAGGTATGCGCGGCGCTTGTAACCAGGTGGGGATCCAGATGGCGGCCACGAAGGTGAGCAGCAACGGATGCCTCTAGTTCGTCGCAATAGCGGCAGGCCTGAACTAAACCGGCAAAGAGCTCGGGATCGTTTCGGCGGGAGCACGCCCGCTGTAGAAGCCTGAGCGTGGCCGCTTGCGCGCGGCCCTGATCGCACTCTACGGGCGTATAGAAATTGTGGGCGAGGGGCAGATCAGGATTGAGAGCAAAGGCACGGTTGAAGGCTTGTGCAGAGCGCTCGGCATCGCCGCCCGCATCGTCGCCGAATTTTCCCAGGAAATGGCAGACACGGCCGAGTCGCACCCACACCGGGGCATAGTCAGGGCTCTCTTCCACACACTGAAGGTAAAGGTCGCGGGCCAGGCTCATGCTATCCAAAGTGCGAGTGAGGGCAATCTGGTTGGCGCGAAGATAAAACTCATAGGCTCTGGCGCTGGCCGGGACATCGCGATGGGAGGAGCGGCGCTCCCGTTCGTCGAGCGGAAGTTGGAGTGATTGCAGGATGCGTTCGCACAACTCGTCCTGGATCATGAAGAGATCCTGCATTGAGGAATTCGCCGACTCCGACCAGATAACGGAACCGCCAGGCGCGTCGATGAGTTGGCAGGTGAGCCGAAAGCGATCCCCAGCGCGAAGCAACGAGCCCGTGAGGAAGGCATCCACGTCGGCCTCGACGGCGACACGTTTGGGATCGGGCTGCCCTCCGAAATTGGCAGCCAGAAGCGTGGAACGCACGATAACGTTGTCCATGGCGGAGAGGGAATTGCTGATGGCGTCTGGGAGAGTGTAATTAAGAAAATCAGTTTGCTCGTCACTTTTCAGAGCGCGAAAGGGCAGGACGATAATTCGGGAAACTGTCCGGGTTCGCGAAGCGACGGCGGTGCTGCCGGAGAGTGAAACAGATTCAAGGGCCTGGAGCATTTCGCGGGCAGAAGAGTAACGGGCGTCGACGCGTTTGGCCATGGCGCGGCGAATTATACGGTCCAAAGCTTCAATTTCGCGCGATCCGCTAAGAGGGGGCGGGTTTTGATGCAAGACGGCATAAAGGACATCCACGAGGGAATGGCCTTCGAAGGGCCGCTTGCCAGTCAGCATTTCGTAAAGAATAGAGCCAACCGCGAAGATGTCCGCGGCCGGACCTGTCGGAAGGCCCTCGGCCTGTTCCGGCGCCATGTAATGGGGAGTTCCAACGATAAGTCCAGGCGCGGTCAACGACGCAGTGGTTCGCGTCTGATTTGGGTCGCCGCTGAAGGTTGCATCCGTCACTCGGGCCAAGCCGAAATCGAGGAGCTTGGCACCGTGGTGTGTCAAGAAGACGTTGGAGGGTTTGAGGTCGCGGTGAACGATGCCCAGGTCGTGAAGGGCCTGTAGCGCGCCGAGGATCTGACGTCCAGTGCTCAAAGCTTCCGAGGTAGTAATCACGCCGGTGAGAAGGCGGTCCGCGAGGGACTGGCCGTCGAGCAACTCCAAGATGAGGACGAGCGACTCGCCTTCTTCGAGGACGTCGAAGACCTGGCAGACGTTGGGATGATTCACGCGGGCCAGGGATCGCGCCTCCCGCCAAAGCCTGGAGCGGGCTTCTTTGCTTTCATTTACTTCGAGGATGGTCTTTACCGCGACAGGGCGTTCGAGGTGCTCGTCCCATGCCTCAAACACAACCCCCATTGCCCCTTGGCCGATCTTGCGCCGGATCCGGTAGTGGCCAATGGTTTCCAGCATGCGGTCATGATAGTCCCTCCGGGAGGAGGCTCGCAACGATTCCGGCACGGCCCATAATCGTGGTTGTAGGAATCGAAATGATAACGTTCTGAGTGAGTCGTCGACTTGACGGAAGTTCTCCTGCAACCAGTTTCTACGAAGTAATCGAAGCAAACCGTCGCGGCACCTGGACGATTAACGCTGCGGTTATCGTACAAGTGCCGATCACAATTCCACAAGTCCGATTACACGACTACTCAGGAGTTTGAACTCCGTGCTGTTTCAATACTTGGCTCAGGTACTTTTGCCAAGCGGCATGGCCACCAGATAACAGAACTTCAAGCTCGGCTGCGGACCTGCACAAGACCGGCTCTCGGTTGCCAGACTGCAAATCCGGAGGTAGTTCGTTTCTCTGTTCCGGTGCAGAGAGAATCGGCACAAAGTCTTCCATTGCTGGCAATATGACCATGTCACCGGCCTTGGCGACCTCGAAGATGAAGGCTGCGAGATTAGAACTCAAGCCTCGCGTGTGGAAGGCGCAACCCGTGAAACTTCCACTCCCGTCCAACCCCTTTGCCGACAATTCAACATCTACGCCATCGGGAAACGTCACAATAAAATAGCCGTATTCATCGGGTCCACTGTGTGACGATGTCATGAGAACCGGTCGTACGCTTTCTGTGCGTACCTCGGCTGGTTCTCCACCAACAAACCTCTGCAAAAACACATCGAAGCTCATATAACGCCAGTAGCATATCGCACAAAATTCTTAGCGGCACGCTCAAGTCCTGCTAAACGCGGAAACCGGACAAATCAAAATGGTCCAAAAACCACTTCTCCGGCAATGCGACTACACAGGCATGTGGATTGAGACAGTCCCGTTCTTTTGTCTCACGTACAGGACAGCGCCTTATTTGCGCGTCCGGCGGAGCATCTCAAAGTTTCCGCGTCTTTGCGCGGTCGCAGCATTTTCGTCCAAGCCCGACGAGGCCGAACACTGCACCTGCGGTCACGAGAGCAATAATCCAGTTCGGAGTGCTCGCTAGGAGCTCCTTTAGCGCGGCGGCAGACCGCTCAGGCAGAACGTACGGTTTACCCGCGAGGATGTTCTGGATAGCGGCGTTTATGTCCAGTCGCTTACTGTTCCCTTTGTTGGTCAGCATAATGACCGTGACTCTGCCTGTAAGCCGCCGGCCGATAAATGCTCTGAAACCTGCGTGATTTCCTTGGTGCCACAGGTACTTGTTGCCGCTCTCGTTCACTATGTTCCATCCGAAGCCGTAGGTCGAAACCCCTTGTTCCACTTTTCCGGGCGAAAATGCTTCGACCAACGCGGACTGAGGCACGAGCTTTTCCGTGTACAGCGCTCGGTCCCACTCGGACAGGTCGTCTACTGTCGAATAAATGCCACCATCGCCGGGGATCGCAGTCGGGTCGCCGTCGTCCACTTCCCCAGACTGGCTGTACCCGATCGCTTTCCGCTCGTTTTTCTTCCCGTGACTGTCATAGACGAAAGTGTTGCTCATGCCGACAGGTTTAAAAATCTCTTGTTCCAGAAAATCGCCAAACCGCTCGCCGGAGACTCTTTCGAGCACAATTCCCAATAGCGCATATCCGGGATTGCTGTATCTGTATTTCAACCCAGGTCTAGCAAGAGCCTCTTCTCTCTTCAGGAGAGCCGCGATTAATCCCTTTTGATCGAGACCGGAGTCGTCGATACCCAAATCGCCGTAGTCAGGGATTCCAGACGTGTGGGTCAATAAGTGTCTCAGAGTAATTTTGCTGAAATGCGCGGAGGAGGAGAATTCTGGGATGTACTTCGAGACGGAGTCTTCATAGCCGAGCTTATTCCGTTCTGCGAGAATCATGATCGCCATGGCCGTAAATTGTTTCGTGACGGAGCCGATGTCGGAGGGAGTTTCGGGGGTGAAATCCGATCCCGTCTGAAAGTTCGCCTTTCCGAACGCCTTGCGGTAAATGATTTCGCCCTTTTCGGCGACGAGGACGGCACCATTAAACTGCCCTCGTTCAAACAGGGTTGACATCAGTTTATCGATCTCGTTAGCTCGGTCGGGGGGAGCCGCTTGGACCTCCGCGCACCACGTCAGCAGAACAGTGAGCAGAAGGCTCGCTGTCCACCACAAGGCTTTCGCCCAAACTCTGGTCGGGTGGTTCCACATGGCATTGATAATAGAGGGTACGCAAATTACCTTCAGTAAGTTCGTTAAGGCCTAACGCCGAACCTGCAATTTATGAGGGTTTCAGCGAACGACGCATTTTCTGTCGATTACTGCCGAATCGTCGCCAACCCGGAAGTAACCCTCAAGTCCTGGCAGCGGTTACCGGTAAAGTCGGCGCTATGCTCGGAAACTGATAACATCGAGGCCATGTCGGCAAAGCCTCTTTTCGACAGTGGTTGGGAACTGCCCGGAATAAGAAGCGCGCAGGTTTTCTTCGCGGCACTACCCGAAATCCTGCCCCTGCCTACGAATCTTTGCTTCGAAGGTACGAGCATCAAGTCAGATGTTCAATCCTTGCTTGCTTCAAATGAAGCCTCACAGACCTTGCAAATACGGCCCGGAACCATCTGGCCGAAACCGAGTGTGTTTCATGTGCGTGCGACAGAACAATTCCTCGACCAACTCGCGGCACTCGCCCGGCACCATCCTGAACCAGAGATTTGTGACCACTTTCACGCATACAGCGGCAATCAAGGATTGATGCAGTGGTATGACGCATTTAGCGGTGACGCCTTATTGATCGCCGAGTCCATTGCAGAAGCTAAGGTGCAGACTTTTACCCGCAAACTCGGTGTGCCATACGCGCCCTGGCGTGCCCGAGAACGACGTCGCTAAAAGGGCAAAAAGGCCGAAAGGTCCTTGTAAACGCGGTTACCGTCCAAGTGGAACTTGATCAGCAGCCATTCCTTCCGAGAGGGGCGGGAATCGATTAGGCACGGACGGGCTTCCCCAACCATGATTACTCGTAACGCAAGGCCACCATGGGATCGACGCGCATGGCCCGACGCGCTGGAACGTAACAGGCAGTCATTGCGACGAACATCCAGAGTGCCGCGACAGACGCGAGAACGACAGGGTCAGCCGAGCTCACGCCGTAGAGGAGGCTCGCTATCAGGCGGCCCAGGACGAGAGATCCGGCCAAACCAATCGCCACGCCAATCAGGACCAGCCTTCCCCCTTCGCTCACGATTTGCCAAAGAATATCTTTTCGCCGCGCGCCGAGCGCCATGCGAATTCCAATCTCGTGCGCTCGTTGCGAAACGGAATAGGCGATCGCACTGTAAAGTCCGGTGGTCGCCAGGGCGAGGGCAAGCAATCCGAACGCACCGAGAAGCGAAGCGCTCAGCCGCGCCGAGAAAAGTGGCACACTCATGTATTCGTCGAGCGTTTCTGTTTGCACAATCGGAACGTCGGGCTCGACCGCCTGGATTTCGCTTTTCACAGCCGAGAGCATGGATGCGTTGCTGCCACTCGTTTGGACCACGAGCGTCGCTTCGGGGCTGTAGGAGCGAAGTAGCGGCCAATACATGAATGGCCGTGGACTCTCATTAAGCCTTGCGTATTTTCCAGTCGGTGTTACACCAACCACTTCCAGGCTGTCATGCGTTTTCAGGTCCAGAGTGATGTGCTTCCCAATGGGGTCTTGGCCCGGCCAGTAGCGACGCACAAACTCCTCGTTAACAATGGCCACGCCTGGAGCATCATTGTCATCGGCCCGCCCGAACTCGCGGCCACTTAGAAGCGGTATTCCCATCGCGGCAAAATATCCTGGTCCAACTCGCGTGTACGGAACGGGAGTGGGGGGGAAATCCGAGGCAGGCTGATGGCCCTCGATGTACACAGGTGCACTCAGGTTTGTAAACCCCAGCGGTAACCAACTGGCAAGACTCGCTGAGCGCACGCCGGGCATGACGGCGATCCGGTCGAGTAGCTCTCGATAGAATGCTCTGCCGCGAGTCTCTGAATAGCCCTCGATGCCCGGGTTAAGGGAAACCATCAGTCGATTAGTTGGGCTGAAACCAGGATTGATTGACTGCGCGTTGAGCAGGCTTCGCACGCATAAGCCGGCGCTGGCGAGCAGGGCAAGACTTAACGCTACTTGCGTCACGACCAGAAAATTCCGGAGGCGGCTCCCGTGGTAGTCGCCCTGGGGTTCTTCCTTTAGACGCGATGCCACGTTAACTTGGGAGCTTCGGAGCGCCGGGGCGAACCCAAAAGAAACCCCCGCGGCCAGCGCGACGCACATAGTGAAGCAGACTACGCGCCAGTCCGCCACAAGGTCGATGTGCACTACGGAAAGCATTTCGATGGGCGGCAAAAGTTTCAAGACGAGGGGGCCCGTCCAGAAGATGAACGTAATGCCAACTCCGCCGGCTGCGATCGCCAGCAAAACCGCCTCGATAAGCAGCTGCCTGATCAACCGGCCGCGACTCGCTCCCAACGCAGCGCGGACCGCCATCTCTTTAGAGCGCGCGAAACCCCGGCTCAAGAGCAGATTCGCCACATTCGTGCATGCTATCAACAGCACGAGCCCTACAATGAGCATCAGCACAGCACCAAGTCCCAAGGCGTAGAGACGAAATTCGGGCGGAACGCCTGTATTAGAAAAGACGGAAGCATCCCAATCCTTTCGGGCACCGGGATATTCCAGATTGAGTTGGCGCGCCAAGACGCTCATGTTTCCTTGAGCCTGACTCCGTGAAATCCCCGGTTTCAAGCGTCCCACAGCAAAAATCCAATACCCGTCGCGGTTGGTGAGCCGGTCTTCGCCAGGAATGATCACGCTCTGCGTCGTCATGGGAGTCCAAAATTCGGGAGCGAAGCCTGGTTGAAGTCCTGTCAAATCTTCCGGAGCCACGCCGACGACCACGAATTGATGGCCATTGAAGATGAGCGTCTTGCCGACAACGTTGGGATCAGAGTTCATCCGTGCATGCCAGAACCGATAACTAAGAACGACCACTGGCACAGCTCCGGCAGTTGTGTCTTCACTGGGCAAGAACCCGCGTCCAAGAACTGGTTTAACACCAAGCAAGGAAAAATAGTTCGCCGACACCAGTTGCGAATTCGCAACGCCAGTTTGGCCAGGCTGCACCCAGGACACTTGAACGGGATCGCTGCTATACGCCAGCAAACCGCTGAAAACTTTGTTGTGGTCCCGGAAATGCATGTACTCCGGATAGGAGAACTGCGTTTGGTTTCCGTTGGGCAAACGGTTCCACACAGATACGAGCTGATCTGCTGATGCCACGCCACCTGGCGGCCGGAATAACAGGGTGTCTGCGAACGCGAAGATTGTCGCGTTCGCGCCGATGCCGAGGGCTAGAGTGAGGACAGCGACGGAACTAAAGCCGGGGTTCTTGCGCAGCATGCGAACGGCGAAGCGCAAATCCTGCCACGATGTCTCAAGAACGGATTCCCATCGCGCTGACCAGACGACTTCCTTCGAAACTTCGAGACTCCCCCGTTCCAAGCGCACCGCGCGATGCGCATCGGCGCGGCTCATCCCATCGTTCATCTTTTCCTCGGTCGCCATCTCGAGGAAGTCGCTGAGTTCTTCGTCCAATTCCTTGTTAACCTGCTCCTTTCGGAACAGTGATCGCAGCCCCCCCGCAATGCTTCGGAGAATTGCCATGGAACCTCCCTACGACGCCTCCAAAATTCTCGCAATCGCCGCCACTTGCCTACTCCATTCTCGGGTTTCGCTGTTGAGTCTCTTTTGCCCTTTTGCTGTTAAAGCGTAGTACTTTGCTCGCCTGCTGTTCTCCGTGGCCTTCCATTCGCCTCGGATCAAGCCATCTCGTTGCAGCCGCTGCACGGCTACAAAGAGCGATCCTGCATTGAGGCGGAACACGCCTTGGCTCATCTGTTCGAGCCGCACGGCGATCCCGTACCCGTGCATAGGTTCGAGCGCCAGCATTTTTAGAATCAGCATGTCCAGTGTTCCCTGGACCAGATCCTGACTCGGCTTGTCCGCCAAGAGTCCTCCTGAGCGTCAAGAGGAAGAATACGCTTCTCCTATTGACTGTCAAGAGGAGAACCGTGGAACAGGAAACCGCTTAAAACCGCCAGGTCCTGGTAAAACACGATTACCGGAGAAGTGGATTTTCAGGTTACCCGTAGGCCGACTAATCAGAGTTGAGAGGATTGGGTGCAGACTCCTGGTCGTGATTTGCCCATTGTGTCGCGCAGAATATCGCCCCGGCTTTACACATTGCTCTGACTGCAATGTGGGTCTGATCGCTGAATTACGCAACGACAAAATGGAGACCGCCGAAATGCAAGGCTACGAGTACCGTAACCACGCTGAACAGCCCTTGCAGGTCATTTGGAACGGAGACAGCGAATCTGGGTGCGTGGCGCTCTGCAAGGACCTCCAGAAGGTAGGTCTGTACTATCGAGTCGCGCAAGAAGTGAAATCTCGGTCGATCAGAATGGGAGTTGACTGGAGCTATCGGATCGGTGTCCTCGCTTCGGACTCTCAACGAGCAATAGAAACGCTGGGTCTTCAAGACGAATCGACTCGTAAAATGGAGCAGCAATCGGAAAGCGAAGAAGACGAGGAAGAGGATCATTCCGAGTTCGCGCTTCCCGAATGCAATCCGAACGAAGCTGATCAAGCCATCGCGGAAGAGCGGGAACGAAGCCGTTCGTACCTCAATGACAGGTATCCGGAGGATGCCACAGCGACTATATGGCAGCAGGAAAAATCTGAAATAGACTTCCGTCACGCAATCGAAATGGGTCTGAAGGAAAATCTAATACACTGCCGTTCCGTAGCCGGTCCGGCCGGACTGTATAAAATCTGTGTGCTGCCCGAAGACGAGACCCGTGCACGTGAGATTGTGCGAGAAATCGTTGAAGTCGTTGACGATTGGCTGACCAGTTGAGCTCGCAGCGGTAGCCGTACAAGTCAAGTAATGGTGCGGGAGGGGACTTGTCCGCCAACGCGACTTAGCAAGATTTGGCTCTGTTTGTTGCTAACTGACTTGCGGTAGGGCCACCTGCGCCATAGACTAACTGCTCGGACGCTCACAGATATACAACTCCATGTCTATCCCTTTTGTTGAGCTTAAGAGTGAGCCCCCCATTCGAGGTTTCCTGCACGAGCCTCCGCAGCCGAGTCGGAACGCCATTGTGCTCACGCACGGTGCGGGCGCAGACTGCCAGTCTCAACTGTTGGTGGAGATCTCCGACGCGCTGGCGCTGTCGGGATTTACCGTTTTGCGGTTCGACCTGCCATTCCGCGTCGCACGACCGCATGGACCACCTTCTCCCGGCAGCGCGATCCGGGATCGAGACGGTCTCCGCCACGCTGTGGCGGTCATGAGAGATAAAACGAAGGGCCGGATGTTTATGGGTGGCCATTCCTACGGCGGACGACAGGCTAGCATGCTCGCGTCTGAAGAGCCGCAGTTGGTGGATGGCTTGCTCCTGCTCTCCTACCCACTTCATCCTCCCAGAAAACCGAATGAACTTCGCACTGGACATTTCCCGAAGCTGGCCACGCCCACGTTCTTCGTTCACGGCACTCGCGATCCCTTCGGCACGACTGCGGAAATGAAATCCGCTCTAGAACTGATCCCCGCCTCACATGCACTCTTTGAAGTGCCAAGCGCTGGCCATGAGATTCTCTCCAAGAGAGCTGTCGGTGAATTGCCCGTTCAAATTGTGAACTGCTTTGAAGCGTTCCTGAAAACTCCACCCAAGTGAAGTATTACTTCTCCTCTCCGGTAAGGCGACTACACAAGAGTTACCTCGTAGCGGAGTCCTTCGTTTACTGATAATCTACGCGAATTTGATAGGCCGTCTGGGTCGTCCCGGTGAGGGCTATGACCGTGTCCGCTGTGAATCAGGGCAGCACGAGCGCCGCCCTAAGGCGAGTGGTGTGGTCGAGTGTGCTAGGCTCTACGGTCGAATGGTACGACTTTCTCGTGTACGGAACGGCTGCTGCGCTCCTCTTTAACAAACTGTTCTTCCCAGGTTTCAGTTCCGCGCTCGGCACCATTGCTGCCTTCGGTTCGTACGGGGTTGGCTTCGTGGCCCGTCCGCTGGGCGGCGCAATTTTCGGCCACTTCGGCGACCGCATAGGCCGCAAGGCGATGCTAACGATGACAATTCTCATCATGGGCTTCGGGACATTCCTGATCGGTTGCCTTCCGACGTATGGACAGATCGGGATTGTTGCACCGCTGCTGCTCATAACGCTGCGTGTTCTTCAGGGCATAGGTATTGGAGGCGAATGGGGAGGAGCCGTGCTGATGGTCATCGAGAACGTTCCGAACGAGCAACGCGGCTATTATGGAAGTCTGGTGCAGCTTGGCTATCCGATTGGAGTCATTTGTTCGACCGGTGTTTTCGCCATAGCATCGAGATTGCCCGAGGCGCAGCTCCTGACGTGGGGCTGGCGAGTGCCATTCCTTCTCAGCGCCATACTCGTTGGAATCGGTCTGTTCATCCGCCTGCGGCTTGAAGAAACGCCGGCGTTCCGTCAAGTCCAGGCGCGGCAAAACGTCGCGAAGATACCATTGTTGGAAATCTTGGCAAAACATCGCCGCACGTTTCTCGTGGCGGTTGGGCTCAAGCTCTCCGAGATTGCCTATGTCAGCGTTGCAACCGTCTTTTCCATTACCTACGTAACAGGATACTTAGGAATGCCTCGCAGCGCGATTCTAAATGGCATCCTTTTGGCAGCTCTCATCGAGCTGTTCACAATCCCCGCGTTTGGATGGCTGTCGGACCGTTATGGGCGCAAACCCTTGTTCGTTGTGGGCTGCCTCTTTTCGATTCTATTCGCTTTCCCAATGTTCTGGCTCTTCCGAACCCACAATGCCATGGTCATCGCTATTACGGTCGCCGTGTCGGTCAGCTTCGGGCAAGGCGTCATGTTTGGGCCGGAGGCAACCTGGGTTGCAGAGCTCTTCGCCGCTCGCTTGCGTTACAGCGGTGCCTCACTCGGATTCCAGATTGGTGCGGCCCTGAGCGGCGGGTTGACACCGCTGATTGCCTCGGCCCTACTGCTGTGGACCGGTGCGACTTGGCCGATCTCGCTGTACCTGATCGTTATCGCACTGTTGACACTCACCGCCACGTCTGCGGCCCCTGAAACATCGCGCCAGTCCCTCGCTTGAGTGCAACATGATACGAGGCAGGCCCTTCGCGATCTGGCCCCAGCTGCCGGGTGAGCCACAAAGAATTTATTGACGTCGTGCCGTTCTTGGCGGCGAGCGGACTGACAGAGTTTCCGCAAGTTAATCCACTTGATTAACGCCACAATCGGAAACTTGACCTACGAGGGCGGGACTCGTCCGACCTCTCAGGAGTTGCAGGACTTATTGTGGAATCGATTTATGGAGTTTGTCAGCTTGTTGTTTGAAAGACTTCAGCAAGAATTGCATGGTATGGCTGAATTCTTGGGGCGTTTGACCAGTTTGCTGGGTCGCAGTCAGCGCGGTGCGAACGATATAGACCGGGCCAGAGTCGGGCTTGTCACTGAACGCCTGCTGATACTGGTCGCGGTTCCAATTCTGATCCAATCCCCGCTGTAATATCGCGGCAGCGTCTTCATCCTCGGAGGCGCGCAGAGCGCGATAGTTGAAGATATTGCTTGCCCATTTGGGTGGGTCAAAAGATTCGCCGTCAGCCCAGACACCCGCGATTACTTCCACTTTGTCAGGTAGAGCGTTTCCAATGACGGGATTGAGAGGACGTAAGACCGTCTGACCCGGTTCGATGGGAGTGTCACCTTGCCCCAGCGCATCCCAGACTGTCGTTGTTTTCCTTGCGCCTTGCGACGGATAGGATTGTTCGAAGACGCAGGCGGTTACGGTCTTGGCAGTGAGATTCGTGACGGCGAAACTTGGTCCTTGTCCTTTTTCACCGGTGGCACGAATCTCGATCTTGAATTTAGGTCGTTCTGGGGTTGTCGATGTTCCCTGAGCTGCTGTTGAGAAAAGCACTCCCCCGCCGAGGACGCAAAAAGCCGTGGTCAGCATCTTCATCGAAATCTCCGATAGCCAGTGTGTGTATGCTTCCTGAATCATTTCTAACATCAAACTGCCGCTATTGGTAACAGAGTTTGGGCGGCCCGATTAGCGCAGTAAACTGAAGCCCCGGCCAGCGGTCGGCAGCTGCAGCCCTTGTCAGGCTGCAGAGAGCGCACTGATCGTAACGTAATATCCGTCCGGATCTCGGAGCGAGAACTCCTTCGTCTGAGTGTTCGGATTCACGTGTGGCTCCTGTTCGAGCCGAGTGACGAGAGAGCGTGCCCTTTGAAGCGCCAGGTCGAAATCATCGACACGGAAGAACAACAGGAGCCCGTTGCCGGGTGTCACGTGATCGGGGCTCATCAGTGAGGGATGCTCGTGGGCACCCCACTCGTGGAGGCAGAGCAAAATAGTTCCATCTGAATCGATGATTTGCCCGAAGTAATCATGCGCAGGAAGGGTAGGCGGCTGACCAAACAGCGCCTGGTACCATTTGAAGCTGCCCGGCACGTCGCCTACCCCTATGATCGTCCACGTGCGCTTCATCGGGTCCCCCTCCGCGGACTAATTCTTGTTTAGACCGACGCCAAAACGCTCCTGGTCGTTAGATAGCCGCTCAGTCATTATCCTTCGTTCTCAAGAGGCATTTATTTCTTGCCTACGATTTCGTACTTTATTTCTTTGTTATTTTCGTTGAGTACATAGAAATGGTTCTTTCCTACCCGATACTGTATCTTCTGCCCGGCACTCATCTCCGTTTTGGTCGTGTGGTTCGCGATCTGGTACACCACCTTCCCCGACTGAATGAAATACACGACTTGGTTCCCGGAGGTGTCAGCACTCTCTGAATCTGGCCTCATTTCTGACTTCAAGACGGTTCCGGTTTCATAGTCCTGGGCTTCTGACTCCGTTACCAACAGACCAGTGACAAGCAGGACAAAGAGAAATGTCTTTAGCATGTCTTATCCTCGCGCCTAGACTGCGCTGCTTTATCCATAGTGGCAGGTTCCGTCGACGTTGTATCCGCCGATTTGGTTTTTGCCAGCTCCCAGTCCGCCACGGACGAACTTCGCGCGGCGCTTTCATTTCTTTCTTCACCATGACAAGCTGCGCCTCGCCGGAATTCTTACGGCAAGCTTTCTCCATCCTCATAGCTTGCACTCGAACCTGGATGAATACAGTTCGGTACGATTTAGACCCCGCAAGGCGGCATCGCGACAAGCAGACCAGTCTGGTACACGAGTGTCCACAACGGAACAGACACGAATCTTCCCCGCGCCTAGCATCCTGCTGAGGTGTTCACACATGCGACCTCAACCGCAGGAGAAGGTCGGCCGAGCAGATAGAATCGAGGGGTCTATCGTTCTATTTCGCTCGGCAGCAAGAAGCCAGGTCAAACCACAACGGCCGCTCAGCCGTGGCGAGCCGTGGTGGAATATGGTCTTCGGGGTCCCGCTCTTTCTCCGGACATTGCTTCGTCTTGTTTTTGTCTGTCCTCATCGGCATAAGGGTCCTCCGGTTACACTGCGCGAGTCCATCCCATCCAGCCTTTCCGGAAGCCGACCTGTCTCTGGGCGAGGAAGCTACATCACTTGTTTGGATTGCGGTCAAAAATTCGCTTACGACCACAGGATTGGCCACCTGGTGGACTTCTGGGGGGTCCATGACAAAGAAGCACTGGCAGGAGTTCGCCGGGGACTTGAGGGACTGTTTTCGTTTCTCCGAGGTCTCGCTGGAAGAGGCGGGAAGTTGAATAGAAGGACTCAGATGAGTCAGCGGGTCAAGTCCGTGCATCGCCTCGGAATTCTGACGAAGGGCCAGTAGAGTAGATCCCCATGCCAGATGGCCAGTGAAATAGGTGCCGCCGTCAGATTTGGAACAAACGCAGATCAAAAAACGGCTAGACCGCTGGCAAGGCGTTTAGGAAATGTGACGATTCGAGCGTCGCCCTTTCCTGCCCGTCAGCCGTTACCGGCACTGAAGTTTAGAATCCTCTAGGAAAGCCAAAGGCCAGAACCCCAGGTTCCCGGCCCCCATTCCTTTTAGTGATCGTGATCCTTACCGAACTCCCGGACTTTGTGGTGCTGGCGGAAGTGGCCATCTTCGCCATATTCCCAAACGTCGCCGCTGCGGGCATCGAAGAACGCATGGTTACCGCCGCTATACGAGAATTGGACACCGGCGTACTTTCCTTCCGCCAAGGCCGGCTGGGGTTGAAATAGTGGTTTCACTACGATTACCGCAAGAAGCAATGCGATGATTGTGAGGATCGTCTTTGTGTAAAGGTCGATGCGCATGTGAGCGGCTCCTAGTTTCCGCAGATTGCGGGATTTCTCAAATTCAGCATTTTCGGGACCAACACCAGATCGCTCGAAGCCGGGCAGCGGGCTGACCGTTGAGCTCAACCCGCTTTCCCTTCCGAATAGCAGCGCGGTCCTGAGGGAAACGTACGCCACGGCGGAAGTGCCCGATGCTATCTCCATATACCAAACGCCTATTACTGAAACTGTTCAATTTTGCACAACCGGCATGCGCACGGCGTGGCTATCCCGCTCCAGCTCCTCGAGCGCTGACGGGAACTTGCTTCCAGTTTTGTTTCCTTCCGCTATTCGTGGCGCAATGCGTCCACGGGCTGCACCCTGGTAGCGGTGTATGCCGGGACACCGCACGCCAGCAAGGCCGCGATGGCCAGGACGCCGGTAACAGCAAGGAGTATCACCGGGCTGGCAAGGCCGATGCCTTCGAGTTTGCCGGCCAGAGCGCGATCCGACACCGCGCTGAGGATTGCTCCGAGAACGAATCCTATGGCCAGCACGCGGCCCGTTGAGCCGAGCACCAGTCGCAGCACGTTGCCCGGAGTGGCACCAAGAGCCATACGGATGCCAAATTCGCGCGTGCGGCGGGAGACGGCATAAGAGACCACGCTGAAGATCCCGGTACATGCGAGCGTCAGGCCGATCGCGCCGAAGATCCCGAACAGAAAGGTGGCAAATCGTGGGTAGGCGAGATCGGTTTTGAGGAAATCGTCGAGAGTGCGGACGAACGCGATGGGTTGGGTGGCATCCACCGCGCTCACGGCTTGGCGCGCGGAGTTGGAAAGCGCGAGCGGGTCCGGATTGGCGGTGCGAATCGAGAACTGCATTCCCGGCGGAAACAGGTGCGAGACCGGCAGATACACAGCGGGCTCCGGCGCATCGCGGAGGCCGGAGTTCCGGACGGTACCGCAGACTCCAACGATCTCGTAGCCTTTCGATGTTGTGGGAGGTTTCACGAAACCGGGCGGCAGCCCATCGACGGGCAGGTCCACGCGAATCTGCCGGCCAATGGGATCTTGGCCCGACGGAACGTATTTCTTGACGAAGTCTTCGGTGACGACAGCGACCGGGGTCGCGCGAGTCACCTCTCTAGAGTCGAAATATCGACCCTTGAGGAGAGGAATGCCGATGGTTTTGAAGTAACCCTCGCTGACCAGGTTGACTCGAATCCGCGTTCCCTGTGTCGCGAGCCCGTCCATGTCGAATTTCAAATTCGCGCCGGAGTAGGGAGGTACGCCTGTCGCGGCGGCAGCGACCGATTCCACATCGGGAAGCTTCTGCAGTTGTTCGACAATATCCGCGAAGAACGTGCGGCGCTGGCTCCACGCGGGATACCGGGCGGCCGGCATGGGGACGTACAGGGTCAGGACGCCGTTGGGCTGATAACCCAGTTTCTGTTTGGTGAGTTCCAGCATGCCGGAAGCGGCAAGGGCGGCACCGGTGAGAAGAACGAGCGAAAGGGTCACCTCGGAAACGATGAGTATGTCACGTAGACGGTGCCCGGCAGCGCCTGCACCGGAATCCCGGCCGGCGAGCTTCAGAAAGGCGGCCTGATTTTGACGGGAAAGCTGCAGGGCCGGCGCGAGACCAAACAAAATCCCAGTGAGCACGGAAACCGCCACGGCAAAACACAAAACCAGCAGGTTGATGGCGATTACGGCCTCGTGCGGCACCGAGTACTCCGGCATCAGCGCGACCACCGCCTTCACGCCGAGATAGGCGAGGGCCACGCCCAGGATGCCTCCGGTCAGCGAGAGGATCGTACTTTCTGTCAGCAATTGCTGGATCACTCGCCTGCGGCCCGCGCCCAAGGCGACGCGCACTGCGATTTCGCCCTGCCGCGCGCTGGCTCGCGCCAGCAGGAGATTCGCGACGTTGGCGCACGCGATGAGCAGCAGGAATCCGACGGCAGCCAGCAGCGCCAAGAGCGTGTTGGCGAAATTTCCGAGGATGCCCTCGTTGACGGACTTGAACTCCGTGCGGAAGGGTGGATCGGGATAAGCGAACGACGGAGCGCCTTTTAGGAACTCCTCATGGAAGCTCTGAAATTCGGCGTTGATCTGCGCCCTGGGGATGCCGGGCTTCACCTTAAGCACCACGCCATAACGCTCGTCGCTGCTGGGCTGGATGGCGAGCGGGGTGTATGCGTCGGCATCGTTCCATGTAAACCGGGCCGGAAGCACGCCGATAACGGTGAAGAACTTGTCGTCCAAGCGGATTTGCTGCCCCAGGATATCGCGGCGACCGGAGAAATGGCGCTGCCAGAACAAATAACTCAGCACTGCTACGGGTTCGACTTTCGCTTCATCGCCGGTGTCCTTTGATGAGAAGGTGCGGCCAAAGAGCGGCGGAACGCCAAAAAACTCGAACGCGTTGGGAGAAAAGTCCTCTTGAATCACGGCTTCCGGGATGCCCGCCTCGGTCATCACCACACTGCGCCGGTTGTTAACGATCATGCTGTCGATGGTCTTCGAGCGGGCTTTCATCTCGAGATATTCGGCCAAGGTGTAGCCGATGTAATGGTCGCCCTTGGGATTCAGGACGTGCGCACCCCCAATGCGTTCAGCCCCTGCGTAGGGATACGGATCGACCAAGACGGCATAGACAACGCTGAAAATTGCGGTGGTCGCACCGATACCTAGAGCCAGAGAGAGGATTGCTACGGTCGTGGACACACGGCTCTTGACCAGCATGCGTAGCGCGTAGCGGATGTCCTGAAAGATCGACATGGGCAGCCCCCGAGGAGAGATTTTGGAGCATATGACTTACTGACGCCGTAAGGTTTGAATTGGTTCCCCGGAACTTATTGGCCAGCCTTTGTTCCGTCACGATTTACACCCCCTGAACGCGCAAGGTCTCTAAGAGCGTATCGTTTCTGCCACTCCTTGGTTGCTACGGAACGAATTTCTGGCTACACTCGCGCCGCAAATCCTGGAGTTTATCTTCCATAGAAATTCAAAGGGAGGCTTGCCGTGAATCGCCGATTTGGTTTTTTAGTGGTCGCCCTGGTTATTGCGGGAATTCTTACTGTTACCGGAGCATTTTCCGAGCCTGTGCCGCAAAGCACACGGAAAGCGTTCAATGCGCCGGAGAAAACGGTGCAGGCCCCTTTCAGCGACGGAATCCTTGCCGGGAATACGCTGTATTTGGCTGGAAGAATCGGTCTCGATCCCAAAACCGGGAAGCCGCCCGAGGCCATCGAGGATGAGATCAAGCTCATGCTCGATAGTCTGAAGGGAACTCTGACGCAGGCGGGCATGTCGATGGACGACCTCGTGTACGTGCAGATTGCCTCGACGGATTTGTCGCTGTTCGACAAATTCAATCTCATCTATAAGAGCTATTTCACGACGAAGGATTTGCCGGCGCGCGAATTTATTGGAGCGTCCGCTCTTCTCCGCGGGGGGCACTTCGAATTGCAGGCTATTGCCGTTCGCCGCTGACTTGTAGAGAGCAAGCGCGGACAGGCCGACTACCTCTGAAAATAGTCCGCTAGGAGAACCAGCCTGACGTTCGGCTGCTTTTCCGTTTCTTTTGGATCGCCAGGATTTCTTCCGGGAATCGCGCCCTAAAATCGGTCGACCATCCTCTTTTTTATACCCGGGCCTCCTCGCCCAAGCGCCTACCGGTGAGACAAAAGGGAGGCGAGTGTCATCCAAGGAATGAGGCAACCAGGATAGGAATGACCAAATACAGTCAGTAAGTTTTTGTCCACATAATGCCTTTTGCCCACATATAGTCTATCAGTTTTGAACCCGCCAGCTCGATTTTCCAGTAAGTCATTTTTAATGAACAACTTAATTATGGATAAGAATTAACATCGTATGGAGGACCTGATGCATCTACTGAAGCCTAGCAGGATAGCCTCGATGCTAAGAATCACTATAGACAAAAAACGTGGCAAGACCGTGTTGAGCGTCGAGGGACGCCTGGCGGGACCCTGGGTAGGGACACTCGAGCAGTGCTGGCGCGAGCGCGCGGCAGGGGAGAAGTTCAACGTGGATTTGTGCGGAGTGAGCTTCATTGATGCGGCCGGCAAGGTCCTTCTGAAGGAGATCCACCAGCAGGGCGGGAAACTCATCGCGGAGGGATGCTTGAACCAGGCGATTGTTGAGGAGATCGAGGGTCGCGACCGAACCGGCAAGGGCAATTGCTGGGGCCGGAAAAAAGGCTCTCACATTATTTTCTATGTGGCGTTTTTCAGCCTGTTGATCACTCCCGTGGTTGCCGAAGCGCAGACAGCGGGACAGAGTGGATTGCCCGGAAGCGCTCCGTCCGGAGTGATGCGGCTGACCCTGGATCAGGCCGTAAGCCTGGCGCTAAAACAGAATCCCACCGCCCAGATCGCCATCCTAACGGCGGCGGAAAGCGTCCAGGACAAAAACGTGGCCCGCTCGGCTTTGCTCCCGCAGGCGAACCTAGCCGTGTCGGACACCGTCGAGCGCATCAACCTTCAGGCCTTCCTGGGCGCGCGAATACCAGGATTTCCCGAGCATGCGGGTCCTTTCCAGGTCTTTTCTGCGGGTCCGGCCTTTACCGCTCCGGTCTTTGATTTGACGCTGTTCCGGCGGTATCAGGAGGCCCGCCGAACTGCGAACGCTGGCAAAGCAGACAGTCTCTCGACCCGCGAGCAGGTGATATTGCTGGTCGTGTCGCAATACATCGGGACGTTGCGGGCCGTAGCCAACGTCCAAGCCTCGCAGTCGCGCGTGGACCTGGCGCAGGCGCTCTACGACCAAGCCGCGGATGTGCAGAAGGAAGGCGTGGGAACGGGAATTGACACGCTGCGCGCAAACGTCGAACTGCAAAACGAGAAGCAGAGACTTCTCGAGGCCCAGGACGACCGGGACACCTCGCTTTTCGGATTAAGCCGGTTGTTGAATCTGGATCCCCGGCAAGCAATTGAATTGGCAGACTCGCTCGGCTTTTTTGATACACCGCAGCCCGAAGTCGGGGCCAGCATCGATACCGCGCTAAACCAGCGCCAGGAATGGAAGGCCATGGAAGAGCGCGTGAAGGCTGCCGGGCTCGAAAAAAAAGCTTCCGCGGAATCGCGGCTGCCCAAAGTGGACTTCACCGGCAACTGGGCCTACCTCGGCGGATCGTCGACGACCGGCATTCCGACCTACAACTACGAGGCCGAGGTCAGCGTGCCCATCTTTACCGGCGGCCGGATTCACGCCGAGATCGTGAAGGCAGATCTGGAGATCCAGAAGCTGCAGCAGCAGGAAGACGATTTGCGGAATCAGATCGCGCTCGACGTGAAGACCGCGCTGATCAATCTGGACTCGGCGCGCAACCAGGTAACCGTGGCGAATTTGGGTGTGCAGCTCTCGAAAGAGGAAGTGGATCAGGCGCGGGACCGTTTCCGGGCCGGTGTGGCGAACAATATCGAGGTTATCCAGGCGCAGGATTCGCTGGCGCGTGCGAACGACAATCAGATTGCAGCGCTGTACCGGTTCAATCAGGCGCGCGCGGACTATGCGCGTTCCATTGGACAGATGGAAAGAGTTTACTCGAAGTGAGGGAACGATGAGCGTTGAGATCGAAGTAGGGCCGGAGAACGCGACCAAGGCACAGCCATTTCTTGACGTGCCGGTAGAGAAAGAACAGCCAAAAGGGTTCGCGAATCCGAAGATGCAGCGGCTGGCCGTTCTCGGCGGCGTAGTGCTGATCGCCGTGCTGGTGGGACTGTTCCTTTACTACCACAACCGCGAGAGCACGGATGACGCGCAGATCGACGGGCATATCACGCCGATCGCTTCGAAGATTTACGGAAAAGTGGCCAATGTTTTGGTGGACGACAACCAGCCGGTAAAGGCGGGCCAGGAGCTCGTGAAGATCGATCCGCGCGATTACCAGTCCGCCGTGGATCAGGCCAAGGCGGCGCTGGAGTTGGCGGAGAGCGAAGCGCAGTCGGCGGGAGTGGACGTGCCGCGGACAGCGGAAAATGTGGCCAGCGGAACTTCCAGCGCCGACGCGCAATTGCTTGGAGCGCAGGCAGACGTAGCGAAAGCCGAAGCAACCTACGGACAGGCGCAGACCGCGGACCTCGAGTATGCGCAGGCGAACGTAAACAAGAGCATGGCCAACGCGGCGCTGGCGCAAGCGGATTTGGCGCGCTACAAGCCGCTGATGGAGAGAGACGAGATTTCAAAGCAGCAGTACGACGCAGCAAAGGCGAATGCCGATGCCACAGCGAGCGCCCTCAAGGCAGACCAGGAAAAACTGGCGCAAGCGCAGCGCAATGTGGAAGTGGTGAAAGCACAACTGGACGCGGCGAAGGCGCGGGTGCTGCAGGCGCGCGCAGGAGTCGAAGGCGCGCTGGCGGACAGAAAACAGGTGGGCATGCGCACGGCCGATGCGCAGGCAAAAGTTGCAAAAGTGGCCGAGGCGCGCGCGGCATTGGATGCAGCGCAGTTGAATCTGAGCTACACCGACGTGGTTGCGCCGGTGGACGGCGTGGCCACCCACAAGCAGGTCGAGACAGGACAGATTGTGCAGGCCGGACAGGGATTGCTGGTCGTCGTGCCGCTCCAGGATGTTTGGGTGACGGCAAATTTCAAGGAGACGCAGCTGCGAAACATGCACGCCGGGCAGAAGGCGGAAGTGAAAGTCGATACGTACGGAAAGACCTTCAGCGGGCATGTGGACTCCATTGCCGGAGCGACCGGCGGAGTGCTGAGCCTGCTGCCGCCCGAGAACGCGACCGGCAACTACGTAAAGGTGGTACAGCGCATACCGGTGAAGATCGTGCTGGACCGGGATTCCGTGGGCTCGGCTGTGCTTCGGCCAGGAATGAACGTCGATGCGACGGTCATCACCAAGTAATGCGCCGAATAAAGAAAGTACCTGAAGCATTTGTGCGTAGGAATGGGTAGAGGGCTCTCTGGCCCGGTAGAACGAGAGCGACGCGCGATGAAACACAGAATTCTAGCGAAATTGAGGATGCCGGACGGGTCGATCAACCCCTGGGTGATCGCCGTTACGGTGACGCTCGCGACGTTCATGGAGGTGCTGGACACGTCGATCGCGAACGTGGCCCTGCCGCACATTTCCGGAAATCTTTCGGCGGGCGCGGACGAATCCACCTGGGTTCTGACGTCGTACTTGGTTTCAAACGCCATCGTGCTGCCTCTTTCGGGATGGCTTTCGGGATTGATCGGCCGCAAGCGGTTTTACATGTCTTGCGTGGCGCTATTTACGGTGAGCTCGTTTTTGTGCGGGCTGGCGCCGAGCCTGGGCGTGCTCGTGTTTTTCAGGATTTTGCAGGGAGCCGGCGGCGGAGGGCTGCAGCCGAGCGAGCAGGCCATCTTAAACGACACGTTTCCGCTGGCAAAGCGCGGGATGGCGTTTGCAGTTTACGGGATTGCGGTGGTGGTGGCCCCGACGATTGGGCCGTGGCTCGGCGGATGGATTACCGACAATTTTTCGTGGAGATGGATTTTCTACATCAACGTGCCGGTAGGAATTATTTCGCTGCTGCTGACGTCGGTGCTGATTTCTGACCCGCCGTACATGAAGCGCGCGAGCGTCAAGCGCGGATTCCGGATCGACTACATCGGTATCGGATTGATCAGCCTCGGGCTCGGCAGCATGCAGATTGTCCTGGATAAAGGGCAGCGTGACGACTGGCTGTCTTCCGGGTTCATCCAGGTTTTCTTTGCGCTGATGCTCGTCGGAATTCTCGCGGGAATCGTATGGGAGTGGCGGCACAAGGAGCCGGTCGTCGATTTGAAGATGCTGAAGGACCGCAATTTCGCGATTTCGACGGTGGCGATGTTTTTCCTGGGCTTCGTGCTGTATTCGAGCACCGTGCTGATTCCTCAGTTCTTGCAAGAGATGCTGGGCTATACCGCGGAGCTTGCCGGGAAGGCCCTTTCGCCCGGCGGCGCGGTGATCATGCTGATGATGCCAGTCGTCGGAATTCTGGTGTCAAAGGTGGATACGCGGATTTTGATCACGTTTGGCTGCGCGGTATGCGCGATCGCGCTGTTCTGGATGGCGGGCTGGGATTTGCAGCTCGATTACAGCCATGCCGTGCGCGCGCGCATGCTGCAGAGCTTCGGTCTGGCGTTTTTGTTTATTCCGATCAACGTGGCGGCGTTTGCCTACGTGCCAAAAGAAAAAACGAACATGGGGACGGGGATCATCAATCTGGCGCGCAACATCGGGGCAAGCGTGGGCATTGCCACGGTGACGACGATGCTCGAGCGGCGGACGCAGCTTCACCAGGCGCATCTGGTCGAGAGCGTGAACAGCCTGAATCCGGCACTCCTCAAGATGACCAACGGAAACGCGGCGCGTCTAATCTCTTACGGGTCGAGTGCTTCGCATGCGTCGATGCAAGCGAAGGGCATGGTCTATAACCTCGTGCAAGGCCAGTCGGCGATGCTGGCTTTCATCGACAACTTCAAGATGTTGGGCGTGGTCTTCCTGGCAGTCATCCCCGTCTTGTTGATGATGAAGAAGCCGAGAGTGCCGGCCGGAGGTGTTCCGGCTCACTGAGGGAAACGGGTGTCCATCGATCCGGCGAACGGGATGGTTCGAGTCATTTTTTGCATCACGCAGTCGAGCGAGTTTGTGCAGTAATGGGGGGGAACAATGGCAACGCAAGCGGCAGTAACGACACAAACGGCAGTGGCACCGCAATTCAGTGAAGACAAGCTGATTCGCGCCGGGCAGCGGGGCGATGCGCAGGCGGTGGAGACGCTGTTCCGCCGTTATCAGCGGCCGTTATTTCAGACGGCGCTGCGCGTCCTCGGGAATACCGAGGATGCGGAAGATGCTTTGCAGGATGGGCTGCTTTCCGCCTACCGCAACATGAAACGCTTTGAGGGGCGGTCGCAGTTTTCGACCTGGCTCACGCGGATTGTGATCAACGCGGCGCTCATGAGGCGGCGGAGCGCGAAAGCCCGGCCGGCGGTTTCTCTGGATGAGCCGCCCCGGGAAGACGAACTGCCGATCGCCGAGCGCTTCGCAGCCGAAGGGCCGAACCCGGAGCAGGTGTTTGCGGGAACGGAGCTGCGGGAGATGATCAGCGAAAATCTCGATGAACTTTCGCCGCTATTGCGCACGGCATTTGTGCTGCGCGAGGTCGAGGGTTACTCGACCGGCGAAGCGGCGAAGAAACTCGGAGTGACCGAGAACACCCTGAAGGCGCGGCTGTGGCGCGCGCGGCATCAGCTTGCCGAGCGGCTCGGGCAGCGCCTGCGTCGCATCAAGGACGATATGACCGGCGGCGGTATGGCCGACGCCGAATGCAGCTATTGCTGACGGGCGGAAGCAATGGCGTAAAAATGCAGGGACGCAAACAAATCGATCCATCAAGGGCCGGCGAAATTTGCCGGCCTTTTTTTCGCCTGGCATGAAAAAAACGGCATCGGCGTTTTAGCGGGGCTTGGGGGGCTCGATCGGGCGGAGGCAGGCTTGAAAGGTTTTCGTCTTTGTGGATCTTCGAGAAGGTTTCGACATCCTGGAGGGACTGCGCAATTTCCATGGGCAATCGAAATCTACCTTCGTAAAGATCGTCCGGTAAAAGTGGCAGCGTGCAGAGTCACCGCACCCTCAGAATCGAAGGGCGCGCTCCGCCAGTCTCTGCCCCACTCGCCCGGTGCGTCCGGGCCACTCTCCCGTCCTGCTTTCCTTCAAGGTCCCAGCCAGCCATACTAGCGGCGTCGGCCATGCGGGATCACTTTCGCTTTTCCAATCTCCGCGAGCTACTCGCGAAGGCCAATGAAGAAAAATCCGGCGATCAGCTGGCCGGAATCGCAGCCTCCTCGGAGCGTGAGCGGGTGGCCGCAAAGAGAGCCCTGGCCGATTTGCCGCTGACCGAGCTGCTGAACAATCCCTTGATTCCTCCGGAAACGGACGAGGTCTCCCGCCTCCTTCTCGAGTCCCACGATTCCTCCGCCTTTGGGCCCATCCAGCGCATGACTCTTGGCGAGTTTCGCGAATTCATTCTCGACAGCCAGACCACGGAAGCGGATTTGAAGTCTCTCAAGTGGGGTATCACTCCCGAAATGGCAGCCGCCGTAGCCAAGCTGATGGGCAACAAGGACCTGGTGCTTGCGGCGGCCAAGATTCGCAACGTTACGCGCTGTCGAAACACCCTCGGCGAGCGCGGCGTACTCGGCATTCGCTTGCAGCCAAACCACCCCTCCGATGACGTTGGCGGCATCTTGCTGGCTGCGTTCGATGGCCTGCTGTATGGATGCGGGGACGCCGTCATTGGAGTGAATCCGGCCACCGATTCCGTCGAGGGTGTCGCGGCCATACTAAGAGCGCTCGATCGCCTGATTACGGAGTTCGCCATTCCGACGCAGGCGTGTTGCCTGGCGCATATCTCAACGCAGCTCGCATGTTTGGATCGCGGCGCAGCCATCGATTTGCTCTTTCAATCGGTTGCCGGCACCCAGGCCGCGAACGCCAGCTTTGGCATCACTCTTTCGCTGCTGCGAGAAGGCCAGGAACGCGTCCTCGAACATCACCGGGCGCGCAAGGTTCCCTGGGCGGGCGACAACGTTATGTACTTCGAAACCGGGCAAGGCAGCGCTCTTTCGGCGGAAGCACATCACGGAATCGACCAGCTGACTCTCGAAGCGCGCGCCTACGGGGTCGCTCGCGCCTTCGATCCATTCCTTGTGAATAGCGTGGTGGGCTTCATCGGGCCGGAATATCTGTACGACGAGCGACAGATCATTCGCGCCGGACTGGAAGATCACTTCATGGGCAAATTGCTGGGGCTACCGATGGGATGCGACGTCTGCTACACCAATCACGCCGTCGCCGACCAGAACTCCGCAGACAATCTCATGCTTTTGCTGGCGGCCGCCGGATGCAATTACTTCATGGGCGTGCCCGGCGCCGACGACATCATGCTCAACTACCAGTCCACCAGCTTTCATGACTCGCTCGCCGCTCGTAAAATCTTTAATCTGCGTCCCGCTCCGGAATTCCTCGAGTGGCTGGAGCGTACTGGTATCTACCGGGATGGCGAACCGATGGCGCTCGACGCTGGCAGCCGACAGAAACTTTTGCGCGGACTCGAAGGATTATTGCCGGCGCCGGCCTGACCAAAGACATGGGAGACGACCACAACCTTTCCCCACAGCCCGCGTGGCCCGAAATTGTCCGGAAGATCCGGGCGCGCACGGCAGCGCGCATTTTTGTGGAGCGTGGAGCCTCTTACACCACGCAAATGGAACTGGAGCTTCGCGCCGCCCACGCCAGCGCGGTCGACGCGGTGTGGACGGAGTTCGACCTTCATAAGG
Organism: Acidobacteriota bacterium; assembly: GCA_013289955.1. Lineage (GTDB taxonomy): Bacteria > Acidobacteriota > Terriglobia > Acidiferrales > UBA7541 > Acidiferrum. The sequence continues at coordinate 32,734 of JABCYZ010000018.1, forward strand.
ATTTCCCGCCCGACTTCGTCAGGCAGTCGAAATTGTTCCTGGTTTCGAGTCAGGCCGAATCGAAATCGCAGTTCTTGCTGCGGCCTGATCTCGGCCGCCGGCTGAGCAGCGCCGCGAAAGGACTTGTCGCCGAGCGTTGCCAGAGGGCGCTTGACTTCCAGATTGTGATCGGAGATGGCTTGTCCGCCGCCGCCGTGTCCGAGCAGGTTCCCCGCTTGTTTGCATCTCTGGAGCAGCACGCGCGGGCGAAGGGATGGTCGCTAGGCCTTTCCTTCGCCGTGCGCTACTGCAGAGTTGGCATCATGAACGATATCGGCGACCTGCTCAGGCCGCGCGTCCTCGTGCTGCTGATCGGCGAGCGCCCTGGCCTGGCGACCGCGGAAAGTCTGTCCGCTTATATGGCCTATGGCCCCGTCTCCGGGCACACCGACGCTGACAGAAATCTCATTTCGAACATTCACGCTCGCGGCGTTTCTGTCGAGGATGCCGCTGGTCGCATCACGAATCTGGCGTCGCGCATGATGGCATTGAAACGCAGTGGCACGACCCTCAAGGAAGATGCAGCGCGGCTGCCGTATTAGGTTTGGGGCGGCACGGGATTCGAGAACTTCGGTGGTTATTTGCGGCCGATGAAGCGGACGCGGAGAGTGAAGGCCAGGCCTTGGCCGCCGGAGAAGGCGCCGAAGTTGGGGGCGTCGATATTGTTGACGACGGTGTTCGGATTTTGGCGGTCGAGGATGTTGACGGCTTCGACGCGGACGCCCCAGAGGTAGCCGCGGAAGCCGAATTTTTTTTCCAGGCCGATATTGAGACTGGCGTAAGCGGGGAAACGGGCGGAGTTGGCAGGCCCGACAAGTTGCTGCTCGAGGTTGACGATGCTGTAGGGGTAGCCGGTGCGGTACTCGAGGAAATAGCTGAGCTGGATGCCCCAGATGTGAGTGGGTGCCCAGCCCCAGGTGACGATGCGGTTGGGGGCGTCCCAGGCTTCCGGAGCGGATTGCTGGGCGGCATAGAAGATGGAGCCGAGAGCGGGATTGAGGACTTCGTTCGAGTGCGCCACGCTGCGCGTGTAGGCGGCGTAGATTTCGGTCGATTCGGAGAAGACATGGCGGACGGTGGCGGTGGCGGAGCGGTAGCGGTCCTTGCGGGTGTCTTCGAGCAGGAACGTGCCGCCCGGTTGGGAGGGTTGCTGATCGACGTAGGCGAAGCCGTGGTAGCCGTTGCGGGCGAGGAGGCTAAGGGTGAGCAGGGTGCTGTGTGCGAATTTTTGCTGCCATCCGGCGCTCGAGATGTTGAAGCGGGGCTGCTCGAGGCCCGCGACGGGAAGTGCGAATTGGGAGACTACCGGGCTCGGGGCGACGGTGTTGCCGGCGTTGTCGTAGAAGGTGTCGATCTGGCGCTGGTCGAGCGTCTGGCCGATCAGGGAGAGATTGAGCGGTGCGTTATAAATGCCCCAGCCTGCGGTAATTTTTGAGGTGTCGTCGCCGAAGGGGAGGAGGTTGGCGGAAAGGCGAGGGCCCGCCATGGCGCTTTGGGTGAAGCGGTCCCAGTCGGTGCGGAGGCCGGCCTGGAGGACGAGGAATTTCGAGAGGGACCAGGTGTCCTGGACATAGGCGCCGGCTTGGGTGTTCGAGACTTCGGGTGCGGCGGGGCCGGTGAAGGTGGAGGTGCGCACGACGCAGCCGGGGATGGGTGCGGTGCAGGCGGGGTTGGTCGAGACGCCGCCTTCAAAGGCCTGGAGCGCCTGGATTTCGGTGCGATCGGCGGCGAGGGAATAGGTCAGGGCGGCGACGTTCGTGCCCGCGGCCAATTGATGAGTGCCATGCCAATGGCGGGTGGCGGCGGGCATACCGGCTAAGGCCTGGAGGCGCCGGCCGCGCTGGTGGAGGCGCTGGAAATAGTTGCCAGTGGAACCGTTGACGAGAAGAACAAAAGACTCGGTGCCTTGGGGGATGTAATCGAGAGTGCCGGTGTCGGCGGCGATGCCGAAATCGAAGAGAGTGTCGGCGAGCCAGACCTGGTCTTTTGCGGCGGCAAAGAAACGCTGCTGGTTGCCGGTGACGGTGGTCGAGACGGGGTCGAGGGCGTCGAGGCCGATGTTGGTGTAGCGGGCGCGATTGTAGAGAAGCGTGGCGTGAAGGATGTGCTTGGGCGTGATGTTGTATTCGAGGCGCAGAAGATTGTCGCCGGACCAGTTTTCCCAGGTGTTGGCGCCGGCGGGCTGTTGTTTAACGACGGCGAAGGTGTGCTGGATGCTGATCGAATCCGAGAACCAGAAGCGGCCGCGCTGGAGGGGACCGGAGAAAGTGAAGCGCGGGTACCAGTTGCCGAGGTGGACGCCTTCCTGGACGTTGATGCCGGGAAAGGGATTGGTGGTTCCGAAGCGCCAGCGGTCGTCGCCGTCGGGAGTCTCGAGACTGAGGATGCTGGTGCCTGCGTGTGCGTAGCCGGCGCTGAAATTTCCCGTTTGGACTTCGGCGGCGCGGGTGGCATCGACATTGAAGCGCGTGGTGAGCTGGCCGTTGACGGGATCGCCGATTTCGAAACCGTCAAGGAGATATTGCGTTTCGCCGGAACGGGCGCCGGCGATGTGGAGGTTGTTGGCGTTGTCCTGCGTGATTTCGGGGAGAGCGACCAGGCTTTCCGCCAGCACGTGGGGGCTCGGGACGGGAATGTCGCGAATGTCGCGGGCGGTGAGAGTGTCGCGCTCGGCGGTGTCTTGCGGATCGATCTGGTTGGCGGGAGCCGTGACCTGGACTTGTTCGTGAAGCTCTTCGGCGTGATTCAGAATCAAAGAGAATTCGTTGGGGCCAGGCTGAAGGGCGATGGGGCGGTTGGTGACCAGGAAGAAGCCTTCTTTCCGGATTTCGAGTTTGTAATCGCCGGGAGGGAGATTTTTCAAAGTGAAGCGGCCAGCGCCGTCGGTTTCGGCACGGAAGACGTGAGCGGAGGCGTCTTCAAGTTTTATCTGGGCGGCCGGGACGGGAACATTGTTTTCATCGAGGATAATGGCCGAGCAGACGGCCAAGTCTGCCGCGCGAGCCGGCAGAGAGGCGAGCACCATGAGGCCGGCGAATAGAGAAGTAAATAGACGAGCGATCCTCATGCCACACCCGTTTTGCCTGGGTCTCGAATTATTAGACTACGGATTGCCAGGGCGGGATGTCTTTTTACGTTTGGGATTGCCACGAGAGAGCCAAATCCGCTAGTGCACAAAGCGGAAGAAACGAAAACGCGAGAGACGCGTTTTGAGGGCGGCGAACCAGGTGCGGCGGCGTTTTTGGTGACGCTTTTTGGCGAAGCTGCGCGCGGCCATTTCAAGGCCGATCCAGTCGAGCCTTTCAAGGGCGGCTGATTGCTCTTCCGAGAGGCCGGCTCTTTTGGCTTCCTCGCGCGGATTGGCTTTGAAATCAGCGCGGGCATGGGCGTCCGTGTAGAGGCGGGCGAGGAAGATTTCGAGTTGCGTGGCGTCGGAACTCATCGGACGGCCTCGACGGGATGATATCGGCGGGCACGGCCTTTGGCGAGGGCGCGGCGAGCTTCCCCAATTTGCGCGAGGAGAGAGTCCATGGAGGGGTAGTCGCCGTCGCGTTCGAGGATTACGGTGAGCGGGGCGGGGGCGCGGGCGGCCGTCTCTTCGAGGAGGTCGAAGACGGGATCGGGAACGTCGTGAAGATGATCGTCGAGAAGGCGTTGGGAGCCGTCGGGGGCGGAGACGAATTTGCCGCCGGCGATGTGAATGCCGGCGATGCGCTCGGGGGGAATCTGGCGTATGAATTCGAAAGGATCGTAACCGTGGTTGAAGCCGTTGGCGAGGACGTTGTGAAGATCGAGGAGCAGGGCGCAAGGGGAGGCGGCGAGGATGCCGTTGAGCCACTCGGATTCAGAGAGCGGGCTCGCCGGCGGATCGATCAGCGTGGCGATATTTTCAACCAAAGGCTTGGCGCCGACGGCAGCCTCAGCGCGATCGAGATTGGCGGCGGTGGCGTCTACCGTTGAGCGGTTGCGAGGCGGTGCGGCGAGATGGCCGATTTCAATGCCGCCGGCGCGGACGAAAGCCAGATGCTCGGACCAGAATTCCGGGCGGACTTGGTCCACAAGGCGCGCCATTTGATCGAGGCGCCTGGTTTCGGCGGGAGCCGAAGAGGCCAGGCCGAGACTGATGCCGTGGAGAACGACAGGGACCTGCGCCGCCAGCGTTTTGAGGGCGCGGACTTGGCTGTGCGGCGCGGCGAAAAAATCGTCAGCGATGACTTCGAGAAGATCGATGTCATCTAGATGCTCGAGAATCCCGGCAGCCAGATCGGGGCGCCAGCCGAGGCCGACTCTGTCAGTGAGGCTGTCCATTTTATTTTAGCCCCCGCAACCGCCGCAGCCGCCGCCGCAACCACCACCGCCTCCGCAGCCACCCCCGCCGCCACTGCCACAGCTGCTGGATGTACCGCACGAAGAGCTGCCGGAACCCCAACCGGAGAAGCCCGGTCCGCGGGCCGGTCCCGGCGGGCGCAGCGCCATCACCGAGGGAAAGAGGATGGGGGAGACTTCCGCGAGTCCGTAGGCGGAGGCTAGCCAGACCAGGTCGGAAGTTGCGCCGCCGGGACGAAGAGAAGCGGCACGCTGGCGGAGCGAGCTGAAAAGAGATTTTACGTCCTCGAGAAATTTTTCACCGCGCACGGTGCGAAAGGGATTGCTGGTTCTGAAAACGACGAAAGCGGCGAGACCGGAAAGAAGGATGAGAAAGAAAATGTTGGTGCGGCCACGGGAAAGAGCGACAAGGATTTTGACAAGTGCGACGCCGAGGAGGATCCCGATGGCAATGGAAACGCGGAGGAGGCGGGCTCGACGAATTTCTTCGTCGGGGAGGAGGCCGAATTTTTCGAGGTTGGTGGCGTACTCGAAACAGGCCGTGCAGCCTTCGAGGGATGCGAGTGTTGAGTGAATGGGCTGAGCCGTTTTGAAGGCTTCAAGGATGCGCTTTTCTATGGGGCGTTTCACGGTGCCGATAAGGGCGGGGTCGGTGAGTAGGAGGCGGCTGTCGGCGCTTAGGGGTGAGAGGGTGGAAGTTCCGGAGCTTTTTAGAGTGAGGAGACCGCGGTCGATAAGAGAGAGCGAGGCAACGCGAAGGGCTTCGCTTTCGCCGCCCCGCAAGTAGGCGACAAAGTAGGGATCGTCGATGGGAGGCTTGCCGGTGTCGCGATTCTCACTGAGGCGGCGAAGAAGGGTGAGGGCTACGAGGACCAGCCAGGAAAAAAAGATGTAGAAGACGAGAAATTCCGGGCCGCGAAGATCAAAGGGATTCACGAGGCACCTCGGCAGAGAGCGCTTCGGCTCGGGAGTGCATGCGGCAGGCAAGATCGAGGAGAGGAAAGAAAAGGCGCGGGGCTTCGCCGGGAGTGGAGACGTGTGTTTCCTGCGTGGCGGCGAGGCGAGCGGAGAGCTGGGACCAACCGGGAATGGCGAGCTCTGCGCCCATCGACTGCAGGGCCTCGGAAGGGGAAGGCGCGGGGCGTCCTTCGAGGTCCAGGAGAACAGCGGCGTAGGAACGGAGAGGACCAAGTGCACCCGCGATCAACAAGCTGAGTTGTTCTTCGCGGAGGCTGCGCCCCACGTAGGCGGCGCGCAGGCGAAGAATGAAGTTGAGTAGCTGCTGGCGGAGTTGACGGATTTCGGCGTCGCGAGGGATCGTGAGAGACGCGAAGGGATCATCGCCGAAGAGAATGGCGCGGCGGTGTCGAATATCGGCAAACTTGGGGGCGAAGGAACGAGCGGCCTGAGGAATTTCGTCCTTCAAAAGAAACATGGGATGGAGCTGGATGGCGGCTTGGGCGACGCGCAGAGCCTGACGGAGTCGGTCGGCCTTGTCCTGTGGGAAAGAGACAAGGACCAGAATCAGATTTAAGTCCGAGGTCGCGCGAAGTTTGCCTTCCGCGGCGCTTCCGAAGAGCACGACGGAAAGAAGGTCGGGGCCGAAAGCATCTTTTGCGGATTGCAAAAAGAAATTCAGAACCTCGGCGAAAGGAGGAGGTAGCTGCGGCAGAGGAAGTGGCGTGGAGGAACTCATCGAAGACCTCGCGCGTCACGGAATAATGCTAAGACGATGCTAGGATGCCGCGAGGGGAAAGTCAACGAATGCAAAACCAGATGCAAAACCAGAAAGTTGGAGTCAGTCTGCCATCCATTCCGCTTTGACAAGCATTTCACGGGCAACATCGCTCACGGAACGGTTTTCGCTGGTGACGCGGAAATCTTCCAGATGCGCGCGGTCAAGGATCGTGTTGAATATTCGGGCGCGAGCAACGTATTCGTGCTGCGATATGCCCGTTTCGCGCATCTTGACGCGCTGCTGCATCGTTTCGACGCTTGCCGTAAGGCGGCAGACGACTGTATTGGCTGCTGAAAAAATGCCGAGACAGAGTTCCAGTTCCGCGCGGTCTTCTATCGCGCGCGCCAGCAGGAATCGCACTACGCCGATCGAAGTATAGTTCAGGCAGACAGACTGAAGGTTGCGGTACATCACGGCATCGTTGGCGCCTCCAGGCGGAAGATGCCGAAGCCCGAGCGCATCCAGGTCAATTGCCGCGTGCGGAATTTGCCGCGACAGGAGGATGTCCGACGCTTCGCCCAGAACCGTCGTCTTGCCTGCTCCCATGGTGCCGGTGATGATCAGGAGCGATCCCATAAACGCTCCAAGGCTCTTCAGCGAGCCGCGCCGAGAGAATCGAGGTGCGAGGAGATGCCGCTGAAGGCGCTTTTGGAGCTGCTGATGACTTCGTTGGCGCCAAGGCTTTCAAGGATCTCCGTGAACTCGTCGAGGTAGCAGCGGACAATGATGTGCGTTTTTTTGTTGCGATCGCGGGCGCGCTTGGTGACGAGGAGTGCGGTTTCGATGTTGTTGGAAGTGATGATGACGAGCCTGGCGTGGTCGATGCCTGCATCAGCGAGCGAGCTTTCCTGCTTGGCGTCGTCGACGATGATGGGTTCGCCGTCGCGAATGAGGTCATCGACGGCGGCGGCGTCTCGGTCAATGAGAACGTAAGGCTGCTTGGCGCGGCGGAGGTGCTCGACGATGCGAATGCCAAGGTGAGTGTAACCGACGATGACAACATGGTTTTGCATTTCTTTGGCGAGCATGCGGCAACCTTCCTGCGGATTGTAACGCTGCAACGCCTGCAGCAAGAAGATGGAAATGACGATCCCGAACAGGACGCATTGTCCCCAGAAGGAGTAGAGAGCCCAGAAGGAATCGGCACGATAGCGGAAATAGATGGCGTTGAGAAAGGAGTCGCTCAGGGAAAGATGTTCCCAGTAGTGAAAAGCAATCGTGCCGAGGGCGAACCAGAATCCGATAAGCACGAAACCCCAGCGGCTTTGCCGGAGGAAGATAAGCAGGCGGATCCAGAAGAAGCGGCGCATGGGCTGTCGGCCAGAGCGACAGGGCGCATTGTAGCCTTCTGGCAAAGGCTTCCGCCAGAGGTTCTCCGCGCGGCGAGCGCTTCTTTCCTGGCCCACCACTCGTGCTAAACTAACTGGATTCTAGGCACGCAGCTCAGGATCCAAGGATTCATGTCATTTTCCTCCCAACGGATTATAGATTGGATATCGGAATCGACGAACTTGAGGCAAATGTTACTGTGCTGTTATAGCTGGGATTCGGCTGGCGGCTTGACGTAGTTGGAGGGATTGAGACGGTTTGGTGAGATTGTGGAAATGTATGGACAAATCAGAAGTCTTCCGAAGTGGGGCCGATGCACGTGTCACCAGGCAATGCTCACGGGCGAGCGGGGCCATCAAAGGGTAGTGTTAGTTGGGTCGAGTAGTCGGATTTTGCTCCGACCAAAATGACCTCGACTGACTTTTCTTTGTACCACACCTCGAATTCAAGGTCAGGATTCCGAAAGTATATACGGCTGGGACCTCGCAGCCGATTTGGGACAGTGGGGATGAGTGGGATTATTATTCGGTCGTGGCGAGTCTTCAGGCGTCTCCCAGCCGCGACAATTGCTTGGTAGGAATTCTTAGCCTCTCTAATGCGCCCCACATTGAACAGACCGTTTCCTGAGCGAATCTCCAGAAGAGGCAAATCCTCTGTTTGGACCAACATTAGACCCTTCCCGAAACCGCCTACCTTTCGGCGCTTTTTAGCAGCAAGTTTTTGCAGCCTTTTAAGTGAAGTTCCACTCACTCTGCCTAGGGCAATCAACACCTCAAGCACGTCCGCCATTTCCTCTTGGAGCGATTCGGGGGAGTGCGCCGACAACACCTCCATCGCCTCTTCGACCACTTTGGCTTTGAGAACGTCGAGGAGCTCGCCCTCAGGAAGGTTTATAGCAACAACTTTCTCGCCCTGTGTTTGAATCCGGACTGGGATTTTGTCACGTACTAGTTTCGCAAATCTGCTCCGAACGTTACGCGGCTTAATTGGGTCGACGCATGCAATGTGTGCCCCCGTGCGCCTAAGGACGTAATAAGTGTGGGACAGAGGACTCCCCTCCAAATCAATGCGTAGCTCCTTCGAGCGCACAATTGCTCCGAGCTCCTCGAGAAATCCGCTGTCGCGTAGATGTGGGCCGTCAGGTTTCAAGACAACTGAGGAGATTGGATCTTTTTGTTCCTTCAGGCGACCCAGGTCCTCGCCGTTTCGAACAAAGAACGGTCTGCTGAGGAAGTATTCGCTAATTATCGATTCGACTTGTCTTGGTTCTCTTTCAGTGGTGTAACGCCAAGGAATGAGACTCGGATGACCGCTTACCGCAGGTATCCTGGCAAACCACATGATTACGATAGTTTCTTTGAGACCCTCGGCAAGCTTTCTACTGAGAGTAGCGATCTCGCGGACAGTATTGTCGTCGAGGGACGGTCGCCAGTCCCATGGGGGTGCGAGCGGCATGGCTTTCCAGGAGCCGTCCGGTGTTGCCGCGAGGAAGGTTGGCTTATACCTTATTTTTTTTCCGATGATGGCCCCGTTACGAGCGTTGACGTCGAATGAGTCGTGGGCGCAGAACTCCAGGCCGTCGGGCAGTCCCCAGAGCGAATCGATGGTGACTCGGTTCCCATTTGCTGTTGCCATGGAGAACGCGGAGGCATGGGCAGGAATGAATCGATGGGCTATAAAGCAGATATTCTTGGGCGCGACTCCTGCGTTTGCCAAGTGGCTCGCCGTGTCGCGCATGAATTCAATGGCTGGCTCTGGCCTAGAGAGGCCGTCTGTTCTGTTCGCAAAAAAGGTCGTCTCGCCGGCAATGTCGGTGCGAACAACGAGAGGGACCTGGGTCAGCACCTTAAGATCGAGTGCCAGGCCAGGCAGGGCTTCTCGCTTCGCCAATTTACGAAGCTCCGCCGCTCCGTTTAAGACAAACAGAGGGGTGGTCGGAAGGCCCATTGAGCGGAAGGTCTCCACACATTTCAATTTTTGCCACCGCTTAGCGTCGGAAGAGGAGAATAGCCGGAATTGTTTGAGGGATCCTGCCCTTACGGGCGGCGGTGCAGGTGTCTCATCTGATTCTGGTGATTCGCCTGATGGGTCGGGTGCATGATCATTTTGTACGATCCAAAGACGATTTCCATCCCACACCCACTCGAGATGCCTCCGCTCTTTCTTTTCGTAGATGTATCTACCCAATGATCTGAGTGTGCTCCACAATCGTTTTCGGTCCTCGCACATGAGCTCGTTCGCTCGGAGGACGTTAGCCTTTTCCACTCGCAACTTGATAACACGCGGCCCCATCTCCTTGCCGAGTTGGCTCGAGGAATCGATCTCGCAAATCCATCGACGGATTGCTTCAGATACACGGCGTTCGTTGGAAAGGTGCCCAGATAGGACGGGGGCGCAGAAGCTCTGGACAATGAGCCCCATCGGAGTGACAATCCCGGCCTCCGCGGCGGATCTAAAAACTTCCATGGCGGCGTCGAAAATCGCCTCGACAGTGCCGTCGCATCGGAAGCTTTTTAGGAGTCCTCGCTGCTCAAGACCTTCTTCTCGGGCATTTGATCGCACGATTAGTGAGACGGATTCGGGTCGGTCGCCTAAGTTGCTTACATGAGTCTGAATCCAGTTCTTCTCGACGGGATCTAGGATGTCTGTTGCCTCGGTCGTTGCGCGACTCCCCTGGTCGATCCAGCGCCTGTGAAACTCTTGGGAGATAGAAAAGAAATACGGGACCCAGTTTCTCGGCAGGGGTGCAAGTCCCTCTAGTTTTCCTCCCCGGGATTCAAAATCAAAAAAGTAAGTCATTGGATTCGGTTCTGGACACCAGCTGAAATGCGAGAGAGGGCTAGTGGCTAGCGGTCACTGCCGGATCTCTCGTTCCGTCGATGAGTCGGCCCGAAGAGCGTCTGCGCCACCTCCGCCAACTTAGCGAGGGCATTGTCTGAAAAGAGCCCTATTAGGAACCCCACTGCAGTTGTACGTCCGTCCGTAGATACGAGGTTGGGGTCGAAGCCGCCAAAGGACTTAATCACGAGTATCATCGCGAATGCCAGTCCTCCGGAAATAACTGGCGTAAAGTAGCGCCACCATCTTCTGTCTAGATTCCAAATTTGTTTTGCTACGCTGTGATATAGCCATTTCATTGCAAAAAGTACGCCACCGAGGATCCCACTTAGCCCAGCGAGACAATGCCGGGCGAAAATGATTCCACGTTGATCCGTTAATCCGAGTCGCCGCTGGGGGTATCCCCACCAAACCAAAAACATCCCGCCTATCGTCAAGACGAAAACGATCGTTAGGTATGCTGCCTCCCAGCGAATGGCTGCCAGTGCTTCGCCCTCGTATCTTGAGCGCCAGTCGCCTGGTTTTCGGCCATCTGTGTAGTCCCCGGGAGCGAAACCCGGGTCTATGGGTTCTCCGCTCCTCTGGCCAGTATGTTCGCTCATGGAGTTCGGTGCGGGAGCTTGTCGAGTGTCGAGATTACATTTGAAAGATGTGGGAACTTACTGTAGTCGTATTCAGCCGGTATTCCAATCTCAGAGGCGATGGCGCGACGGAAAAACTGTTTCGTCCCGCGGGGCGGACTGCATATAAACATTCGGCCATTCGGCTCCTGGACAAACCCATAGTCAACTCGGGATTCGAATAATGCAGAGGTACTCGACAGGCCCATGACGGATTCCCATTTGACTTCGTGGAATAATTTGTTGGTTGCTTTTCGCAGCGAGAATGAAAGCGGCGCCACATGAAGGTGGAGATGATCAATCCCACAACCCAAGGACGTGCCGGCTTCGGATGGACCATGTTCGAAGACTGTCGGCTCGCCAAAATTGTCTCGTACCATCTGTTGTGCCGTGCGTACGCAATCTGCGAGCTCGGGGAGTTCTGAAACAGATATTGCGCCGGAGCAGAGCACGTGCCGTTTGGCGACAACGAGTAACCATCCCGGGACCAACGCGCCCTTTGTCGGCGTAATGATGAAGGATCCGGAATCGCAAAAGACTCTATCCCACGGCGCTTCAGATGCACCGCGAGCGACACCATCGCAGAAGCAGCAGCTACGTGTTTTGAGACCCATAGGCGAAGTCTACCTTCGTGTTGTTTTGAAGGCAACAACGAGCGTTTTAAGCGTTATGAAAAGGATGTGATTTGAGTTCCTGGTGGCGAGGGAGGCTTTACGATGGGCGACGGAGCAATAGGTATAGGGCAGCTTGTAATCGGCGCGGATTTCAGCGGTCCCGACACTTTGTGGCACAAGATTTTACAAGATGGCTGGAGAAAGCGGGCGGATCGCCCGCGAGAAGTGGGCGACCGTCAGAAAGAATTCGATCCATATTAGGGATAACACGCTAGACCTTCTTCAGCTCGGAACCCCCGCAGCCTCCTCGTTGCGAATTGCAAGACGGTGAAAAAGACGGAGAATGACTGGAGTGTTTGGCCTACTTCAACGCGTTAGAATGGGACTACGGGTCTGGCGCGTTGGAAACGCAGGCCCAACTGTCATCGCGTCCCATGTTTTGGGACGCCCGTCCTGGCCTTGAGGCTCAAGACGCGAGCCAGATTCTGCCTAAAACCTTTGTCAGCGGGGTTAAGTTCCATGGCCTTCTGGTACTCGGTGATCGCCTCGTCTAGCTTGTTCCTATCCCTGAGGATGTTCCCTAGCCCGTTGTGGGCTCCAGCCAGTCCTGGGTTGATCTCAATTGCTTTCTCGAACTTTGAAGCAGATTCATCGAGCTTGTGCTGCATATAAAGAACATGGCCCCAGTTTTCGTAACAGAGGTCGCACGAGGGGTCTACACCGACGGCCTTTAGCTGCATAGCGGCAGCGTCGTCGAATCGTCCTTGATCCTGCAAGAGGTTTCCCCAATTGGTATAGGCGAACGGATCTTTGGAGTTGAGCTGGAGTGCTTTTTCGAAGTGGGAGACTGCTTCATCAAAGCGACCTTGTTCGTGCAAAATGCGGCCCCAGATATCATGCGCGTCGCCCAGCGTTGGGTTTATTTCTAGGGCTCTCTGCAGGGACAGAATTGCCTTGTCTAGCATTCCAAGCGTTTGTAGCGCGAAACCGTAATTGTAGAACGCAAGGGCGTTGTTCGGGTCGAGTACAGTAGCTTTGTCATAGTTTGAGACTGCTTCCGCTGCGTTGCCTTCAGCCAACAGCAAGTTTCCCAAGTTGCTATAGGCTATGGCCAATCCTGGATCAAGCCTAATCGCTTCCTGGTAGCTCGATTTCGCTTCCCTGGGATTACCGTGTGCCCGGAGTACTCTCCCTAGGTTGTTGTAAGCTAGGGCAAAGGTGGGATCGAGGTCAATCGCTCTGCGGTATTTGGAGATTGCTTCCGTTGTTTTCCCGGGCTGTTCACGTAAAGCGTTACCCCAACCGTTGTAAGCGGAGGCGAAACCAGGGTCGAGTTCGGTGGCTCTCTCAAACTTAGAAAGAGCTTCTGTCGAGTTCCCCTCGTCATTGAGTGTATTGCCCCAACCATTGAATGCATCAGCTGAGCCCCGATTTAATTTTAATGCGGTCTGGAATTTCGGAATTGCGTCGCTCGGCGCTTTCTTCAGGCGGAGCGCTTCGCCCCAATTGACGTATGCATTCGCGAACTTTGGATCGACGTGGATCGCCTCTCGGCACTTCTCTATGGCTCCGTCGAAGTCGCCTTCCTCCATTAGGATATCGGACCACAAAAGATCGCCCCACGTCCGCAACTTGCCGCTAGGATGATTTAAGCTCTCATGGACGAGATCCAGCGCTGTCTTATGATCGTGTTTGTCGTAGCTCTCCACTGCAAGGATATAGGGATTCAGTCGTCGCAATATACGCCTGCTCAATTCGTCGACTGCTTGATTTACATCAACTACTCGCGTGGTGAAGCGTTCGGACGAACGGCTACCGTCCCCTTCAACAATACGAAAACTGAATTCCATCACCCGCGGATCGGGCGTAACCATCTTTTGCATAGGTGGATTGACCGCAGGGAGAAAAGCAATTTCTCCAGAGATTTGTGTCGGTTGTTTCCTGAGGAAGCTTCGTACAAATTGGAGCAACAAGCGCAATGACACGTGAGTCTCAGGCACTTCGAAATCAGGAATTGCTGCTTCATGCGTTAGGCAGTGGTCTTTTGTGGCGTTTGTCCGCACTGATTTTTCAATTTCATCGATATCGTCGGAAATGAGGTTGGCAACTCCTTGTGGGCTATATCCGATTTCCTCCATTGCCTTGGGAACTCCAAAAGGTTCAATTACAATCACTTCGCGAACCGCTTCTCTGTATACGGTCCACGAAAACATAACGGTGAGGAGAAAAAAGAACACAAACTTGAGGGTGAGCTCGCTGAACAGCCTGTGAAACCAGTGAGATGAAAAGGAACTCTGTCGCCAAACAGGCCGTCGAACCGTCTTTAACCGCATAATGAGAAAGATCGTACTACGCGTTTGGTTTTTACACATAGAGATATTGCTGGTTGTAACAGAACGCTAGTCGGGTATAAGCTCTCGAAGTTACGGGAGCTTTCAGAGAACTATCACACATAGGACTAGAACTATTGGAGGTAAAAATGATAAATGCGAGTAAGGTGATACTCGCCGGGGCGGCATTAGCGGGTCTGCTCGCTGGCGCTAACGGCGCGACCTTTGCGTCAAGCGTGCCAGCGAAGCTCAAATCGTCTCTAGATCCACAGGGAACCAAAGATCAAAGTGGCTCCGATAGCAAAGTCAAAAAAGAAAAGCATGCATGCAAAGGTAAGAACTCCTGCAAAGGCAAAGGCGGCTGCAAAGTGAGCGACAATGGTTGCAAAGGCAAGAACACTTGCAAGGGCAAGGGTGGCTGCGCGACCGACGGCTCCAAGATGCCAAGTTAAAATAAATATCTGATTGGGCAAGGGTGTTAATGATCCGTGCGCAGAGAATCGACGTGGACGGGTCTCCAGGTCTTCACGCAGAATTTGGCGCGTGGGTTTAGCTGGCGACTGGCACAAAACCATCTGTTTGTGGACAGCACTGACAGCGCGAGAGCCGGCACGTAGAGTCAGGCAGTTACGGACACGGAACGCGAGGAGTTTTTGGACAAGGCTGTAGAAGGCCCGCTTGGCTGTGCCAGGACTGATTCCCCGCTGACGCGTGATCGTCTGCAAGGGTGCGCCCGATGTTCGTAGGCTGGTGATCTTGGCGCTATCCACGGCAACGCGCGGCCTGCCTAACGTTTTCCCTTTTCCACATGCGTTCCGAAGGCCGGCTCGGACGCGTTCCACTGTCAGGCTGCGTTCAGGCTCTTCTACGGCGCCCAAGACTGTGAAGACCATTTTTCCGGCAGGCGTCGAGGTGTCCATTTGTTCAGAAAACGAAACGAAGTCGATTCCCAATGCCTTGAATGTTTCGAGCGCACGAAGAAGGTGAGATACGGAGCGCGCAAACCTATCGAACCGCCACACGAAAACCACGTCGAATCGCCTCTTGTGCGCGTCGGCCATCAGTCGATTTAATTCCGGCCGGGAATCCTTCGCGCCGCTCACTCCCTCGTCGATGTACTCGCCCGCCACCGTCCAGCCGCGGGCTTCTGCAATTGCCGCAGCTCCCGTGTCTACAAGCCAACGTTTTGATTATGGTTGGTGGTACTAACTCTGGCGTAAATCGCAACTCTGGTCGTCATAGCGCCATCAGCTCCACTTCCAGATGCATGAGGCAATCGCGGACGTTGTTCCGAGAGTCCTTCGCCAAACGCGCCAAGTTTGGCGCGTTTCCGTTTGCGCCCTCCGCGTGCCACACGTGGTCGAGATAGGCGGCAATCTGATCGGACAGACCGTAGCTTGAGAATTCCAGCATTAACGGGAGAGAAACCTACGTTCCAAGCGTTCCGTATCGTTTGCGAAGGGAGGCCCATTCTCCTTACACAACCCGCTTGGGCAACTCTTCATTACTGGGCGGAGCGATTTCCAGGGCGTCGGTCGGAGCATTTTGTGTTTCCGGCATGTGAAAACGGGAAGGTTGACCCCACTCGCGGCACGAACTGGCGCACAACGTGTCGTCGCGTTACACGAGCCATTTCAACGTCCAGCGCGCAGCGAGATACAGAGTCCGAGAAAAATCTGCCGCAATGTAGAATGCCGGGCGGAGATAGGCGGCATCAAGAACCCACTCGAGGGGCTTCGCTTCCACGATCTCCGTCACTCGACGGCCACCAAACTTTTGGAGCAGGGTACACCGTTTGCAGACGTTGCACGGATCCTTGGGTGGTCAGCGAGTACTGCCGTGAGGATGGCCAAGCGTTACGGCCATTTCCGTCCTGAAGCCCAACGGCAAGCGCTGGCGGGGATTGCCACACAAGAAGTTCGGGTAGGGGTGAACCAATTTGTGCACCAACCGTCGCGTGCGCTAGAATGTGGTTTGCGTAACTGAATGATTTCACAGCACTAGGCTCGTAGCTCAGTTGGTTAGAGCGCCACCTTGACACGGTGGAGGTCTGGGGTTCGAGTCCCCACGAGCCTACCATTTCTTTCCAATCACATTCCGATGAACGGTTGTCTTGGTTTGTGCGTTCGTGTCGCCGTTTGTGGCACAACCCTGTCCTTGTGCCAGCCCGTCTAACGCTTTGCGTTTGCCTTCCTTTCGGACATGTGAGTAGCCGGCAAGCATCTTGGGGGAAACCTGTCCAGACTCGCAACGAAGGGGACACACCGGCTCGGGCCGAACGTGACCAGCGATCCTGGACCGGATTCCGCCTCGTTTATACTTACGTAGTGCGCGGCGAATGCGCCACCTCTCTCACTGGCCCTGCCCTCTAAAATAGATTCGCCTGATCCTATGTCTTCTTCCAAAACCATCGTCCGCATGGCGGGCACCTGGCTCGTGTTTCTCCTCGTTTATTCGATTGTGTCGCTCTCTCTTCCACGGGGGAGCCATGGTCTTACCGCGTTTGGCGATTTGTCGCAGTGCCTTGTGCCGATTATCGCGAACGCCGGTCTTCTCCTGAATGCCGGCACTCCGCAATGGCGCAGAAATCTTTTTTGGATGCTGCTCGCCATGGGCTGCACGCTCTGGATGATCGGGCAGTTCCAGTGGACGTATTACGAGCTCTATCTGCACCGCGCCATGCCCGACAACGATCCGATCGACATCGTGTTCTTCCTGCGCGGCATTCCCATCATGGCTGCGCTGGCGCTGCGCCCGCACCTCAGTCGCGGCGAGATGCGCCTTCGCTTCGGCTATTTGGATTTTGCCCTGCTGCTCACCTGGTGGATCTTCCTTTATATTTTCATCGTGTTGCCGTGGATGTACGCTGTTCCCTCGCTGGCGGAGTACAACTACAACTACATACTCCTTCACAATACCGAGAACATCGTCATCGTCGGCGGCTTCGGCTACCTCTGGCTGCGGTCGTCCGGAGCCTGGCGAGCGGTCTATGCCCATCTCTTCGGCGCCTCCGCGATGTACATGCTTTCTTCTCTCACCATCAACATCGCTCTCGAGTTCAACCTCTACTACACAGGCAGCTTGTACGATCTTCCGATGGTTGCCTCGTTTCTCTGGTTCGCTCTTGCCGGCGCTGTCGCTTACCAAAGACGGGCAGCTCTCGACGCCCCGTCGGAAAATGATTTCGGTGCTGAGTCCGACAGCTCGCGCGGAGAAAGTGTCGTGCCGGCGCGTCTGGCCATGGCCGCGGTGATCTCATTGCCATTGTTTGCCATCTTCACGCTGCGGTACGCGCATCAAAATCCGGCAGTCCGAGATTTCCGCCTGATGACGGTTCTGATCGCGTCCATTCCGCTGGCGCTGCTTTTGTTTGTGAGAACCTATCTGGCCGACGCCGACCGCACGCGTCTGCTGTCGCAATCCGAGCGGTCCGTCGAGAACCTCCAGAGGCTTCAGGCGCAGATTGTCCAATCCGAAAAACTCGTCTCTCTGGGGCAGTTGGCCGCCGGCGCCGCTCATGAAATCAACAATCCATTGACGGCGATTCTCGGCTTCTCGGACCTCCTGGCCGACGACACCACACTTCCAGAAAAGGCCCGCTCCACCGCATCGAAAATTCGCGACCAGGCCCGCCGCACCAAAACCCTGGTGGGAAATCTTCTGAGTTTTGCGAGACAGGTCCCGACCGAACGCACGCTCCTGGACATAAACACCGTGGTCACCAATGCCGTTCAGCTGCGCTACCTCGACCTGCGCACCGGTACCGTCCGCATCGAGCTTCAGCTTGAGTCGGTTCTCCCGGGCGTTCGCGGCGACGGCAACCAGCTGATGCAGGTCTTCTTCAACATGATCAGTAACGCGGTCGATGCCATGGAAGCGGCCGAAGGCGGCGTCCTCACGATCAAGACCATGCGCGATCGCGCGTATGTCGTCGTGCTCTTCCTCGACAGCGGGCCCGGCATCAAGGAACCTCACCGCGTCTTCGATCCTTTCTATACGACCAAGCCCGTCGGTAAGGGCACGGGCCTGGGTCTCAGCATTTGCTTCGGCATTGTGCAGGAGCACGGCGGCAGGATTCTCTGCTACAACCGGCAAGAAGGCGGCGCCGCGTTTCGCGTGGAGTTGCCGGCTGTGCTTGCGGTTATGCCCACAAAGGAGGCGCAGCTTGCGGGCGCGAGTTCAAATCCGCTGAAACCCTCGTGAACAGATCTCCAGTCTTCCGGCGCACGCTTTCCTTCGATCGTCGTGACGCCTGCCTGACTCATGCTAGAGTCTTGATTCGAACTACGTTCAACAACTGGGAGACGCGATGACGGATGCAGCCATCGTGACGCAGAAACTTACACGCCGCTTCGGCAACCTGATTGCGGTTGACGGCGTCGACCTCACCGTCGCTGCCGGGCAGTTCTTCGGTTTTCTGGGACCCAATGGTGCTGGCAAGTCCACGACCATCAAGATGCTCACGGGTTTGCTGGCCCCGAGTTCCGGGCGCGCGGAACTACTCGGGCTGGACTTCGCGGCGCATCCCGTCGAGGTCAAGCGGCAAATTGGCGTCGTTCCCGAAGGCATGGGCCTTTTTGAACGGCTGACGGGCGCCGAGTATCTTCAGTTTGTCGGCCGCATGTACGGACTCGATCGTCCAACCACGCAACGCCGCTCCGAAGAGTTGCTCGATTTCATGCAGCTCTCCGACCGGCCGAAAACTCTCATCGCAGATTATTCCCATGGCATGCAGAAAAAACTCGCGCTGGCAGCGGCGGTGATCCACGGTCCGCGCATTCTTTTTCTCGACGAGCCGTTCGAGGGCGTGGATGCTCTTGCCGCGGGCGCCCTCAAAGCGCTGCTGGGGCGCATGACCGAGCGCGGCGTCACCATCTTTCTGACCTCGCATGTCCTCGAAATTGTCGAGCGTCTCTGCAGCCACGTGGCCATCATTGACAAGGGCCGCCTCGTCGCTCAGGGTTCGCTCGAAGAATTGCGCGCAGGCGTGGCTGGAGAAGAAGGCAGCAAAACGACCCTCGAACAGATTTTCCTTTCCATCGTAGGCCAGGACGGCGGACAGCGGCCACAACTTGAGGAACTTTCGTGGCTGATGTAGCTCATCTCCCCGGCGTCTGGGAACAGATCCGCCTGGTCGCCGGGCTGCGCTGGCGAATTCTGGCCAATAATCTTCGCAAAAAACACAACCAGTGGGACCTGATTGGGCTGATTTTCGCGGGCATCTTTGGCGGGCTGTTCGTGATCGGTCTCTGCTTCGCGTTTTACTTTGGCGCTTATTCGTTTCTCTCGGGCGGCCGCGAAGCCTGGATGGCCTTGCTCTTTTGGGCGATTTTTCTCTTCTGGCAGCTCTTTCCCATTTTCACGGCGGGCTTTGGCGTGGGTTTTGAATTCCGCACCCTCCTGCGGTTTCCGCTCAGCCTTCGCGCGTTCTACGTCATCGGCCTCGCCTATGGGCTCGCGGATTTTGCCGCTATCGCCTCGATCTGCTGGCTAGCCGCCATGATCCTCGGCGCCACCGTTGCAAATCCGAGCGTCCTGCCCGCCATGCTGTTTGTCGCCGCGCTCTTCGTGCTGATGAATATCACGCTCGAGCGCATGATTGGTTCCTGGCTCGAACGCATCCTGGCTCGCCGCCGCACTCGCGAAATGTTTTTCGCTTTATTCATTCTGTTTGCCGTCTCCGTTCAGTTCATCAATCCTCTTGTGCAAAGATACGGCCGTACAGCGCAGCCATGGGTCCGGCAAGTGATCCCCTTCCTCTCCGTTTTCCCGCCGTCGCTTGCGGGACGCGCTATTGCGGGTGCCGCTCAAAATCATTTCACGGACACGCTTCTCGGCGTGGCCGGCATTTCAGCTTATATGCTGGTCTTCAGCCTGCTCCTCTGGCTGCGTTTCGCCACGCAATACCGCGGCGAAGAACTGAGCGAGTCGGCCGCCCCCGTTCGCGCGCCGGTTCGTCCCGTTTCTCGGATCGCGGGAGGGGCCGACGCCCTGCGGTTGCTCACGCCGCAAGTCGCCGCCGTCCTTCGCAAGGAGTTCCGCTACCTCACTCGCAACAGCTTTGCCTTTTTTCTGCTGATCATGCCCCCGGTGTTTGTCCTGCTTTTCACGACGCAATTTGCTGGAAAGCATCCTACGGCCACCAAGCACCCGGTCTCGGTCGAATTCTTTTTCCCGGCCATGATGGGCTATCTCATGCTTATTCTGATGGCGCCCGCCTATAACAGCTTTGCTTACGACGGCAAGGGCATTCAAACGTATTTCACTTCGCCAGTGAGTTTCCGCGAAGTTTTTCTCGGGAAAAATCTCTTGCAGCTGGCGATGCTCGCTTTTGAATTGACCCTTTCCATGATTGCGTTTTCCTACCTTGTCGGAATGCCTTCGCTTCCCCTTCTGCTGGCCACTCTGGCTGCGATCATCTTCAACTTCACGGGGCAGTTGGTCATCGCCAATTGGTCCTCGCTGTGTTTCCCGCGCAAGCTGAATTTCGGGCAGATGCGCGGGCAGCGGCAATCGGGTATGGCAGTGCTCGTCTCGTTTGGCACGCAGATTCTTTTGGGCGGCATTAGCGCGCCCATTTTGTTCATGAGCCGCTGGACCGGCGACAAGTGGGTTCCCTTGGAGGTATTTGCGTTTCTCGCAGCGGCCGCGATCGCGGGCTACTCTTCCTCGCTTGAACCTTTGGCCTCGCTCGCTGAAAAAAAGAAAGAAACCTTGATTGACGCGCTGTCCCGCTAACGCTGTATTCTTCAGGACATTGTTTGAAGGAAAGGGGCAATTGTGAATCACCGCATTTACGTTTTCCCCATTGCGGTTGCGCTCTTCGCCGTGGCTCGTCCGGCGACGGCGCAATTTCTTGCGGATCCTAACCGAGTCTATGAAATTCCCGCGGTTACCGGCTACGAACAAACCCTGGCCGGAATGATTCGCGAGCAGCTGAAAGATCTCTCTCCGAAAACTGACAATCTCGGAAATGTTTACGTCACCGTGGGGAGCGGCGCACCTCATCGCCTGATCGTTACTCCCATGGACGAACCCGGCTACGTCGTGAGCGACATCACTCCCGACGGTTATTTGCGCGTGCAACGGTTGCCGCAGGCCGCCCCCAATGCCGTTTTCGACTTGCTCCATGCGACAGAGCCCGTTTGGATCATGACGCGCAGCGGAAAAAAGGTCTCGGGCGTATTTGCCGGTCTCTCCATCCACCTGGAGCCTGCCAGACAGAACCCGCCGAAAATGTCGCATCCGGATGAAATGTACGTGGACATCGGCGCGTCGTCTGCCGAAGAGGTCCGTGCAGCCGGCGTCGACTTATTGGACCCCATCGCGCTCAGCCGCAAGTCCCGACCGGTTGGCAATAGTGGCGTGGCGGGCCCAGGTGTGGGTGACCGCTTCGGCTGTGAAACTTTCCTTGGGTTACTGAACCACATCCGGGAATCCAAGATTGCCGGGACAACCACGGTAGCGTTTGCCGCCGAGCAATGGACGGGAGGCCGCGGGCTGGATCGCTTGCTAAACGAACTGCAACCGGAAGAGGTCATCTTTGTGGGCCGCCTCGTTCCGCCTCGTACGACCGAAGACAAAGCATCGCCGGAACAAGCACACCCTGCCCCGGCGGGAGTGCTCCTGGCGGTAGACGATCTGTCCAAACCTCCGACCGTATTCGCCGGGGAACTCGCCGGGCTTGCAGCGAAAAGTAATCTGTCCATCACGTCGGTAGTCGCTGCACGCCCCAGAATCAGCGGCTACGCCAAAACCAGCGCATTCCCGGAGCGCTTCGCACAACTTGGCGTTCCGACTCGCTGGCCTGTAACGCCTGTCGAATTTGTCGCCTACCGTGATCTCGGCAATCTTCTCGAATTGCTCGAGGCCTATCTGCAGATCCCCAAACCGACCGGCGGCTTTGGAGGCGGCATCGGAGCCGGCGTTTCAGATACACCGTTACTGAAGGCATTGGTGGAAGCCTACGGCCCTAGCGGCCACGAAGAACAAGTCCGCGAACAGGTAAAAGCATGGCTCCCGCACGGCGCGAAGACGGTGACGGACTCGGCCGGCAATCTTATCCTTCACCTTGGTGATGCGAAGCCGGACGGCAAGACCACGCGCATTGCATTCGTCGCGCATATGGATGAAATCGGCTACCAAGTGCGCTCCATCGAACCGGATGGCCGCCTTCTTGTTGACCCTATCGGCGGCGGATACACCGAGTATTTTCAGGGGCACCTTGTCCGCATCAACAACGACAAATCTCCCGTCGGAGGCGTCCTTGAGCTGCCCGATGGCTGGGACAAGCCTGGATTTGAATGGCCGCATGGGCCACGATCCATGGACGAGCCAGTTCACGTTTACGTGGGCACCCATTCGGCCGAGGAGACGCAGAAGCTCGGCGTCAAAGCGGGAGACTGGATGACGATTCCCAAGGAGTATCGCCCACTGGTTGGAACACGGGCCAACGGCCGGAGCTTCGATGACCGGGTTGGTTGCGCCGCCCTCATCGAGGCAGTCAACGCGCTCGCGCGGCAGGGCTTGCCGGGCCGCGATGTCACCTTCGTTTGGTCCACTGAGGAAGAAGTCGGTTTGAAAGGGGCAGCGGCTTATGCCGAACGCGCGGCGAAGGAAGGCAACGTGCCGGATTTCGTCTTTGGCATTGACACCTTCGTCAGCTCGGACTCGCCTCTTGAAAGCAAGCGCTTCGCCGACGCCGGACTCGGCAAGGGCTTTGTTATTCGTGCCGTCGACAACTCGAACATCGCGCCACGGGAGTTTGTCGACCGCGTCGTCAGGCTGGCGCGCGACAATCATATCGCCGTGCAATATGGCGTCACCGGCGGCGGGAATGACGGCGCGGTGTTCGTTCGCTACGGCTCCGTCGACATTCCGCTCGGCTGGCCGCTGCGTTACGCGCACTCGCCGGGTGAAGTTGTGGATACGGTCGATGTGGACGCGCTGGCCAAAATTGTTACCGTGCTTGCAAAGAGCTGGTGAGACGGTCAGTCACTCCGCGGAACGCAACGCCTCCGCATAGCGCGCGGCGATGGCCTTCCAGGAAAAGTATTTGTCCTGCGCGCGGCGGCTGCGTTCCGCCAGCACGGCGCGATACTCCGGATCGGACAAAACCTTGAGCAATGCTTCCCCCAAGCCGCGTTGCCGCTTCGGGTCGGCGAACACAACTCCCGCTTCCGTGATGGGTGACGCTGTTTCCGGGCCGTCCAGCGCCACTACCGGCAGTCCGCACGCAATTCCCGCGATGGCGCTGCCCCGCCGCGATGAGATGCCTCCGCGCACAAAAAGCAAAACGTCGCAGGACGCCATGTGCCGCACGATTTCCGCGCCTGGCAGGATTCCGAGCGCAGAGACTTCAATCGGCTGTTTGTCCATCAGATTCTTTAGCGCTTTCTCCGCCGTGTCCGAATGACGCCCCATCACGACGAGCCGCAGCTTTCCGAGACGCTCCGTTACGGTGTGCAATGCCTCGGAGATGCTTGCGATCTCCCAGATGCCGCTTTCTCCGCCGGTAATTCCGAATACAGCGATGGCCGGCAACCGGTCCGCCGCGGCGCGGGGAACTGACCATGCGGTTTCCGGAGCCGGCAGATTGGCGCCCACGGGAATAAAAATCGCTCGTGTGTGTTTTTTCCCAATCCAAGGGATTTTGCTGATGGGCACGGTGAGTACGCCGAGATCGCAAGATCGCAGCGCTTCGCTCATAGCGTGATTCTGGGCGCGGCGGCGCAGCTTATCTATGGTGCGGTTGCCATGGTAGGGCAGCACGTCATGGTAGACCATTGCCACGCGCGCGCCCGCTTGCCGGAGGATTCGCAGCACTCGCAGAAATCGCAGTGGAAAACCCCGCTCGGACCAGGACAGCGCCGTGTATTGCACCAGCACCCAGCAGCCCCGCCACTCACGCGCTTGACGCTCGAGCTCGCGCATGCCCGCAGGCCAGCCGTCTTCGAGCCACGCTACGCGCACCAGCTCCAGCTCAAAATCGTGCGCGCGCAGCGCCTCTCCCAGATATTGGCAATATTCTTCAAGGGCATCTGTCGGCACATCCCGCCGGCCGAGCAGTGCGATGGCGCGGTGCCCGCTCACGTTTGGATACTCATTTTTCGACGAGAAAGTTCCTGACTCCGTCAGCCCATTTCCGGATCGAAGGATTTGCGAATCAGTTCCATCGGTGTGTTCACAATGCTATCGCCTCACCCAGCTGCGATCCAATCGAAATTTCCGGGTCGAATCACGGTCCTTTTTCTACAAGGAAGGGGCCGATAACCAGCGCATCCATGCCCGAGCTGAAGAAAGTACGCACCGCGTCCGTCGGCGTGTGCACGATGGCTTCGCCGCGCAGATTGAAGGATGTATTCATGAGGACCGGCACGCCGGTGCGTTTGTCAAATTCGTCGATTACGCGCCAGTAGAGGGGGTTGATCTCTTTCTCCACAGTTTGCGGCCGTGCGCTTCCGTCAACGTGAGTGACGGAGGGGATCACGCTGCGCTTTTCCTTGCGGACCTGCGCTGTCAGAACCATGAAAGGAGAATCCGTAACGCTCTCGAGATAATCGCCAGCGGTCTCCTTCTTGAGCGAAGGTGCAAAAGGTCTCCACCACTCGCGAAATTTCACCGCGTTATTTACCTTGGCGTTCATTTCCGGATCTCGCGGATCGGCGAGGATCGAACGGCTGCCTAGCGCACGCGGCCCAAACTCCATTCGTCCCTGAAACCAACCAAGAATCTTCCCCTCGGATAACAGCTCTGCCGCTGCCGCTCCTGGATCTTCGAGGCGCGTATATCGCAGCTTGTAAGTACGCAAGGCAGCCTCAATCGTGTCATCGTCGAACGAAGGGCCAAGATAGGCTTGACGCATAGGCTTGTTCGGCAACTTGCCGCCACTATCGAGATATGGGGCGAGCGCCGCGCCGAGCGCAACACCGTCATCCGACGCAGCGGGCTGCACGAATATTTCGTCTACGAGGCCGGCGGTTAGTATTTTCCCATTGGCTTTCGAATTCAGAGCCACGCCACCTGCGAGGCACAAATTGCGGCAACGCGTTTTGTCGATCGCCAAACGCACCACGTTCATCATCGCGGTTTCGCAGGCATCCTGAACAGCATAGGCAATGTTCTTGTACCTGTCGTCAATCTCGCTTTCCGCAACGCGAGGCGGACCGAGCAATGAAGTCATAAGGGCAAACGGAGCCACTCCATTCGCCACGAGTTTTCTAGTGTGGACGCGGTAGGGCACAGCGCGCAGATCGATGAACGCACTGAGGTCCACTCCCGGTTGCCCGTACGGTGCGAGCCCCATCACTTTCCATTCATCGCTGTTTCGGTGAAACCCAAGAAACTCAGTGAACTCGCTGTAGAAATATCCCACCGAGTCGGGGAACGGGATCGTCAATACGTGATCAAGTCGCCCATCGTGTCCTCGCCAGATGGATGTGCCTTCCCACGCGCCTCGTCCGTCCATGACTACTACCGCAGCGTCGTTATAGCCAGAGTAGCCGTAGGCGCTAAGCGCATGCGCGAGGTGGTGATCCACGAACCTCATGCGTGCTTTCACTCGGCCGAAGCGCTGCGCGAAGGTCTTGGCGCCCCCGCTTTGGTGCCAGTTGCTTGCGAAGTAACGGGTAGAATTCAGCAGGTTCAGATAGTTGAATGGCATGCGGCGTGTCGCAAAGCATTTAAGATCGTGCCGGAAGAACGGTCCAGGGGCCGGCCAGCCAAAACATACTTCGTCCAGCTGGTCAGGATTGGACTTGGCAAAGGCAAGACATGCCCGGATCGCAAGATGCGGAAAGCTAGCATCGTGCTTTAGTCGGCTAAGACGCTCTTCGGCAACGGCGAAAAGCAATTCGCCATCTCGCACGATGCACGCCGAAGAATCGTGCATTTGAGAGTAATTGATCCCCAGCGTCAGCATCTCGGCTCAGGCACGGACCACCTTGATTCCGC
This sequence comes from Acidobacteriota bacterium, assembly GCA_013289955.1. GTDB lineage: Bacteria > Acidobacteriota > Terriglobia > Acidiferrales > UBA7541 > Acidiferrum. Next base: position 58,520 of record JABCYZ010000018.1, read on the forward strand.
AGCACCAAGTCATCGGAATATTCACCCCTGACATTTCAAGGATTCTCCGGAACTCGATTGCACACTGTCTCCGTCAAGATTTGCAGCTATCGCCGCGCCAGGTCTTGCCGGCTGCAGTTGGGGCTAATCCAATTATTGTCTGAAAATAGGGCATGGAAACAGTTCAAATGATTAATCACAGCCACGCAACAATCGAAAGTTCGCATCAAAGCCGAATGATTCACGACCGGATCTGCTGCGTTTGCGGCGCGAATAGTTTGCTTGACCACTCAAATTAAGACAAGGGAGAGCTGCCCAACGTGTTTAAGTGTACTGCGAATCGTACATGCCTTCATGTTCGCGAGCGGTACAAGCGGTTCTCATCTATTATCTCTCGGCCGCTGTTCAACAATCGGCGCGGCAGCGGTCGGCTTGCCGATCAAATTCCGAAAATGGTGAAGTTCATTGGAGCCATACCATTGCTGAATCTTGTAAAAACTGCGCGGAGGCAAGACCAGAGTTGCCCCAAGGACAAGGGCTTTGAATAAACGGTAGCCCACCGGCCGGTCCTTGTAGCTGTAGTTATAGGCCGCCTTTTCAATACGATAGGTCTCCCAAGGCATCCCGCCATCGAGCCCGAGGCGCATGCGGCCTGCATCGACCCAAATAGGCTCGATGACGGCGGCAATGATGTCATCACGAATACCCAGTGCACGAAGGCGCGGGGGCAAACACTGCTGTAATACTTCGAGAACTCTCTGTTTTCGTCTTGTCTTCTTGTCGTCCTTTTCGGAGTGCTGAAAGAGATTACCCTCGTGAAAGCGGTAATAAAACAACGGCTTGTCCAATACCAGCGCAGGAGCCAGCGCGGGAGCAAGCGTAAACATGTATTCGTCGGCCTCAATCACTAATTCCTCCGGGAACGGGAGGATTTGATCGAGAAGTTTCCTGCGAATGGTCATCTTCGTGGTCCCGAGGAAACAACGCAGGTGAGTGAAGAGAACAGCGGTTGGCAAGTCCTGCAGATGGAGCAATGTGTTTTTTTCTGGAACTACGACACCGTTAGGACGACCGTCAGCATACACCTCATACTGACCATGGCCGACGGCCCCCAGCTCCGGGTTCTTTCTTAGTTCGGACACAGCAAGTTGGAGTTTCGTGGGAACCCACCAATCGTCACCGTCAAGAAATGAAACAATTTCGCCTTTGCATTCGGGAATCCCCGCGTTAAACGCCGATGCCTGTCCTCCATTTGGCTTGCGAATCAGACGCACCTGCGGCTCAAACTTTCGAACGATTTCCGGCGTGCCATCGCTCGATCCGTCGTCAACAACAATAATTTCCCGTTCCGCCGCCGGGAAATCCTGCTCTATCGCGCTGAGGATCGCCTGCTCGATGAACTTTTCGTGGTTATACGTATCGATGAGTATGCTGACAAAAGGTTTTGGCATCTGCTAGTAATCGTCGGCTGACTACTTGATTCTCTTCAAAAAAAGCTCGCGCCAGCGCGCGGATGTCCCCCGATCAAGTCTACGACATCTTCGCCACGGGGGTCTTTTCTTTGGCCCGGGCATCCGGAAGATCTGTTGTCGGGGAACCGGCAGGAACGGAGATTCGTCTAGAAGTCCTCGCGAACTTCACACCGCGCTGGTGCGAGACTTGCTGCCCACTTCTTCTTCATACCACTGAATGGTTTTCCGCAGACCATCTCGAAGCGGCGTCTTCGCTCGCCACCCAAACTCCGCCAGCGCCCGCGAAGTGTCCAGACAGCGCCGCGGTTGCCCGTCAGGCTTCGTCGCGTCCCATCTCACGGCGCCCTCGAACCCCACCAGCGAACCGACCAGTTCCAGCAAATCGCGCACACTGATTTCTTCGCCCGATCCCAAATTTACGAGTTCCGGCTTCTCGTACTTCTCGGCAGCGACTACGATGGCTTCCGCCGCGTCCTCCACATACAAAAACTCCCGCGTCGCGCTACCGGTCCCCCATGCCGTGATTTCGGCCGCCTTGGCCTGCTTCGCTTCCCAGCATTTGCGGATCAGGGCAGGAATCACGTGCGAGCTTTCCAGATCAAAGTTGTCCCGCGGTCCATACAAATTGACAGGAGTAAGATAGATGCCCCGAAACCCGTATTGTTGTCTGTACGCCTGCAGCTGTACGAGAAGCATTTTTTTCGCAAGCCCGTAAGGGGCGTTCGTCTCTTCCGGATAACCATCCCAGAAATTCTCTTCGCTAAACGGCACAGGCGTGAACTTCGGATACGAACAAATAGTTCCAGCGCAAACAAATTTCTCGACTCCCGCAATGCGGCCTGCTTCGATGGCATTGATGCCCATCACGGCGTTGTCGTAAAAGAATCTACCGGGGTTTGCCCGGTTCGCTCCGATACCGCCCACGACCGCCGCAAGGTGGATAAAAATATCCGGCCGCAAATCCTTATAAAGCCGTAGCGCTTCCGATTTTTCCCGCAGGTCGTATTCCCGGCTATGCGGCGTGGCGATCTCGCGGCAACCCGCTGCGCGCAGCTTCTCCACGACGAACGATCCTAGAAATCCGTTGCCCCCGCTCAACACCGCGCGCCGATTTTCCCAAAAACCCATTCCGTGCCCCTCAGTGCTGCGAAGCTTGCCCTTCCACGGCCTCCATCACTCTCGTCACCGAATTGTGCCAATGATTCCAGTGGCTGAATTTCTTTTCCAGAATCGCTTTTCCTCGCCCGAGCGGCGAAAGGCCCGCGGCCTCTAAATCCGCGTCCACCATGATCGCCACCAGTTCGCTGAATCCGATCCGCGTTTCCCAGCCAAGTTTTTCCCGGGCCTTGCGCGTATCCGCAATCAGGCAATCCACTTCCAGTGGACGCATGTAACGATCCGACATTTTTACGTGCTTGCGCCAGTCCAGCCCCGCATACCCAAACGCTTCCTCCACGAACTCGCGAACGGAATGCGCTTCGCCCGTTCCGATGACGATATCCTCGGCCGTATCTTGCTGCAGCATCTTCCAGATCGCTTCCACGTATTCCGGTGCGTAACCCCAATCGCGCCTCGCATCGAGATTGCCAAGAAAGAGAGTGTCCTGCTTCCCGGCGACGATGGCCGCAACCGCGCGCGTAATTTTCCGTGTCACAAACGTCTCGCCTCGCCGCGGACTCTCGTGATTGAACAGAATCCCGTTGCTCGCATAAAGTTTGTAGCCCTCGCGATAAATTCGCGTCATCCAGTAGGCGTACACTTTCGCCACGGCATAGGGGCTGCGCGGTTCAAAGAGCGTCGTTTCGCTCTGCGGCGGCTTTGCCGAACCGAACATCTCCGAGCTCGACGCCTGATAGAACCGCGTCTTGCACCCGGCCCGGCGAATCGCTTCGAGCAGCCGCATCGTGCCCAGCCCGGTGATATCGCCGGTGTATTCCGGCATATCAAAACTCACGCGCACGTGGCTTTGCGCCGCGAGGTGATAAAGCTCATCCGGCGCGAAGCTGTAAACCAGATGCAGCACCCACTCCGTGCTGGAAAGATCGCCGTGATGCAGAAAGAGCCGTGTGCTCGCCTCATTCGGATCCTGATAGATGTGATCGATGCGCTTCGTGTTAAATGTGCTCGCGCGTCGGATGATCCCGTGCACTTCATATCCTTTGGACAGCAGCAATTCCGCGAGGTACGATCCGTCCTGCCCGGTAATGCCCGTGATCAGTGCGCGTTTCATGAGCGCTCTTTCTTGTCTTTGGCGTTCCCTAAATCGGTTGAGTCTAGGCTCAATATCATTATCTTGAGATGCCTCTTTATTCTATAAGCCATATCGGAAAATACAAACGAATGCTCTTTCTCTAGTTCTTTGCGGCAGGCTTCCTCTGTCTTCCGGAGACCCGGCGAGCCATTCAACCCGCAACGGGGAACGTCAAGGCGAAGAACTATGGCGACGGGGATGCGGAACCACCGTCTGATCGGCGGTGTTTCCGGCGGGTCAGCGTTTCGCGCCATTCGTCCAGCCAGTGAAAATGTTCGTATCCAACGACCAACGAACCCATCATATTGAGGTAATTAATCAGTCGAAGGCGCCGCGTCATCAGGCCAAAGTGATTCCGGTTGGATTCAAAAAGATGCCTGAAGAAGCGGATGCGCCCCGGCGAAGTGACCGCAAACTCTTCGCGTTCGAGAATCGTTTTCCAGCGGCTCAGAGTTGCGCGGACCGTAGGCTGAGCCAAGTCGTAGCCGTGCGATCGAAACCATTGCGTCAGGCCGTCGACAAGCGCGCCGAGCGTCACCACCCGGCGGTTGCGTCTCTCCATGTCCTTGTTTTTGTCTTCGCTTGCCTCAGAAAGGTAATAGAGATTTGATCCGTGAAACCTGTATACGCCCAGAGGCTCATCGATGGCCGCTACGGGCGCGAGAAACAGCGCGAGCGCCTGAATGTAGCCGTCTGCCTGTATCCTGATCTCCTCCGGAATCGGCAGAACTCTCTCGAGTATGGACTTGCGAAAGGCGAGACTGGACATCGACGTGGGATGGAACGTAAGAATTGTTTCTGTGGTGGCCGCCAGGTTCCCGCTCATGGGCATAAACAGACCGTCGCGAAGCTTGCCGGTGCGGGCGTCCAACTCCCGCATGCGGTGATGAACCATGCCCGCCTGAGGATTCGCTTCAAAGGCCTCGATCACGCGGCGCACCTTTTCAGGCAACCAGTAGTCGTCCGCGTCGAGCAGGACTATGAATTCCCCTCTGGCTTTCTCGACTCCGAAATTGACCGCCGAACCTTGTCCGCCATTCTGTTTGAGGAAATACTGAACCCGCGAACCATACTTCGTGACACGTGAGGACGTATCATCCGTCGAGCCATCATCGACGATCAACACTTCCATTTGTTCGGCGGGAAAATCCTGGCCGAGTGTGCTGCCGATGGCTTCCTCGATGAAGTGCCCATAATTATACGTGTCGATGAGAACCGTGACGCGCGGATGCGGCATTGCTTTCTGATTATGCGTGAAGCCGGAGTCGAAATAAAGCAACCCCCGCAAGCGTCGCAGAGATCACGGCTTTGTCTGGGGTCTTTGCTGAGCTTTTGACCTGAGTCCGAGTGCCGACCTCAACGGGCGTGTAACATCGAGGAAGAAAAACCAAACCGGGTGCCACACAGTGGCGAGGACGTCAGAATACCAGGAGAGCGTGGGGTTCCGCTGCAGAGCGTGGCCGAATCTTTTCCAGTTGTTCTTGATCTGGTCCGATACCAAGACCAGGGGAGCATCCGAGATTATCCGCATGCGTTTCCAGCCGCCTGCCAACTTGAAGTTATACTTGGCTTCCTCCCCGTCGTAAACGCCCGTTTTTCCTTCCGGATGGTGCAGATAGTCGTGGTTCTGGTGGATCGCGACGAGTGTCCTCGACGCGTCGATGACCGGGTTGCCTGACTCGATTCCTTTCCAGACCATCCAATTGTCCCATCCGGCCCGGCCAACAAGAAGCGGTGGCAGGTCTGCTCCAAAAAGCCCTCGAGAAAATGCGAAATAATCGATGAACCACGGCGGCCGCTGCTTATTTTCCGCCAGGGCCCGGCTACGCATTTGGTCGGCCCAGCCTTTCACTGAAAAATCGATGGGTTCGTTGACCTCTGTGTCCCAGCGCCTGCCGAGCAGAAGAAATTGGGCATATTGTTTTTTTATTCGTTCGAGGGCTTCAACAAAATCCGGTAGGAAAACGATGTCGCAATTCGAGTAGCACAGGAGGTCGTAGCGCGCAATTTCTTGAGCCCGGTTGAAGATGTAGTCGACACGATTCGTGCCGAGCTCATTTTTCTCGGTGTGCGGTTCGTGACGAATCCCCAACTCCTTTGCCACCTCCGCGGCGCCCATGTCGTCCCCGAATAGAATAACTTCGACGTCGCCATGCAGCAGCGTCCAGCTCTTCAGGGCATTTCGTTGGATAACGCCGATGTGCCCCACAAACGGCTTGGCGGTCGTGAAAAAGGTAAGCATTCTCGTCCAAACGGACTCACAGGGCGGTCGTCTTCGGTGCGACACGCGCGCACGGGCCGCCATTCCCGTTGGAAGAATAGCAGCACCCGCGTTTTTTGGAAGCTGGGAACACCAACAAATGCATGGAGGAAGAACGGCGCTGGCTCCCTTGCGGACCGGCCGCCTGTGGCCAACCGGAAGTTCAGCCAGTAAGCTTTGAAATTCTGTGGCGCGTTCGTCTGGATCGCCACATAATTCGCGCCGCTGACACCTTGGTCCGGGGTTGATGCGACATCCCGGCGGCGCTCAACATTGTCATTCCCGCCCGCAGCAGGCGCTGCACAAAACGCGGCTGGATCTCTGCGAAATGGTCGTACCTCAGCTCATGATCCAGCCCTTCCACACCAGCTCTCCCCCCGATCAGGCCGGCCGACAACCAGCTTCCCGCCAGCGGTCCCCGCATAGCCCGCTCAAGTACATAAAGTCTGGGAACTTTTTTGGTAAGTTGTGTTAATAATGACTGGGGCTTCCAGTTCTGCCTACTCTTTCTTGGGGATAATTCAGTGTCCAAAAATGCGACGTGGGGAAAAGACCTTTGCTCTTTTTGTACTCTCTTTCTGATTCTTTTTGCTGCCGGCTGCGGCGGCGGCTACCAGACTACGACTCCGCCGCCTCCCGCTCCTGCCGTCACCATTGCGCCTAGCCCAGTCGCCTTCCCCGCTATCTCCCAGGGCGCCGCCGGCACGCCCACCACAATTGTCGTCACCAACTCTGGTACCGGCACCCTAAATATTACCTCTGTCGTCGTCGCGGGCACCAATCCCAAGGATTTCGCCACCACCAACAGCTGCAGCGGCTCCATCGCCGCTATGGGCACATGCAACATCATGGTCAATTTCACCCCCTCCGACTCTGGCGCCCTCTCCGAAACCATCACTCTCACCGACAACGCACCCAACTCTCCCCAGATCATCAACGTCAGCGGCACCGCCAATCCCATTGTCCTCAGCCTTACTCCGCCCGCCTCCGCCATGGGCGTCAGCCAAACCATTTCGTTCGTCGCCACTGGCGATCCCAACGGCGTCACCTTTTCCGTGGTTGGCACGCCCTTCCTGGGTAGCCCCTCCGTCGTCACGTCGCCGGGCACGATCGATGCCAATGGCAACTACACCGGCCCAGGCGGCGTTTCCAGCTTTTACGCCACTGTCACCGCCACCAGCAAGACCGCTCCCACCATCTCCGCCACCGCTACCGTCAACGTCGTCGCTCCCGGTTCTTTCACCAACACCAACAACGTCCAGGTCGCCCAGTACGCCGTCACTCCGCCTTCTCCTGCCAACGTCAGTGTCCAGTTTGGCCTCGACACCAACTACGGCTTGAACACTTGGACCCAGCCGAATACGTCCCTCGGCAGTCCGGTCAGCCTCTATGTCGCCGGCATGAAACAGAGCACTCCCTATCACATGCGCGGCGTCCTCCAGTTCGGCGACGGCACCTCATTCAACGACTCCGACTTCACTTTCACCACCGGGGCGCTCACGACCGGTACGATTCCGGGCATCACGGCCACCACCACGCCGAACATGACACCCCAGCCCGGGGTCGAGGTGGTGGATCTGCTTGACCTCACACCCACTACCCCTTCGCTGCTCGAGGTACTCGTGACTGACCTGAGCGGCAATATTATTTGGGCATACGATCCCGGAACCTCAGTGCCTGCCGGGTCTACCCCTCAGCCAATCAAGTTGCTGCCCAATGGGCACTTCTTGATTAACCTCGCAACCGCAAATGCCATCGGCGAAGCGCTGAGTTCGGTCCTGCAGGAAGTAGATCTGGGATCGAACATCATTTGGTCGATGACCTCAGCCCAATTGAATACCGCGCTCGCCGCTGCTCCGGGGAGCTGCACCGAGTGCAATGTTACTATCCTTGGAATGCACCATGACATTGCCATCCTCCCGAATGGTCACCTCGTCGTACTTGCGGATACCACCCAAGTCGTCTCGGGAACCACTGTCTACGGCGACGTGGTCATTGACCTCGGCGACATGGAAAACGTCGGCGGCAATAATCCCAATCACACCCCCCAGCCTACTTGGGCCTGGAATGAGTTTAACCACTTTGACATCAACCGCCGCCCCTACTCGTACCCCGATTGGACCCACACAAACGCAGTCGTTTATTCAAAGGACGACAACAACCTCATCATCTCCAGCCGCCACCAGAATTGGCTCGTCAAAATTGACTACAACAACGGCGCCGGTGCTGGCGACATTCTCTGGAAGCTCGGCGCAGTGCTTCCCACCGACACGACGCCAGAGGACACCGCCGATTTCGCGCTTCTTAATGCCGATGGCACACCAGACACCAACGCCACCGACTGGTTCTTCGCTCAGCATGCTCCTTCGTTCGTGTCCGCCAACACCACCGGCAAATTCTCTCTCACGCTCTTCGACAACGGCGACGACCGCGGCGTTGTCGACGTTGCCGGTGGCACCTGCGGCTCGGGGCAGCCCGTGGCGTGCTATAGCACAGTCCCGGTCTTCAATATCGACGAAACCGCCAAAACCGCAACCCTTGTCATTGACCCCACCACTGAGGACTACTCCTTTTTCGGCGGCAACGCGGAAGTCCTCGCTAACGGCAACGTCGAGTACGACGAGTGTGCCAACGGAGGGCTTGGGGGTACCGAAGGAACAATTCTCGAAGTGACCCAGAGCTCTTCACCGCAGACTGTTTGGAAAATGGTGATCAGCACTCAGTATACTTACCGCGGCATGCGCATTGGAAGTCTCTATCCCGGTGTGCAGTGGTAACGACGAGCACAAGACATATCCCGAGACAGGTGCCAAGCACGAAGGATGAGCAATATGCGATCCCTCTTGGCCCGAGCTCTACACAAGGCTAGGCCACCCTTTCTACTTGAGCCGCCCGATCCCCAAGGAGTTGAGAACAACGACGAATATATCAACCGCTACTCCATGGAATACGGGGTGAGTCGACTGCCGAGCGACTCACCCCTCCTAGTAATCGGATCGTTTTGCGGGCTTTCGACAAACGTCCTTACATATTACAAACGCAAACATGCCAAGAACAACCGGCTGATCACGTGCGACAAGTGGGAATTCGAAAGAAAACACCCTGCCGATTGCTTAGGGAATTCGATCATCTCTCACTCTGAGTATCGCCGCTTCGTTCGCGAATCCTATTTGCGGAATATTCAGATGTTCAGCGCAGACGACTTACCCTACACGCTCGAGATGACGTCCGACGAGTTGACGCCACTCGCCGCTGATGCCCTGGCACGCATCTCCTCATAGAGCTGGCAATAGCGTTTTGCCTGGACTTCAAGCGAGTATTCTTCGAGGGCTACCCGCCGGCACTCCGAGGACATGACCGCGCGCCTCTCCGGGTCCGCCAAGAGTTCGTCCATGGCCCTGGCTAGCGCCACTGAATCACCGGGGCTAACGGTAAGCCCGGTCCCTCCATTTCTTACGATCTCTGGGATCCCGCCCACATGGAAAGCCACCGTCGGAACCCCGCAGGCGAGAGCCTCGACTGCGGTGTTCGGGAAATTGTCCTGCATTGAGGGCAATACAAAAAGATCTGCCGCGCAATAGACTAAGGACATGTGTTCTTCGCTGCTAATAAAGCCCAAGGATTTTATCGGAATTGGAGAACAGGTCGTGGGCTCAGACTCTCCCAGCCCGACAGCTAGGCCGGACAATCCGGGGAAGATCTGGAGTCTCTGCAAGGCTTCAAGCAGCTTCGGGAAACCTTTGTAACTGTCCTTCGAGAAGTAAGATGCGAACAAAATGTACGTCGAATCAGGAGCAAGGCCCAAGGCCTCGCGAGCAACTCGTCTCTCGCGTGGCTTGAAAATTTTCATATCCAAGCCGTTTGGAATTACCCCGACACGGAATCCCTGTCCCAGAGAGCTCTCTTTAACCTTCCCGGCCAGCCAACGGCTTGGGGCCACAAAGGCGACTCTTTCCTTAGCTATCGAGTCGTATGATTGCCGCTTCCGGCCCCATATCTGGCGTGAAAGGTCATTTTCGATAGAAGAGCCCAAGTGAGGACACATTCCGCAATTACACTGAAATCTCTCGCAATCTGCCGCGTGGTGGCAGCCCCCAGTAAGGGGATTCATATCATGTAGAGTCCACACGACTGGCAATTCATCCGGAAGCCGCCAAAAAAATGTCTCGTAGTCAATGAAGCTAACAACCCAATGCAGATTTAGGACATCCGTTGGGAATAAGTGTTGCAAGACGTCAGCACCGTGTTGGCTGCGATCATCGGTGAAGAGGCCCAACCCGCGAGGCCTCGCCGAGATCTTGTTGCTGACACGCTCCAAAAGTCGGCGCTTAAGACCCCGGCGGATCCGAGTCAGAGGATCATGTGGCGGACTAAACTGCGTAACCGTCGGGTCGGCCGATTGCTTCGAAAGCACAATCATCCGCGAGTCGTGGCCCGCCGCAATGAGCCCTCTGTGCAGACGGTAGGCCGCCACGGCGGCTCCCCCGGAATTCTCGTAAGTGTTTAGGTGAGTGATGCGCAAAAGCGTTTTGTTCCGATCAGTAAGCAGCCAATGGCCGTCTCAACCCAAAGACATGATCACGCACAAAATCGCGCGGATCGGCCGGACGCGAGGCCAGCGCGAAACCACGACCGATCAGAAATTGCTCGACAAAGGCGCGAGTGCGGAACTGCTCGCCGTGCCCGAGTTCGCTCCGGAAATCGTGACACGCCACACAAATCTGACGAACGCGTGGCATGACCGCCTCCATACCGAGGAGCGCTTGGCGCTCAGCCCCCTCTATATTCATTTTTAAGAATGCGACATCCTTGACCCCATGTTGATCGCAGATTTCGTTCAGCGTGCTAGCCCGCACTTGGATCCCGGAGCTCGCCTCATCGCTAACAACCGCATTTTCAGCCCACGATCCTTCGGACTCCGCCATCCGAACCGTCCCAGGCCTGTCCATCAACGCTAGCTGCAGGGGCCTCACATTAGCCAAGCGATTGAGTCGGCAGAACTCCTTGAGGATTGCGAAAGAAAGCGGGTGCGCTTCAATCGCAATCACGCGGCCAGTACTACCAACCGCGCGCGAAAACGTCAGCGTATCCTCGCCGTGGCCCGCTCCAACATCGATGATGACATCCCCCTCCTGAGGGCGGTAGTGCTGAAACCAATAGTCGCTTGTGTCCGACGCATATATTTCCGCCTGCCTTTTCCATGCGTCGAAATCCGCGTAGCCGTACTCGAACCTCAATCCGTCCGGGAAATAATTAGTTCCGACCTGTCGAGTCCACAACCCGTTAACGTAAGCAATCTCCACGCCGGGTCCGGTCATCCGTCGCAAGAACCTCGTAGCGATCTTTCCCAAGAGGAATCTTCCGCCCGGACGATCCAGCAAGCGAATCAATGCCCGTTTGTGCGACAACTTGCCGAGGCCCCCAGTTTCTCTAGATGCAGGAGACAGTTCTCAAGAATGCGAAACCTTGCTCAGCGAGGTTTGAGAGATGGATAAATCCTGTTCAAACCGGCAGAGATACACGCCCGGAAACACAACCGAGTGCTGGGCCGTTTCTTCGCCCTCGGCGACATCCAGCGTAACAGCATGTTCGATGTGATCAATTACTTCCATCGCGTCCCGTCCGATGAACAATCCGACGAAATATTTCCCGGGTCTCAATAGCACATCGTGCAGCAAAAAGCGGCCGTGCGCCTTCTGGCCGGCCGCCATGCTCACAAACTCGCCCTTCTGCGCCGTGTTGGTATCGATCACCCTGTAACCGTTCATGTCGTAAAAAATGATGGCAGCGTTGGCGTCGTTGATGTTACTCCGGCATTCAATCTCAAATTCTACCTCGAGGTCGCAGCCCGGATAGGCCACATCCACTTGTCCTAACGGTCCCAGCGCCTGAATGGAAACGGCCGAGAAGCGCGCCTTGCCGTTCCCTTCTCGCACGCGATCCAGCAGGCTGGCGCCGCTCTCGGCAACTTCCAACGATTCCGAATAATAGCGAGCTGTGGCTTCCGAGGCTGGCCCATCGAAAACGACGCCACCGTTCTTCATCATCACCACTCGCGTAGACAGCGCATTGATCGCCGCCATGTTGTGGCTCACCAGCACAACTGTCCGTCCAGCCCGTGCCACATCACCCATTTTCCCCAGGCATTTTTTCTGAAACGTGATATCCCCGACCGCAAGCACTTCATCCACCAGCAGAATTTCCGGCTCCAGGTGCGCCGCCACTGCAAATGCCAGCCGCACATACATTCCGCTTGAATAGTGCTTTACCGGCGTGTCTATGAACTTTTCCAGTTCCGCGAACGCCACAATCTCGTCGAACTTCCGCTCAATCTCGCGCTTGTTCATTCCCAGGATTGCGCCGCTCAGAAAGGTATTCTCCCGGCCAGTGAGCTCGGGATGAAATCCCGTCCCCACTTCCAACAGCGACCCGACCCGCCCGTGAATCTCTGCCCAGCCGGTAGTTGGTTTAGTTATCCTGGAAAGGATTTTCAGAAGCGTGGTTTTGCCGGCGCCGTTGCGCCCAATCAATCCAAGTATTTCCCCTTCTTTCACTTCCAGCGAAACATCCTTCAGCGCCCAGAACGTCTCTTCCTTCTTCCGAAACGCCGAAAGCGGCGACTTCAAGAATCGCTCCAGCGCATGCCGCAGACCCGCGTCCACCGACAACCCGCGCCGGTACCGCTTCCCAAGTCCCTCGCTCTGTATGACAGCCGAACTCATCGGTAGACTAATCTTACTCCAGAGGCAGGTGCTTCCAGCGGTTGGGTAGCTCCAAAGTCAAAATTTGCCTGCCGTCCCATGCGGATCAAAGGTTGCTCGAACCTCCAGGAAAGCTGCGCGAGCAGAACTGTCACTGCCATCGCCGCCACCGTGACCAGGAATGTGGGAACGCTGCTTATTTTCGCTCCGCAGCCCCAGATCAGTCCGAACAACAGATATTGTACTCCCGTATGGAATAGATAAATCCCATAGGCGAGCGTACCAAGCCAGCAGAGCCATTTCATTCGCAGAGCTCTGCTGAACACACTGTCTGGCCGGGTGAGCACAAACAGGAGGATCGTAACGTAGAAAAGCGCGACCCAGGTATACCCAACGCTCTTCATGATGGAGGTGTTCAGATTCCATGCCCGCACGGTCAGAAATCCCAGGCCCACTAAAAACATGGGAATAGAAATGTAGAAGGCAATGCCGGCGCTGCGGATACGCTCTCTGCAGCGGTCATTTCGGAGCAGCACAGCCGCCAGGACGCCGAGCAGCAAGGCATCCGAGCGGCAGAGCATCATCGTATAAATCCCGACCGAGCTGTCGCTCCCGAAACGGAGAAGCAGAGTTCGAAGCAATGGAGCGCCGCATATACCGATCACCAGGAATCGCGCCAACCAACGGCGACTTAATGCTCGAATGTAGAGCGGCACCGTCAGGTAAAATTGCTCCTCAACTGCGAGAGACCAGGTCATTGCTAAACCATTACAACCGAAACTCCCGGCATGGGTCATCCAAAAATTCTGCGTAAACGTCAAATACGCGTACCATGGAGCACCTTCCGTCGTGAGCCATTGGAAGGGGCCGCTCTCGGGTCCCAGTCTCAAGGATACCAGCACGGCAGTGAGCAGTAACGTAACAGCGTAAACAGGAACAATCCGTAAAAAGCGCCGCTTATAGAAAACGGAGTAGTAATTCGTCGATGCGCGCGAGTCGAGCAATATCCCGCCAATGAGGAATCCAGAGAGAACGAAGAACAAATCAACCCCGGTCCAGGATAGTCGTGCCGCTGCCTGCAAATAGGCAATCGCCGAGCCCGGGCGCGCCACGAGAGTGATCTGGAAGTAATGAAAGATCACGACCATCGCGATGGCGATGCCACGCAAACCATCCAGTTCTCCAATACGCCCGTTATCGCCCGGGTTGGACGACAATACATCTGTTAAGGTTTTGCTCATGGCGAGGCTAAGTCTTTCCAGTCCCTAGACTTAATAAGTAATCCTAGGACTCTTAGTACTTTCTAATAGTAGACAATGAAATCCTCGCAAGAGGGTCGCGACGCTTCAGAAATGTTCCTATTGATGAAGGGGGTGACAGTTGCCCGAAGTGCTGGATGTCGAGCCGACATGTTTGAGAGGGATCAGTAGGAGAAGTCGAGTCGTGAGGAGGACGATTGAGCTCGCTGAACTGTGAGCCGGCGGCGGCGAGGCCGTATATCTCAGGAACCTTCACTCCTTGGACGGATAAATGTGGTCAAACTAAACTCGGTTGTGCTTCAAGGTTGTCCCCAAGCAAGAGAACGCACTGTTTTGCAACTCTTGGCAAATGGGAAGAGCAAGAGGCAGGTGGCGACGGAGTTAGGGATCCGCATTCGTACCCCAGAAAGCTACCGCGCGCGGCGGATAAAGAAGGAGGAGCTTCACTCGCTGGCGGCCTTGGTTCGGTTTCCGGTGCGAAACAAAATCATCGAAGCGTAAGGCGGGACACTGCATTGATCGCGAGACGCGACGGACCTTTCCATTCTTGAGTGCGGGCATCCTGCCAACCTCCGCTCCATTTGCCTGGCGTCACCCGCTTCGGCGTTTGTCAAGTCTTGCGGCGTTTCCCATTCCGGGAAACCGCGCGGAAGTTGACTGTACAAAACTGCACAGTTTCTCAGGAACACCTCACATTTTAGTTGACATGTGTTTACCAGTGCGTGTATATACGAGTGTGTTCTAAGCCGTTGTAGGCATGTGAGGAGAACCCAGGATGCTCCCGACCCGGCCAGGGAAGCATTTTTGTTCGCACTACGTCTATCTGCAAGAGAGTCCGCTGCCATTACGTCAGCGGCAACGCGCTGCTCGGTTTTGTCCCCAACTCTCAGCCGCGATTGGGGGCAAAATTGGCTGACGGGCCCACACCAAGATCAGATCACTCTCCAAATTTCGAACAGCTCAAGTATCTATTAACGGGAATATTCAACGCGACATCGGTCGGACTCGCCGTGTTCGATACGCAAGCCCGGCTCGTGAGTTCGAATCCTACCTTTGCATTCACGGTTGCCAATTCGCCAGCGTCAAGCTGTATCGGGAAAACGATCCAGGAAATTCTAGGCAATGGAGCAGAACAGCTTGAGCACGCAATCAAACTAGTTTGGGAGACAGGGCAAATAGAGTCCAGTATCGAGGTCCTGAAAAAGGTACCCAATTCCGGTCAGTCAAGCCATTGGCTTTTCAACCTGATTCCCATCAAGGACGAGGCCGAAGGCTCCAACCAAGTAGTCGCAATTGTCATCGAAACGAGCCATCAGAAAAGAATAGAGCAGTATTTTCTAACGTTGATGGCGGACATAGGCTCGATTCGGGAGGAAATCGCCAAAGACCCAGCACCCGTGCAGAACCGCCGCAAGCTTGTGCGGCCATTTGCTGAAGAAATGGAATTCTTGGAAGCCGTTTCAGAAGAGGTGCGAAGCGTGTCGGCGATGCTACAAGATGGCCCCGGCAGTGCGCCACAGGAAACAGGACCCATTGATCAGCTTGGGTTGGCAAGCGAGCTACTCTCGGCCTCCCCTGAGCCGACCGAAATAGACTCACTTTCTGAGAGAGAGCGAGAAGTGCTGGACCTCTCTGGAGCCGGGAAAACTACGAAAGAGATCGCCACGAATCTAGGAATATCCGTGAACACTGTAGCTACTTACAGAAGCAGACTGGAAAGAAAATTACATCTTCATTCTCCCCTCGAAGTGGCGCTATACGCCGTCCGAAAGCGCTTCGGATCTCTTTAACCTGTTACAGGCTAACCAGACGCCGGGACAGTTGCTCTCTGTAAATAATCGATTTACACAGTTGTCGCTTGTTGTACTTTTGAACACTTTGTAGCGCCTTTCGTGACACGATTAAACCGACTAGACATACTTATACGTACCGTGTATTGATTAGCTAACACATGGGTAGGGGGTGGGGAATGGTCAATCCGGTCGATGCACTGGTACGGGTGTCGGCGGGACCCTTGCGGGCCGTCGAGGAAATTCGGCGGATGCGGGGCGGCTGCCAGTCTCATCTGATGCGCTGCTCGGATGGCTGCTATTACGTCGTGAAGTTCCCGAATAACCCGCAAGGAAAACGAGTCCTCGCCAACGAACTGCTCTGCACCGCCCTCGCGGAACTCCTGTCACTTCCGGTCGCTCATGGAGCGGTGGTTATCGTTAGCGAAGACCTGGTGCATCTCACGACCGACCTGTGCATTCAGCAAGGGTATGGCCGCACTCCGTGCGGGCACGGTCGGTGCTTTGGCTCTCAATTCGTAACCGATCCGCGGGGCAAAGCAATCCTTGACCTTCTGCCCGGCAACATACTTACCCAGGTGCCTAATCTCCGAGATTTTTGCGGAATCCTGGTCTTCGACATCTGGGCTTCCAACGCCGACGACAGGCAGGCCGTATTCGTGCCGGACAAGTCGAATACCTACCACGCGGTGATGATCGACCATGGTTCCTGCTTCGACGGACAGGACTGGCGGTTTACGGACGCGCCGCGGCGAAGCTTGTATCTCGATAAACGAGTCTATGAACAAGTTGAGGGGATTGGCGCGTTCGATCCCTGGCTTAACGTTTTGGCCCGGATCGGCCGAGACACACTTAGCGAAGCTGCGAGCAAAATCCCGCCCGACTGGTTCGGCGGAGATCGCGCGAGCCTCGACCTGCTGCTGGACCAGCTTTACGAACGGAAGGCTCAAGTCAGGGAGAAGCTCCAGTTCTTCGGCAGTGCCTTTCCTGCGATTTTTCCCAATTGGACGGGCCGCGCGTGCTATGCGGGAAGCGCCGTATAGCGTGAATAGCCTCGCGCCGATCTAGTGTGCAAGAGGACTACGGGTTTCGGCGAAGTTGGCTGCCGTCAAATTCGTAAAAGGTGAAGAGCTGTCCTTCCAGTCGGATTTTCTCAGCCAGAGTGTCCGCGAGAAGCTCAAGATGATGCCTGAGAAGCGTTCCGCTTTTCGGAGGATTCCTCAAGACGACGACCACAGTTTCCGTAAACCCGCCGGTTCCCGGGGATCCGGGTCGAGATTCACTCACGTACCAAAATCCCGCGGTCATCATGGCGGGTTTTCCGGAGGACTTATCAGCGGGGAAGGAGATCGGCGTATCTCCCGAGACCAGGTGAAACGATTCGCCATCGGAGCGAGAGATCACGGGTTCCTCTTCGTCTGGCTGCTCAAGCAGAAACGATTCGCCCTTCTTCTGGCAATGCGGACAAGCGCCAAAATTCTTAAAGAAGGGCGTCAGGACCTGATCTAAATTGTTGCGGCCCCGCGTGCCTGAAAACAACTGCAGGCGGAAGCCAGAAATTCCCACGGGTCCTCCTACTTCGAAAATAATAACGGTAGATAAATCTGAAAACTTTCTCTGGGCACTCGAATATAAGCTAGCTCAACGTCTTCTCTCCGGGTGCTGCCAGAGGGTGTAGACGACGCTGCCCATGATCCGGATGTCGTTTTGGCCGCGTACCGCCAGTTCCGAGTTGAAAAAGGATGTGTGCTGGTAGTCTCCGCCTCCCCGGAAAGATACCGAAGCGGAGACCTGGTACTCGACACCCCCGCCGACGGCCCAGGAGACTTTGTTGGCATAGCCCCTTTCGAACTCGCCGCCGCCGACAGGGACGACACCCGTGACCCGGGCGCCACCCCCCAGGCCGTGAACGTACATCGTCAGTTTCGAAGTTCTGAAAGGATAGAAAACAGGGCCAGCAAGATAGCTCAGAACGTCGGCGTGCCGGCCGGTATCCAGCACATTGGAGGCTCGGACATAGCTCAAATCCACGGACGCGCCGAAGCGCGGAGACAAGTCCGTGGTGACCGTCGCATCCGGACCCGATAGATTCATTCTGCCGGACGAAGGCATATCGAGGCTCGTGTACGCGTATCCGGCGCTCACCCTGACCGACACACCTCTCCCTACGAAAATGGGTTTTCTCGCCGAGGGTGCGGAATCGGAGTGGACGGCTGGCGGAGCGGCGTTTGGTGGGCTAGGTTCTGTCGGAGTCGGCGGAGCTTGCGCCAAAGCGAGAGATGGACAGAACAACAGACAAATAATCCTGCAGACAATCATGTGGTGTTCCTCCATCGGGTCCTTCGGCTGGGTGACACTTGCGGCGAGAGGTCATGGGCCACTGGTTGTCAGGGCATTCAAACGAATACGAACTCTTACGGCGCTGCCGGGTGAGCCAACGCCGAGGCGCAGGAAGTCTCGATCGGCCACCGCCGGGCTGATCGGCACAAGCTCCACCTCCAAGCTCGCTTCCCTGTCCGACCACCTGGCGGAATCTAGCAGTCCTTTTCTGTCGTAGGTCCTGTGGAACGCTTCGCCATACAGCTTGTCGAGGCTTGGAAGCAGAGCATCTATGGATGTGATAGAGAGCGTATAGGTCAGCTCGACCAATCTCTTCCTGTTGAATGACGCGAATACTCCGAATGGCCGGGTTGGATAGACTTCCGCTAATAGCTCAAGCCCCTCAAAAGTGACGCCTTCTTCCAGGCTGCAATCGACCCATTTCAACCAGTCTCTCTTCAAACTGCGCTCATCAGAACTTTCATTCGGCCGTCGAATGCAACTTGCTTTCTTGTGGAGCGACCGAAACCTGCTAAGGGACTCGCCGAGCTGGTCCTCGTTCAGCCTGGGGGTTCCGAGTCGGTGAGTTTCTCGGGCATCGGCGGTTCCTATCAGCGAACAGGCGACAACGGCAGCGAGCACATGACACGCCTTTGGAGCGGGAAAACCGGGCCTCTTCCGTCTCACTTCGCTTTCTCCACCCTTTGCTCGATCTTCTCGGCAGTCATGGTGAATTTTATCGGCGGCCCAAACTGAACCTGCGCCATGCGTCCTGTCTGGTGCCAGTAAATGAAAGGCCGGATATCCTTGAAACCAGCGTTGATGGCCATCTCCGAGACTTCGGTTATCGCTGACAGCCGAGCTCTGTCATCGACCACCTCGATGAGCTGGCAGTCTCCTTCGCGCAGTTTTAACTCGGCCAGAAAATAATTTGCATCGGCCTTCTTGTACTCAGCATCCTGGTAGCGGCCGGATGGAAGCTGGAACCGGAGACCCTTGTCAGTCTCATAGACGAGCACCACGATTTGCCGGGGCCTTCCTGGAGGGGGCGACGTACCATCCGAGTTTGCGGGGGGCGCGCCAAAAGCGAGGAAGAGTCCCGAGATCAGGATCGCGGTGTGTTTCATCGAGGCATTCATGATTTGTCTCCAGACCTTTCTCTCCAACTGCGTACGGCAAGCGCCGCTAAAACCTGATGGCGATGGCGAACTTCTGACGGTTGGCAGCGCTCGGGTTTGGTGAGGTCCTGTCACCGGCGACCGCAAAGCCGCCCGCTGCAAAATACACATGCACTGCGGTCGCTGCCCACAGAGTCGCGAAGGCGAAGTTTCCGTTGCCGTCCTTTTTCAGGCGAGCAGCAAACGCATAAGTTAGGAAGGAAATGGGGATGGCGGTGCCGTAGGCCCGCGCCCGGCTTGGCTTTGATCCAAAAAGCGGATTCGCTTCGCGGCACGTGTGCGAATGCAGACACGCCTGGGTGCCCTCTATGTCGGCGACGGTCGCCGCGAGGTTGAGCGCGTCGGCAATCAACATGGCCGGATTCCTGGCTGCTTGTCCCCATGTCAGGTCGTGCTGGGTCATGTGAATGGGATCAGAAAAATAGGCTTGTCCTCCCAGAACAGCGCACGGTTTCCCCTCTCCCTCGGGACACGGAGCCGGCCCGTCCTGAAGGCTCGGGAGAACGGGGATCGGATTGTCGGGGAAAATTCGCCGGGGCTGCTGCGAAACCGCCTCAAGCAGGCTGACTTGCGATGCATCAACGCTCGGAAGTGGGAGCTCCTGCATTTCTGACTGGGCGCGAACCGTCATCGCTGACACGTGCATCATCGCAAGGACTATCAAAACTCTTGTCATTATTCCCCCGGAAATCGGGCCGGAGCGTTTCTACCTGCGGACTCCGAGAAAGGTCTAGCATGTCAGTGACCACGAGTCGTCAAGCACTGAAGAGTAAACAAGTCTTGGAATGAATGCCCTACGGATGGATCGAGTGGAGAGAACCTTAAAACCTTATAAGATTCCCGCCTCGGGAAGACCACTCAGGAACAAGTCCCGTTTTGCGATGCCAGGCAGCCGTGCTTCGAGCGAAGTTGGGCGAGGATTGTGGAGGGGACTGGTGAAACTCCCAGAAAATGTTAAGGCTGTCCGGGAGGTTCTCTCGGAGTGGCCCAAGCCGGAACAGTCGGGAGGAAAATGTTCTCCTGGCCTGGACGGCGTAGAAGGTCAGATGCTCGGGGCGCGAGTATTGTCGCCGGTCGGAATCTAGAAGCGGGGAGGAGATCTTACCGCCGTTCCGTAGTCTCTGCGGGATCGCTGTGACGGGCTGTTCCAGTCCTCCCCGCCGCGTCAATTCCGTAAAAATACGTACATGACTCAGTGGTTCGGATAACCTTTTTAGAACTTGACGTTTTAGCGTTTTCATCAAAAAATCCCACCGAACGTTCTAAATCTTAAAAGGAGACGGACCGGATGCGAGCGAATGGAATAAGTCCGATGCTAGTGAGAGAGCATAACTTCAGGTTCACCGTCGGCGCGGAAACCCATTTATTTGTCATTGAAGAGTTGGTGGCGATGTTGCCGAGCTGGCCCGAACGATTCAGGCTGAGACTTGCGGCTTCGGCCGATTGTGAGATCAAAATGTTTTATGGGGCCAGCGCCGAGGAAGCGGCTAGAAAGGCCGCCGACTTTGTGTCCGGTTGCGGAAGTAAGGAAAGAGCCGACAAAACCGCTTACAGTTCAACGAGCCGCCCTTCGCCGCCTCGGCAGATTCTCCTGCCGCAACAGATTCAGGAATCAGAGTCCGATTAGATCGTTCGGAGAGCTGGTCTTCTCGGGCGGGGGTTGCAAACGTTTTCTTGTGAGAGACACTTCGCCCTGAGATCTGTCGTCAAGCACATGCGCTCTTAAGAGAGTCTCTCGCCTGTCTCAAACGCGATCCGCGATCGCACCTTCCATCCGCTGAAAGAAGAAGAGTCCCCCAAGCACGACCGCCACAACCATGCCCGACGAAGCGAGAAGCAAGGGCCCAGGCGGCTGGCCGTGCCCGGTCAGCGCCCACCGGAATCCGTCGATCACTCCCGCCATGGGGTTCAGCCCGTACAGCCACCGCCACCGCTCTGGCACGAGCGAAGAGGGATACGCCACCGGCGACGCGAACATCCAGAACTGAATTAAGAATGGAACTACATATTTTACGTCGCGATAAAGCGCGTTGAGCGCGGACATCCACAGGCCGACGCCAAGCGCGGTAAGCACGGCGAGCAACAGCAGCACCGGCAGCCACATTGCCGCGAGGCCCGGGCGTATACCGTAAAGGGCGAGCACGACGCCAAGGACAACGAACCCGATGGCGAAGTCCACCAAGCCGGAAACCACGGCGGAAATTGGCAGCACCAGCCGCGGAAAATAAACTTTTGTGATCACGCGCTGGTTATCGACAACGACGGCCGTGCAGGATTGCAGCGCCGTCGCGAAATAGTTCCACGGAACGAGCGAGCAAAAGTAGAAGACGGGATAAGCGAGGCCGTCGGAAGGCAGCTTCGCAAGCCGGCCAAAGAAAAGCGTGAACACTCCCATGGTAAGCAGCGGCTGCAGCACGACCCACGCGACGCCGATGACAGTTTGTTTGTAGCGGACTTTAACGTCGCGCCAGACGAAAAAATAAAGAAGCTCGCGGTAGGCCCACACCTCGCCCAAACGCAAATCCAGCCAACCGCGCGCCGGTTCAATGCGCACAAGGGCGGGCGCGGCGCGCTCGACCGGAACAGGCGAGGCGGGTGCGGTGAGGGAGGCCATCGAGTCTCAGTAAAACTCCGGGAGAATCGGAGAATTCATCAAGTAGAGTAGCAGAGAAGAAGGCCTCTCGCGATGCTCGTAGCACCCCAAATTACCTGAACGAACCCTAGTCACTGGGAAGGCGGGCTCTCTTTCATCTGTTCGAGATCGCGCTGCTCGATCTGCTGCATCATGGCCTTGCGGCGGAACAGATAAGTCCCGAGCTGCGAGGTAATCTGGCGGGGCACGGTGAGAAACTGGTTTCGGATCATCTGCGGAAAAGAGATTGGCCCGCGCGCAGGGATCAGATGCGAGCCCCATTGGAACATCAATCCGGCGTTCCAAAGAACAAAGCACGCCAGAAAAACGCAAGACGCGCCGAGAGCCGCGCCGCGTCTTCGAAAGATCCGCGTGAAACGGTCGAGAAAAACGGCGAGCCCCAGGACAAAAAGCGCGGTGAGCGAAACGAAAAAGCGGCTGCCATAGGAAGAGATGCCCGCCCAATCCGGATAAGACGCGATGAAATAATAAAACGCGCTGGCCGCTAGCAGAAAGGCTCCGCCAACGCGCGGCACGCTCCGCCAGAAGGCCACCAGGCCGATCACGGCGAAGAGCAAAATTGGCGTCCAGGAAATCATTCCGTGATTCGAGGAAAACAAGACAGACAAGAGATACGGCGAGCCCCAATTCCACTGGCTGACCGAACCATAACCCGTTTCAAATATGCCTCCGTAAACGATGCGGTGCGCGATAAATGTTGGCAGCAGACAAAGTACGAGCGTCACAGCGAAGGCGGCGTGCCGCGCCAGAAGTTGAGCAACGCTTGGCGTGCTGGGTGTCGCTTTTCGGAACGCGGCGCCGTAGTCGCGCAGCGCCTCGAACGGCAGAATGGCGAATAGCATGAGATTGGCGTAGTAGACATTGAGCATCAAGCCCGCCAGCGCGCCCAGCAAAATCCACTGACCCAGAGACCGCGCCTCGCGCGTTTCGTGCCAGTACCACAAAAAAAGCGCGACGACGAAAGCCGAGTGGGCGTGCGACCAGGCCGGATTGAAGTACATGTAGACGGGAAGCGAGCTGGCCCACCAGATGGCCAGCGTAGCGAGCAGGGCCCAGGTCTGGTCGACGTATTTGCGGGCTATTTGAAAGGAAATGAGAAGGCCGAGAAAGCCGTAGAGCGCCGTCGCCAGCGCCATGGCGATGAGATAGGGCATGGAAAAACCGTCGGCGGGAATCGCCGAGCCGAAGGAACGCGCGAGAAGGACACCGGCGTGGGTGGCGAGCAGAAAGGGAGCCCAGAGGACAGCGGGACCGACGGTGAAGTGATTTTCAAGGTGGCCGGTGCGCGTGCGAAATGCGGCGGTCGGCTGGCCGTTCTCGTCGAGGCGGTTCTCGCGGAAGCTGGCGTTGGCTTGCTGATAGTCGTGAGTGAAATCGAGACTGTGCTCGATGAGCGGAGCGCGGGCGTAGGCGTAGTAGCCTACGCCATCTCCGCGCACCCAGGGATTGAGTATGGGTAGAGAAAGGAGGAAGAGGACAAGGAGTAGGAGTTCGGCTTTGCGCGGTACAGGCTGGAGTGAAGAGGTCAAACCTTAGGACTCCACAAGAGACCACTCTCGAAAACGAGCAACCCGGAAACGAGCCGCGCGCACCTCGAAATGCGCGGCAAGAATAGGAACCTGCCCGGGGCATCGCATTTTTCCTCCGCGCAGAAACTCTGTCTGGGTTGGGAGCATTATCTCTTTTTGAATTGGCTTTGTCTTCTGGACAGTTTAGTTGGCTGGTGGTGCGGGAGCCGGCCTTCTCGTCGGGACTCGAGAGGGACGATAGGCCGGCCCTGCGGTGCTCCTGGGACTGGAAATGGCTGGCGTTCGAAACGCCTAGCAGCCTTTGAAAGAGATGAAGTCTCCGAGGGGGTTGGGCAGCTTTGGAGTGAAGGGCTCGAACGGGAAAGATTTCGAGACGTCGAAGCCGGCGGCTTTGGCGGCAGTGATGTCCACAAACGGAGTGAGCGCTCGAACGGCTTGTTCAATTTTGGTCCAGCAGAGAGTGCGCTCGTAGCCGTTGTTGTTGGGCGGTGCGACGCTTTCGGCGACACCCTGTGCGCCGGTGATCGTCGGGATGGGGCCGCCATCCTGCGCCGCAACGTCCGGGCCGAGGACGCGGGCGAGAGTTCGGTGATCGCTTTCAATGCCCATGATGCGGGCGGCGGTCACGCGGAGGCGAGTGCTGCTGAAATTGCGGACGCCGACCAAGTACGCGGCGATGAAGGCGTCTTCGAGAGTGACAAGCGTGTTGAGAGTGGTTTCGGCGCTGAGGAACATGTCTTTCGGATAGAAGAAAGAAGTAAATGGAGAAGGCTTGTCCGTGACGGATTGTTCGAGAGCGTAGTGGGACATTTCTTCCTGGAGAGCACCGAGGAGATAGCCCTGATCGTCGTTGGGAAGTCGGCCAAAAAACGGTGCGGTGCCGATGATGTTCGAATAGGTGGTGACGGCTAGAGCTTCGGCGATTTCCGCGGCGACGAGGATTTCGATGTCTTCATGGCGCAGTTCTTTGTCGTTATCGCGATCTTCGTCATGATCGTGGTCGCTGGAAGTCAGGTTGCGGGCTGCGGTTTTTGCGGAGGCTACATCGAGGAGGCCGGTTAGCGCGAGTGCGCCAGTTGCTCCTGCGAGAGAGGCTTTTCTGAGGAACGAACGCCTATCGGATAGCTGCGCCTGCGTTGAAGCTGGAATTAGATTGGTGCGGTCTGATGTTTCGTTCATGGTCTCTTTCCGTGATTTGGACGTAGGAATCCGCCAGGCCCAGAATGGGCTTGAGAATTTCTGAAGTCTGGTGAATCCCCCGTGAAGAGGTACGCGAGAAGCGGGAGAATGGATGAGAGAGTTGCTGATGGTGGTTAGCTCGGGAGAAAAGAAAGGTAGAATCGCGGCGCGCGTGGCGTGGAGCGAGCGGATGATGCCGGGCTAAAGCCTGGCGCTCAGCAGGCGGTATGACGCATTCAGTCGGGCAGTTGCCCGGCGCGAGTTTTGGAGGAAATTGTGAGGAAGAGAATCATTTGGATGGCGATCATGGCGATGCTCGGGAGCGGAACCGGCGTGGGAGTGGCGCGCGGGCAAGAGCCGCGGCTTTTGCCGGAGGGGGATGTGGCGGCTTTGGCGAATGAGTTGAACGGGGAGACAGCGAAGCGGAATTTGGAAGTGATTGCTACCTTTCACCGGCAGCGCGGGTCCCGGGGATTTCATTCGGCGGCGGAATTGGTGGCGGAGCGGGCGCGGGCTTATGGACTGAGCGATGTGCAAATCCTGGAGTTTCCTGCGGATGGAAAGATTTTTTACGGTACGCAGAGGTCGCGCCCGGCTTGGGATACGGATCTCGGAGAGTTGGACGTATCCGAAGTCAAACGAATAGTTCGTTGCGGGAGTAACCCGAATATTATTGCGGACTGCCCGGATGGGCCGGTGATATTGCACGAGAGTTATGGAGCGGAGCCAGTTGTCCTGGCTGAAGATAGTGAGAGTAAGGAAGCAGTTGGCATGTTGCTTGATGTGGGCGACGGGACGAAGGACAGCGATTACGCGGGGAAGGACGTGAAAGGAAAGGTCGTGCTGGTGAGTGCCTCGCCGGGAGCGGTGCAGGATTTGGCGGTGGGGAAATTCGGGGCGGCGGGAATTGTCAGTTACGCGCAGAACCAGAAGAGTGCTTGGTGGGGTGAGGACGAGAATTTGATTCGCTGGGGACATCTGGAAACGTTCTCGGCAAACAAAACGTGGGCATTCATGGTGTCGCTGAAGACGGCGCGTGACCTTCGAGATCGACTTGCGACAGGGCAGAGCCTGTTTGTGCATTCGGTTGTGAAGGCGGGGCAGCATGCGGGGAACTATGAAGTGGTGACGGCGACGATTCCTGGCTCAGATCCGAAATTAAAGGAAGAGGAGATTGCGTTTTCCTGCCACCTCGATCATCAGCGGCCGGGGGCGAACGACAATGCCAGTGGATGCGTGACGATCTTGGAAGTGGCGCGGACTTTAGAGAAGTTGATTGCAGAGGGGAAATTGGCGCGCCCGGCGCGGACGATGCGGTTTATCTGGCCCCCGGAGATTGAGGGGACGCTGGCGTTGTTGAACGGCAAGCCAGAATTTGCCAAGCGGATTAAGGCGGTTGTGCATATGGACATGGTGGGAGGCGGACCGGCGACGAAGGCGGTGTTTCATGTGACGCGGGGGCCGATGAGTTTGCCGTCGTTTGTGCATGATGTGGCGTGGGCGTTTGCGGAATTTGTGAACGAGGAGTCGTACAAATTTGCGGCGACGGGGAAGGCGGAGTATCCGTTTGTGGCGCCGGAAGGCGGGAAGGAGCCGCTGCGGGCGGAGTATTCGGCGTACACCATGGGAAGCGACCACGATGTGTATCAGGATTCGTCGTTCGGGATACCGGCGATTTATATGAATGACTGGCCGGACCGGTACATTCATACGAACTTTGATACGGCGGCGAATATTGATACCACGAAGTTGAAGAGGGCGGCGTTTATTGGGGCGGCTAGCGGGTATTTCTTGAGTCAGATTTCATTGAAAGATTCGGCAGCGGCATTCCATGCGATGACAGTCGGAGACCTCGCTCGCGAAACGTTGTCGCGGTTTCGTGCGCGGAGCCTCTCGAGAGAGGAGGCCTGCAATCTGTATGGAAATGAGTCGATGTACGACATGGGAGTCAAGTATTCGTACCGAAGACTCTCTGAAATGCCGACAGTGGATTTCTTGGCGAGGGACATTGGAGGCTGCCAATCGCAGCCTGAAAAACGCGGATCTGGACCCGTATTTCGACGAAGCGCCGAGCCGAAAGGGCCGTTGGCGGTGTTTGGGTATGACTATTTTGCGGATCATGCCAAGGCCGGGGGAGTGGCCACGCCGAAATTGTTTGGCTATGAGGGATTGTGGGGTAGCGGCGAGGAGTATGCGTATGAAGTTTTGAATTTTGCGGATGGGAAGAGGAATGCCGAGGAGATACGGGATGCAGTTTCTGCGGAGTATGGGCCGGTGCCGGTGGAGATGGTGGTGGAGTATTTGAGGGCGTTGGAGAAGATTGGGCTAGTGAGCGAGGTGAAGTGAGAGAGCGGCGGTTTGTACAAGAGTTGCGCAATGCCAAAAAAGGCGCACGGAATTGCGCCCCTACAGGCGATGGGGGAGCTGATTGAGCGAAACGATTAGGGAGAGGATTGAACGGTTGCCGCTGGGGAGGTTTCACCGGCGGTTTATTGCTTTGGTGTCGCTCGGAAATTTCTTCGACCTCTACGACATTTTTATTGTGGCGTATATCGGGGCGGCTTTGCAGCAGTCGGGGTTCCTTTCGCTGCGGCAATTTACGTTTTTTGTGGCGGCGGGATTTTTGGGAATGTTTGTGGGGACGGTCGTGTTTGGGATGGGGAGCGACCGGATGGGGCGGCGGAGCGCGTTTATTTTGCTGCTTTTGATTTATTCGGTGTTTACGTTTGCGGATGCGTTTGCACCGACGGCGGCTTGGTTGATTGCTCTGCGGTTTTTTGCGGGTGTGGGGATTGGCGCGGAAATTGTGGTCATCGATACGTATGTGACGGAGGTGGTGCCGGGACGGGCGCGCGGACGGTATGTGGCGATCACGCAGGTGGCGGGATTTTGCGCGGTGCCCGTGGCCGCGGTGCTTTCGCGCCTGCTGGTGCCGACACATTTTCTGATGAGCGGGTGGCGGTGGGTGATGGTGATTGGGGCTTCGGGGGCGCTTTTAACGTGGTGGTTCCGGAGGAGATTGCCGGAGTCGCCGCGATGGTTGGAGAGCAGGGGGAGGGCGGCGGAGGCGGATGCGATTATGTCGGCCCTCGAGAGTGAATCTTTTTCGAAAGAAGGAAGAGGAATTTACAAAGAGGACGCCGAGGGCGCCGCGGCCACAGAAAAGAAAGAGAAAAGCGGATCCCTCGCTCCTCTAGGGATGACACATGGAGTGGCGGAGGCCGAGCGCGCTTCGTTTTGGGAGTTGTGGAGGACGCCTTATCTTCCGCGGACGGTGATGCTTGTTATTTTTCAGGCTTTGCAGACGATTGGGTTTTATGGGTTTGCGAATTGGGCGCCGACGTTTTTGTTGAAGAGGGGAGTTTCGCTTTTGCATTCGCTGGAGTACACCCTGCTGATTGCGATGGTTTCGCCGGTGGGGCCGCTTCTGGCGGCGTGGACTTCGGACCGGATGGAACGGAAGTGGACGATTGTTGTCTTGGCTTTGCTTGTGGCCGGACTGGGGTTGGGATTTGGGAATTCTGTGGCGCCTCTGGCGGTGGTGGGATTTGGGGCGCTTTTGACTTTGGCGAATTATTGGTTTTCGGCGGCGTTTCACGCGTATCAGGCGGAAATGTTTCCGACGCGGCTGCGAGCGACGGGAGTGGGATTTACCTATAGCTGGAGCCGGTTGAGCGCGGCGTTTAGCTCGATTTTGATTGGGGCCGTACTGGTGCATGGAGTGCCAGCTGTATTTGCAGTTTTGGCGGTGGCGATGATTTTGGTGGCGGTGGTGGTCGGAGCGTTGGGCCCGCGGACGAATGGATTGGTATTGGAGGAGATTGCGCGGTGAGAGCGGGAAAGGGACGAAATTCGAAACGCGGAATCCCGAATTCGAGCCACCGCCGCCTTGTGGAGAGGGCCGGGAGCGCCGCGTGGCCGCAGGTGCGGGCTGTGCTAGCATCAAAGATTGTCCCTGACCGGAGATCCGAGTAGATGGCTGCGACCATGAAGGCTTTGCGGAAGATGAACGCGGGGCGCGGGTTGTCGTTCGAAAGCGCGCCGGTGCCGGTGATCGGGGCGGCGGACGTCCTGGTGCGCGTGAAGACGGCATCGATTTGCGGGACGGATCTGCATATTTATGGATGGGACCGGTGGTCGCAGGGGCGGATCAAGCCGCCGGTGACTTTGGGGCATGAGTTTTGCGGCGTTGTGGAGCGCGTGGGGCAAGAAGTTACCGCGGTAGAGAGCGGGGACTTTGTCAGCGCGGAGATGCACGTAAATTGCGGGCATTGCCATCAGTGCCGGCTTGGCGAAGCGCACATTTGCCAGAATTTGCGGATTATCGGGATCGATCAGGATGGTGCGTTCGCGGAGTTCGTGAAAATTCCGGCGTCGAATATTTGGAAGCTTGATCCGGCGATTCCGGAGCATTATGGGGCGATTCTCGATCCGCTGGGGAATGCCGTGCATACCGTGCTGGCAGGGCCGATCGCGGGGCAGACGGTTCTCGTGACAGGCTGCGGGCCGATTGGATTGATGTCGATTGCGGTGGCGAAGGCGTGCGGAAGTTCCACCGTGTTTGCGACGGAGACGAACGAGAATCGGCGCGCGATGGCGAAGAAGATGGGCGCCGATGTGGTTTTGAATCCGGCGGCGGAGGATGCCGTTGCGCGGATCTTGGCGGACACGAACGGAACCGGCGTGGATGCCTTGCTCGAGATGTCGGGGAACCCTACTGCGATTCAGCAAGGGTTCAAGGCGTTGCGGGCGGGGGGACGAGCTTCGCTGCTCGGGATACCGACCGAGAATGTGCCGCTGGATTTGGTGAATGATGTGATTTTCAAGGGCGCAACCGTGCAGGGGATTTATGGGCGGCGGATGTATGGGACTTGGGTACAGATGACGGCGCTTTTGAAGGCGGGGCGGCTGAATTTGGAGCCGTTGTTTGGGGAACGCGAGCCGCTCGAGAAATTTGAGAATGCGTTTCTGAAATTGCAGGGCGGATTGGCTGGGAAGATTCTTCTGTATCCGAACGGAATGCCGCGCTAAGCAAATTGCCTTTCCCGCTTTAACTTTGCTTCCGATCTGGTTGCCCTGAGCCGCCGGCTGACGCAGAATGGTAGTTCCACCAGCCGAGTCCACTTCAGGAGTTTAAGCATGTCCGATACCGCAACGATGGCAACGAAACAGAATCCCACGCAGTACATTTCCGACCAGTTGAATGAATTACGCGCGAAGGGTGTGGCGCCGAAGTTTCGTGTGCTTGAAGGCGAGCAGAAGCCGGTTTGTATTTTTGATGGCCGGGAAGTGATCAACCTGGCTTCGAACAATTATCTGGGGCTGACCACGCACAAGTCGCTGCGGAAAGCGGCTTTGGACGCGGTGAAACGCTACGGTGCGGGTGCAGGAGCGGTTCGAACCATCGCCGGGACGATGAAGATTCACATGGAGTTGGAGGAACAGATCGCGAAGTTCAAGAATGTGGAAGCGTGCGTGGTGTTTCAGTCGGGGTTTACGGCGAACGCAGGAACGGTTTCCGCGGTGCTTGGCAAGGAAGACCTGATCATTTCGGATGAATTGAATCACGCTTCGATCATCGACGGAGCGCGGCTCTCGAAGGCGACGATCAAGGTGTTCAAGCACAAAGATGTGAAGGATTGCGAGCGCATCCTCGAGGAGCATGCGGAGTTCCCGGGGAAAAAACTGATCATTACCGACGGGGTTTTTTCGATGGACGGCGATATCGCGCCGCTGCCGGCGCTTTGCGACCTGGCGGAGAAGTACAACTGCATCATGATGGTCGATGACGCGCATTCGAGCGGGGTGCTCGGGCGCGGCGGGCGGGGAACCGTGGATCATTTCGGCTGCCATGGGCGCGTGCATATTCAGGTAGGTACCTTGAGCAAAGCGATCGGCGCGATGGGAGGGTACGTTGCCGGGTCGCGCGACTTGATCGATTTCTTGTATCTGCGGGCGCGGCCGTTCCTGTTTTCAACTTCGCATCCGCCGGCTACCGTCGCCGCGTGCCAGGCGGCGTTTACGCTGCTGGATTCGCCGGAAGGCGAAAAACTCGTGAAGAAGCTCTGGGCGAATACGAAGATGTTCAAGCGTGAACTGAAAAAGCGCGGATTCCAGTTCAAGGCCAGCGAGACGCCGATTATTCCGATTCATGTGGGAGACGCGGCCAAGGCGTTCGAATTTTCTAAGAAGCTGTTTGAAGCGGGCGTGTTTGCGCCGGCGGTTGGCTTCCCTACAGTGGCAGAAGGCAAAGCGCGGCTGCGCGCGATCGTCAGCGCGACGCACAAGAGGGAACAACTGCTGCGTGCCGCGGACATTTTGGCGGAAGTGGCCAAGCCGCTGGGCATCATTTCCTAGCCAGACCGGCGCCCGCGGCCGCCCTTAGGGTCACGCCTCCGCTAAATCGTGTATTTTTGAGCGTGAAATGTCCCACTTGCGCCCCGAAGCACTGTTACTTGCGGTCGAAATGCAACTATTCGCCGGGTGGGAGCGTCCCCTATATAGGGGATGTTCTTGATAGAAGCCGCCCAGTCCATTTTCGAATTGGAGGCAGAAATGTTACGACCTGGATTTGCAGTTTTGGTTGGCGCCATATTTGCGGCTGGAGCTGCCGCGCAAGTTCAAACAAACCCGCAGGCGCCGGGAACACCGAATATCCCGATGCAGTCAGAAAGCGGAGCGTCGACTCTGCCGGCAGGAACGGCGCTCAATGCGCAACTCAACTCGTCGCTGGATTCGAAGAAAGCCCGTGTGGGCGACAAGGTCGAGGCGCGCACAACCGAGGAAATAAAGTACGCCGGTAAAACAATTGTTCCCATCGGCACGAAGGTAGAGGGGCACGTAACGGAAGCCACGGCGAGATCGAAGGGCGATAGCGGATCCACGCTGGCGATTCAGTTCGACAAGGCCATTCCGAAGAAAGGCGAGGAAATTCCGCTGACGGTGGCCTTACTCGCGATTGCCGCGCCGCAAGCGGATTATTCCGGCGGGTCCGCGGGGCCAAGCAGTGATCCCATGAGTGGGACAGCCCCTGCGGCCGCGAGCGGATCACCGATGGGCACGAGCCACACGCCGGTGGCATCGCCTGGAAGGCCCAGCTATCCCGCAGATGGCCCTTCCAGCTCGCCAAGCGCCCTAAAACCCTTGGCCGCAGATAGCCGCGGTGTGTACGGGTTGAAGGACTTGCAAATGATGGCGCCCTCGTCCAGCGCAAGCCCGGCAACAATCATAACCTCGAGCGGCAAGAATGTGCATTTGGACAGCGGAACCAGATTGCTGCTCGTCGTGCCGGAACAAGTGGCCGCGGCACCGAGCAAGTAGATCAAACAAAGCCAGGAACAAAAAAGGCGCAATGACTTGCGCCTCTTTTTGTTTTCTGGTCCAAACGCGCTCGGGCGGAACTGAGGTTGCTTTCCGAAGCGTTTGCTATACTCGCCGGCATGCCTCCTGCACCGAAAAAACTGTTCCTTGTGGATGCGATGGCGCACATCTACCGCGCCTTTTTCGCCCCGATGCCGCAACGGCTGACGGGGCCGGGAGGCATGCCTACCAACGTGCCGTTCCTGTTCGGCAATATTCTTCGCAGGCTCATCAAGGATTATGAGCCGGATTACATCGGCATCGTGTTCGATCCTCCCGGAGCAACGTTTCGCGACAAATTGTTTGAAAAATACAAAGCGCAGCGGCAACCGATGCCGGACGAAATGCGCGTCCAATTGCCCCTTGTGAGGCGGTTGTGCGAGGCGATGAGGCTGCCGATTCTGGAAGTGCAGGGATACGAAGCGGACGACGTGATCGGCGCGATGGCCGTGCAAGCGGCGAAGAAGAATTTGGATGTGCTGGTGATTTCGAACGACAAGGACATGATGCAGCTGGTCGGGAAAAACGTGCGAACGCTTCGCACAGCATCTGGAGGAGCGAAGGCGGACATCATAGTTGATGAAAAGAAAGTGGAAGAGATTTTAGGCGTTCCTCCGGAACGGGTCATTGATTACATGGCGCTGCTGGGCGACACCGTCGACAACATTCCTGGAGCCAAGGGTATCGGCGAAAAAGGCGCGGCGGAGCTGATCAAGAAATACGGGAGCGTGGAGAATGCGCTGGACCATGCCGATGAAGTACCGAACAAGCGCTATCGCGAGGCGCTGCAACAGCAACGGGACCAGGTGATGATGTCGAAGCAGCTGGCGACGATTGCGACAGATTTGCCGCTTCAGCTGGACTTGCATGAGCTCGAACGGCGCGATCCGGATGTGGCCGCGCTGGGTACTTTGTATCGCGAGCTAGGTTTCAATTCGCTCTTGAAGGAGTTGAGCGCGGAGGCGCTTGCTTCGTCCGCGCCGGCGAGCGCGGAACCCAGCGTGAAAGCGGACTACGTTGCCTTTGCCGATGTTGCCGAATTTCGATCGTATCTCCTGAAGTTGCCAGCGAAGCAAGCGCTGGCGGTTTGGCTGAATCTGGAGCTGGGCGAGCGGGAATCGGAAGGTTTTGGAACGCACATCGCGTCGATTGAGGTTTCTTCCAGGGCTGGCGAGGGGAGATCTGTCTGGCTTGATGAAAAAGGCGAGGCGCTGAAAGCGCTCGCGCCCGTTCTCGCGGATGTGAAGCGAGCGAAAATTGTTCACGATCCCAAACTCTTTCAGTTGCTGACTGGGCGCGCCGCGAACGTGAAGCACGCCACGCAGCTTTATGCGTATCTGGTGCGGCCCACCACGGCGAACCACAATTTCTCCGATGTCGTGATGCGACATCTCAACACAATGCTCGGCGGCGGGCCGGGGGAGCGCGCGGATTATTTGCAACGGCTCGCTCCCATTTTGCGGGCACAGATCGACGAGCAGGAGCTTGCCGGGGTGTATGAAAAGATCGACTTGCCGCTCGCGCCGGTGCTAGCCGGCATGGAACGCATCGGAATTCGCGTGGACCCCAAAGAACTCGACAAGATGTCCACGTCGATGGAGAAAGAGGTCCGGCGCCTGGAAAAAGAGATTTGGAAACTTGCCGGCAATGAATTCAACATCAACTCGCCGGCACAGCTTGCGGAAATCTTGTTCGACAAGTTGAATTTGCAGCCGCCCATGCGGCGCGGAAAAGGGAAAGTGCGGTCGACGGCCGCGGATATCCTCGAGGAGATGGCCGCGCAGCACGCGCTGCCGGCAAAAATCATAGAGTACCGGGAAATCTCGAAGCTCAAATCGACCTACGTGGA
This sequence comes from Acidobacteriota bacterium, assembly GCA_013289955.1. Classification (GTDB taxonomy): domain Bacteria; phylum Acidobacteriota; class Terriglobia; order Acidiferrales; family UBA7541; genus Acidiferrum. The sequence goes on from JABCYZ010000018.1 coordinate 92,298, forward strand.
CGCGCTGCCGAAACTGATTCATCCGGAGACGGGGCGCCTGCACACGAGTTTTTCGCAGACAACTGCGGCCACGGGGCGGCTCAGCTCGAGCGATCCGAATTTGCAGAACATTCCGATTCGAACGGAGCTGGGGCGCGAGATTCGCGCGGCGTTTGTCGCAGAGAGAGGCAAAATTCTCCTTTCGGCGGACTATTCGCAGATTGAACTGCGAGTGATGGCGCATTTTTCGATGGACCCCGTTTTGATCGACGCCTTCCGCAACGGCGAGGATATTCATGCGCGCACGGCGCAGGAAGTCTTTGGCGTGGGACCCATGGCGCAAAATGCGGAACACCGGCGCGCTGCAAAGGCGATCAATTTCGGAATCATCTACGGCCTCTCGGCGTTTGGGCTGGCGCAGCAGCTTAGCATCGGACAGAAAGAAGCCGCGCAATTTATCAATGCGTATTTCACGCGGTACAGCGGGGTGAAGAAGTTCCTCGACAAGATACTGGTCGAAACGCGCAAGACGGGCGTGGCAAAGACGCTCTTCGGCAGAATCCGTCCGATTCCGGAGATCAATTCCCCGCAAGCGCAGCTGCGCAGTTTTGCCGAGCGCACGGCCTTGAACTCACCACTGCAAGGGACGGCCGCGGATTTGATCAAGCTTGCCATGATCAGCATCGACCGGCGCCTGGAAGAGGAAAAATTCGAATCCAGAATGATTTTGCAGGTCCACGATGAACTGCTCTTCGAAGCGCCGCCCAAGGAAAAGAGCAAACTGGAAGAGCTGGTCCGGGAAGAGATGGAAGGCGTATATAAACTGGCGGTCCCTCTTGTCGTCGAGATTTGTTCCGGGCCCAACTGGCGGGATCTGGACTGAGCCGCCTTTGAGCGTGTTTTAATTGAACCCTAAGCTGTCATTTCCCTCTATCTCGGCGTAGAATCCCTCAAAGAATCTCGCCGATACCTCTCGCTCGGCCGGCCCTTCCTCAGAGGAGGCACTTATGCGCAAAGCATGGTTCGTGCTGGTTGCGATTTTCGCGTCGAGTCTTGGAATAGCGTGGGCCAAGCAGGACGCCACGCAGGAGAAACCGAAGGACACACCAGCCTCGACGGACGGATACAAGATCTCCCAGGAAGACATTGACAAGAAAAATCCAGTGAAGCCCTCGCCGGAAGGCTTGGCGGCAGCGCGCAAGATTTACGGATACGATTGCGCCATGTGTCATGGCCCGAAGGGCGACGGCAAAGGCGACATTGTCGATTCCATGAAGCTGACGATGCACGACTGGCGAGACGCCGCATCGCTCGAAGGGAAAACTGACGGCGAGATTTTCTTCATCATCACGAAAGGCAAGGGGAAGATGATGGGAGAAGGCGATCGCTTGCCCGAAACCATGCGTTGGAACATGGTGAATCTGGTGCGGTCTTACTCGAAGAGAGACGCAGGAGACAAACCCGCTTCCTGAAAAGCCGGATACTCACCGAGGGCACCATGCCCTTAAGGACGGAAACGCTGCCGTTAGAATCGTTGCCGATCACCCCGACCTGCCCTGTTCTACTCCCGTTGTGTTACGCTTTTTTGCCTGAATAAATTCCGGAGGATGGTATGGCGCACGCACCGCAATTCTTGAAGCTCGTCCAGGACGCCAAGCAGCGCGTCAAGGAAACAAATGTTCCCGACGTGAAGAGGCGCATCGACGCGGGCGAAAAACTGATTCTCGTGGACGTTCGCGAAGACAACGAATGGGCCAAAGGACACCTCCCCGGCGCCGTGCACATGGGCAAGGGCGTAATCGAGCGCGATATCGAGCAACAGGTCCCCGATACGGGCACCAAACTTGTGCTTTATTGCGGGGGCGGTTTCCGCTCGGCTCTGGTCGCCGACAATCTCCAGAAGATGGGTTACACCAACGTGGAGTCCATGGACGGCGGCTGGCGAGGCTGGACCGAAGCCGGTCTGCCGACAGTTCGAGACTAGCGATCCGCACGCGGAGTCGCAGGAAATTGGCTGGGGCGGGAGGATTCGAACCTCCACCGTCCTCATTAACAGTGAGGTGTCCTACCGATTGGACCACGCCCCAGCAGCCGACGAGGTAGGCTCCGCCGCATGCGCATCAACGGCCGGAGGTCCTTCTAAGATAACACGGCTGCCTCCTTCCTAAGGCCACTTCCCGAAAAAAATCTGTATCTGACGAGCCTTCGTGTGAATCAGAGGCATGTGAGGGAGCAAGTAAGAAGTCGCATCGAGCAGAGCCTTTGCGGCTGTTCTAGTTTTTTGAAAGTCCTGTTTGTTTTGAAGAACGCAACTTCCTAAATAATTTTTTTTAAAAATTGCGCGTTGAGGTTGCATTCCAGAAAGTTTTGTCGGAAACTATGCGGTCAATTACGAGTCGGGTGCGCACTTCCCGGCCATGACACCGCGAAGCCTCCAGGCATCTGCTCCTTCCGGGGGAGGCCTTCGCAAAAGTGCAACGCTGACATGGCCCAGATTTTTCATCGCAGCACAAATTTCATCTCCAGATTCAGTCTGTTCTCGGCTGTTTTTCTGGTCGGACTGGGACTCGTGGGCGTTTTAGGGCTGGCGCGTTCGCCCTATTCGACGAACCAGAACGTGGTGCGCGCGCAACCGGTGCAGTTCAGCCATAAGCATCACGTAGGTGACGATGGGCTCGACTGCCGGTACTGTCATACCTCGGTCGAGACTTCCGCCGTTGCGGGCATCCCGCCGACAAAAACCTGCATGAATTGCCATTCCGTGCTGTATGCGGACGCTCCTTACCTCGAACCGATTCGTGAAAGTTTCCGCACCAACCAGTCGATTCAGTGGGTGAAAGTCCACCGCTTGCCTGACTTCGTCTATTTCAATCACAGCATTCACGTCAACAAAGGCGTCGGCTGCTCGACGTGCCACGGCTCCGTCAACCAGATGCCGCTGATGTTTCAGGCTTCTCCTTTGCTGATGGAATGGTGCCTGGACTGCCACCGGAACCCTGAGAAGGTTTTGCGGGCAACAAAAGAGGATGTTTTCGATATGAATTGGAAAGCTCCGGAAGATCAGGCCAAGCTCGGCAAGCAATTCGCTATCGAACGGAAGATTCGCACGACAGCAGAACTTACGAGCTGTTCGACTTGTCATCGCTAATGGACGGTATGCGCGAAAACGACTCTATCGACGGCCACAGGCACAATCACGACGCACACGAGGCTTCTGTGCAGGCAGACGATCACGCCGACGAGCACACTGAGGATTTGACGCTGCACGAGCACACCCTGGACATCGCGGCGGTGCGCGCGAAACTCGGCGAGAAGAGCGGCAAGCAATACTGGCGCACGCTTGAAGAGCTCTCTGACAATCCGCATTTCGAGGATTTGCTGCACCGCGAGTTTCCGCGGCAGGCTTCGGAGTGGGATGAAACGGTGGACCGGCGCAACTTCTTGAAACTCGCCGCGGCGTCGCTTGCGATTGCGGGTATTTCCGGCTGCCGGAAACCGGAGCAGTTCATTGTTCCTTATGTGAAGCAGCCCGACGGAATGATTCTGGGCAAGCCGCAGTTTTACGCCACGGCAATGCCGTTCGGCGCGGACGCCATCGGCGTGCTGGTCGAGAGCCATGAAGGCCGCCCCACGCACGTGACGGGAAATCCCGATCATCCTTCGAGCCTGGGCGGCACGGACGCGATCACACAGGCTTCCGTACTGAATTTGTACGATCCGGATCGCGCGCAGACGGTCACATTTCTTGGCGAGATCCGGGCGTGGTCGGACTTCCTGAAAGAGGCCGAGACGCTTGTTGCGGATGCCAAAGCGAAGGGCGGCGCCCGCTTCCGGATATTGACCGGCACGGTGACTTCGCCAACGCTTGCCGCGCAAATCCAGAATGTGCTGAAACAAGTCCCCGGTGCCAAGTGGCACCAATGGGAGCCTGCCGGGAGCGACAGCGCCCGCGAAGGCGCGAAACTCGCTTTCGGGCGCTACATCAATACCGTCTATCGGCCGGAAAAGGCCGACATCATTCTTTCTTTGGATGCGGATTTCCTGGCGAGCGGGCCGGGGCACATCGGCTATATGAAGGAGTTTTATCGCCGGCGCAAGCTGACTGGGCCGAGCGGCACGATGAATCGGCTTTACGTGGTTGAGCCGACGCCTTCGGTTACCGGCTCGAGCGCGGATCATCGTTTGCCTCTGCGGGCGTCTGACGTCGGGCAGTTTGCTCGAGGACTGGCCGGACTCGTTGGTCTGGGCAGCAGCGGAACGCTTCCGCCGGCGGCCAAGAAGTGGCTCGACGCTGTTGCAAGTGATTTGACGAAGCATCGGGGAACTTCGCTTGTCGTTCCCGGAGAGTTCCAGCCCGCAGAAGTGCATGCTCTCGCGCATGCCATCAATGCGGCGCTTGGCAATGTCGGCGCCACGCTGTATTACACGGAACCGGTCGAAGCGAACCCCGTCAATCAAGTGGAATCGTTCACCGAGCTTTGCGCCGATATAGACGCTGGCAAGGTCGATACGCTGCTGATTTTCGGGTCGAATCCAGTGTACGACGCCCCGCACGACTTTGATTTCACTTCGAAGCTGCAAAAAGTTGAGACGTCCGTGCACATCAGCACGCATTTCGACGAGACGGCTGAATATTCCAAGTGGCACGTCGCGGAATCGCACTATCTGGAAACCTGGGGAGACGTAAGGGCTTTTGATGGAACGGTGAGCGTGATTCAGCCGCTGATCGCGCCTCTCTATCACACGCATTCGGCGTTCGATGTGTTCGCGGCGTTCACCGACAAGCCCGGTCTGACGGCCTACGATGCGGTTCGCGACCGTCTCAAGGCCTCCGCTTCCGCCAGTGATCCGGAGAGGTTCTGGCGCAAGGCTCTGAATGACGGGGTTATTGCCAATTCCGCATACCCGCCGATTTCTGTTGCGCCGAAGTTTAGTGCGGCAGGTTTGCCGGCGGCTCAAGCGATTCCCTCAGGGCAGCTCGAATTTATTTTCCGTCCGGATTCGAACGTGCACGACGGCCGTTACGCGAACAATGGCTGGCTGCAGGAACTGGCGCGGCCGGTCACCAAGATTACCTGGGATAACGCCGCGCTCGTCAGCCCGCGGCTGGCGGAGAAGCTGGGACTCACGCAACGAGCCGCAGCCCGCGGCGGCGAGCACGGCCAGATCGTCTCGAACGTTATCGACATTTCGATCTCGAACAGCAAAGTTACCGCGGCCGCGTGGATTCTGCCGGGACAAGCCGACGACGTGGTGGTGCTCCCGCTGGGCTATGGCCGCAAAAACGCCGGATTCACCGGATCGAATAAAGGCTTTAACGCCTATGTTGTGCGTACCTCGGCCGCGCTCTGGTCCGCCGCGGCGGGTACAGAGGCCATCAAGAAAACCGGCGACGACTACCCGCTGGCCTGCACCCAGTATCACTTCCAGATGGAAGGCCGGAAAATTCTGGCCACCGGGACGCTTCTGGAATACCAGACGAATCCGGACTTCGCGCACGAAGGCGACGAGACGCCCAAGAATCCCAAGGAAATGACCTTGTACAAGGAATTCGCCTACCCCGGTTATGCCTGGGGCATGGCGATCGATCTGAACAACTGCAACGGCTGCAACGCTTGTGTTGTCGCCTGCCAATCGGAAAACAACATTGCGGTTGTCGGTAAGGACCAGGTGATGCGCGGCCGCGAGATGCACTGGATCCGCATCGACCGCTACTATTCAAAGCTCGAAACGAAAACCGGCGATCCAGGCGGGGCCGACTACGACGCGCTCGAGAATCCCCAGACATTCTTTCAGCCCGTTCCGTGCCAGCAGTGCGAAAACGCGCCCTGCGAGCAGGTTTGCCCTGTGGGCGCCACCGTGCACAGCGCGGAAGGCCTGAACGACATGGTCTACAACCGCTGCGTGGGCACGCGCTATTGTTCGAACAACTGCCCCTACAAAGTGCGGCGCTTTAATTTTCTGCGCTTCCAGGATTGGGAGACGCCTTCGCTCAAGCTCATTCGCAATCCGGAAGTTACGGTGCGCAGCCGCGGCGTCATGGAAAAATGCACGTATTGCGTGCAGCGCATCAATACGGCGCGCATCGAAGCGGAAAAGCAGAATCGTCCCATTCTGGACGGCGAAATAGTTACCGCCTGCGAATCGGCTTGCCCCTCCCAGGCCATCGTTTTTGGCAATGCCAACGATCCCAACAGCCGCGTGGCCAAGTTGAAAGCGCAAACGCGCAACTATCCTATTCTTGGGGAGCTGAACACCCGCCCGCGTACCACCTATCTCGCGGCCGTTCGCAATCCGAATCCTGAATTGGAGAAGGCATGAGCGCCGGGCAGCCGCCAATGGATTCGCCGGAGATTCAACGGCTCACTCCCGTGCTTGGCCCGGGGCATACCTACGCTTCGGTTACGGACAAAATCAGCGCGATCGTTCTTACGCGACGGACGTCGGTCGGCTGGTACATCGGCTTTCTGCTGGCGTTCAGCATCTTCGGCGTGATGAACATCGCCATCGGCTACTTGTTCATGAAGGGCACCGGCATTTGGGGCATCAACATACCCATCGGCTGGGGCTTCGCCATTGTCAACTTTGTCTGGTGGATCGGCATCGGGCACGCCGGAACGCTCATTTCCGCCATTCTCTTCTTGCTGAACCAGAAGTGGCGCACCTCGATCAACCGGTTTGCCGAAGCGATGACGCTCTTTGCCGTGGCTTGCGCCGGCATCTTCCCGCTCATTCATACCGGGCGCCCTTGGTACGCGTTCTGGATGTTTCCGTATCCGAGCGTGATGGGAATCTGGCCGCAGTTCCGCAGCCCGCTGATCTGGGACGTTTTCGCCGTATCGACTTACGGTACGGTCTCGCTGCTCTTCTGGTTTGTGGGTTTGATTCCAGACCTCGCAACGCTTCGCGACCGCTCCACGAGCAAGCCGAAGCAAATCATTTACGGAATGCTGGCATTGGGTTGGCGTGGATCTGCGCGGCATTGGCAGCGTTATCAGTCCGCGTACCTGCTGCTGGCCGGCCTGGCCACGCCGCTCGTGCTCTCGGTGCATACCGTGGTGAGCTTCGATTTCTCGGTTGCCATCGTGCCCGGCTGGCACACCACGATTTTCCCGCCGTACTTCGTTGCCGGGGCCATCTATTCCGGTTTTGCGATGGTTTTGACGATTGCGATTCCCTTGCGTAAAGCCTACGGCCTTGAGGATTTCATCACCATGCGCCATCTCGAGAACATGGCCAAGGTGATGCTGGCCACGGGCCTGATCGTCGCCTACGGCTATTTCTTCGAATTTTTCATGTCGCTTTATAGCGGCAACAAGTTCGACGTTTTCCTGGTCCAGCAGCGCTTGCATGGCCCGTACGCTCCGTTCTACTACGCGTTGATACTCTGCAACATTCTGATCCCGCAGCTGCTCTGGTTTCAGAGGATGCGGACGAACGTCGTGGTGCTGTTTATCATGTCCATCATCGTAAACGTGGGCATGTGGCTCGAACGGTTCGTGATCATCGTCATCAGTTTGACGCGCGATTTCATGCCTTCGGCGTGGGGCCGCTACTCTCCGACCTTTTGGGATTGGGCCACGTTGATTGGGACGATGGGCATGTTCGTCATGTTGATTTTCCTGTTCGTTCGCGTCTTGCCGGCGATTTCCATTGCCGAAATGCGCGAATTGGTCACGGAAACGTCCGAGGAACACAAGTGATAGCGCACCGGTCGCATATTTACGGCGTGATTGGCGAGTTCGAGAAGCCGGAGCAGCTCGTTCACGCCGCCACGAAAATTCGCGAAGCGGGCTACCGTTATTATGAATGCTACACTCCGTTTCCCGTGGAAGGCATGCCGGAAGCCATGGCCATGCGCCGGAACGACGTCCCGCTGATCACTCTCTTCGGCGGTCTGCTCGGCGGGCTCGGTGGTTTTGGGTTCCAATACTGGGCGAACGTCTACAGCTATCCGATAAACGTCGCCGGGCGGCCGCTCAATAGCTGGCCGGCCTTCATTCCCGTCACGTTTGAGATGACCATTCTCTTCGCTTCGCTCTTCGCGGTATTTGGGATGCTCGCGCTCAACGGTCTGCCGCAGCCGCATCATCCGATTTTCAACGCGCATCGCTTTACGCATGCATCGACGGACCGCTTCTTTGTCTGCATCCAGGCGCGCGACAAGAAGTTTCATCTCGCTGAAACTGCACGTTTTCTGCAGGGGCTTGCCGCTCATCACGTTTCCGAGGTCCATGATGACTAGCGCCTCGCGATCACTCCTCGCTGCTTGTGCCGCGATGCTCTGGGTCTTCGCCGGCGGCTGCCAGATTCGCCAGGACATGGCCGACCAGCCGAAGAACCGGCCGCTTTCGCCGAGCCCCTTCTTCGACGATGGCCGTTCGGAGCGTCCGCTGCTGGAAAATACCGTGGCGCGCGGCTCCATTGCGGACGACGACTTGTTTGTTCCAAAAGAATCGAACGCGTTCCCTCTTCCCCTGACGCCCGAGCTGCTCAAACGCGGCCAGGAGCGCTACAAGATCTTTTGCTCGCCATGCCACGGCATTCAAGGCGACGGCAACGGCATGATCGTCATGCGCGGGATGAAGCGTCCGCCCAGCTTTACTGATCCGCATGATCCGCGCCTGCGGCAGGTTCCCAACGGCTACTTGTACGACGTGGTCACGAACGGATTCGGCGCCATGCTCAGCTATTCCGCGCAGGTGCCGGCTACCGACCGCTGGGCCATCATCGCCTATGTTCGCGCGCTGCAGCTCAGCCGCAACGCGCCGGCTTCCGAACTCCCGCCCGATGTGAGGGACAAATTGCCCAAAGGAGACTCCGCGAAATGACCGCGCAGGACTACATGGCGCCCGAAAGCGTCGGCCGCCTGCAGCAACGCGCACTCGGGGCGGGCATTGTCGGCCTGGTGGCCTGCGGTATTTGCGTTTTTCTCTACGGCGACCAGTACGCCGACCGGTTTTTCCATTCTTATCTGATTGCCTTCATGTTCGTTCTCGGATTGTCGCTGGGGTCGCTCGGATTGTTGATGCTGCAGCATCTGACCGGCGGCCACTGGGGCATCATGACCCGCAGGCCGCTCGAGTCCGCCACCCGCGTGCTTCCTGTAGTCGCCATCCTATTCCTGCCCATAGTCATTTTCGGCATGAAGCACCTTTACGGAGAATGGCTCAACGCGCCTTCCTCGGGAGAGGGACGGCTTTCCGATCTCCAACAAAGCTATCTGGTCCCCAACGGAATACTCGGTTTCAAAGCGCGCGCTCTCTACTACTTCCTCATTTGGCTGGCTTTGGTTTACGTCTTCAACCGCTGGTCGAAAGAACAAGACTTGAACCGGGAAGACCGCGCGCTTCGCCGGCGGATGAAAATGATGGCGGGTCCCGGCATCATCCTCTACGTCTTTATCATGACGTTCGCTGCCATTGACTGGGTCATGTCGCTTTCTCCCCACTGGGCTTCGACGATCTACGGTTTCCTCTTCGTAATTGGACAATTGATCTCCTCGATGTCGCTGATGATCGCTGTCCTTGTCCTGCTTTCGCGCACCGCGCCCATGGAAGGCGTGGTCCAGAACCGCCACCTGCACGATCTGGGCAAGCTTTTGCTCGCCTTCGTCATGCTCTGGGCTTATTTCGGTTTCTCCCAGCTCCTCATTATCTGGTCCGGCAATCTGCCTGAGGAAATCAGTTTCTATCGCACTCGGCTCTACGGTGGCTGGGGCGTCGTCGCTGTTCTGGTCTTGATATTCCATTTTTTCGTGCCGTTCTTTGCCCTGCTTTCGCGGGACCTCAAGCGCAGCGCGAGGCTCCTGCCCAAAATCGCGATCTGGCTCATCTTCATGCGCCTGGTTGATCTTTTTTGGCTGACGCGCCCGGAGTTCACTTCGAATGCCGTCCCCGGTCTAATGGATGTTGCCGCGATTCTGGCCCTGGCCGGAATTTGGTTTGCCGTCTTTGCCAGAAATTTGAAGAGCCAGCCGCTTCTGCCGCTGGGCGATCCCAAACTTGAAGAGGCTATCGAGGTTCATGAGTACTGAGCATCTCAACACGGGCCAGCCGGGCGATCCGGAGCCACGGAACACAGACGTCGCGTTCGAGTCTTCGGATATCGATACCCGTACGATTTTTGCGTACATCTTCTACCTGGCGCTGTCCGTCGCGGCTGCTTTCCTCGCCAGTGTTTTCATATTTCGGATCACGACCAAGATGGCTGTTGATTCCGATACGCCCATGGCTCCCGTTCACCGGGGCATTGGGCCGACCGTGCCGAGTGGGCCTCCTTTGCAAGGGGTTCCCTACTCCCCCGACGACCCGCAGCTCGACCTGCGCAACAAACGGGAGTCCGACGAAACCGCGAACGAAAAATTCGACTGGGTAGATAAGCAAGCCGGCATCGCGCAGATTCCCGTGGACGAAGCGATGAAAATCATCGTCACAAGAGGTCTCCCGGCTGTTCATGCGCCGGCTGAGGAGAAGAAAAAGTAAGGCTATGAACTGGACGTGTGCCATTTCCGTTGTTCTCGCTCTGCTGCTGGGCGCAAGCCGAGCCAGCGCTCAGGCTGTGCCGGGCACGACGGGTCCGGCGGCGCAGAACATGCCTTCTATCCTGCAAAACGTCGGATTTGAGCCGCCACTGAACGGACATCTGCCGCTCGATCTCCCTTTCCGCGACGAGACCGGGCGGAGCGTCCAGTTCCGGGAATATTTCTCAGAGAAACCGGTGCTTCTCGCGCTGGTCTACTACGGCTGCCCCATGCTCTGCGATCAGACCGAGCAAGGCGTTGTCGGCGCCCTGCGCATGCTGTCCTTCAATCCCGGCCGCGATTACGAAGTCGTCTTCGTCAGTTTCGATCCGCGCGAGTCTCCTGACATGGCCGCCCGGAAAAAAGAAGCGGCCATGACGCATTTCCGCCGTCCGGAGACATCCGCGGGATGGCACTTCCTGACGGGCCCGAAAGAGTCCGTCGACGCGCTCACCAAAGCCGCCAATTTCCGCTATTCCTTCGATGAAAAATCAGGCCTCTTCGCGCATGCTGCCGGCATTATGCTGCTGACTCCCGATGGCCGCATCTCGCGCTATTTCTATGGCGTCGAATATCCCGCCCGCGACCTTCGCCTCGGCCTCGTGGACGCTTCCGCCGGCAAAATCGGCACCCCCATCGACCGGGCGCTGCTTTTCTGCTACCAGTACGATCCGACCTCGGCCCGCTATAGCGCTTCGATACTCAGCATCATTCGTTTGGCCGGGGTGGTGACGATTTTGGGCTTGGTCGCAGCGATTTTGATCTTCCGCCGGCGGGATATCGCCGCGCGGGCGAAATTTGAAGGAGCCCACTAAGCCGTGCAGTCGCAACTGCCATTCTATCCGGATCAGGCATCCAACTTCGCCCCGAGCGTCGACTCGCTGATGACGTTCCTGATCCTCGTTTCCGTCTTTTTCTCCCTGGCCATCACCGCCGCGATCGTGATTTTCTTCTTCAAATTTCACCGCAAGAGCAAAAACGAAATCGGCGTTCCCATTCACGGCGATATGCGCCTGGAAGTCTTGTGGATTGTCGTTCCCGCGATTCTTTCTCTGGCCATGTTTGGCTGGGGGGCGGCCGTCTACGTCGATTTCCGCCATGCGCCTCTGGACACTCTGGACATCTACGTTGTCGGCAAACAGTGGATGTGGAAGGTGCAGCAGCCCAACGGCCGCCGGGAGATCAATGAACTTCATGTTCCCGTTGGGCGCGACGTCAAACTCGTGCTCGCCAGCGAGGATGTCATCCACGACTTTTTCGTTCCGGCGTTCCGCGTAAAGATGGACGTCGTGCCGGGCCATTACAACACCATGTGGTTCCGTCCGACCAAGGCCGGCCACTACGAATTCTTCTGTTCGCAGTATTGCGGCACCAACCACGCCGTGATGGGCGGATGGGTCACCGTCATGGAACCCTCCGAATACGCCGCATGGCTTTCCGGCTCGACCGGTGGAGATGCGAATCCCGTCACTACCGGAGAAAAACTGTTTGCCGAAAAGGCCTGCAGCACCTGCCACCTGAGCAACGGCACGGGCCGCGCCCCGTCACTGAATGGAGTTTACGGCGGCACGGTTCGCCTGGCCGATGGCTCAACCGTCACTGCGGACGAAGCTTACATTCGCGAATCCATTCTGCTTTCGAACGCGAAGATTGTCGCTGGTTATCAGCCGCTGATGCCTTCGTTTCAAGGGCAGTTGACGGAAGAAGACATTATGAGCCTGACCGCCTACATCAAGTCGCTGCAATCGCAGCCGGTGCCTGCGACCGGAGCAGGCGTGATCGCACCGGGGAAGAAATAGGCCATGAGTACGACACCGCCAAAACCGCCGGGTTACCAGTTGCCGGAAGAGCATTATCTCAATGCCACCTACGGCATACGTTCCTGGCTCTTGACCACCGACCATAAGCGTATCGCGCTGCTCTATCTTGCTTCGGTCACTTTTTTCTTTTTCATTGGCGGCATCTTCGCCACCATGATCCGCATTCACCTGCTCACGCCCGCGGGTTACCTGGTTACGCCAGAGACCTACAACAAGCTCTTTACCATGCACGGCGTAGCCATGATTTTCTTCTTCCTGATTCCTTCCATCCCGGCGGTCCTCGGCAATTTTCTCATTCCCTTGATGATTGGCGCGAAAGACGTAGCCTTTCCGAAGCTCAACCTCCTGAGCTGGTACATCTACATCACCGGCGGCTGCTTCGTCCTCTATTCCTTCGCCACCGGCGGCCTCGATACGGGTTGGACCTTTTACACGCCGCTCAGCAGCGTCTACTCGAACTCCGCCGTGACTCCCGCCGTCATCGGCATCTTCATCAACGGTTTTTCTTCGATCCTCACCGGTCTGAACTTCGTCGTCACCATCCACACCATGCGCGCTCCGGGCATGACGTGGTTCCGGCTGCCGCTCTTTGTCTGGGCTCAGTACTCCACCAGCATCATCTTTATCCTCGGAACGCCCGTCATCGCCATCACGCTCCTCCTCGCCGGTCTCGAGCGCATGTTCCACCTCGGCTTCTTCAACCCGGCTCTCGGCGGCGATCCGATTCTTTTCCAGCACCTTTTCTGGTTCTATTCGCACCCGGCCGTTTACATCATGATTCTTCCGGCCATGGGCGTGATCAGCGAGATCATTCCCACGTTCGCGCGCAAACCTATTTTTGGTTACACGTTCATCGCCGCCTCGAGCATCGCTATTGCCGTTATCGGCTTCTTCGTCTGGGCGCATCACATGTTTCTCACCGGAGAGTCCACTTACGCCGCGCTGGCGTTCTCGCTGCTCAGCTATCTCGTGGCTATCCCCTCCGCGGTCAAAGTCTTCAACTGGACTTCGACGCTCTACAAGGGTTCGATTTCTTACGACACGCCGATGCTTTACGCCCTGGGCTTCATCGGGTTGTTCCTGATTGGCGGCCTGACCGGTCTCTTCCTCGCCTGCCTCGGCCTTGACATCCACATCCACGACACCTATTTCGTCGTCGCGCATTTCCACTACATCATGGTCGGTGGCGCCGTGATGGGCTATGTCGGGGGTTTGCATTTCTGGTGGCCGAAAATAACCGGAAAGCTTTATCCGGAATTCCTCGCGCGCCTCGCGGCGGTCATTCTGTTCGTGGGTTTCAATCTCACCTTCTTCCCGCAATTTATTCTCGGCTATCTCGGCATGCCCCGCCGCTATCACAACTATCCTCCGGAGTTCCAGGTTCTCAACGTCATGTCCACCGCCGGGGCGTCGATTCTGGCGCTTGGCTATTTGCTGCCGATGATTTATCTGACGTGGTCCATGCGCTACGGCAAAGTTGCCGGCCGCAATCCCTGGCCGGCCACAGGTCTCGAGTGGACCACCGCATCTCCCCCGCTGACGGAAAATTTTGATGTGACGCCAGTAGTGGATTGGGAGCCGTACGACTATAAGAATCGCCCCGATCTTGGGCTTCAAACTCCGACTGCGCCGACGCTTGCGCCGGCTCACGGAGATGACTAGCGAAACGGCTTTATTCACCGGGGCTCGTCTGATTTGGGCTTGGCTAAGAGCCCGCCCGTGCCGCGGCACTCAGCGCGGCGCGAACTGAAGTTAAAGAGGAGTACCGAGTGCATCGCACCGGAGAACTGTCTGGGCAGTTTCAAACGCTGGAGCAGCAGAAGGAATCCGCCACGCTCGGCATGTGGCTCTTTCTGTCCACCGAAATTTTATTTTTCGGCGGCCTCTTTCTCACCTACACGATCAACCGCCACACCTACGCGGATGTTTTCTCTTATTCGAGCCGCACCATCAAACTGAGCTGGGGCGCCATCAACACGGTCGTCCTCATCGGCAGCAGTTTGACGATGGCCATGTCCGTCTGGTCAGCCGAAGTCGGCAAGAAAAAGCTGGTCACCTTCTTCCTCATTGCCACCTTGGTCTTGGGCGGCGTCTTCCTGGGCATCAAGGGCATCGAATATCACGACAAGTTCGTCGAGCACCACGTCCCCGGGCTTGGTTTTGACATGTACTACTGCACGAAAAACCCCGGGGCCTGCAATCTCAGACCGGAAGACCTCCAGAAGGAAAGAGTTGAACTGGATGAATTGACGAAAAAGATGGGCGGCGAGACTGCCGTCAATGCCAACTCCCAGCTCTTCTTCTCTCTTTATTTCGGTATGACCGGCTTGCACGCCCTGCACATGATTATCGGAGCCGGACTGCTCCTCTGGTTGATCAAGCAATCCATGGCGGGCCGCTTCACGACGCAATACAACACGCCCGTAGAGAACGTCGGCCTCTATTGGCATTTCGTCGATATTGTGTGGATTTATCTTTTCCCGCTGTTGTATCTGATTGACCGGCATTAAGAGCGTCACCGAGGAGAGGCACGCGTGTCCGAGCATATTGTTTCGCCAAAAATCTATATACTGATTTTCGCCGCGTTGATGATTCTGACCATTACGACCGTCTACGCCGCGACCGTGGACCTGAACGCCCATTTCGCGGGCCTGAATGTCATCGTCGCCCTCCTGATTGCCACCTGCAAGGCCGTTCTCGTCATTCTCTTTTTCATGCATGCGTACTACAGCTCGAAACGCACCAAGCTGATTGTCTTTGCCGGGTTTTTCTGGCTGGCCATCATGCTGTCCCTGACTCTGGGCGACTATGGCAGCCGCTCCTGGGATGTGCACTAGCCTTTTAAGAGCCGTGTCCTTCTAGGTCCTGATCCTTTTGGCGAACCCGCTTGCCGAAGCTCACTCCGGGTCCACCGCACACACTTCTGGCGTATGCGGGTTGCTGGGCTCGGAACCTAAGTTACCGGTAATGCGACTTGCCAGCACTTGACCTTCAATCCGCCACATAACGAGAGGTCAACCATGTTGGTTCTAATGATCCCAGTCTGAAAGCTCACGCCCTTGCACCGCCATGAGGTTGCTGAGGCTACCGCAAACGGAATCAGTGGCCGTATGCCGTGACGATAGCTTCGGGAAGAGGAGAGGTACGCCCATCGAACAGCGAAACTTTTTCCCCGCGAAGTGTCTTGCTGAGAAAGTCACTAATGAATCTGGTGATCAGGTCCAGATTGTGCAGCACAACAGGAGTTTCGGGAAACCCGTCGTGACCGTGGAAGAGAAGCGGCACATCGCTGAAGCTCGGATGGGCGATCTCGGGAGAGTGCAGCACCACGGCGTAGGAGCCCGGGGGTAATTCCTGAAGCTGCTGTTCCCTGACTCTTTTGTATTTCGCGATTTCGTCGGGCATGCCACCCATCCTATCGTCGGGGTGGTAGGCCTCGAGAAACAGGAGCGGCTGGCGCATCATTCGATCGTCCTCATAGAGCGGGAGGGCGGCGACAGGCACCATGCCGCCGTCGAGGTCAACGCAAGCATGGATGCGCGAGTCCTGCTGGCAGGCGCGCGCGGCGAATTCCGCTCCTGCTGAGTGTCCCATGGCCGCGAGCCGCTTCAGGTCGATTGCGTCAGCCAGCGCGGAGTGCGGCTTGTCGCGTTTGAGCTCCTCTATGCGATCGATCACGAACCGAACGTCGGCGGCCCCTTCGCTGATACCGATCGAGACTTGTTTGATCATCCACTTCTGGCGCTCGGATTGGGAGAGTCCGGCAGGCGGCGAATCGTTGTGTTGCGTGACAACTCGGCCGTCCGGGAACCAGATCGCCTTAGCTGTATACGTGTGTTCAATGCTGGCAACGACGTATCCATAACTCACCAGATGTTCGATCAGCACTGTGTATTGGAACCCGGTGCTGCCGAGGCCGTGAGAGAAGGTGATAACCGGAAATGGCAAGCCGCTCTTGGCGATCGGCGCGTGGTCAATCGCATGCGAGGAAATCTCTCCCGAAACAATCTGTGCCCAGGCGTTGCCGAACTCGCGGCTCATGATCTTATGGATCTCGGGAAGGGCGTCCATCTGAGCCGCACCCGGGAAGTACTGTCCTTTTGTACCGCCGGACTTCGCCGTCGGGTACCAAAAGTAGACCATCAACTCGCGACGGAGCTTGGGATCGTAGTCGTCGGGACGCGATGCGTCCGTCCAGTAATAGCCAATCCTGCCGATGCCGTAAGGACCTGTTGGCAACGGGATCTGTGGCGGTGCCACGGACGTCTGCGCGCTGCCCGATGTGCTCGGCGATTGGAGAGCGACGACGGAGGCGCTGCACAAACAGGCGAGCAGAATGCGGGCAAAGAGTTGCGATTTCATATGCGTAAGGTCCCACGCAGACCTGCCGCCGTCAAGCGCACCTGACAATGCGACTCTAGATGGTTGGCGATAAATCCCCATTACACTCATTGACCGAAGCGAGCTGTCCCCAACACGGAAACGGTCCAGAAGCGGGGTTGTGGGACATCGGTCGAATGCCCTAACGCCTGATTAACAACTAATCAGGAATTATCGCTGGGTGTCCTTCTAACTTCGCAATGGCTGCTTTGGCGGATTCGGCAACTGTGCCGAGACCGTCGAAGTGGATTTGTTGGTTATCGTCGAGCAAAGTGTGAAGTTCCGGCAGAGCTTCCTTCGCGTTCAGTTGAACGAGGGCGTCGATGGCGAGCACGCGCATGTCGGAAGTCTTGTTGCGCAGCGTCGCAACCAACGGTGGGATCGCTGATTCGTCACCGATCGCTCCCAACGACCAAGGGACTGCCCAATTGACGTCGTCGTCGCTCAATAGTGGAACAAGAACAGGCACCGCCCGTGGATCCTTCAATTCTCCGAGGAGGTGTACGGTGTAGTAGCGATCATCGCGGATCTGCAGCTCCGGCGACGCATGGCCCGCGTCGTCAATCGCGCGCACAGTTCGTTTCGTGGAGCGGTCACTGAGAATATTCTTGATGACCTGAAACCCGCGGTCATCTCCCAGCCTTCCAAAAATAAACGCTGCATTACCTCGCGCCTGCATGTCGTCGTTGCTCAACCAAGGGTCGAGCTTCGGAAGGACACTGTTGTCGTGAAGCGCCACAATTTTCTCGGCTATCTCGAACTGTCGCCAGGACATCGTCGCGCTGTTAAACTGCGCAATCAGGCTGCTCGCAGACTCGACCGGTTCGGCGGCGTTGCTCGCGGAGAACTCGTAGCCCAATATGACTTCACAGCCGGCAATTTTCTGCCGGTTGCCCACTCGCAGCGGCACCTGCTGAGTTACCGCCGCATCGCCGCACCGCACCGATCGCAGCACGATCCCTTCCGGATTCTTCAGAACACTGAACCTGTATTCGCCCGGCAGCACGCGCCCGAACACGAACTTTCCCGCCGCGTCCATACGGCTGCCTTGCGCTCCCGACTCTTGCGATTGGATCCAGAGGATCACTCCGTCGGGAATTCCGGTCCGCGTTTTGTCCGTCTTGGCGACGCCTTGAATTTCTGCGAGGCCGCCAAGAGTCAAGCGCAGCACCACGTCCGCGTTAGTGACGTCGAACGTTGTATCTCCTTCTCCCAGGTATTCCGATTCTGCCCACGCAACACTTACGAGTTTGTAGTGCCCCGGCGGGATGTCGGGAATCACGTAGCTACCGTCCGCCACACGCGAATATGAATGCGATCGACCTTGGATCACCACGCTGTAGCGGCTCGGTTTCAGCGTGCCTTCAGGACCTTCTGGCCACACGATCACGCGGAAGCTTGGCTCGTGGTCTTCGGCCTGAGAAGGCGGTCTCGCGCGAGAGACAGAGTCCTCCTGACACCAGGAGGGAGCTGGTGCGCCGAGAATTAGAAGCAACGCTACGTAGTGAACTCGCAAACTGAGAACATCATAGACCTTGCGGCGTTACTCTTACAATCCTAGCCTTGCACAGCCACACAGTGCCCGATAACGTTGCGGAAAAGTGAAATCCTCCAAAACCAATTGGTCCAAACCTATTTGTCCGGTGACGCGACTTCCCAGGAGTTGACACACTTCCAGTGATATAAAGGGGCAAGAGGAAATCGCTGTGAGTGATTCTAGCCCGTGGTCCGTATTGCCGCACCGATGGATTCACATTCAATTGCCGGGCTATCGGCAGCTACCCCAACGCAATACATACGAATCCTCTCAGATGGCGGACCTTCCACCTATCCCCATCGAACTCGATGCCGACTGCGAATGGCTGCGGACACATGGAGCGGTGCAAGTTCACGGAGGATTAAACCAGTACGAGCGCGATATTCAACCGTCTTTCGTAGAAGAGTTGGCGCTGCGGACGCACGTTCAGCTACCCAAAAGTTTCAGGCGGTTTATGACACATCCTGAATTGCAGTCGAGGGTGCGTTCCTGCACGGGTTGTTATCTCGACCCAGGCGAACGCATTGTGGAGACGATTGGCTCGATTCCCGGACACCTTGTCCACTTCCTTTCAGATTCGCAGTCGTGCTCGCATTGGTATTTGCACATTCTGCCCGAAGGTGACTCGGCCGTACTCGCATCACCGGACCTGTACAGTCTTAAAGTCGAAAACTCAGATTGGATCGAAAATCCTTCCTGTCGTCTCGAACGCATTGACCTGAGCGGATTAGAATTTGCGTACTGCGCCCCATCTTTTTCGGAGTTTCTGTATCGCTTCTGGATCGAGAACGAAATCTGGTTTGCTCTCGCGGACAAACGCAAACCCCCGTCGTTTAACGCTCTGGAACTGGCCTACGTGGGACACTACGCAGCCAATAAGCCTTGTGATGTGCTGGTAGCATGGCAATTCTGAATCTAACTCAAAGCTAGGTTCTGGTAAGCAACTCGCCGAAATCTGGCATCTATGCCAAATGGTTTCGAGGATGCCCCACATTTAGTTGAAAGTTGAGAACAAGAAGCAGCGGCTCTCGCCCGAACTCGGATAGAGTTCGGGTTGCGAATCCCTTTTAAAGGAGAGAGCCGCCGTGAGAAAGAAATACCAGAG
>JABCYZ010000019.1 GCA_013289955.1 Acidobacteriota bacterium
ACCATTCGTGCTCGAAAAGGACGAATGGTTTCGAACGGATTCTGGCACATCGTATCGGTTGTCAAAGAGCAGAACCTCCCTGTCTTGCAGAAAGGTACGTCCACAGCCCAAGGAGAATACGACGAAGAGGCGAATAAGTCAACAGGAGATTAACGATTTCCACAGGCTTCCACAGACGGCGGGCGCGGACCCGGCTAAGGCTTTTGCTGGAAATAAGATGCGGGGCAAGAGGGGCGTGATCTTAAGGAATCAGTGCTGGACTTATTCGTGGTTTGAAATTAGCCTTGCGGCCTTCGCGGGGTGAAAAAAGCAGATAGGGTAACCGAAGAAATGCGGCGCTCCTGCAAACGGGCGGAGAGAGTGCAGATTGCAGGACCGCACGGGCGGGATAGCCTGTGCCGCCGGAGGGATTCTAAGACATCATGACGACGACCTGGAAGAGTTCTAGTGGAATGATTTTGTGCGCAGCTTTTCTTCTGGCGCCACTGGCGCGTGCGCAAAACGCGAACACCCCCGAGCAGTCGGGGCCCTACCCTCTGCTCGAGATACGCGAGGTGACCGTCGTTGACGGATCGGGGGCGCCCGCGTTTGGACCGGTGAATATTTTCATCAAGGGGAACCGGATTGAGCGCGTGGTGCCGTCGGACTCGATATCGCGCAAAGAAAAGGAAGAAGAAGGATCAGGCGGGAAAAAACAGAAGGCGCCGGATCGCGTGATCGAAGGCAAGGGCATGTACGTGATGCCCGGCCTGATCGACGTGCACATTCACATCAACGCGTCCAAGGACGTGCCGGCGGAATACATCTACAAATTGCTGCTGGGGCATGGCGTGACGACGGTTCGAACGTTCAACGTGGGGAACGACGATCCCAAGGGGATGGTCGAGGAGAAAAAAAAGATTGCGGCGAACCAGATGGTTGCGCCGCGGATGTATGTGTATCCGTTCTGGGGGCGCGGGGACGATCCGCGGTATTCAAATCCCGAGGGCGCCCGGCAGATCGTGGACGAGTGGCACGCGTTGGGCGTGGACGGCGTCAAGATTATCGGCAAGCCGGGACTCTGGCCGGATGTGTTTCAGGCGATTTCGACCGAGGCGCGGAAAAATGGAATGGGCGTGGCCGTGCACATCGGTCAGGACGGCGTTTATCCGATGAATGCCGTCGAGGTGGCTACCGGAGGCGCTTCGACCATCGAGCATCATTACGGTTATCCGGAGTCTTCCTACACGACCCAGACGATCCAGAATCTGCCGCCGGGGTACAACTATTCGAGCGAGCCGGACCGGTTTTTGGAGACGGGGAGATCGTGGCTGCAGGCGGATGTGGGGAAATTGCACGGGGAGGTGATCCAGTCGCTGCTGGAGGCGATGCATCGCACGGGATTCATCATGGTGCCAACGTTCAGTATTTATGAGGCGAATCGCGATGTGACGCGGGCGGCGAATTTGCCGTGGCACTCGACCTACACTCTGCCGGTGGTCATGGATTCGTTTTTGCCGAATCCGGCGCATCACGCGTCGTATTTCTATGAGTGGACCTCGAACAAGGAAGCGGATTGGGCGCGGGCTTACCGGCGGTGGCTGGATTTTGTGAATGACTACAAGAACCAGGGCGGCGTGGTCGCGGTGGGATCGGACACGGGATTTCTGTTTGAGCTGTGGGGATTTGGAACGATTCGAGAACTGGAAATGCTGGAAGAGGCGGGTTTTTCGCCTCTCGAAGCGCTGCACGCGGCGACGGAGAACGGAGCAAAGGTGGTGAAGAATCCGGAGCTGGGACTGGTGCGGCAAGGCTATCTGGCGGACCTGGTGGTGCTGTCGGAAAATCCGCTCGCGGATGTGAAAGTGTTTTACGGGAATGGCGTGACGCGCGTGGGCGCTGACCGCAAAGAAGTCCACGAGCAGTGCGTGAAATATACGATTCGCGATGGAGTGATCTTCGATTCGCAGGCACTGCTCGCCGACGTGCGGGGAATGGTAGCCAAGGCGAAGCAGGCGCTGCCGGCCGAGGCGAAGCCGTAGGGAACAAGTCACCCGCCGCTTGCCCGGCGAAGTCCGGGCGGGATCTCGACTCCCGCGAGGTCCGAACTAGCCTGCTCCTAGCGTCGAAGGCTCGACCCGTTTGGGGGCAATTGTTACCATAGCGGCTGAATCCATGGCCAAGCGGGTTTCACCAAAAAATAAGGTGCGGCGCGGCGCGAAAGTCGCCGGCGAGGGCGGCGGGCTTGCGCGTCGCTTGCTTCTCGGCTGGAAGCGCGCGGGGATGCTGCGGGCCGGTGAGCGCCTCGGTGTGGGTGTGTCCGGGGGGGCGGACTCGGTGGGACTGTTGCTGCTCTTAGGGGAATTGAGGGAGGAGCTGGGGATTGTTTTGAGCGTGGCACATTTGAATCACCGGTTGCGCGGCGGGGCATCGGAGGCGGACGAAAAGTTTGTGGCAAAGCTGGCGGCAAAGCATCGGTTGGCGTTTCATCTTGAGAACACCGATGTGGCGGCGCGGGCTAAGCGCGAGAAGGCGAATCTTGAGGATGCGGGGCGGCGGGCACGGTACGAGTTTTTCGCGAGGCTGGTTAGCGAAGGAAGAGTGGATCGCGTGGCCCTGGCGCATACGGCGGATGACCAGGCAGAGACGGTTTTGGCGCATATTTTGCGTGGCACGGGCCTTGCTGGTTTGGGCGGGATTCATCTGCGCAGGGAAACTGTTGTGAGGCCTTTGCTCGGTGTGCGGCGGGCGGAGTTGCGGGCGTATTTGCGGGCGAAGAAACAGAAGTGGCGCGAGGACGCTTCGAATCAGGATACGACGCGGACGCGGGCGCGGATTCGAAAGAAATTGTTGCCACTCTTGGAGCGGGAGTTTCAGGGTGGCGTGGTGGAGCATCTTGTTTCGCTCGCAGAATTTGCGCGGGAGGACGAGGAGTTTCTCGCCTTGCTTGCGCTGGAGCACTCTGAGGTGCTCGCCAGAAGAACCAAAGTGGAAGCGCGAATCTCCGTAGAGGATTTGCTGCAGCCGTGGAAAGGGGGAAAACTCTTCCGAGAGCGTGCGAAGAACAGGGAGGATACGGGCGAGAAAAACCAGGAAGCCCTGACCAAGCGGATCCTCGGCCGTCTGATTCAAGAGAGGAAGAGCGGAACGGGACAAATCAGCGCGCGGCACATCCGAACAGTGCTCGAACTCGCGCGATTTGGTGAAAATGGGAAGGCGGTGCAGTTGCCGGGAGGCGTTGACGTTCGGCGCGAGCGGGAGGATTTGGTTTTCCGCACAAATTCGTCGCGGCCAGCGCGGCGAAACGGCGCCAAACGCGGGGCCGAGAGGACCTCCGCGGCGGAATACGAGTACAAAATCAATTTTGATATTTCTGGAAAAGGCGACGAGGCCTTCGGAGTACCGCAGGCGGGGTGCGTTTTCCGCCTCAGGGTGATTGACTGGCCCGCAAATAGAGGGGAAACTAAGGAATCAGGGGCGGTTTTAGACCGCGACCGGCTGTGCTTGCCGCTTGTGCTGCGCAACTGGCGTTTCGGGGACAAGCTGCAGCCCGCGGGGCATCAGAAAGCGCACAAGCTAAAGCGGCTTCTGAACGAAAAGCGCGTCAGCCGCTGGGAACGAGAGGGTTGGCCGGTTCTGACAAGCGGCGGCGTTCTTGTATGGGCGCGCGGCTTTCCGGTTGCCGCGGAATTTGCGGCAAATGAGGGGACCCGAACAGGAATTTTGATCGCCGAGGAAAAGTCTTGATGCGTGACCGCCCAGCGGTCAAGTCGAATGCGTCGGGCCGAGCGGCTTATTCTGCCGCGCGAATTGGCGCGAGGGTCTCGGAGCTCGGAAAGGAAATCACGCGGGCGTACAAGGGACGGCGGGTGGATGTGGTTGTAACTCTGGACCGCGGATTCGTTTTTGCCGCCGACCTGATCCGGGAGATCAATACCGCGGTGGTTTGCCACTTCGTGCGCGAGGACGTGCGGGACGTAACGGACGGCGGCAACGAGCGGCGCGAGGTTTATTTTGGCGCGCGGCCGGAATTGAAGGGCCGGGATGTTCTGCTGCTCGATGCAGTGCTCGAGAGCGGCGTGACGCAGGAGTTTCTTCTGCGGCGATTGGGCGAAAGCCAGCCCCGATCGCTGCGACTGGCAGTGCTGCTGGACAAGCCTGCGCGGCGGCGCGTGGGACTGGAGCCTGATTACTTTGGGTTCCGGACAGCATCTAATGATGTATGGGTCGGGTACGGCCTGGCTGCGGACAATGGCACGGGGCGGAATCATCGGGCTCTTTCCAACGGAGCAGCGCAGGTGAAGCGACGGCAAGGACGTACGAAGTAAGATCGAAAGTTTCGCGCGTCGCTTCCTCGCGGGACGAGTTTCCGCGAGGCCAAGGACAAAGGTGAGGACAACGTGAATTCCAGTTCTACGGCAAAAACAATTCTGTTCTGGATCTCCATCGTGTTTCTCGGCGTGATGCTGTGGAAACTGGTGTCCGCGAATGGAAGCCAGGCTCGGGAAGAAACTCCCAGCTATAGCGAGTTCATGGCCAAGGTGGACGCGGGGGACATCAAGGAAGTGACGCTCTACCTCTCTCCGAACAGCTACGAGGTCCAGGGAGAATACCTTCGTCCGGCGAATCACAAGTTTGTCGTTACCGTGTTCAAGGAAGCCGCTCCGGATCTGGTCAAGCAACTGAAAGACAAGGGAGCAATGATCAAGGGGATGAAGGAGGTCCGCAGCGGAGATTGGATATTGATTTTACTCAACGCCGCGCCCCTGATCCTGCTTGTTGGTTTTTGTTTGTTCCTGATGCGGCAGATGCAGGCCGGCGGTAACAAAGCGCTGAGCTTCGGCAAATCTCGCGCGCGGTTGCTGTCTGCGCAGCAGAAGAAGGCGACGTTCAAGGATGTTGCCGGCACCGACGAAGCCAAGGAAGAGTTGCAGGAAATTATCGAGTTTTTGAAAGACCCGCAGAAATTCCAGAAACTGGGCGGACGCATCCCCAAGGGCGTGTTGCTCGTCGGGCCTCCTGGAACGGGGAAAACGCTGCTGGCGAGAGCGATTGCGGGCGAAGCGAATGTTCCCTTCTTCTCGATTTCGGGTTCGGACTTCGTGGAAATGTTCGTGGGCGTCGGTGCAAGCCGCGTGCGCGACCTGTTCGAACAAGGGAAGAAGAACGCCCCTTGCATTATTTTCATCGATGAAATCGATGCGGTCGGACGGCACCGCGGTGCAGGCCTCGGCGGCGGTCACGACGAGCGCGAACAGACTCTGAATGCGTTGCTTGTCGAGATGGACGGATTCGAATCGAACGAGGGCGTGATTTTGATTGCAGCCACGAACCGGCCGGATGTACTTGATCCCGCGCTGCTGCGTCCTGGCCGTTTCGACCGGCGCGTGGTGGTTGCGCGGCCGGACGTGAAGGGCCGCGAAGAAATTCTCCGCGTGCACACCCGCAAAGTTCCGCTGTCCGATGATGTGGAGCTGTCGATCATCGCGCGCGGCACGCCGGGCTTCTCTGGAGCGGACCTCGCCAACCTGGTAAACGAAGCGGCGCTTTGGGCTGCGCGGCAGAACCGCAAGTTCGTGATGCAGATCGACTTCGAGATGTCCAAGGACAAAGTGTTGATGGGTGTCGAGCGGAAGTCGATGATTCTTTCCGATGAAGAGAAGAAGAACACCGCATATCACGAGGCCGGACACGCCCTGGTGGCGGCCATGACGCCGGGAGCTGATCCCGTGCACAAGGTGACGATCATTCCGCGGGGAATGGCGCTTGGGCTGACCATGCAGCTGCCCGAAGACGACAAGCACACCTACACGCGGGAATATCTCGAAGCCATGCTCGCCGTATTGATGGGCGGGCGTTCGGCGGAAGAGATTTTCCTGGGACACATTACGACCGGCGCCGGCAACGACATCGAACGGGCTACCGACCTGGCGCGCAATATGGTTTGCGAATGGGGAATGAGCGAACTGGGACCACTGGCCTACGGGAAAAAGGATGAGGCGATTTTCCTGGGCCGCGAGATCACACAACATCGCGACTATTCGGAAGACACGGCAATCCAGATCGACAAGGAAGTGAAGCGCATCGTCAACGGCGGCTACGAGAATGCCAAGAGGCTGCTATCGAACAATCGCGACACGCTCGAGCGCATTGCACAGGCGCTGCTCGAACGCGAAGTGATCGATGCCAACGAAGTAAAGATGCTGATGGAGGGCAAGCCGCTGCCGGAAAAGCCGCGGACGCCGCCTCCTCAGGCTCCGCCAGCGCCCAGCACGGATCCCAAGGTGGTGCGGCCGGAATTGCGGCCGGCGCCGGGATTTACGCGCGGGGAGAATCCGGCAAAGGCCTAGGCGCGAGATAGAGGCGAGTATTTTGGCAACGGGGGCACGATGTTCGTGCCCCTACTTTTTTTCAAGCGGCATTTGGTGCCGCGGCGTGGCGGTGACCGTTCTGGGCAAAATGGCGTAGAATGCAGTCATGGGAAAAAAGGAACCAGACAATCTGCAGGTGACCTGCCCGTGCTGCCAGGCGAAGCTGGTGGTGGACGCGGTGTTCGGGGCTGTGCTTTCGCACGAAGCTCCCGTGAAGGCTGGGCCTAACGTCGATCTGGAAAACGCGCAGGGGATTCTTGCGGAGCAGCGGCGTCAGCGCGAAGACAAGTTTGCGGACTCATTTTTTCAGGAGACGCACAAGGAAGACATTCTCGCCAAGAAATTCGAAGAGGCCATGAAGAAGGCCAAGGACGCACCTGCCGGGAAGCCGATTCGCGATTTTGATCTGGATTGAAGCATGACAGGCATTCCTGCCTGTGATGTTCCTATTTAAAATGTCAGGAAAACTGGAAAAGATGACGGACAAGAAGGCCTGTCCCCTTGCTCTTGGATTAGACTTCTAGTCCGGCATGCGCATGAAATCACGAAAGAAATTTCGGCTGAAGCTGCGCTCGGGGACGCTTGTTCTTGGAGAGCGCACCCTCATCATGGGCGTGTTGAACGTTACGCCGGACAGCTTTTCGGATGGGGGCAAGTGCGAAGCGCCTCGGGTCGCCATCGACGAGGCACTCCGGATGGAGCAGGCGGGCGCCGACCTGCTCGACATTGGAGGCGAATCGACGCGGCCGGGCGCGGAGGAGACTTCAGCAGCTGAGGAATTAGATCGCATCCTGCCGGTGCTCGAAGGATTGCGGGGCCGCCTCAAGATTCCCGTTTCCGTGGATACCCGCCGATCCACGATTGCAGAGCTTGCCATTTCGGCAGGCGCCCAGATCATCAATGATGTTTCCGGTTTAGGAAGCGATGCGCGGATGGCGGAGGTTGCGGCGAAACACAATGCGCCTCTGATTCTGATGCACATGCGCGGCGAACCTCGAACGATGCAGCACGGGCCGTTCGCCCGGGATGTCATGCGCGATGTTGCCGGGGGGCTTCGAGAATCGGTCGAGAAAGCGCGGAAGGCAGGCGTTAGAAAGGCTCAGATTATTTTGGATCCGGGAATTGGATTTGGAAAGAACTACGCGCAGAACTACGAATTGATTGAAAAATTGCCGCGGCTGGCCGCCCTTGGTTATCCGCTGCTTGTGGGACCTTCGCGGAAAGGATTTCTGGGAGCGACGCTGGCGCGCGACGGGAAACCTGCTCCGCCTGGAGAGCGCATCTGGGGCACGGCGGCCGTGGTAACGGCAAGCATTTTGGGTGGCGCGCATATAGTGCGCGTGCATGATGTGGCGGAAATGACGCAGGTCGCGCTGGTTGCAGATTGCATGACGCGTCCCGAGCTTCGCATCCGTTAGTTCGGGTCTCTGCTGCTTTTTCCGACTAGGGTTTCAGTTCGAGGACGTCTGTAGTTTCGCGGTCGACAGACGGCTTGCTAAAGAGCAGCGGAAAGTATTGGCCGCGGGTCCAGAGCGGGAGCAAGTCGTCGTAATGCGGGCTGCCGGGTTGGCCGCTTTGTCCGGGGACATTGACGCTCAGGGCGTTGTCCCAATCGCTCAAGTCGAAAATTTCGCGATAGCTGGCGCCGGCCAGTTGGTCAAAGGAACTTCCGCCGAAATACGTGGCGTCTGCACTGCTGCCATCTCCGGGGCGCGAGACGGGGCCGCGGTCGAAGAGCGCCCTGGCGGCAGGCGCTACGCCGCCGAGCGGATGGAAGAAGGACGCGCGATGCACGCGTCCCCATGGCCAGTCTTGGGGGTCGGGACCGAGCTTGGCGGAGAGCTTCTGCTCTGCGGTTCGGAGCGTTTCGAGCAGCAAGGCGTCACGGGCAGCTTCGGGATTTTGGCCGAACACGGCGGCGCTCGGGTGCGCCAGCTCTTCTGTGGTTTTCTGCAGCGACAATTTTCCCGTGATCTTTTGCGCTTCCGCCGGGACGACAAGTTTGGTGACCAGATCGATGAGCTCGGGGACCCAAAATTCGTAGAGTGTGGCGGCGCTGGAATCGGGCGCGACGGCGCAGTCCCAATCGAGCAGAAGTTTGGCCGCGCGGGACGGCGTGCTTCCCGCAGCTGGCTTTAGAATGCCTTGCAGCTCTCGCGCGGGCAACGACACCACGTCGTTTTGCAGATCTTCCATGTCCCTGAGGCTGAGTTTGTGCGCGCTTTTTGCCGCACCGGCAATGACCTCGGAGATGCGCAAAAATCTTTCGGGCGAAGCCCACTGAAACCCCACGGCGTAGGGGTAGTTTTCCGGAATCATCTTGTGATTGGCGCTGGCGACAAAGCCGGAAGCTGGATTGTAGGAATGCGGCAGCTCGGCGTTGGGCACGAAGCCCTGCCACTCGTAGCCGCCTGCCTCCGGCACAGGAAGAAGGCCCGTCCAGTTTTTGCGCAAAGGAGCAAGGCCTGTGGAATGTTCGCCGATGTTGCCGTCGCGGTCGGCGTAGACGATATTTTCCGACGGAACTTTCCAGCGGGGCATGGCTTGTTCAAATTCCTGCCAGTTTTGTGCGCGGTCGAGCGCCAGCGAACCGAGATAGCCGGCTGTACCGGGTTCGGCGCCGACCCAATGCAGCGATAGCGCGCGCTTGCCGTCTTCCCATAGGACGGGGCCGTGGCGCGTGAATTTGAGTGCGACGCTGACCGCTGCCCCGCCGCGAACTTGGATTGTTTCATTTCTGGTCAGCAGGCGTTCCCAGCCACGCTCCGTTTCGTATTGATCGGAATCAGTCGGCTTGAGTCGCGCCAGATAAAGGTCCTGCTGGTCGAGGCCGAAGATGGTGAATCCCCAGGCGATTTTTTCGTTGTGACCGACGGCGACTCCGGGCAGGCCGGGTTCGCCGGCGCCGATGACATTCCATCCGGGCGCAACGAGATGAACGATGTAGCGGAGCGAAGGCTCGGCGATGACGCGGTGGGGATCGTTGGCAAGCAGAGGTTTGCCGGTGGCGCTGAGCGAGCCGGAAACGGTCCAGTTGTTGCTGCCCTGGACAGGCGTCTCGGGGAAATGAAGCGGGACATCGCTGCCGACGAGATTTTCCAGAAGCGCCGGCGACAAGCCCGAGAAATCAGTACCGGGAGCAGGATCGAGCTTCACGGGAGGATCGAGTTCGAGAAGTGCGGCCGCTTTTTCGGGGCCGAGTAGAGCGACAAGCTGCGCGCTGCGAAGTTCGCTCGAGCCGTTCCCTGTTACCGAGTAGGCTGCGAGACGGTTCAGACAGTCTTCGGGCTTCCACGGCTCGGGCTTGAAGCCGGCGAGCTGGAATTCGATCGGGAGGCCGATGCCGCCGGGCTGTTGAATCTCTTCGATATAGGCGTTGATGCCGCTGGTGAATGCTTCGAGGATTTCTTTTGTGTCCAGAGAGTAGCTTTTGTATTCGGCGTTCATGTCTCCGCGATAGCGCAGCAGGCGGGCGCTCGTGTCACGCTTCACGTAGGAAGGGCCGAGGATTTCCGCGAGGCGGCCCTGGCCGGAGCGCTTCCAGAGTTCCATTTGGAAGAGGCGGTCCTGCGCGACAACGAATCCCTGCGCGAAGAAAAGATCGTGTTCGTTCTGCGCGTAGATGTGGGCGACGCCCCAGCGGTCGCGCTGGACGCGGACGGTTTGCTCGAGGCCGTGCACGCTGAGCGTGCCGCGGATCACCGCGAGAGCTGCCTTTGCCCGGGCGTCGAGGCTCGCGGGGCCGGACTGGGCGGACGATTGCGCGCAGGCGGCGGCCAGCGCCAGAGCTATTCGAAACACTGAAATCGATTTTTTCATCGCGGATTCCCTTGGCGGGTTGGTTTGTCTCTCGAAATTTCTCATCAAAGCGCCGCGAGCTTATACTACTCCGCGCCAGGATGCACGGGCCTTGCCTCTGGATGCGAGAGGCGGCAACGCTATTACCCCAGAGAGCGGAGAACAGATCGATGCGCCAGACTGTAATTATCCCCGGGACTTTTTTTCTCTCGCTCTTCGCTTCGCTCCCTGGCCTGGGCCAGCTCCCTCCAGTGAAGGACTCCTTGAGCTCCGGACAAGCCACGCAAAGCGCCGCCTGTTCCGCAACGGATGCTTCGAGTTGCGCCGAAGCCGCTGCAAAGATTTTGCCCCAGGTGCTCGGGCCTTCCCCGATGAAGGAAAATCTGCGGCGGCTGACGGATGAGATTGGAGGACGCGTGAGTGGATCGCCCGAGATGGCCAGGGCCGTCGAGTGGGCCGTCGACGCGTTTCGAGCCGAAGGCGTGGAGGTTCACACGGAGAAATACACGCTGCCAGCGACCTGGAGCGAAGGAGATACGCATCTCGGACTGCTGGGACCGGTGAGTTTTCCCGTACGACTCAAAGCCGAAGGCTGGTCGCCGGCCACGCCAGCGGGCGGGATCGAAGCGAATCTCGTGGACGTTGGTTACGGGACGGAAGAGGATTTTGCGCGCTCAGGTTCGGCAATCAGGGGGGCGATCCTGCTGGTGCACAGCGACATCGGTTCGACCTGGGCGGATCTCTTCAACGAATATTTGCGTCCGCCGGAAATCATAGAGAGAGCCCTGAAGGGCGGCGCATGGGCGATTCTCTGGATGGGTGCGCGCGAGCGGCTCCTGTTGTACCGGCATACCAATGCCCTGACCGGGGCGATCGACAAGATTCCCCAGGCGATTGTGGCGCGTGAGGATGCCATGCGGATGGCGCGAATCGCGGCTGCGTATCCTGGAAAAGTGCGCGTGCGATTCAGCATGCCCAACAAGATCGGCGGTCCGGTCGTCGAGGAAAATGTTGTAGGAGAAATTCACGGGTACGAGAAGCCGGATGAGGTGGTGATTCTCGGTGCGCATCTGGATTCGTGGGAGCTGGGGACGGGGGCGCTGGATGATGGGTGCAACGCGGCGCTTGTGATCGAGGCAGCGCGGGCGATCAAGGCCACCGGATTATTGCCGCGGCGGACGATTCGCTTTGTGCTGTTCAGCGGGGAGGAGCAAGGGACGGTAGGCTCTTATGAATACGTTCGGGCGCATCGCGCGGAGATGGACAAGATACGCGCCATGATCGCGTTTGACGCGGGGAACGGACGCGTGACCGGCTTTTCCCTTGGCGGACGACGGGACATCGAGCCCGGCGTGGGCGACATACTGAAGCCCCTGGAGTCCTGGGGCGCGAACGAGCACACCGTGGACGCTTCGTTTGGGACCGACAATTTCGATTTTCTGCTGGAAGGCGTGCCGAATCTGGTGGCCAATCAGGAAGTGTCCAACTATCTGGCGAATTACCACGCCGCATCGGACACGCTGGACAAGGTCGATATTCGCGAACTCAAGCTGAACACGGCGCTTGCCGCGCTCACGGCCTGGGGCATCGCCGATCGCACAGAGCCACTCGGCAAGCGACTGACGCGCGCCGAACTCGAAGTGCTGGTCAAAGAAACCGGCCTCGACCAGCGGATGAAGCTCCTCGGCTACTGGGACGCCTGGCAAAGCGGCGCCCGCGGGCGCAAACCGTAGGCTTGCCGGGCCTTATCTAAGGACGGCAAGGCGCGATTTCTCTTGCCTATGTCATCCGGGCATTTTTCCGTGCTCGCGCTTTTCCTTACTGGTCCAGTTTTTATACTCGCGCGGCGGCAGCTGACATGAGCGACAGGGGGCAGCGCCAAGCCGATCGGGACACAAGTGGAATGGGCGATGGCGGCGCTGGCAACAGTACCCGGGCGGTGTCTTGGGGAAGCAAGGCCATGTACATTCGGAGTACGTCCGCCTCCGACTCTAAAGTCTTCACGCTATACTGGAACAGGCGATAAACAAGCGAGAAAGTGTGGGGAGAGCACTTGGGTACGGAGCAGCTAAATACGGCACACATTCTGGCGCTGGATTACGGGCGGGCAAGGATTGGGATGGCCATTGCCGACGCTCGGACGGCGCTGGCGCGCCCGCTCGGGACGCTCGATCGCATCAACCGCAACGAGGATATGCGGCGGTTGCGCGAACTAGTGCGCCAGCACGGTGTGCGGCAGATTGTGGTGGGGTTGCCGCTGCGGCTGGATGGGACGCGCGGCGAAATGGCCGAAGAAGCGGCGCGCTTCGGGCAGCGCGTGCACAAGCAGCTGGGATTGCCTGTAGAAATGGTGGATGAGCGGCTGACGAGCTGGGAGGCGGAGCGGTTGCTCGAAGAGCAGCAGGGACGGACGATTCACGCGGCCCCAGGCAAAAAAAAGAAGAAAGAAAACGAGAAGACCGGTGTGGACGCCATGGCCGCGGCTTTGATTTTGAAGGAATATCTGGACCGGCAACAGACCGTGCAAGACGCGAAGTGAAACAGGTGCGCTTGGGATTCGCGAGGGTGCTTTGAAGAAAGCTTTGCTTCTCCTTCTTCTGTTGGTCGTGGCGGCTGCGGGAGCCGGCGCCTGGGGATGGTATTCGATCGCGAAGCCGTATCAGGGTTTCGCGAGCGAGGGCGTGTTCGTGACCGTGCCTCACGGGGCTTCGAGCCGCGGCGTGGCCCGCATGCTCGAAAGCGCCGGCGTGGTGCGCAGCGCGCTCGCGTTTGAAATCTATGCGCGGAGGCACCCGAAGCGATCTCTCGAAGCAGGAGAATATTTCTTCGATCACGCCATAAGCGGAAGCGACGTTTTCTGGAAGCTCGCGAAGGGTGAAGTTTACGAAATTCCTTTCACCGTCCGCGAAGGTGAAACTCTGTATGACATCGCGCACGAACTCGAAGTAGGGCACTTTCTTCCTGCCGATGATTTCCTGAAAGCCGCGAGCGATCCGATGATGGTTCGCGATATTGACCCTCACGCGCTGACCCTCGAAGGCTACCTTTTCCCCGCAACGTATCAACTGCCACGGCATCCAATTGCCGTGGAGCTGACGGCGGCGATGGTGAAGAAATTCAAGGAGCAGTGGGCGCGAATTTCGCCGCCCCCGGCGGGAGGCGACAAAACGCGGCTGGCATCGGGCTACCCCGTTTCTTCGATCGTGACGCTGGCGTCGCTGGTGGAGCGCGAAACGCCCAAGAAAGACGAGCGGCCGCTGGTGGCGGGAGTCTTTGAAAATCGCCTGCGCAAAGACATGATGCTGCAATGCGACCCGACGGTGATCTACGCTCTGGAGCAGGATGGGCGCTACAACGGCACGTTAACCGGAGCCGACCTGCACGTGCATTCGCCTTACAACACCTATGAACATACGGGACTGCCGCCGGGCCCTATCGGCAATCCAGGAGAAGCTTCGCTGCGCGCAGCGCTGCAACCGGCCGAGACCGACTACCTCTATTTCGTCGCCAACACCCAGGGCGGACATTTTTTTAGCGCGACACTGGAAGAACACAACCGGAATGTGACAAAGTACCGCCGTCTGCTGGCGGGACTACCGGCCGATCCTCCGCCTCCGCCGCCCCCGCCCGAGAAGCAGAAACAGACGCAAGCGCACACCAGGAAAAAGGCGCACGCAAAACCGCACAAGGGCACAGCTTGATGACTGATTCGGACAAATCGAAGAAAGATCTCATTCTCGAAACGGCGCGAGAGATCGGCGCATCGAAGTGGACGCTCGCGGAGATCGATCAACTGCGCCGGCGGCTGCAGGCGGAACACGGCGAGGCGGGAAAGACCAGTTCGGAATATATCGGGGATATTTTGAAAAGCGCTGGTTGGAAGGTGCTGCTCACGCTGCAGGAAGAAGCGGAGGAGCAGTACGAAGAGGAATTTGAGGACCTGCTGCACTTTAAGACCCTGGAGGACGCGGAAGTCAGCATCATGAGGCTGGATGAGCTCATGCGGAAGTTTCAGGCGCACGGGGAGCATGCGGCGGTCGAGCGCGTTTTGGGAATAGCGCGCCTCGGCAAGCGCCGCGCGGAAATGATTTCGCGAAATCACAAAGTGGAACCGCACAAGCGCGAAGAAAAAGTAGAGATTGCCAATTGGTTTCGCATCTGGCTGGAAACTCCCGACGCGTTTTTCGATTGGCTGGACGTGCGCAAGCAGTCACCCGATTTTCGCGCCAGATTTCCGGAAACGGAGACGCTCGAATGAGTCTTCCCCCCGGCCCGCCGCCGGGCGCGCTCGAATTGCCCCCCTTTTCGCTGGACGTGGAAGCACTGGACCTCGGCCCGGGTGTGAAAGCCGTTGGGCTCGAACTCGTTGAAACGGAAAACCGCGAACCGGTTCGCGGCAAGAAGGCGGCGGAGATTTGGTCGGCCATCTTCCCTGCCCTGGCCCTCGAAGAATACTTTGTGGTGGATTTTTTCAGCCACATCGATCGCGTTCTGGAGTTTTGCAAAGCGCGAAAGATTGAGTTTCGCGAAGCCGGCGGACGTTGCGTGGTAGTGCCCGAACCCCGCCAGGGTCAACTGTTCCAGCTTTTCGAGCGCTTCGAAGGGGAAACGTTTGGGTTTCGCACAGGACCCGCTGCAAAAGATCCGGATACGGCACTCGAAGGCGACCTCTCCAAGCGCGGTGTAGACGCCTACCAGTCCGCCTACGAACGCTACGGTTTCTGCGCCGTCTGTGAGCCGGAAGACGGCTGGGTGACGCTGCTGAGCGCGACGCTCTGGGCCAGCGAAGTTATCCGACGCGTCCGCTCCGCCGTGCAACCTTTCGATATCTACCTTGCCCGGCCGCAATGAGCATTCGCAATCCGCTTCCCCTCTAAGCCGTTCCCCAGATTTCGCCCAGCACCCGCTCCAAATTCCTGCCCAGAACTTTTTCAATGACGGACGAAGGCTGGCCGCGGCGCGAAAGCTCTTCCGCGATAATCCGCATGTGATCCGGCCCATCGAGATCGGGCACGTAGGGATAGCGGTCCTCGCCAGGGGCGCCGATGCCGAGCTTTTTGCGGCGCGCAATGTCGGCGTCGAAATCGGATTTCTGGGCTGGCGTGAGGACGACTTTCTCAATCGAGCCATCGGAACCGATGCCGACATGATCCGCGCCACAGACATTGATCGCATGGGTCAAATGACCGAGGACGTGCTCGCGCGTAGGCACCGTGGGAGAAGCAACCAGGTAGGGCATGAGATACACGCCGAAGTAGCCGCCGCGATCAGCCAGGGATTTCAGAATGTCATCGGGCTTGTTCCGGGGGTGCGCGTAAATGGCGGCGCATCCGGAATGGGAAATGAGCACCGGCTTTACCGAGGCGGCGATTCCTTCGGAGGTGGTGCGATAGCCGCTGTGGCTGAGATCGACGGCCACACCGATTTCATTCATTTTCCCGACGGCCGCGATCCCGGCCTTGCTCAGCCCGGCGTTTCCCGGTTCAAGACAACCATCGCCGAAAAGGCTGCGGTTGTTGTAGGTGAGCTGCATGATACGCACACCAAGCTTCTGAAAGAGGTCAATGCGCTCGGGGTTCTCCTCAAAAAATTCCGTGTCTTGAAATCCAGGAAGAATGCCGATCCTGCCCTGCTGCTTGGCAAGAGAGATGTGGGAATGTTGGCGCACGATGGCGAAAATATCGGGATGGTTTTCGACAAGCGCTTCGAGCGACGCGAGGTTCCCGAGGGTTGCGTCAAAAGTGCGTTCTGAAACCGTGCAATGGATAGCCGTAATTCCGGATTGCCGAACGGCGCCGAGCAGTTCGGGGCTGGGAGCGGCGTCAAAATGTTGAAAGGGACTACAAAGGGAATCGATGACCACCGCTCGTTTATAGAGTTCTCTGACGTCCGGAGAATCGCCCGGACCCGCGGCGGCAAACAGGCGTGGAGCGATGAGGGCTCCGGCAGAAAGCCGGAAAAGAGACCCATGGAATTCTCGGCGATTCAAAAGCGTCTCCCTGAAAATGGAAGATCGAAGGCGGATTATACAACCGAAAATGAGCCCTGGTGTCCTCTCTGCCTCCGCGGTCCCTCTGTTACTTCCTTCTTTTGTTTGAGTTACGCGCCGGGCGACATTCTTTGAAGGCTCCCGAAGAACCAAAAATCCAGCCCGAGCGCGGCACTCGCAGTCTACCCGCACCTTCGTTCATAATGATGGGTGGCACTTGTTTGACGCATACGGACATGGTTGCTAGATTGCATCGTTTGTATCTAGAAGGGCGGAAGCGACGGATGCGGCGTGGGTTGGCATGCATGGCAGGGCTGACAGTGGCGGCGATTTCCTGCGGCTGCGGTAGCAGCGTCAAGACCACGCACAACGTCCCGGCGACGCAGATTGTGGTTGCCAAGGAAGCTACGCGCGAGGAGTTGCTCGAGAAATACAACGCCATGGCGAAAGGCGTGAAGAGCGTGAACGCCACCGTGGAACTGAAGCCCACGGCCGGCTCGAAATACAGCGGCGTGATCGAGGAGTATCACGAAGTGAAGGCCTTTTTACTGGCGGAGAGGCCAGCTTACATCCGGATGATCGGCCAGGCGCCGGTGATCGGGAAGACGGTATTCGATATGGCCAGCGATGCGGAATCGTTTCGCGTGTCGATTCCTTCGAAGAACAAATTTCTGGTTGGCGCAATCGCGCTGGAGAGAACAAGCAGCAAGCCCATCGAGAACCTCCGGCCCCAGCATCTGCTGGACGCGCTGCTTTGGAGCGAAATTCGAAAGGAAGAAGATGTGCTCTTTGAGGAGTTCAACGACGAGAAGGCGCGGTATTATGTGCTCACTGTTTTGCGTGGGGGATATCGAAGAGAAATCTTGCGGAAGATTTGGTTTAATCGCACCGACCTCGAGATCGCGCGGCTCGAGGAGTTTGGACCCAAGGGTGCATTGCTCTCCGACGTGCGCTACTCCGATTGGGAACCGCTGATCGGCGATCAGAAACAAACGGCGGAAGGCGCTCCGGCGGTAACAGCTTTCCCGCGCACGATGCAAATCGAGAGGCCCCATGATGATTACCGGCTGGACCTACAGGTGACCAAGTTGACGCTGAATGAAGACATTCCAGCGGAACGCTTCAAGCTCGAGCAACCCAGAGGTTCGGAACTGGTCCAAGTTGGCGAAGACGCGGCGGAGAAGAAGCCATGATGGGCGAGCTGATCGTCCGCAACCTGCTGCATCGGCCGCTGCGGACGTTGATCGGTGTGCTCGCCGTAGCTGTGGAGGTGGCTCTGGTCGTTTTGATCGTCGGACTGACCTCAGGACTACTGACGGAAACAGCCAAGCGCATTGAAGGAATCGGCGCGGATGTGATGGTTCAGCCGCCAGCTGCTTCCATGTTTATAGGCATGACCGGCGCGCCCATGCCTATAAAGATTGGTGAAAAGCTGGCGGAATTGAAATATGTCCAGGCGACGGCCCCGGCACTTCTGCAGTTTAATTCCGCAGGCGTGATCGAGACCATTTGGGGAATCGAGCCGGAAAGCTTTCGCGCCGTTTCGGGCGGATTCGTTTTCCTCGAAGGCCATGACCTGGAAGGCCCGGATGACCTGCTCGTGGACGACTGGGCGGCAAAAGCCAAACACATCAAAGTCGGCGACACGTACAAGGTCCTGAATCACGATTGGCACGTGGTAGCCATCATCGAGCATGGAAAAGGCGCGCGCCTGTTCGTTGCTCTGGCGACTCTTCAGGATCTGGTAGGCGCGCATGACAAAGCTACCATTTTCCTGATTAAGTGCACGCGGCCCGAGCATACCGAAGATGTCATGCAGGAGACCCGCCACCTGCTGCCGGGCTATACGGTCAATCCTCTCAGTTCGTTTCTGTCCCTGATGACTTCGACGAACATTCCTGGCTTGCATACATTTATCGACGCCATGATTTCGCTGGCGGTCACGATCGGATTGCTGGTGATTTTTTTGACGATGTATACCACGGTGATCGAGCGGACTCGCGATATCGGCGTTCTGAAATCGCTGGGGGCCGGCCGGGCGTTCATCGTGCGCGCGCTGCTGACGGAGTCAGCGGGGCTTTGTTTGATGGGCATTGTGGCAGGGGTTGGACTGAGCTATGCCGTGCGCGCGGCGTTTCTCGCCGGCTTCCCTACCCTCTCCATTCTCATCACCTGGCCATGGGTTCTTCGCGCCGGAGGAATTGCATTGGCGGGCGCGATCCTGGGCGCCAGTTATCCAGCATGGCTCGCGAGCCGCAAAGACCCTGTCGAGGCGCTCTCCTACGACTGAAGTTCAGGGGAATGCCGGGGCCTGAAAGATAGAAACAGCGCTGGTGGAAGGGAAAAAATGCCGCGAACACTCGCTGCGGCTAGGCACAAATGGCAATCGCAGCTACAATACAGCAACCTGCCGAAGGGCTGATTGTCCCAGGAAAAAAGAGCTTGGAGCCGATACTTAAAACAGAAAACTTGTGGAAGCTCTACCGCGCGGGGAAAGTGGAAGTGCCGGCGCTGCGTGGTGTGAACTTCGCCGTGGCACCGGGCGAATCGGTAGCGGTGATGGGGCCATCAGGGTGCGGAAAATCCTCCCTGCTGTATGTGATCGGCGGCCTGGCACAGGCTTCGAGGGGGCGCATCCTGGTCGACGGCAACGACCTGACGGCCATGAGCGACGCCGAGCGCACCAAGCTGCGGCGGAGTAAAATCGGGTTTGTTTTCCAGCGGTTTAACCTGCTGCCCACACTGACGGCAAAAGGCAATATCGCCATCGCGCAATTTATCCACGGGGATGGTTTTGACCCGCACCGTTTTGATGTTGTGACCGGCTTGCTAGGGCTTGCCGGACGCCTGAAACATAAACCGTCGGAG
Organism: Acidobacteriota bacterium; assembly: GCA_013289955.1. Classification (GTDB taxonomy): domain Bacteria; phylum Acidobacteriota; class Terriglobia; order Acidiferrales; family UBA7541; genus Acidiferrum. Next base: position 19,006 of record JABCYZ010000019.1, read on the forward strand.
CTTTCCGGAGGGGAGCAGCAGCGGGTGGCCATCGCGCGGGCGATTATCAATGAGCCAAAAATTCTGCTGGCCGACGAGCCCACGGGCAATCTGGATTCAAAAAATTCGGAAGTGGTGCTGCAGATGCTGCGACAGCTCAACAAAGATTTGGGCCAGACGATCGTCATGATCACGCACAATCCCGAGGCCACGGCGTATTTTGACCGCGTGGTACACATGCGGGATGGCGTGATTGTCGACGGAGTTCCTGCGGATTGAGATGGCGAGTCTCGGACAGATTCTATCGAAGACGTTTTTCTGGGCGTACGAACGCGGCACATGGCAGTACGACGCCGCGGTCATTCTAATTCTGATTTTCGTTTTGGCGACACCCCGGGCGTGGTTCCACGACCAGCCGCAGATGGGCCTTCCTGCAAACACGCCTGGACAAGTCGTCCTGGTTAAAGAGGAAGGCGGGAACAAAACCTACCGTGTCGATGCGCGCGTCCTCGCGCCTCCCGAGCAAACTCCGGCGCTCGAGAACGAACTGCACAACGCGCTGCAAAAGGCCCTCCCCGAACTGGGCAACAAGCGCTTCACCATTTCCAAAATCGAGCCGGTGCGCGACGAACAGGGCACGGTGATCGCCTATCACGTGGAAATCCATCACTAGCACTAACCCGCACCGTGGGGAACCGCCCGGAGGGCGATCCGCGAGTGCCAAACCGTAACTTAGCTCGAAGTTCGTGCATCTCTATGTATATGCTAGGATTCGAGGGGACGTAACCAGCCACACGATCAAGCAGCAACAGGGGCTTCGTTTGACCAAAAGACATTTTAATCCATGGATGCTTGCGCTTGGCGTGGCGGCCATCGCCATCGTTGCGGGCGCAACGCAAACCACCGCCAAATGGACGACCGAGGGCGTGCTCGAAATGATGGACAGGTCAGCGAAGGATTTCCGCAGCCTCACCGCAGACATTGAAAACGTGAAATACACCGCCGTCGTGAAAGATACGTCCACCGAGACGGGACAAATCTGGGTCCGGCACGATCAAAAAATGCGCATCCAAATTACCAAGCCCGAGCCGCGAACGATGCTGCGCACCGGCAACTCGCTCTTTCTCTACAATCCCAAGCTGAACCGCGTTGAGGAATACGACCTCGGCAAGAATGGCTCGATGGTCGATCAATATGCGCGCCTTGGTTTTGGCACCCGGAGTGAAGATTTGAAGAAAAGCTACCAGGTCAGCGTCACCGGAGAAGAAGATTTCGACCACAGGAAAACCGTTGTGCTGGAGCTTACGCCGAAATCCGAACAGATGCGCAGCCAGATCACGCGGATCCAGATGTGGGTCGACGAAGCCTCCTGGCTGCCCATTCAGCAAAAGTTCTACGAAACCGGCGCCGGCGACTATATTTCGTTTCACTACACCAACATGATGAAGAACCTCAAGATCAACGAATCCGAGTTCAAGCAGGACTGGCCGAAAAACGCGAGTCACGAAAAGCCCCACGTCTAGAAGTGAGCGGTGAACGGCTGCGTGGTGGACAGGAAAAACGCCGCATAGAGCGGCGTTTTCCTTCTCTGAGCGCGCTTTATTTCCCGCAGAAGCTCATTTTGCCGCGGCGCGTTCGGTCGCGAGGAGCTGCTCCTTGCGCGTAAGTCCCCAGCGATAGCCCGCGAGACCTCCATCCTCACGAATAACCCGGTGGCATGGGACTACGATCGAAACCGGGTTGGTGGCGCAGGCGCGGGCCACCGCGCGTACGGCCCTGGGACGTCCGAGGGCCCGCGCCACCTGCGAGTAAGTGCGCGTCGTCCCACGCGGAATGTTCTGCAGTTCCTGCCAGACGCGGCGTTGAAAGGCTGTGGCTTGCAGGTCGAGCGGTAAGTCGACTTGCGCCGGCTTGCCCTCGATCCGCTGAACGATCTCCTGAACCCAGCTCTGCACGCCGCCTGCCGCCGGCGAGATTTCCGCTCGAGGATATTCTTCGCGCAATTCCGCGACGAGCTTGTTTTGCGCGTCTCCCAGATAGACCGCGGAGACGCCTCGCTCCGTGGCGGCTACCAAAACTTTTCCGAGCGGTGATTTTGCAATCGTGTATTCGATTTTCATGCCCTTCCCTCCCTTTTGATAGGTTGCTGGTGTCATTCCAAGCTGCGCGTTGCTGCGTTCATAGACGCGGCTCGAGGAGCCGTAACCGGTTTCATAGAGCGCGTCCGTGATGTTCCGTCCGGCGCGAAGCAAACTCTTGAAGCGCTTCACGCGTAAAGCTTCAGCGAGCTCGCGAGGCGCCAAGCCCGTGACTTGCCGGAAGGCGCGGCGGAGCGTTCCAGCATTTGAATGGAGTTCTCTGGCCACATCGGAGAACCGCAGGCCTTCTTCCCGCGACTCGGAAAGATATTTCGCGGCGCGCGCGACGAGTGCTGCCGAAGCAGCGATTTCGTTGGGGCGGCAGCGCAGGCACGGGCGGAAGCCCTGGCTTTCCGCTTCTTCGCGCGTGTGGAAGAAAACTACGTTTTGCCGCAACGGGCGCCGCGCCGGGCAAGACGGCCGGCAATAGATGTGCGTGGAGCGCACGGCCAGGACGAATTTGCCGTCGGCGCGGGCGTCGCGCTCGAGAGTGGCGCGCCAATACTGCTCTGCCTTTTGCGGCGAGACCCGCATGATCGCACCTCCTCGTGGATGGTTCACCGTTTCCATGCTAGGAAAATAGCGCAGCGTCTGATCCAAATCTATCCGGAAAAGCTCGGCAAAGTAGGTTTAAACGGCGAGGCCCAGACAGCTCGGGCAGAGCGGTTTTGATGCCGGCTCAGGCTTCTCCCGGGTTTGGCAGAACTTCGGCGGCTTCGACGGGGTTCTTGTGCGGCGCAGTGATCACCACCAGAACGGCCGTGAGAATAACCGCGGCAGCAAGAGCCGTGCGTAGCGTAATGGTTTCGCCGAAGGCGAGCCAACCGAGAAAGAGCGCCACGACGGGATTAACGAAGGCGTACGTGGCCACGCGCGTCGCGGAGCTTTTCTTCAAAATGTAGACGTAAGCGGTAAAGCCGATTCCTGAGCCGAATACGAGGAGATAGGCAAGTGCGATCCAGGAACGCGCTGAGATTGCCGCGGTATGCAACTGACGCCCCTCACCGGCGAGCAGTCCCACGATCCAAAGGGCAGCTCCGCCCACAAGGCTCTGCATGGCAACCCCCAGCAGGGGTGAGCTCGGGAGGTCGTTATGCTTCGAGTAGACGGAGCCCCACGCCCACGCAAAGCTCGCGACGAACAGAATCCCGGCGCCGGTAGGACTGACGCGCCCCGAGCCTCCCAGATGTGCCGGACCCACCAGAAGAGCCAAACCGCCGAACCCCAGAACGAGGCCGGCGACAACTCTTGGGACGGGCCGTATCCCACCAGGGCGGAGCCAATCGAGAAGAACCATCCAGAAGGAAACCAGAGCCACAATCAAAGCGGCAACGCCGGTAGGCAGGGTCCGTTCGGACAAACAGACACCGCCATTGCCTATAAGAAGGAGTAGCAGGCCGGTGACGGCGGCGGTATGCCACTGCCTACGGGTTGGCCTAATCCCTGTCTTCCAGCGCAAGACCGGATAAAGAACCAGGCCGGCGGCGAAGTGGCGGGTTGCGGCAAGCAAAAGTGGAGGAAAAGATTCGATGCCAATAGCGATGGCGAGATAGGTGGAACCCCAAATCACGTAAACAGCCGCAAACGCAGCAATCAGCAGGGTAGCGTTCCGCCGTTCAGAATCGGGCGACCTGGACAGAAAGACGGTGTTGTTGTCTGGCTGCTCGACAATCGGAGTGGGCATTGCGCAGAACCTGAAAAAGGGAGAGTAGAGGCAGAACAGGGCGCTGTCGAGCACCATATTGGACGAAGTTATCCACAACACCCTCAGAGAGCGGCAACCGGCGTCTGGTACTATAACCAAGTGTTTGACCTTAGGACACTTCGAGAGTTTCCCACAGGTTGACGTCCGGGCCCTGAGGTGGCATTTTATCCACCCACTCACCAAGTTTGGGAACCGGGGCAAGATCAACGGCAAGTGTGGTCTGGGCAAGCGCAGTTGGGCCAGGAATGGCAGCAACGAAGTGGCGTCTCTGAGGGCGAGATGGGCGCGACGAACCGCGCAACACCCATTCGGTTGGGGCAAAAAGAAGCACAAAGAGCCAAGCTGGCGCCGCCGGTAGAAGAGTTGGCGGCGGGGCCGGTGCGCGTTCCCGCGTTGCGCGTGGCGCCGTTGCTCACGCCAGGACAGCCGCGCCGGTTTGTGCGCGTGCCGACGCATGCCGTGGGCGTCAACCACGAGCAGCGCGAATATCCGCGCGCTTCGCTGAAACTCCCCTTACGATTGCGCAGCGTGGGCTCCCAGGCGGAAGACTTTCCTGTAACTCTTGTGACGCGGGACATCAGTTCGACGGGCGTATTTTTTCTCTGCCCAAAAGAGATTGCCACGGGAGCGCAGATCGAGCTGGAAATTGTCCTGGTGAGCCGTCCCATGGGGCACGGCAGTGTGGTTATCCTCAGCAAGGCGCGCGTGCAACGGACCGAGCCTGCGGCCATGCCAGGTTGGTATGGAGTTGCGGCTTCCTTCGACGATGTGCAGTTCGATCGCGATGATGGTCTCCCTTCGCGATTCCTTCGCCGCTGATTCCTGCCTTTCCCATCGGCAAAGAACCGGCTGACTTAGCCCTTTAAGGCTTTGTTACTCTATGGCTCGATGGTTTCTCTCAGAAATAATGGTTTAGAAGGCGTGCTGTTTGACTGGGATGGCACGCTGATCGATTCCTACAGCGCGGACTCTTCGGCGTATCTGGCGATGTTTCAGGAGATGGGGATTCCGTGGGGTCTCAAGGAGTTGGCGCGGCATTATTCGCCAAATTGGTACCGCGTGTATCGCGCCGCAAAATTGCCGCGGGCGCGGTGGGAGGACGCGGACCGGGCCTGGCGCGCGCAATACGCGAAGCATTCGCCTCAGCTGATTGCCGGAGCGCGGCAAGTGCTCGAGCGGCTTGGCCGGGTGCATCATCTGGGTCTGGTTACCAGCGGGGATCGCGACCGCGTTACGCGGCAATTGCGCGCGTTCCGCTTGACGCGGATGTTTGGGACGCGTGTTTGCAGCGGGGATACAGCCGAGAAGAAGCCGCATCCCGCTCCGCTGCGGCTAGCCCTGGAGCGGCTTTCCTTGGCGCCGTCGTCGTGCGTATACGTAGGTGATTCGCCGGAGGATCTGGAAATGGCCAAGCGAGCGGGAGTGCGCGCGATCGCAGTGCTGGGACCGTTTCCAACAGAGAAGCGACTGCGAGCGGCGCGCCCGGATTTTTTGCTCAGGTCGATCCGTGAATTGCCCGAAGCGCTGGAGAGCTTGCGCGGTTAGTACCCGCTACCGGCGAGCTTCACGATCAAGGCTTCGGCGGAGCAGCAGGCTGCCCGGCGGGCGGGGAAGTTCCTGCGGATAACGGTTTGTAGTCCGTCCACTTGATCACCAGGCGAACTTGAACGTTTAAATCTTTCAGGTTGATCGTGTCGTCGGAGCGCATGTAGTTGGGAAGCCAGTATTTGCCCTCGACATTTTCCCGGTAAGTTTCAAAAATGTTGAAGGGCATCGTGGCGGAGCGCATGTCGCCGAGATCGTTCACCCACTTTCCGTAGGTTTTCACGACCTCGAGGTACGCGTCGTCCACCCACACGATGCCATCGAAATAGTAATGCGCGCGCTCGACGGTTTTGGGCTTCACCTGGAAGATGTAGCAACTGACTTCGTCCACCAGCTCCTTGCCTAGATATTTCAGATCGTACTTGGCAAGCTGGTTGGTGGTGAGCGGGTAGGCCGGCATGCGCGCCAAGGCCTGGAAATCCTCGGGGCCCATTTCCAGATAGTGCAGAGTGGATTGCGGCCGCTCCACGGTTTTTTCGTAAATCCTGCCGTCGGGGCCGGGCTTCGCTTCCACCACCAGGGAAAGTTGCCCGGAAGGTTTGCCGTCGGGGCCGAACTCTTCGAGGCGGACGGTCTTTTTGTAGCTATATCCAGCGCGCGCGGCGAAGTACTCGTCTTCCTTTTGGGAAAACCGCTTGATGATTTCTTCCGGCGGAACGGACGGAGGCGCTGGCGGGACGGGTTCCGTGCCAACGCGGTGGATGTCGTGCTCCGGCGGAGGCGTGAGCGGGCCTTGCTGAGCGACACAGGGGTGGCTCGTTGTAAGCGAGAAGCCAACCACGCAGAGAAGAACAGGGACGCGGAGTAGGGGTCGGAAAGCTTGGCCGCGAAAATAGTGTGCCTGCAGGTTCATAGCAAATAGGATGCGCCTTCGGCGCCGAAGAGCAGCTTCCCGGGCCCGGCGGATATGATCGAGTTTAGCGCACTTCGCCGGGGGGCGTCCTCGAGACTCCAGTATGTTGCAGGACAGCGCAGCGGCCGAACTGCTGTTTCACCAGAAGGCCGGAGCTCTCTGCTACAATTCCGAAGTTTGTGGGCGACGAGAAACAAACAAGGCGCTATTTCATCTCTGGAATCGTGCAGGGAGTAGGATTTCGCTTCTTTGTCGCGCGCGAGGCGGCCAAGCTCGGCGTCGGCGGTTACGCGAGAAATCTGCGGGATGGCCGGGTGGAAGTGCTTGCCGTCGGCTCCCCGGCGCAGCTTCTGGCGATGAGAAATGCGGTCGAACGCGGACCGCGTTTCTCGAGTGTCTCCGGCGTTCGAGAAGAAGAAGCGCAATCCAGCCCGAAGTATGAGAAGGAATTTGTGATCGAGCAGGACGCTTGAGAGTGCGGGGGAAGGATGACGAAAAGAGGCCGTTCGAATGGATGATTTGAAGAAGTTGATTCGCGAAGTGCCGGACTATCCCAAGCCGGGGATTCTTTTTTACGACTTGACCACACTTTTGAAGGACAAAACGGGATTTCATTCGCTCATCGATCGCCTCTGCGATCATTACAAGGGGCGGATGATCGATGTCGTCGCCGGCATCGAGGCGCGCGGCTTTATTCTTGCTCCAGCGCTTGCCTATCGCCTGGGAGCGGGTTTCGTCCCGGTGCGAAAGCCGAAAAAATTGCCGGCGAAATGCGCGAGCATTTCCTATGCGCTCGAATATGGCACAGACACGCTGGAGATTCACGAAGATGCGGTAAAACCGGGGCAGAGCGTGATCATTTGCGACGATCTGCTCGCGACTGGCGGCACGGCTGCGGCTACGGTAAAGCTTATCGAGAAGCTGGGCGGAAAGGTAGAAGGCATGGCGTTTGCAGTCGAGTTGACGTTTCTCAACGGCCGCTCGAAACTCAAGGGGCTGGATATTTTCTCGCTTATTCAATACGACAAGTAGTTTTGCGTCTCGCTTTGCCGGGGTGTGCCGCCCTCTGGCGAGACCTTCGAAATGCGGAAACATCCGCAATGAGGCATTGCGCTATTTGGAATGGCGCTGGCGGAGAGCTTCGAACAGCACGACGCCGGCCGCTACAGAGACATTGAGCGATTTCACCGGGCCTGCGGTCGGCAGCGACACGACGAAGTCGCAGCGTTTGCGCGTCAGGTCGTGGAGACCTTTGCCTTCTCCGCCGAGCACGATGCCTACAGGGGATGTGTAGTCGGCTTCTGTGTAACTTTTATCAGCGCGCTCATCCAGGCCGATGAGCCAGTAGCCTGCTTCCTTCAGTTCTTCCATGGTTCGCACGAGGTTGGTGACCTTCGCTATAGGCAGGTGCGCTATCGCGCCCGCGGATGCGCGGGCAACCGTGTCGCTAAGACCGGCTGCGCGGCGCTCTGGAATGACCACGCCGTGCGCTCCTGCGGCGAGAGCCGTTCGGATGATGGCGCCGAGATTGTGCGGATCCTCGACACCGTCGAGAAGGACGATGAGCCCCTTGCTTCCATGACCCGGGCTTTTGTTTGCCGCTTCAAGAATACTGCCAAGCGTCGCTGGGGCGCGCGCTGCCGCCAGCGCCACGACTCCCTGATGATCTTTCGAATTGGCCAGGCGATCGAGTTGGCCGCGGTCCTCGAAGCGCACGGGAATGTCGCGCGCGCGGGCCAGTTGGACGATTTCCTCGACGCGTGTGTCCTGACGGCCGCGCGCGATCAGAATGCGATCGAAGGGGTGGCCGGCGTCCAGGGCCTCACGAATGGCGTGAATGCCGGTGAGCTTATCCATCGGTGAAACAGTGTACAGGTGATGGTCAGCAGTTGACAGTTTTCCGTTGGTCCAGGGAAATACAGAACGGACGAGAAAAACGGGCATGGCGCGCCGTGCTCCTGGGGACTGTTAATCGAGGGCGGCGCAAAATTCCAGGATGCGCGCGCGCGCCGATTTCACGGGCACGGCAAAGGAAGCAGCGGCAGCTTCATCCAGAAGCAAGATCACGCGATCGAGTTCGCCTTCGCCAGCCCGCCCAGTAAGCGCCAGGCGGATAGGATGAAAGATCTCCCGGCTGCCAATACCTACGCGGTCCTTCAAGGCGTTGATGACTTCTTTGAATCGCTCGCTGCTGAGAGGAGTGCCATCGAGCAGCAGCAGCGCGAGATGGCGTAGCACGTCGCGCGCGGCATAGCGAGAGAGGACAGCGTGAGCCTCAACTTTGGCCAGGAGCTCCTGGGCGTTGTAGTGAAACACGGGATGCAGAAGATCGTTGAGAGAGCGGCGTTCGGTGACTTGCGGACCGAGGAGGGCGGCGGCGCGCTCGCACCACGCGAATTGGGCGGGTAAGGTGTCGCCGACGAGCCAGCCTTCTCGACGCAGAATTTCGACGACCTGGCGGGCTGTAAAACTGTTCGAGGCAGCCGCCGAAGCGTTGGGAGTTTCTTCTGGAGGCATCGGAAGAGCGGAATGCATCCTTATGGGCGGGAGAGCGTTGCCACAACGTGAGCGGCAATGGCTTCGCCGTGGCCGACGGCGTCGACGCCTTCGTTCGTCTTGGCCTTGAGATGAATATGCTCGACGGTGACGCCGAGCGCACCGGCAAGAGCTTCGCGCATTTTCGGAAAGTGCGGCCCCAGCCTGGGCTTTTCCAGTATAACGACGGCGTCTACATGTTCGATCGCAAAATGCTTCTCGTCGAGCAACTTGCGCGCGTGCTCCAAAAAGCGCAGGCTGTTCGCGCCCTTCCATTTCGGATCAGAGTCCGGAAAATGTGTGCCGATGTCTCCAAGGCCAGCCGCGCCGAGGAGTGCGTCGCAGAGCGCATGCGCAAGTACATCGCCGTCGGAATGCCCTACGGAGCCTTTCTCAAACGGGAGCTCGATCCCGCCGACAATGAGCTTCTGACCTTCCGCGAGACGATGAAGATCGTACCCAATCCCGCACCGCACGCTCATGCTTTGTGACGCTCTTGTTCAAGGTAGAAGCGCGCAAGGTCCATATCGGCGGGCCTCGTGATTTTGATGTTACGCTCCGAGCCGAGCACAACGTGCACGTCGTGCCCGATGCGCTCGACGAGCCCAGCCTCATCCGAAGCGTTGACGCCATCGGCTTGCGCGCGCGCGAACGCTTCCTTGATCAGTTTCATCGAGAACGCCTGCGGCGTCTGCGCCAGCACCACACGCTCGCGCGGAATCGTCCCGATAATCAGAGCGACATCTTCCGGCAAGCTGGCGCGCTTCACTTCCTTGACCGTATCCATCGCGGGAATGCCAAGAATCGCTGCCTGGCAACGCCGTGCTTCTTCGATCACGCGGGCGATCTGCTCGCGAGTAACGAAAGGCCGTACGGCGTCGTGCACCAGCACAATTTCCGTATCACTAGAAACTTCCTTCAGCGCCAGCGCCACCGAATCCTGCCGCGAATCGCCGCCCCGCACCACCCGGACCGTCTGCATAAATCGTTCGCCGCGGATGCGCTCTTCAAGCGACTCGACCACGTCCGCGCGCGTCGCTACAATAATATCGGTGACCAGGGGACAAGAGGCGATCCTCCGGACGCTATGAATGACGAGCGGCGTCCCCTCCAACTCGAGAAACTGCTTGGGGGTTTCGGCGCCCATGCGCGTGCCGAGACCTGCGGCTGGAAGAATGGCAGCTATGCGGCTCATTTTAGACGCGGCCCAGCCAGAGGCGAAAAACGCTGAGGCCGCAAACTCCAGAGTGTACCTCAAGCGGGGGCGTCAGGCGAATCGCGGAGCGCGGATTATTCGACCCTTTCCTTCGACACAATGCTGGATGAGAGGGCTCTAATCGGTGTCCGGCTCCGGGAAGATGGGTCTCTGCCCGCGTTCGAGGTCGGGCGACCCCGGCAGACGAGAAGCGCTCTCGGCGCCGCCAGATAAACCGACGCGGCTCCCCGAAACGCTTTCGCCACGGCTGGCCCCAGCCGCGGCAGCGGCAGCCTGGCGCGGCGCGCCAGCGGATGGTTCAGCCCGGTCGTACAGCCGGCCAAAAATCATCTTCCCGGCCGGCGTCTGATGAACGGAAGTGACCTGGATATCGACGCTTTTGTTGATCAAGCGCCGCGCGCCATCGACCACCACCATGGTGCCGTCGTCCAGATATGCAACGCCCTGATTAGGCTCTTTGCCCTCGCGCAAAATCAGCACGCGCATGGGTTCGCCAGGCAACACAACGGGCTTCAATGCATTGGCAAGCTGGTTCACGTTCAAGACCGCCAGCCCTTGCACCGTGGCGACTTTGTTCAGGTTGAAGTCATTGGTGACGATCTTTGCACCGAGCTGGCGTGCGAGTTCCACCAGCTTGTGATCCACGTCTCCGGCCGGAAGCAAATCCTGCTCGAGAATGCGCACACCGACGTGCGGCATCTTCTGCATACGCTCTAAGACCTCGAGACCGCGACGGCCGCGCTGCCGTTTCAGGGAATCCGGAGAATCGGCGATAAGCTGCAATTCGCGCAGCACGAATTGCGGCACGGCTAGCACGCCATCCAGGAAATGGGCTTCAGAAACGTCTGCGATGCGTCCATCAATCAGGACACTGGTGTCGAGAAGCTTGAGGGGCCCAAGCGGCCGCGGCTCTCCGGAGGGCATTGCGGCTGGAGCGGCCACATTCAGCTTTCGGCCACTCTGCGAGCCAAGCATCAGCCCCAAATAAACGAAAGCGAAGAGCGCGGCATATTCCAGAAACGCCTTGGTTGGCTCCGGCTGGCTCGTTCGGGAAATAATGAGCGTTACCAGCAGCGCCGAAAACATGCCCCAGACTGCTCCAAGCCCGCCCCCTAGCAAGCCGCCGATTCCGGCGCGGCTCAGCCGCAATTCGGCCAGCAGGATCACCAGCGCCAGAAGAAAGCCGACACCCGCGGCAGGTGCGCCGCGCAAACCGAAAGGAGTGAGCTTGTAGCAGAGCGTGGTCGCGCCCACGATGATAAACAAGCGCACCAGCCAAAGCTCCAAGCCCTTGCCTTGCGGGAAGGTGGACGGCTTTTTTTCTCGCTCTTCGGGGACAGGTTTTAAGGAGGGCGAAGAACCAGTGTTCGAAAAACGCTGCACTTCAGGAACGGAACGGCTCATACGACCTCACAGTAAAACGATCACTGCAAAATCGGCGCCGCATCCCCTCCGGCGCGTGGCGCACATACCGGTGCGGGACGGGTATGCCACCTCAACCGAAGTTCGCATCCCCGCGGTCTGTATACTCCGCCATCATGTGGAAGTCAAGGTGATGTTGAAGGATTCATAAGCGGGATTGGCGGTATCCACTAATGAAAATAGAGACGCGGTACACGCTGGCTCACCGCGCACAGAAGATCGGAGGTCACGGTCCCAATGCTCCGGGCGATGACGTTCGCCGGGCGGACATGCTCGCCGTCACTGCCATAAATTGTCGCGACATCGCCGAGCTCGGCTCCCGGCACGTCGGTGACGTCAATCATCGTTACGTCCATGGAAATAATTCCCACGATGGGCGCCAGCGTGCCACGCACGAGAACACTGCCGCGATTCCCGAGCGAACGGTGGATACCGTCCCCGTAGCCGGCCGCAAGAACGGCAATGCGTGAAGGGCGCTTGGCGATGAACGTTTCGTTGTAGCCGACGCCCGCGCCTTCCGGAATGTTGCGAATGTTGATGATGCGTGCGCGCAGGCTCATCACTGTCTTGAGCGGCAGCTTGGTTTCGATTTGTGGACGCAGCTCGACGGGATCGTAGCCAGGATGGTAGCCGTACAAAATCGCGCCAGGACGAACCATGTCGGCCCAAGTCTCTTGGCGCGTCGCAATGGCCGCGCTGTTTGCAAGGTGCACGATGCCGGGACTAATTCCGAGCGCCCGAAGACGGTCGAGCGCTTCGTAGAAACGCACTTCCTGCTGCCGCGTCTGCTGTCCGACACGCGTGTCGGCAAGGACCTCGGATGAAGCAAAATGCGTGAACACGCCGCCTAATTCGAGATGCTGGCATTTGTCCAGCTGGCGTGCAAAACATTCCATGTCACTCGGCGCGATGCCCAGGCGATTCATGCCCGTGTCCATCTTCAGATGGAAGGAAACGCGCTTGCTGCCCTTCCGGGCGCCTTTCTTGGCAAGGACGCGAGCAGCGGCGCGATCAAGTAGCTTGAGCTGCTCGCAACGATGGATCACGGCCGTCAGATCGTATTCGAGAAGGCGCGACTCTTCGCCAGGCCAGAAACTTGTCAGCACAAGCACGGGCTTCCGGACACCGGCTTCGCGCACGGCGATGCCTTCTTCCGTGCAGGTGACGCCGAACCAGTCCGAGCCGGCTTTTTCGAGTGCCTCGGCCACTTGCGGGCCGCCATGGCCGTAGCCGTTGCCTTTGACGATGCAGAGGATTTTGCGGAGCGTCCTGCGCTTCTCTTCTGGAGGATTCACGAACTTGCGAATCGCGCGAAAATTTTCGGCCAGCGCGCTGAGGTCAACTTCCGCCCATACCGGACGCCTTGCTTCTTTCAGGAGACTTTTCTGTTTGCTCGACATGGCCCTTCCGAAAAAATTAGTTTACGCCATCCGGCGGCTCTGAGCCGACGGCCACATTGGATGCCGCCAGAAAGACAACCCCCTTAGAGTGCACGCGGGGGACCTGCGGAACACGGGGAATGAGTTGTCAGAGGCCGCCGCTGTTTTCTTGTAAACCTTGCTGTGAAAGGACTTACAGCGCCTGTAAGTATTTTAGAATCAACATCTGCAAAGACAGCTCCTAAAAAGCGGATTCTAAAAGATTTAACCTCACCACGGCCTCGAGCAAATCCTGACGAAGGCGAGGCCATTCGGGAACGGCACTGTGTAAGATTGCGTGGGGATTCTTACACGGAGATCGGATCAGGGCGGGAAATGGTTTGGGGCTTCAAATAGCAGAACGTCGGCGGCATGGGATTCAAGCCATCGTAAGCAAGGGTGATGGACTGCGAGTTCTTGAGTTCGGTGAAGGTCCTATCGAAGCGAAAACGGTCGGCGTGCTGTAGCTTTTGGAGGCCGTCACGTTGGCCCGATGGGCGACACTCTCAGCAACGGAGTGCTCAAAACCAATTCGACGACTCTCTCGGCATCGGGTAGGAAAGAGCAGCCTCCAGGCCGATTTCCGGGGTCCGCGAGGCTCTGTAAGCTGCTGTATTTTTGTGACTTATCTCAGAAAGAGCATGATATGCTTGTATTCGTACGGCATTATTAGCTTGTAATAGCACGGCACAATATGCTTGTGACGGCCCGGAGCACGGTGAGAGTTTATGGCGGCACCGAACGAAAAACTGGCTGAATCTCTCGCTGAACTCAAAGAGCTTCAGGCGGGCGGGAGACGTGTGTTCCGCTCCGGGGACTTAAGCCGCGTTCACCGCGAGCGCCTCGTGGCAAACGGCTTTCTCCTGGAAGTGATGAAAGGGTGGCTCATTTCATCGAGCCCCGGCGCGCGCGCGGCCGACAGCACTCCGTGGTATGCGTCATTCTGGGAATTCTGCGCACGCTATTGTGACCAGCGGTTCGGCGACCAGTGGCATCTTTCCGCGGAGCAGTCGCTTTGGCTGCATGGCGAGAAAACCGTTATCCCGGAGCAGGTGGTGGCGAACAGCCCGAAGGGCACGAACCACACGATCAACCTCCTCTTCGGCACGTCTCTCTACGACCTGAAGGTGCCTGACATGCCGCCGGCGCCGAATCTCGTGATGAGAGACGGCCTGCGCCTGCTCTCGCCGGCGGCGGCGCTCGTGGGAGTGGGGGAGACTTTTTTTGCGCGGAATCCTGTGGAATCACAGGTAGTGCTGGCGAGCCTCGCCGACGCGTGGGACCTGCTTCGGCTGCTGCTCGACGGCGGCAATTCGACAAAGGCGGGTTATCTTGCCGGCGCGTTCCGGCGCATCGGGGGCGCGGGACTGGCGGACGAGATTGTCCGCTCGATGAAGCGCGCCGGATACGATGTACGTGAAAGCGATCCGTTCGAAACCGGTCAGACAATTGGCAGGCCCAGGCCGGGGGCCGCGCCGATCGTAGGCCGCCTGGAGATGATGTGGCACGCGACGCGCGACACGATCATCAAGAATTTCCCGAAGGCGCCGGGGGTGCCGAAGGACAGCGGCGCGTATCTGCAGGACGTCGATGAAATCTACCAGAGCGATGCGTACCACTCGCTGTCGATCGAAGGCTACTCAGTGACGCCGGATCTGATCGAGAAGGCGCGGCAGGGCGAGTGGAACCCGGACTGGAATGAAAGGGACCGCAGAGACCGCGACGCGCTGGCGGCGCGCGGTTACTGGCAGGCATTCAAGGTCGTGAAAGAATCGGTGAGCAAGGTTCTGAGGGGTGAAAATCCCGGCGCGCTCGCGCGCGCGGAACAGAAGGATTGGTACAGGGAATTGTTCCAGCCCTTTGTGACGGCGGGCTTGCTTCGCGCGGGCGATCTAGCCGGATACCGGAACAATGCTGTCTACCTGCGAACGTCACGGTATGCACCGCCGCGGTGGGAGGCGGTGCGCGACGCCATGCCGGCGTTCTTCGATCTCCTCGAAAAAGAAACCGAGCCGTCAGTGCGTGCGGTGCTCGGGCACTGGCTATTCGGCTACATTCATCCGTATCCGGACGGAAACGGCCGCATGGCCCGCTTCCTGATGAACGTGATGCTGGCGGCGGGCGGCTATCCGTGGACGGTCATTCGCGTGCGGGACCGCAACGCATACTTGAGCGCGCTCGATCGCGCCAGCATAGATATGGACATCAAGCCGTTCACGACGCTCACGGCGCAGCGCGTGCGCTGGGCCCTAGAGAAGCACGCCTGAACTCGGGCGAGCTGAGGAAGCGAAAGGGCTCAAGGGAGGAGCGAGCCGAACGCGGTCCATACTTATCAAGGGCTTAGGAACGAGGAGCGCAATCACCCGTCTCCGGGCCGCCGCTACAGATTCACCGGAACAAAATGAAATAACCAGAATCGTGCTGCGTGGTATCTAATGGTCGGTCGTAAGAGCGGGGTTGCTCGCTCCCTTGGGAGGACTTCGATGGGATGGTTCGGCAGGTATCGGGCGCTTCTGTCTTTTGTTGGCGCGATTGGGGCGGTGTGCATATTCGGATCGCTCGTGTCGGTAGGAAGTCAGCCCAAGGCCGTCATGGCGGCGGGTGAGGCTTGTGCGAACGATGACAGCGGGTTGAAGTTGCCGGCGGGTTTTTGCGCCTCCGTATTTGCGGACGGAATCGGGCATGCGCGGCACATGGCGGCGTCAGCGAACGGAGTTTTGTATGTGAACACCTGGTCGGGACGATATTACGGCGACGACACGCCTCATGCCGGTGGGTTCCTGGTGGCGCTGCAGGACAAAGCGGGCGCGGGCAAGGCGGATGTCAACGAGCGGTTTGGCGAGACGGTCGAGAGCGGCGGGCACGGCGGGACGGGAATCGGTCTCTACAAGGATTTTGTTTATGTGGAGAGCAACGATCGGATCGTGCGGTACGCGTTGCAGGGTGGAGCGGTTGTGCCGGGTGGAGCGGCGGAGACGATTGTTTCGGGATTGCCGCTGACCGGCGACCACCCGATGCACCCTTTTATTATTGATGCGCGCGGAGCGATGTATGTGGACGTGGCCAGCGCGACGAATTCCTGCCAGGGGAAGAATCGCACGCTGAAATCGCCGGGAATCGATCCGTGCACGGAATTGGAGACGCGCGGCGGAACCTGGAAGTATGACGCGAACAAAACGGGTCAGACATTTTCTCCGGCGGAACGATACGCGACGGGAATTCGCAATGGGGAAGGGTTTGCCTTCGACGCCTCGGGCCGGCTGTTTGTGACGCAGCATGGGCGCGATCAACTCCATACGAACTGGCCCGAGTCTTACAAGCCGGACCAGGAGGCGACGCTGCCAGCGGAAGAGGTGGTGTTGCTGAAAGAGGGCGGAGACTACGGATGGCCGGAGTGTTACTACGATTCGTTTCTGAAGAGGCTGGTGCTTGCGCCGGAGTATGGCGGCGACGGAAAGAAGACTGGAGTTTGCGCAAAGAAGATCGAACCGGCGGCGGCGTTCCCGGCGCATTGGGCGCCAAACGGGATGGCGCATTACGACAAGGATCAATTTCCGGCGCGCTACCGCAATGGATTGTTTATCGCCTTCCATGGATCGTGGAACCGGGCACCGTATCCGCAGCAGGGATACAACGTGGTGTTTCAGCCGATGGCGGGAGAGCACGCTTCGGGACGGTGCGAGGTATTTGCGGAGGGATTCGCAGGAGCAGTGAAGTCGCCGGATGGAGCCGAGCATCGACCGAGCGGGTTGGCGGTGGGACCGGACGGGGCGCTCTATGTTTCTGATGATGTGCGAGGGCGGATTTACCGGATTGTGTATCGCGGCGGGGCGTTCGATGAGAAGTCGGTGACCGCGTGCCCGAGCCCGACGGCGGGGCCGGGGGCAGTGGCTCAGGAGGCGGCCAAGCCGCCGGAAGGGACGCATCCGGATGCGGGCGCCGCCGCAAATCGAAAGCTTGCTGTGCCGCAAGGCGCGACCCGGGAAATGGTCGCGCTAGGGGAACGGGTTTACCACGGACAGGCGGGCGGAGCGGCGTGCATGGGGTGCCACGGCGCGAGCGGGCAGGGGACGACGCTCGGGCCGCCGCTGCTCGGCAAGAAATGGTTGTGGAGCGATGGGAGTTTTGAAGGGATTACGAAGACGATTAACGACGGAGTGGCGCAGCCAAAGGAGTACCGGAGCCCGATGCCGGCGAAGGGCGGGGCGGAGCTTACCGACGAGCAGGTGAAGGCGGTGGGGGCCTACGTGTGGAGCCTGAGCCACCAGTAGCCTTGGTGGTTTCACGCGGTCTCAGCCGGGAATAGTCAAAACCCGCACGCCCTGGAAAAAACGCGCGACTGTCCCCGGCAAGCCCTTGAGCTTGCCGAGGAGTGCGAACACAACTTCTTCTCCTCGATTTCCCGAGGATCGAGTGCAGCTCTTCCCTATTCGGTTCCCGCCCGAATATCTCGGGCTAAGCGACGAGTAGCGGAAAGCGCGGCAAGCAAACTCCCTTCAAAAATGACTACATGTCGCCGGGCGAGAATTGGGAGAAGGCATCGGGGGCGGCTTCCTCGAAACGCGTGAGGCGGCTGCGGAAGACGAATTTTACGTTGTCGGTCGGGCCGTTGCGCTGCTTGGCGATGCGGAGTTCGGTTTCTTCGCGTTCTTCGGGGCTGGCACCGGCTTTGAAGAAGTGGGGGCGGTAGATGAACATGACGACGTCGGCATCCTGTTCGATGGCGCCGGATTCGCGGAGGTCAGAGAGCTGAGGGCCGCGTTCGTCGCGCTCGGGGGCGCGGGTGAGCTGGCTGAGCACGAGCACAGGGATTTGCAATTCTTTCGCGAGGCCTTTGAGTCCCCGGGAGATGCTCGCGACTTCTTCCTGACGGTTTCCGAAGCGGCCGCGCGCGGTGATGAGCTGGAGATAATCGACGATCAGCAGGGAGAGGCCTTTGTCGCGCTTGAGGCGGCGCGCTTTGGCGCCGATTTCCAGGACGCTAATGGAGCCGGCGTCATCGACCCACAGAGGGGCGTTGGAGATGACGCCGAGAGCTTCCGTCATGCTCGTCCAGTCGTTGCGATTCAGGTGGCCGGTGCGGAACTTGTGCGCATCGATCTGTGCGACCGAGGCGACCAGGCGCTGCAGGAGAGACTCCTTGGACATTTCGAGGCTGAAGATGGCCACCGGCTGGCCCGCGCGAATGGCGATGTTTTCGGCGAGGTTCAGGGCCAGCGCCGTTTTTCCCTGCGAGGGCCGCGCGGCCAGGATGAGCAGCTCGGAAGGCTGCAGGCCGGAAGTCAGCTTATCCAGCTCGACGTAGCCCGTGGGGATGCCCGTGATGCTTTTGCCTTCTTTAAAGATTTTTTCGAGGCGCTCGAAATTGTCGCGGACGATGTCCTTGACCGGAATCAAGCCGGCTTTCACGCGGTCTTCGGCAAGCAGGAAGATGGAGGATTCCGCGTTGTCCAGGATCATGTCGGCGCCGTCTTCGCCTTCAAACGCGCGCTGCTGGATGTTGTGCGTGGTGTGTATCAGGTTGCGCAGCATCGCCTTTTCCTTGACGATGCGCGCGTAGTGCTCGATGTTGGAGACCTTCGGCATGCCGTCGGCAAGAGAAGCGAGATACGGCGCGCCTCCCGAGGCCTCCAGATCGCCACGGCGATGGAGCTCTTCGGTGAGTGTAATCAGATCGATGGCTTGCTGGGCTTCGCTGAGAGCAATCATCTGCGTAAAGACGCGGCGGTGCTGGTCTAGAAAGAAATCCTCGGCCCGCAGATTTTCTATCGCGGCGTTCAAGGCGTTGTTGTCGAGCAAAATGGCGCCAAGGACGGAGCGCTCGGCGTCCAGATTGTTCGGCAACGGTTTTTCTAGTGTCGTGTCAACGGACATAGACGGTCCCAGCTATTCGCCTTTTCTTCGCTTTTGTACCATTTTTCTCCGTGAGAGGGCAAGAGCGGAGTTTTTCAACGCAAAATCAAAGCTTCGCGATTCAAATTAAAATTAAATTGCATTCAAGCTGATGGGGCATTGTGCGCGGAAGAAAGAGACACGTCAATCGCAGAGCTGTGAATCGTTTCGGAAAACGTTGCAAAACTTTTTTTGTGCGTGCTTCGAGCGTGTGTGCGCAAAAAAAGGGTGAGGCAAGCCCCACCCCCTGCTCATTTCGGAGTATTGCCCGGATTATTCTTCTTTGGCGACGTGAACGGTGACTTGAGCGGTGACGTCGCGAAAGACTTTGATGGTCACGGGGTATTCGCCGAGGGCCTTGATGGGATCGGCGATTTGGACCTGGCGCTTGTCGATCTTGAAATTCTGCGCCGCGAGGGCTTCGGCGATGTCGGCGGTGGTGACGGAGCCGAACATCTGATCGTTTTCCCCGGTCTTGCGCGTGAACTTCAGCGATACGCCATTGAGCAGAGCCGCCTGTTTTTGAGCCGCGTCCAGTTCCGTGGCGGTCTTTTTCGCAAGCGATGTGCGGATGCGTTCAATCGCTTTCAGATTGCCGGCATTGGCTTCCACGGCAAGCTTGCGCGGCAAAAGGAAATTGCGGGCGTAGCCGGGCTTGACGGTGACGACGTCGCCGCGATGGCCGAGCTTTTCGATGTCTTCTTGAAGAATGATTTGCATGTTCTCTCTCTATGCTCCTGTTTAGCTTCGCCCGAAGAGCCTTACGCCTTCGGGGCCTCGGCGGAAGCGGCTGGCGCGGCGGCGGGTGATGATGCGGCTGCCGGCGTCGCGGGGTGGGCTGCAGGCGCTGCATGAGCGGCCTGCGGGACAACCTGGCGCGGGGCTTGGGTGCCGGCAGCGCTGCCTGCGAACGGCAGCAAGGCGATGTTGCGCGCGCGCTTGATGGCCACGCCGAGCCAGCGCTGGTGGCGCGAGCAAACTCCGGTCATGCGGCGCGGCAGAATCTTGCCGCGTTCCTGGACGAACTGCGAAAGAATGTCCGCGCGCTTGTAGTCGACGAAATCCATCTTCTCGACGCAGAACTTGCAGACTTTCTTCTTGCGGAAATACTGGCGCTTGCCACGCGGACGGCCGCCGGGACCTCCCGGACCGCCACCGCCTGGTCCGCCCTCGCGACGCGGGCCACCATGCCCTCCGCCGGGTCCGCCATGGCCGCCACCGCCTTCGCGACGCGGCGGTCCACTGTGAGACTGTGCTTGTTTCGGATCCTCTGCCATACCATCCTGCCTTTCTCTCGTAACTCAGAATTTCGTTGTTACCTTAACCCGCTGCCGCTTTAGCCCGCTGCGGCCGTTGGTTCCGGCGCGGGCGCGGGAGCCGGCGTTGACGCTGGTGCCGAAGCGGGAGCGCTGCGGCGCGGACGCCGCGCGGCGCGCTGCTCGCGCTTTCCGCCGAGCTTCTTCTGGCGCTTCAAATCTTCGTCGAGCCGCACCGTCAGATACTTGATAACCACGTCCTGGACGCGCAGACGGCGCTCGAGCTCCGCGATCAGCTCAGGGTGATTCGTGCGGATCTGTTGATAGACGTAAATGCCTTCGCGATGCTTGGCGACGCGGTAGGCAAGCTTGCGCGTGCCCCAGTGCTCGGTCTTCTCGATCTTTGCGCCCTTTTCCGCGCAAGTGTGCTCGATGCCGGTAATCACCTTCTTGATTTCGTCTTCCGGCGTTGCCGGGCGGGCGATGAAAATCAGATCGTACAGACGCTCTTCCATGATGACCTCTTTCCTCTTTCGGCCGATGATACCGGCGGCACTTCAAATCTGCTGCGAATCAACCCAGCGGAACCGTTCACTCTTTTTCCGGCTCTTCCGCTTCGAGCGGCTTTCGCCGGTTGAAGATGTTCATTGCCGGCTCGATTCCCTTAGCGAGAATCATTTCCACGGCGTCGCCTGCTTTGCCAATCATCTCCGCCGCTACTTCGAGCTCGGCCTTTTTCATCGGCCGCAGCACGAATTCTTTGCGGCTGCTCAGCGGATGATCCGGCCCGCAACCCAAACGAATCCGCGAAAACTCCTGCGTGCCGACGGCGCTAATCACTGAATTCGCGCCGTTGTGACTGCCGCCGCTTCCTTTGCGGTCGATGCGAATCGTTCCAAAAGGCAACTGCACTTCATCCCACATCACCAGCAAATCCACAGGGCCCAGTTCGTACTTCTCCAGCAGCTCCCGGACCGAGATGCCGCTGAGATTCATGTACGTCTGCGGCTTCGCCAGCAATACATCTTCTCCGGCGAGCCTGCCCTTGCCTACGAGCGCCTTGCCTTCGGGGCGCTCGACGCGAATCCCGCCGCGATTCGCCAGATCGTCCACCGCCAGAAATCCGAGGTTATGCGGCGTCCATTGGTACTCCGGATCAGGATTCCCAAGTCCGATGATGAGCCGCATAGGCCTCTGCCGGGCAGCTGGCTTGCCGCCAACTGCCACGATTTACAAACTGCAGCACTACTTTTTCTTCTCGCCCTTTTCGGCCTTTTCCGGTTTGGCTTCGGCTTCGGCGCCTTCTTCGCCTTCGACTTCTTTCTTGCCCTTCTTGATGACTTCGGGTTCGGCGGGCGCCGCAGCATCGGCGGCCACGGCTTCGACGGGCTTCTCTTCTTCGACCTTGAGAGCCACGACGTGAGCCAGGACGCGTTCCGGATCGGTCAGCAGCTTCATCTTGGCGGTGTCGATCGCCAAGTCTTTGGCGCGAAGCTGGCTGTTGAGCATCAAGGCGCTGACGTCGACCTTGAATTCCGTCGGGATGTCCGCGGGCAAGCATTCGATTTCCACTTCGCGCGTGACGACTTCGAAGACGCCGCCTTGCTGCTTCACGCCGGCGGGTTCACCGAAGGTGTGCACGGGCACGTTCACCCGCATGCGAACGTCCATGGCCACGCGAAGAAGATCGACGTGGAGGAGATTGCCGCTCAGCGGATCGACTTGCCAATCTTTCAAGATGGCGGGTTCGTGTTTGCCGGCGAGATCCACCTGGAAGAGCGTGTTGTGGCCGGTGGCGGAGCGGAGAATCGCGCCGATCTGCTTGGTATTGAGCGCCAGCGCGATGGAATCGCCTTTGCCGCCATAGAGGACGGCGGGAACCTTGCCGGTCTGGCGCAGGCGCTTGGCCTCGTTTTTGCCCCGATCGGAGCGGGGCGCTCCTTCTACTACGATTTGTGTCTGAGCCATACTTTCATTCCTTCCGTGAAAACTTTAACTTCTACAAGCGCGGCAGACCGGAGTCGCCGCACTTAAATAAACAGCTCGCTGATCGACGTTTCTTCGTGAATGGAACGGATGCCGCGGGCGAGAAGATCCGCCACGCTCAAGACCTTGATTTTGCCCATGCCCTTTGCGCCTTCGGCGAGAGGGACGGAATCCGTCGCGACCACCTCTTTGATTTGGGAGTTCGCGATGCGCTCGATGGCCGGGCCGGACAAGACGGCGTGCGTGCAGGCGGCGTAGACCTGCGTCGAGCCCTCCCGGATGAGCGCTTCGGCGGTTTTTACAAGCGTACCGGCCGTGTCGATGATGTCGTCGACGATCAGAGTACTGCGGCCGCGGACGTCGCCGATCAGGTTCATCACTTCGCTGACGTCTACATCGACGCGGCGTTTGTCGACGATGGCCAGCGGGGCATCCAGTTTTTTCGCGAAGAACCGAGCGCGTTCCACGCCGCCGGCATCTGGCGAAACGACCGTCAGATTCGGCAGATTCAAATGGCGGAAGTGCTCGACCAGGACCGGAGACCCGTACAAGTGATCCACCGGAACGTCGAAGTAGCCCTGAATTTGCGGCGCGTGCAGGTCCAGCGTCAATGCGCGGCTTGCGCCGGCCGTTTCAAGAAGGTCGGCGACGAGTTTTGCTGAGATGGGGACGCGGGGCTTGTCTTTGCGGTCCTGGCGCGCGTAGCAGTAATACGGCAGGACGGCCGTGATACGCCAGGCGGATGCGCGCTTGAAAGCATCGATCATCAGGAGCAGTTCGAACAGATGGTTATCGACGGGATAGCAGCACGGTTGGACGACGAAGACATCGGCGCCGCGGACGTTTTCCAGAATCTGGAAATAAATCTCGCCGTCGCTGAAGCGCCCGAGCTTGGCCTTGCCGAGAGGCACTTCCAGATGGCGGCAAATGCTCTCCGCCAGCGGCAGATTCGCTGTTCCCGAGAAAATTTTGAATCGGTCGTCGTTCACTACGCTTGTGCTCCGGCAGCCCCGGCATGGGGCTGGCACGCTTCTTGGCCCGAAATCACGTTCAACGGATCACTGGTTCCGTGCTTTGGAGACGCTGCGGATCAACCGAGGACAAACGGAGGACACTGGTCTAGGTCAAAGAGTGCCCTGCATTTTACGAACGTACCTGTCGCGCGAGAACGTCTCGCAAACAAAGGTCTGATCGTCCGGAAACCCAACAGCGGCTCGGCGCGCCTTCGCTGGGCTCGGGAAAACTCCAAACACCGCCGAACCGCTACCCGCCAGCGAGGCTTCTGCAGCTCCTCGTTCGAGCAAGGCCCGCTTGATTTGAGCAAGACGGGGGTGACGCCGGAAAACGGGCCGCTCGAAATCGTTCGAGAGACCGCTTCCCTGCGCGCTCCAACATAGAGCACAGAACCTCCAAAGTTTAGGGTCTGTGGCGATTTTTGTCAATGTCAGCGGGCGCGCCTTGAGCCACTTATAGGCATCCCGAGTGGGAACCTGGATCTCCGCCGGGGAGACGATCAGCAGGGAGAGCCTGGGAATATCGGGAAGAGGGTAGATCTCGTTGCCACGGCTGACGCCAAGCGCTCGGCCACCAAAGAGGAAGAAGGGGACGTCGGCGCCGAGCGAGGAGGCGATTTCGAGCAGTTCGGGCAGCGGCAGGGTGCGTCCTGTCAGCCGCAGGTAGCCGAGCAGGGCGGCGGCGGCGTCGCTCGAACCGCCTCCCATGCCGCGGCCCGCGGGGATTGCTTTGCGCAGCTCGATCTCGACGCCGGAAGGGATTCTGAGCGCCTCGCGAAGAGCGTGGACGGCGCGGTAGACAAGATTTTTCTGAGAAGGCTCCCGGGAAAGAACGGCATTTCCCTGGATCGTGAGGGAAATACCCGGCGGCCGCGAAACGCGCAGACGCAACTCGTCGTGGAGCGAAACGGTTTGAAAAATCGTGCGGAGCTCGTGGTAGCCGTCGGGGCGTTTTCCGAGAATATCGAGGCACAGGTTGATTTTGGCAAACGCGGGGATGCGGACTTCGCGCATGCCGCTTACTGAGGTTTCGCGTCTTGCGGCGAGGATTTTTGCGCCACGCGGTGCTTTACCTGGGAGAGTTTCTTTTCGATTTCCGCGATTTTGTCGTTTTCGACGTCCGCAGGCAGCGAGCGATGCCATTCGGTCAGCGACTTCTCCCATTCGATGGCGGCCAGATCCATGCGGCCGGACTTGGCGTACACGTCGGCCAGGTGCGAGCGGATGGTGGCGTCGTGGCTTTCGATGGCGACGGCTTTCTGTAGCGTCGCTTCGGCATCGGCTAGTTTATTTTCGCGGAAATAGATCCAGCCAAGGCTATCGAGATACGCACCGCTGTGCGGTTCTTCTTTCAGCGCGCGCTGGACAAGCGCCTCGGCTTCATCGAGACGAATGCCAAGATCACCAAGCATATAGCCGTAGTAGTTGAGCACAGGAGCGTTTCTCGGATTCGCTTCCAGAGTCTTTTTGAATTCGGTTTCGGCGCGGTCGTAGAATTTCTGGCGCTCGTAGATGGCTCCCAGCAGAAACCACACCATTTCATTATCGCGGGGTTCCCCTGGAATGGCTTCCGCGGTACGGGCGGCTTCTTCGGCTTCCTTGTAATGGCGGCCACGCTCGTAGACCTGCGCGATGTTCAGGTAAATTTCGCGGTCGGCTTCGGTCTTTGTGAGCTGCGAACGAAGTACCTTTACGGCTTCGTCGGTCTGGCCGTTTTCACCAAGCAGGAGCGCGTCGGAAGTGCGGAGACCTTGATCGCTGGGATATTTTGTCAACGCTTCCTTGCCGGCCTGGAGGGCCTTCGGCAAATCTTTGGCTGCACGGTAGGTGTCCATGATCAGCATGCGCGAGCGGCGATCTTCTTCATCGCCGAGGCGGCCCAGCTCTTCGAAGGTGTAAATGGCGGCCTGAAAATTCTGCGTGTCGCGGTAAAGCTGGCCGAGCTGCTGGTACAAAATGGCCAGCGAGCGGCGGCGCGAGGGCAGCACGGTCGATTGCGACTTGAGTCCGGTGACGGCGTCGGAGAGCACGCGAATGGCATCTTCGTAACGGCCCTGCGCTTCATACAGCATGGCCTCGTTATACATAACTTCGAGGCTGCCGGGAGCGTACTGGCGGGCCTTCAGGAGATTTTCTTCGGCGTGATCGAGCTGGTGCAACTCCCGGTAAATCTGCGCGAGGCGCAGATAGACGTCGGAATCATCTGGCATCTGGTCGGAGAGTTTCTGATAAACGGTGAGTGCGTCGGCGAATTTTTCTTCGGCGAGAAGCGTCTGGCCCAAGCCGCGAAGGTGGCTCAGTTCAGTGGGGTCCAGGTCCGTAGCTTTCTGATAGGCGGCTTCGGCTTTCGCGAGGTCGTGCGTCTGCGTATAGGCATCGCCCAGAAGATCGAGCAAAGCAGGGGAAGGCGCACGGCTCGTAATGCTTTCCAGCAGCGAAACAGCGTCCGCGGATTTGCCTTCATCGAGGAGGAGCTGCGTCAGCTGTTCGACGGCCGCTTCGTTTTCTGGATCTTGCTTGAGGAGGCCTCGCAGCACTTCTTCGGCCTTGTCATGCTCGTTGCGCAAGCGGTAGAGCCGCGCCAGCCATAGCGCCGATTCTGAATCCGTGGAATCCAGGCGGTAGACTTCCTTGTATTGTTCGATGGCGCGTTCTGCCATGTCGGACTGCGCACTCGAAGTCAGATTGCCCAGCATGCGCAGGTAGATCCGGCCGAGCAGACGGCGGGTGGGCAGATCATTCGGGTCGCGCTTGAGGAGTTCCTGCGCTTCCAATTCGGCCTCGTGGACGCGCTGGGTCTTCCAATACATCTCGGCCAGACGCTCGCCGATGACCGGCGACTTGGGATCGAGCGCATAAGCCTTCTTGTAGGCATCGATGGCCTGGGTAGCGTATTCCGGCTGGTTGGTGGTCTCATACTGCTGCTCGAGGAGATGCCCCATCGCGTAGTTGTAGTAAGCGTCGGCGCGAGGAGAAGGAGCGATCGGGCTTTCGGCAGGTGCGGCGGGCTTCGATTGGGTCTCGGCGTCCTTCTGGACCTGCCCTGGAACGGGAGTCTGGGCAGCGCCGAGGGCGCTGCATGCGCCCGTCAGAAGTCCAGCAAGACTGATTCTTAGTAGATTCATAGAAGCCCCGGAAACAAAAAGTATCCCATGCGTCTGGAACGCGGTCAAAAGCCAAGCGTACGCCGTTTCCAAGGCCCAAAGGCGCCCTTACCTAGGATGCAAGAAAATCTAAAAGAGTTGAAATGGAATCTTTGGCAGCGTTGTATTTATTAGTTGGAGGTGACTTCGCCCCAGCCCGATTTTTGCTTAGGCAGGAGCCCGCCCCGGCAAAGCCTGCGGTAGGGAAGCTCACCTGCAAGATTTTGCATGGCTTGCCGGAAAGCGGGAAGCGAAGACGGGGAAAAGGAGCACTTCGAGTCTGACCATCCCGTGGACGGGCAGAGGAAGAACATTATTCTGACGCGCATGGACGAGAATGCGTCGGGCCGCTCGGACCTTGTCGACGGTAAAGCAAAGACGGACATCATCGAACCGGTCTACCACCCGAGGGACGGGAGCCGGGTGCGCTTCAGTGCAGGAAGTGGCGTACTCCCGTGAAGACCATGGCCATTCCGAGACGGTCGGCAGCGGCGATCACATCGTTGTCGCGCACGGAG
This sequence comes from Acidobacteriota bacterium, assembly GCA_013289955.1. Taxonomy (GTDB): domain Bacteria; phylum Acidobacteriota; class Terriglobia; order Acidiferrales; family UBA7541; genus Acidiferrum. The sequence continues at coordinate 45,685 of JABCYZ010000019.1, forward strand.
CCTCCGGGTTGAATCACGGCGGCGGCGCCGGCACGGGCGGCTTCTTCAACGCCGTCGGGGAACGGGAAAAAAGCATCCGAGGCGACGACGCTGCCGGCGAGGGGAGACTGCGCTTTCATGACCGCGATCTTTACGGAATCGACGCGGCTCATCTGGCCCGCACCGACACCGAGTGTCGCGCCGTCTTTTGCGAAAACGATAGCATTGGATTTGACGTGCTTCGAGACTTTCCAGGCGAAGCGCATGGTTTGCATTTCCGCCTGCGTCGGCGCGCGCTTTGTCACGATCTTCAGCTCGGACTCAACGATTTCGCCCTGGTCCGGCTGCTGCACGAGAACACCTCCAAGGATGCGCTTGAGCTGGAGTTCGCGCTCGGGATCGAGGCCGTTCGGAGGCAGTTCGAGCAACCGCAAATTCTTTTTCGAGGCGAAGATAGCCTTGGCCTCCGCCTCAAAGCCCGGGGCGGCAATGCATTCGACGAAGAGCTTCGCTACTTCTTCGGCGGTTCGGGCGTCGATCAAGCGGTTGAAGGCCAAGACGCCTCCGAACGCGGAAACCGGGTCGGTGGCGAGCGCTTTCAGGTAGGCATCGAGGAGCGTCTCGCGCTCGGCCGTGCCGCAGGGAGTGTTGTGTTTGACGATGACCGCGGCGGGCTGGCGGAATTCGGCGGCGAGGCTGCGGGCGGCTTCGAGGTCGACATAATTGTTGTAGGAGAGCTCTTTGCCTTGGAGCTGTCTTGCGGCTGCCAGGCCGGCGGGCGCGGTTCCGGCTGGGATATAGAGTGCTGCGGCTTGATGGGGATTTTCTCCGTAACGCAGGGAATCTTTCTTCTGAAGCGCGATATGCACGCGTTCCGGGAGGAGAGGCTTCTCGCCCAGTGTCAATCGTCCGGCGGCGGCCGAGAGACGTTCGAGCTCCGTGGTGATCATGCCGTCGTACCGCGACGTGGTCGCAAATACTTTGCGCGCCAGTTCCAGGCGCGTGGGCAGCGAAGTCTCGCCGGCCGCTTCGAGCTCTTCCGCCACTCGCCCGTAATCGGCGGGATCGGTTACGACCGTGACGCTTTCGAGATTTTTCGCGGCCGAGCGCAACATTGTGGGACCGCCGATGTCGATATTTTCGATGAGCTCTTCGGGAGTCAAACCTTGCTTTGCGGCAGTGGCTTCAAACGGGTAGAGATTCACGACCACGAGGTCAATCGGCGCGATGCCGTGTTCGGCCGCTTGCTTCTGGTCCTCGGCGTGTTTGCGGCGATAGAGCAGGCCGCCGTGAACCTTTGGGTGCAGCGTCTTTACGCGGCCGCCAAGCATCTCGGGCCAGCCGGTAAAGTCGGCCACGTCGCGCACTGTGACGCCGGCTTCGCGCAGCAGCTTCGAGGTGCCGCCTGTCGAAAGGATTTCGATCTCCAGACCGGCAAGCCGCTTGGCAAACTCCACGATCCCCGTTTTATCAAACACGCTGATGAGCGCGCGCTCCACGGCCATGAATTCCTCCCGAAAAAGAAAAGCACAACAGTGTATCGGCCTGGAGGAAATTCGGAAAGTGGGAAGGGCATGGGCGCGGGTCGAGCTGTTGAAATCGGGATCCTGGCGCCCAGAACCACAACTCGATGACTTGAACCGCGAAGGACGTTTCTACCGGGCGCTTGGATCGAGAATCGCTGCTCTCAGGCTTTGACGAGGGCTTTCAGCTTGACCTGGCCGTCGATGACTTCGACGACGTACTCGACATCGCGGCAATTCTTCTGCTTCTGTAAATCCTTGGTCTTTTTCAAGACAAATTCGTTAAAGCTGGAGCGCGAGAGCTTTCCGGTCTCTTCTCCCGCTTGTTGCTTGGCTTGCAGAAACGCCTGATAGAGCTGGTCGACTTTTTCCGCTTCGCGCTCCGGCTCCGAGCAGGTCACACGAAACGAGCCTTGGGCCGCGGCTGCCGCGACCTGCGCCGGAGCTGCGGGAGCTTCGGCGGTCTTCTCGGGATTTTTGTGCGCGCGCTCGGCCTCAATGGCCTTCGCGGCTGCGCCGAAGTGACGCTGAATTTTTCCTTCTTCCTTATTCTGCGTTCTCTTGCGGAAAATATCCTTGTATTTGGCGTAGGTCTGGGTGAGGTTGTTCAGGCGGAATCGCTGACCGTACTTCAGATCGCCGCCGCGCTCGGCGTAGCGCTTGATCACCAATTCAATACGCCACTCGATTTCGGTAGGGGGTCGCTTTCTGCCGCCGCCGAAGTACTGGTCGTATTCAATTTTGAGCTGGCGGATGTCGCGTTCAAGCTGCGCCAGTTCTTCGTCGATGGTCGCCATGGGTGCGAAAGCCCCTGTATTAGCATGCTAGGGGGACAAGGCGAAGCCGTCAACCAGAGCAGTTGAGCGGCGCTGCGGATTGTGTATCCCACCTCGTCGGGGCGCCGGTGAGAGCGGCAGGCGCGCGGCTGGAGAATGCTTGATTGCCGAGTGGAGGGGTGTGTGCTGAAATAAGGGCATGGAAGCGCGCGCGAAACAGACTCTGTCTGGCGAGCAGGCGGAGTTGCTGCGGCAAATTCCTTCGGTGGACGAGTTGCTGGCCCGGCCGCGTCTTCTGGCGCTCGCGGGGCGCGCGGATCGCGCGCTGCTCGTGGATGTTACTCGCACGGTCCTCGCTGAGCTGCGCTCGCGCATTACGGATCAGGTGAAATCGGCGGTGCTCGGCGAACTCTCGCTGCTGGCCGCCGACCCGGCTTCGCTCGAAGAGCACATCGGCTCATTTGTCGAACGCATTCTTGCCCGTTCGCTTCAGCCGGTGATTAACGCTACCGGCGTGATACTCCACACCAATCTCGGGCGCGCTCCGCTTTCTCCGGCGGTGGTCGAGGAATTTCGACGCACCGCGACGCAATACACGAATCTCGAATACGATTTGGAAGCGGGGGCTCGGGGCAGACGCGACGTCCACACGTCGTCGCTCCTCGAGCGGCTGACGGGGGCGGAAGCAGCCATCGTCGTAAACAATTGCGCTGCGGCGGTGCTGCTTGTGCTTGCTGCATTGGCGAAGGGCAGCGAGGTGATCGTTTCGCGCGGCGAGTTGATTGAGATTGGCGACGGCTTTCGTATTCCGGAGATCATGGCGGAAAGCGGAGCAGTGCTGCGGGAAGTTGGCACCACGAATCGGACGCGGCTCGCCGACTACGAAAACGCCATCAACGAAAAAACGCGTTTGCTGCTGCGCGTGCATCCTTCGAATTTCAGCATCGCTGGATTTGCCGAAAAACCGGCGCTCGAAGAATTGGCGGCGCTGGGCCGGCGGACTGGGCTTCCGCTTGTCGAGGATCTCGGATCGGGTTGTCTCGCCGATCTCACCCTAAGCGGAATTTCCGAGCCCCTCGTCCGGCAAAGCATCGAGGCGGGCGTATCGATTGTGATGTTTAGCGGCGACAAACTGCTGGGCGGGCCGCAGGCGGGGATCATTGCCGGAGGAAAAGAGCTCGTCATGCGCGTGCGGCGGCATCCGCTGTTTCGCGCGCTGCGTGTCGACAAGCTGACGACGGTGGCGCTCGAAGCTACTCTCGGCGCGTATCTGCGCTCGGGTTGGGACGAGATCCCGGCGTTGCGAATGATTCAGACGAGCGCGGCAGAGCTCGAACGGCGTTCCGAGAATCTTCTCGGCGAGCTGCGGCCCGGACTGCCGCCGGGGGAAGTGGAGATGGAAATTGTGGATGGCACTTCTTTGGCGGGCGGCGGATCTACTCCAGCACAGGCGCTGCCCACAAGGATTATTCGGATTGCCAGTGCGCGCTATTCCGCGGGGCAACTGGAACAGCGGCTGCGCCGCGCCCCCGCTGGAATCTCGGTGATCGCGCGCGTCGAAAGCGACCGGTTGGTTCTCGATCTAAGAACCGTATTCCCGGAGCAAGAACCGCTGCTCCTAGAGACACTCGCCGCTGTGCTGCACTGATTCATGGTTCGACCGCCGCTGCTTTGCTGATTTTTCCTTTTCCGGGGCTCTTGCTTCTGCGGGCGCTCCGGGTTCTTTTCCTTTCAAGATGAAACTCGAACGGCGCTTCGCGCGTCCTACGGAATGTTTCGGGCGAGTGGACGGATTCGCCCGGAACGCTGTCACACCCCTGGTTGCCTGAAAAATGTTGTGGAAAAAAAAGGAGAGAAGAGAATGAGGAGAGATTGGTGCGTCCTCGCAGGAATCGTTTTTTCGGCCGGCATGGCAACGGCAGCTGCGCAGCAGCCGACAGTGCCTTCCGGCCAGCAGCCCCCGCAACAGCAGCAGCGCACGCGCACTCCAGCGGAACCGGCGGCACCAGGCGAAGGCGCGCAGGGCAAAAAAGAACGGCCTCCCGTCGCTGAAGAGAAGTCCGTGGTCACGCACCATTCGGCGCGCATCGGCGGACAAACGATCAACTACACGGCGACGGCTGCGACGTACAACATCAAGGCGGATGACGGCACTGTGAAAGCAACGATGTTTTATGTTGCTTACACGAAGGATGGAGTGGCTGATCCGGCGAAGCGTCCTGTGAGCTTTGTTTACAACGGCGGGCCGGGGTCCGCTTCCCTCTTCACGCACATGGGCATGGGGCCGAAGCGCGTGGTGCTGACCGCCGATGGCCACGGGATGCCCGCTCCGTATACCACCACCGATAACGAAGATTCTTTTCTGGACTCCACGGACCTCGTTTTCATCGATGCGATTTCCACGGGCTACAGCCGGCCCGCACCGGGCGAGGCTACGGCGCAATTTCACGGCATCATCGAAGATGCAAACTGGTTTGCCGATTTCATCTACCAGTACATTACGCGGACCGAGCGCTGGGCCTCGCCGAAATTCTTGATTGGCGAGAGCTACGGAACGACGCGTTCCGCCGAACTTGCGGGAGTGATTCAAGAACGCCACCAGATCTACTTGAACGGGATTGCCCTGCTTTCTTCCGTGGCTTTCACGAATTGGGGAGCCGACAATCGAACGATTTTCTTTTTGCCGACCTACGTGACCACCGCCTGGTATCACCACCTGTTGTCTTCAGACCTGGAAAGCCTGCCTGTCGACCAGGTGGCGCAAAAAGCCCGCGAATTCGCGCACGGCGAATATGCGCAGGCCCTCGAAAAAGGCGACCAGCTTTCGCGAGCAGAGCACCAGAAGGTGGTCGAAGATCTCGCGCACTACACCGGGCTTTCCACCAAGTTCATCGAAGAGGCCAACCTGCGCGTGAGCCCGTTCCGCTGGTTCAAAGAACTGGAACGCGATAAGCGTCTGACGATCGGGCGGCTGGATTCGCGTTTCGAGGGCATGGAAGCCGATGCCGCCGGCGAGCGCGTCGAATACGACCCGAGCGAGGCGTCCTACGAGGGCGCGTTCGTTGCGACATTTCACGACTATGTCCGGCGCGAATTGAAGTGGGACAGCGACGCGTACTACACCGTGAGCGCCAACGTCCGTCCGTGGGACCAGACCGGAAATACGGAAGTGGCGGAAGTTCTGCGCGCGGCGATGACCCAGCAAACGTATTTGAAAGTGCTGGTTCTCTGCGGCTACTACGACGTGGCGACACCGTTCAACGGGATTGAAAATACCTTCTCGCACATGAATCTCGAGCCGCCTGTCCGCAAGAACGTGAGTTTCGCGTACTACGAAGGCGGCCACATGATGTACATCGATGAAACCCAGCACCATAAGCTGCACAAAGACATCGATGACTTCATCAACGCGGGCTACCCGCACTAAACGGGACTGGACTCGTGCGGCGAAAATACGGCAACATGAGCGACCGTGCTCGCCTTTTCTGTCTCCGCCGAGAGACTCAAAGCTGTCTCCAAGCCCTTGCCGAAGCTGCGGCCCGGTTGGGCGCTGATTCGCGTCCGGCTTGCCGGCATCTGCAATACCGACGTCGAGATCCTGCGCGGCTATCATGCGTTTCGCGGCACGCCAGGGCATGAATTCGTCGGGGAAGTGGCCGACGTTCAAGGCGTTTCCGGCGCGCTGACGAAAAAATGGCTGGGCAGGCGCGTTGTTGGCGAAATCAACGTGTCCTGCTCGGCTTACGGCTACCGGCCGGTTTGCGCCTTTTGCCGGCGCGGATGGAAAACTCACTGCTCGCGGCGCACGGTGCTCGGCATCGTGGCGCATGACGGAGCTTTTGCAGAGTACCTGGCCCTGCCGCTCGAAAATCTGCATGTCGTCCCGGATTCTGTCAGCGACGAACAGGCTGTGTTTGCCGAGCCTCTTGCCGCGGCTTCTGAAATTCTCGAACAGGTGCACGCCAAGCAATTCCGCGAAGCGGCTGTGCTCGGCGATGGCAAGCTTGCGCAATTGATCGCGCTGGTTCTCTCTACAGCGGTGCCGCGCGTCGCCATGTACGGCAAGTACGAAAGGAAGCTGGCTCTCGCGCGCCGCGCCGGGATCCTAACAAAAAAAGTGCGTGGCGAGGCCTCTGACCTGAAGCGGGTGAAAGAAAGTTACGGCTTGCTAGTCGAAGCGACCGGCTCGCCTACGGGGTTCGCGCTGGCGCAACAAATGACCGAACCGCGAGGCACTCTCGTTCTGAAATCCACGTTTCATGGCGCCGCTCGTATCGAAACCTGGCCCATCGTCGTCAAGGAACTTACCGTCCTCGGCTCGCGCTGCGGCCCGTTCAGGAGAGCGATCGCTTTGCTCGGCTCCGGCAAAGTCGACCCCACCGCGCTCATCACCCGCACATTCCCAATGAAGGAAGCGGCTGGAGCGATCCGCTTCGCTCAGAAATCCGGGGTGATGAAAGTTTTGCTGAAGGCCTAAGTCGGCTGTACCTACAACCGGTTGATGCAGGACGCTACGCAGGCCGCGCCGAAACCATTGTCGATGTTCACGACGGTCACATTGGATGCGCAGGAATTGAGCATGCCCAGCAGCGCGGCGACGCCGCCAAAACTCGCGCCATAACCAACGCTGGTGGGAACCGCAATCACCGGCACCGCAACCAGTCCACCGACAACGCTCGGCAGCGCGCCTTCCATTCCAGCGACGCAGATAATCACGCGTGCTTCGGTTAGTTTTTCGCGATGCTCCAGAAGCCTGTGAATGCCCGCCACACCGACGTCGTAAAGATATTCGACGCGGTTGCCCATCATTCGCGCTGTGAGAAGCGCTTCTTCGGCGACGGGCATGTCGCTTGTGCCAGCGGAAACGACGATGATCGTTCCCTTGCCCGTAATCTCCTTGCTGCGCTCGATCGCAATCACTCCGGACGATGCGTGGTAGTTCGCGCCTCGACTCGCGCGCTTTACGGCTCTAAAGGTCTTGGCATCCGCCCGCGTCACAAGAATATTCTGATGCGAGTCTTTCTGCCGCAGCATGGCGCGAACGATTCCCGCTACTTGCGCCGGTGTCTTGCCCTTGCCAAAAACCACTTCCGCGAACCCCTGACGCAGCGCGCGGTGATGATCTACTTTGGCGAATCCCAAATCCTCAAACGGCAGATGCTTCAGCCGCTCGGCGGCCTTTTCGGGAGAAAAAGCGCCGAGCTTCACCAATTCCAGAATTTTCAACAATTCCTGCTGGTTCATATGGTTTGACCGCGGCAAATTCTATCACTGCATGGGCCTTCCTCCGCAGCTTGACTTGGCCGGAATCGGCTGCGAGACTGATTCCACTCACACAGAAACATGCCAGACACCCTAAAACAAGTCGTAACCGTAGGTGTGACCGGGGCAAGCGGCGCCCTTCTCGCGCAAAAAGCACTCGAATTGCTTGAGCGAGATTCGCGTGTGGCGCGCATCCATCTGGTCGTTACCGAAGCCGGTCAGCGCCTGTTCGCCGAAGAACTTGCGATTGCCTCCGGCGATTTGAAGCAACTGCCTGGCCGGCTTCTCGGCCGCCCCACGGCAAAAATCGAACTCTTGCCAAACAAAGATATCGGGGCTTCCATCGCCTCGGGCAGCTACGCTGTGGATTCGATGATTGTCGTCCCGTGCTCCATGGGCACGCTCGCGGCGATCGCCAGCGGCGTGAGCGACGATCTTGTTTCTCGCGCTGCGGACGTCATGCTCAAAGAAAACCGCAAGCTTGTTCTCTGCGTCCGCGACACGCCGTTCAGCCGGATTCATCTGGAAAATATGGTGCGCGCGCAGCAAGCGGGCGCGGTGATCATGCCGGCAATCCCGGCGTTCTATCATCACCCGCAAACGATCGACGACCTCGTCACGCAGTATATTTTTCGGGTTCTCGCACAGATCAATCTTCGTCAGGAAAATATGTACCGCTGGACCGGCCAGCCCAGCGCCAAAAAGGCGGAGGCCTAATCCCAGAATGCCTGGACGCATCCGCACCGTGCTCGAGATGATCAAGTTTGAGCACTCCATCTTCGCGCTTCCGTTTGCACTGACGGGAGCGCTCCTGGCCGCGCGCGCTACGCATCAGCCGCCGAAAGGCTGGCCTACACTTCGCCAGTTTTTCTGGATTATCGTCGCGATGGTTGCGGCGCGTTCGGCCGCCATGACCATGAACCGCATCGCGGATGTGCGCTTCGACAAAGAAAATCCACGCACACAAAAGCGCGCTCTCGCAACCGGCGCCCTCTCCCTTTCTTTTGCGTGGCTCTTCACGATCGTTGCGGTTGCGGTGTTTTTTGTCGCCGCTCGGCAGCTCAATGTGCTGGCACTGAAGCTAGCGCCGCTGGCCATCGCGATTTTGTTTTTTTACTCATTCACCAAGCGCTTTACAAACTGGTCGCATCTGTTTCTGGGCTTCGCGCTCGGCATTTCACCCGCAGCCGCATGGATTGCCATCACCGGCAGTCTCGACTGGCGCATGCTGATTCTTTGCGCTGCGGTGACGATGTGGGTCGGCGGTTTCGATGTGCTTTACGCGTGCCAGGATGTCGACTACGACCAGCGAGCGGGCCTCTATTCGGTTCCCAGGCGCTTTGGCATCGCGAGCGCTCTGCTCATTGCGCGCATCATGCATAGCGGCGTAGTCGCGCTCTTGGCTTGGCTCGCTTATAGTTTTGCGCTGCCGTGGCCGGCATGGGCGGGCATCGGGGTCGTTGCCGCGCTTCTCGGTTACGAGCATTCGCTTGTCAAACCGGGCGACCTCAGCAAGCTGGACGCTGCGTTTTTCGCCGTGAACGGTTATATTAGTCTATTGTTCCTGTTGTTCTGGGGCGCTGCGGCAGCGTTTTGGCGCGTGTGAACGTTTCAGCGGATTCAAAATGAGCGAACTGACCATCACAGACCAGCGGTTGAAGCCCATCGCGGCAAAAGTCCTCGCGGGCGAACGCTTGAATATGGACGACGGCATCGCCCTCTATCGTTCGCCGGATCTTCTTGCGGTGGGCTGGCTGGCGAACTACGTCCGCGAGAAGCGCCACGGCAACATCACCTATTTCAACGTCAATCGGCACATCAATCCGACGAACGTCTGCGTCGCGCACTGCAAACTCTGTGCCTTCGGTCGCGATCCCGACGCGCCAGGAGCGTACACGTTCGCGCTCGAAGAAATCTACCAGCGCGCGGAACAAGGCGTTCGGGAAGGAGCCACGGAATTTCACATTGTCGGCGGCCTCCATCCGGATTTGTCTTTCGATCATTATCTGGAGCTTGTCCGCGGCCTCAAGCAGCGCTGCCCCACCGTGCATATCAAGGCTTTCACGATGGTCGAAGTTCATTACTTCTCGCGCATCGCGAAACTCTCCATCGAGGAAGTTTTAGAAAAAATGAAAGCCGCGGGAGTCGATTCCTGCCCCGGCGGGGGCGCGGAAATTTTTCATCCGCGCGTGCGAAAGATCATCTGCGATCACAAAACCAGCGGCCAGATGTGGCTGAACACCGCAAAAAAGGCCCACGAGGCGGGCCTTCGTTCCAACGCCACCATGCTTTACGGACACGTCGAGACCGAAGAAGAGCGCGTCGATCACTTGATCAAATTGCGCGAATTGCAGGATGAGACGCACGGCTTCGTCACGTTCATTCCGCTGGCGTTTCATCCGGATAACACTGCGCTCTCGCACATTCCTAAGCCGACAGGTTACGCCGATCTCCGCAACATCGCCGTCGCTCGGCTGCTTCTGGACAATTTCGATCACATCAAGGCGTATTGGATCATGCTTTCGCCGAGCATGGCGCAGATCGCTCTGCGTTTTGGCGCCAACGATCTGGACGGCACGGTGGTGGAAGAAAAGATCTATCACGACGCCGGAGCTAAAACGTCGGAGTTCACGCCGCGCGCCGAACTCGAACGCTTGATCCGTGCCGCAGGCCGCACGCCTGTCGAGCGCGACACGCAATATCGCCCGGTGGACCGCTCGAAGATGCCGCCGCTTCCTCCGGCGCCCCGGCCGGATCTCGTATCCCTCACCTTAAACGTATAAGCCCGGGGCGCAGGGTATTTTCCGTGCGACAGGCCACCATTATCCCGGCGAGAAGGGTTTTTGGGGCCGTTCGGTGCCGCAGCTTGCCCGGATGTATTAGCCCAGGGGAAACCAGGGAAGAGGCAGGTCTCTCGCGTTCATTTAACCTCGGGAAATCTTAAGACTCGCCCCGAAACGCTCGTGCCCGCCGCCGCAGCTTGCTCCGCTCAGCGGATCGTTGCCACTTTCACCGCCACTTTGGCGAGCAGATCCTCGGGAAGCGGCGGGTAGCCTTGCTCCCCGGCCATCTTTTCGCCGCTGGTGTACACCCACTTCAGGTAATCCACGACCGCGCGGCCGCGCTCGGAATCCTTCGCGACGGCCGGAATGTAAAACCAGGTGAAGCTGCTGATGGGATAGCTGTCTTTTCCGGAGGCGTTCGTCAGCGAAATGCGGAAATTGTCCGTCACGGTGTTGGTCATTGCTTTGGCGGCGGCCGCAATCGACCGGACGGATGGTTTCACAAACTCGCCATCCGCGTTCCGAATGCTAGCCATGTGCAAGGAGGCCTTCACTGCCGAGTTCAATTCCGTGTAGCCGAGAGCTCCGGGAGTCGCCGCCACTTTATCGAGCATATCGTCAGCCTTTCCGGCGGTTGTCCCCACAGACCAGTTCGGCGATGCACTGCGCCCTACGCGCGCAAGAAACTCCGGGCTCGCTTTTGACAGGAAATCGGAAAGAATGTAGTTCGAGCCCCGGCCGGCGGTGCGGTGCAGCAACTGGATAGGAAGCGCAGTAAGCTTGGCATCCGGATTCAGCTTTAGGAGCGAGGGATCGTTCCAGGAAGTAATCTTCCCGAGAAATATGTTCGCCAGGACGGGTCCTGAAAGGCGAAGTTCGCCGGCCATGCCCGGCAAATTGTAGATCACCACGATGCCGACCAGCACGGTGGGAAGTTCGACGATCTTGTTGGTGGACCCCTTTAGATCCTTCTCCGGAATCGGCTCGTCGCCGCCGCCAAAATCTCCCATGCCCGTCAGAACGCGCGTGGCGCCTGCGAGGCTGCCTTCCGGCAAATACCGCACCTGCACGCCGGGCTGCTGCTTGTGATACTCGTCGTTCCAGAGCAGATAGAGCGACTCCGGCATGCTTGAGCCCGTGACGACCAATACGGTGGATGCTTGCCCGTCGGTTCGGACGGGCATGGCGATCGCCAGGGTCAGCAGAACCACACAGATGACTTTCGGAATCCGCCCCACGAGATCCTCCACAGTTCCATGGGCCCAAGGACCGGAAGAAAGCGACAACCGAACCTTCCAGTCCGACTCTATCGGAGCGCATCCGGTCTCTTGAACTGGTTCGTGGTACAGGTGTGCAGAAACCGCCACTAGAAACACCGCCGAGTGATGACTTACGCCGAGGTGATGAAGCTGTCAGGCGCGAAAAACGCGCGGAAGAAGAACCGCTGAATTACAGTCGCTTCCTGACGGGTACGCCCTGGCAGCTCTCTATACTTCCCCGCGTGCGTACCAAAGCAGGCGATTCCGCCGCCACCCCTGGTTTTGCGAGGGAAACCGGCTTGTGTATGATTGCGTGGCCGGAAACACCGTTTACGTTCGCGGCTTGTGGCCTTTACAAATCCCCTGGCTGACTTTCAGCCCTGCTCCGGACAAGCGCATTTCGTTCCACAAATTCGCTGCTTACAAGGAGAAAATGCCGGTGCGAACGATCATCCTTCTGACCATCTCGAATATCTTCATGACCTTTGCCTGGTATGGCCACCTGAAGTACCGCACTTCCGCGCTCTGGAAAGTGATTTTAGCGAGCTGGGGGATTGCATTTTTCGAATACTGCTTCCAGGTCCCGGCGAACCGCATCGGCTCCTATGAATTCAGCACGGCCCAGCTAAAGACCATGCAGGAAGTGATCACGCTCTCGGTCTTCTCTGTTTTCTCGGTCCTCTATCTAGGCGAGAAAATAAAGTGGAACCATGCCGCGGGATTCGGATGCATCGCGATGGCCGTATTCTTCGTTTTTCACAAGTGGTAGGTCGATCGAGAGCGCTTCAGCGCGTCAATCGCCGCGGCGGCCACACAACCACATCCTGGCGCTTCGCAAAATAGAGAAGCGGTTTTGCCGGCGCTACATGAATTCCGGCGGCCTCCGGCATCGTATTGTTGATTAACTCTGCTTCCGCAGCTTCCAGCGCCCACGGAGCGTGATGAATTTCACCCGAGATGACTTGTCCATCCCCGTCCCTTGTATAAAGGCAATAACGCTCCGTCAGAAAATGCTCGAGCGATCCGGGGGCGGCCGAAAATACTTCGCCAATCGCTCGATACCGCCCGTTCCACACTCCGGAGGCCGCGCCACGGCCCGAACGTGCGCATTTGTACTCGATCCACCCATTCCGTTTCTCGCAGGACATTCGCGCCAGAAAATACGGCAAGTGAAACCACAGACGCGCAATCGCCACCGCAATCCTGTTCCCGGCATCGAGGCTGAAGAACCACACTCCGGGTTTGCCGTCGGCCACCACGTACGTTCGCACGTTCAATTCCGGGAACGCCGAGAGCCAGGGAACCCGAGGCGTGCCACGCAGGCGCACTCCGGACATCCGAAATGGCACAACTCCCAGCCAGGCCTGCCCTTGATAAGTATCGATCTTCAACTCCCCGGGGATATGCGGGCGCAGTGCCGCCTCTTCCACGCGCCAGTGCGCAAAAAGCAGGTCGTGCCAGCTCTGCGCCATGATCCAGCGGGCCCGGGGCAGCGGCCATGGCCGGTGGGCAACTTGCTCCAGATGGGCGCTCACCGGAATTCCCTGGCCTCACTCGACATCGCCATTCGGCCAATATACCCTTCCCTATCGCTGGCGAATCGAATTCTCTGCATTCAAATCAAACGAATCGTGCAAAAGGAGCGGCGTCATGCAACGCAAAGCATCGGCAGTCTGGCAAGGCGGTTTGAAGGACGGCAAAGGATCGATCTCGACCGACAGCGGCGTCCTGAAACAAACGCAATATTCTTTCAGCACGCGCTTTGAAAATGGCGTTGGCACTAATCCCGAGGAACTCCTCGCCGCGGCGCACGCCGGATGTTTCACCATGGCGCTCTCTGCGCAACTCGGCGGGGCTGGAATGACCGCGCAGAAGCTCGAAACCACCGCGACGGTATCGCTTGAGAAAGTCGGCGACGGTTTTTCGATCACCAAGAGCCATCTCGACCTGGTCGCGACGATTCCCGGGGCTGACAAGGCAAAATTTGACGCCGCCGTGAAAGCAGCCGAAACCGGCTGCCCTGTCTCAAGGCTTTTCAAGGCAGAGATCAGCGTCAGCGCGACCCTCAACTCCTGATGGCATCGCCGGTCATCGTTTGCCCGGCCAAACGGATACAATGCCGCACATGATTCCAATCCCGGGTGCGTTCATCGTGGGTGTCGCGATCTTTCTGATCGTTCTGTGGGACGCGTTCGAAGCCATCATTCTGCCTCGGCGCGTCACGCGCAAGTTCCGCTTGGCGCGCCTCTTCTACCGGTCCACCTGGAGAGTGTGGAGATTTGCTGCAAACCTTGTCTCGTCGCGCAAGGCCAGGGAATCGCTGCTTGGCTTTTACGGCCCGCTCTCTCTTCTCGTTCTCGTGGGAGTTTGGGCCTTCGGACTGGTTTTGGGATTCGGCTTCATGCAATACGGGGCCGGCTCGGCCGTGGTTATGACCGGCGGGCAGGCCGGCTTTCAGACCGACATGTATCTCAGCGGCACAACTTTTTTTACGCTCGGGCTCGGCGACGTCATTCCCCGTTCCGGTCTGGCGCGAGTTCTGGTTGTGATCGAGGCCGGTTTCGGCTTCGGCTTTCTCGCAGCCGTCATCGGTTATCTGCCGTTCATTTACGGCTCGTTTTCAAAACGTGAAGTCGACATTTCCCTGCTCGATTCGCGCGCCGGCACGCCTCCGACTGCCGGAGAGCTTCTCCGCCGTCACAGCTACCCCCACGGGCAGGAAGCGCTGCGCGAGCTCCTCAAGGATTGGGAGCACTGGTCCGCCGAATTGATGGAGAGCCACCTCTCCTATCCTGTCCTGGCCTTCTTCCGCTCGCAGCATGACAACCAGTCCTGGGTGGCTTCGCTCACCGCCATCCTCGATACTTCGGCGCTCGTCATGGTTGGCATCGAAGGTGCCTGCGAAAAGCAGGCCGAGCTCACCTTCGCGATCGCGCGTCACGCCATCGTCGATCTTTCTCAAGTTTTCGGAACGGCGCCAGGGGCCATGCCCTACGACCGTCTGACCCCCGAACAATTGCGCCACATCCGCGACATTCTCGCGCAGCATGGCCTGAAACTTCAGGATGGCGAGGAGGCCGACCGGCGCCTTACAGAGCTTCGTCGCATGTATGAGCCGTACATTCACGCGCTGGCCGGGTATCTGAATCAAACACTGCCGCCCTGGATTCCCCAAAAAAAGGGCAAGGACAATTGGCAAACAACCGCCTGGGGCCAGTCGGCCGGGCTGCTTGAAAAGGAGAAGGAATCGTCCCATGCGCACGGCGACGATCATTTTTAGAAGACTCCGATCCAGACAGGGGCACGTCACGCTGTCCCCGTTTTCAGCTAGAATTTCCTGATCCGGAGCGAAGCCGGAAATCAGAAGCGGTGTCAAAGCAAGCTTTCCAAGAACCGGAGGCCAAAATGAAAGCCATCGTCGTTCACGAATTCGGCGGTCCCGAAGTCCTGAAGCTGGAAGAAATCCCCACACCCAAACCCGCTGCCGGGCAGGTCCTCGTCCGCATCCACGGCGTGGGCGTGAATCCCTACGACACCTACATGCGCAACGGCACGTACGCCGTCAAGCCTTCCCTTCCCTATACGCCCGGCTCCGATGGCGCTGGCACGGTTGAAGCCGTGGGCCCGGGTGTCGGCAAGGTAAAGGCAGGCGATCGCGTCTATGTTGCCAAAACCGTCACCGGCGCCTACGCCGAATATGCGATCGTGCTGGAAAGCCAAGTTCATCGGCTTCCGGAAAAAGCCAGCTTCAGCCAGGGCGCAGGAGTCTGGGTGCCTTACGGGACTGCCTACCACGCGCTCTATCACTCGGCCGAGGCGAACGCTTCAGAAACGGTCCTGATTCATGGTGCCAGCGGCGGCGTCGGCATCGCCGGCGTCCAGTTAGCTCGCGCTCTGGGACTGACCGTCTTCGGCACCGCGAGCAGCCAGAAGGGTCTCGACCTCGCCAAGCGCGAAGGCGCCCATCAAGTGTTCGACCACAGCAAATCGGGTTACCTCGAAGAAATCATGAAAGCCACGGGCGGCGTCGGCGTGAACATCGTCCTCGAAATGCTGGCAAACGTAAATCTTTCCAGCGACATGAAACTTCTCTCTACCAACGGCCGCGTCATTGTCATCGGCAACCGCGGCGAAATTACTATTAATCCCCGCGATCTTATGGGGCGCCGCGGCTCCATCCGCGCCTTCACGCTTTGGGCCCTCACGGCTCCGGAAGAAACGGAGGTCCACGCCGGAATCATCGCTGGACTTGAAAACGGGACGCTGCGCCCCGTGGTCGGCAAGGAATTGCCGCTGGCGGAAGCTTCCCGCGCCCACGTGGAGATCCTCGAACCGGGCGCTGCCGGAAAAATCGTGCTTCTCCCTTAAGAAGCAGTTCCTTGATTGCAGTGAACTCTGTGAGCGGATCGCGGTCTTCCTGCCGGGCTGGGATCCACTTTGCCCGGCTGCCGCATTGACTGTCCCCGCAGCGGCTTTATACTCGTAGGCTCACCGGATGTTGCTCGAGCCATCTGTCCGCGGAAGAAACTTGGAACGTGATAACCCTGGTCCCCATCGCTGCCATTTTCGCGGCACAAACCTCCTACAGCCATTACTGGCATAAGCTGACGGACCGCACCTTCTCCGGGGTCTACCGGGCGGATGCCTTCGACCTCGCGATGATGATTCCTTATTTCCTCGTTCTCTTCATCCTCGCGGCTTACGGCCTGCACCGCTATTGGCTGGTCTACGATTATTACGTCTACGCAAAGAATGTTCCCGGCCCTCCGCCGGATATCAAAAATTGGCCGCGCGTCACCGTCCAGCTTCCCATCTTCAACGAGCGCTACGTGATCGAGCGTCTCGTCGATGCCGTCTCGCGCTTCGACTACCCGCGCGAATTGCTCGATGTCCAGGTTCTGGACGATTCGACGGACGAGACTTGCCAGGTCGCCAGCGCCTGCGTCGAGCGCCACGCGGCCCAGGGCATGCCCATCGTCTACATCCATCGCACCAATCGCCTGGGCTACAAAGCCGGCGCGCTTGAAAACGGTCTCAAGACTTCCGAGGGCGAATTCGTTGCCATCTTCGACGCCGACTTTATTCCTGAGCCTGACTTTCTGCGCCGCACCATCCCCTATTTCGTGGATCCCGCGAATGGGAGGAAAATCGGCATGGTGCAAACCCGCTGGACCTACCTGAACCGTGACTATTCGCTTCTTACACAGGTCGAAACCATCCTGCTCGATGGCCACTTCGTCGTCGAGCACGGCGCTCGCTCGCGCCGCGGCACTTTTTTCAATTTCAATGGGACGGCCGGTGTCTGGCGCCGCCAAGCGATCGAAGAAGCCGGTGGCTGGGAGCACGATACGCTCACCGAAGACACCGATCTCTCCTACCGCGCGCAGCTGAAAGGCTGGAAGTTTCTCTATCTCCCGCAAATCGAATGCGCTTCCGAATTGCCGGTGGATATGAACGGCTTCAAAGCGCAGCAAGCACGCTGGGCCAAGGGCCTGATGCAAACAGCGAAAAAAATCCTGCCCCGCGTGATGAAGTCCGACGCACCCTGGCACGTCAAAGCCGAAGCTTTTTTCCACCTCACCGCCAACATCAGCTACCCGCTCATGGTTCTCTTTTCCGTCATGCTCCTCCCCGCCATGATCGTGCGCTTCTATCAAGGCTGGTTTCAGATGCTGGTCATCGACCTGCCTCTTTTTCTTGCCTCCACCTGCTCCATCTCGAGCTTTTACCTCGTCGCGCAAAAAGAGCTTCGCCCCAAAAACTGGTGGCGGACGTTCCTGTATATGCCGTTCGTCATGGCCACCGGTATCGGCATCTCCGTGCGCAACGCGCAAGCCGTGCTCGAAGCGATCATAGGCAAGAAAAGCGAGTTCGCCCGCACGCCCAAATTCAATATCGAAGGCAAAAAAGGCACCTTCGTCTCGAAAAAATACAGGAATAAGGCTGGCTGGATGCCCTATGCCGAAATCATCCTCGGTCTTTACTTTGCCGGCACCATCGTCTATGCCGTCACCAACGAGAATTACGCCACCATCCCCTTCTTGCTTCTCTTCGTCTGGGGCTACCTCTATACCGGCCTGATGTCCCTTGGCCAAACCTACTTCGCCCACCTCCGTTTCGGCGTCAACGCCCCGGAAATGCGCCCGGCAGCCACTGGCGCTCCCGGCTTTTGAGCGAAACAGCAGCCTAAGCACGGCTGATTTTGACGCTTCGGCTGGCGCTCGCGACCGTTCAACCCGCGAATTCCGCTGTTCAATGGTTTTGAGTTGATGTCGGACTAATCTTGTCGTATATTCACTTGCAAATGCCTTGCAACAACAGGCGGTCTGTTAACTGCCTGAATAGAAGCTCTGCGATTGTTTTCCGGTTCTTAGAAAGACGGATAACTCTCCAGCGACTCTAGGCTGGCTTCAAAAACCAACCCGCCAGGCGACCCGCCCGAACAACCGGGGGAAGCCGGTTATGGGTTTTTACGAGGGGAACTTCAGGATGTTTCGGACCAGGCAGAACTGCTCACCAAATTTTTCTCTCAGAACTTTCAAACGCTCGGGAGACCTTGCCATATGTCTCGCCCTTGCCTTTCTGCTGCTCCTGGCCATTCCTCTCCGGGCAGGCGTCGGCGGAAGCATCTCTGGCACGGTGACGGATCCGAGCGGGGCTGCGGTCGTCAAAGCGGATATCACCATCACGAATCGCGAGACCGGACTCCGCCAAACGACCGCGACCGATGACCGCGGGTTCTATTCCTTCCCGAGTCTCCCTATCGGCAAGTACGAACTTGAAGTCGCGAGCGCGGGGTTTCGGTCCTACCGCCGGACGGGAATCGTCCTTGACGCGAACAGCGCTCTGAAAATCGACGCGGTCCTGAGCGTTGGCGAGAGGACGGACACCGTGTTGATCGTCGATAATCCGCTGATCGTCGAAACCATCAATACGCAGAACGGCCAAGTCGTTTCCGGCGCCCAGATGACGGCCGTGCCGCTCAACGGCCGCAGCTTTACGGATTTGCTCACCCTCCAGCCGGGCGTTGCTCCGGCCACATCCATTACTTCTGAGACCGTGCAGGACGTAGGCGCCAGCGTACTGTCTCCTTCGGGAGATTTGAATCCGGGGACCATCTCGATCAACGGCCAGCGCGAATTTGCCAACAGTTTTATCGTCAACGGAAGCGATGTGCAGGAGGATGTAAACATGGGAACGGCCATCGTTCCCAATCTCGATTCGATTGCCGAGTTTCGCATTCTGACCAACAACTTCGATGCGGAGTACGGGGAATTCAGCGGCGGCCAGATCAACGTTGTCACCAAGTCCGGATCCAATGTATTCCACGGCGACGTTTTTGAATTCGCCCGCAACACCGATCTCGATGCGCGCAATTATTTCTCGCCCACGCGCGGCGCCTTCGACCAAAACCAGTTTGGCGGCACCTTCGGCGGCCCGATGCAGAGGGACAAGATTTTCTTTTTCGGCGATTATCAGGGCACGCGCTCGAGGCAGGGTGTCGATACCGGACAGATTCCTGTGCCTTCCGTCGCGGACCGGTCGGGCCATCTGTCCGATCTGGCCAGCTCTTTTGTGACTACCGATGCGAATGGAAACACAGTCCCGACGACGGTCGGCGGGCCGTATTTCGCCAGCCTGCTTTCCGAAAAACTGGGTTACGCCGTTACAGCCGGCGAGCCGTATTACACGGCCGGGTGCACCAGCGCCACCTGCGTCTTTCCCGGCGCTGTAATTCCCCAAAACGCATGGTCTGCGCCGGCCACCAATCTTTTGAAGTACATTCCCGGGGCCAACAACCCAAACGGCACCTTTAGCACTTCGTCCTCGAACCTGACTCTCCGCGATGACAAAGGCGCTTACCGGCTGGATGCCGATACGCGCTGGGGCCTGCTCAGCGCCTACTATTTTCTCGACGACTGGTCGCAAGACAATCCTTATCCGATCGCACAAGGCGGAGCGAATGTCCCGGGCTTCAGCGCGCTCTATCTCGGCCGCGCGCAACTGCTCAGCTTGGGCGACACGAAAACCATCAACTCGACGAGCCTGAATGAATTCCGCTTCAGCTATCTGCGAAACTCGAATGATCTCGGCAAACCAGTCGGCGGAGTCGGCACGAGCCTGGCCTCGCAGGGATTCCAGGTTGGCCAGGGAACACCGGGAATCGTCGCGCTCTCTCCAAAGACCGAAGGAGTCGAGAGCGTCGGCTTCAACAGCTTCACGATGGGAACGAACACCAACGAGCTCGACCAGGCGGGCAACACCTTCCAGTGGCTGGATAACTTTTCAAAAGTGATCGGAAATCACACCCTCAAACTGGGCGGCGAATTCCACTACGATCAGGTGAATGTGAATGCCATCGCGCAGTTCAATGGCAGCTTTCTCTTTTTCGGAACCGAGACGGGATCCGATTTCGCGGACTTCCTGCTGGGGGTTCCCAGCCAGTATAACCAAAGCCAGCTTCAGCCCTTCTACGGCCGCAATAAATATCTGGGGCTCTATGGGCAAGACAGCTGGCGCGCGACGCGAAAACTCACTCTCAATTACGGCCTGAGATGGGACCGGATCGAGCCCTGGTATGAGAAATACAACCAGATCGCCACCTTCCACGCTGGCGAGCAGTCTCTCGTTTTCCCCGGGGCTCCTCGAGGTATTCTCTATCCCACCGATCCGGGAGTGCCGCGTACCCTGGCGCCTCCTGGGAATCGCGACTTCGCCCCGCGTATCGGCCTGGCCTATTCGCCCGAGGGCAACGGCGACGGGCTGCTCGCCAAAATACTGGGCGGCCCTGGCAAGACCAGTATCCGAGCCAGCTACGGCATGTTCTATACGGCGATCGAAGCTCTGACCATCGGCGTGATGAGCGCCAATGCGCCTTATGGAACGACCTACACGAGCCCAGCTCCTCCGCTCTTTGCCACGCCGTTTGTCACGGCAGCAAACGGGCAGAATTTGGGGCAAGTTTTCCCCGTAACCCTTGCGCCGCTCGATTCCAGCGCGAGCCATCCCGACCCCAACATTGACTGGTCCCAGTTTGAGCCCATCACGGGCCTCCCCAACTACCCTACGACGAACCGTATTCCTTACACCGAGGAATATATGCTTTCACTCGAGCGCGGCTTTGGAGCTGATACCCTGCTCAGCTTGAATTACGTTGGTACCCAGGGGCATCGGCTGCTGGTGCTCGAGGAGGCCAACCCCGGCAACCCCGCGCTTTGCCTGGAATTGAGCAATCCGGCCAATCTGGCGCCGGGACAGGTTCCTTGCGGTCCTTTTGGCGAAGACACCACCTACACCACTTCCGCAGGACAGGTCTACAATGGCACGCGCGGCCCGTTGGGATCGAACTTCGGCAGCAATGCCAACCAATCCACCATCGGCAATTCCGACTACAACGCTTTGCAAATCACCCTGCGGCACACGACGAAACGTCTGAACGTGCTGGCCGGATACACGTTCAGCAAATCCGAGGACCAGTCTTCGAATATCGGCGAAGAGGTCAATCCGCTCAATCCGTCGCTCAGCAAAGCTCTCTCGGCCTTCGATGTGAAGCATAACTTCGTAGTGAGTTACAGCTATCAACTCCCTGTGGAAAAATTGTTCCGCGCGGTGAACCGCTGGACAGAAGGCTGGGAATTGTCGGGGATCACGCGTTTCAGCTCCGGCCTTCCGGTGACGCTGGTCAACTTCGGGGACAATTCTTTGCTCGGCTCCGAGCCGAATGGCATCAACAACTTTGGTGTCGACGAGCCCGACTACAACGGCGGCCCGCTCAGCCTCAATCACAATCCGCGCAACGGCCTCTCCTATTTCAATACATCCCAATTCAGCGAGAACGCCCTGGGCTCGGCCGGCACCGCCCGGCGCCGTTTCTTCTACGGACCCGGCATGGATAACTACGATATGGCCCTTCTCAAAAACGTGCGTCTCGACGAATCGAAGTCATTCCAATTCCGGGTCGAAGCGTTCAACGCCTTTAACCACGCCCAGTTCTTCGGCCCGCAAGCCGTCGACGGCAATATCGATAGCTCCACGTTCGGCCAGGTCATCAGCGCCGCCCCGCCGCGCCTCGTTCAGTTTGGCGCAAAATTTTTCTTCTAGCCCGAAGCCGCAATAGCTCCGAGCGCGATCAGGGGCCATACCGTTGACGCCTTACCGCTTCCTGCGCCCTGTCTTCTAAGTCCCCACAATCCGCCATTATCGTTTTGGGACCACGCGTACTGTCCCACGCACCCGCACGCTAAACTATTCGGACGGCATTATCCGGAGTGTTCATGCGGGGCAAGACTTCCGCCGCCTTTTTCCTGGTTATTGTGTCAGCTTTGGCGCTCGGGTCGCTTGCCGCGAAGGCAAAGACCACCGAGACGGCCCCGCTTTCCCTACCCCGCCGGCCACACTACGTCTTTCAGAAGGTCGGTGAAAACTTCGGTCTGAGCTTCCTGACGCCGTCCTGCATCCTGCAAGACCAGGAAGGCTTCATCTGGATCGGCTCACCCGACGGCCTGCTCCGCTTTGACGGCAATCACGTTCTGCGCTTTGGCATCGAACAAGGGCTTCCGAGCACCAATGTCAACCAGATCGTTCTGGCGCCTACCGGGCGGATCTGGATCGTCACTTCCCGAGGCGTCTCCTATATGGAAGCGGGCAAGCTTCATCAGCTGCCGCTCGCCAAGGTCTACAATTTCTTCCGGCAGCCTTCCGCCCTGGCCCTCGATCACTGGGGCAAGGTCTATCTCGCCACCGAAGGCGGCCTGCTGCGCGTCGATCCCGACCGTCCCAACGATTCCCGCCTTTGGTCGGTGGCGGATGGTTTGCCCAGCATGGAAGCAGAGTCGGTCAGCGTCACCTCCGAGGGCCGGGTTTGGTTTGCCTCCGGTCACCGCGTCGGCTGGCTTGATTCCCAGGATCATGTCCACATGTTCCCGGCACAAAGCGGCCTCGCTCACGAAACTGTGCGTAGCATTCTTGAGGACTCTGAGAAAATCCTCTGGGTTCGCACCTTGTCCCATCTCTATCGTCTGAATCCAGGCTCGACGCACTTCCTTAACGAACTCCCAGATCTACCCCCCGCCAACGACTATGGCTCGCCCGCGCTCGATCGTTCCGGCAATCTGATGATCCCAACGGTGGCAGGTCTCTATCGCCGCTCCGCCGGTCAGTGGGAAGTCATCGATCAAAGCCGCGGAATGGCCGTCAACGCCACTTTTGCCATCACCGAGGACCGCGAAGGCGCCTATTGGATCGGACTCGGCGGGGCGGGTATCGAGAGATGGATCGGCCGCAAAACCTGGTCCAGTTGGACACAAGCCGAAGGCCTTCCCGATAACGTTGTGTGGTCGGAATTGCGAGACAAACGGAAGCGGCTGTGGCTCGGCACCAACACCGGCGTCGCCATGTGGGATCCCCAAGCCGATCACTGGCGCATCTGGAAATCGAAAGACGGCCTCAACGGCTCGCTGGCCCGCGATCTTACACTTGCTCCCGACGGCGCCGTTTGGGTTCTTTGTCATCCGGGCGGACTCACGCGCTTTGACCCCGCTACCCTGGTCCCCGAGAAAATCGCGACTCCCGAACCCTATCCGACCGGCGTTCACGTCGGCCCGGACGGCCGCATCTGGATCGCAAACGGTTCCTACGTCAAAGCGACGCGTCCCGCGCGACCCTTTCAATTCGTGGATGTGCCATTGCCTCCGGAAATCCACGAAGGCATCGGCCGCTTCGCTTCGAGCCCCGATGGCGTTCTCTGGGCCATTGGCAGGAGCGGCATCTCCCGCTTCGATGGCGAGCATTGGCTGCACTTCACGACGGCCGACGGCTTGCTGCAGGATGACGTTGTCGAAGCTGCTTCGGTCAGCCGCGATGAGGTCTGGTTTCACTACTCCGACGCCCTTGGTCTCAGTCGCCTCCGCCTCGTCGATGGAAAACCGCGCGTCACAAACTACGGCCTGGCGGATGGGCTACCTTCTCTCGACGTTTACATGCTCGGCGCCGATCACGATGGCAACATCTGGGCCGGCGGCGCTTCTGGCCTTACCGAATTTCTCCACACTGGCCACACTCTTCGCTTCACGCAGGCCGATGGCCTCATCTGGAACGACCTGAGCGAGCGCGGCTTTTTCGCTGAAGAAGACGGCACCTTGCTCTTTGGAACCAGCGGCGGTCTTGCCCGCTATAATCCCATCTCCGCCGACGAACGCGTCGAGCCCCAGCCTCGCGTCGTGATTACCTCGGCTCAGCTTGGCTCGCGGGATCGCCTCGGCGAACGCAATCCGGGAGCGTCGCATAGCGACAATACTTTCCGCGTGGATTTCGCGGCTCTTACCTATCGCGACCCCGAGAGCGTCCGCTGCTACTATCGCCTGGCTGGCCTTGAAAGCGAACCTAACGAAACCTCCGACCGCGAAGCTCGCTATCCCGCTCTTCCGCCCGGAGATTACAGCTTTACCGTCTCCTGCCGTTCCGCACGCGGCACGCTTAGTTCTCCCGCGGAATTCTCCTTCACGGTGATTCCTGCCTGGTGGCAAACCTGGTATTCGCGCGGCTTTGTCGTTCTCCTGGGCCTCTTCGCTCTCTACTCCCTGATGAACTACCGCACGCGCAAGCTGCAAGGCGAACGCCTGCGCCTTGAGGAGGCCGTCGCCGAGCGCAGCGAAGCCCTCGCGCAAGCCAACAAAGAACTCGAGGAAATGTCTCTCACCGATCCGCTTACCTCCGCACGCAATCGCCGTTTTTTCCAGGCCACCATCGCGAGCGATGTCAGTCAGGCCGTGCGCGCCTATTCCTCGCCCGATCCGACCCGCAGCCGCCGCAATCGCGACATCGTTTTCTATCTCATCGACGCGGACCACTTCAAAGAAATCAATGACCGCTTCGGCCACGATGCAGGCGATCAGATGCTCATCGACCTGACCACCCGCATCAGTTCCGCCATCCGCTATTCGGACGTCCTGGTCCGCTGGGGCGGCGAAGAATTCCTGGTCGTCTCCCGCTTTTGCGAGCGCAAAGAAGCCGCCACTCTCGCCGCGCGCGTCCTCTCCGCCGTTGCCGGCGAACCGTTCAAGATCAAAGGCGCGGGCGGGCTCTCTCTGAAGCGTACGGTCTCGATTGGCTGGGCCGCCTTCCCCTGGAATATGAATTCGCCCGTCGATGTTAGTTACGAAGAAGTTCTCGCCCTTGCTGACCGCGCCATGTACAAAGCCAAAAACGCCGGCCGCAACCTGGCCATCGGAGCGCTCCCGCGTGAATCTGCTTCTGAGCCCCACACCGCCGTCGCGCACGGCGATTCCGAAGCCCGCGTCTCGGAAATCGCAGCCACCGCCGCCTACATCACCACTTACGGGCTCGAGACTACTTCGATCACCTGACCATCCAACACTTCCCTGGGGCGGCGGTTCTTTACCCCGAGCCCCGAAGGGTTTACCCTGAACCTTAGAGGGCCCCGCCCGCATGCGCGATGCGCGTCCCGGTCGCGCTTCCGTGTAAACTCTCGACCGTGCCAGTTCTTTTCGAAAATTTGAAAGTTCACAACGGCCGAATCGAACTCCATGCCATCGCCGCCGGCCCGCCAGACGGTCCCCTCGTCGTCCTGCTCCATGGCTTCCCCGAATTCTGGTATTCCTGGCACAAACAAATCGGGCCGCTCGTCGCTGCCGGTTTCCGCGTCATCGTCCCCGATCAGCGCGGTTACAACAAAAGCTCGAAACCTCGCGGCGCCGCTTCTTACTCGCTCTCCGGACTGACCTCCGACGTCCTCGCCATCGCCGACCAGCTCGGCCAGGACCGCGTCTTCTTAGCCGGCCACGATTGGGGTGCCGCCGTCGCCTGGGGCGCCGCCCTTCTTCACCCCCAACGTGTCGCCAAGCTTGCCATCCTCAACGTCCCCCACCCGAGCGTCATGCGCCGCTACCTAAAAACAAACCGTGGCCAGCTTCGCCGCAGTTGGTACATGTTTTTCTTCCAACTTCCCTGGCTGCCAGAAGCCGCCTTCTCTGCCTTCGACTTCCGCCTCGGCGTCCGCGCTCTTCGCCGCTCCAGCCGCCCCGACACCTTCTCTGCCGAAGATCTCGCCCAATACCGCGCCGCGTGGTCCGAGCCCGGCGCGCCGACCGGCATGATCAACTGGTACCGCGCCGCCTTTCGCTATCCCAGCAAATTTCCTGATTCGACAGTCCACGTCCCCACACGAATCCTCTGGGGCGAGCGCGACGCCTTTCTCCTCTCTGGTATGGCCCACGACAGCCTCCGCTACTGCGACAACGCCGAACTCTACACATTCCCCAAAGCCTCTCACTGGCTGCAGCACGAAGAACCCGCCCGCGTCTCCGAGCTCCTCATCGATTTTTTCCGCGGCCGGCCGGCGTAACACGAAGATTGGGAGGAACCGGGCTTGCCCCGCACCCTACTGTCCCAGGTAAACTCGATCGTTCACCCTTAAATTTCGCCCCATCATCAGCCAACCAAACAAATCGTCTCGCACTCAAAAGTGGTACGATTTCCGCCCATGAGATCCCCTATGCGATCGACGACGACCAGAACTCTCTTGCTTCTGACCGCCCTATTTGCGGTGCTCGCGGCCGCTATTTGCAGCTCTTCTTTGTTTTCTCTGAAGCTCTCCGCCAGCATTCTCTCCCTCCGCGTAGAGCCAGGTCCGCAATCCTCTCCGGCGGCAGCAACGGATCCCGCTGCTGCCGCGCGCATCGCCCGCATTGAATCCGGCCTCCTCCCCGCCGTCGTCATCAAAGGCCAGCCTCCTCAGGCGATGACCGTCGCCGACCGCATGGCGCACTACAAGGTTCCCGGCGTCAGCGTCGCCTTCTTCGACCACGGCCAAATTATGTGGACCAAAACCTACGGCTACGCCGATGTCGCGTCGAAGAGACCAGTCACAGCCGATACGCTTTTCCAGGCCGCCTCGATCAGCAAGCCTGTTGCCGCTCTCGCCGCGCTCCGTCTCGTAGAGGAAGGCAAACTCAGTCTCGATGAAGACGTCAATGTGAAGCTCCGCACCTGGAAAGTCCCTGAAAACGCGTTCACCCAGAAAGAAAAAGTGACCATCCGCCGCATTCTCAGCCACAGCGCCGGACTCACTGTCCATGGTTTTGCCGGTTACGCTTCCGATGAGCCCGTTCCGACGCTCGTGCAGGTCCTCAACGGCGAAAAACCCGCCAACTCCGATCCCATCCGCGTCGATATCGTCCCCGGAACTCTCTGGCGCTATTCGGGCGGCGGCTACGTAGTCCTCGAAACGCTTCTCTCGGACGTCACGGCGAAACCCTTCCCGCAAATCATGAGCGAACTCGTTCTCCGCCCCGCCGGAATGACCCACAGCACCTATGAGCAACCACTCCCTGAAAATCGTGCGTCAGAAGCCGCCACCCCGTATCGCTCCAGCGGCGACCCGGTAAAAGGCGGCTGGCACACGTATCCGGAAATGGCGCCCGCGGGCCTCTGGACCACTCCCTCTGACCTCGCTCGCATGGCCATCGAAGTCCAAAACGAATACTCCGGAAAATCTTCGAAGATTCTTTCGCAGGATATGGCGCGCCAGATGCTCACTCGCCAATTCGGCACTTGGGGCCTGGGCTTCGGCCTCGAGTCTCCCGGCGAAAAGCCCCGTTTCGCTCATGGCGGCGCCAACGAAGGCTTCCGCTGCAACATCGAAACCTCCACCGACTCCGGCCAGGGCTTCGCCGTCATGACCAACTCCGATAGCGGCGGCGAACTCACCGAAGAAATCTTCCGCGCCGTCGCCAAGGAATACGGCTGGCCCGATTACCACCCCACGGAGCACACGCTGATCAAAATCAATCCCGCCAGCTTCGCCGTCTACCCCGGCACGTACGAAATTCCCGGCATCGGCAAACTCGCCATCACGCTGAAATCGTCCGGCCTCTACGTGGAAGCCGAACCCTTCGGTCCCGACCCGATCGAACTCCTCCCCGAATCCCCCACCCAGTTCTTTGTCCTCTCCGGCGACATCACCTTCGCCTTCCACAAGGACGCCCAAGGTGCCATCACCGGCCTAACCCTTCACGCCGGTCCGCAAACCTTCGAAGCAAAAAAGACCTCCTAGCCTGTTTACCCCTCTTTCCAGCCGAAATGGATTCATGCGGTTTGTCGGCTACACCCCTGGGTTTCTCCGGTCGCCTGGTTCAGCTACAATGCTCGTCCGTTTGCTCGCGAGGTGAAAGGGTGGGTGGTCTGCCGAGGATTCCTGGAACTTGGTGTGTCTCTCCCGGGGACACGCCACGCCGTGCCCTCTTCGCCGTCTTGCTCCTCGCTTCTGTCGTTTCTTTCTGCGCCCCACAAGCCCGCTCCCAGCAACGCCGCGAACGCGAAGCCAACAGCGTCTACGCTGCTCGCCGCGCCAAACTTAGCGCCCAAGTGGATGCTCCAATCCTTCTCTGGGGGTTCACTGGGCGCGAAGAATCCTCGCAGGCCTACGTCTTCGCGCAGGAAGAAAACTTCTACTACCTCACCGGCCACAACGAAGAAGGCGCCGGTCTTATCCTCTTACCTCCGGCGAAGAGCGGCGCAAGCCCCGTGGCATCGGGCTTGCCAAGCGAAATACTTTTTCTGCCGCCGAAGAATCCTTCCAAGGAGAAATGGAACGGTCTCCGCATGTCGCCAAGCGATCCCGGCATCGAGGCGCGCACAGGTTTCGTTTCCGTTCTGCCGTACCCCGAAATGCGCGCTACTCTCGAAAAGCTAGCGAAGGTCTATCCCGCCATCTACACCATTCTTCCCTATGAAAAGGAAAACGGCGGCTATCCCCACGAAAAAGCAGCCGTGGACTGGATTCACACCACCGTTCCGCAAGTTGCGCTGAAGGATATTCACTTCGACATCGAGGCCCTGCGCCAGATCAAATCGCCGGGCGAAATTGCCTTCCTCACAGAAGCCATCGAACTCTCGCTGGACGCGCAGCTCGCCGCGATGCGTATGATGCGTCCCGGCCTCCACGAGTATGAAATCGCCGCCAAAATGGTGGAAGTTCACGCCATGGGCGGCTCGGAAGCGGAAGGTTACGCTCCCATCGTCGGCGCCGGACCCAACTCCACCGCGCTGCACTACGACAAACTCTCGAGAAAAATCGAAGACGGTGACATCGTTGTCCTCGACGTCGGCGCGCAATACTCCGGCTACTCCGCCGACATCACCCGGACGCTTCCCGCCAACGGCAAATTCACCCCGCGCCAGCGCGAAATTTATGAAATAGTTCTGGGAGCTCAGAATGCCGCTCTGGCAGCCATCAAGCCCGGTATGGATTATTGCCAAAGAGGCTCGAAGAGCGTCCACAAAATTGCCTACGACTACATCAATTCCCATGGCAAGGACCTTCACGGCAAATCGCTAGGCCAGTATTTCATTCACGGCCTCGGCCACGATATCGGCCTCGACGTCCACGACCCGGGCGAGGCCTGCAAGCCGCTCGAGCCCGGCATGGTCGTCACCGTCGAGCCCGGCATCTACCTCCCTGAAGAAAATCTCGGCGTGCGCATCGAAGACGACATCCTCATCACCGAAACCGGCTACAAATTCCTGAGCGAACGGCTCCCGCGCAACCCCGGTGAAATCGAACAAATCATGGCCGAGGCCGCCGCCGGGCGCGCCAAAGAACTCAAGAAAGCCAACGATTGAACGGTGTGCTAGCTCGGTGCCGTTCGTCCTGTTCAGGGCTCTGAACGAAAACGGCTTCTTGCTTCTGAAGCGACTGCCTTCGCCGGGCAACCGCGGTCTGCAATTGACCTGCCTGAATGCGGCCCTCTATACTGTTTATTCGCGTTGGGCGCGAACTTTTGCCCGGCGTGCCTCGAGTCATTCCGCGTGCGCCGCACCAGAGAGCGGGCTGCCTGCAGGAATTTCCGAAATTTCGCAATCGTTCAGGGAGCTTATGAGCAGCG
The DNA here is from genome assembly GCA_013289955.1 of Acidobacteriota bacterium. Lineage (GTDB taxonomy): Bacteria > Acidobacteriota > Terriglobia > Acidiferrales > UBA7541 > Acidiferrum. Next base: position 75,170 of record JABCYZ010000019.1, read on the forward strand.
TTAAAGCCACACAACTCCGTCCCGGCATGGTGGTCCAGCACGAGGGCCAGCTTTTTACCGTTTTCAGCGTCGATCACCGCACGCCCGGCAACAAGCGCGGCTCGATGCAGACACGCATGAAGAATCTCCGGACGGGGGTCATGATTGACTACCGCTTCCGCGCCGAAGAATTCGTCGACCGCGCCATTCTCGACGAAGTCGAGTTCGAATATCTCTACAACGAAGGCGACGAATTTCACTTCATGAACACGCAAACCTACGAACAGATGCAGATGACCCGCGAAGAGCTCGGCGAAACGGTGTACTATCTGATTCCGAACACAACCGTGAAGATCGAATTCTTTGAGGAAAAGCCGATCGGCGTCGATCTTCCGGACACCATGGAATTAAAAGTTACCGAAACGGAACCGACTCTGCAAAAAGCCACGGCCAGCGCGGTGATGAAGCCGGCGACGCTCGAAACCGGCCTGGTCATCCAAGTGCCGCCATTCGTAAATTCCGGCGACCGGGTCAAAGTGGATACCACGGAAGCGCGCTACGTCCAGCGCGTTGAGTAGTTTCAGAAAATTCTTTTCTTGGCTTCCGTATTTGGTTTTCCGCCTCCGCAGCTAATTTCCGCGCAAGCGAAAATTAGAAGAGGCGAAAGAGCCCCGGGCAACCGGGGCTCTTCGTTCTTGGTACGAAGATCGTGCGCCTGCTCTTGCGCGCCGTGCCTCCAGCGCGCCCTTCCTCAGGCATTATTGGCGGCGGATTTTTCGCCGGCGGGATGCGCGCCGAAGACGCGGTCGAAAATGGCGTCGACGTGGCGAAGCTGCCGCTCTAGATCAAACGCGTGCGCGAGCGCCTTCGAATCGAGGTACTTTGTGATTCGCGCGTCATTCGTCACGCGCTCGCGGAAGCTCGACTCCGTCTCCCACGCGGCCATCGCGTTTTCCTGGACGGCTTTGTAAGCGTCATCGCGCGGCATGCCCTTCTCGACGAGGTCCAGCAGCAGCTGGCCGGAATACACCAGGCCGTGGGTGGATTCGAGATTGCGCAACATCCGCTCGGGGAAGACGCGCATATCGGCAATGATCCAGGTCATTTTCGCGAGCATGTAGTCGACGAGAATCGTCGAGTCCGGGAGGATGATGCGCTCGACGGAACTGTGCGAAATATCGCGTTCGTGCCAGAGCGCCACGTTTTCAAACGCTGCAATCATGTTCGAACGCACCAGCCGCGCGAGGCCGCAGATTTGTTCGCACGTCACGGGATTGCGCTTGTGCGGCATGGCGGAGCTGCCGCGCTGCTCCCCGCTGAAAGGCTCTTCCGCTTCGCGGACTTCGGTGCGCTGCAAATGCCGGATTTCGAGGGCGATGGTTTCCAGGGTCGCCGCGATGAGCGCCAGCGCGCTGAGATACTGCGCGTGGCGATCCCTCTGAATCACCTGCGAAGCCACCGGCGCAACGCTCAAGCCGAGTCTCTTCGCGATGCGCTCTTCCATTTCCGGGCCAAGGTGTGAAGCGTTGCCAACAGCCCCGGAAATTTTCCCGACCGCCATCTGCTGGGCGGCGGCGCGAAACCGGCCGATGTTGCGCTGGTTTTCCGAGAACCAGTTCGCTATTTTTAATCCAAAAGTAATCGGTTCCGCATGAACCCCATGGGTACGCCCGATTTGCGGTGTATTCCGAAACTGATGCGCGCGCAGATCCAACACCTCGCCGAACAACACAAGTCCCCGCTCGATGAGCTGCGAAGCTTCGCGAATCTGCAGCGCCTGGGCGGTATCAACGACGTCATTCGAAGTCAGCCCGTAGTGCAGCCAGCGCGCCGCGGCGGGATCCCCGATGGATTCAACCACATCCATCGTGAACGCAATGACGTCATGCTTCACGCGCGCTTCGAGTTCGTGAATGCGCGGAACGTCTACTTTGGCGCGGGCTCGAATGGTCAGAGCGGCGTCTTTCGGCACAAGTCCAGCTTCGGCAAGCGTTTCCGTGGCGGCCAGCTCCACATCCAGCCATTTCTGGAAGCGATTCGCCTCGCTCCAGACCTGGCCCATCTCCTTGCGGGTGTAACGTGCGATCAAACCGTCTCTCCTTGGGCGTTATTCGAGTCTCGCCCGATCAGACTATCCAAGGGCCAGCCAGATACAAGGTCCGGTATGGGCGCTTCCTCGCTCATCATACCGTAATTCAGACATACGAAGTGGCTGCAGGGAAACCAGGGGCGGCATCCGAGGAAGACCAGCCGCCCTAGGATATAGATGGTCTATATGGTAGGCTATAGGCGGTCTATAGCCATAGCGCCAGAGGAGAAATTCGTGCCGTATCAAAACCGGATGGAATTGCTCCAAGGGACGCTCGACCTCCTGATCCTGCAAACTCTGATGTGGGGTCCGCGGCACGGCTACGGCATCGCCCAGGCCATTCGCGTGAACTCGGGAGAACTCCTGCAAGTCGATGCCGGATCGCTCTACCCGGCTCTGCACCGGCTCGAAAAGAAAAAATGGATCGGCGCGGAATGGAAAGTCTCGGAAAACAAGCAGGACGTGAAGGTTTATAAACTTACGGCGGCGGGCAGGAAGCGCTTAACCGAAGAACGCACGCGGTGGGAACAGATCACGGACGCGATAGCGGGAGTGCTGAATCCTGCAAAGAAGGAGAACCAGCCATGAAGCACTGGTGGAAATGGCGGAAACGAAGCGACGAGCTCGAAAAGGAGATCCGGCACCATTTGCAGATGGCGGAAACCGAGCGCCTCGAGAGAGGAGCATCAGAGTACGAAGCGCAGGCCGGAGCGCGGCGCGAATTCGGCAACGTAGGCCTGGTAAAGGAGCTGGCCCGAGACGCCTGGGGATGGCGCTGGCTCCTCGATCTGTACGAGGATTTGCGCTACGGCATGCGCACGCTCGGAAAGAGCCCGGGATTTGCGGCCACAGCGATCCTGACGCTGGCACTCGGCATCGGGGCAAACACGGCAATCTTCAGCATTCTCGATGCGGCCATCCTGAAACCCTTGCCGCTTAAGGATCCCAGCGCATTGCTGATTATTGAATGGACGAACAGCGATTTCCCGGCCGGAGTAGATAACATAAATGGCGAGTTCAGTGAGATCCCGGGAGGCCGGGTTCGGGGCTCCTCGATCGGTGCGAACCTGTATCGCAAATTGGCGCGTGAACAAACGGATTTTGCCTCCGTCATAGGAATTGCGGACCCGGATTCCGTCGCCGTTGCTCTCGATGCGTCCCCGGCTGAGGAGGTGAGCCTACAGTACGTCAGCGGCAATTTCTTCCAGGGGCTAGAGGCCTGGCCTCGGATTGGGCGGCCGTTCCGCGACGAGGAAGACCGCGTCGGTCAGGAGCCCGTGGTGATTGTGAGCCACCGTTTCTGGATGGAGCGGCTTGGTGGCGCGGGCGATGCGTTGAACCGCATCGTTCGCATCAACAATGCGCCGGCGCGTATTGTTGGCGTGGCGCCGCCGGAGTTTTTTGGCCTGCGCGCCGGCCAGTGGACAGACGTTTACGCGCCGCTTGGAACGAGAGCCAGGTTTCAGCCGGGCGGAAGCAACGGCGCTGCCCAGGGCGAAGACGACCGGGATTGGTGGGTCCGTCCCGTAGGGCGGCTGAAACCCGGAACGCCGGAGTCCCTGGCCAAGATGCACATCGCCAGTCTGTTCAGCAAGCTAGCGGCCCAGGAGATGGATCTCGAGCCGTCCAAGATACCCGAATTGATCACTCTGCCGGGCGGCCGCGGCTTTCCTGCGCTCAATACCGAAGCGGCCAGGGCGCTTTGGATTTTGATGCTGCTGGTCGGAGTGCTGCTGCTCATCGTCTGCGCCAACCTGGCGAATCTGGTGTTGTCCCGATCCGTGGTCAGACGCCGCGAGTCGGCCGTGCGCTTGGCGCTGGGTGCGACACGAGCGCGGATTTTTCGGCAGCATTTGGTCGAGAGCGGATTGCTGGGATTTCTGGGGGGCGCTGGTGGACTTGCCTTGGGATACATCCTCGCGCAGGCCATTCAGCTATTGTTCCAGTCCGGCCGCGATCCAAGCAGCAAGTTTGATCTTCCCCTCGACCTGCGGGTGTTCGGATGCGCCGCTTTCCTCTCGATCCTCACGTCACTTCTCTTTGGCGCCATGCCAGCCGTAGAAGCTGCGCACGCTGAGCTCAGCGAGGCTCTGAAATCCCATGCGAGATCGGTCGTGGGTGGCCGGCTGCGGCTGCCGCGAGCATTGGTTTCCGTTCAGATAGCTTTGTGTTTGACGGCTCTGGTTGCGGCCGGGCTGCTGGGCCGTTCCCTCGAGAATCTGAAGTGGGCGGATGTCGGATTTGACCGGGAAAATCTTGCCTACGCTTCCATCAACCCCGGGCAGGCCGGATATTCCGCCGAGCAGATGGGCGCGTACGTGGACCGGGTGCGCGAAGAAATCGGCAGACTGCCAGGAGTTGTGAGCGTGAGCACCGTTGGGTTCCGCTTGTTATCCAGCGGCGGACAGTTGTCTCGTGTGAGCATTCCCGGGCATCCGTCTCTTACGGAGAAAGGCATGGTAACCCCAGCGCAGGCCGCAACTGAAAATTGGATCGGAGAGGGATTTTTCGAAACGCTGCACATCCCGTTGGTGGCTGGCAGGACGATTGACCGGCGGGATATTCACCCGGACGGAGAGGCGGTAGTCGTGGATGAGCTTTTCGCACGGGATTTCTTTCCCAATGAAAATCCCATAGGACGCAGATTTGGATTCAACCCGAAAGAGAATACTCGCTACGAAATCGCCGGCATAGTGCGAAGCACGCGCTACAACAGCCTGCGCGACGAACCGGTTCCAGCCGTTTACGAACCCTATGCTCGAGAGTCCCGGGGCCCGGTTCATTTCGCCATTCGCACGACGATCGATTCCGGCAGCCTGGCCCAGGCCGTGCGAGCGGGGATAGCTTCCGTTGATCCGGCGGTGCCAATGACCGAGTTTCACACGCAAAATGAGTTGATCGACCGGCTGCTTCGAACGGAGCGGCTCCTGGCTCTTCTGTCTGGAGCTTTTGGCGTCGTTGCGCTAACGCTCGCGGCGGTTGGAATTGGCGGTGTGCTGGCGTACGCAGTGGCTCGCCGAACAAACGAAATCGGAGTTCGCATGGCGTTGGGAGCTGCTACCACGGACGTAATGCGGATGGTCCTCCGCGATTCGCTTTGGATGGCAGGCACCGGAATTCTCATAGGGCTTCCGTGTGCCTATGCGATCGGGAAGATTTTGCGGGCGACGCTTTTCCGTCTTGAGCCCTTGGATCCCTGGACGGCGGCGCTCTCCTTTCTAACGCTGATGGCGGTTGCTCTGCTTGCAGCCTGGCTCCCGGCGCGGCGGGCGATGCGGGTCGATCCGGTGGTGGCGCTGAGGTATGAGTGAGGAAACAGGCGACGTAAGGAGTTAGAGAAGTAAAGAGCCCAGAGTCTCTGCGCGTTTCGAACTCCGCGCCTGGGAGTGGCAGAGTGGAACAATAGCGACGGTTTGATTTCGAGACATGGACTCGGCGGAACGGCGCCGCCCAGCCCTATGATATTGCCGCACTTACGGCCCAGCGTATAAAGTAGCTCTGGAAGTGTCCGAATTCGGACATCCCCACCTAACCGCAAAGCCCGTTTCCTGTCTAATGATTCAGATGAGCGAAAGCGCCGGAAGCACCCAAGACCGCGAGGCACTCCGGAACGCGGCCCGAGAAAGCGATGCCATCGCCGTGGAGCGCACGCTCGCCGGCGAGCGCGATGCTTTCCGAGTGCTGGTCGAGCGGCACAGCCAGCAGCTCTTCCGCCTGGCGTATCGCATGACCGGAAATGAGCATGACGCCGAGGAAGTGGTGCAAGAAGCTTTTCTCAGAGCCTATCGGAATCTCGGGCAATTCGGTTCGCGCGCGAATTTCGGCACCTGGGCGTACCGCATCGCCGCGAATTACGCGATTGACCGCATGCGCCAAAAGCGTGTCGAGGATACGCGGCGCCAGACGCCGAGCAGCCTGGCGGAAGAGCAGGAGCAGGATCCCTTGGATTTGGTGCCGGACGAACGGCCAACTCCGGATCGTCTGGCGGGCAACACCGAGCTGAGGAAAAAGATGGAAGAGGCGTTAAAAGAGTTGAGCTCGTCGGAGCGGACGGCGTTCGTGATGCGCCATTGGGAGGGCTGCGCGATCGAAGAGATCGCCGCGGTGCTGAAATCGACGACGAGCGCGGCGAAGAACACCGTTTTTCGTTCGGTACAGAAATTGCGGCGAGCGCTAGAACCGTATGTGGGAGCGCGGGGCCGGCTAGAGGCAAAAGCAGCCTGCGCGGCGCCGGAACCCAGGGGCACAGAACTATGAAACACCTGACAGAAGAAGAATTGATTGGCTATCGAGAGGGGGAGACTACGCAACGCGAAGCTATTGCCGAGCATTTGACGAGCTGCACCGCCTGCCGCACCGAGCTCGAGCGCATCGAAGCCGTGCTGAGCGCGCTGGATCATCTGCCTGTTCCCGAACGCGGCCCGGAGTACGGGCGCGCCGTGTGGCAGCAAATCGCGCCGCGGCTTCCGGAAAGAGCAGGACGGGGTTGGCGTACCTGGCTCGAACCGCGCCGTTGGGTGGCCATCGGCGCAATGGCGGCCATGGTCGTCGCGGCGTTCGTCGCAGGCCGCTGGACGAAAAAACCCGATGCCGGCCCTATGGCCGCCAGCGTGGCGCAAGTTCGCGAACGCGTGCTGGTCGTGGCGGTCGGCGACCATTTGGGCAAATCAGAAATGGTGTTGATGGAACTGGCGAACGCTGCGCCGCCCGCCTCCGGGCCAAAGCAGATCAATATCTCGGCAGAACAGCAACGAGCGGAAGATTTGCTGGATGCCAATCGCCTGTACCGCGAAACGGCCGAGCAGAATGGCGATCGAGCGCTGGCCGACGTTCTGGATGACCTCGAGCGCGTGTTAATGGACGTAGCCCATAGCCCGCAAGAAATTACGCCGGCGAAACTGGAATCGCTGCAGAAGCGCATCGAGGCGCATGGCATTTTGTTCAAAGTTCGCGTGGTCGGCAAGGAATTACAAGAAAAGCAGAACAAAACGAATTCCGCGCCAGCACAGACGGAATCGAAAGCAAGAGAGAGGAACAAGGCATGAGCATCGGAGAACGGACAAGCAGAGCGGTAAGAATCTGGGCGATCGCGGCGGGGTTGGTGATCGCGCCGTGGATGGCGAAGTCGGCAGTGGCCCATGGCTCTCGAGCGGCGAGCGACTCCTGGCAGGAACAGAGCAGCGCTGACCGTGAGCAGGAAGCCCGTGATCGCGAGCAGGAGAAACGCGACCGCGAAGAAGAAGCGCGCGACCGCGAACAGGAAAAGCGCGATCGCGAGCAGGAGCGGCTCGAACGGCTCGACGAACTCTACAGCGACGGCCGCGAGGCTCTCGACGAAGACCGCTACGACCGTGCCGCCGAGAAATTCAGCGAGCTTGCGTCGTTGAACGGCCCCCAGACGGATGCGGCGATGTATTGGAAGGCCTACGCCGAAAACAAGCTGGGCAAGAGAGACTCCGCGCTGGCCACGATTACCGATTTGGAGAAGAAATACGCGCAAAGCCGGTGGATAAAGGACGCCAAGGCGCTTGAAATCGAAGTCCGGCAATCGAACGGGCAGCCCGCGCACCCTGAATCCCAGCCCGACGAAGACCTGAAAATGCTGGCCATCACCGGACTGATGAACAGTGATCCCCAGCGAGCCATGCCGTTGCTCGAAAAAGTGCTGAACGGTCCCGGCACCCCCAAGGAAAAGTCCAAGGCGCTTTTCGTGCTCGCACAAAACGGCTCGTCGCAATCGCGCGAAATTCTCGCACGCATTGCCCGCGGAGAGAGCAATCCGGACCTGCAGCGCAAAGCCGTCGAGTATCTGGGAATGTTCGGTGGACAAGAGTCGCGGCAAACGCTTGCGGCGATTTATGCGTCCACGAACGATGTCTCGGTGAAACGCGCCATTCTTCGCAGCTACATGGTCGGCGGCGACAAGGAGCACCTCTTTGCCGCGGCCAAGGGCGAGAAGGATGCGTCGCTGCGCGCGGAAGCGATCCGCCAGCTGGGCATCGTTCACGCACCGGAAGAATTACGCCAGCTTTATGCGGCCGAGACTACGCCCGAAGTGAAAAAGGACATCCTGCAGGCGTTCTTCCTCTCCGGCGACGCAAAATTCCTCGCAGAGGCAGCGCTGGGCGAAAAGGATCCGGAGATTCGCCGCACAGCGATCCGCAATCTGGGTCTGGTCGGTTCTGCGGAGGCCAAGGAAGCGTTGCTGGCAATCTATGCGAAAGAGACTGACCGCGAGAACAAGGAGACAGTGCTCAACGCACTCTTCATTCAAGGCAACGCGCACGCGCTGGTGACGATTGCGCGAGGCGAAAAAGATCCGCAGCTTAAGAAGACGGCGGTCTCCAAACTCGCGTTGATGAATTCGAAAGAAGGTAACGATTATCTGATGGAGATTTTGCAGAAATAGCTCACAGACGGATGACCTGCGGCTCGCGACTCTGGCAGTTCAGAAAGAAATGGAGTGAGGCGGATATGAAAACGTGGCACAGGATCTTGCTCGGGCAAACCATTCTCGGAGCGGTGCTATTTGCCTGCGGACCGTTGCTTGCGCGGCAGTCGGCGGAAACCCCGCAAGTGGTGAACGCAAAAATCGAAACGCGAGCAGTGAACGGATCTCTCGGGGCGACTCTCGAGAGCATCAAAGCGCAAGCGGACAAGCCGGAATGGGTCGGCTACAGCGTCGCCGAAATTACGGGCGACCGCACGGTGTGCTGCGGAAACTTCAACGATAGCTACGGCGGATGCGGCACTTGCCGCCTCGAAAAGGAAAACGGCGTCATCGGCACGACCACGCCAAAAGACGCAACCGGCGGAACGGTCGAACTGGAGGGCTCGCGCCAGCTCGTCGTCCTCTTCCGGCTGGAAGGCAAACAGGTGATGCGCATTCGCGAAGCCTCGGAAAATTGCACGCTGGACGCAGGTGGCCTGCCGTTTATCTGGCTCACCGGCGTGAAACCTCGGGAGAGCGTGGCGCTGCTCGCCGATTTCGTCCACAAGTCAAGTTTTGAAGGTCATGGCGAACACGAAATTGGCCAGGGTGCGTTGTCGGCAATTGCCCTGCACGCGGACTCCTCAGCCGACCGAGCGCTCGAGTCATTCGTCGCCGCCGATCAGCCGGAACAGTTGCGCAAACACGCTTCCTTCTGGCTGGGAGCCTCGCGCGGCAAATCCGGTGAGGTGTTGTTAGAGGAAATGGCGAAGAGCGATCCGAGCCCCGAAGTTCGCTCGCAGGTGGCGTTCGCGCTCTCGGTGAGCCACGAGCCCGAAGCGCTCAATGAAATGATACGCATGGCCAAAGACGACAAGAGCACACACGTGCGCGGCCAGGCGCTCTTCTGGCTCGCGCAGAAGGCAGGGCAGAAAGCCATGGGCGCCATCACCGGCGCGATCGAAAACGATCCCGACACCGAAGTAAAAAAGAAAGCCGTTTTCGCCCTAAGCCAGATGCCGAAAGACGAGGGCGTGCCGAAACTCATCGAAGTAGCCAAAACCAACCGCAACCCCGAAGTGCGGAAGCAAGCCATGTTCTGGTTAGGACAGTCCAACGATCCGCGCGCGCTGGACTTTTTCGAGCAAGTGCTGTCTCGCTAGGCCTCTAGCGCAAAAGATCCTCGAGCTGGATGCGGGAATCGGTTCTGGCGTCGCGGTATTTCACGATGACGGCGCATTGCAGGCTGAGTCCATGTTTCGCACCCACCGGATGCGAGACAGCGCGCGAGCCGGGAACCACGATGGCTTCCTGAGGAATGACCAGCGGCAAAGATTCGCCGGCGGTGTACACCGCGTCGCGGACGAGATCGTAGACGGGAATCGAGCGACTCAGAATCGTGCCGGTGCCGAGAACCGCGCGATGCTTCACGACGGTTCCTTCATACACCCCCGAATTTCCTCCCACGAGCACTTCGTCTTCAATGATCACTGGCATCGCGCCTACGGGCTCGAGCACGCCGCCGATCTGTGAGCCCGCCGAAATATGGCAGTTGCGGCCAATCTGCGCGCAGCTGCCGACCAGCGCGTGCGAATCGATCATCGTGCCGTCGCCCACGTACGCGCCCACGTTGACGAACATCGGCGGCATGCAAACGACGCCACGCCCGATGTAGGAGCCATCGCGAATGCTCGAGCCGCCGGGAACGATGCGAATTCCGTCGGCGGCCGTCACGGCGCGAACCGGATACGTGGACTTGTCGATGAACGGCTGGCGCAGGGGATCGACGGACATGTCGACGGCCACACCCATCTGAAAGCCGAGAAGAATTCCCTTCTTTACCCAGGCATTGACGCGCCAGCCCGTCGGTGAGGTAGCATCCGGCTCTGCCGCGCGGACTTCGCCGCGGTTTACGGCGTCCTTGAATTCGCGGAAGAGCCGGAAGTGTTCTTCGCTGTAGTGAGCCGGAGGCTCGTCAAACAGCTTTTCGATTTGCTGCTGCCGCATGAACCCGCTCATGCGGCGGCGTGAGCGGCCGCATGGGACAGTGTGGCGGCTTCATCGGCAGGTGCGGCAGCCGTGACCAGATGGAGCGATTCGAGCACGGAGCGAATGCGCACTGCGCTTTCCGCTTTCGGCCTAACGAGGGGGAGACGCCACACCGGTTCGAGCAAACCCATCTGCGCCATGGCTGCTTTCACCGGGATGGGATTCGACTCGACGAAGTTCACTTCCATGAGCGGATGTATGCGCCGGTGAATTTCCCGCGCGGCCGGGAAATCGCCGTCGAGAGCGAACCGCGTTAGGAGTGCCATTTCGGCCGGCATTTCGTTGGACAAGACGGAAATAACGCCGCGTCCGCCAAGAGCGATCAGCGGCAGGGTGATCGCGTCATCGCCGCTGATGACACTGAAATCGTCCGGCACGGCGTTGAGTATCGCCGACATTTGCGACATGTTCCCCGACGCTTCCTTGATGCCGACGATATTTTCAATCGCGGCGAGACGCCCTACTGTTCCAGGCTCAATGTTCACACCCGTGCGTCCCTGCACGCTATAGAGAACCATGGGGAGCGTAATGGCTTCGGCGATCGCGCGATAATGCTGGAACAGGCCTTCCTGCGTCGGTTTGTTGTAGTACGGCGTGACGGAAAGAATTCCGTCCGCGCCGATTTCCGCGAGTTCGCGCGCCAGCACGATCACTTCGGCGGTGTTGTAGCCGCCTGCGCCGGCCAGCACGGGCACGCGTCCCTTTGCCAGCTCGACGGCGATCTCGACGATGCGCAGATGCTCTTCGTGCGTCAGCGTGGGGCTTTCGCCCGTCGTGCCGCAGGGCACCAGAAAATCAATGCCCGCCTCCATCTGGCGCTTGATCAGCGCGCGTAGGGTGGGTTCATCGAGCGAACCATCGCGGCGGAATGGAGTGACGAGCGCAGTGCCTGTACCTGTAAACATGGTGATTCTCCTTCTTTTTCTGAACGTCGTACTGCTTACTGCCAAAAACTGCGGATGGCGGCTGGGAGGCCGCCGCAACAAAACCAACGGCGCCGGCCTCACGGCCGACGCCAGGGAAACTCCTCAGAGTAATTCGCCGAGGATCTCCTTAAACTCGTAGAAACCTTTTTTCCCGGCGATCCAGCGCGCCGCTTGCAGAGCGCCACGCGCAAATCCTTCGCGGCTGCGCGCTGTGTGGCGCAGGGTGATGGTGTCCGCGAGCGAGTCGAACCCAATTTCATGCGTGCCAGGAATCGCTCCTGCCCGGTTGGAACTGAGGCTGATGGGCCGTGTGTAACCCGCGGCCTTCATCTGTTCCGCCAGTATCTTGAGCGTGCCGCTGGGGGCGTCTTTTTTCGCGGAATGGTGAATCTCCCAGCCCCAGGCTTCATACTCCGGGTGTTTGGCGATAAGAGCGGAAGCTTGCGCAACTGTTTCCAGGAAAAGATTCAGGCCCACCGAAAAGTTTGCGGCCCAGACGAGCCCGCTGCTCCCGTTGACAACCGCTTCCCGCGCCGCGTGGAGCTGTTCGAACCAGCCCGTGGTGCCGACGACCGACCTGACGCCGAGGGCGGCAAGGCGGCGGATATTTACCGGCGCAGCCTCGGGAGTGGTGAATTCAACGGCGACGTCGCTCCCGCCGAGCGTCTCGCGGGAGAGGCCCTCGGCGCCCGAATTGTTGGCGCCAGAAAATCTTGCGCGGACTTCGAAGCCGTATTCCGGCGCGAGCCGCTCGATGAGCTTGCCCATTTTTCCGTAGCCGACGATGGCGAGGCCCTGGGTCATGCTTCGGCGCCTCCGGTCAGGAGAAGCTGCCTCGCCATGCGCGCGTAGATATCCACGGCTTCCGTCAGTTGTTTTTTCGGGATGCGTTCTTCGGCGGTGTGCGCCAAATGGATGCTCCCTGGACCGATCAAAAATGGCTGGCCCCACGCGCCGTTAAATGTAGGAATGTCGGTGGCGAAGGCGACGACGGTAGTGGGAAGTCCATCGAAAGCGGAGAGCCGCAACGCGGGCGTGTAGAACACTTCGCGGACTTCGGCGCGTCCCCCGGCCGCTGCCTGAACGGCTTGGCGAATTTCCTCGGGATTCCCCACCGTGCGAAACATGATTTCCGCCTGCGCGTGGTCGGCAACCACGTTTGGCGCGCGACCTCCGGCGATCGTGCCAATATTCAGGGTGCTCTGTCCCAGCAGCGGATCTTCCGGCAGCGGGATCATGCGAATGGCCCGCAAGACGTCGAGCAGCGAGTGGATCGCGGAGTGGCCCAGTTCGGGGTAAGCAGAGTGGGCAAGTTTTCCGTGCGCGGTAACTTCAAAACGCAGCGCGCCCTTGGAACCGAGAGCAAGCTGATTTTCGGTGGGCTCGCCATTAATCAGGAACCGCGCGCCACGCGGATCGGCGGCAGCCACTTTTGCGCCGGCGCTGTTGCGCTCCTCTCCGACCACAAAAAGCAATCCGAGATTTGTGACGCCGGAGTCGAGAAGCTTCCCGACGGCGGCAATCATCGCGGCGATGATGCCTTTGGCGTCGCAGGAGCCGCGTCCCCAGATGAATTCGGCATCTTCGAGGGACGGAAAAAACGGCGGCACCGTGTCCATGTGCGTCGAAAGCGTGACGATAGGTTCGCCCCAGGAGGCAAAAATGTTATCGCGGTCCGGCTCGACCGGAATGCGTTCGAGGCGGCCGGACGTGCGGGAGGCGAGCATGGACAGTTCGGCGATCAAGAAGTCCGCCACCTGTTGCTCGCGATTGGTCGTCGATTCGATATCGACAAGCGCGCGCGTAAGTTCAAAAAGATTCATTCGACCGGCTGTTTCTGGAGGGAACGATACGAAAGGAAGGAACCACGAAGAAATGCTCGAGGCCGCTGCCTCTCGATAGCGCTCCATCCGGCTTTAGCACTGGCCATGGCTAAACGGCCATCTAAACGGATGACAGTGGACAGGCCTTAGACCTGTTCCCCAACCGCTGCGGCAACAGCTACCGCTGCGATTTCGGCGGAGTACAACAATCTGGCCCCTTTTGCCGCGGCCTCCGAAGCTGATCGGAACTGCTCGCCGGGCTACTCATGGCCTCCGCACCTCTACCAAGAACAATCCAAGTGTAGAAGAGCCGTGGGGAAAAAGCGAGTGGAATTTGGAGCGGCTAAAGTTCAAGCGGCTTGAGCGGAACCTCTTGCGTGGCAATGAGGAGTTCGCCGCGGAACGCACATTCGGCGGGGCGGCGATCAAGCGCTTCTTCGGCGGAGAGGCGCGCCAGGTCGGGGTTGTTGTTTTCTTGCGACAAGTGCGCGAGGACAAGGTAGCGCGCACGCGCGTCAAAACCCTCGGGATCAGAAAGATATTCGCTGACGGCGTGATTCGAGAGGTGCCCGGTGCGGCTCAGAACACGCTGCTTGACGACCCACGGATAGGGGCCGACTTTGAGCATGTCCAGATCGTGATTTGATTCGAGCAGCAGACAATCGGCGCCGCGCAGATGAACTTTTACGAGTTCGGGCATGTAACCGAGGTCGGTGACGAGCGCCATCTTCGTGCCGTTGGTGCGGAACGTGAAACCGATGGGATCGGCGGCGTCATGCGGGATTTGAAAGGCGTGGACATCGATATCGCCAATCGTGAAGTGCTGGCCAGCCTGAATGGTCTCCACGCCGCGCAACCTCGTCGCGAGGCGGTCGGGCAGGGCGCGGTGCAGCGCGTCCATGGTCTGTTCGGTTACATAGAGAGGCGCCTTCCAAAGGCCGAGCATTTGCGGAAGGCCGTTGCAATGGTCGCTATGTTCGTGGGAGATAAGGATGCCGTCGATGCGGTCAACGTTTTGTTCGATGGCCGCGAGGCGGGCTAAAGTTTCTCGTTTGCCGAGGCCGCAGTCCACAAGGAGTCGGGTGCGCGGCGTCTCGAGCAGTGTGATATTGCCCGAGCTGCCTGACGCCAAAATGGAAACCCGCAAGCCGATCGGTTTCTCCTCGTGACTGCCGGAAATAGACCGCAGGGCTTTCTGGACTTCGGCCTGCGCTTCAGTGAAAACTAATTTGAGAATGATGGCAGAGCCGTCTTCTGTCGTCAACGCTTACTATCGGCTGGAATTTTCACGTTTCACGTCCGCTATGGAAGACGGACTCGAGGTCGCTATTCTGTGAGTCGCCTTACTAGCAGGACAGGCGGGAACGCTCGAGCGTGAAGCCGTTCAGCGGGCCGAGGACGGTTACGGCGATTTGGTCGGGGCGGAAGAATTCGCGGGCCAGGGATTGGACTTCGGCCAGGGTAACGGTTTCGATGGAGGCGAGGATTTCGTCGAGCGAATAAAAGCGGCCGAAGTAGAGTTCCTGGCGGGCCAGATTCGACATGCGCGACGTGGTGGATTCGAGCGAGAGCATCAGCGAACCCTTGAGATGATTTTTTGCGCGGGTGAGCTCTTCTTCGCTTACGGCCGATTCCTTCATGGCGCGAAATTCCTTGATGGTGAGGTCGATGACCTGGCCGATGGTTTCTTTCGCTGTGCCGGCGTAAACGGTGAACATGCCGGCGTCGGAATAGGGCGTGAGCTCGCTGAAGACGGCGTAGGCCAGGCCTTCCTTTTCGCGGATGTTCTGGAAGAGGCGCGAGGACATGCCACCTCCGAGGAGATTGTTGAGGACGGCGGCGGCGAAGCGCGCCTCATGGCCGAGCGGCAATGCCGGAACGCCGATGCAAAGATGGACTTGCTCGAGGTCGCGCTTGGTTTCGAGATGGATGGGCGCTCGGGTCACGGGAGCGGTGTGATCTTCGAGCGTGCGCGCGGGACGGAGGTCGCCGAACTCGCGCTGGACGAGCTCCAAAACCCTTTCGTGAGTGACATTCCCCGCGGCGGTGATCACGAGGTGATCGGGAGCGAACCAGTCGCGGAAACGCTCGACAAGATGATCGCGGTTGAAGGCGCGAACGGTTTCGGGGGTGCCGAGAATCGGGCGGCCTAGCGGATGCTCGGGCCAAAAGCCGCGCGTGAAAATGTCGTGAAGCTGATACTCGGGATTGTCGAGGTCCATCTTGATTTCTTCGAGGACAACCTGACGCTCTTTTTTTACATCCTGGGAATCGAACTTGGGGCGCAGGACGAGATCCGCAATGACATCAAAGGCGATGGGCAGATGCTCGTCGAGAACCTTGGCGTTGAAGCATATTTGCTCTTTCGAGGTGAAGGCGTCGAGCATGCCGCCGACGGAATCCATTTCGCGGGCGATGGCTTCGGCGGAGCGGCGTTCCGTGCCCTTGAAGACCATGTGCTCGATGAAATGGGCGAGGCCGTTTTCTTCCTGGACTTCGCGGCGTGAGCCGTTGCGGATCCACACGCCGACGGAGACGGAACGGACATGGGTCATCGTTTCGGTGATGACCACAAGGCCGTTGCCGAGGACGTGCTTCTGGATATCGCGGACTTCCGTGGCAGTCGCCATAACTCAATTGTGACACAGGCGGCCTCGAAAAGCGCACGGGTTAGAGTGCCTGAGTTTTCTACCCGGAGTGCAAAAGCGCACACCAGGATTGGCTCGGCTACAGCAACTTCTCGTCGGGGTGGAGCTTGCCGTATTCGCTCGTGTAGTGCAGGGGGACGTCGCCGTAGGTGCCCTTTTCGCGCGTATAGACTTCGCAACTGTCGAAAGGCTTCGAGTAGACGTGGATGCTGACGGCGCGTTGATGGAACTCGGCCAGATTCAGGACCTGGTGAACTGGTTCCAGCGGATTCACGTGGACGGGATGCGCGGCGTCCATCTCGTAGATTTCCGTGGGGGCGATTTTGCAGGTGCCGCAGCTTGCGTCTTTTTCATCGACGCGGAAATTCTGGATTTTCAGGCGGCCGATGGGAGCGGACATCCAGCAGTTTTGATCGCGATGATTGTGGATGCGGCTGTGCTGCCCGATTTCCCAGCAGATGGTCATGCACTCGAAGAGATCGTTCTTGAAAATGAGATTGCGCGTGTAATTCCCTTTCGAGAAGAAGAGATATTTCTCAATAGTTTCGGGGCGGACGGCGTGGCGGATGATGTAGTCCTGAACGTTTTCGAGGGAGAAATCGCGCTCCGGAATGGCAGCGAGGCCCGTGACCCAGTCGGCGATGGCCAGTGGCTCGACGGCAAGTTGTTTTGGCATGGTAAGAAAATTATACCGCCGAAAAGAAGCAGAGAACCACGCAAAGAAGAAATTCGTGAGCAAAACACGATATTCTGTAGGGTGATTCGCGGTGGAACGGCGCGAAGATCGCGCCCTTGGAATGATCTATGGAATTGCTTGGAAAATCGAAAGACGAGCTTCGGGAAATATGTGTGGGGATGGGCGAGCCTGCCTATCGCGGCGGGCAGATCTATCACGCGCTGTATGCGGAGAGAAAACTCGATTTTAGGTCGATGACGAATTTACCGGCGGGTTTGCGAGAAAAATTCGCGAAGGAAGCGAGGATTTCTTTGCCGGTCATCAAGCAGCGATTTGTATCGACCGACGGATCGGTTAGGTATTTGTTTGAGCTGGGCACCGGGGAAAAGTCACTTCCTACAGAGATCCGAGAGAACACGGAGAAGAGACGGCCGCTGCGCCCGGCATCTGTCGAGGCGGTGTTTATGCCTAGCGACGGGCGGCAGACGATTTGTATTTCGACGCAAGCGGGATGCGCCGTGGATTGCCAGTTTTGCATGACGGCGCAGCTCGGGCTGATTCGCAATTTGACGGCGGGAGAAATTCTGGCGCAGGTCTTGCTGCCGCTCGAGGAGCACAAGGAGAGGCTCGCGCCGAGAACGAACATTGTGTTGATGGGGCAAGGCGAGCCGCTGTTGAACTACGAAGCGGTGATGGCGGCCGTGCGCATCTTGCTGGACAACACGGGAATGGCCATTGCGCCGAGGCATGCGACGCTTTCAACAAGCGGGATCGTGCCGGGAATCGAACGGCTGGCGGGCGAAGCGCTTAGGCCGAAGCTCGCGATTTCCTTGAATGCTTCTTCGGACGAGCAGCGCGATATGCTGATGCCGATCAACAAGAAGTATCCGTTGCGCGTGTTGCTGGAAGCGTGCAAGAAATTTCCGCGAGGCGCGCGGGAGTACGTGACATTCGAGTATGTGCTGCTGGGCGGAGTGAACGATTCGCCGGAGGATGCCGGGCGCGTGGTGAAGATGATGACGGATTTGGGGCGCGTGAAAGTGAATTTGATTCCATGGAATCCGGGGGCGCTGCCGTTTGCGGAACCAGATCAGGGGCGCGTGGCTGCCTTTCATAAGATTTTGCTGGACCGGGGCATTCCGGTATTCACGCGGTATTCGCGCGGGCGCGATGTGATGGCGGCTTGCGGCCAGCTAGCGCTGACGCAGATTGAGAATGCCGCCTCGCCGGCACCGGTCGCCGGCTAGAAAGTCCTCTCGTGGAGATGCCCGAAGTTGTAACGCACCGGTACGGTCCCGTCAGGGGCTCGGGCCTCAACCTGTGTTCGCTCAGCGATCTGGAAGCTTCGCGGGTGCTCGAGCGATTGCGGCGGGAGTCCCGGCCAAGTCTGAAAGGCGACTATTTGGGGAGGCGGCGGGTCACAGAAGCATGGCTGGCATCGGCGGCGCGAGAGGTTTTGGGACGGTCGTTTGGTGCGCCGCCGGTGTATTTCTTTCTGGGAGACTTTTCCTACCTGGCGGATTCTTCCCGACCTGCTTCGCTCGTGATTCCGCTCGCGACCCTGCCGGCGGATGCGCTGACGTTCACGCTCGGGGATAGTATGAGCGTGGCCGAGGAGCCGGGTCGCCGGGTGTATACGCTTCTGGAGATGATTGGGCTTTTTGCTCGTGCTGAGGCTTTGGCTGGATTTGGTTTTTGCGATAAAGACAGGATTCAGAAGCGGTTCATTGAGGTGCAGGTTTGGGAGTGGGCGGGCTAGCTCTTCCGAGTCGCACAACCGGGAGCACAGACGGAAGTCTGTGCCACAAAGAGGGCCGGGCCCTTCAAGGCTCAGGGTAACCAAGCGCGGCCCCGACGGGTTGGTTCTTTGTGCGCGCGGATCTTGCGTAAAGGGACAGGCTGTCTTGGGGGTCAGGGCGGAGAGCGATGCAGACATTTCTGAAAGATGTTCAATACGCTTTGCGAATGCTGCGGAAGAATTTCCTTCTGACCGCGGTCATTACGGCTTCGCTCGCGATTGGAATCGGCGCCAATTCGGCGATTTTTAGCGTGGTCGACGGGCTTTTGCTGCGTCCTTTACCCTACCCGGAACCGGAACGGCTTGCCGCGGTGTGGCTGCATTCCCCGGCCCTCGGGATCTTGCGCGACTGGCCTTCGCCCGGAGAATTCATCGATGTCCAAACCGAGAATCACTCCTTTGAAAAGATGGCGCTGGCACAGAGCCGGACCTTTGTGTTGACAGGCCGCGACGAGCCGGAGCGGATTTTTGGTGCACGCATGCAATCCAGCTTACTCGAAATGCTCGGCGCAAAGCCGCTACTCGGCCGGTTGCTGCTGCCCGAAGAGGACAAGCCGGGCAAACCGGATGTGGCGATTCTCAGCGAACGGGTGTGGAGACGCTTGTTCAATAGAGACGCGGGGATTGTGGGAAAGACGATCGTGCTGAACGGCAACCCGTTTCTTGTGGCCGGCGTGCTGCAAGGCGGCTTCGTGCTCAGCAACGAAGTCATGCCGGCGGAATTTCCGATGGACAGGGTCGACATCATTGCGCCCTTGCCCCTCGGAGCCGACGCGGAAAAGATCAGGGGCGACGAAAACTACAACATCATGGTGCGGCTGAAGCGAGGCGTCTCGCTACAGCAGGCGCAGGCAGACATGGAAGTGATTGCCAGCCGCATGCGCGAGAAGGACAAGCGCGACGCCAGCTTCGGCATGCATGTGGTGGGGCTGCAGGAGCAAGTCATAGGGGACGTGCGGCGCCCGGTGCTGGTGCTGCTGGGGTCTGTCGGGCTGGTGCTGCTGATCGCGTGCGCGAACGTGGCGAACCTCCTGCTTACGCGTGCGGCGGGTCGAGAAAAGGAAGTGGCCATCCGCACGGCTTTGGGAGCAGGCTGGCAGAGGATCGCCCGGCAGCTCTTTACGGAAAGTATTCTTCTGGGGGTTCTCGGCGGCGCGGCGGGGTTGCTGGTGGCGCAGCTGGGTATTTATGCCGTGCGAGCAATGAATCCCGGAAATATCCCCCGGCTGGAAGACATCACCATCAATGGGGGCGTTCTGTTGTTCACGCTTGGCGTTTCGGCAGGGACCGGGATTTTGTTCGGCGTGGCGCCGGTGTGGCGGGCCATCAAAGTGGACCTGAACACCTCGCTGAAGGCCGGCGGCCGCAGCGGACAGAGCGACGGTGGTTTGCATTTCAGAAGAAACAGTTTGCGGGGATTGCTGGTCGTCTCCGAGCTGGCGCTTTCCTTGATGCTTCTGATCGGGGCGGGGCTGCTGATTCGCAGTTTTGTGCGCTTGCAAAGCGTGTCTCCAGGGTTTACGACCGATCATCTGCTGACGATGGAGGTGGCCGCAGCCGGCCGGAAATACCAGGACGATAAAAACGCTGAACCGATCATCCATTTCTACGAGGAAATCGAGAGCCGCGTCGCGCACTTGCCGGGCGTAGTGGCGGAAGGAGCGATCTCGGCACTGCCTTTGGCGGGTGAGGTGGGTTGGGGAGGGATTAACGTGGAAGGTTATGCCCCGCCGCCGGGGCAGGAACTGCAAGCGGATGAACGCTTCGCCAGCGCAGATTATTTTCGAACGATGGAGATTCCGCTGCGAAAGGGCCGATTTTTTACCGAGGAGGATACGGCCGACAAGCCTCAAGTAGCGATCATCGACGAGAAATTTGCTCAGCGCTTCTGGCCAGACGGCGATCCCCTTGGAAAACATTTGTGGTTCAATCCGAAGAAGCAGATCACGATCGTGGGTGTGGTGGGCGTCGTCAAGCAATACGGCCTCGAGACAGATGGCAAGATTGCGGCGTACTTTCCGCACGAGCAGTGGCCCGACCAGAGAATGTTTCTGGCGGTGCGCACGTCTCGGGAGACGGCAGGGCTGGCTTCGGCGGTCGTCGGCGAAATCCACGCGGTTGATCCGGACGTGGTGGTTTACGGAATCCGGACGATGCAGGAGCGCTTGAACGATTCGCTCGCGCGGCAACGCTTCTCGAGCACGATGCTGGGAGCGTTCGCGGTGTTTGCGTTGTTGCTGGCGGCCGTCGGCCTATACGGCGTGATGGCGCATCTCGTGACGCAAGGTACCCACGATATCGGCGTGCTGGTGGCCCTGGGCGCGAGGCCGGGAAACATCGTGGGGTTGGTCGTCCGGCAAGGACTGGGACTGGCGGGAGTTGGAATCGTGCTGGGACTTGTGTGCGCCCTGGCGCTGACGCGAGTCATGTCGAGCCTGCTGTTTGAAGTCAGCGCAACGGACCTGGCTACTTTCGCCGCAGTGCCGGCGTTGCTGGGGGCGGTGGCGCTCGCGGCTACGGCGATTCCGGCATGGCGGGCAACACGTGTGGATCCGATGGTGGCCCTGCGAGAGGAATAGCGGCGGATTTCAGGGGCGGAGGGCGATGACGGACATTAGACGACCGGAGGCGGAGCCTTCTTTGCGGTAGGAGAAGAGGAGGTCCGGGCGGCAGGCGGTGCAAAGGTCGATGGTGTGGATGTTTCGGGGGCGAAGGCCGGCAGCCAGGAGTTGGGAGCGGTTGGCTTTCGGGAGGTCCAGGAGAACGCCTTTGGGCGGGGGTTGGTGGCCCGGGGGCATCATGTTGAGCCATTGGATGGGGTTGGGCTCGTCGCCAGTACGGAACTCGTCGAAGTAGTCGGGGGCATCAGCGAACTGCGAGAGGAATTGGGTCGCGACTTCGGTGCCGACTTCGTAGCAGCAGGGGCCGATGCTGGGGCCGATGGCGGCCAGGAGGTCCGGCGGGTTGGTGCCGAAGTGCATTTGCATCTTCCCGATAGTTTTGGCGGCGATGCGGGCCAGGGTACCTCGCCAGCCGGCGTGGATGGCGGCGACAGCGCGTTTTTTAGGGTCGACGAGTAGGATGGGGACGCAGTCGGCGGTTTGCACGGCCAGGAGGAGGTTGGGCCGGTCGGTGATGGTGGCGTCGCCCCGGCATGGGTCGGTCGGCGCGGTGTCAAACGAGTGGACTACGTCTGAGTGGAATTGCTTTAGGGCGATTAGGGGAAGACCAGAGGCACCTAGAGCGGCTTGGAAGCGACGGCGGTTTTTCTGGACGTTTTCGCGGGTGTCCCAGTCGGTGAAGCCGAGGTTCAGGAGGTTTTCGCCTTCGAGGGCGCTGACGCCGCCAGGGCGAGTGCTGAAGGCGTGGATCAGCCAGGGGAGTTTCGAGAGGGCCGGGATTTCGAGGAGTTTTATGCCGCGGGATGTGCGGGTGGTACAGACTCGGGAAGCGGGGCCCTTCAGGGCGGTAGACGGTTTTAGGGAGCGTTTCGCGACGGGCATTGGAGGTATCAGTATAAGCGGGAGCAAGAGGCGAGGTCGAGGATCGGTGTCGGAGATCTCGGAATTGGAGTCTGGGCGATTGTCCCCGAGGGTGTTAGGGGCTCCCGACGGGTTTAGGATGTGCGCGTATACTGTGCCCTATTCCCAGCAGAGCGGGCACTTCGAATCGTGCCCCAACAAGGTGAGACTTTGATTATAGGCATGGGAGTGGATTTGGCGGAGGTGGGGCGGATACGCGCGGCGATTGAGCGGCATGGTGCCGCGTTTTTGCGGCGGGTGTATACGGGGGCGGAGAGGGAGTACTGTGAGCAGTTTAGGAACAGGTATGAGCGTTTTGCGGGGCGGTTTGCGGCGAAAGAGGCGGCTATGAAGGCATTGGGAACGGGGTGGAGGCGCGGTGTGCGGTGGGTGGATTTTGAGGTGGTGCGAGAGTTGGGGGGGCGACCGACGATGCGTCTGGATGGAGAGGCGAAAAAGATTGCAGAGGAGTTGGGCGTGAAGAGGATTGCGTTGAGTATTACGCATACCGAGGTGCAGGCATTGGCGCAGGTGATTTTTGAGAGTTGACAGTGGAAAGCCGGAAGAAAAAACACTTATACAGAGGGCACGGAGAATTCGTCGTTCGTGGATGCGGGTTCGCCTACTACGTAGTTCCCTTCCTCAGCAGTGATCAGAACATCCTGCCATTGATTTGAAGGGTGGATTCCCGGGACTTGTACGCGGAGGTAGTTCGAGGAGAGGGCGGGGGTGTATTCGGTGCCCGTGAGCTCGGTGATGGAATCTTCGTCGCGGCGGAGAGTCAGGACGCGTTCGGTGCGACCTATTTGGGCCGAGCGAAAGTGGGCCGATTTGCCTTCGGATAGGGAGCGCAGTTCGCGGGCGCGGCGCTTTGTGATGTGGGCGGGGACTTGGTCGGGGGAGGTGGCGGCTTTCGTTCCGGGGCGGGAGGAATAGGAGAAGACATGGAGGTAGGTGAAGTGGTGGCGCGTGATGAAGTCGAGCGTGACGGCGTGGTCGGATTCGGTTTCGCCAGGGAAGCCCGAGATGACGTCGGCGCCAATGGCGGCTTGCGGCAGGCGATCGTGGATTAGCGAGATGCGGCGCGCGTAGTGTTCGGAGCGGTACCAGCGGTGCATGGCGGCCAGGATGCGGTCGGATGCGGATTGTAGGGGCATGTGGAAGTGCTGGGCGATGCGGTCGGTGCTCGAGAAGAGATCGATTAGGTCTTGGGTGACGTCTGGGGGCTCGATGGAGCTGATGCGGAGTCGTTCGAGGGGAGTCTCGTCAAGGATGCGGCGCAGAAGGTCGATAAATTCTACCCGGGGAGAGAGGTCGCGGCCGTAGGTGCCGAGGTTAATGCCGCTTAGCACGATTTCGCGAGCGGGCGAAGGAGTGGGCTCTTCGCCGTAAAAGCGCACAGGGAGTGTCTGTGCTACCAGGGCGTTCACTTCGCGGACAACCTCGTTCGGCGCGAGGCTGCGGGATTTGCCACGGACGTAGGGGATTACACAGAAGGAGCAGCGGTTGTTGCAGCCGTCCTGGATCTTCAGGATGGGGCGGGTGTGGCGGGATTCGCCGCCCCGGATGGGTGCGGAGAGGAATTCGGGGTGGCTGAAGATGTCGCCGGTGAGGATTTGGGCCCGCTGGGGCGAACTCCCAGAAGCGGGAATCTTGCCGGGATGGGGCGCAACCTGTTGCTCCGCTAGAAAGGAATGGAAGGGGGCATCTGGCGAGGCGGGAGAAAAAAGCGGATTCCTCTCTTCGCTCGGAATGTCATGTTGCTCCCGTGTTGCGCGAGCCCGAGCGACCGGAACGATTTGAGTTACGAGGGCGGGTATTTCGGGTTTGTGGGAATTGCCGACGACATGGGTGACGCCGGGAAGGACGGCCAGTTCTTCGGGGGCGCGTTGCGCGTAGCACCCGGTGACGATCAGGCGGGCGTGGGGATTTTGCGCGTGGATTTTGCGGATGGCGTCGCGGGCTTGGGCGTCGGCGGCAGCGGTCACCGTGCAGGTGTTGAGGACAACGATGGAGGCGGTGGCGGGGTCGGGGGATCTCGTGCAGCCGCGGTCAAGGAGCTGGCGTTCTAAGGCGGCGCCATCGGCTTGGGTGGCGCGGCAGCCGAATTGTTGGATGTAGAAGGTGTTCATGACTTCGTGAAACGGCAAAACAAAAAAATTTCTTCGACTAGAGTTCACGGAGCGGAGAGCCGAGAGAAGCGGAAGGACAAACTCACTTCCCGAAGAACGCGTGCTCCGTCAACAGAGCCTAGGATAACTGCTTCGGCGCAATACGGGAAGGCGTGAGAGAAATCAGCGAGGCGCGGCTTTACTCGGTGCATCGAGGGTCGCTACAATCTGTTTCTGAAAATGTGTGCTCTGCGGCGACACCCCTCTGCGCTGGACAACCCGAAGATTTCCGTGGTGATTCCCGTTTACAACGAAAAGGCCACCATTGAGGAAATATTGCGGCGCGTTTCGGAAACGGGGCTGCGCAAGGAAATCGTGATTATTGATGACTGCTCGACGGATGGGACGCGGCAGTACCTCGAAGCTATCGTCGAGGCACAGGGGAAGGGCGAGACTTGGGCGGCGGCGCATGATGGCGGCGATCCGGTGGATGTGCGGGAGCTGCGTGTCTTTTTTCAGGCGCAGAATCAGGGCAAGGGCGCGGCGTTGCGGAGGGGCTTTGCCGAAGCTGGGGGAGATATTGTTCTGGTGCAGGATGCGGATCTGGAGTATGACCCGAAGGACTATCCGACACTGCTCGGGCCCATTATCGACGGGCGGGCGGATGTGGTGTTTGGATCAAGATTTCTCGGCGGGCCGCAGCGCGTGCATTACTTTTGGCACTATGTGGCGAACAAAATTTTGACGCTGCTCTCGGATGTGATGACGAATTTGAAGCTGACGGACATGGAGACCTGCTACAAAGTGTTTCGCAAGGAAGTGCTGGAAGGGATCAAGTTGCGGTCGGACAGGTTTGGGTTTGAGCCGGAGATCACGGCGAAAATCTCGAAGGGTAATTGGCGGATTTATGAAGTGCCGATCAGCTACGCAGGACGGACCTACGAAGAGGGAAAGAAGATTACCTGGAAAGACGGCGTGAAGGCGTTGTGGTGTATTTTTTGGTTCAAGATTGCGGATTGACGGGAAGCGGGTAGCGGGTAGCGAAGAGTGAGCGGAGCGGAAGCATCCAGGCGAGCGGTCGACTCCCGGAGATTCCGGTATTCCCTTTAAAAACTAGACGGAAGTCGCTTCGGCATAGCCGTGGGGGTGTTTTTGCTTCCAGTACCACGCCGAGGTGATGATTTCTTCGAGAGAGGAGTGCCGGGCCTCCCAGCCGAGGGACTGGCGGAGTTTTTCTTTGCTGGCGACCAGGACGGCGGGATCGCCGGGGCGCCGAGGCGACATTTTGCGAGGAACTTTGCGGCCGGTGATTTTTTCGGCGGCGTCGAGGACTTCGAGGATGGAAAAGCCGCGGCTGTTGCCGACGTTGAAGGCTTCGCCGGAGACGGATTCGATCGATTCGAGAGCGCGGAGGTGCGAATCGGCAATGTCGAGGACGTGGATGTAATCGCGGACGCAGGTGCCGTCGGGCGTGGGATAGTCCGAGCCGAAAACTTCGAGCTGCGGAAGGAGACCGAGGGCGGCGTCGAGAACCTTGGGGATGAGGTGGGTTTCCACGCGGTGGGCTTCGCCGTGTTCGGAGGAAGCGCCAGCGGCATTGAAATAGCGGAGAGTGGCATAGTCGAGGCCGGTATAGGCGCGATAGTCGGAGAGGATTTCTTCGAAGCGAAGTTTGGACTTGCCATAGGGATTGATGGGGTTTTTGGAGTGATCTTCGGGGATGGGGACGGTGTGAGGCTCGCCATAAGTGGCGGCGGTCGACGAGAAGATGAATTTTTTCACCCCGTGGCGAGTTACAGCGTCGAGGAGATTGACGCCAGCGGCGACGTTGGCGGCGTAGAAAGTGCTGGGTTCGCGGACGGATTTGGCGACCAGAGCCTCTCCGGCGAAATGCATGACGGAGTCGATCTTGTGTCTGGAAAAGACTGCTTCGATTTCGGAGCGGACCCCGAGGTCGGCCCGGCAGAAGATGGCTTGGGGAGGCACGGCGGCGGCGTGGCCTTCTTGAAGATTATCCAGGGCGATGACCTGGTAGCCGCGGGAGAGGAGGACCTCCGCGCAGATGCTGCCGATGTAGCCTGCTGCTCCGGTAACGAGAACATTCAAGGGACTGACCTCGCCTTCCTCGGGGAAAATTGGTTTAGGTTGATGTAAATATTAAAAGTAGCAGGATAGAGGCGGGTTGTCAGCTAGAAGGGGCGGGGCAAACCCAGGCAGGACGGAGGTGGTGTGCGAGCGGTACGGCCGGGAAGGCCGATCAGGGAGCCGACATGCGGCGCTGGAAAGTGAGAAGGATCAGGTCGGCGCGGCGGCGCACGCCAAATTTGCTGAGCAGATTGGAGACGTGAAATTTTACGGTGCGCTCGGCGATGTTGAGCTTGCTGGCGATCTCTTTGTTGGAAAGATTCTCGAGAAGAGAGTCGAGGACCTCTTGTTCGCGGCGGCTGAGATTGGTGACGGAATCGGTTTTGAGCCGGCGGCCTTGATTCGTGAGGATGGAATCGACGAATCCGGACAGGACGGAGCGCGGGACCCAGAAACCTCCACTGGCGACCAGCGGCAAGGCGCGGACCAATTGATCGCGGGCTTCGGTGTAGGTGAGAAGACCTTTCACGCCGAGGCGCAAGAGCTGATAGCTGTTGGCGTCGCTGTGCTGTTCGCCCACGACGATCAGGCGCGCTTCCGGATGGCGCTCCATGAGATTTGCCAGAAGTGCGCCGGTGGCAGGACGCGCGGCATGTCCATCGATCACATAGACCTGCGCCACAGGCGGTTCGAGATTGCGCATGTCCGGTGCGAGCGTGGATTCGAGCTGCTTGATGACCACCTTGAATGGTCCCTTGGACAACACGCGCTCGAACTCGCTCAGCACCAAGGGGTGCGGCGAGAGGATGCAGACTGACAGTTTTGCGGAAGCTCGCTTGGTAGCCACTATGTGTCAGCGTAGTGAAAACTGTCCTAAGGGGCAAGTCTCTTGGAGGGGTATGTTCTCGAATTGTTACGTGACAGGTAGGGCGCTTTTTCTATGGGGTCCAGGGGGCGATTTTCGCAATAAAACCTCGACAATTCGCTCGGCGGCGTGGCCGTCCCAGAGGGGTGGAATGCGCCCGGGCTTCGCTTTTCCGGCGAGAACGGCCTCTGCGGCCGTGAGAATTTTTCGAGGGTCGGTGCCAACGAGCTGATTTGTGCCCTGGGAAATCGTGATGGGGCGCTCGGTGTTTTCGCGGAGAGTGAGGCAAGGGACACCGAGAGCGGTGGTTTCTTCTTGAATGCCTCCCGAATCGGTGAGGACTAGCATGGCCTTGCTGAGCAGGCAGAGAAAATCGAGATAGCCAACGGGGGGGATCAGTTTTAGCCGGGGATGGGTCGTACTACCCGCCTGCGCGAGGCGTTGCTGAGTCCGTGGATGAACGGGAAAGATGACGGGGACTTGGGCGGCAATAGCATCCACCGCCGTGAGGAGTTCGGCCAGTTTTTCCGTGGCGTCGACGTTCGACGGACGATGCAAGGTAAGTACGGCGAAGCGTTGCCACTCGGCGCCGTTCTTCAGGCCAAGATCTTCACCAATCGGGGACTTCTGAGCCGTGGGTAGAAAATAGCGGAGAGAATCGATCATCACGTTGCCTACGAGGTGGATGGATTCGCGGGGGCGGCCTTCCTTCTGGAGATTCTGGATGGCGTCTTCCTCGGTGACGAAGAGATAGTCGGCTAGGGCATCGGTTAAGATGCGATTGATTTCTTCGGGCATACCGCGGTCGAAGCTGCGGAGGCCGGCTTCGACGTGGGCGACGGAAATGCCGAGCTTTACGGCGGCAAGCGAAACAGCGATGGTGGAATTGACGTCACCAACGACAAGAACGAGATCGGGCTGATGCTCGAGCAGGACGGGCTCGATGCGCTTGAGGACTTCGGCGGTTTGCACGGCGTGGGAACCGGAGCCGACTTCCAGATTGACGCGAGGCGCTGGGATGCCCATCTGGCGGAAGAAAATGTCGGAGAGGGTGGCGTCGTAATGCTGACCGGTGTGGACAAGGATGGGCTCAATCTCCGGATGGCGCTGCATCTCGCGCATGAGAGGCGCGATTTTGGGGAGATTGGGACGTGCGCCAACTATGTTTATGATCTTCAGTGCCATGGGTATGAACGCTTTACGTCCGAACGAACCATAGTACAGCACACCGGTTGACTCCTCGTGGTTCGATGAATCGAGCCCTATCTAAGAACAAACGGAGGGAAAGGTTGGTAAAGAGGGCGGCCGTCCGGGATCGCATGGCGGTTCGGCAAGGCGGCTTAGGGGAAAGTCCGCGAGGCGAAACGCAAGAGTTCAGGCGGTTCGGGGCGCTCGGATGACCGTTCGCGCCAAAAAAGCACTGGTTCGCTGCAAGACGTTCGATTCTGGGAGCAAAGCTGCGTAAAATAGAGCTGTACCTGCAACGCGGCCTTCTCTGCTGGTGTCCCCCGTTTAAGAGGAAGTCCGGTAAGGAGTTAGACGTTTCCCGCGCATGCGAAATCTGAAGGAATCCGCGAAGGCTCTGCGAGAGTTGCTCTCGGAGCGGATACTTGTGCTCGATGGAGCCATGGGGACGATGCTGCAACAACGGCATCTTACGGCGGAGGATTTCGGCGGGGCGGCGCTCGAGGGTTGCAACGAAAACTTGGTGCGCACGCGGCCGGATGTGGTGCTGGATATCCACCGTAAGTATTTCGAAGCGGGATCGGACATCGTTGAGACGAATAGTTTTGGCGGGGCTCCGATCGTTTTGGCGGAGTACGGACTGGCCGCGGATGCCCATTTCCTGAATCGGCGCTCGGCAGAATTGGCGCGCCAGGCGGCGGATGAGTTTAGTACGGCCGCGAGGCCGCGGTTTGTTGCGGGGTCGGTGGGGCCGACGACAAAGGCCATTACGGTGACGGGTGGCGTGACCTTCGATGG
This sequence comes from Acidobacteriota bacterium, assembly GCA_013289955.1. Lineage (GTDB taxonomy): Bacteria > Acidobacteriota > Terriglobia > Acidiferrales > UBA7541 > Acidiferrum. The sequence goes on from JABCYZ010000019.1 coordinate 104,153, forward strand.
ACTGATCGAGGCTTACTACACGCAGTCGAAGGGATTGGTCGAAGGCGGCGTGGATTTGCTGCTGGTTGAGACCTGCCAGGACACCCGGAACATCAAGGCGGCCTTGCTGGCGATACAGAAGCTCTCGAAAGAGATCGGGATGCAGGTGCCGGTGATCGTTTCGGTGACGATCGAGCCGATGGGCACGATGCTTGCTGGGCAGACGGTCGAGGCGATGTGGGCGTCGCTGCGGCATGCCAAGCCATTGGCGTTTGGAATGAATTGTGCCACTGGGCCGGAGTTCATGACCGATCACATCCGGACTCTGAGCCAGCTTTCGAGCGAGTTTGTTTCCTGCTATCCAAACGCAGGGTTGCCGGACGAAGAAGGAAAATATTTGGAGACGCCGACCTCGCTGGCGGCGCAGCTCGAGAAATTTGTGGACCATGGCTGGCTGAATTTTGTGGGCGGGTGCTGTGGAACCACCGAGCAGCACATCCGCGCGATTGCCGGGATGGTGCACGGCAAAAAGCCGCGCGTGCGGCCGGGCGAATCGCACCGGGCCGTGTATTCGGGAATCGAAACGATTGAGGCGGAAGACAGTACGCGGCCACTGCTGGTGGGCGAGCGGACGAATGTGATCGGGTCGCGGTTGTTTAAGAATTTGGTGGCCGAAGAGAAATGGGAAGAGGCGAGCGAGATTGCACGGCGGCAGGTGAAGGGTGGGGCGCACATCGTGGATGTGTGCCTGCAAAGCACGGAGCGGGATGAGAAAAAAGATATTCCCGTGTTTTACGAGAAGTTGATTCGAAAAGTGAAGGCGCCGGTGATGATCGATACAACCGACGCGACGGCGATCGAATTGGCGCTGACCTATTGTCAGGGTAAGTCGATCATCAATTCGATCAATCTCGAGGATGGCGAAGAGAAATTCGAGCGCGTGGTGCCGATGGCGCACGATTTTGGCGCTGCCGTGGTTGTCGGATGCATCGATGAGGACAAGCTGCAGGCGCAGGCTTTTACGCGGGAGCGGAAACTGGCCGTTGCGCAGCGCAGCTACAAACTGCTTACGGAAAAATATGGGTTGGGGCCGGAAGACATCATCTTTGACCCGCTGGTGTTTCCGTGCGCGACAGGCGACGAGAATTACATTGGCGGGGCGGTTGAGACCGTGGAGGGCATCCGGCTGATCAAAGAGGCCTTGCCGGATGTGCGGACGATTTTGGGGATTTCAAACGTGTCGTTTGGATTGCCGGCCGGCGCCCGCGAAGTCGTGAATTCGGTTTTTCTGTACTACTGCACGAAAGCGGGGCTGGACCTGGCCATCGTGAACACGGAGAAGCTCGAACGGTTCGCTTCGATCCCGCAGCACGAACGAAATCTTGCGGAAAATCTTTTGTTTTCGCATCCACCGAAGGATGTGCCTGTGGATCATTCGCAAGCGGAGCTTTTGAGCAACGTTCCGGCGGATTGGCGCGAGCAAAAGAAAGAGCAGCGAGCGGCAGTGAATCAGTATCACATCGCCGCGATTGCTGAATATTTTCGCACCGCTAAAAAGAAAGAGAAGAAGCTCGCGGCGGATCTTCCGCTGGACGAGCGGCTCGCCAATTACATCATCGAGGGCACACGCGACGGCTTGATCGCGGATCTGGAACGCAAGCGTGCGGAGGGCGCCTCGCCACTGGAGATTATCAACGGCCCGCTGATGGCCGGAATGGCGGAGGTAGGACGGCTCTTCAACGCGAATGAGCTGATCGTGGCCGAGGTGCTGCAATCCGCGGAGGCCATGAAGGCTTCGGTGAATCATCTCGAGCAGTTCATGGAGAAGGCGGACACGGCCAAGCGCGGAAAGATCGTGCTGGCGACCGTGAAGGGCGACGTGCACGACATCGGGAAAAACCTCGTTGAAATCATTTTGAAAAATAATGGCTATGACGTGGTGAACCTAGGAATCAAGGTTCCGCCGGAAGAATTGATCAAAGCCTATCTGCAGCATCATCCGGATGCGATCGGATTGTCCGGGCTGCTGGTAAAGAGCGCGCAGCAGATGGTGATCACGGCAAGCGACCTGCGAGGGGCGGGTATCGAAATTCCGCTGCTGGTGGGCGGCGCGGCCCTCTCCGCACGATTTACGCAGACAAAGATTGCGCCGAGCTACGGCAAAGCGGTGTGTTACGCGAAAGATGCGATGACCGGGCTGCGGTTGATGAACCAGCTGATGGACCCGACGACGCGGGAACAGGTTCTGCAGGAACATGCGGCGTCGGGAAACGGGGTTGCCGTTGCGACGGCGGTGGCTGTAGCTGAACCACCGAAAGTTGTGCGCTCGCCAAAGGTACGGGCGGACTTGCCGATTCCCAAGGTGGCCTATCTCGATAGAAAAGTGCGCCTGGTGCCGGATCTGAACGAGGTGTGGAGTTACATCAACCCCTTCATGCTCTACGGGCGGCACATGGGATTTCGCGGAGATTTCGAGAAACGGTTTGCGGAACGGGAGACCAAGGCGGTCGAGCTGTTTCAAAGCATGGAGGAAGTAAAGCACGAGGCTGCGGAATTTATGAAACCGCGCGCGGTGTGGCAATTTTTTGAAGCGGAGTCGGATGGCGAGGCGATGCATCTGTTCGAACCAGGGGCAGCGGAGCCGCTGCATACGTTCCGTTTCCCGCGGCAGCGATTGAGGGACTTTCTTTGCCTGAGCGATTACGTGCTGCCGCCTCAGGGCGGGATACGGGATCACATAGCGCTTTTTGTTGTGACGGCGGGCGAAGGCGTGCGTGAACGGTCAGAAAGAGCGAAAAACGAAGGCTACTACTTCAAGTCGCACGGGATGCAGGCGCTGGCGATTGAATCCGCGGAAGCATGCGCGGAGTGGCTGCACCGGCGCATTCGCGAGGATTGGGGCTTTCCGGACCCGCCGGAGACGACGATGGCGCAGCGGTTTACATCGCGATACCGCGGGAAGCGATACAGTTTTGGCTATCCGGCGTGCCCGAATCTGGACGATCAGGCAGGGATCTGGAAACTGCTGCAGCCGGAAGAGATTGGCGTGCAGTTGACTGAGGGCTTCATGATGGATCCGGAGGCAAGCGTGAGTGCGCTCGTGTTCCAGCACCCGGATTGCACTTATTTTTCGGTCGGCGACACCGACGAGAACTGAGCGCAAGCGCCTGGGGTCTCGGAGAGCGATTCTAATACCACACCCTTTGAACATCGAACGACGGAAGTGCATGAGTCCGGCGATTCCCAAAGTAAGGAGACTTGAAGCCAGCGTTCTTGTGCGACCGAAGCTGGCCATGATTGCAAAGACGGGGACCGCTCACGCGTCGAGTAGGATGAGTCTCATCTCTCTAGCGCTCCGGTCTGGGCAGAGCGGAACGCCCGGCGTGTGCCGGACCTGGGAAATACGATGTGCCAAAAATCAACGTCGGGGACCGCGAACGTGATGCCAACAAAGTGGCGGTCACTTTTTTCCCGTAGCGAAGTGACGTGACAGTCCACGGTCTCGGCGGTCATGTCATTGATCAGCCGGACGCTCTGGCCGGGGATCAAGGGTATGTCCATGGCCAAAAGAGCGCCGTGGGCGCTCACCACGCAGGCGGAGCCCTTCACGTCGATCTTTTCGCCCTCGGAAAAACTGCATCGGATCGTCAGAGGAATCAGCAGTGAAAGGCGCACACTGCGCCTACGTTCGGGATATCGGGTTCTTTGCATCTATAGCCTTTGGGAAGACACCATCTGGACAGGCTGATATGTTGTCACGCCAACAAAGAAATGACAAGCACTCGAATCAACCCTTGTCAAACCTCTTTAGAAATGTCCCCTTCCTTACCTCATTAGAAATGTCCCTTTTCTTTTGATTGCCTGTTGTCGTTGGAGTGTCCGCCGGAGCGAAGCCCTGCGCCGCGGTTTGTGCGGCGCGTTTAGGGCGTAGCGGAGGCGGACACTCCAACGAGTGCTGATTGCTGCGATCGATTCAACCGCCGCAACTTCATTCTCTGTTCATAGCCTTGCCGCCAGGGGTGTCCCGGCGCTGGCTTGCTCCCTACGTGCTTAGCTGGCTCGCGGCTTGGATCACGCGGCGCGACCTGCACCGCTTGCGGTCGTGCCACCAGATCCTCGTAATCCATGCGTTCTCCGCGATAGTGCACTTCTACCGCTCCATCTTCTCCCTCATAGACCAAGGCCTTGGCCTGGGTCGGCCCATAGCGCTTATTCTGCGGCTTGAGTTGCAGAAAATGCCCCCGGTACTGCACCACCCAATCGTTGCTGATCCATCGCTCCGTCTCTAACCGGAAGACCTCTCTCAGCTTCGCTGCGCTCGGTGCCCGAACGTGGTAGTTCTCTGCTCGAGCCGCTTCTCGCGCAAAACGCCGATTGTGTTCCGCAAGATATTCCCCCTCCATATATTCATTCGCCGCTTCGTACCGCGCTATCCCCTGTCGGCGCAGTTTCTTCACCAAGCGATCTTGATGCACCCCGTTGTTGCGTTCCACCCGCCCTTTCGCTTGCGGAGAGCTGGCCGCGATAATGCGAATCCCCAATCGCTCGCACATGCGTCCAAACTGCGTCGTGGGCGCCTTTCCTCGCAGTCGCTCTTTCTCCGTCGGCTCACGCTTATAGACATTCTTCCAATCCGTGTACAACGCCCGTGGGACCCCATACTTCTCGATCCACGATCGCAGCACCCCTACCGCTGCCCAGATGGTCTCCTGCTCTCCCAGGCGACAGCACGTCGTTCCCGTGGCATCATCCACCATATTCATCAGACATCCGCGTGCTCCCCGCTCCTCAAACCACGCATGGAAACTGCCATCCAGCTGCACCAAGTCGCCAAAGTGTTGCCGCCGTTCCCGGCGCTTGCGGTGCGCTTTCCGTCTTCGCATGCGGCTCCACAGCCCCTCCGCCAACATCCAACGCCGCAGCGTCTCCTCTCCCACTTCCAGCCCATCCTCATCCGCCAAATGTTCCGCCGCCAGCGTTGGTCCAAACCGCTCCTGTTCCGTTCCCGAATACTTCTCCCGGATCAGCTGCAGCACCTTCCGCCGGAATTTCTCGGGCTTCGCTCGGTTCGAACCTCTTCCCGCGCTGCGGTGTTGCAACCCCTTGGCTCCTTCTCCCCGATAGCGCTTCCACAATCTCTTCGTCTGTCGATAACTCAACTCCAACATCTTCGCTGCGTCCACCAGCCTCAGCGTCTCGCTCTTCACTCGCGCCAAAACCTCTGCTCGTCGAAGTTCCCTCGTACTCATCGCTGTCCTCTTCAACCGGACCTCCTCTGGAGGTCGCAGTGTAGGGGACATTTCTAATGGGGGCTGAAGGGGACACTATCAAAGAGGTGCAACA
>JABCYZ010000020.1 GCA_013289955.1 Acidobacteriota bacterium
TCGGGCTCTAATCGCGCCAGAATGAATCGGCCTTCGTCCACTTGACGGCTGCTCCAACATACATCCATCTCGACCTTATTTTCATCGTTCGTTGTGGTTCGAAGAACCATGAGCTATTCGTAGCGCAACGCCTCCAGCGGGTCGACTTTCGCGGCGCGGCGCACCGGAGCCCAGCATGCCAGCAGCGCCACACTGACGAACAAAAGGCCCACTACGAGGAGCGTTACCGGATCGCCGGGCTGCACCTCAAACAGAAAAGTCCTCAGCACGCGCGATAAAACGATGGCCAGCGCCACACCCAGGAGCACGCCGCTCGCGATCAATCGAAACCCCTCGCCGAAGATCAGGTTCCGAATGTCTTTTTGTTCTGCCCCGACCGCGCTGCGAATCGCCAGCTCCCGCCGCCGCGAGGCCACCGAAAGCGAAATGACGCCGTAAATTCCAACCAGCGTCAGCAAACTCCCCACAGCGGAAAAGCCGATCAGCAGTTGCATCGCAAAAGTACGTGGCGCCAGCGAATCATCGCGAATCTGTTCCAAAGTCTTTGGATTTTCGATGGCGGCGGTTGGATCGACGGCATGCAGCTCGCGTTCGACCGCCACTAGAACCGCACGCGGGTCCGCGGTCGTACGGACGACGAGGTGTTTTGAAAACGCGGTGGCTTCCCACAACGACAGATAAATCTCGGGCGCGGCCACCTGCGTCAAGTCATCCGTTCGGCTATTCGATACCTCGCCGACGATTTCCATACCCGGCTTGTCGCGCCCGTCCAGCCAAATCTTCCGGCCGATGGCATTGCCATGCGGAAAGTAGCGATCCGCAAATGCCTGGTTGACGATGGCTACGTTCAGCACTTTGCCCTCATCGCCTGAACGAAACGACCGTCCCTCGATCAGTGCCACACCCATCAGTTTGAAGTAATCCTCCGTGACGGCGCGCAGCGGCAGCGCCGTCTTGTCGCTCTCCTTGATCGCCGGCGGCTGGCCCTCAATTTCCAGAGTCGCCGGCCAATTGTTGCCAGTAAGCGGCACTCCCCAGGCGAAAGCTGCATATTGCACGCCGGGAATAGCCGATACCCGTTCCAAGGCGTGCTTGTGAAAACTGGCCCACTCTGAACGGCTTTGCACCTCGGTCACGCTCATGGTCAAGATGCGTCCCGTGTCATAGCCCGAGGGCACCTTCGCAATATTGATCATGGTTCGAATCAGCAATCCGGCCCCGACGAGCAGCGCCAGCGTCAACGCCGTCTGCGCCATCGTGACCCCGCGCAGAAGCCGCCGTTCCCCGAGTCCTGCCGTTCCTTTGGGTCCAGCGTTCTTCAGCACTTCCATGGGATCCAGAAGGAAAGCACGCAGGGCCGGAAAAGCTCCCGCGAAAAACGCAGCCACCACCGCCGCACCCAATCCCCAAGCCAGCACCGCCCACCCAGCCGTGACGCTATCCAGACGTGGAATGGCATGTCCCGCGGTCAACTTGAACAGCTTGACGACGCCGAACGCTAGCCCCACTCCGAAGGCTCCGCCGAGCAGCGCCAGCAGCAGACTCTCGGTCGTTACCTGCCGCATAAGAGCAACGCGTCCCATGCCCAGCGCGCCTCGCACCGCGTATTCCTGCTGGCGTTGTAACCCACGTACCAGCAGCAGTGCTGCAGCGTTGCCGCAACCGATCAGGAGAACAAGCGCCGCCGCGCCCAGCAGCGGCAGCAAGATCCTTCGGCCGTCTTGATTCATTTCCTCTGTCAGTGGCTGCAGCCGGGACGTGAATCCTTCAAACTGTTTCTCCGATTGCGCCTCTCGCGCCGCAAGGACCGTCAGCTCTCCCTGCGCCTGCCCGAGGGACACTCCATTGCCGAGTCGCGCCACGAGATTCCAGTAGGGATCTTTCAAATACTTCGGGTCCGGCGCCACAGGAATCCAGAAGTCCACCGGCGCATTGACGTTGTAGTTCGGCTCCTTCGCGGCTCCGGGCGAGGGCAGGAATCGCACCCCGGGAGGCATCACGCCGATGATTACTGGCGGCACGTCCCACCGGCTGATGCGAACGGTTTTGCCTATGATTTCTGGATCGCCGTTAAACGTCCGTTTCCAGAACTCGTATCCCAGCAGGATCACCTTCACCGGTCCGGTCCCAATGTCCGTGGCCTCAAAGCCGCGCCCGAGGACTGGATGCAATCCCATCAACGGAAGATAGTTCTCGGTCACTTCCATGCCTTGCATGGACTGGCTGCCCTCGTTGCGGATCAGAAAGTTGAATGTCCAGCCGTACGCCGCGATTCCTTCAAACGACTTCGCCTCTCTTTGCCACTCCATCCACTGTTGGGCGGGCCAGCCGCGCGGGTCCTCCTGTTTTTGCCCGTCCGTTCGCGCGGTGGGAATCAGCACCAACTGTTTCGGTTGTCGGTATGGCGGTGGGGTCAGCAGCACGCCTTGAATCAAGCTGAACACCGCCGAGGTCGCCCCGATTCCCAGTGCCAGCGTCAGCACCGCAATCAGGCTGAACCCTGGCTGTTTCCGCAGCATTCGAATCGCAAAGCGCAAGTCTTGCCACATCGATACCCCTCCCAGTGCTGCCACTCCCCCTCGAGGAAGCCCAATCAGGGTTACGTACCTTGCCCACCCCTTGTTCCGGTTTTTCTACTGCCTTTGACGAGAATAAAGCTTCCGGGTTAGATCAACTCGTGAAGGTAGAGCGTGAGCTCGCCCGGTCTTCCGGCTATGGATTGGGATTGAAATTTCAGGGCCTAAGCGATCCCTAATTTACTTCCCGACCGGCACCTGCAACTTATCGGTCGCGAACGCCACGGGCCCCGCATAGGACGCACGAATCGATTTTCGCACCGTAGGCTCCTGCCCTTCCACATCGGGGGCCAGATGGCTCAGCAGCAAGCTTTTGACTCCACTGTCGCGCGCGGCTTCGCCAATTTTCCTGGGCGGCGTATGCAGATCGTACAGTTGCGAAGGCGAATCCGGAGGGTCCAGCACGGCACAATTGAAGATCAGCAAATCCGCATTCTTCGCCAGTTGCACCAGATTCGGCAGCGCGGACGCATCCATGTCTCCGGAGAAAACCACGACGACACCCTGATAAGAAATCCGGTAAGCCACCGACGGACAGTCACCGTGATGCGTGGCAATCTCTTCCACGACCAGACCAGCGTCATCCACAATCTTCGTGCGCGGCGAATCCAGGCGAATGGCCAGATCGCGAACCGTAAAAGTTTCGTCCGCGCCAAACGTCTTCTGATACGCAAAGGCGCCGGTTTTTCCAACCAACAAATCTACAAATTGCGAGGTCTTCGGGAAGAGTCCCGCCCCATCCGGTCCGAAAATCCGATATGTGATCGGCCCGTCGCTGGTAAGCGCTCGTTCGTTGAAGAAAGCGGCGAGATCTCCGCTGTGATCGATATGCAAATGCGTGAGCAAAACCGTATCTACCTTTTCCGTGTCCAGCTCCAATTCTCCGATCCGCAAGAACGCACCCGGTCCGGCATCCACCAGGATCCGCGGGATCCCTCCGACCAGCACGATGAAACTCGAGCCGCCCCTTCCGAAAGCACGCGGTCCTCCAGAGCCCAGCACCACGATTCCGAGTGCTGGCTTTCCGGGAGCAGCGCAAAGAGAAGTCGGCAACAAAACAACGACAGCCCCCACAAGCGCCATGAGCGTCTTCATGCTTGCCTCTCCTTCTGTGCCTCACCACCAAGATATCAGGCCCACCAGATTAACACTCCGCCGAGGGCGTCTCCCTCTAACCGAGTCGAGTCTGACCCCTCCACGAGCCTCGTCGTCAGCATCCGCCGCCGCGCTCTTTCTCTCGGGCATCTATCGTTTGAAAGCCCCTCGCCGTCAAGAAAAACTCTTCGCCGATTTTGCCCGCGCCCGCCGCACCCTGGACCGCCTCGGCGGCTAAGATCCCTTTTGGCCACACCTCTCACGGCAAGGCGAGAGAGCGGTCTAAGTCGCCGCTCTCTGCCTCGCTCGGGTGTCTAATGGATGGACCTGGGGAAGTAGCGAAGAATGGGCTTAGAACCGCAACCGCTCGACTGGTCAGCGTGCGGCGTTCAAACTTTGGGGTCGACGGTTGTCACTCGCAAGAGCATCCCTGCGCCTTCTGGAATCTTGAGAGTCCTCTTGTCCGAAGAAAGGACAATAAGGCCAACCGGCGCCGTCCGGCCGGCATGGGCGATGCTAATGTGCTCGAGTCGGTAGGTACCACAGGCGTCGGACGAAAAAACCCACAGCGCTTGGGGATTGTCGTTACCATCCAGGGCTCCGCGGCACTTTGTGCCTTCCTTGGCGCGAACCTGGCCGAGCATGCCGTCCTTGAGCTCTTTTCCTACGACATCATTTGGATTTGCGCTGGTCGTGACGGGACCACCATAGCCGTAGGCGATGTCGCCGCCGATTTGTACGGTGTTCAACGCGTCGAAATTGTCGCCTTCTCCCGGGGCGGTCGTCGGCGTTTGCGCTTCCATCACGCCCATGAACCCGGCGATAGCTCGGAGATTTGTGTGGATGGACACGGTTTCCCCCGACGAAACCAGTTTGTCGAACTGAATGGAGATTTGGGCGTTTCGAGCACTCGTTGCGGGCACAACGTCCGCGATGTGGCCGATGACTTTACTGCCCGCCGGCACGGTCCTGCCGGAAGGCAAAGGAACGTCTTGCATAATCCTTCCCGTGATTTCTTGGCCGGGTTTGCATTTGGCGGAGGAAAGCGTCGAATTCAGTCGAACAGGTAAAATGGTTCCACTGGGGACGGTGAGGGCGCCTTCGTTGGCACTGCTGGGCAGGCCGGCGACCGCTATGAGGGTGAGTGTAAATAGAAACAGGCTGACGACTTTTGTTAAACCGTACGTTTTACTTGTTAGCTTCATAATTGCCTCCCAGGAGGTCAATTGCTCCTGGGCGGTAGGTCTTTCAGACTCGAGGCCGGACAAGCTTCCGCCCTAGTTCAATGACTTCCTTTCTTTCTCGACATCCTTGTAGAGCTTCTCGATCCTTTTCTGGATCTTGTCCTTGTCTTCCGCTTTCGGGTACAAGTCCAGGTAGCGCTGGTAGGATTTGATCGCTTGCTTCTTTAGCCCTTTTTTCTCCTGCGCCTCGCCCAAAAACCGGAAAGGGACCGCGTACCCGGGTTTCGCGAGCGTGGCGTCCTCGAACCGGTCGATCGCTGCGTCTAGATCCCCTTTGTGCATGTAGTACTCGCCCACCTGCATATCTTTTTCCGCCCGCAGCGGGTCCCACTTCGGCTGATCTGGCGCATTCTGCGTCGCGTTATCCGCATTGATCTTGGGTTGCTTCGGCTTATCCGTCGAGTCCGTGGGCGCCGCCGGCTTATCCGGCGGAGGGGGCGGGTCTTGCGCAAGATTCTGGGGAGGCGCGGCGACGACCAAGAGGCCGAGCAATGCCAGCCGGAAGGCCTCCTGTAAGCTTCTTCGCATACGCTCCGTTAGATGCTCCTTCCGACTCCTCATGTTGCAAACGCCCTCTCTCCGCGAGCCGCCCGAGCGCCCGAGCGATCGCGGCCACGGCTCACGACCCCGAGGTCAGTCTCGACAATTCTAGTATGATGGAAGTTGGCGCTTAAGCATAAATTCCGCGCTGACGTCCCATGGAACCCCGAGAAATAGCCGCGCTGCTTCCTGAAAGCCCCGGCGTCTACCTGTTCAAGGACGCCGGCGGCAACGTCCTCTATGTCGGCAAGGCTGCGTCTCTGCGCAGCCGCGTGCGTTCCTATTTTCTCGAATCCAGCTGGGTCAATGCCAAGACCGGTTCGCTCGCCCGCGAAATCGCCGACCTTGAAACCATCCTTGTCGGCAACGAGCGCGAAGCCCTCGCTCTCGAGCACAACCTGATCAAGCAATACCGTCCGAAGTTCAACGTCATGCTTCGGGATGACAAAACCTACCCTTACATTAAATTCACCGCCGCCGAAAAATATCCGCGCGTCTATTTCACCCGCCGCATCAAAAAAGACGGATCGCTCTATTTTGGCCCCTATTTTCCCGCCGGACTTGCCCGCCGCATTCTCCATTTTGTTCACAAGCGATTCCTCGTTCCGAGCTGCACGGTCGATCTCACGCGCAGCCATCCGCGTCCCTGTTTGCAGTATTACATTCATCGTTGTCTCGGCCCTTGCGTCACCGGCCTCACCACCGATGAGCGCTACAGCGAAGCTGCCCGCGACGTCCGGCTCTTTCTCGAAGGCCGCCGGCACGACCTCATGAAGAGCCTCGAAGAGCGCATGATGGCCGCCGCTGAAAAAGAACAATTCGAACAAGCCGCCGCCTATCGCGATCTCCTTCGCACTCTCGAGGACATCGAGGAGCGCCAGCGCATCGCCGCCGTCCAAGGCGACGACACGGACGTTCTCGCCTATTACGCCGAGCCGCCTCTGGTCGCCGCCAATCTATTTCACCTCCGCGGCGGGCGCGTCGTCGACCGCCGCGAATTTTATTGGGAAGACCTCGACGAGTTCGATCCACAGGAGTTCGTGCCAGCTCTTCTCAAGCAGCTTTACCTGGAAGCCGAATATCTGCCCAAAGCCATTCATGTGCCCATCGATTTCGAGGACCGCGAACTGCTCGAAGAAACTCTCGCCGAGCGCGCCGGACACAAAGTCGAAATCTTCACGCCGCAGCGGGGCAGCAAGCGCTCGTTTCTCGACCTGGTCCAGAGCAACGCCAAGCACTCGTTCGAGCAGCGCTTCCGCGTCATGAAACCAAGTTCGAAAGCCATTGGCGAGGCCCTCGGAAACGCTCTCGTTCTTCCCGAAGAGCCGCGCCGCATAGAGAGTTTCGACATTTCCCACATCCAAGGCAGCGACACGGTAGCGTCCATGGTCGTCTGGGAAAACGGCCACATGAAAAAATCCGACTACCGAAAATTCATCATTCGCGGAGAAGGAGGCCGCCGCGAGGAGGGCTCCGACGGCCAGGCGGGCAACGCGGCGCCCTATTCGAAGAACGACGACTTCGCCAGCATGCGCGAAGCGGTGACGCGCCGGTATCGCCGCCTGCAGGAAGAGAAGAAACCGCTCCCAGGCCTGATTTTAATCGACGGCGGAATCGGCCAGCTCCACGCCGCCGCGCAAGCGCTCGACTCCCTGCAAATCATCAATCAACCACTGGCCAGCATCGCGAAAAAAGAAGAAATTCTTTACGTCTTCGGCCAGGAAGACGAACCGATCGTCCTCGAACATCACTCGCCAGTACTGCACCTCATTCAGCAAATCCGCGACGAAACGCACCGCTTTGCCGTCACCTTTCACCGTGCCCGCCGTGCCAAACGCCAGACAAAATCCGCCCTCGATGGCATCCCCGGCATCGGTCCGCGCACCGCACAAAAACTTCTGCGCGAATTTGGCAGCGTTTCAAACGTTCGCCGCGCCGGACTTGAAAAGATCAGCGCCGTCATTCCCCGCAAAACCGCCGAAAAACTGTTCGAACAGCTCGGCTCACTGCGTTCCGACGACCTTCGCACCGATAACCAGACCGAATAGCACATACCGGTTAGCTCGTATTGCGCGTCTCGGGCCGCTATGTTACGGTTTTTGTGGAGGTTCTCATGGCGGACAACGTAGGTTCCAAGGTCACATACTTCCTCGTGGGGCTCGGTGTCGGTGCACTTGTCGGCATCTTGTTCGCGCCGAAATCGGGCGAAGAGACGCGGGATTTTCTTTCCAAAAAAGCCGATGAGGGCCGTGACTTCGCGCAGCGCAAAGCGAAAGAGCTTCGCGAGCGCGCGGACGATCTGATCGAGCGCAGCAAGGACGCTGCGGGGCGCGGCAAGGATTCAATCTCCGCGGCAGTGGAAGGCGCGCGCGAGGCCTATCGTCGCGAAGCTTCAAAGTCTTGAAGCCCGGAAGCCCTGAGGCTTCAAACTGCTGCTCGGGTGAAGTCTGGCACGGCATGATTTCGTTCTCCTGAGAGGACGCGTGGGGCGCGTATGGAAACCTGGCTCATGATTTTCAGCATCGTCGCGGCGATCGCCCTGGTCGTTCAGGGCGCCATGCTCATTGCGCTGTTTTTTGAGATTCGCCAGACCAACAAGAAAGTCAACGGACTCGTGACCGATCTGCATACGCGCGTCGGTCCGATTTTGACGCGCGCGCAAATCCTTCTCGATGACACGCAGCCGAAAATCTCGAACATGGTCGCCGACGCGGCGCACATCGTTTACCTGACGCGGGGCCAAGCGCAAAAAATGGATCGCGTGCTGACCGATGCGACCGATCGCCTGCGCGGGCAGCTGAATCACGCGGACCGGATTTTGACCGGGGCGCTCGAAGCCGTGGAAGATGCCGGGTCGCAATTCCGGAGCACCGTCTGGCGGCCAATGCAGAAAGCTTCCGCGCTGCTTCAGGGAATTAAGGTTGGAATCGATCTGCTGCGGTCACGGCGCGAACGACGCCGTCCCGACGAGCCGCTCGAACAAGAGGAAGAGCTTTTTATCTGAACTCTCTGCTTACCGAACCCGCTGAAATATTCTTTTTCCTTTTCTTCGTGAAGTAAATCTCCCTTAGCGAATCCAGGCGCCGCCAAGGACGCGGTCGACGTCATAGAAGACGGCCCCCTGGCCCGGCGTTATGGCGCGCTGCGGCGCGTCGAAAATGATCCGTGCGCGGGCCTCGTCGAGTGCTTCGACAATCGCCGGAGCCGGCTCGTGCTTGTGGCGGATTTTTACGGTCGCCCGAATAGGTGCTCTGGGCTGGTCGATCGAAACCCAGTTAACGTCGTTCACTTCAAACGTGGTTGTGCGCAGGGCATCGTCGTCGCCCACGACGACGCGATTGCTGTGTGTGTCGATGGAAAGAACGTAGAGCGGTTTGCCCGCGGAAAAGCCCAGGCCTTTGCGCTGGCCGATCGTGAAATTGTGGACTCCGTTGTGGTGGCCGACGACCGCTCCGTCTTCGGTGACAATTTCGCCCTCGGCTTCGGTCAGTGGGATTCCCGCGTCCTTTGAATAGGCCTGGATGAACTGGACGTAATTGCCGGTGGGCACGAAACAGAGTTCCATGCTTTCGGGCTTTTCGGCCACCGGCAGATTGGTGCGTCGCGCGAGGGCGCGAACTTCTTCTTTAGTCAGTTCGCCCAGCGGAAAATCGCTTCGTGAAAGCTGTTCCTGCGAGAGTCCCCAGAGAAAATAGGACTGGTCTTTGGATGCATCCCGCGCGCGGAGAAGTTCCCAACGTAGGGTCTCTAGGTTCTTGCGGATGCGGGCGTAGTGGCCGGTGGCCAGGCGCTCGGCGCCGATCTGGCGCGCCATGCGTAGGAGCGGCTCAAACTTTACGTCGGTGTTGCAGTTGGTGCAGGCGATAGGCGTGCGGCCGGCGAGATATTGATCGACGAAGGGGCGCACGACGCGCTTCTCGAACTGCTCTTCAAAATTAACTACGTAATGCGGAAAATTCAGATGTTGCGCGACGCGCCTGGCATCGTAGACGTCGTCAAGCGAGCAGCAGCGGTGTTGCTTCGGGCCTTCGCCCTGGAGCTCGGGGAGGCGGCGCTGATTCCAGAGTTGCATGGTTAGGCCGACAATGGGGCGGCCTTGTTCCTGGAGGACGGCCGCGACAGTCGACGAGTCAACGCCTCCGGACATGGCGATGGCGACCAGGCCGCGTTGCGTTTCTTCGCGGCTGGGGAGGGTTTCGAATTCGGTGGCTGCCTTCATGGCGACTGTCTCAGTTTAGCGGATTCCGGCAGAAGAAGAAAAAGATCGGAAGTTAGACAGAGAGAGAAGAGCGTTAAACACGCGAGGCGGCCTTTTGGTAGGTGGGGGAGAGTGCGCGGAGTTGAGCGACGGCGGCGGGAATGGCTTCGAGTGCGAATGCGATTTCGGACTGCGTGGTGTGGCGTCCGAGGCTGAAGCGCAGGCTGGATTTTGCTTCCTCCTGAGAGAGGCCGATGGCAGTCAGGACATGGGACGGTTCGACGGCTCCCGAAGAACAGGCTGCACCGACCGAGCAGGCCAGACCTTTTAGATCCAGTGCGATGACCAGCGCTTCGCCTTCGATGCCCGCGAACCGGATGTTGGTGGTGTTGGGCGTGCGCGGAGCCTGGCTGCCGTTCACGCGGATTTGCGGGATGCCTTCGAGCAGGCCGCGCTCGAGTTGGTCGCGCAGCGCCGAGACTCGCTGGGCGCCGCTCGCCAGGGAATTGCGCGCGATTTCTGCCGCTTTGCCGAGGCCTACGATTCCGGCAACATTCTCGGTGCCGGGACGGAATCCGCGCTGGTGGTGGCCGCCGTAGAGAAGTTGACGTAGACGGGTGCCGCTGCGGATGTAGAGAGCGCCGACGCCTTTGGGTGCGTAGAGTTTGTGGCCGGAGAGAGAAAGTAGATCGGCGTTCAGCGTTTTCACGTTGATGGGAATTTTTCCGCCCGACTGGACGGCATCCGTGTGGAAATAAATTTTGTGCTCGCTGGCAATGCGGCCAATTTCCTCGAGTGGTTGCACGGTGCCTAGCTCGTTGTTGGCGTGCATCACGGTGATGAGGACCGTCTCGGGGCGTATGGCGCGGCGGATGGCTTGGGGATCGACTTGGCCGTCGCGGTCGACGGGCAGATACGTGACGCCGACTCCTTGCTTTTCAGCGGCTTGGCAGGCGTTCAGGACCGCTTCGTGTTCGATGGTCGAGGTGATTACGTGAAGAGGCGGCTGCTGCCGAGATAGGCGGTCGACAGCCAGAATGGGCTGTGCCACCTGGGAGCTGATGACGCCGAAGACGGCGTGGTTGTCGGATTCAGTGCCCCCACTGGTGAAGACGATTTCCTGGGGTTTCGCGCCGATGAGGGCGGCGACCTGCTCGCGGGCGGTTTCTACAGCGGCTCGGGCGCGCTGGCCTGCGGTGTGGATCGAGGAGGCGTTGGCGAAATCCGCGGAGAAATAGGGGAGCATGGCGTCAAGGACTTCAGCGTCGACGGGCGTCGTGGCGTTGTAATCGAGATAGACGCGGTTCATGGGTCAGGTCTCAGCATACTATGAGCGAAGGAAAGACGAGAGCCGGCGATACCCGAATCGAGCCAGATACCTCTCCCGGTTTTTTGGGGAAGTGCGGATTCTCGAGGAAAGTAAGTCCTGCGTCTGACGGCAAGAGCGGACGAATTGGCAGCCATCTCTGAACTTCCCGGACATCGCGGGAGTGGGCCAGACTTCGAGGAGCGACTGAGCAGGGGCTTTTCATTCGCCGATGAGTAATAATGCCGGCCACCGGACGTTCCCGTTCCGCACAACCTCTTAGCGAGAGGGAGTCGAACAATGCCTGACGAAATATCCACCTTCCGTTTGTATCTGATGAGATTGCTGTACCTGCTCAATTTCCTATTGCTTGGAGCTGATGTATGGCCCGCGATTATCGGCCACCAAGGAGCATGGGATCCCTTGCACGGCGTGGCGTTCAGCTTTTGGGCGGCGCTCTCGGCTTTGTCGGGTCTCGGGCTTCGATATCCGCTGAAGATGCTGCCTTTGCTTCTCCTGCAGCTGTTCTACAAGGCGGTGTGGTTATTGGCAGTGGCTTTCCCGATGTGGTCCGCGGTGCGCTCCACAGACCTCGCCCATGCCATGGCTATCGGGGTCGTTGTGGATCTTCTCTGTATTCCCTGGCCGTATGTTCTAGCGGATTACGTGAAGGCGCGCGGAGATAGATGGAGATGAGTTCCGCGCCCCGTTCCCTGGCTGGGCGCTCACTGCCTGAGTGAGCCGAAATCGGAAATGTGGATTTTTGTGCCCTAAAGCACCGCCGCTTCTGGGGCGCTAGGCGGACCTCCTCAGTCAGCCGCTTGCCCCTGTAAGCAAGAATCCGTACAACCAGAATAGATGTATATACATCTATATTGCCATGAGCCAATCATCCATTCCGGAGTTGCCGTGCATGTGCGGGAGTTTTCGCAGGACCGCCCGGGCGCTTACGCAGATGTATGAGCGGGCGCTACGTCCGTCGGGGTTGCGGGCGACGCAACTGACGATACTCCAGGTGCTGGTGAGGGCAGGAGAAGTGTCGCAGGGACGACTCGGGGAGATGCTCGCGATGGACAGCACGAGCCTGACACGGACGCTGGCGATCATGAGGCGCGCGGGTTGGATCGCCGAACGACGCGGGGAAGACCGTCGCGAGCGGCGGGTACGGTTGTCTTCGGCGGGAGAAGCGAAGCTCAGGCGGGCGCTGCCGGCTTGGGAGAGGGTGCAAGCGCGGCTTCGGGGGAAGTTGGGGCAGCGGGAGTGGGGGAGTCTTTTGAAGCTCACGCATCACGTAACAGAAATCGCCAGGACTCAAGGAGGATTGCCATGAGCAAGTATGGAAAAATTACGGCTGGGTTACTCTTGGTTTGGTTTGTCGCGGTTTTTTCGGCTTCGGCGGGGCATTTATTTAAGAACCAATCGGCGCAGTTTGGATTGGGTGTTGCGGTGTCGGCGCTGGTCCCGATGGTTGTGTTTTCGTTGTGGTTTACGGTGTCAGAAGGATTTCGAAACTTTGCGTTATCGTTGAACCCGAGAACTCTGACTTCTGTGCAGGTGTGGAGGATCTTGGGATTCACGTTCCTTCTGCTTGAGGCGCGCAATGTTCTGCCGGCCGTCTTTGCTTTGCCAGCAGGATATGGGGACATGTTCATTGGGGTGACGGCTGGCTTTGCGGCTTGGAAACTAGCAGAGCCCGCGCATCGCGGGAGTTTCCTTTTTTGGCAGGCGCTCGGGATATTGGACCTGATTTCGGCAGTGAGTCTGGGCACCACGGCGCGTCTGCTTGATCCGCACGGCCCTTCGATGGTGGCGATGACGGTGCTGCCATTGAGTTTGATTCCCACTTTCCTTGTACCGCTGTTTCTCATGTTGCACGTGATCTGCATAGCGCAGGCGCGGAACTGGAAGACGGCATCAGAGGAGCGGCAGTCCGCGGGAGCGCTCGAACGGCAGGCGATCTGAGCGCTGATCCTGACCGTAAAAAAGACCCAGGGCCCTGGCCGAATGGATCGTCCAGGGCCTTGCTGCTTTGAGAGTCTGCGGTTACGACGGCAGGGAACCAGACGTTTCCGCGGCGGCCGTCGAGGAAGTGACGCAGTCGAAGAAAGCGATTCAGGCGGGGTTGGCGGTCTTCGCTCGGGCAGGGGGTTCGGCGCTCTTTTTGAGCTCGCTGATGCGTTTTTCGTAGAAGTCAGAGAGGCAGTTAAGCCAGCCTTTGTAGATAGCGCAGCTTTTCTCGCGGGCGGCTAGCCATTGTCGCTGTTGTTCGCGGAGGGCTTCGCTTTCAGGGCCGGCGAGTTTCGCGAGGAGCGATTTGTAGAGAATATTTAGCTGCTCATCGAGTGCGGCGAGAGAATTGACGTGGCAGATCGCGTTCTCGGCTTCTGTGAGCGTTTTGGCCCTGCAATCGTAGCTGGTGCGATAGATGCCGGTTTTCTCGATGGCCGCGACGGCGAATTCCTGGCCGTCCCATTTGTACTTGATGGTGAGCGGAGTGTTGTCGCGGTCAGGGTCGTCTGTGAAGGTGGCGACGAGGAGGCCATTTTCGACCGAGAGCGTGTAATTGCGGTTGCCGAAGAGGTTGTCGTAGGTCTTGGGGTCGACAGCCGCGATCCTCAACTCCTCCAGTTCGCCGTCAGAGTCGCGTGAAATCACGGAATGAATATTCGGGCCGCCAGTTCCTGACGAGCAGTCTGAGGCGACGACAATGGCCTGCTTTGTACCCGTGCCAATGAAATCGAAGTACGCAAGCTTTGAAAAGTAGAATCCAGGTTGTTCCGAGCAATCAGGCTTTTCATTAAACCACGCAACGATTTCCTGCTTTTCGATAGGCTTTATTTTTTGAGCGCCGGCCCACGGAAGGAACGAAATGCAAAATAAAATGCCGAGCGTGCGGGTGAGTGACATGGCGTAGAAAAGGCCCTTCTTTTCCGTGCTGCTATTCGAGCACAGTGCCGCGTCGCTGCCACACCCGGTTGACGAGCCGTGTCCAAACAGTAGAGAGGATTCACTCCGCGCGGAGAGCCTCGACAGGATCTACGGTGGCGGCGCGGCGCGAGGGGAGATAGCTGGCGACGAAAGCGGTGGCGACAAGGCCGAGTGTGACGGCGGCGTATGTCAGGGGATCGACGGCGTTGACATGGAAAAGAAGGGAGGACATGAGCCGCATGACGATTGCGGCGGCGACGAGGCCGAAGGCCGTGCCGATGCCGGTGAGAATCAGGCCGTGGCGGATGAACATGCCGGTGACGGACTGCTGTTGCGCGCCGAGAGCCATGCGAATGCCGATTTCGCGGACGCGTTGGGAGACAGAGCAGGAGATGACGCCGTAGATACCGACAACGCCGAGCAGAAGGGCCATGCCGCCGGCGACGGCGAGCATGATCAGCGTGAACGAGGTCCGGGCCATCGAACGCGAGTGGTAATACTCGAGGGTGTGGACCTGCGCAACGGGAAGATTGGGATTCACAGACCAGACCGCTTCGCGGACCTCTTTCAGGAACGCTTCCGAGCCAGCGCGGGGACTGCGAATGCCGAACCCCACGTAGGTCTCGACCGCGTGAGCCTGACCCTCGAAGTTAGCTCGCAGGATGGGCCAATAGACCATGGAGGGAGGAGTCTTGCTGACGCCGTCGCTGTAGACGTCAGCGGCGACGCCGACGATTTCGCGCCAGTCGTCGGTGGAAGCGACGCGAATTCGTTTACCGATTGCATTGGCGGGGGATTCCCAATATTCGCGGGCAAAATTTTCCGAAATGATGGCGACCGGAAGCTTCTGATAGATCTCCGTCCAATTGAATTCGCGGCCGGCGACCAGAGGAGTGCCCTCGGTTAGGAAGAATCCGGGAATAATATGAGCGAAGCGCCGCACGGGAGGAATCTGTCCTTCCGCGTAAGCGTGATCCTCGGCGTAGACGAGATCATTGCTGGAATCGCCGTCCATGGGGAAAGAGGTGGAGATGGTGACGGAAGAAACGCCGGGAATCGCGGCAATTTTGCTGCGCATTTCTTCAAAGGTGCGGACGACCGTCTCGTCTTCTTTGACCTGATTATCGGGAATACCGATGCGGAATGTCTGCAACTGAGCGGGCTGCGAGAAGCCGGGGTTAACGTGAGTAAGGGCGCGGAACGTGCGGATCATGAGGCCCGAGCAGATGAGAAGAACCAGGGCGAGAGCGACTTGCACGACCACAAGAGTGCTGCGCGCGCGGTGCTGTTCGCGACTGCCGCTGTTGGCGCGGCCGCCTTCGCGAATGCCGGTGCTGAGGCGGACGCCGGCGTACTTGAAAATCGGAATGCAGCCGAAGAGGACGCTGGCGAGAATAGAGATTAGAAAGGTGAAGAGCAGAACGGGGCCGTCGATGCCGATTTCGTTGATGCGGGGGAGGCCATCGGGAGCGATGGCGACAAGGGCGCGTAAGGCGGCGTAGGCGAGGCCCAAGCCGAGAGCGCTCCCGAAGAAGCCGAGGGTAATGCTTTCGAGAAAAAGTTCTCCGGCGATGCGGAAGGGGCTGGCACCCAAAGCGGAACGAACGGCAAGCTCCTGGCGGCGGCCTTCGACGCGGACGAGCAGGAGGTTGGCGACGTTTGCGCAGGCAATCAGCAGGACGAGGCCGATAGAGCCCATGAGGACCCAGAGAGTGCCGCCTACGTCGCCGATGACGTCGTTCTTTAGGGGGCGCAGATTCGGAGCGATGCGGGCGTCTTCAAAAATCTTGGCGCTGAAGCCGGGAGGCGCCGGGAAGGTGCGCGAGACGATCGGCAGCATGCGAGCGATATCGGCGCTGGCCTGCTCCAAACTGACCCCAGGTTTGAGGCGGGCGAGACCTGTGTAGCTGAAATTGCCGAGATGGACTTTGTTGCGGTCGAACTGGAAAGGAATTAGCACCGCGGGATCGTTCCAATCGAGAAAATGGAAGCGTTCCGGAAGGACGCCGATAATCTGGCGGGGCTTGCCATCGAGGTTGATGGATTGGCCGATGACGGAGCTGGAGCCGCCGAATTTCTTTTTCCAGAAGCCGTAGCTGATCATCACGGTTTCCGTTGAGCCGGCGGTATCGTCCTGGCGCGTAAAGGAGCGGCCCAGGATAGGAGGAATGCCGAGAAGCGGAATGAT
Organism: Acidobacteriota bacterium; assembly: GCA_013289955.1. Classification (GTDB taxonomy): domain Bacteria; phylum Acidobacteriota; class Terriglobia; order Acidiferrales; family UBA7541; genus Acidiferrum. Next base: position 16,076 of record JABCYZ010000020.1, read on the forward strand.
GCCGTCGGTGACGTCGATGCCTTCGAGGCGTTCCGGTTCGGCGAGACCGGTGATGCTGACGGCATCGTGGCTGTAGATGCCGACATCCTGAAAGGATTGATTTTGTTCGCGATAGATGAAGTAGTTCGAGGGGGCCATGTTGAGGTCCGAGATGTTGATGCCGGGAGCGCTGTGCCAGACGCCGATGAGCTCGTTGGGCTTGGGGTAAGGGAGAGGTTTCAGGAGGATGCCTTCGAGAACGCTGAAAACGACGGTGTTGCCGCCAACGCCTGCGGCAAGGGTGATGAGGGTGATAACCGTAAAGAGGGGCGCGTGCCCGAGGCGGCGAAAGACTTGCTGCAGATGGGCAAGGAATGTACGCATGGACAGGATCCCCCGGGGCCGGGTGAATGAAAAGTCGGACCGCTGGATCAGCCCCTATGACTAAAGACGAAGAAGTGGTCTGAATGTTCCATCTAGTTTTGGAGAGAACCACAAAACGCTAGTGATCGCGCAAATTGGAAGCAGGTGCCGACGCTAAAGGAGGGCAAGTGGTTTGCAGAACGGGCGGTGCGGTGTAGACTCCCGGAAAGGCCGTAAAAATGCCGCGCCGTGGGGACGGCAGAGGAGCGGGACGCGATGGGACAATCGATCCCCTTTGGACAGCATATAGCGAGACCTCCGATCTCGGCGCGGGTTGGCGCGGGGGTGCAGGTGGCATCCGTGCCGTGGCCGATTTGGTGCATGGTGGCGGGGATTGTGAGCGGGATGATCGGCGGGCCGTGGGACATTTCCTGGCACATGTCCATAGGGAGGGACACGTTCTGGACGCCAGCGCACATTCTGATTCAGTTGACCGGAGTGCTGGTAGGAATTGCCTGCGCGTACATGATTTTGACGGCGACGTTCGGGCGCGACGCGGCGACACAAGATGCGTCGGTGAAGATTTGGGGATTCCGCGGGCCATTGGGAGCGTTTATCGCCGTCTGGGGCTGCATCGCCATGCTGACGTCGGCGCCGTTCGACAATTGGTGGCACAACGCGTACGGATTGGACGTGAAGATCCTCAGCCCGCCGCATACCTTGCTGTCGTTGGGTTCGCTGGCCATCAAGATTGGGCTGATGGCGCTGATGGCGGGATTGATGAGCCGGGCGACGGAAAGTGTCCGCCGGACGCTGGGGTTTCTCTTGCTTTACATCGGAGCGAGTTGCGTGGCGCAGATGGGAACGATTCTGACGTCGAGCACCTGGCCGACCGAAATGCACCGGGCAGCGTGCTATCTCGCCGTGGCGATTGCTATTCCCGCGGTGCTCATTGCGCCAGCGTGGGGGTCGCAGTGGAAGTGGGGCTGCACGGCGGTAGCGGGGATTTATACGATCATTTTGCTGGCTTTCGAATGGATACTGCCGCTGTTTCCGGCGGAGCCGAAGCTGGGGCCGGTGTACCAGCACATCACGCATTTGGTTCCGCTGCGTTTTCCGCTGCTGCTGATTGTGCCGGCGATTCTACTGGACCTCTTGTGGCGGAAGACCCGGGAGTGGGGAAGATGGAAGCTGGCAGCTGTGACGGGGCCGGTCTTTCTATTGAGTTTTTGGGCGGTGCAGTGGCCGTTTGCGGATTTTCTGATGACCCCCGCAGCGCGGAACCGGATTTTCGGAATGGCGTATTTTGCGTACTTTGATCCGGCGACGATTCTTTACAATCCTTACCAGCTTGATGCCAGCGAACCGCGAGCCGTATTTGTGCGGCTGATGGTGATAGCGCTTGTGTCGAGCGTGATCACCGCGCGTTTGGGATTCGCCTGGGGTGATTGGATGCGCCGGATGAAACGCTAAAGGGCGGAGAAAACAAGGAATACCGAAACGCAGAAGTCATAGGGAAGATCGAAAATGTGCACGGCGGCGGGGTCGCGCCGGGCGAGGACCATGACGATCGGACTGAGGAGATGCATGCGGCGACGGACATGCGGGATTATTGCGGGCGTTTTGCTGGCAGCGCTCTCTCTGAGTGCGCACGTGGGAAGCCCGGATGTGTTTTTTGCGGGGGATGCGGGGCCTTATCACCTCTTCGTAACGGTGCGGGTGCCGCAGGTGATTCCGGGGATTGCGGAAATTGAAGTGCGAAGCGCTTCGAACGACGTGGAGAAGATTGAGATTGTGCCGATGCGATTGAGCGGAGCAGGGTCAGACTTTCCGCCTACTCCGGACGTGGCCGAGCGCTCCAAGCAGGATTCGCAATTTTTTACAGGAAGCTTGTGGTTGATGGAGTCCGGGGCCCTGAAGGTGCGGGTTTCGGCGGAAGGCAGCAAAGGGAAGGGCGAACTAGCAGTGCCCGTGCCCGCGTTCGCCCAGAGAACGCTGCCGATGGAGCGATCGCTCAGCGGATTGCTGGGGTTCTTGATGCTGTTCCTGGCCGTGGGCCTCGTGTTTATCGCCGGAGCGGCGGCGCGCGAAGCGAATCTGGAGCCGGGGGAGACGCCATCCTACGCGAAGAAGCGGCGAGCCCGCGTCGTGATGGCGATTACCGCGGTGATCGTGGCGGGAATTCTCTATCTGGGGAAAGCTTGGTGGGGCGCGGAAGCCTCGAATTACAAACGAGGAGTAAGCTTTTTCAAGCCGCCGGAAGCGGAAACGAAACTCGCCGATGGAAATCGGCTGGTCATTCGCGCCAAGGGGCAGGATCCGGAGTGGTCAAAACGGGTGAGCATGGAAGAGGTAATCCCCGATCACAATCATTTGATGCATTTGTTCTTGATCAGCACGCCGGGAATGGAACGCATGTGGCATCTGCATCCGGAACGGGAAGGCAGTAAGTTTCTCGAGGATTTGCCGGACATGCCCGCCGGACGTTACGAGGTTTTTGCGGACATCGTCGATAAGGCGGGATTTCCGTGGACCTTGGTGGGACAAGTGGATTTGCCTGAGATCCATGGAAACCAGATGGTCGGGGATGATTCGAGCTGGACGGGGGAAGCCTTGACGGCGCAGTCGGGAGAGGTGAGTGTCGCGCCGCTTCGGGACGGCGGACGGATTGTCTGGGAGAAAGGAAGCGAGCCGCTGGTGGCGAACACTGCGATGATTTTCAAGTTTAAAGTCGAGGATAAGGACGGCAACCCCGCGAAAGACATGGAGCCGTACATGGGAATGGCGGGGCACGCGGAGTTCGTGAGTGCGGACATGAGTGTGTTTGCGCACATCCATCCGGCAGGCACGGCATCGATGGCGGCGCTGGAGTTGGCGAACAGCGACGGCGTCGAAGGAAGCGCTCGGATGGGCGGAAGCTTGGCTGGCAGCATGATGATGATGCCTACAGCGCTCGAGCCACAAGTGAGTTTCCCTTACGGATTCCCCAAGGCTGGAGAATACAGGATTTTTGTGCAGGTCAAACGCGGCGGGCAGGTCGAAACCGGCGTTTTCGACGCCCACGTGCAGTAGCGAACGGCGGACTATTCCTAGCGGACGGCGACCAGCGGATCCACACGCGAAGCGCGTGCCGCAGGAACCCACCCGGAAAGGACGCCTGCAAGAATCATCAGAAAAGCCACCCCGGCGAGTGTGGCGGGATCGCTCGCAGAAGCCTGCCAAAGCGGAACGGCAGTCAAGTGTCCCATCCAGAAAACGACGGCAAGACCAAGAAAAATTCCGCCGACAACGAGACCCTTCGCGGGGATCAGGCCGAGAACGTCTCTCGCTTGGGCGCCGAGCGAGACGAATGCCGATTTCGCGAGTTCTCTGCGTGGTTGTGCATGCGAGCAGGCGGTAGAACGCCGATGGTCAAGGGCAGCAGTTGAAGGACGCCGAAGATGGCCGTCAGGAAGGCGAAACGCGGGCCGGCGCAGGAATAGGAGGCGAGGTGGCCTTCGTCCGAAACGCGGCAATGCGGGGTCCGGAACGTGTTAGAGTTTTCGGCGGCCTCGGTGTTCGAAGATCTTCCAGGGAGGAAGAGTGGCGTATCGGGATTTGCGGGAGTTTGTCGAGAAGCTGGAGAAGGAAGGGGAACTGAAGCGGATTCGCGCGGAGGTCGACCCGATTCTGGAGATTGCAGAAGTAACCCAGCGGGTGGCGCGGGACGGGAATCGCCTGCCGGACAGTGTCGGTCCGGCGTTGCTGTTTGAGAAGCCGAAAGGCTCACGCGTACCACTGCTGGTGAACACGTTTGGCAGCGTGCGGCGGATGGCCCTGGCGTTTGAAGTGGGGGCGCTCGATGAAGTGGCGGCGCGGATTCAGGGATTCTTGAAGATGGAAACGCCGCAGGGGCTCTTTGACAAGATCAAGATGTTGCCGAAGCTGGCGGAGCTGGGATCGTTCTTTCCGAAGAGCGTGAAGACAGGTGCGTGCAAGGAAGTGATGCGTCACGGGAAAGAGGTGAATCTTTTTCATTTTCCCATTTTGAAATGCTGGCCGCAGGATGGCGGGCGCTTCATTACGTTTCCGCTGGTGTTCACGAAAAATCCGGAGACGGGAAAACGAAACGTCGGGATGTACCGCATGCAGGTGTACGACGAGCGCACGACGGGTATGCATTGGCAGACACAAAAGCACGGCGCTGAGCATTTCCGGCGCGCGCGGGCGAAAAATCCAGACGGGCGGATCGCCGTGAGCGTGGCGATTGGCGCGGACCCCGCTACGGCGCTCTCCGGGATGCTGCCGATTCCCCCGGACCTGGATGAAATGATGTTTGCGGGATTTTTGCGGCGAGAACCAGTGGAGATGGTAACGTGCGAGACGAACGATCTCGAAGTGCCCGCGAATGCGGAAATCGTGCTGGAAGGTTACGTCCATCTAAATGAGATGCGGACGGAAGGCCCGTTTGGCGACCACACGGGATTTTATTCGCTGGAAGGGGAGTATCCGGTCTTCCACGTCGAGTGCGTTACGCACAAGAAAGACCCGCTTTATCTAACGACGGTCGTAGGGCCGCCGCCGCAAGAAGACTATTACATGGGCTACGCCGTCGAACGGATTTTTCTTCCGGTGATGAAGATGCAGTATCCGGAGATTGCCGATGTGGCGATGCCCGCGGAAGGGATTTTTCACAATCTGATGATTGTGGCGATCCGAAAGTCGTATCCCGGACACGCGCGCAAAATCATGAATGCGATTTGGTCGCTGGGGCAGGCGATGTTCACGAAGGTCATTGTGGTTGTGGACCACGACGTGGACGTGCACAACTACAGCGAGGTGGTGTGGAAGGCCTTGTGCGCCCTCGATCCGGAAAGAGACGTGCAGTTTTCTTTGGGGCCTGTGGATACGCTGGACCACGCCCAGAGAATGCAGGATTACGGTTCGAAAATGGGAATTGACGCGACGCGCAAGTGGGAAGCGGAAGGATTCACGCGGCCGTGGCCGGATGAAATCAGGATGGATGAGGGAACGCGCGCGCGCATCAGGGCAATCTGGAAAACTCTGCAGCTGTGACTTTTCCAGCCGAGCAGAAGCAGGAGACTGCCTACAAAGGATAACCGTCCTTCGGGACAGGCAGGAATCGCGAAAATGTACAATTAGTGGTGGTTGTCGCCAAAGGCAAACACAATTCGTGGTGGGAACGCCCCCCAATACCCGAGAACTGCCTAAGAATAGGGGTAGTTTTAAGGCAACTCCGGTAGAGAATCCCTTGACGCTCTGAGCTTTTCAATGGGATAAACCTTGCACGGGCCGCACGTCGAGATATCCGCAGCGCTGGCTGGGGTGCCCTTGACGGTGGTGGGGTTGGCGTCAGTTCGGGCGCCGGGGTGACGTTCCTCGTGATTGAATCGCGTGAAGTGATGAATGTGAGACAGGCGTCGCAGTATCTGGGGATCTCTCCGGATACCCTGTACCGTTACATCACGGAAGGCGAAATTCCCGCGTTTAAACTGGGTAATCGTTGGAAACTGCGTAAGACGATTCTGGACCGCTGGATGGAACGGAAAATGAGCCAGGCGCATGCGAGGCGCCGATAGTTTGCCGGCAGTGAAGGCGAAAGAGGCCGCGATATGTTGGGAATGGGCAAAAAATCAAGGCAGCTGGTAGGTCTGGACATCGGCTCAAGCTCGATCAAGGCGGTGGAGCTGAAGTCGACCAAAGCCGGCTACGAGCTTGTTAGCTTTGGTATGGAATCGCTGGCGCAGGATACTGTCGTGGATGGCGCGATCATGGATGCGCCGCAAGTGGCCAACGCGATCAGCAAGATATTCGATGCACAACGCGTGAAGACGAAGAATGTGGCGACTTCCGTTTCGGGACACTCGGTGATTGTGAAGAGAGTACCGCTGCCGTTGATGACCGAGGAAGAGTTGTATGACCGGATTCCTTCAGAAGCCAGCCAACATATTCCGTTCGATATCGCCGACGTGAATTTGAGCTACCAGTTGCTGGAGTCGATGGACGCGCAGATGGATGTTCTGCTGGTGGCGGTGAAGAAGGACAAGATTCTGAACCACACAAACGTGCTGGCGCAGGCGGGAAAAACGCCGGTGGTGGTGGACATTGATGCGTTTGGCTTGCAGAACTGCTTTGAAGTGAATTATGAGCCGGATGCCGGGCAGACCGTGGCGCTGTTGAATATCGGCGCGAGCGTTATGAACATTAATATCGTGCGCGGCGGCGTGCCGCTGTTTACGCGCGACGTCAGCGTGGGCGGCAACCAGTACACCGACGCGCTGCAAAAGGAACTGGATTTGAGCTTCGAGGACGCGGAGCGCCTGAAGAAGGGCGATACGCTGCCGAGCGTCACGGACGAGCAGAAGCAACAGATTCTGCGCAGCGTCTCGGACATCCTGACGCTGGAAATTCAGAAAACATTCGATTTTTTCCGGGCGACGGCGAGCGGAGAGAATATTCAGCGCATCGTCGTGGCGGGCGGAACGGCGCGGGTTCCCGGGCTGGTGGATTTGCTGCGGGAAGAGTTCGCGATGCCCGTCGAAGAGTTGAATCCTTTCCGGAAAGTGCTAGTCAATCCCAGCCGGCACAGCGATGACCAAATCCGTGAGATGTCGCCGCGGCTGGCCATAGCCGTGGGTCTGGCACTGAGGAGCTTTGACTAACCATGATCCGCATAAACCTTCTCGGACAAATTAGGCCGAAAGCTTCGCGACGGCCGGTGGATACCGGAGCTGCTCTTCCGGTCCTCTTTATTGGTGCAGGCCTGGTTCTCGGCGTTCTGGTTCTCGGATTCCTCTACTACTCCTGGCAACAGCAGCTGAGCACCGAGAACAACAAGATTAAGACCCTGCAAGCGCAAAAGACGGACCTCGAGAACATCAAGCAGCAGGTGGAAGCATTCGATAAGCAGAAACAGGTTCTGCAGCAGAGAGTTACGACCATTGAACAACTGCAACGCGACCGGACAGGCGGCCAGGATTTGCTGGACATGGTGGCGAATACGGTCTCGCGGACAGAAAATCTCTGGCTGACAACGATGACGCGGAAAGGCACGAACCTCACGATTGAAGGTTCCTCGGCTTCCGTCAACGCGGTGGCGAATTTTATTACGGCGCTAAAGCGATCGGGCTATTTCCAGAAGGTGGAAATCAAGGAAACGAAGCAGGACGACAAGACTACGGCAGTGCAGACGTTCAATTTTCAGTTGTCCGCGGAAATCACCCCGCCGCAGATAGTTCCATCTCCACCAGCGCAGGCGAAGCCGACGAACGTGCCGGCGAAAACCGCGCCTGCCGCGACTCCGGCCAAGAAGGGATAAGGGACGACCATGGCCAATCCGTTTCGAGACATGTCGGTGTTCATGCAGGGTCTGGTGGCAGTGGCCATCGCGGTTGTGGTGCTTCTCCTGGGAGTTTACATTCCTCTTTCTCCGGTGGCGCAGGAACGCGATGCTGTCGACAAAGCCGTTCAACAACGGTCCACTTTGAATACCGAAGTGCAGCAATTGCAGGTGTACCGACAGCGCTATGGCGAACTGAAACAGCAGATGGATGCTCTTTCAAAGCAACTGGATACGTTGAAGACCATCGTTCCGGAAGAGAAAGAAACGGATGAGTTCATCCGGTTGCTGCAGGGAGCGGCCGCCGCGTCGAACGTGCAGCTCCGGCGGCTCACGGCGCAGGCGATTGTGCCGAAAGAATTTCACTATGAAATGCCGTTCGAAGTGCAGGCGGACGGGCCGTACTTTAATCTGATGGATTTTTTCGGGCGGTTGGGCCGTCTTTCGAGAATTATTAACGTCGGTGATTTGGAGTTTGCTGATCCGGACAAGTCCAAGGGCACGAAGTATCCGATACGGCCGGGGACAACGGTATCCGCAATATTTACGGCAACGACTTTCTTTACCAAGCCAGCTGATGTAGGGCCGACCTCTGCAGCACCGGGAGCGAAGTCCGCAGTCAAGCCGGCTGGGAAACCCTGAGCGGGAATGAGCGATCTATGCGTTCAGCACTAACTCTCGTACTAGGGATTTTGCTCGCGGCAGCCGCACCTGGGCTGCGTGCGCAAGCCACTCCGGCTGCGCCGCAACCAGGGACACCCGCAGCACCAGCGGCGAAAAAAGCCACGACAAGACCCGCAAGCAGCAGAATGGCGAAGGCTCCCAGGCCCGCCAAGCCTGTCGAACAGGCGGTGAATCCGGACACGCCGAGGGAAGGCGAGGACAAGTCCGCGCGGCGCGATCCCTTCGAGTCCCTGGTGGCGCGACAGCAGGCACAGAAGAATGCAACGGCCGCACTTCCTCCTGGCAAGGCGGGGCTCCAGGTCAGCACCCTGAGGCTGGATGGTATTGTCAAGGCGCCGAACGGCATGATTGCCGTGGTCACCAATCCTCAGGCGCGCACCTATTTCCTCCGTGAAGGCGATCAGTTGTATGACGGACGCGTGGAAAAGATTGCGATGGATGGCGTTTCGTTCCATGAAATCGGGAAAGATGCGTTTGGCAAGCCCGTGGAACGCCAAGTAAACAAGAGAATCTACTCCAGTGCAGGAGAACAGCAATGAAGACGAATTGGCCCGCCTTTCGGGGTGGCTTCCTGATCCTTTCGAGCGCAGTGCTGGGCGCAAGCCCGCTGCTGGCTCAGACGCAGGAGCCTGCCGGCGCGACTGCGGCATCCTCGGTGATCTCAAGCGTGGCGATAACACAAGCGCCGCAACGCGCCAGTGTGCGCGTCGAGGGGGAAGGCCGGCTCGATGCCCATGTCTCGCGCATGCAGAATCCCGAGCGGTTGGTACTGGATTTCTCCGGCGCGCGCCTGGCCGTGGATAAAACGGTGATCCCTGGCGTATCGGAACCCGTTCGCGACGTGCGTCTCGGGCAGTACCGGCCGAATGTCGCGCGCGTAGTCGTCGACCTGACTGGCGTGTCGCCTTACCAGATTTCACATGACGGAACGGCAGTCGTGGTCCTTTTTGACGTGCAGCCGGAAGCACCCGGCGCGGCGCCTTTGAATCCTCGCACGGTGACATCAGAGGAAGAACCGAAGTCGCGCGCTGCGTTTGAATACAGCGCAGCAACTCCGCATGCCGGTATGCGCTCCTCGAGCTCGCTCAAGATTCCTGCACCTCGTTTCGCTTTGCCCGGCGAACTGACCCAGCCCTCACTCACCCTCGCATCCTTTGGCGGGGCGAATGAGCCAGCGCGTCCGGCAACAACGCAAGATGCGGCGCAGCAAGCGGTACAGGCGTCGAATGCGGCGGCCAACAAGATGGCCGTAACGTCGTCTCAGTCGAACTCGCAGGCCTCGGCTCCTCCGGCGGCCGTTGGGAGGTACACCGGAGAGCCGATCTCGGTAAACCTCAAGGACGTCGACCTGCGGGATTTTTTCCGGTTGATTCACGAAATCAGCGGGCTCAACGTAGTTCTTGACCCGGCGGTCAAAGGGACGCTGACGATCGTGCTAGATGAGGTGCCGTGGGATCAGGCTCTGGACATCGTTCTCCAAAACAACGGCCTCGACAAGCAGCTCAACGGAAACGTACTGCGCATCGCCACCCGCACCACTTTGAAGAGCGAAGCGGAAACGCAGCGAGATCTCGAGAAGGCGCAGGCGGAGGCGATTGCTCCCGTGACTGTGACCCGCGTTTTGAGCTATGCCAAGGCCGCAACCATGAAGGACACGCTGAAGAAATTCCTCAGCGCACGCGGCGATATCCTTTCCGATGACCGGTCGAACCAAATTATCATCCGCGATATTCCGTCTGTCATTCCGACCATCGACAATCTTCTCCACCAGCTTGACCGCAAGTCGCAGCAGGTGGAAATCGAGGCCCGCGTTATTTCGGCCTCGCGCGCGTTCTCGCGTGATATTGGCACCGAACTCGGCTTCTCGGGCGCCAGCACGACCACGCATAACCAGAACACATTTTACGGCGCGCCCCAAGTCGGCGTAAGCCCGGGTCCGGTCAACTCGACACCTCCTCCTCCGCTCATCACGGTTCCGACGAATACAAGCGGCGGCGGCCCGGCGAACGGTATTCCGCTGGCGACCAGCTTGGCGGCAGGTGTTCCAACCAGCGGCGCAGGCTACTCCTTCCGGTCAGCGAACTTCGCTCTCGACTTCTTTATCACGGCCGCGGAAGCCAAGGGCGTGGGCAAACTGCTCTCGAAGCCGCGCATCGTGACGCAGAACAACGAAAAAGCGGTGATCAAGCAGGGCGTCAAGCTGCCGATTCAGACGACCATCAACAACACGATTTCGGTGCAGTTCATCGACGCCGTGCTGCAGCTGGAAGTGACGCCGCAGATCACCATCGAAGGCACGATCTTCATGGACGTGCTTGTCGAAAACACCCAGATCGATCAAGGTATCCCGCGCGTGCAGGGCATTCCGGCCTTGGACACGCAGTCTGCGCAAACCAAAGTGCTGGTCCCGGATGGCGGCACGGTCGTGATTGGCGGCATCATCGTCAACACACAGAACGTGAACATCCAGGAAGTTCCCCTCGTAGGGAGCTTGCCGCTGATCGGAAATCTTTTCAAGCGGACCACCGTCTCGATCCAGTCGCAGGAACTGCTGTTCTTCCTGACGCCAAGAATCATCCCCGGGTAAGTTCCGCCGGGATAATTCGGGTGGTCGTGTAACGGGTCTCAGGCAGTCCACCGGAGTCTAGATTAGAAAAGGCCGTCCTCTTAGGCGTCTCTGCGGAATCGCAGAAGCTGCCAAAAGCGGGCGGCCTTTTTCTCAAGTAGCCTGGTCCTTCTTCCGTCTCTACTCCCCGATTTACCTGCACTTTGCATGGGGCGTCCTGCTCTGGGAGCGCTGAAGTTCGCTGGCAGGGTGCAAAGCTCATCCGGGCGATCCGACCGACCGGTAAGGTCCTGGCACTCGAGAGGAACGGCCGCTTAGTCCCTGCGCGGAGCTGCGTAGACCGTCTTCTCGGGGGGAATGCAGGCGTCTCGAGGGCTGCTCTACTTGTAGGCCTGGATCTGCGGTGGCGCTATGGCCAGCATCCGAAGAGGCAATCCCAAGGGGGGCCCAGATGTGCCATCTGAGGATAGCAACGCACGAAAAAGACGGCCGAGGCCATCAGCAAGAGGAGGCTAATGCGCATGCCCAGGACACGAGGCGGCAAGCTGCGCAAAGCGACGGCGATGGTTACACCGAGGATCATCACCGAGGGATAATAGTAGTAATAATAGAGGCCGCTCTGGGGAGTAACTGCCCACTGCAGGAAATTGGCGGCGAAGAGCAGCAGGACCATCGCTTCGGGCAGTGAAATGGACTTCCAGAAGCGTCTGAGGCAGAGGGCCAGCGCCAGCAGCCCTGTCCAGGCTACGAAGGGATTGCCGACCAAGTAGGACAACGAACGCTGGGGATTCAAATTCAATGGCCAGGTATACCACTTCGAGATCAGGAAGGGGTTGGTGACGGTAGTCCGGTTGAAGTGCCACATGAAGATGTTAATCGCCGCCAATTCGTGAAGGCTGAATGGGATGTGCATGAGCCTGCAAAGCGGCCAAAAGACGAGACTATAAGCCGCGACGGGCGCCACAATCAAAGCAAGAACGAGAAACGGAATCCCTACCTGTGCGACGCTGCTGGAGGAATTCAAAAGAGAAGGAAGGGTGCTCAAACGCCTGGAACGCGAAACAAGTAGCAGGGCACTGGTTAGGAGAAGATACACGGAAAGCGTATCGATGGCATTCCATTTACAAGCGCCGCCCAGCCCGACCAGGACTCCGGCCAGGCACATGAAGAACCTCCGCGTGTTAGGGCCCACCTCCAGAACGAGAGCTGCCGTGAAGGCAACCAGGCTCCACATCAGGAAAAACATCAGAAATACATCCACAGTCGCGATGCGCGACATCACGAACAGAAAATTATTGAAAAGAGCCAGTCCCGCCGCCAGGAAAGCAAGGCTCGTGTCCTGAAGCAGCAGCAAGGCCCAGAGATAGACCGCAGAAACCGTTAGAGCCCCGCATATGCCTCCGGCGATCCGCCACCCAAAGGAGTTGTCCCCGGCGGCCTTCATACCTATCGCCAGGATTAGTTTGCCCAGGGGAGGTTTTGCAAGGGGCGGAGCGTGAGGTTCGGGATTCGGTACGCCCTGGAGAAGGGCCCTTGCCTCGGGGACAAAATAGCCCTCGTCAAAGAACATGGCTTTAGGTCTTCCGAGACCCGGCAACAAGATCGCGAGAGCCGCCAGGGCAAGAAGCGAAGCCATTGCCATATCCCGACGGCTAATGTGCGCCCCTCGGGCGGCACAAGCGGAAGAAGGCCCGGCGGGAAGCGCCTCCGGAGATGTAGCGCAGCTACCGCTCTCCGCGGAGAGATCTAGAACCCTTCGGGGGGCGGATGTGCGTACATTCCTGTCAAGAACCGACATGGAATTATCTTAGCGGGGGCGAAGAAAAGCGGCTGCCGTGGCGTGCTCAGTCTGTGCATAATGAGCCACTGTACTTCGCGAAAGCTCCCTAGAGGCAGTGCGCGCGGGGCAACAAATCCGGGTTAAACTGCTGCGGAGGATCGGGGAGACGGCGGTCTCCCGGTTTTATTCATGAGCTCACCCTTCAAACTTCGGCGAAAAGCTCTCGACCAGCTCATTTCCAGCGCGAAGCTGGACGCTCTGGTGATCACTCATCCGGCCAATTGGTATTACCTGACCGGATTTACCGGGGAAGCGGGAGTGCTCATTTTAAGCGATGGAGCGGCGACGCTCATTACAGACGGACGATTCACGACACAGGTGCGGCAGGAAACGACCTCTGTCCGGTTGATGCACCAGAAAGGCTCCCTAATGGAGTCCACAGGGAGGCTCCTGCGGGCAAAAGCCATCAAGCGTGTCGGGTTTGATCCGACGCAGACCTCGGTCGGGCAGTTGCAGCTCTTAGGAAAGGCAGCTGGGGCTCGTACAAAATGGATTTCGACGCCTGGGCTCGTCGGAACCCTGAGAGCCCGAAAAGAGCCCTCGGAACTCGCCCGCATGCGTCAGGCGGCTATCCTGGCGGGGGACGTTCTTGCGGGCGCGATCCATTTGCTGAAACCTGGGGTCATGGAGAACGAGGTCGCGGCGGAGATTGAATACCAGATGAGGAAGCGCGGGGCTTCCGGCCCGGCCTTCGAGACCATCGTGGCTTTTGGCGATCGATCCGCGTTGCCGCATGCGCGTCCCACCGCCAAGCGACTGAGGAAAAATGAGTTGGTGGTACTAGACCTGGGTGCTATACTCGCGCACTATTGCAGCGACATCACGCGGACGGTGTACGTTGGCAAGGCCCCTGCGCGTGTGAAACAATGGTACAGGGCGGTTCTCGAAGCGCAGATCGCGGCGATTGCGGCGGTAAGGGCGGGAGCGAGCTGCGGGGATGTGGACGCGGCGGCGCGGCAAGTTTTGGCCGGTTACAAACTGGACCGGCTTTTCACGCATAGCACGGGGCACGGACTGGGCCTGGAAGTTCACGAGGATCCGCGGGTGGCACGCGGGCAAAAAGCGCGGCTCGAACCGGGATTCGTGGTCACGATTGAACCTGGGGTTTACATGGCGGGCGTCGGAGGAATTCGCATTGAAGATGACATTGCCGTGCACTCAGGGAATACCGAAATACTGACCCGCATACCGCGGGATCTCATCGAGCTTTGACACAGGCATGAAACGAAAACAGCCCTCGAAAGCAAAAGAAAGCTCTTCCATCGCGAGTCCAGAAGTCCAGCAAATCGAGCAACTCCTGCGCTTCATGAGCGAGCACAACCTGGAGGAGTTCGAGTATTCACGAGGGGACTTGCGGATCCGGCTGAAAAAACCGTCGGCAGGCGTTCCGGTTTACTCGCGTCCCATGGGAGTGCCTGAGATTATTGTTCCTGGAGCCGTTCCTGAGAGGCCAGGGGCCGCCCCACAGGGCGCGCCAGCGGCCGCGGAGCCGAGAGCGACGGAGGACTTGCACCTCGTCAAGTCGCCGATTGTGGGGACGTATTACGAGGCGCCAAGCCCGGGGGCCGAGGCATTTGTGAAGATTGGCGCTCATGTCGAGTCCGGACAGACCCTGTGCATCGTTGAAGCTATGAAGCTGATGAACGAAATCGAGTCGGACGAAAGCGGCGAATTGATACGCATCTTTGTCGAAAACGGGCAGCCGGTCGAGTACGGCCAGCCACTGTTCGGCATCCGTCCAAGCCGGAAGAGGTAGCCGGCGCCCGAAGCCATGTTCCAGAAAATCCTAGTAGCCAATCGCGGGGAAATCGCGCTGCGGGTCATCTGTGCCTGCAAGGAACTGGGCATTTCCACCGTCGCAGTGTACTCCGAGGCTGACCGGAACTCGCTGCATGTACGGTTTGCGGACGAGGCCGTGTGCATCGGGCCGCCGCGGAGCAGCGAGAGTTACCTCAACATACCGCAGGTCATCAGCGCTGCTGAAATCACGAACGTGGATGCTATCCATCCCGGATATGGGTTTCTTTCAGAAAACGCAAATTTTGCGAAGGTCTGCGAAGCCTCGGAAATCACCTTCATCGGCCCGACTCCCGAAGTTATCGAGATGATGGGAGAGAAGGACCGGGCGCGCCGCGAGATGAAGGCCCTCGGTGTGGCCACGGTGCCGGGCAGCGATGGCGTGATTGAAGGAGAAGAGCAACTGGCGCGTGAAGCCAAGAAGATCGGTTTTCCGCTAATCATCAAAGCTTCCGCAGGCGGCGGCGGGCGCGGCATGCGCGTCGTACACAAGCAGGACGAACTCTTGAACGCCTACGAGACCGCGCGCAGCGAGGCACAGCAGGCTTTCGGTACGCCGGACGTCTATGCCGAGAAATTCATCGAACATCCGCGGCACATCGAATTTCAGGTACTGGGAGACCAGCACGGCAAGGTCATTCATCTGGGCGAACGCGAATGCAGTATCCAGCGGCGTCACCAGAAGCTGGTGGAAGAATCTCCATCGCCGGTGATGGACGCCAAGCGCCGGAAAGAACTGGGTGCGAAGGTCGTTCGGGCGCTCGAGAAAGTTGGATATACGAACGCCGGTACGGTTGAATTCTTGATGGATGAAGACGGTTCGATCTACTTCATCGAAATGAATGCACGCATTCAGGTCGAACACCCGGTCACGGAGCTGGTAACCGGAGTGGATCTGATCAAAGCGCAGATTCGTATTGCGGCAGGCGAGGGGCTGGACGACGCCGTAGGCGAAATGAATTTTTCCGGGCACGCCATCGAGTGCCGCATCAATGCGGAAGATCCGGAAACATTCGTGCCGTCGGCGGGACGCATCACCACGTTTCAGGCGCCTGGAGGAACGGGGGTTCGCGTGGATTCCGCGGCTTACACCGACGCGGTGATTCCTCCCTACTATGATTCGATGATCGCGAAATTGATTGTGAAGGGGCGCGACCGGGCGGAAGCCATTGGACGCATGAAACGGGCGCTCGAGATGTTCGTGATTGAAGGAATCAAGACCTCCATTCCGCTGCACCGGCGGATCCTGGCTGACGCGGACTTCGCCGCAGGGCGGTTTGACACCCACTTCATCGAAAGATTGCTCGGGACAAACGGAAAATAAGTTTCTATGCGCCTTGTCCTCCCCAGGCTGTATGTGATACTAGACGCAGCGTTGATTATTTCCTCCGAAAGAGATTGCGCCCTGAGCCTGGCCGAAGCTGGAGTCCGTCTCTTCCAGTACCGGAACAAGTCCGCGGCAACGCGGCAGTATCTTGATTCGTCCAGAAAGCTCGCCGAAACACTTCGCCCGCAGGGGGTATCGTTTTTTGTGAACGATCGTTCCGATGTGGCCTATCTGGCCGGGGCAAGCGGAGTTCACGTCGGACAAGAAGATCTGGATCCCGAGCAGGCCCGGCAGATCCTTGGGGCCGGCAAGTTTGTTGGCGTCTCGACGCACAATCTCGAACAATTCGAGCGTGCGGCGGCGAGTTCGGCGGACTACATTGCTCTTGGACCGATTTTCACGACCTCGAGCAAGGCCAATCCCGATCCTGTGGTCGGGCTGGATCTTCTCCGCAAGGTGCGTCCCTTTACGGACAAGCCCGTTGTCGCCATCGGCGGAATCTCCCTGGAGGTTGCGGGAGCGGTGATCGAAGCGGGGGCCGATTCGGTTGCCGTACTTAGCGGGATCTTGAGCGCGGGCAATCCGGCGGAGCGTGCGCGGCAATACATCGAGACTCTAGCATCCGCGAAGCATGCGGCGGCGGTCTGAGGCACCCTGGAATGGCTGATATCACCCCTCCTCTTCGAGAAAGCACGGCGAAGAACGAACCTGGCTTTGTGCGCGCTATCGGCTTGTTCGATGGCACGATGATCGTGGTCGGTTCGATGATCGGCTCCGGCATCTTTATTGTGGCGGCGGATATTTCGCGGCAGACGGGGTCTCCCGGGGGCTTGCTGCTGACCTGGGTTTTGACGGGATTGCTCACCGTATCGGCCGCGCTCTCCTATGGCGAGCTTGCTGCGATGTTTCCCCACGCCGGAGGGCAATACATTTACCTGCGGGAGGCGTATTCGCCGCTCTGGGGATTTTTGTACGGGTGGACGTTGTTTCTTGTGATCCAGACGGGAACGATTGCGGCGGTCGCAGTCGGATTTGCGCGGTACCTCGGAGTATTGTTTCCCGCGATTTCACCGAATACGTGGCTGGTTCCGCCAATCGCTTTGGGTTCAAGGCTGGCGATAAGTCTTTCCGTCCAGCAACTCGTGGGCGTGCTGATGATCGTGTTGCTCACCTTTTTGAACACGCAGGGTGTGCGCCTTGGCAAGCTGATACAGAACGTATTTACAAGCGCGAAAGCCTTGTCGCTCGTCGGACTGATCCTTCTCGGTATCTTTGTCGGCAAAAACGCCGGCGCTATGACGGAGAATTTCTCGCATTTCTGGGCCATTCGCGGGGCCGTTCCGATCGAGCCAGGCGCGAATTTCCTGCGCAGCTGGGTGCCGACGGTCACGGCGGCGAGCGGGGTGATTGGCCTGATTGTGGCGTATGGCGTGGCGCAGGTCGGTTCGCTTTTTTCCGCCGATGCCTGGAACAACATCGGTTTCACTGCTGCCGAGGTGAAGAATCCCAAACGCGATGTGGCGCTTTCGATGGCCTTTGGCACCTGTATTGTCATCACGCTCTATTGCCTGGCAAATCTCGCGTATCTATTCGTATTGCCCCTGGTTCAAATCCAGACCGCGCCGGACGATCGGGTGGCTACGGCTGCTCTCAGTGCCATTTTCGGTGCGCCTGGAGCGGCGATCATGGCGGTGGCCATCATTATTTCGACGTTTGGTTGTAACAACGGGCTGATCCTGGCGGGCGCGCGTGTTTCCTACGCGATGGCCCGCGACGGCCTTTTCTTCAAGTCCACGGGCAAGCTGAGCCGGAAGGGCGTGCCGCAGAGTGCGCTGATCTTTCAGGGTATCTGGGTCATCGTGCTCATCCTTCTACGCACGCGCCGCGTCGATCGGTCCGGGGCAATTACCTACGGCAATTTGTACAGCGATCTGCTTAATTACGTCGTATTTGCGGTTTTGCTGTTCTACGTGCTGACCATCATCGGCATTTTTGTGCTGCGGCGTAAGCGGCCCGAGGCAGAGCGGCCGTATCGCGCGTTCGGCTATCCCTTCGTGCCGCTGCTCTATATCGTTGCCGCGACGACCATCATGGCCGTACTGCTTCTTTATCAAACGCAGACAGCCGGCGGGGGGTTGATCATCGTCCTGCTGGGGCTGCCGGTGTACTGGTTGTGGTCCAGGCGTCGAGGCCCTGCGAAACAGGCCGGGTCCTCCAGCGGCTGAATTTTGGAATTTTCTTGTAGGGCCGCAGCAGGCTCGGCCACTACAATGTGCGAGTCCAATTTGGCCGCAAAAGGGTGGTAGACCAGAATCGGGCGCAAACCGCCTAAAGGAGGAGTTGCATGGGCAACCCCTTGTTCGCGACGAAGTCGATGACCACGCTGATGAAGGAAGCGGGGGAAACGGGAGAGCACAGCCTGAAGCGCGCCCTTGGCCCGGTCAACCTGGTCACTCTCGGAATCGGGGCCATTATCGGCGCCGGCATCTTTGTGATGACGGGATCGGCCGCGTCGCTCTACGCAGGGCCGTCGATCATGCTGTCGTACGTGCTCGCGGGAATCGGCTGCGTGTTCGCCGGCCTGTGTTACGCGGAATTTGCGTCCATGATTCCCATCGCCGGGTCTGCCTACACCTATGGATACGCCACGCTGGGCGAAATCGTCGCCTGGATCATCGGCTGGGATCTTATTTTGGAATACGCCTTCGGCGCTGCGACCGTGGCCAGCGGATGGAGCAGCACCCTTGTGGCTTTCCTGCAGGACTACGGAATCAGCTTGCCGCCGCAGATCTGCGACGTTCCTGGAGCGAAGTGGGTGCTCTACCAGGGTCACTGGACGCCGTTGAATACGCTGACGATGAGCATGGAGCAGGCCTCTGGCCTGCCGATGGTTACAGCTAAATTCAACCTGATTGCCTTCCTCGCAATGCTCGCGGTTACCGTGCTCCTGATTATCGGAATCAAGGAGTCGGCGAACTTCAACACTGGCGTGGTCTTCGTGAAGCTGGTGGCGGTTTTCGTGTTTATCGCCGTGGCCGGCGCGTTTGTTCTGAAGAATCCGGGAATTGCGCATGCCAACTGGAAAGTGTTTATTCCGCCGAACGCCGGGTATTTCGGGGCCTTTGGCTGGTCGGGCATATTAAGAGGCGCGGGGGTGGTTTTCTTCGCCTACATCGGATTTGACGCAGTGTCGACTGCGGCCCAAGAGGCAAAGAATCCGCAGAGGGACATGCCGATCGGCATCCTTGGATCGCTGATTGTATGTACGATTTTGTACCTGCTGGTGTCCGGTTTGCTGACAGCCACCGTGCATTACTCGCGATTGAATGTTGGCGCACCCGTTTCTCTGGCGATGCGCGAGACGGGTGTGCGGTGGGGAAGCTACGTGGTGAACGCCGGAGCGCTGGCCGGGTTGAGCACAGTGATGCTGGTGATGATGCTCGGGCAGTCGCGCGTGTTTTACTCGATGGCCAATGACGGGTTGCTCTGGAAGTGGGCGGGCGACATTCATCCGCGTTTTCGCACACCGTGGAAGTCCACCGCAATCGTTGGACTTTGCGTCGCGTTCGTAGGGGCGCTCGTGCCGATCGGCGATCTTGGGCAGCTCGTGAGTATCGGCACGCTGCTGGCCTTCGTAATCGTTTGCGCGGGCGTGTGGATCCTTCGTGTGAAGCGGCCGGAGCTTGTACGGCCGTTCAAGACTCCACTGGTTCCGCTAGTGCCCATCCTCGGCATGGTCGTGTCGCTCGGCTTGATGGCGGGGCTGAAGGCTGTCACATGGATACGATTGGTCGTGTGGCTCGTCATTGGCTTGGTGATTTATTCCACGTACAGCGTGAAACACAGCAAGGTGCGTAATTCCGCGCAGTGATGGAAATGGACAGGGCGACCACCGAGGATATCCCGGGAACCGCGAAGTAGGCCCAGAAAGGGACTGGAGCTGTGAGCGCTCGTGCGTGCGCGGCGGCCGTCCGTCGGCGCCCCGCTACTCTGGTTTCGCTAAGCAATCCTTCTCGAGACCTTCCGGCGCTTTTCGGTTTTCCGACTGTCCGAACTCTTGAGTCCAGAGGCGTCTCAGCACCTTCCGGCGATACCCTTCTTCAAGACACGCCTCGACAGGATGCCGGCTACAGTTCCTTTCGGTCCGAAGGGGTTCTTCAGGTAAAGTAGTATTTCTCTCGATTACCCGATGACTGCTCTGTCTGTGAACTTCCGTAACGTCTGGCGCCGCCTCTCGCGGATCGATGTTCTTGCCATTCTGGTGATTCTCGGCGGCGGAGTCTGCGCCATCCTGGATCTGAGCGGCGGGCTCCCGAGTTTCCTGAAATTTCTGGCCATCGTTGCCAGTGTTTACGCGGCGTTTCGGTTTGCCGGATGGTGGCGCACGCGGCTGCTCTGGAGTCTCCGCAACCGGCTGATCGTAGCCTATCTGTTTATCGCCGTGGTTCCGATCTTGCTCATCTTGACTCTGGTCGTCCTGGCAGGGCAAATCCTCTACTCACAGCTGGGCGCGTACCTTCTGTATGAGGATATCCACGGACGCATCGCCATGATGGCAGACATTACGGAGCACATCGCCGCCGCTCACCGAACGCTGCCGAAGGGTATTTCCGAAGAAGATTCGGAGCGCGTGCTTGCTGCACAGTCCCACATGGTTCACGATCCGGAGCTCCCCGGATTGAGCATCAATTTCTCTAACGACCCTTCGTTGCTCGAAAAGATTGCGGGAACGGGCAAGAATGCCTTCGCGGGTCTGGTCGAAGAGGGCGACACACTTTACCTGATGAGTCTTAGGGAGATGCCGGAAGAGCAAGGCGTCCGCGTTGTTGCGCTGCGCGTGCCGGTCACCCCTGAATTCCTGGCCTTGATTGCTCCAGACCTCGGAGCGATTCAGCTCAATCTGACGCGGAGATTCGAAGGTGGCAGCCGGCAGGGAATTCTCTACACGTCGGGCGAAATACAGTACGAAACCACCAGGCGAATTCCTGCGCGAAACAGGTTTCTGCACCCGGCCTCTCATTGGATTGACCCCGCGGTCACGGGATTTTCCCGGCTGGACGCAGTCTATGTCGGCGCAGGCGGAATGTTTGATCCGCGCCGGCCGGTGCTTGTTACTTTCAATGCGCGGCCTTCGCGATTGAACGCGCGGATCTTTTCCTCATTGGGCGAGCTCAGCGGTTCCTTCGCCATCCTTTTTGTGGCCATACTCATCGTCTTTCTCCTGATTGAGGTTGCGGCGTTGATTACGGGAATCGTGATGACGCGGCGCATCACCAAGGCGGTAAGCGATCTCCATCAGGCGACAAAGTACGTAAAGAACCAGGATTGGACACACCGTGTACGAATCGAGCGCCGGGACCAGCTTGGAGACCTGGGCGAATCGTTTAATGACATGACGGGCTCGATGAGTGGACTGCTGGAAGAATCAAAAAAGCGGCAGCGGCTTGAAAATGAACTTTCCATCGCGAGCGAAGTGCAGAACCAGCTTTTTCCGCAGAAGATGCCGTCGGTGGGCGGAGTCGAGCTCGAAGCGATTTGCAAAGCCGCGCGCACGGTGAGCGGCGACTACTACGATTTCATTCAGCTTAGCCCCACACATCTGGCGATTGCGCTGGCGGATATTTCGGGGAAGGGAATATCGGCGGCGCTCTTGATGGCCAGCTTGCAGGCGGCGCTGCGCAGCCAGCTGCTCGCGGCGGGGAGCGAAAAGATGAGCACCGGGGAACTGGTCGCGCGCCTGAACATGCACATGGTTCGAAATACCGCCGACGACAGGTTTGCCACTTTTTTCATCGCCGTGTACGACAGCGCGACGCGCACCCTGCGCTATACGAATGCGGGGCATCTGCCGGGGTTTCTGATTTTCAACGGCACGTCAAAACACCTGGACAAAGGCGGAATGGTTCTTGGCGTGGTGGAAGACTATGTGTATGAGGAAGGTTCCGTGAATGTTCCTCCGAACGCCCTGCTCGTGCAATACAGCGACGGATTGGTCGAGCCGGAAAATGTGTACGGCGAAGAATTCGGCATACGCCGATTGCAGGAAGCGGCGATTCGGGTGCAGAGCTCTACACCCCGCGTGGTTGGTCAGTCGCTGATGGTCGCGGCAGAGGAGTGGGCGGGCACCCCGGAGCAGGCTGACGATATGACGGTGATAGTTGCGCGGCTTCGGTAGTGAATCGAGGGAGGAATCGTGTGCAGGGGCTGCGGTAGTGCCGGTTTTGCGAGTGGGCTATACTGACTAGCTTTCCGTAGTTGTGGATGAGGAGAAGAATGTCGCTGGTTAATCGCGTGGCGCTGATTACTGGAGGAAGCCGCGGAATCGGGCGGGGGATCGCCGTCCGACTGGCGCAGGAAGGGGCGCGCATCGCGATCTCTTATCGCTCCAACAAGACGGCCGCGCAGCAGGCGCTTCGCCAACTGCAGGCGAGCGGCGCGGATTGCGTTGCCGTGGAAACGGATGTCACCGATCCTGTGAAGGCGGAGCAACTTGTACAGGCCGTTGCGGATCGCTACGGCCGGATCGATATTGTTGTCAACAATGTGGGGGGATTTCGCTGGGGCACTCTGGCCGAATCCTCGCTCGAGGATTGGGAAGGCATCTTTACGTCGAATTTGTCGAGTGTAGTGTATGTCAGCCGGGCGTCGCTGCCGCACATGCGGCGCGGGCGCTGGGGCCGCATCGTGAACCTTGGAGCGGTGGGTGCGGAGAGAGCGTTCGGCCAGGCCAAGATTTCCGCGTATGCCGCTGCCAAGGCCGCGGTGGTGGCACTTTCGCGCTCGCTCGCGCTCGAAGAGGCGAAGAACGGCATCACTGTCAATGTAGTGAATCCTTCGAGCATAGATGAAAAAGAACTGACGCTTAGCGAGGCGCGGCGCATGCGCGACGCGCGATTTCCCATTGGCCGTCCGCCGACCGTCGAAGATGTGGCGGCCGCGGTGGCGTTTTTTGTGTCAGACGAAGCAGAGTATGTGACTGGCCAGGTGGTGAATGTCAGCGGAGGATGGATGCTCTGAGAGGGATGCTCTCGAAAGCCTCCCCGCGAGCCCGGCCGGAATTCCTTTCTATGAAAGCACTTACTGCAGCCGAGATGCGCGAAGTCGATCGGCTTACAACCGAGCTATCGGGCATTCCCGGTTCACAATTAATGGAAAACGCCGGGCGGGCCGCCGCGGACGCCGTCTGGCGGCGCATTGCGGGCTGTGGCGTCGACGAACGGGTGCGGGTGGCCGTGCTGTGCGGCAAGGGTAATAACGGAGGGGATGGATTCGTGGCGGCGCGCCATTTGAAGGACCAGAAACTGTCAACCTGCGTAGTTCTGTTCGGGAAAAAAGAAGATGTTCGCGGGGACGCCGGGAAAAACCTCGCGAGATGGCTGGAAACCGGCGGAGAAGTCGAGTACGTGGAGGGGGAGTCGGACTGGGAGCGGGCTTGGGGTCGCGTGCGCGAGTCGCACGTGATCGTGGATGCGATGCTCGGGACGGGCCTGAAAGGTGCAGCGAGCGGGGCGATTGCCGCGGCTATTACGGCCGTAAATGAGGCATCACGCAAGGCGACAGGAAGCTGGCCGGCACTGATTCTGGCGGTGGATATCGCTTCGGGATTGCCTTCCGATGGAGAGGCTCCGGGAGGGCCGGTGCTCGCGGCCCACGCAACGACGACTTTCACCGCGCCGAAGGTCGGGCAACTGACCGGTGCGGGAGCGGAAATGTGCGGAACACTGGAAGTCGCCCAGATTGGTTCTCCGGCGAAACTGGTTGAAGAGACTGGCAAGAGCCTATTGCGCTGGGTAGGGCCGGACGAATTTGCTCCTATGCCGCTCGTGCGGGCAGCGGGTTCACACAAGGGAACGTTCGGGCACGCCGTGATTGCCGCCGGCTCGCGCGGAAAATCGGGAGCGGCCGTGCTGGCAGGATACGCGTGTTTGCGTACGGGCGCGGGATTGACGACGATTGCCGTGCCGGATGAGGTTCAACCGGTGGTGGCGGAGGCTCATGCGGAGTACATGACCGAGCCGCTGCTCTCGACCAAGACAGGAGGGATCGCGGCCGCGAACGCTTCGTCGGGACGAATCACGAAGCTGCTGGAGGACAAGGCGGTCGTAGCGATTGGACCTGGCATCGGGACACACGTGGAAACGCGCATGGTGGTGCAACAACTTGTGCGCGAGGCGCCGCTTCCGATTATTCTGGATGCGGATGGGTTGAATTGTTTTGACGGTGAGGCCTTTAAACTGGGGCAGCGAAAAACTCAATTTCTGGCCGTAACGCCCCATCCTGGAGAAATGGCCCGGCTTCTTGGCGCGAAGAACGCGGACGTGCAAAGCGATCGCCTGAAAGCGGCGACCGAAGCTGCCAGGAAATGGAAGGCCCACGTTATTTTGAAGGGTTATCACACGATTCTTGCTGCTCCGGATGGACGTGTTTTCGTGAACACGACCGGTGGGCCGAGCCTGGCGAAGGGCGGCACGGGAGACGTATTGACAGGAGTGCTTGCGGCGCTGACGGCGCAATTCGGCACGGAGGACTGGCTCCGCGTTTTGGCGCTGGGCGTTTTTCTCCACGGTACGGCCGGAGACATACTCTCGCGCGAGGAGGACCCCTCCGGGATCCTGGCGCACCAGGTCGCAGGAGCGATTCCGGAAGCGCGGGAGTGGCTGCTTAAGGAGATACAATTCGGTGGCTGAGGGGATTGTTACACGGTCATCCGAGGAAACGACAGCGTGGGGCAGGGAATTCGCGAGCAAGCTCAAAGCGCCAGTTCTCGTGCTCCTGACGGGGGACCTGGGAAGCGGGAAGACCACGTTGACGAAAGGGATCGTCGCCGGCCTGGGGGCGGCCAGCGAAGACGAGGTGACCAGTCCCACTTTTACGCTTGTTCACGTGTATGGAAAGACCGAGAAGGTTTACCACGCCGATTTGTACCGCATCGAGAGCTTTCACGACTTTGAGACGCTGGGCCTGGAAGATGTATTTGCCAAACCGGCGGTGGTGATTTTGGAGTGGTCGGAGCGATTTCCTCTGCGGTTGCCGTGGCCGCAGGTCCGCATTCGGCTGGAGCATGCCGGTGGAGACGCGAGGCACATCTCTGTTCTGTAACGTTCTCTGACTCCTCTCTTAAGTCCTGGAACTTCGTGTGGCCGATTCGCCCCCTAACTCCTGTGTTGCTCTAGGCTTGCAGCGCGCTCCTTACTATCTCGTTACCGAAGCAGGCAGTTCTGTTGCGGCCGTTGTCGCACACTGCTAGCTTGGTGAGAACCCCTTCGGGTGGAGTGTGCATGGCGGACGAGACTCTCACACTAGGCGTGGCAGAAGCGGCCCGGATCGAACTGAAGAGCTACAGCGTCACGATTCCTATGGGGTCGTTGTCCATTGGCGTGGACAATATCCACCACGATGTCTTCCTTAGCCCCAAGTTTGTTCAGGCCGCGCGCGACTATTTGTTCGACTTGATTCGGCAGAGCACCAGCGCCACCTATTTTTCCGGCATCGAGTTGCGCAACAGGAAGAGCCTCGACAATACCGCGTTCCGCAAACTGCTCACGGACCTGTTGCAGAGTGCGCTCACCCAAGCCAAGTATTACAAAAACATTGAGATCGACCTCGTTTTCCGGCTTGGATTACTGAAATTTCTCACCCAGGAACTGACCAATCAGTTCGCCAACCTGATCCTCGAGGGGAAGGAATGGGTTCGGCAGCGCGGCGAATACTTCGAGCGCAGCCAGCAAGCGCACGTGATTAAAGCGCGACTTTCGGAGCTGCAGTCAGCACGGCGGAAAGTGATCCGCGGCGTCGGACAGCAAGTGGCGCAGATGTTGGCTGATATCGAGGACAGTGTCATCACCAAAACGCGCCGGGCGCTTTTCGGCGACGATTTTTCACCACTATATGAACTGCTGAAGAACCGCTTGATTTTTCTTGATGGTGGAAAGGACGACGTTTTCTTTTTGGAGCACTACGTGTTGCTGGGCAATTATGCGCGTGACCCGGACCGCTTCGAGGCCATGGATGTGCTCTTTCAGGAATTTATTTGCGAAGCAGGACTCACGATCGGCCAGGACCCGGCTTTCAGCGAGGCCAATCAGGCGCACAATGCTTTGCTCGAGCAAGCCGCCGGAATGCGTTCTGAGATTGCCAGCCTGGAAGAACAGCGCGAGAACATCCGCAAGAAACTGGAACGGGGCGAGAGCTTTTTTAACAAATTTCTGAATTCTGCCGATCCCTCCGATTTGAAGGCTTCCCTGGCCGATATAGAAATGCGGCTAAAGCACCAGGAAGTGAAGCTCGAGGAGATGGGGCCGCAGATCGACGCTGCGAAGCAGAAGCTGGACTATTTCAACAAGGATTACCGGGGCCGTCTTGGGGACTACCTGAATGATCCGGAGAACGCCAAGCGGCTTTTCGATGCATCGACGGGCGACACGGAGACTACGGAAAAGGCGCGGCTGCTGGCGCAACTCGTTGATCGCCTGGAACAGCATGACGTGCTGTATCACGTGCTGGCGAGCTACGAGATTCGCCCTATCGCCCAGGATTACTGCCCTCCGGTCCACTTGCAGCAACTGCGGAAGGCGCTTGTTTCGAAAGACGAACTGAAACAGGTCGAACAAGTCCTTAAACACGTTCCAGCGAAGCAGCTTTCCCTGAAGCCGATCGAGGAGTTGTCGCGGAAGATCCGGAAGTATTCGCGGGAGGAAATGCAGGGCCTCGTACTGCGATTCGCGACGGACTTTCTGCGTTTGCGCCGTGACCTTCGCGACGCAGAACACCTTACGACGTGCATGGAGCGCGTGCACCTGGTGACCACCGAGCAAGCGCGCGAGCTTTCGCGCTTGAATAACAAGCTCTACGAGTGCGTCCTGCAGGAAGAAGCCAAGACGCAAGAGGATCAAGTCGTCTCGCACGTGATTATTAAGGCGGACGTCCGCGGTTCGACCAAAATGACGCAAGACCTGCTGGCGCGCGGTCTTAGCCCGGCATCTCACTTCAGTTTGAACCTGCACGAGCCGGTGAAGAAATTGCTGGATCGTTTCGGGGCAAAGAAAGTATTCATCGAGGGCGATGCGGTAATACTAGCCATCTTTGAAACGGAGTCGACGCGCACGTATGCCCGAGCCGTCGCCAAGGCCTGCATTCTCTCGCGCCAGATCCTCGCGGTATGTAACTCTTATAACGATCGCGCGGCGGCAAGCGATCTCCCCGCGCTGGAGCTGGGTCTTGGGGTGGCGTTTCAGGGATCGGCGCCCACTTATTGGACAGACGGCGACTCGAAGATCATGATCTCGAAAGCGTTGAACCTGTCGGATCGACTCTCCGGTTGCGCGAAACTTGCCAAGCGCATGCTTTCGGGACAGAAGACGCACTTTTGCGTTTACCAGTTCCTGACGGCGATGGAAGGGGCTTCCGCCGAGGAATTGGACGAATTCCTCGTGCGCTATAACTTGAACGGCATCGAACTGAATGAGGAGGGTTTTCAGAAATTATCGGAAGAGATTTCGCTCGATTCCGTCGAGACAAAGCTGGAAATGCCGTGGGGCAAGGAAAATGTGATGCTGCACTACGGCGAAGTACCGATGGGAGAATCGGTGGAATTGCTGGTTCTGCGCAAGAGCCTTGCGCGCGAGCTTCTTCCCGACGGTAAAATCGGCGCAGCGTCTTCGCATCCCTACTACGAAGTGTGCACCAGCCCGAAGCTCTACGATTTGGTCGCGGCGCTGATTCGTACGAAAGCTACGGCCGGCACGATTGAAACTGTCCGCGCCTGACCCCTATACTCTGAGCGGAAGCGAAAGGGGTCCGGTGATCTTCCCGGCCTTCAAAGCCGGCGATTCGGTCCTTCGCGGGTCGAATGGTGGGTTCGACTCCCACACGCTTCCGCCAAAGTCTTGTTGATTCAGTTGCCCTTGTGGGGGCGTGAACTCAAAATGGGGCCAGTTTGGGCGTGGTTTTGGACCCAAGTTGGCCCCACATTTTCTCGCCGAAATTACTTTTTTCTACGTGACCAGTCATCTAATCAGTGCCGACTCAGGTCTGGCCTTGGAACTCACTGGATGACCGCGAGCGAATCCAATATTGCCGCCAACTCGACGGGTTGCGAGACGTGCGGCGCGTGGCCGGCTCTGATTTGAATTGGTTCTGTCCGCAGTCTCTCGCGCGCAGCCTTTTCCCACCAAGCCGGATCTATAGTGCGATCATGGGTGCACGAGATGTAAGTGGAAGCCACGTCGGGCCACTTCCGCAGGGGACATTCCTCGGCCATGCCACCCCTGGCATTCATCAAGCGCAATGTGGAAAGCGCCCATTGCGCCACCTCGGAGGTGCAGTCGTGAAACAGATAGTGAATAGCAAGTGACGCATCTTTTGTGGGATCCTTTCCCGGCCAGTCAGCACGGAACATCTGAGGATCTCTTCGAAACTGTGAAAGCAAACTCTCCCCGGGTTGTGGAATCACAGCGGCTAGGTAGACGAGCCGATCGACCGACGCGTAGTCTGGAACCAGCGGCAAAAAGAAGCCACTCGCGGAGTGCGCTACAACCGTTGCCTTATTGACTCCCGCCAACGCTGCACCAACGACTTCAGCATATCGAGTCGCGCTTGCATCTGGTTCATCGGTCGGCAGGTCCACGCAGATGCATTCATGCCCGCGAGCCCTCAACTGGGAAACCAAAAGTTCCCAGCCCCTCGGACTCTGCGTTGACCCGTGCACCAAGCAGTAGACGCTCATGGATGACCTCTTCCCGATTCTACTTCGGGCAAAGAACTTTTGCGCCAACGGCGGGCCGTCTTGCGCGTGCGCTGACGAAGGCGAGCGATCATCGAGAAGGGGTGAAAAGGCAAATCGAACTTATTAATGATCATCGCCGCGAAAGCATATGATCGGGTTACTGACTCGACCTTTCTTTCGGTGATTTGTGTCGTTGGGTGGACATCTTACCCAAGTGTTGGCATACTTAGGTTAAATGATTACCCAAGAAACGAAAAATCGCCTTGAACTCCTTCAAGGCACGCTCGACCTCTTAATTCTGCGCATTTTGATTTTTGGCTCGCAGCACGGCCAGGGGATTGCGCGCGCAATTCAACAAACGTCCGAAGAAGAACTTCTTGTCGAACACGGCGCACTCTATCCGGCATTGCAACGCCTCGAGGCCAGGGGCTGGATATCTGCCAAGTGGGGAGTATCGATAAATAATCGGAAGGCCCGATTCTATTCACTGACTACGGCTGGCCGCAAACAACTCGTCAAAGAAACGACGAAGTGGAAGCGATTGACGGCAGCCATCGGGAGAATCTTGGGATCTCGAGCGGAAAGGAGCTAGGTCCATGTTTCGACGCGAGCGGAAGAGAAGCGATTTCAACGCAGAAATCGAAGCACATATCCGCCATGAGAGCGAACGACTGCAGGAACAGGGAATGAGCGAGTGCGATGCGCTTGCGGCAGCTCGACGGACGTTCGGCAACGTGACGAGAGCTGAGGAACAATTCTACGAATCGCGCCGCTGGCTCTGGTGGGATCACTCGCGTCAAGACGTTCGCTTTGGCCTTCGCATGCTGCGGAAATCTCCGGGGTTCACAATAGTCGCCATCCTGACCCTTGCCCTCGGCATCGGCGCGAATACTGCCATCTTCAGTCTGATTGACACCGTTATGTTCCGAATGCTTCCCGTGCGGGAGCCCCAGGAGCTCTTGCAAGTAGGCGTGCAGGACGCGCAATCTCCAAGCGACGAACCCGATTCCTGGTTTTCAAACGCCGTTTGGGAGGATTTGCGCAACCGACAGAATGTCTTTTCTGGAATCTTTTCATGGAGTCGCGATCGCTTTGACCTTGCGCAAGGTGGAACCGTTCACTATGTTGACGGGATCTTCGTCAGCGGCAACTATTTCAACACTCTTGGGATTCTTCCCCGGGCGGGCCGACTACTGGAAACCGCCGACGATCAGCGTGGCTGCCCCGGCGCGGCTGTCCTGAGCTACGGCTTTTGGCGGGATCATTTCGGCGGCGCGCAAACCGCTATTGGCAGCATGATTTCTCTCAACAATCACCCGTTTGAAATCGTCGGTGTCAGTTCTCCCGGTTTTTATGGTGTTGATGTTGGCAACAAATTTGACGTGGCAATTCCTGTTTGCGCTGCAGCCATCTTCGATGAAAAGAACTCCCGGCTCGACAATCGTGACTCGTCGTGGCTGCATATCATCGCCCGGGTCAAACCCGGCGTTACCCCGGACCAACGCAAGGCCCGGCTAGGCGTTCTTTCACCTCAAGTTTTTGCTGCAGCCGTGTCCAGAGAGTGGAGCCAGAGAGAGCAGCAATTCTTTCTCCGGCTTTCGCTCGTGACGTCTCCGGGCGCCACGGGACTTTCGTATCTTCGGAGCAGATTCGAGAAGCCTCTGCATATCTTGATGGCCGTGGCCGGCCTTGTGTTATTGATTGCCTGTGCAAATATCGCCAGCCTTATGCTTGCCCGGGCGGCGACTCGAAATAGGGAGATCGCCGTCCGAAAGGCCCTCGGCGCCTCGCGCAGTCGTCTTGTCCGCCAGTTTCTCACCGAATGCATGCTGCTCTCCTCCGCGGGTGCTCTCCTTGGCCTCCTCGTCGCCCGTGGGGGGACAGCGCTCCTTGTGCGCTATCTCTCGACGGAAAAAAGCAAGGTCTTCCTAGTTTTTTCGCTCGACAGCCGCGTTCTCGGCTTTACTGTGGCCAGCGCCTTACTGGCGGGAATTCTTTTCGGCATTCTTCCTGCTTTTCGCTCTGCTCGCGTCTCGTTGACATCGGCGATGAAAAGCAGCCAGGCTTTTGACAGCGAGCGCCGGATCCGATTTCGTCCTGCCCGGTGGATTGTGGCTGCGCAAGTAGCCCTGTCGCTTCTTCTGCTCGTTGCCTCCGGCCTTTTTCTCCGTAGCTTCGTAAAGCTCTCTACGCTCAACGTTGGCTTTGACCGCAAAAACGTCCTTATCGTACATGCGGATCTGCACACCGCAAAAGTGCCGCCTGAGCAGTGGCTCATGGTTTTCGATCAGATCGGGGCCCGTTTGCTTTCGCTTCCCGGAGTCGTTTCCCTTGGTCGCTCTGTGTTTACGCCGGTCAGCGGAACCGCATGGGTCCAGACCATTCACACGGATTGGTCCAGGGATTTGAGAGGTAATGCCGCGCAGGCCTGGTTCAATTATGTTTCGGCAGGATACTTCGAAACGCTGCGTATGCCAGTGCTAGCCGGCCGCGACTTTAATGACCGTGACACAAACACCGCGCCAATGGTGGCGATCGTTAACGAAACCTTGGCACGCAAGTTCTTCCCCAATAGGAATCCCGTCGGCAAGACGTTTCGCATCGATGCTCCTCCTACAAAGCAGAGTCCGCCCATCGAGGTCGTCGGCGTCATAGAGGATTCCAAATATGGGTCGCTACGTGAGGGTCCGCTGGCCAAGGCGTTCTTCCCTATCTCTCACGTTCCCCGGCACGGTGACTCGGAAGACTTTGTCATCCGAACCGCAACGCCGCCTATGTCTCTTGCCTCAGCTGTTCAGGTTGCGGTTGCAGGCGTAAATAAAGCCATTCCGCTCGAATTCTCCACACTCACCGAGCAGGTGGATGACTCGCTCGTTCAAGAACGGCTTCTCGCTCGTCTCT
Organism: Acidobacteriota bacterium; assembly: GCA_013289955.1. GTDB lineage: Bacteria > Acidobacteriota > Terriglobia > Acidiferrales > UBA7541 > Acidiferrum. The sequence continues at coordinate 47,596 of JABCYZ010000020.1, forward strand.
CCACATTCTTCGGCGCGTTGGCAATGCTTTTGGCCGTGATTGGCCTCTACGGTGCAACGAGTTATCTGGTAGCCCAGCGCCAGACTGAGTTCGGCGTCCGTATGGCGATAGGCGCGCCACAGAAGTCCATTCTCGGCTTGGTGCTGCGCGATGTCGTCATCGTGCTTGCTGGAGGTCTGACAGCGGGCGCGTGCCTTGCTTTCGCAAGCCTCGGCGTTCTTCAAAAATTGCTCTTCGGTCTTGCGCCCCACGACTCCTTCACATTCATCGCCGCCATCGGGATACTTTCTGGCGTCGGAGTTTTCGCTGGTTACATCCCCGCACGCCGCGCCACGCGCGTCGATCCCGTAGTCGCTCTGCGATACGAATAGTTTGACCTGCCTTACAACTTTCGATTACTCCTTTATGGAGTGAGCCTGGCATCCTAAGATTCAACAATCAAATCCACATGGACCGCGTTTACCGGGACTTAGAAGCAGAGTTGGCGGGGAAAACGGACTCACGGCAATGCTTTGGCTCGAAGACCCCAGAGAACGAGTACGGATGCGAGGGTCATCGTGATCCCGACGGAGAGGAACCCAAGCATCACAGTGGTTTCCTGCCACGGTTTGCCACTATGGCCTGCCGCCGTGATTGGCGAAAGGGCCCCCGTTCCAAAAACTGCCGCTACGGACGTTACAAGCCAGTTGACGTACGTACCGTAGAGGACAGTCCAGTACGCGATACCTTTGGTCCGCGGGGACAGCCGCACCTCGGTCCAGACGGCTCCGAGTGCAAGCAGGAATGTACCGTTCATAACACCTTCCAAGTGTGCGGCAAGTCCCATCCGCGTATTCGCAAAATGTGTCTCTGCGAAACCGGTCAACAGGCCAATTAGAAATAGAAACATGCCATGCCACATGAGGCGTCGGTTGTTATATTCCATTCGATTTGTTCTCTTTTTACTGATTCACCATCAAGATGGTCCGCGTTGGCCTGGAGTGCGTTACCAAAAATAGCAGCTTTAAAATGATTCTGCCGGAATAGTTCGGGGAACGATGTGAACTGACTTTTCGACTACGGCGTTGATCAGGCCCTTGACATTCGTCCCGGTCGGTCGCGGAGATGTACCGGACCTTGGAACCAGTGCCAAACCTTAGGCCTCTAACGTGAGTTCCGTTCCCATATCTCGGCCTCTTTACTGCGGCGAACTGGCGGCAGGAGTTGCTTCGACCAGGTATCGAATCATTGAGGCAGCTGTCCGGCTTGCGCGTTCATCAAGCATTCGGGGCGCTTCCGTTGGGGGGCTTACCCGATTGGCTTTTGGGGTCTCTACCTGATAGGCGAGGACACCCCCCTGCATTGAATATAAACGGTCTACCCACACCTCCCGAGGTGTGCGTGTCGAGGTGACCGTGCTCCGCAAGCTGATATGGATCGAAGAGCCGCGCTTTCAGGGCTGCGGTTGCTCGGAATGCTCATGGACGTTCAAGCCTTTGGGGCCGCCTGAGGGCGATTCGCTCGACGAAATGACGAAGATCTTCGAGCGCCTGCGCGATAAGGAATTTGCAATCCATGTCTGTGCGGAACACCCAAAGGCCAAGAAGGCAAAAGTGTAAAAAGCGGCCTTCCTTGCTGGCACAGGTTTCACGACAGTGAGAATGGAACTGGAATTCGGGAATTCACCTGACTGAACATCCGGAGGAACCAATGAACGGGGTAGAACGGCGCACCGTAAAGCGCCTAATCATGCGCGTGCCCATGCGAGTACGGGGGATTTCGGAGGTGGCACAAGACGAACGAGGCGTCGAATCCTTGAACCTTTCCATTCGAGGGACCTGTTTTGCAAGCGAGGAGAAATTCCGGGTTGGAGAAGAAATCGAGGTCCGGCTGAAGATGCCGGAAGAGGTCGTCTCCGGACAAAAGACGGAATGGCGCTTTACCGGTCGCGTCACGCACGTCGGTAAACTGGGCCCGTACGGGAAAAGCGGCGTAGGCGTCTATTTTCTCTATTACAGCGCGGAAAAGGGGTTGGCCAAGAATCTGTTAGTGGAGTAGAGAAGCCCACTCAGCATTATGTCATTCCGGCAACGGGAACGCGTGGAAGGCCCGTGCGGTGCTCTTCGGCAAGGGTAGCCACGGGTTTAACGGTGCCTCACTCAGGGGACCGCCTTAATTTTTCGCTGCCATGACAGTTTTTCCGTCATTTTTCCGCCTTATTAGTAAGGGAATAGAAGTTCCGGCCCGGAACCTGACTACCTGCCGATACACCTCTTCGGGCGGTCAAGCTCCGAGGCTCGTAGGAACTTCCGAACATGGCTCGGGGAGGATCCTTATGTGGAAAGCAGTGGCAAGCCGCTCAAGGCGCTGTGAATCCCGGATAGAAGTATCCGATGGTGTCTGGATCATCTGGCGTTGCAGCGATCGTGAAATGGTTTCCACAGTTCAAAACATCAGTCCAGGAGGTCTGTTTGTTGAATGTGAAAGTCCCAGGCCTTTCGGAGCAACGGCCGAAGTGCATTTTTTGGTTCCTGAGGGAAAGATCGCTGGTGAAGCCGTCGTGAAACACAGCCAAACTGGGCGTGGAATCGGTTTGAGATTCACGAAGATTCTGGAAACGGATCGCTGGCGCATGGTCGGTTTGATCAAAAGGTTGCGCAGCGCGTCCCTCAGGTCAAATTCCGGGAGTCCAGGGGGGTACTAGCCGCTACGCTTACGGTTTGCGGCTGACGAGACGCGTGGATTGGTTTCCGGGTGCCCTCCGATAAGCTCCCCAACAGCACCGGCCTGTGTGGATTTGTAGTTTTTTAACAGCGCCAGTTATTGCAGCTTGGCGAACTCGGCTTTCGCTTGCTTGAGGATGGGGATGTCGGGGTCCGCGTCTTTCCAGAGATTGAAAAAGGTCTGATACGCTGCTTTTGCTTTCGCGGTGTCGCCAGAAAGGGTGTAAGCGCGACCTATTTGAAGATGGGCCAGCGATCCTGTCACAAAATTTTGCACAATGCCTTTGTGGTCGAGCAGCTTCTGGAACTCGGTGGCTGCGGCTGCGCCATTCTGCAGAACTAGATAAGCCTGGCCACGCAGGTAGGCTGGGTACAAGTAGTTTATGTATCCATCGGCGAGTCCCAGTTCGTAGGTGGCTGTCGGCTCCAGGTCTACCAGGGCGTGAGAAGGATTGTTCTTGCTGACTTCGATGGCGGCTTTCAGGCTCGGCAACCAGTAGAGCTTCATTAGGGTATTGGTTGGATAGATCTTCTCCATTTCCCTGGATAACGCTTCAGCTCGGGAAGCATCGCCGGCGCGAGCTAGCGTAAGGGCTGCTATAACCTTAACGTCCCTTCCCGGCGAAAGCGCCAGAGCCTTTGCGGCTTCTTGCCGTGCTGTTCCGTCGTTGCCCAACTCCGCTTCCCGCAGCGCCGCATTGACCTGCCACAATGCCGCTTTTTCCCTGGAGTCGCTGCGAACAGCGGAATCCATCGCTCGTCGCGAGTAGTCCCGCGCCTTCGTCATTCGTCCGTAGTATGCTTCCGTATCCGACTGCATCGACAACAGGACGTCTTCAATTCCGGGCTTACCCGCGCTCCAAGCCACCTGCTGCTCCATCTGGACAACATCTCCGCGCAGAAAGGCGAGCGCGTATATCTGCTGGTGCAGATTTCCGCTATCCAGGCCGCGTCCGAGCGCTAGATCGAACACGCCCTTGGCATCATCCAGCCTGTTCAGGAAAATGTACCCTACTCCCAGGCCCGAATAGCCGACGACGGCATTAGGCGCGAGGCCCAGGAAGTCCTGGTATTCCACAAGCGCTTTGTCATATTGCCCGGTGTTGTGATAGAGCTGCCCCAAGAGGCCGTGAGGAACGGCGTCGCGAGGATAATCCGCGGTCCACAGTTCGCAAGTCTCTACTTCTTTGTCCAGATCCCCTGTGGCGCGAAAGTAGAAATCAGTGATGCGCAGTTTCTCCCGTTCGCTTACCCGGTCGCGGAGCAGGTATGCCTTAGTTGCATATTCGAGCTCGACGGACGGTTGCAAAAGATTGCCATAGACAGTCGACAACATGGCGTAAGCCATGGGGAAGTCAGGGTCGAGTTGAATTGCCTGCTTGAAAAACGGAATACTCGGAGCGTCTCCTTCCTGGAACCATACCCGAATACCCATGCTAAAGTTTCTCAGCGCTTCCAGGGACGATGTCGTCGCCTCAATGGGAACGTTGAATTTATGCACCGAAGGCAGAGACTCCCCCAGCTTGCCGCGTAGAGTGGACGAAATTCGGCTCAACGACTTCAGAACATCTTCTCTGCTTGTGGCCTCGGCCTGCTCTTTAGCGAGGGTATCACCTGTGTTACAGGCGAACGCATTCAAGTCCAGCAGGTAGTGACCACCCAGCCGGGAAATGGTCCCGCCCAGTAGTGCCTTGCTGCCCGTACGGAGGCAAAGCTCCTGACCGATGTCCATCGTAATGCGTCCGTTCGCGGGACGGCCCATCATGCGCAGAGTCTCGCTGATCTTCCGGTCGGAAACTATGTTCAGGAAGGGGGATTGCTCCAGTTCCACGGCGAGTGCCTGCTTGAGGGTATCGTCAAAGACGGTGTCCCCAGTTTTGTTGTCGAAGTCGGTCAGGACAATGGTGTCTTTTTCGGTAAGTTTGGCCTCTCGATGCCTGTGCCCGTAGAGCCACCAAGCGAGATAACCCGCAAGAGCGACGGTCACGAATAAGATCATCGAACCGCCCGCTGCGGTCAACGCTACGCGGTGGCGACGCGCGAATTTGCTGAGCCGGTAAGCGACGCTGGCCGGCCGGGCAAAAACGGGCTCGTGGTTGAGATAGCGCTGGAGGTCAGCGGCAAGTTCGCTCGGAGTGGCATAGCGGCGGGTACTATCTCGCTCGATAGCTTTTAGCGTGATCCAGTCCAGATCGCCGCGCAGCGTGCGGGTGAGCTCTTCAGGGAGGGTGCTGCGCTGTTGCGCCACGGCGGCGCTGGTGTTTTTGTCTTGGCGGAGCTTGATGCTGGGGCTGGGAGGATCATCTTCGCGGATCTGGCGAACCAGTTCGTCGAAGGGCTGTTTGCTCGAACTTGCGGTGTCGAAGGGCAGCTTGCCGGTGAGGAGAGCGTACAGAATCACACCAAGGGAAAAAACGTCGGTGCGGCCGTCCAGATTGGGGACACAAGCCGCTTGCTCGGGACTCATGTAACCCGGAGTGCCGACCAGCGTGCCGCCGTGGGTTGAAAGAGTAAGGGGCTGTTCGAGGGTCGTTCGCGGGGAAATCGCCTTGGCGATGCCGAAATCGATGATGTGGGGAACCGGTTGGCCGTCAACCTCGGTGATGAGAACGTTCGAAGGCTTCAGGTCGCGGTGGATAATGGCCTTCTGGTGAGCGTGCTCAACGCCTTGGCAAACCTTGATAAAGAGAGCGACGCGGTCGCGAATCGCGAGTTTCTTGGTGTCGCAATATTTGCTAATCGAGGATCCCTCTACGTACTCCATGGCGAAGTACGGCTGGCCTTCGGGAGTCGTTCCGGCGTCAAAGACTCTGGCGATGGCGGGGTGGTCCATCATGGCAAGGGACTGCTGCTCGGATTGGAAACGCTGCAGGGCCGAGTCGTCGTAGAGGCCGGCACGAATGAGTTTTAGAGCGACGTGGCGGCGTACAGGAGTGGTCTGTTCGGCGAGCAAAACCAGCCCCATGCCACCTTCGCCAAGCAGGCGAATCACACGATAGCGGCCAATGAATTCTGGCAGAGGGAGTGCACGGCGAGCCGGGCCTGGGGCTGCTTCGGAGGAGGCGAGGGCTCTTGCAGCTACATGCAAAGCTGGTGCGGTTAGGAATTCTTCTGCACCGCCGGACGCGGTGAGGAGCGAGAGGATTTCCTGACAGAGGAACGGATCGCCCTCAGAAGCCTGCCTGACAAATTGCTCGCGGGCGCTCTCCTCCTTTTCCAGCGCCGCATGGAAAATGGATTCGATTTTTTGCCATTTCTCAGGCTCCAAGAGAAAACTCCTTGCCAAGTTCGCGGCGGAGCCAACTCTTTGCGAAACGCCAGTCACGGTGAACGGTCTCTTCAGAGACCTTCAAGACATCGGCGATTTCCTCGACAGTCAAGCCGCCGAAGAACCGCAGTTCGACGACCTGGCTCTTGCGAGCGTCGATGAGGGCGAGCCCTTTGAGAGCGTCGTCGATGGCGACGAGGTCGGAGCCGGATCCCACGGGTACACACAATTGCTCGTCGAGCTGGAGAGGTGCGACACCACTGCCGCGCTTCTTGGCCTGATGGGTACGCGCCCAGTCCACGAGAATATGACGCATGACCTGGGCGCTCACAGCAAAGAAGTGACTGCGGTTCTGCCAGTCGCCTGGCCTCCCCTGCACGAGCCGAAGGTAGGCCTCGTTAACGAGTGCCGTCGTCTGCAGGGTGTGGCTGGCGCCTTCGTCCGACATGTACCGTTGCGCAATGCGATGGAGTTCGTGGTACACGAGCGGGATAAGCGCCTTTAGAGCGTCTGAGTCGCCCTGGCTCCAGGAGCGGAGAAGCTGTGTGATTTCGTTTGGTGTTGGCTCCACAGTGCGACCGTTGGAAGTGAACTGAGACAGGAAAGGCTAGCATTCCCGACCGGTGTTTACTACCCCTCTGAGGTCCTCTGAACCACTGAGAGCAACGACTGCCGTATGCGCGCCAGGATCGATCTCGCGGCTTGCCAGCCGTTGCCCAAGCGCCTCGAGGGCGCCCTTTTTTCTGACATGACAGATTCTCAGAGCTGAATCCGCTTTAGAGGATAAGAGACCTCGGGATCGAGCCGAGCGTAAGAAAGCGAGGAAGAACTTCCATGTCGCAACATCCACTGATTCAGAAGGTCCGTTTCGCCGCGAGTTTTCGGGCGACCCATAAGGGTCTGTGGACCCTGACCGTTTTCGCTCTGGGGCTGGCTCTTCCTGCCGCCGCCCAGAATCCCCCCGCGACGCATACCGTTCCGGAAAGACACTTCACCGTGCCGCCTTATGTTCCGACGGCAGTGGTCGTCCAGACCGAGCCGGACGCGGCCTGTGACCTGCACGCCGCGGGCGTTAACAATCCGTCGCAAAGCATGAGATTTTATGGGAACAGCGAGGGCTATGTCCGGTTTCATTTCACGCCGTTAGAGGACGTCCAGGATGCGTACTTGCAACTCGACTGCACAGCTGGGGGCGTGGTCACAACCCACCCGGTGCATTTGCGGGTAGCCGCATTCTCCGACGGTGGACATGCCCGCGCCGGCGCGTTCCATACCCGCACCCGCAGGGTCGACGATCCGGCCTGCGCTTACGGATGAGGCAGCAGAGCTGCTCTCCGACGAAGACATCATCGCCCGAGGGTATCCTCCGCGGCCCAACGCAACCGAATCGCCCGATGCCTATGCCAATTGGCTCCACGGGGTTTCCCACTCGATGACGGTTCTTCCGCCGCATGCAGTAAGCCGGTCTGATATCGCGCACGGGCGACAGGGCGTCACCGAAGGCCCGTTGGGAGAGACAAACGACCATTGGAGCGGTTTTGTGGCTCAAGGGAAGAAGGATAGTTTCCGGGCGGTCGAAGGCGAGTGGACCGTCCCCCTGGTGCACGGTTCCACGGAACCAGACTGCTACTCGTCCATCTGGGTTGGCCTCGATGGCCTGCCTTCTAATGATGTGGTACAGGCCGGAACGGAACAGGATTCTGCAATCCTGACAAAAACCGGAATATTGGAAAAGTATTACGTCTGGACGGAGGCTTGGCCGCAACAGCCCACGGCCACCCAGATCGCGAGCATTTTCCCGGGCGATTTCATTGTTGTCTACGTCTACGTGGGCGATTCCAAAGGCAACATTGACCCCTCTGGCGGTTACGCGTGGTTCACGATGCAGAACCAGACGGACTGGGAGGAGTACACCACCCCGCCCACGAAGCTAGGAAAGAGCTTCGGGTTCTCGGGTACAAGCGCGGAGTGGATCATTGAGAGGCCGATCGTGAGCGGCGCGTTTCCTGAGCTGTCCGATTACAGCTTCCTCGATTTGGATGGCGCGTATGTCCTGCCCGCGACCGGGACGACAATGGAAACGTACAGCAAGGCCGCGAGCGTGCAGCTCACGATGCGCCAGAATTACGATTCTCCTTTTCTCTATGACGACAATGTGCTGTCGACCGTCACAGGAGACGCCTACTGCTCCAACTGTATGGTGTTCTACTGGAAGAATTTCCACTAGCTTCTAGGCCCGGGGACCACGGCAAAGCCGGGTGATGGACCAGACGGCGCGCCGCCTGGCGTCGGGAGGCGATGCGGAGGGCAAGAGACTTCGCGAGCGATGGAATCCGATCGCCGGCGCAGCCGAGGCGTCCGCGTCCGATGGGTTGACGTAGGCAAGCGTCGCATCGAAGCGAATATGTGAAGGTTTGCACGTCCTGAAAGCTGAGATAGCCGTCCAAGGCGCAGAGAAAACTCCGCAGGTGGTCAGTAGTGCGCCTACCCGAAATGCCCGTCAGAACGCCTTCATTTCCGCTCCCCGTTTTTTCCTTGGAGTTCTTCGAGAGCTTGGCACTGGGAGTGGGGCCCGATTAACAGGCTTTCTCCAACGAGTTCGGCCATTCGAAGGTTTTTTCTTTGGTGTATTAGCCTGTTTGGGACACACTCCGGCCTCCGCTCAACAAATTTCGAGTGTCGCAGCCGATTCTCAAAAGGTGCGCTGAATTTTTTTACAATTGCCTCTTGACACGGATAGCACGCGTGCGTAAAACGGAATCTCAGGCTGGAGACGATGTTCCCTCAGCACCCAGCCCCTGTTGGTTTCGCCCCCACCCAGAAAAAAACCTCAGGAGGTCTCTATGACCAATTTAGTAGCGCGTGAAAACTTCGTCCAAGATCTGTCCGATTTCCGAAGGGAATTCGATCAGATATTCAACCGCTTCTTGAGCTGGCCCTCGGCTCAGGAAGGACACCCAATCACTGCGAGATTCACACCCCCGGTTCAGTCCTATATTGACAACCAAGACAAGAAACTTCACTGCCAGATTCTCCTGCCCGGCGTAGACCCGAAAGACGTCAACATCCAGGTGCTCGGCAACATGCTGATGATCAGCGGCGAGCACAGCGATTCTCGCGACACGGATGGGAAGGACTTCATCCGCCGCGAGTTCACCTACGGCTCGTTCCAGCGCAGTCTGGTGCTTCCTGAAGGCGTAGACAAAGACAGAATTTCCGCCGACTATCGCAACGGGTTGCTGGAAATCACAGCTCCCATTTCTGCGGCAGCGCTTCCGAAGAAAATCGAAGTCAAATCACTGGCCGCCGTCTCTGCAAGGCACGCAACCGCCTGAACTAGTCGTGTAAATGCAGTTTGGAGGGCCCGGGCCGAGCGTCCGGGCCTTTCTCGTGGTACGCGCTGCTGTCGGAGGACGGCCGCGCTGGACTTCCTGAGGAAACGGGATGGCCAGGCAGCTTATGCGGGCCGGAGCGATTCGGATGTGATGCCCCGTGCGTCATTCGTTTGCCGAAGGTGAGTACGACCTGAGGAGCAGAATCTATCTACGGTCTGGAATTTCTCGAGACAAAGAGAAAATCAGGGCAGTGTCGCTTAGACCATTCCTCCCCAAGATTCCTCACATTCCGAGATAGGTGATTTCAGGCGGATTGAAGAACTTCGATGTCGCCACGTTTGCGGAGAAGCTTCACGGCGACACCCAATCCGTTCCTGCGGATGAGAAAATCAGCGGAAGCAGCTCCGATCCGCAAATTTTCGATCTTAACTTCGTCCACACTCAAAGGTAGGCAGGGGTTTGAGAAGTGAACCTGTCGTTCCTGAGCCCGCACTTCCAGTCCGAGGCCGGCCTTTAGGAGCAAAAATACGGATCCCGCAGACCATGCTTGAGGCGCACAGGCGACCGGATAGAGAGTCGGTCCGCTTGCTTCGGGTCTCTTGTGAAAGCCGCAGAAGAGCTCGGGCAGGCGTTGCGATTCAACATAACGACTGGCCTCGTACAGGCCATGAAGGATTTTGCACGCTTGCTCCTGCATGCCGTAAAGCGAGAAACCCAGGCCGATCAGGGCATTATCGTGAGGCCAGACGGAACCATTGTGGTAGGACATCGGATTGTAGCGACTTTCAGACGCACCGACTGTCCGAACACCCCATCCTGAAAAACAGTGTTCACTCATCAGCGACGCTGTTACGGCCTCGGCCCGCTCTTGACTCGCAATCTGACAAAAAAGAGCGTGACCGGCATTGGAACTACGCACACGGCACTGTTGCTTTCGTCCATCCAGAGCAAGCGCGTATGTGCCCAGATCATCGCACCAGAATGCTTCCTCGAACTTCGCCCGAAGCGCTTCTGCCTCTAGATCCAATTTCCCGGCGAGATCCGCTTCCCCCAAAGAACGCGCCATCAGGGCGGCGGACCGCTTGGCCGCGTACACATAGCCTTGCACTTCACACAACGCAATAGGTGGCTCGGCCATACGCCCGTCGGCATGGAAGATGGAGTCATGGGAATCCTTCCAGCCCTGTTGCACTAGGCCCTTGGAGGATCGTTGTCGATACTCAATAAAACTATCTCTGTCGCAATCGCCGTACTCGTCCATCCAATGCAAGGCGCGCTGGACGTTGGGCCAGATTCGTCTGAGAAACGGCAGATCTCCCGTTCGTACAAAATAAGCACCGGCAAGTACAACGAAAAGTGGAGTGGAATCTACGCTGCCATAGTACCGAGCGAACGGAACTTCTCCCGTCGCCGCCATTTCGCCACGACGCATTTCATGAAGGATTTTTCCTGGCTCGGCATCCTGTTCGCTTATTTCTTCCGTAGCCTGCGTTTCGGCGAGGTAGTTCAGGACCCCTTCCGCGATGCGAGGTGCCATCCACAAGCACTCGAGAGCGGTAATGATGCCGTCGCGGCCAAATACGGTGTTGAACCACGGCACACCGGCGTATGGGTACGGGCCTTCCGGGTTGCCTTCCATCAGCATCCGAAGATCTGCGGCAGAGCGCGTCAACCATGCAGTAAAGCTTTCGCTGGTTGTCGTGATTCGGCACTCATCGATGCCCGTGCGGTCAAAATCGTGTCGCAATCCCCGGAAAGCTGCAGGGAAAGGTTCAAACCGTTTACGGCCAGGATTCCGTTCGCAGGAAACTGTGGTGTAGATAGATTCCGCTTCTTTCGGCTCCAGTGTTATCTGGAACCTGGCCTCGCGCGCCGTAAGAGAGGCAGGTCGCGGCTGAAACTCCAGGCGAGTGCGGCGCACCACTCCATCCAAACCCTTGTACCCCAGGATCACGGCGTCTCCCTCAACCGTATCGGGCAGGCGATCACCCTTTCGCACCCGCTTTGTGCCGCGCACTTCAAAGATATCAGAGAAGTCCGCATCGAATTGAAGAAGGAGTGAAAGACGAACAGGTTGGAGGCCGTAATTGAGGAGGCGAATCTGCTGGTAACAGCTTGCCTCTCTCAGAAATTGCAATCGAAAGATGTGGACGGTTCCTCGCGGCACGGTGTCGTCACTATGCACCGGGCTGTCAAGGTTGGTAAGGTCGACTGACAAGAAAGAGTTGTCTTCGCGGATCGTCGAGCTCAGAAGCAGCGCCTGCTGCTGATTGACGCGCATCGCAAAGCGGGAAAGATGCCGGCTATCGGCGTGAAAGAGGCCGAATTGCGAGGGCCCAAAGGCTTCGATGTCTCCATATCGGTTGAAAACGGCAAAGGTGTCGCCGTATTTGAGCACACGGGTCCGGTCGTCAGCCAGCGCGGAAGAAGCTCGAACATAATATTGATCTTTAACCCGGACAATGTCTGTCAAGGCGAAACCGTCCCGTCCTAGAGAGTGAGCAAGGAATCAATTTGCCGCGTCCCCATGGGAAGAGGCTTGGCGCTCAACATCGCCTCGTATAGCCTAACGTAATCCTGGGCCATCCTCGATGCCGTAAATCGCATCTCGAATTCTCGGCGGCACGCGACTCGACTCAGGGTGGATATTTTCCCGACTGCATCCACCGCTTCCTGCATGTCGTCCACAATGAATCCGCTGACACCGTCAGTGATTACCTCGGGCACAGAGCCGCAATTGAACGCAATGGTCGGCGTCCCACAGGCCATCGCCTCGATCATTGCGAGGCCAAAGGGTTCCGGCCAGTCGATCGGGAAAAGATGTGCGTATGCATTACCAAGGAAATCGGCCTTTTGGTCCTCCGTGATCTCTCCGATGTATTCAACATTCGGATTCGCGAGCAGAGGCTTGATCGTCGATTCGTAATACTCGCGATCCACGCGGTCCACTTTGGCTGCGATCTTCAGCGGCATGCCCGCTTCCAGTGCGATTTGGATGGCGCGATCGACTCGTTTCTCGGGGCAAATTCGTCCGAGAAACGCAAGATACCTTCCGCTTCCATCGCCTAAGGAAAGAAAATCGCGGAGGCCGTGATAGACATTGCCAACCCAGTTTGCCCAGCACAGGGGCTTGCGCTGACTCTGAGAAATGGAGACCACGGGCATTTCTCGAAACTTTCGATACAGAGGAAGCAGGTCCGGAAGATCCAGGCGTCCGTGGAGGGTGGTGACATGCGGGAAGCCGGTGACCCTCGAAAGCGGAAAGTGTAAGTAGTCCACGTGGAAATGGATGATATCGAATTCGTCGAGGCGCTCCATAACCTCTTCAAGCATCACGTAATGGTGAGCGAGCTGATCGATGCAGCCTTTGTCCAAGCGCAAAGATCTCGGGCAAGCAGGTATGAGTTGCGCGGCGGTCTCAGAGTCTCCGCTGGCGAACAGGGTAACTTCGTGTCCCGCGTTGACCAGTTCTTCGGTCAAATAGGAAACTACCCTTTCGGTACCTCCATATAGCTTAGGAGGAACACTTTCATAGAGTGGCGCTACTTGGGCGATCTTCACACTGTCCTCACGCCTCCAGAAGAGCACCAACGCGGCCAGAGAGGAATACAGGTTAATGCGTACGAGCGGAACCTTTGTTTAGGGAGTTCTAACCTCATGTCGGTTCGTCTTTGCTGGGTAAAATCCGGTGCATGGACGGCGTTTCGCACGTTGACGTCACGGCGGCCACGAATCGGGATGGTCGAGTTTCTGGGCTTCGGGCGCGGCTCGAAAATCTAAAGTTTAGTTGTTCGGGTTCGCATTGGCCGTCGGCCGGCGCTCGTCTATCTTCCTCAAAATTAGTTCGGCGTTGGTGATGGTGCTTGCAATGCAGAAGCGTTTACACATTTATCTGGCACTGAGGTGGAATCATGGGACTGAATTTAGGCAACAAATTCTTGCATCTCCAGCGAGTCCAGGTGCGAAAATCCATAGAGGGGAACCTGAAGGAACCTGTACCCCAGGCAGTAAACTAAAAGCCTTTGGGCTCGATCTAAGTGCCGCTTCTGTTCCAGTACAACACAAGAGTCTCAGTTTAGAACTCAACCCCGGCGTACCCCGAGAAACAAGCCCTTCGCTCGGCTGGAACCTACTGATGGGCATGGACTTAGCGGCCTGTCCGGCTATGTCTGGGACTCTCAATTGCTCCGTAAATCCGCGGAGTGCCATTGCCATCTGGCGGTCGAACCGATTCGAGTCGCTATGGCACCCGTTCGGCTACGCTCGGGCGCTCATCCCCATGCACTTCAAAACTAAGACCCCATCTGCCCTTGGCCATCGACGTCACGCCGGAGGATCAGCCGAGTGACCTTACGCGTTAGGGTCTTCCTCATTGTGGGCGTTGCCGCTGTGGCCGTGGTCGCCACTCTCTACGCCGCCTCGCGATATTTAACCCTGGATCGCTTCTTGAGTCTGGAAGTTTTGGAGGCCAAAGAAACCACGATTGCCGTAAAGGCCGATTTCCTGGAGGAAATCGAAAAGCTAGACCGCGCTAACGCCGATCTGTCGGTCTACGATGGCACCTACGACAGCATGCCCAAACCCACGGTGAAGTATCTTCACTCGCTGCTTGGCGACGGCCCGAACGGCTGGATGGAGCAGCAAAAAGTCAATTTCCTCATGTTTGTCGACCCGACGGGCACCACGATTTTCTCTGATGGCTTCGATCCAGCCACCGCCGGCAAAATGAATGTGCCGGATGATCTGAAGGCCCACATCTCACTTACGGATCCGCTTCTCGAGTTCCACGGGCCGAGAGACAAGATTGGCGGCCTCCTGCTTCTGTCCAGCGGTCCCGTGCTCATTGTGTCCCGCCCTATCGTTCAGACCAATTATTCAGGCCCAGCTCGGGGAGCCTTGGTGATCGCGCGTTATCTTGACGCCCGGACGTTGGAGAAACTCGCGGACAAGCACGGTGTGACTTCGGTCGCCGCGTTTCGGATCGATCGGCAACTCCCGGCCGACGTGGTCGGGGCGCGCTCGGACCTGTCGGCGTCGGCGCCGGTCTACATCCGGCCGTTCGATGAAAGAGTCATTGGCGGCTATCTTTCCCTGACCGATATCTATGGGCGCCCGGCGCTGATGCTTCGTGTAGAGATGTCCCGCGCGATTTCTCACCAGGGTCGCATCAGCCAGGTGACTTTTGCCGGCGCTACCCTGTGCACCATGGTCGCTGCCGCGTTCGTTATGGTATGGCTTCTGGAAAAATTCGTGGTCTCCCGCCTGGAAGGATTGGGTTCAAGCGTGGCCAGCATCGCCTCTAGCAGCAATCTCTCGGCGAGGGTCTCGTTCAGCGGCCAGGATGAGATCACCAATTTGGCCAAGGGAATAAATCGAATGCTCGAATCGCTCCAGGTGTTCCAGGAGCGCAGACGCGAAGCCGAAGATGAGCACCGCGCCGAATTGGAGAAGGCCAAGAATGCTGCCGAAGCAGGCAGCCTTGCCAAGAGCCAATTTCTGGCCAACATGAGCCACGAAATCCGCACGCCGATGAACGGTATCCTGGGTATGACGGAACTGATCATGGATACTGCTCTTACTGTCGAGCAGCGCGAGCATCTCGGCCTCGTCCAATTTTCCGCAGAGTCCCTGCTCATGATCATTAATGACGTTCTGGACTTCTCCAAGATCGAAGCGGGGAAATTGGAACTGGAGCTGATTCCTTTCGATCTACGCGAGAGCTTGGGCGAAACCATGACGGCGCTCAGCTTTCGCGCCCATGAGAAGGGACTGGAGCTGGTGTACGAAGTTCAACCTGAGGTTCCTGAGGCCCTGCTTGGCGACCCTGGGCGGATTCGTCAAATCCTGGTCAACCTGGTCGGCAATGCCATCAAGTTCACGGAACACGGCGAAATTTTCGTTTGTGTGGAGGAGCAATCGCCGGGATCAACCGCAGCCGCCCTACACTTCAGGGTGAAAGATACGGGTATCGGCATCCCTGTCGAGAAGCAAGAGAAGATCTTTGACGCCTTTTCCCAAGCCGACGGATCGATGACCCGCAAGTACGGTGGCACAGGTTTGGGACTCACAATCTGCATGAGGCTCGCCGAGTTGATGCGAGGGCGCGTCTGGGTAGAGAGTCAGCCCGGCCAGGGGAGCACTTTCCACTTTACTGTCCAGCTGGCAGTACAGGACACGGCTGCTGCCCGGCCCAATCCTCTTCAGCCAGAACAGTTGCGCGATCTACAGGCGCTCATCGTCGACGACAATTTCACAAATCGCCGGGTGCTTCACGGCATGCTTACGCGTTGGGGAATGTGTCCCACCTCGGTTGAAGGCGGCAGGGCGGCGCTGCAAGCGCTGGAGATCGCCAAGAGCACGGGGCACCCGTTCCTGCTCATCTTGCTGGACGGTCAAATGCCGGATATGGATGGCTTTGCATTGGCGAAAGCGATCCAGAAGGATCCCGGCTTGCTCGCCGTTACCATCATGATGCTCACTTCGGCCGGTCACCTCGGTGACGCCGCTCGCTGTCGAGAACTCGGCATCTCCGCCTATCTCGTAAAGCCCATTCGCCAAACCGAACTGTTGGATGGGATTTGCCAGGTTCTCAATAAAGTGTCCATGACCAAGCCCAGGCCGCTGGTCACCCGCCATACTGTGCAGGAAAACAGGCATCGTGCTCGCGTCCTCTTGGCAGAAGACAACGCTGTAAACCAGACTCTCGCGCTCCGCCTCCTCGAGAAGCGCGGGTACTCTGTGACCGTCGCCGGCAACGGCCGGGAAGCGGTCGAGGCTTTCGAGAAGAACCACTTCGACGTGGTGCTCATGGATATCCAGATGCCGGAGATGGATGGTTTCGAAGCTACGGCAGCGATCCGGGCAAAAGAAAAGTTGACCGGCGGGCACGTCCCAATCCTTGCCATGACCGCTCATGCGTTGAAAGGAGATCAAGAACGATGTATTTCTGCGGGTATGGATGCCTATATCTCCAAACCAATCCGCACGAGCGAATTGTTTTCGAAGGTCGAAAGCATGCTGGCAAACAAGACTGCGATTCTGACGGACGAGCGGGCCGACATTGTGGATCCAATCGTTAATTGAATGTGTGTATCCCGGCGAGTAGCGTGCCTTCGGGCAGATTCCTGTGTCCGAAAAGCCGCTCATCGGGCACTGCGTGCCTCAATCGCTTCCCCTCTCCAGCGGCAATTTGACCATGGTCAGCCAGAATTCATTAATACTCTTCACGAGAGTAACGAACGCATTCCACTCGACAGGTTTCTTGAAGTAACAGTTCGCCCCGTGCTGATAGCTGATCCTGATATCAGCTTCCGCGTCGGAAGTGCTCAGGATGACGGTGGGTATTGTTTTCAGGCTGTCATGCGCCTTGATGCGAACCAGCACTTCCCGTCCATCCATTTTGGGCAAGTTCAGGTCTAGCAAGATGAGGTCTGGTCGTGGAGCCTCGGCGTAGTCTCCTTCGCGCCCCAGAAAAGCCATCGCCTCCATGCCATCGCGAGCTATATGCAAAAAGACGGCCGGACTGGCATCGCGGAAGGCTTCCTGCATCAACCGCACATCGCCGGTGCTGTCTTCCACCAGAAGAACTCTGATGGGTCTAAGTTCTCCTCCGCTGGTTTCCATGATTTCCTCTCAGTTGCTTTGCTCGGAGGGAAAGCAAAGCGTTCCTCAACAATTCGATACGCAAATATGGCGCTTGGCCATTGACTGAGGAAAACAATCGGCTGCCCAAGGGCAAACTCGGAAGGTACTTTCATTTTGACGAGTTGGCCAGCAGAGTCAAGGACGGTGAGCGCGATTCTAACGGTCTAGTTAACCCAAGACACGGTCCACGGCAACGATGCCAGGGTGAAACAACCTCGCGGGCAGGCATTCACGCCGAAACTCCCTTTTTGATTTGTTGCCTGATCCACAAGACACACGCCCAGAGCTTGACCCATAGGGCAGGGATGGACCGATCTTACCCGCAGAGGAGAGGTTGTTTCGGGACGGCCCAAGTAGCATCAAAGGCGCCCTTTTCGATGCTTCCGTCCCCGAAATGGAGTTCATACACGCCCGTGGCGCCCTTGCCAGGGCGGAACGTATCGAGATGGAGAGTTCCCGAAGTTGCAGTGTCGCACCTTCCAGGGATCCTGCAGCGTGACGCAAGGATGGCATATTTGCCGGACTCAACCGAATAGTCGAGTGGGGCCGAGCGAGGCAGGTTCTCGTTGATGGAAATCTCTACAAACGGTTCCTCGTACTCTCCAGACTGGCTCTGCTTCTGAGTGAAGTAAAACGTAAGCGCTTCGCCGTCGGCTGGCCCGCAGTCTCTCTGCACGTAGGCAAAGGGAAGGTCCGCTGGAGAGTTGGTCTCCGACCGTCGTCCGCAACCTGCCGCAGAAGCGAGAACGATAAGAGCCAAGAGAGATTCGAACGCAATTCTTCTCAGGAAGAACACCACAATTCGCTCCTTTCGTCCCGCTCCAGACGGCCCGGAGATTCCATTTTGCCGACACCCTTTGAACGATTGCGCTTGGATTTCTTGCACACCCAAACCTATCGTCGGACCGCGTGGCCAAGTCCTGGTTCGTCACACCCATTGAGGATCGGGCCGATTTCTGTTCTGAGATTACTGGTTTAATCGTCAGAGCGCCGCAACGGTTTGCTTCCATTAATTCCACAAAGAGAGTTGCAGGGTGCCATCCGGCGGGTGAGCTATCTAGTCTGTTCGAAGGATAACGAGCGGATCGATTCTCGCCGCGCGCCGGGCGGGGAAGTACAGAGCGGCCAGCGACACGCACCCGAATATCAGAACAACGACTGCCAAGGTAGCAGGATCCGACGCGCTGACTGCGTACACCAAACTCGCTAACGCTTTGCTTAGTCCGAACACACTGAGAATACCGAGCACTAGTCCTAGGAGGACCGGTTTGATTCCGTCTCCGACAACCATGCGCAACACATGGCTGCGCCGAGCTCCCATCGCCATGCGGACGCCTATTTCATGTGCCCGCTGATTTACAGAATAGGAGATGACGCCGTAAATTCCTGCTAGCGCTAAAGCGAGCGCTGCAAGCGCAAAGATCAATAGCAACCGCAGATTGAATCGTCGCGGCGCAATCGTAAGTGAAAGATATTGATCCATCGAGCGGACATTCGAAGTCGCTACATCGCCATCGACCCTGCGGACCTGCTCCCGAATGGCTCTGGCGAGAGCCAGTGGATCGCTATCCGTTCGTACTACCCAGTATTGGTTGTCCTGAAGCTGGTCAATCGTGTCTTCGTGCGTCTGGCGAAGAGGTATGTAAATGTCGAAACTTGGCGCGGCTTCGAGCCCCCTATCCTTCACATCGCGAATGATTCCGACGACTTCGGCTTCCCGAGGTCCGGAGTCGTTATCATTAAGCATCAGGTGAGCGCCGACCGCGTCTCCTTTGGGCCAGAAGCGCTTGGCCAGGGTTTCATTGATCTGGCAGATCAGCGGGCTACGATTCGTGTCACTCTCGTTGAATTCCCGGCCCTTCCGCAGGGGAATGCGCATGGCCTTTAAATACAAAGGGCTGACGATGCGATATTGGGCTTGGGGAACCTCCGCCTTCGAGAATGCTCGACCGACGATGGTAAAGGGAATCGAAGCAATTCCTCCGCTCAGCGGGAGCATTTGGGTTACCCCTACGGCAGATGCTCCAGGAAGCGCCTCGAGATGAGGAAGAAGTGCATCGTAGAACCGAGTCAGGTCTGCAAGATGAGGATAACGGACCTTTGGAAGCGATAGCCGAACGGCGAGGACGCCGTGAGGATCAAACCCGGTATCCACCATCTGCACCTTGGAGAAGCTCTCCAGCAGTGCTCCTGCAGCCGCCAAGAGAACAAACGAAAGGCCGACTTCGACAATCACGAACCCGGTTCGCAGCACCTTTCCTCGCGCTCCTTCGGTGGAACTCCGCGATCCTTCGTTTAACCGCCGAGCCTGATCACCGTCCGAGGTCGCCAGCGCGGGTGCCAGACCGCTGACCATGGGCGCCACAAGCGAAACCAGAATGGCAAATGCAAGCACCCTAGCATCCATCCCCACCTCTCCCGCGCGAGGGATGCTTGAGGGACTCAACGCGACCAAACCTCGTATGCCGATGGGTGCCAGCAATGCACCCAGCAGGCCTCCTCCGGTCGCGAGCAAGGCGCTCTCCAAAAGAAGCTGTTTGACGATCTGCGGGCGCGTTGCGCCGAGCGCGGAGCGAATAGACATTTCCCTTCGCCGCTCGGTGGCGCGCACCAGATTCAGATTCGCGAGATTGGCACACCCGATTAAGAGCACAAATCCTACGGCTCCGAGGAGCACCCAGAGCGCCCGGCGGTAACCAAAGGTTATTTGGTCGCGCATGGATGTCAGTTTCACGCCAATCTTTCTCGCGTTGGCATCAGGAAATTGTTCTCGGAGTTTGCGGGCCAGCACATTCATCTCCGCTTCCGCGCGCTCGTTTGAGACGCCCTGCCGAGTGCGCCCCACAAGCCTCAGAAAATTCACCGTGTTTCGGTTCAGACGTGAGGGATCGGCATCGGGCACAAGAGGCACTACCAGCTCCGCGTCTGGAATGGGAAAGAAGAATTTCGGGGGCAGGATACCGACCAGGGTGTAGGTCGCACCGTTCAGTTCGAGCGGCTGACCAATGAGACTGGTGTCACCGCCAAATCGTCGCTGCCAAAGCCCGTACGTCATCACTACAACATTTGGAGCTCCGGGTTGATCATCTTCGGGTTCGAGAGTGCGGCCGACAGCCGCGTTCACACCAAGTGTTTCAAACAGGTTTGCGGAAACACGCATGCCATTCAGCCGTTCCGCGTCGCCTCGTCCTGTCAAGTTCGCGCTCCAACTTCCTATCGCAGAGATTGAGTCCAGGGAGTCTGTGTGATTGCGATAGTCCAGGAAGTCTGGAAGAGAAAATGGGGCATCGTTTCGGTCAAGCCGCACCGACGTGATCCAGACCGTACGGCCGGCGTGCGCGAAGGGAAGCTGCCTCAAGAGGACAGCGTTGACGACACTGAATAAAGCGGTGTTTGCGCCAATTCCGAGCGCCAGCGTGAGCAACGTAACGGCCAGAAAAGCCGGTCGTTTGATGAGCGTGCGCAAGACGCGATGGATGTCTTTCAAGAGTGCTCTCACCTGGTACTGGCTTGTAGGTAACGATTGATCTGCTCCAGGTGCGAAAGGTCGTGACCGGCCATCATTCGCAACATCCGGCCCAGGGATTCCGGTCCGCGCTCATTGTGCTGGCCGACCCGTTCCAGATCCGCCGGTGACATTCCTTTCCACAACGCCAGATTGAACTGGCGCATCGCCCGAAACATTTCCAGTAGTTCCGACGGCTCGCGCTCATTGTGTCGTTGGCGCGCGACCCACAAATCCTGATTTGTACCGAGGATGGGCGGATTGTCTTCAGAGAAAATCAGCCGCAGACGATACCCGTACACCCATTCGCTGTCGGTGAGATGGCCAAGGACCTCAAGGGGAGTCCATTTTCCTTCCAATGACCGGGTGCGCAAGAACGCCACCGGATAATTGCGCACAATTTCGCCCAATGTGGAAGCCGTCTCGGCCATCGACTCCAAGGGATCTCGATCTCCGAGCAGCTTGAACAAGTTCTCGCGATAAGCCCGTGGATCGGCTGCCCTAAGTCCTGCCTGTGCCGTTATCATTGTTAATTCCTCTCTTATCTCTAAAAAGTGAGTCGAAACTTCGTTCCGTTCGCATGACGAGGCACCCTGCCAGTGCAGGAGTTCGAGGACGTGAGCTTTATAGTCAATGCGGACAGAGCGAAATTCGCCGAGAATGTCTTGGCCGAGCAACCCGTCGAAGGGTATTCCGAGAACTTGCTCGAGATCAGCAAGATTCATCATGGTGACGCACTGGCCGGTCCACGTGTGATCGGCGAGGGTGAAGGTCCTCGGCAGGCGCACGGATTCTCCCGTCATGCCGGCTGCGCTGCCGTTGCGCTGGGCCGGGCGTAGTAGGAATGGCAAGCCGCCGGACCTCACATCGACGATCGTGTGGTTGGAGCCCGTATCGAGCAGGAAGGTGACACGCTTTTGGTCGATTTTGCCTTCGATGAGAATCATGGATTTCACCGTACGGAAGGGCACGCGGACGGCACCAAGATTCGCGCGAATGGGGCTGGGGGCGAGCAGAAGCAGCAAGAACAACAGCGCGAGAAGGACGAGTCTGAGGGCAACGGCTTTGCTTGAGCGGGACACGCCTTTGGCATATCCAAAAATGGCGGGCCCTTCGGACGGGGAACTGTTCCTCAAAGGACAATTCAACTTGGGTCTCATCTTGCCGGCGCCTTTCTCGACACGACCCCGCCGCTAGATCCTCGCCGTCGGGAGGCCTGTCCGAGAGCTGGATTCTAACGGCAGGGAACCGCCGCTTGTCGACAGAAGTCAGGCGTTTTCTGCCAAAACACCGCTCGCTGCTTGCCGGGGAACCGTTCCCGTTGCATATTTGAGGACAGATGCCGAAGACCAGCCTAGTCACACGCCCGCCTGGACGTGCGCGCCTCAAACAGAGGCGAATCGTCGTTGTTGTAGTGCCCCCGGTGGAGGAACTTGATCTCGTTGGCCCAATCCAGGTTTTCAGCGCCGCGAACCGCCTCGCGGGCAGGACTGTCTACGAAGTCGAGATCGTGACCAACAGAGGAGATCTGAGAGTTGAGGGCGAGGGAGGATTACTTTCCTTCGCTGCGCAGGGGCGTTTCGAGGATGTAGGAGGGAAATTCGATTCGATGCTGCTCGTTTGCGGGTTGGCAACCCGCACTGCGCGCGACCCAGCGCTTTTCGCATGGATGAGGAAGATAGCTCCCGTCGTTCGCCGCATGGGCTCGGTGTGCGTTGGGTCCTTTCTGCTG
Source organism: Acidobacteriota bacterium (assembly GCA_013289955.1). Taxonomy (GTDB): domain Bacteria; phylum Acidobacteriota; class Terriglobia; order Acidiferrales; family UBA7541; genus Acidiferrum. Next base: position 69,782 of record JABCYZ010000020.1, read on the forward strand.
GCCGAGGCAGGTCTGCTGGACGGGAAGCGGGCGACTACGCACTGGAAATTCGGACGTGAAATGGCGAGTCGCTACCCTCGAGTGAAGGTGGAATTCAATCCCATCTGGGTTAAGGATGGAAACATCTACACCTCAGCCGGAATCTCGGCCGGAATCGACCTGGCGCTCGGCTGGGTTGAGGAGGATTGCGGAGGCAAGATTTCACATGAAATCGCTCGCGAGTTTGTTCTGTTCTTGCGCCGCCCGGGCGGACAGACGCAGCTAAGCGCTTCTTTGTCGGCGCAGGCATCGGAAATGAAGGCAATTCGTGAGCTTCAGGTATGGATTGCGGAAAACCTTCCCAACAATCTGTCCGTACACAGGCTTGCCGAGCGAACCGCAATGAGCGTGAGGAATTTCGAACGCGTGTTCACGCGAGAGTTGGGAAAAACGCCATCTCACTATGTTCTGCAAATGCGAGCTGAAGCTGCGCGCCGGCAACTCGAGGAAACGGATCAAGGGCTCAAACAAATCGCGGCTGCCTGCGGATTCCGGAGTACGGATTCCATGCGGCGGGCGTTCTTGCGATCCGTTGGTACCACGCCCTATAAATACCGCCGACGAGCCGAACGGTGATAGATTTCGGCCAAAACCTGACGGTTCGTTCGGGTTTCTTCGATTACCGTCGCTGCTTAACTTCGCAGAGCTTTCCGCAACGTTTGGCGTACCTCTAATCCTCCATCGTAGTCAATGTATCCCTTCCGGCGGAATCGATTCATGAATAAATTCACGCGCGAGCGCGTTGTCCCCACCATTTCCGCCAGAACCTGATGACTCAAAGGGGGAATTTCAACAGCCGCTCGGCCGTTCTTATCCAAGTGCGACAGCCGAAGCAGTACGCGCGCCAACCGTTGCTCCGCGGAGGAAGTCAGCAGATTCGCCACGTGATCGCCGTAGTGCTTCACGCTGGAAAGCAGATAGGCCACCAGGGCATTGGAAGTCTTGTTCCTTTTCCGCAGCATCTCCAGCATCTTTGATTTTTTGATGGTTCGAATGGAACTGTCGGTCAAGGCGATCGCTGTGGACACCCGGAGGGGATAACCGGCCAGGCAGAGCTCGCCGAAAAAATCATGCACGCCCAGTATAGCTGTGACCGCCGAGGGTTGATTTTTCGTTCGCGTGGTGAGCCTCACCCCGCCTTCTTGAATGTAGAAGAGCGTATAAGCCGGCGCACCTTGCTTGTAGATGCTTTGTTCGCCCTTGTAGTGCGAGATCTTCCCACCCAGGCTCGTCCCGGAGCCAAAACTGGCAAAATGTGTGTCCATCCTGTGAATGCGTTTCATATTTGGGTATGCATGCTTTCACCTAGCCTGTTGCGGCCAGCGTAACAGTCGCTTGCAAATCTGACTGTACGAAAAAGCACACATCGGTGCCGGAGAGCGAGACGCCGGATTGACGCCGAATGGATTCGCGAGCAATGGCTGCCAGTTTAATGCGCCGAGGAGTGTGCCAAATCGAAACGATCGAATCGGCCACGCGCTCGCACGAGGAAACGAAGCTCAGAGCGACCGTTCGCCGAGCTGAGTCTTGATACGCGGACGGCAGGAGACTTCTGGCTAGCGCGGCCCTCTCCAGGCGCGTCTCTGACGCCGGGTTAAGCCGCACCGAGATTCATGCGGTTCTCGGACTACCCCTGAGGAAATGAAAAACAAGCATGATAATGCCCACGACGAGCAGGATGTGAATGAGTCCTGAACTCACATGAAACGCCAGAAACCCAAGCAACCAGAGAACGATTAAGACCAAAGCAATAAATCCAAGCATATATTTGTCTCCTCAAGGCCGATGGCCGCTGATCGAAGATCCTCACGCAATCAGAGATTGCGAGCCACGGAGAGAAAAGTCTGTTCACTTTGAAACAGTCTTGGACCTAGACATGAGAACTGCCGGGACTTGTGTGGGGCTTCGTCACCTCGAGCGGCTGGCGCGAGCCTCGGGGCTCCGGACGACGCTTGGCGCCGGGTGCGCTGTTTTGTACAGACCCGCATCGCGCATTCCTCTATCTTTACGCCGGTCAGCCCTTTGGGGGGGCGCGCCGGGGCTTGGGCGCCGTCCACGGAGGATTTGGCCCAAGGAGACACACATGGCGACTGAGAACGTAAAGAAGTGCGCTCACCCGAACTGCTCCTGCACGACTCATGCGGGAAAATATTGCAGTGTGCAGTGCGAAACGATGGAAAAAGTCCCGGACATTGAATGTAAATGCGGACATGTGGTCTGTAAAGGGAAAATCGACTAAGAACGCGGTTCGGGGCGACCGACGTGCGGTGAAAAGCCGCTGGAAGCCGGAAAACATGCTTGAGGGAGCGCGCCAATGAAGCCAGGAATACAGGATCAGATTGAGGGCAAGCTGCACAATTTGAAGGGAAAAATAAAAGAAAAAGCAGGGGAACTGGCGAACGACCCGGATCTGCAGGCGGAAGGGCAGGCCGAGGAGATAGCCGGGAAAGTCCAGGAGAAAGTCGGCCAGGTAAAGAAAGTTCTCGGCAAATAGGCAGTGCTCGCGCCGCTCGATGGGGGGATTTCTCAGGCTTGCGTTTTTATCCTCTCGAGAGGAGTGGAATCAGGAGGGCGAATGGTGGAAAGCTCCATCCCATTGGACCACATTGCCACGTGGAGCGAGGTCTGCGACGCGCTCGCCTATTCACGCCGTGATGCCTCTGAATCCGTGCCTGCTGGCGGCTGTGACATGGAATTTGCGGTGGACCTTAACAATGGGGTTGGCTGTCTCAGCGAGGAACTTGCGTGGTTTCGAGTTGCCAACGAAGCTTTGGATTCCCGGCCAAACTGATCTTGCGGCAAGCGTACAACTCTCTTGTTCATGTGTGCGCCGGGACGTAACCGGCTACGGGTGAGCCGCTCACAGCTCAGGATCAGAACGCTCGGGTAACCTGCATCTTGTCATTCTGTTCTGCACGCTTTCGAATCTTCATCTACTGAAAGGAAATAGCATGCCTCGGGATTCCCACCAAAGAGCTGCTGAGTTTCACGAAATGGCTGCACATGCCCACCGCGCCGCAGCCGTGCATCATGGCAAAGAAGATCATCTGACAGGACACGAATTCTCCCGGCAAGCGATGGAGCACGCTGCCAAGGCCTTTCAGTACTCACGGGAAGCTCACGAGAAATCGGAAAAGGCCAGTAGCAAGGCAGAAACAAAGAGCTAGCCGCGTTTCCAGCCCGGAAGAGCCCCCTGAGTGCGTTTCTGAACAGACATGATTTCGGAACTTATTTAACGTGGTTCGGTTGGGATTTCGGCCTGGAAAGGTTTCGGCCATCAAGCCTAGCTGCTTCTTTTCGGCCAGGACGCGCGTTGCGCGAGACCAATCCAAATGCGCAGTTAAAAGGAGAAACATGAAATCGAATATTTTGTCTGGCGCGTTGCTCACGATGTTCGCCGTCGGGACCACCTTTACAGGTTGCTCCAGTACACCGACACAATCGGCCGATGTGGCCGACCCTATCCGTCAATCTCTGACTCAGGCCGGGCTAACGGATGTCAGCGTCAGCCAAGACCGGGACAAAGGTGTCGTAACCCTGACCGGCACAACCACCTCCGATGCGGATAAATCGCGAGCCGAATCCATTGCCACCTCCATCGGTGCAGGTCAAGTGATTTCCGATCAGATTGCCGTGCGTCCTCCGGGTGGGGAAAGCATGGCGAAGAAGGTGGACGCGGACCTTGATGCAGGTATTGGGAAGAACTTCGACGCGGTGCTGCTGCAACACAAACTCGATAGCGACGTGAAGTACGACGTCAAAAACGGCGTGATCACCTTGAAGGGCCACGTCAACTCGCAAACGAGGCGAGCTTCGGTCGAGCATCTGGCGGCAGGCATACCGAACGTAAAGCAGGTAGTGAACGAACTGGAAGTAAAGAATCAGAAGGCTAGTTCTACCGACTAGCAACGGGGCCATTTCCCGTTGCGTAAGCTGCCCCTTCGCTGGAGGACTTCGTTCGTCCTTTGGCAGGAAACGGCGAAGGGTCCAGCTGGCAACTCAACGGCTTGCTGCGGGAGGCTCCCTGGTAGCGCGCAGGGACTTGTGGGCAGGAGTGTGGTTTTCAAACCGCATCCCTTTCTGCCGCCTTCTGCAAGCCCGCTCCTAGAGAGAATCGATTAAACGGAGCTTCCTCCTTTTCTGCGGGTTTGCCGCTCGAACAGGCCTCGATGCCCGTTGCCCGTGTCCACGGGGAAGCGAGTCCGGCTGCCTTTTGCTGCGCCCGGGAAGCGCGGCGCTAGGCTGTGACCTTGAGAGTTTTTCTGCGAGTCGGGAGGACCCGCACCTTCTTCCGATGGCGTTGGTCACAATGTCTGGCGAGTAGTTCGAGCTGCTTCCTTCGTTGCTTCCAAGGAAATGCCGGGCGGTGCGGAGGCCTGAATGCGGAATATGCGCACGCAGATTCGCCTGTCCGTCGATTCACGCCCAGCGCGTTTCCATGGTCCTAGGCCCCCGGCTTTCCTCTATCTGCCTGTTTCGGGGCAGCTTGGTGCGGAGCCGATTGCTGCTGGCGCTGCTGCAACTGCTGTTGCTGCTGAGTGTGTTTTTGTGACAGTTGTTCGGTCTGCTGCTGATGCTTCTGCTCGAGAGGCTGCTGTCTCGGTTCATTGACCGGCTTTTGCGGGAGGCGTTGATGATCCCGATCCTGTTTTGTCTGAAGCGTCTGGCGTTCCTTGACCTGCTGCGTCTGGAGCTTGTCCTGCTGCTGCTGATATTTCCTATCCGTCTTCGCATTGCCTGTGTTGGGAGCGGCGCCGCGTTCTGCCGGGGAGATATCTTTGGCATGGACAGCGGGGCTCGGGCGATTGGTATCGACGGCCGGACGACCCGCTTCCGCGTTGGAACGATTCTGCTCGTTGTTAGAACGGGTATTGTTTTCCGCTCCGGCTGGGGCGGAGTGAACTGTGCCACCTTCTCTGGCGGCTACTGCTCCGCTTTCCTTGAAGCCGCCTGGGCTGGATGTGGCAGCGATCGGCGGTTTTCCGTGATTGGCGGAGGCACGCAGCTCAGGGTTGCCGCGAGCGGCCTGGAAATGCTGGTTTTGCGCGGCGACGGGCGCCGTGTGCCTTTCGTTTGCGAAGGATTCTTGCCGTGAGGTGGGACGCGAGGTTACGCCGCCGCTGCCGCCATTGAAGCTGACGCGATTTCCCCTGGGCTCCTCTACTCTTGTGTTGTAAACGTTTCGATTGATGGAAACGTTCACATGGCTATACGCCTGGTTGTAGAAGAAGCGCCCGTTGTTCCAGCGGCCGCCGTCGTACCCATTGCCAAAATAGCCATAGCCGTAATTGATCCCGCCGTAGAAACCGACTTCGGTTCCCCAGTAGCCTTCATGGAAGAGGTACGCATCGTCGCCCCAGCCCCAGTAGCCTGGAGTCCACAGATAGCCTGGTTCGGGAGCCATAACCCATGTGCCCGGGACCCAAAAGTAATCGTCGTCACCGTAAGACCAGTAGCCGGGAGTCCAGATGTAACCGTCCCCAGGGGAGATGGGCTGCTCATAGACTGGAAGTTCCGGCGGAGCGATCCTAACCGACACTCCAAAGCCGATTTGCGCTGAGGATGCAGCCGAGATGGCTAGCAATACCAAACCGAACAACAACGTACGAATGGACAAGATGAAGCGCATCATAGTTCCTTCTGCCTGATGATCCATTTCTTCGGAGAGGTCCATCAGGTCAACAAAGCTCGAATTCTCGTGCCAGCAATGTGATTGTTGCCTTGTGGCTGAAGCTAGTCGTTCGAGACACGCAGCCGAAGTCCGCGCCGTTCTCTTCGGCCATTATGGGGATGTCCAAACTGCATTACTGTCCGTTATAGGACATAGCCCGATCGTCACGGCGAAGTCGCCAACCTCAGAAAGCGCATCCAGAAAGTCGGTCATCCTGAATATCCGCACCTAAGCAGCTCCTGATGCGACACGCGAATCCGCCCGTTGAGTCCTTCGAACCGTTCCGATGAGCAAAGGCGGATCAGGAAACCGGGCGACAGGAAGGGGCCATTGGCCCCGGAGGACGATGCGCCCTTTCAAGTCAGTTCAAGGGCTTCCTCCTGAGTACTTCGAGATCAGCTGCAAGGAAACTCGGCTCCCCGAGGCTTCCGCCAGCCAGGCCGCTTCGATTCTCCGAGCCATACTGCGCTGATTAGCTACTACCTTCTCGAAGACTTCTGAAGTGACGAGCGTTTATGTAGTAGAGTTCGCGGGGCGGCAGATCTCAAAGGAATCCATGAGCCGAACTGACCTGATGCACCCTTCGGACCGCAATCAGAACTTATCTCTCGCCGCGAAAGCACCCGGGCGCCTCAAGCGACTTGGCGTAATTTATGCAGCGATGTTTGCGCTGATCTTCCTTGTGCTTGCTGGAGATCTGCGAGCGGACACGATTTCCGGGACGGTCAAGGATCCCTCGGGTGCAGTCGTTGCCGGAGCACGCGTCGAGATTACCGGAGGCAACCTCCCTCAGCCGATCGTATTTGTGTCCGACGAAGGGGGGAAGTTCGCCGCGTCTAACCTGAACCCCGGAAGATATACCGTCCGGGTCGGGAAGGACGGCTTCGACAGCCTTGTCAGCACGGTAGACCTGAAGGGATCCGCGGAGCTCGTGCTTAGCTTGACGATCACCGCCCAACAGACCAGCGTAAACGTGACCGAAAAAAACATGGCTTTCGCGAATTCGGACTCCGCTTACCGTCAACTGCGCGATACCGGCCTGGGCGACACCTACCGCTGCGAGAATTTCACGCTGCGCCTGGATGTGGGGACTTTCGAGTTGAAATCCGGAACGTTGACTCTGGTGGGTTTAGTCGACAAATTCGTAACCGGCGCCGTCTTTATCGGGCAGGGACATTTCACTCTAAAACCCGTCCTTGAGCCCGACACGCGCGAGTTGCTTCGCCGAACCGGCCACCCAGCCGTCGAGGAGGACTTCGGCGAAGTCGTCTTTCGGTTCACGCCGAAAGAGTACCCTCGATTTTCTGCCGCGTTGGGCGCGAAGACCGAAACGCCGCCAGAAGCGGCAGACGCTTTTCGGCGCTGGAGAGAAAAGGTTCGCAAACGCCACGAAATTCCCGAAGGTTTCACCCAGGCCATCCTCGAAGGCGAAACAATAGACAATGTAGACGCCGACCTGCTCGCCGCGATCTACAATCCGGGACATCCGCCGTTTATCAATGCCTACATGCGCGGCGCGCTGCACAAGGATCTGCGTTTCTTCATCCGCACGCGGGTGGGCGCTCTGCCGCAAATGGACTCTCCCGAGGAGGTCGCGCTGATCCATTGCGGCGGCGGGAGCATGGACGATGGCATTTGGTACTCCGAACACCTGGTATCGGAGATCAAGACTCAGAAGGCAAGCTCTCTCGAGGACCGCCGTTTGTTTGCCACAAAGCGCTATAACATTGAAACCGTAATCGCAAAGAATGATCACCTTTTCAGCCGCGCCACGATTACCTTTGAACCGCTCATCGGCGGCGAACGCGTACTGAAATTCGGCCTGCTCCCCAATCTGCGCGTCACGCGAGTCTCGGACCAGAACGGGCATGACCTCCATTTCATCCAGGAAAACCGAAAAGAAGATGGTTCCTTCTACGTCATTCTCGATGAAGCTCCAGCCATGGGACAGGAGCATTCGGTGACCGTCGAGTACGCAGGCGACAAGGTCCTGAGCGACGCGGGCAGCGGAAGCTTCTACGTTAGCGCGCGGGAATCCTGGTATCCGAATCTGAACGGTTTCGGTGAAAAAGCGCTGTACGATCTTACCTTCAAGGTCCCGCACTCGAACATGGTGATCAGCGTAGGTAAACTGATCCAGCAAACCACCGAATCAGGGTTTGCGGTTTCGCGCTGGGTGACGCCCGTGCCGGTGGCGACGGCGGGCTTCAATTACGGGCAGTACCAGAAGATCGATTATCCAGACAATATCACCCACTACGAAATCTCCGGATATTATTTGACGGAGCTGCCCGACAGCCTGAAACGCTTTGCCAACAGCGCGTTTCTGAACTCGATGTCCCCCAGCGCCATGACCAAGTACGCCCTGGATCAGACGCGCGCTCAGATGCAAGTGTGCACGATTTTTTTCGGCAAGGGCCCATACGAAAACATTTACGTCACCGAACAGCCGAACTTCAATTTTGGCCAATCCTGGCCCAACCTGGTTTACTTGCCGATTTCCGCCTACATCGACTCGACGCAGCGATGGATGATGTTCGGCCACATCGACACGAAATTCACCGGATTCGTCCAGGAAGTGACGCCGCACGAAGTTGCCCATCAGTGGTTCGGCCATGCCGTCGGCTGGGCGTCGTACCATGACCAGTGGCTATCGGAAGGCTTTGCGGAATTTTCCGCCGGATTGTTTCTGCAGCAGGCCATGGGAGAGAAATGGCGGAAAGACTATCTGGAATTCTGGGAACGCCAGCGCACGCGCATTCTCGACAAAAACGGCTATGGAGTTTCGCCGAACGACGCAGGCCCGTTGTGGCTGGGCCTGCGGCTGATCTCTCCGAAATCCGAGCAGGCGTATCAGGGCGTCACGTACTCCAAGGGCGCGTATGTGCTGCTCATGCTGCGGTCGCTGATGTATGACGATGCAGCTAGTGGAGATAACCGCGAAAAGCCGTTCATCGGCATGATGCATGATTTCGTGGAGAGTCACCACAGCGCGCCGGCCTCGACCGAGTCGTTCAAAGCTATCGTCGAAAAGCACATGACCAAGCAAATGGACCTTCAGCACAACGGCCGGCTCGATTGGTTCTTCAATGAGTGGGTCTACGGGACAGAAGTTCCGCGGTACAGCTTCAAATACGAACTGCAGCCGGGCGATGCCGGGAAGTTCAAAGTCCACGCGGAGCTCACGCAGAGCGAAGTGGGCGCCCAATTCGCGATGTTTGTTCCAATCTTCGCTGATTTTGGAAATGGCATGGCACGCATCGGCCAGGCGGAGGTTGTCGGAAACATGACCCGGAAGATCGACTTCATCTTGGACCGCCAGCCAAAGAAAGTTGCCATCAACGCCTACAAGGATGTCCTTGAACGCTAGTGATTTGTCTCAAGCGGTGCGGGAGCGGCCGGGAACCGCTCCCCCGGGCCGATGAAGCGGTGTGTTTGCTTCGAGGGCTATCCGGGGAGAATCGGCGTGGCGACCGCGTTCAGGGAAGTGTGGGAAGAGCTTCGGTCTTGTTTTCCACGAGCCCGGTAGGGCGGGAAGCACGTTGGCGATCGTCTCTGGCGATGGCCGGCCATGTTTCCTTGGGGATGCTCAGGAAGGCGCTGACCACTTGCGGGTCAAATTGCGTACCGGAACATCCGCGGATGATCTCGAGCCCGGCCTCGAAGCTTGAGGCCCGGCGATAGGGCCTGTCAGAGGTGATGGCATCGAAGGAATCCGCCACGGCGAAGATGCGGGCGCTCGGGAGAATTTGGTCGCCCGTGAGGCCGCGCGGATAGCCCCCGCCATCGTGGCGCTCGTGATGAGTCAGGACAATTTCGGCCGCGTCGGCCAGAAAAGCTATGTCCTTGACCAAGTCGTAGCCGATCTGCACGTGGCGTTGCATGAGTTTTCGTTCTTCGGTGGTGAGCGATCCCGGTTTGAGAAGAATGCCGTCTGGGATTCCTAATTTACCGATGTCGTGCAGGTGGGCGCCTTTGGCCAGACTTCCCAATTTCTCTTCGGACCAGTCCATAGCGCGGGCAATCTCCAGCGCGTAACGGCAGACGCGCTGGGAGTGGCCGGCCGTGTCATTGTCGCGAAGGTCGATTGCCGCGCCAAGTGCTTGCAAGGTGTCTTCATAACTCCGCTCAAGCTGCTGGAGAGCTTGATGCAATTGTCTGGTTCGGTCGGCAACCATTTCTTCGAGATGCTGGCGGTAGTTTTCGACTTGCTGCTCCAAGTTTCGCTTGTGGAGGGCGCGCTCAAGGCTGGCAATGACAGCACTCTCGACCAGAGGCTTGATGAGATAGTCGTCCGCGCCGGAACGCATGGCCTTGACACCCACTTCCACGTCATCGACCCCGGTCGTGACCAGGAATGCCACGTGAGGATAGCAGCCGCGAACGTGTGTAAGAAGCTCCAAGCCGCCAATGCCAGGCATCTGGAGGTCGGATATGACGGCGTCAAAGTGCTCGCGGTGCAAGGCTTGAAGGGCCTCTTCGCCGCTGGCGGCGGTAGAGCACAAGAAATCAGGCGGACGCAGCATGATGGCGAGGAGTTTTGAGGCGGCGCGCTCATCATCGACGGCGAGAACGCGGACAACAGAGCGGCGATGTGATGCGGCCGGACCAGCAATGCTTTCCTTAACTGGAGAAAGGAGGTTCTTAGGTATAGGCACGGAATTCGTCCACCTCGAACCCTAACTGAGTACCCAGGGCCCAGTTTTCTCGATAAAGCGGAAGCCGAAGTGCCGAAGAGGGGCTGCCTTTGTATCCGAATGAACAACTCTTGCCTTGCCAACATATGTGGTTCCGGAAGTCGTGAGATAGACCTCCACAATGGAATCGACAGGCATCTCTGCCGTACAGGCGCAAAGGAAGCCGCTAAGACTCACATCTTCTGTGACCGTGTCTTGTTCCGTTTTGCTTCCGAGCTTGTCCGTACCTCGCAGCTTAAGCGGAACCCGCAAGCGGACCCGGACTTCCGAGCGAGGTATAAAACGGCGGACTTTGGTGAGCTGAGTGAGGCAAGCGCGGAGGGCGTCGAAATCAATGGGCTTCTCAAAATAGGCGCAGGCGCCAAGTTGCTTGCAGTGATCCTTGGTTTGCCCTCCGGCTTCACCGCTGACGATAATGACTGGAATCTTTTGTGTGTGGCTGAAAGCCGTAAAGGTTTGAAGAAGCTCATAGCCGGAATAGTTGGGCATGCGAAGATCCAAGAGGATGGCGTGCGGCTTGTGTTCAAGGGCCAGGGCCAGACCCTCTTGCGGCACACCGGTATCAATGACTTCAAAGATGTCGCTCAGTTCAAGACGTATCAGGCGCCGAATGGCCTCGTCATCGTCCACAACCAACAGCTTATCCATCGTGACGTTGCTCCTGTCTCCTCTAGCGGATGCTGGTTCCGGCCAATTCGGTTATCGGGGTTGCGGCGGGCATCGCGGCCTTCCCCCCATCGAGCACCTCACGCACCTTGCGGATGAGAACCTCTTCGATAAACGGTTTGTGCAAGAGATGGATGCCGGGATCCAAAACTCCGTGGCCGGCGATGAAGCTGTCCGTATAACCGGACATGTAGAGCACCTTAATGCCGGGCTGGCGCAACAATAGGTTTTCGGCCAGGATGCGGCCGTTCATGCCCGGCATGACAACATCGGTCAGCAGAAGATCAAAGGGTCCTCCGAAGCGCTTGGCCACTTCGAGAGCATCTTCGCCGCTCTCCGCGGATAAGACCTGGAAGCCCCTGGAATCCAGAAATGACTTTGCGAGCTTGCGCAAGGGCTCGGAGTCTTCCACAAGAAGAATGGTTTCCGAGCCGCGCAGATTGTCAGGCGAATCGGTTTTGAGTTCGTCGGCAACCGCCTGACCAGCGTACCTTGGCAGGTAAATCTGGAAGGAGGTACCCTTGCCGATAGCGCTTTCAAGGCCAATATATCCGTTGCTTTGTTTGACGATACCGTAAACGGTGGCGAGACCGAGTCCTGTGCCCTTTCCCAGCTCTTTCGTGGTGAAGAAAGGTTCAAAAATATGTGTGAGCGTGGCAGCGTCCATGCCGGTACCTGTGTCGGTAACTGCCAGTAGCACGAAGCTCCCGATCTTCGAGCCTGGGTGGTTCCGGACATAGGCCTGGTCGAGCTCGGCATTTGAGGTTTCGATCTTGAGTTTGCCGCCATCGGGCATGGCGTCCCGGGCGTTGACCGCCAGGTTCATGATGACTTGCTCGAGCTGGCTCTGGTCGGCTTTCACATTGCCGAGCTTTGGATCCAGGACGAGGGATACTTCGATATCTTCTCCCAACAGCTGTGGAAGCATTTTTCCCATATCGGAGGCGAGCGTGTTGAGGTTCAGGATGGCTGGCGACAGGACCTGCTGCCGGCTGAAGGCGAGCAATTGTTTTGTTAGGGAAGCGGCGCGCTGTCCCGCTTTTTCGATTTCCAGGGCGTGCTCTGCGAGAGGATTGCTTGCACCCAACTCCCGCTTCAACACTCTGCTGTAACCGATGATGACGCCCAGCAGATTGTTGAAATCGTGCGCAATGCCGCCCGAGAGCCTTCCGATTGCTTCCATCTTTTGTGCCATGCGCAGTTGCCTCTCGAGGATCCGTTTTTCGGTTACGTCCTCAGCAAAGGCTTCGAAGTAAGCCAGGCCTCCGTTTTCCTCGTTCACGCGGCGGCCGGAACAGCGGACGGTGATGGGCGTGGAGTCCTTCCGTTTCCACTCCATTTCAAGATCCTTGATTTCTTCCGTGCGGATAAGCAGTTCGGTTAAACGCTGATATTCTTCGGGATACCGGAAGATTTCACCGGGCAGATCTTTGTCGAGCAGTTCCTCAGTCGTCTCGTAACCAAGCATTTTCTTGAGGGCCGGATTGACTTGCAGAAACCGGCCAGCGGTGTTTGCGCGATAAATTCCATAGGGCGCGTCTTCGACAACCGACCGAAAGCCCGTTTCGAGCCGCCGCAGGGACTCATCCGCTTTTTTGCGCTCGGTGACGTCACGGTTCACAATAACCAGTTTTTCCGGCTGTCCGTCGGCATTTTGGATGACGCTGGAGGTTGATTCGAGCACCAGCCAGGAACCATTCTTATGGCGAAGGCGGTATTCCAGAGTTTTCCCGACCCCCGTGCGCCGCGCCTCGGCAGCGGCACGCTTTACGCGTTCACGATCATCAGGGTGAATCTGCTCGAAGCCTGAGGAGGCTTGCAATTCCGCGGGCGAATATCCCAGAACCTTTTGATAGGAAACGCTGTTGAAAATCCTCCGCCCTTCCATATCAACGACCGCGATCATATCGGCGGCGTTCTCGCTGATCAGGTGAAACAGTTCTTCTCGATCGACCAACTGACGACGGATTCTGTGAATCAGAAGATACTGATAGATGGTGTAGAGATCGAAGAGGAACACCAGGCCTACCAGCCCGCGGATGGCCTGCGGCAACACGGTTCCAGTATAGAAATCCTGATGAAGGTGGGCATTCGGGAGGAGAAAGGAAGCCAATCCCATGGTGAGCAGCAGCGTGATAATAGCCGCCGCCGTCCACAGCCACCATTCCCGCCTTTCAATCCGCCGGAAGTTCGCGCGGATATCCTTCGAATTCGTGCCTGCCGGGTGGTCGAGAATTCTTGGTTTATGCGATTTCAATCATCACCAAAGGAAGTCCACACCTTCGCGAGGGACCAGGACGTTTCCGAGTAGCCGAGTCCGAAGATCCGCGTGGACTGCTGAACCGTCCGAAGAGCTACTGCACGAACCTGCCCAAGCAGGCGCCTCTCTGCCGTCTCGGGCCACCGCGTAAGGTATTGAAACGGAAGGAGCTGTCCAGCGAGGAAAAGCAGGTAGATTGCTGGGAGCGAGACCGTCTGCACCGCCCCCGGCCGTAAGCACCGCTTTGGAACAGGCCCGGCCGGGCGGTCCGATTTAGAACAGGGAATTGCCGCCCTAGCGAACCTACCGGTTTTGATCGAGGTCGCGCTTCCTGCCGTAGCGGAAGGCGAAGGCAATGCCGAAGGTCATGAATCCGAGAGGAGGGATCAAAAGGACGGCCACCCCGCGACTGATGGCTCTCTGGCCTGCAGCGGAAGTCGCCTTGGCGGTGCTGTAGCACATGGAACAAGATTGGCTGAAGGCTGGGGTGGCGGATACCAGAAGAGCCAGAACGAGAATGGGAACGCGAAGCTTCATTTTGGTCCGAGCGCAAGTATACGAAAAGCGTCCGGGAAGAAAATCATCATCAGCGCCAAGCATACCACCAGCGAAGCCATCGTGAGCCACTTCATCCGGGAGACTTCAAACTTCATGTGCATGAAGTAGCCGATGATGAGCGCGGCTTTAATGAGCGACAGTCCCATCAGAATGGTCAGCATGCGGACGGGCTGCATGTTTTGGTAGGTGAGGTAGACCTCGATGGCGGTCATGACCAGGAGTGCGCCCCAGATCCAGAAGAATTGCCCTTTTCCGTGATGGCGTTGTTCTTCCGCAACCCGCAAGGCGATCGCGATTTGATCAGGTTCCATGGCTTTCGAGCTCCTAAAGGATCTTGGCGGACATCAAATAAACCAGCGGAAAAATGAACATCCAAACCAGGTCGACGAAATGCCAGTAGAGACCGGCGACCTCGACGTCAGAGGAGTCGTAGACCTTGGGCTTGAGCCACAGGATGATGGAACAGACGATCGCGGCAAGCAGCAGCACATGGGCGCCGTAGTGGAAGGGGCTGTAAGCAGGAGTGCCCAGCCAAGCCGCCAGCCAAAAGACAAGCAGGATGGGAATGAAATAGCGGCGCAGAGCGACGATGCCGAGGTAGACGACCCCCAGCGTCACGTGGAGCATATGCATTCCCGTAAGGCCGAAGAACGTGGCGGCGAACTGCGGAACGGTTTTCGACACGTTTACAAACTCGGACGCCGTCTCGCCTCCGGGCGGCTTGGGGAAGACCGGGAGGGTCAACCCCTCCGCGATGAGTTTGCTCCACTCGCGTCCGTGCAGAAGCACGAAACCCATGCCGCAAGCCATCGTGGCCAGCAGCCAGAGCCGCTGCGCTTTTGCGTTGCCCTCGGTCGAAGCGCGCACGGCCAGCACCATCGTGAGCGAGCTGGTAAGCAGGAACGCGGTCATGATGGTGGCATTGACGATGCTCTCGGAGTGGAAAGGCGTCGGCCAGTTGGGGGTGGAAATGCGGCCGTAGCTGTAGGCATAAAGCAGCGCGCCGAATGTCAGGGAGTCTGACATGAGGAACAGCCACATGCCGATTTTTTTCGAGTAGGTGCCAAAGAGCGACGGCTCGTAAACGGATGGCATCTCGTGCGGTAGCGTCGCTTCAGACATGCGCTTGGTCTCCTTGTGACGTGCGGCCCATGCTCGGCCGCAACGGACGTCGAGTTAGCGAGCGAACTCCAGCAAACACAGGATATAAACCCACAAAAAAGTCATGAAATGCCAATACCAGGCGGTTACGTCGACAAGTACGGCACGTGAGGCGGCCGGCCGGCGCAAGAGTGCAGCCGCGCTTGCTGCGAGCAATGCCAGAATGCCGCCGAGCAGGTGGACGCCGTGTACGCCGGTCAGCAAGTAAAAGAACGAACTGCTGGGGACGGTGGCGACATAGAAGCCCCGAGCCGCGAGCTCGCGCCAGACGAGCCATTGGCCGGCGAGAAAGCTGAGGCCGAGGATAGAGGTGAGTCCCAGCCAGGGCATTCCGTCCGTTCTCTCCTCGGACGTTCCCGAGCCTGAAGTCATCCAGCCGGCGGCGGCTTCACGAGAGGATTGGCGGCGGGCCAGTTCCATTGAGAGGCTGCTGAGCAGCAAGACGAGGGTATTGAGGAACAGAAAGCTGGGCAGCGGAAGAGGAAGCCAATCGTGAACCAGAGTGCCGGTGCGCGGATCGAGAGTAGGAAGCCCCTGGCGCACCACATAGGCGCTTGAGTAGGAGACGAAGATCATCACGACCGCGACCAGAGCGACAATGAGTCCGAGCCTCGCGCGCCTCAAGCGCGCGCTAAAATCCAGTGCGCGCTGATCCGTGCTGCCGTTCCCGATCCGCAATCCCTCTGCTGTGCCGACCGAAGCGTTTGTGGTGGTGCTCGCCATTATGGTTGCCTAGTGGGCCTTCAGAATTGCCGGGTCGGTTTGCATTATGAAATCGCGGGGCGCGCCGGGGACGCTGTATTCGTACGGCCCGTTGTAAACGACGGGAATGTGTCCGCCGAAATTATCGTGGGGAGGCGGAGTTGCGGTGGTCCATTCGAGGGTTGTGGCTTCCCAGGGATTGTCAGTGGCTTTCTCGCCGAACTTCATGCTCCAGAAAAGATTGAACAAAAAGAGGAACTGGCCGGCGATGGTAACGAACGCGGCGTAGGTCATGAATTCCTGCAACGGAACCAGGCCGTGCAGGTACTTCAGTTCCGTGAGCTGGGAATAGCGCCGGAGATGCGCCGCCATGCCGAGATAGTGCATGGGCATGAAGATCGCGTAGGTGCCGATGAGAGTGATAAAAAAATGCCAGCGTGCCATGCCCTCGTTCATCATGCGCCCGAACATTTTGGGGAACCAGTAGTAGGTCGCGGCAAAGATGCCGAAGATGGAAGCCACGCCCATGATGAGATGAAAGTGGCCGACCACGAAGTACGTGTCGTGCAATTGAATGTCGAGCACAGGTTGGGCGAGGAAAGGTCCGCTGATTCCGCCGGAGATAAAAAGCGAAACGAATCCCAGTGCGAACAGCATAGGCGAGGTGAAACGAATGCGTCCCTTCCAGATTGTGCCGAGCCAGTTGAAGGTCTTGATGGCGGAGGGAACCCCGATGGCCATGGTCATCACCGAAAACGCGAAGGCCGTGTAGGGGCTCATGCCGCTCATGAACATGTGATGGCCCCAGACCATAAATCCAAGGAAACCTATGGAGAGCATGGCGTAGACCATGGCTTTGTAACCAAAAATGGGCTTCCGTGAAAATACGGAGAGCAACTGCGAGCACAAACCCATGGCCGGCAGGATGGCGATATAAACCTCGGGATGCCCGAAGAACCAAAACAGGTGTTGCCACAAGAGGGGCGAGCCGCCTCGGTGTCCCGTAAGCTGGCCATTAATGGTGACCAAAGGAACAAAAAAGCTGGTGCCCGCGTTGCGGTCAAGCAAAAGAAGAATGCCGGCGGACAAGAGCACTCCAAAAGCGAGCAGGCCGAGAATGGCGGTAATAAACCACGCCCAGCAGGTAAGGGGCATGCGCATCAGTGTCATGCCCTTGGCGCGCATGTCCAGGGTCGTGGTGATGAAATTGAGAGCGCTCATCAGTGCGCCGAGGCAAAACAGCGCGATGCTGATGACCCATAAGTCCGCACCCAGGGCCTCGCCTGGTCCTGCCGCTGGAAGCGCGCTTAGCGGCGGATAGCCCGTCCAGCCATGCAGCGGCGCGCCGCCGACGACAAAGAAAGCAGAAAGCATCACGACAAAAGCGAGTGCTGTCACCCAGAAGGAGAGCATGTTGAGGACAGGGAAGGCCATGTCCGGAGCGCCGATTTGGATGGGCAGAAAGTAATTGCCGAAGCCGCCCTGCGGGGCCGTGGTGAGGACAAAAAAGACCATGATCGTTCCGTGCATGGTCAGCAGGGTCAGATAGGTCTCAGGCTTTATCTCGCCGAGCAACGGCAAAGCGGCCGCGGGCCAGATTAAGTGGATGCGCATCAACAGGGAGAGAAACATGCCCACGAACACGGCCGTCAGCGCAAGAAAGAAGTACTGAATGCCGATAACCTTATGATCGAGGCTGAAAACATATTTGCGTATCCAGCTCGTTGGGGCCGCATGGACGTGCGCGTCGTGGGCAGCGAATTCGCGGGTAGCCATGTTATTGCTTCTCCGCTTCGCGCGCCGCAATCCACTTGTCGAACTCTTCCTGGCTCACCACTCTCAGGATGCCGTGCATTTTGTAGTGGCCGAGACCGCAAAGCTGCGAGCACGCGATTTCGTAATCGCCCGTCGCGATCGGCGTGAAGTGCATGTGGATGGCGAGACCGGGCACGGCGTCCTGTTTGAAACGCATGGCGGGTACAAAAAAACTGTGGATCACATCTTCGGCGCGGAGTATCACGTCGATTTCGCGATTCACGGGAACGTACATCGTGCCGGTGACAACGTCGTCTTTCGAGGCGGGGTCGCTGGTATCGAGGCCGATAGCGCCTTCGCCGCCCGAGGAAGGATCCTCTAGCTCGGGCTTGGTGGCGCCGAATTTGCCGTCCGGTCCGGGGTAACGAAAATACCAGGCGAACTGCATGCCGGTCACTTCGACTTCGACGGCATCGGAGACTGCCGGGCGAAAGCGTTCGGAGGCCCAGATCGAGCTGCTCATGAAATTCAGCCCGACAAACAAGACTAAAGTAAGTACTGTCCAGGTGATTTCAAGACCATTGTGGCCGTGGGAATAGAGCGCTTGCCTGGCGGTCGCCCCGCGGTCGCGATATTTCCAAGCAAAAAAACCGAGGGCCAGCTGCGCAGCTACAAATACAATACCCATGAGAATGTACGTGGTCGAGAAATGATGATCGATGCCTGCGGCCGCAGCCGAAGCGCCGACGGGTAACCACCAGGTTTTTGCTAGAAAGAAGTACGCGCTGATGAAGGTAATCAGCCAAATGACTACGAGAAGAACTAGGCCCATCTACCCTGACCTCCCGGTTGAATGATTCGCCGTTACGAACGATTCGGCCGACAACCTTCGGAATCTGGATCGCGAAGCCCGAAAACGGGGCGAGTCTACCACAGGTCTTTCTAAGCGCAAGCGGGTTCTTATGAGTCTTCCGTTTGAGTGCTTGGGCAGCCCGCCAAGAAAACGGAGAATTTTTCCTTGCTTCTGAGGTGTCCGAGAAAAGTGGCTGTCGAGAAAAGTTTAGACTTCTGTTGACGAATTTTTTTAATTTGAGTAACATCCGGCCCGTTTCCTGGGGGGTCCAGCGGAATGGTAGGGGCCTCACGATGTATCGTTGTCACGCTCTACAAACTCGGCGGGCCAGAGACGCTTCCACAGGCCACGCCTTGCTTGTGTGTCTCGACAGCCGAATCCAGGCTTCCCTCGCGTGTTTCGATGCGCCTGAACGCGGCTAGCTGCTCCGCGTACAGAGCGATAGGTTCCAGAAAAAACAAATCCAGGGCTAAGAGCGAAAAAAGATTTTTGCGCCTTCCTGAAGCTGCGCAAGGCGCACGGGCTCACGTTCAGGGGAGGGAAGCGACGGCATTGTTCGCGGCCGCCGCATAATTTCGACCACAGGGTATTCAGGAGGTATGGCATGGCGGCCCCGGAATCAAATACGGCCAATCCGAAACCTGATGCAGCGAAGACTGCCGCATCTGGTGGCGGCGAAGCTGCAAAGTTTGTGGGCACGCCGGCTGTCGGTACCTCGAAAGCTGCGCCCGCTGCCGGTTTGCCGACGGTCGGCCCGGCGGCCGGCGGAATCAACCAGCGCCGGCGAAGTTTGGTTTGGTGCGCCGTAGCCGGATTTCTCGGGGCCTGGTTTATCGCCTTTCTCCGGTTTTTTCTTCCTCGCACACTCTTTGAACCTCCCACCGTTTTCAAAATAGGTTATCCCTCGGATTACGCTCTGGGCGTCGACACGAAATGGCAGCAGAAGTACCGCATCTGGGTGGACCGGACGCCCGACCGCATGTTCGTCATCTACGCGCGGTGCACGCATCTGGGTTGCACACCGGATTGGAAAGCTAGCGAGAACAAGTTCAAGTGTCCTTGCCACGGCAGCGGCTATGACAGTGAAGGGATCAACTTTGAAGGGCCGGCGCCGCGTCCGATGGACCGGGCGCGCGTGGAGTTGGCTCCCGATGGTCAGATTATCGTGGACGTTTCGCAGCTGTTTGAATGGCCCAAGGGGCAGCCTAGCCATTTCAGTGATCCGGGGTCGTTCCTGAATGTGTAGAACGAAGGGCGCAAGGAAGGAATGAAGTAGGACCGAAGGAAAAAGCAGGGAACGGTTCGAGCGGGGTGGGCAAGGGGAGTAAAAGAAATGCCGGATGACACAAACCCGAACGAAAAAAAAGGTAAGGCCCCGGGTCTGGTCGACGCCATCAGGACGGGCGTCAGAGAGGATCTGGAGTCGCTGAAAACCGATCTTCCGGCGAAGGCAAAAGAATCCCTCGAGACACTGAAGAGCCCCACCAAAACGCAGGTCTACACCTCGATTTTCAGACATAAGCATGACGACACGCCTCGCAATCGGGCACTCGGAGTGCTCTCGAACGTGTTCCTGCATTTGCACCCGGCGAAGATCAATCGCGATTCCGTGCGTTACAGCTACACGTGGGGGATGGGCGGAATCACGTTTTATTTGTTCCTGGTGCTCACCTTCACGGGCACGCTGCTGATGTTCTATTACCACCCGAGTAAGGTCCAGGCTTTCCGCGATGTGCTCTACCTCGAGCACGACGTTCCTTTCGGCAGAATACTGCGCAACATGCACCGCTGGGCCGCCCACCTTATGGTCATTGCCGTCGAGTTGCACATGTTCCGGGTGTTTCTCACCGGTTCCTACAAGAAACCGCGCGAGTTCAACTGGAATGTCGGCGTCATTTTGCTGGTGCTGACGCTTCTGCTTTCCTTCACCGGATATTTGTTGCCGGATGATCAGCTGGGCTTCTGGGCCGTGACCGTAGGAACAAACATGGCGCGTGCCACGCCGCTTCTTGGGCATGAAGGGCCGTTTGGCGCGCAGATGGGCATGACTCCCTACAACGACGTGCGCTTTGGCTTGCTGGGTGGGTCGATCGTCGACGCCAACGCACTGCTGCGCTCCTACATCTGGCACTGCATCGGCATCCCCATCATTGCTTCGCTCTTCATGGTCGTGCACTTCTGGCGCGTCAGAAAAGACGGCGGGATTTCGGGCCCCGCGCAGGTCAATCTGGACTCTGAGGTCAAGGAGGCGCGGAAATAGTCATGGACTGGAGACAGCTGTGGGAAATCATTTCCGCGCCCGACAACGTGCCGATCGTGGCGCTGATTCCTTTGCTGGTTTTCTATATTTATCTCGCATGGCGGCAGGCCAAGGCCAATGACTTGCTGATCGAGCAGTTGGAAGCTGATCCGGCGCTGGCCAAGACACATCATCGCAAGGCTTGGCCATTCAAGCCGGGATGGTCCAAGGAAGTGCACGTCTGGCCGTTTCTCTTGCGCGTGGAATTCCTCGCGGCCATCATCGTCACCATTATTTTGATGATCTGGTCGATCACGCTGAACGCGCCTCTCGAAGAGCCTGCGAATCCGAATCTGACCATGAACCCTGCGAAAGCCCCCTGGTATTTCCTCGGCTTGCAGGAAATGCTGGTTTACTTCGATCCGTGGATTGCCGGGGTGGTGATGCCCACACTCATCATCTTCGGCCTGATGGTGATCCCCTATATAGACACGAACCCGCTCGGAGCGGGCTATTACACCTGGAAGCAGCGAAAATTCGCCATCGGCACTTTCCTGTTCGGGTTCATCATCTTATGGGTCTCGATGATTACGATAGGGACCTTCATTCGAGGACCCGGTTGGCAGTGGTTCTGGCCGGGCCAGACGTGGGACCACAATCGCCTGATCTATGAAGTGAACCGCGACTTGCCCGATCTTTTCGGGATTACCTCGAACTGGTCGAAAGGAATATTTGGTGCGGCCGTGGTTGGCGGGTTTTTCGTTGTTGGCGGTCTCTTGGTGCATGCCCTTTTTCGCCGGTACAACCCAAAGAATTACAAACGAATGAGCTTGCTGCAGTACTCGATTCTGCTGGTGTTTTTCATCACCATGATCGGGTTGCCGATCAAGATGCTGTTGCGGCTGGCGTTTCACATCAAATATGTGTGGATCACACCGTGGTTCAACGTTTAGGAGGACGTGGTGCCTGAGAAGCCCATCCCCGAAGACGATCCATTAGTCAGCCGGTCGCTGGCGCCGCATTATCTGGTGGCCATGCTGGTTCTGACGGCTACCCTGTTTTGGGCCTTGTGGGATGAAGACATCGGGCAGCGGCCCTGGAAAGCTTTTCAGAACGAATGGAAAACGCGCTACTCGGCTTTCCTGAAAAACGCGCATTCCGAGTCCGATACCTCAGAGAACGAGGTCGAGGGCAACCCGGACTATCTGGCGCTGAAGCAGGCTTACCAGCAGGCGGCCCAGAGCGCCGCACCGCGGATCAAGGAGATCAACGAAAAGCTGCGCGATCTCGCCGCCGAAATCCTGGCGGTGCAGAATACCTTCACCGACCGGCGGGCCTATGTAAGCGCCTCGACGTATGCCATCGAGACCGAGACAAGCGCTTCCTCAAAGCAGAGCAAGCAAAGCGACCTCGCCAAGTATGAGCAGCAGATAACCACCGTCAATTATCCCGACGGCAGCAAGAAAACCTACGACTATCCCCATCTCGAGGAAACCTACAACGACCTGCGGAACGAGCGCACGGCACTGAGCGCCGAACTCGGAGAACTGATCAAGCCCGTCAACGAGCAAAAAGCAAAGCTGGACGCCTATGTCACCGATCACATGGTCAGTCTGACACCGCCGCAGCTTATGGGTCTGCTGGACAAGACCGAAGCCCTGACTCCGAAAATCATGCAGATCAATGTGCCCGAGGCCAATATTGTGGATCGCTGCGAGTCCTGCCACATCGGCATCCGCGAGCCGGTCAAGTTGACGGCAGCCTCGATGTCGGCGAAAGGCAAGAAACCGGACGAATACGCGCGCGCATTCACTACCCACCGCGACCCTGAACTCTTGAAGACACACGACCCGGAAAAGTTCGGTTGCTCTCCCTGCCACCAGGGCAACGGCCGCGCCACGACAAGCATCGAGAAAGCCCATGGCACCTACGAGCATTGGCTCTGGCCGCTGTTTCCGCGAGGAAACGTCGAGGCGGGGTGCCAGACCTGTCATGCCGCCGACATGGTGCTGGTGAGCAACGACGTGGGCTGGACGCTCAGCGAGGGCAAGGACCTTTACCGCCAGCGCGGTTGCGTGGGCTGCCATCGCTACGAGGGTTACGACAAGGAACCAGAGGACCTGCTCTCGATCGCGCAGCAGATCAAGCAGCTGGACCAGGAGAAAACGGGAAACCTCAAGCAGTCGGCCTATTTGATGAAACAAGCCGACGCCGCGACGACGAACGACGAAGCCAACCACCTGAACGATCAGGCCGTGGCGCTGAAAGTCGACAACAGCAAACTCGATTTGCGCCTCGTTCAGCTCGACCGAACGACGAAGAGCTTGCTCCAGGATATGAAAAAGGTCGGCCCAAATCTGAAGGACGTGCGCCTGAAGCTGAACAAGAATTGGATTCCAGTCTGGCTAAAGAAACCGAGCGACTTCCGCGCCACGACCAAGATGCCGAATTTCCGTTTGACCGACGAGCAGATCAAGGCTATCTCCGCGTACTTGTGGCAATCCGCGCTGACCGATCCGCTGCCCAAGCACAAACCAGGCAGTGCGGCGCACGGAAAAGAACTATTCGAAACGCGCGGCTGCCTCGCCTGCCACTCCATCCGCGAAGGCGATCAGATGGAAGGCGGAAGTTTTGCTGCCAACCTCACGCGCGTCGGCGAGAAGGACAACTACGACTACCTCGTGCGCTGGGTGCACAATGCGCGCGAACGCACTCGTCCTTACTGCATGTACGAGAAGCGGGACATCGGACCGGAAGACTACGCGAGGAAGGGTTTGCCCTACGTTTTCGATCTGGAGCATACCCGCTGCCCGAACGATGGACACGAGCTGCAAGTCCAGAATATGACGGTGATGCCCAGCCTGCGTCTTTCTCCGCAGGATGCGGAAGACGTGGCAAGTTACCTCGTAACGCTAAAGAAGCAGGAGCCTGGTGCCTACCCTGACGCCGCGTTCATGGATGATCCCCAGCTCAAAGAAGAAGGCAAAAAGTGGATTCGCCACTATGGCTGCGCCGGTTGCCACGAAATTACCGGCATGGAAGACGAAGGCCGCATTGGAACGGAACTAACCTTTGAGGGCAGCAAGCCAATCGAACGTCTCGATTTTGCCTTGCTGACCGAAGTGGCACAACGCGGTAGTGGTGAGCCCATCGTCGATCCGGATGACTTGGCGCGATTGCCGGAAGGTCCCGCCAAGGGCCCGTGGTACGACCACAAGGGCTTCCTTGAACACAAACTGGCGGAACCGAATATTTGGGACAAGGGCAAGATCAAGCCTGAGCTGGAACAGCTGCGCATGCCGAACCTTCACTTGACCAAGGAACAGGTGCAGTCGCTGACGACCTTCCTGATGGGCAGCGAAGAGAGCGCGCTTCCCGCCAGCTACCAGTACCGGCCACTGGACTATCGCCGCGATATTCAGGAAGGCTGGTGGGTGGTCAAGAAATACAACTGCATGGGCTGCCATCAGTTCATCCCTGGTCAAAAGTCATCGCTCATGACCATGGCGCGATATCAGGACACACAAGACCAGCTTCCGCCCAAGCTTCTGACGGAGGGAGCACGCGTCGAACCTGAGTGGCTGCTGCACTTCTTGACGAACCCGGCGTTGAACGATTCGGAGACGAACCGCAACGGCGTGCGCTCCTATCTGCAGGTTCGCATGCCAACGTTTTCTTTTTCCGAAAATGAACTGGGCAAGCTCGTGCGGTTCTTCCAGGCGCTCGCGCGGCAACCCTTCCCCTACATTCCAGATCATGCGCCGGTACTCACAGCCAAAGAAACGGAGATGGCGCGCAGCCTCTTCAGTAGTCCTGCCGCTCCTTGTCTGAAATGCCACGCCACTGGCGATCCCGCTCACGATCGCACGGCTACGGCGCCGAATTTCCTCCAAGCCAAGGGCCGTTTGAAGCCGGATTGGGTAGAACGGTGGATTATCGATCCCCAGGCGATCAGTCCAGGTACGGCCATGCCTTCTGGGCTCTTTAGGCGCGAGAATAATCACTGGGTTTTCTCGGGGCCGACTCCGCCGTCTTTCCAGGGCTACGACAAGGATCAAACGAAGCTCCTGGTGGACTACATCTTCCAGCTCACGGCCGAGGAACAGCGGCGCGTCAGCGCGTCGATGGGGCACGCGCGGGCTTCCAGCAGCGACATTCCGTCGGGGGCGAATGCGGCCGGCGGAAGTGGCCGCAAATAGGATTTGCATGAGTTTCTAAATTTCAAGTGAGGTGGGGGCAGAATATGAAAACCAAAAAATGGCTAGCGATGGGTATCTTGCCGGGGCTTGTTTTGCTCGCAGGATGCGGCAAAAAGGAAGCCGAGGAGCAGCCGGCGGCTCCCGCCGCGTCGGCGCCCCCGTCCGCCCCTGCGGCTGCACCCATCGATCCCGCGACTGCGGCATCGATCAGCGGCACAGTGAAATTTGACGGGCCTGCTCCGAAAGCTGCAAAGATCGACATGAGCCAGGATCCGAATTGCGCCGGTTCGAATACCGCGGAAAATGTTGTGGTTGCCGACGGCAGAGTCGCCAACGTTTTTGTTTATGTAAAGGACGGCCTGGGCAGCCGCACATTTGACGTGCCGAGAGACGCCGTGACCCTCACGCAAAGCGGCTGCAGGTACAAGCCCCACGTGCTCGGCGTGATGGCCGGACAGACTATCAAAATCGTCAACGCCGACCCGACGACCCACAACATCCACCCCACACCGAAAAACAATCGCGATTGGAACGAGTCGCAAGCTCCGCAAGCGGCTGCGCTTGAAAAAACCTTCGCGCGTGAAGAGATCTTGCTGCCCGTGCAGTGCAACCAGCATCCGTGGATGCGCATGTTCATGAACGTCGTCAAAAATCCGTTTTACGCCGTAAGCGGACCCGACGGCAAGTTTGCGATTACGGGGCTGCCGCCGGGAGATTACACGATTGCCTTCGTGCAGGAAAAATTGGGCGAGCAAGATGAGAAGGTCACGCTGGCAGCGAAAGACAGCAAGACCGTTGACGCCACTTTCAAGGCTCAGCCCTAGACCTGCTTCAGATCATGTGGCGAGCGCCGGCAGGAGCCGGTGCCGTGCGCTCGATGGCAACAGATTCAAGGAGGTGCGTTGCTTCTCGTGATGCTCTTGCTCTCTATTCTGCTCGCACTCATCCCGCTCGTGGGGATTGCGTGGATTGTCATCACGAGGTCGCTCACATCCGTCGATGGGCTGTTCATGAGCCTGATTCTTCTGACCTTGTCCGGGATTTTCCTGTTGAATGTCTTTTTTGAGATCCATGCACGAGGCTGGCTGGCTTTTCTGCACAAGACCAAGACAGCCCCGGCCAAGGAGCCGCCTCGAGCCAAGGCGGCCGGTTAGGGTTCCATGGATTCCATGGCCGCCAGCCAACTTCCGTCCGCGCTATCCGTTGACCACCTGGCTCGTCCCGGCGCTGCCTCGGAAACAGGAGATTCCCCGGCGCAGCCGCTTCGCCCTCGGCACCACATGTCCACGCGGAACCGCATTCTCTTTTTTCTAACGGCATGGCTGATCGTTCTGATGCCATTCCTTTTTTGGTGGAGCACTTGGTTCGGCAGGCACCTTTCGGACAAGCAATTGAGCGAATACCTCAACGATCAAAAACATCCCCGGCATATCCAACATGCTCTGGTGCAATTGGGCGAGCGCCTGGCCGCGCACGACCTGACGGCGGCACGATGGTATCCCGATCTCGAACGCCTGGCCTCCTATCCCGTCGAAGAGGTGCGTAACACCGACGCTTGGGTCATGGGGCAGGACACCGCGGAGGCTGGATTTCATGCCGCGCTACGGAAGATGCTCCGAGATCCCTCGCCGATGGTTAGAGGAAACGCCGCGCTATCGCTAGTGCGCTTTGGCGATGCGGCGGGGCGGTCGGAAATCGTTGCTCTCTTGGAGCCCGCCAGGATATTGGCTCCTTTCGCCGGCAGAGTGATCGATGCCGACCGTCCAGGCACTTCGATCCATCAGGGTGGTGTGATCGTAAAACTGCAGAATGCTGCGCAAGTGACGGAAGTTCGCTCTCCCATCAGCGGGCGCATTCGAACGCTGGCGACGACGACAGGTGCGGAGGTCGTTTCCGGAGCGGAATTGGCGAGCGTGGATCCAGGAGCGGAACAGGTCTGGGAAGCGCTGAGGGCCCTCTACCTGGTTGGCGAACCTCAAGATCTAGGAGCAATCCGTAACTATCAACGCGACCTGCCCGAGATTCCTGATCGCGTCAGACAACAGGCCCTTCTTACGGAGAAGGCCATTCAGGAGAGGGCAACGCGGCTAAGGTAAATTCCCGGCGGCGGCTCGCGTTCGAAGCTAGAAGGTCATCACTCCGACCACTTTTTCCACCTCGGCAATGTCCAGCATCACGATCGCATCCCAGGGACAGCCATCCAGAAACGCGCCATCCGGGCCCTTGCTGGTGCACTTCTTGCACCCAATGCACAAAACCGAATCTACCTGGATACGCCCAAACGGCGGATGATCCTCATCTGGAACCCAGAACATGCAATCCTCAACCGGGCAGTATTCCACACAAGCCGGGGAACCTGCGCAGCCGGTACAGCACTCCGTAATAACGGCAAGCTCTTTTGGTTTTTTCTTGCGAGGAGTCGAGATCCCTTTCGAGCGCGGTTCCTGCTTCAGCTCGAGGGGAATCACTTCAGCGGTTTTAAGAACTTCCGGCTCGCTAGGCATAAGCCCCGCTTATTGCATACTGCTACTGGACTGCTGCGCTGGCGTCCGTGCAACCCGCGCCAGAGGGCTCGTAACGGATCACGCCGGTTTGATCTGTGCAGAACATTCGTTGGCCAGATCCGCCGACGACAAGAGGCGTACCCGTAATTGTGTAAGCGACCGACGGTGTAGCACCGTCGCCCGTCCACGCCAGTGCGTAGCCGCTCTTGGTTCCCTGGGCGAGGCTGTCATCCAGCAAGCAGGCTGAAGTTGAAGTCGCTGTACACGGAATTGCGCCGCCCATGTTGGCCAGAGTGGCCGGATAACCCACATCCACATAGGTGGAAGAATAGGTGATGGCGGCGGTGTTGATCATGCGGAGAGAACTGACGGCGGAGGCTTCATTGGCCTGCATTCGTGATCGCAGGTAGCTGGGGATGGCGATTGCCGAGATGACGAGGATGATGGCTACAACGATGAGTAATTCGATAAGCGAGAAACCCTTCTGTTTCTTCATGAATTCCCCTAGAAAACCGTCCAAGTCCGGCAACTCATCCCGCTGGAATCGCGCCGAACTCCCCCGGACGCGCTAACTCTATCATTATGCGTCGTTTGCCTACAAGTAAATTCCTCGTGCGGGGGCAGCCGGAGGATCTCAGACGGGCAGCCCATCACTTCCTTTGCGCTCGGTTGTCGGCCAAGCGGATTTGTGTCCTATCGCGATATGATGGATGCCACCTGACAGGAGGTCTGGCAGGCCGTGGCCGTTCAAACCTTACTGCAACTTGGCAATCCGGGTTTGCGAGAAACTGCGAGCCGCGTGGCCGATCCCAGCGCACCGGAAATCCGCGCTCTCATCGAAGATCTTGCCGATACGCTCGCCTACTGGAAGCGAACGACGGGATATGGCCGAGCCATTGCCGCGCCGCAAATTGGCTCCAGCCTGCGCGTCATTTTCTTGCAACTGCCTGGGGCTCCCCCCTGGCCGCTGGTAAATCCCGAGATTACCGAACGTAGCGAAGAAAAAATCGTCGTCTGGGATGCTTGTCTCAGCTTTCTCTCGATTTTCATGCAAGTAGAGCGGCATCGGGAGATTGGCGTACGGTATCAGGATTTAGAAGGGGAATGGCACGAAGTGCAGGCAAACGAAGAGCGCAATCTGTCCGAGCTCTTGCAACACGAGATAGATCATCTCGATGGAATACTCGCCGTGGATCGCATCACCGATATTCAGACCATGTGTACACGCGAGGAATTTGAGAAAAGGTATCGCGCCCGGAGCCCCTATGCAGCTACAACCCAACAGAGCGGAGCAGCCGGCTAAGGAGGATAAGTCACTTCCCATGAATCCAATGTCCTACACCGTGATGAAGAGCCCCATTGGGCCCCTCATGCTCGCTGGAGACAAGGCCGGGCTGCGATTGGTGCACTTTTCAACGGGCCGGCGGCCCCAGTCTCCTCAAGCGGATTGGATCGAGGACAAGTCGCCGTTCCAGGAAGTGGTTCGCCAGCTGGAAGCGTATTTCGAGGGGAAACTCGAAGATTTCGACCTTCCTCTGGTCCTCGCCGGCACGGAGTTTCAACTTCTTGTCTGGCGCCATTTACAGAAGATTCCTTACGGGGAAACTGTGAGTTATGGTCAGTTGGCCAAGCGCATTGGCAGTCCGGACGCAGCGCGCGCCGTCGGCCTCGCAAATGGTTCGAATCCCATCCCCATCATCATTCCGTGCCACCGCGTGATTGGCAGTAACGGTGATCTGACCGGATTCGGCGGCGGTTTGCCCCTCAAGAAGAAGTTACTAGCCCTCGAGAGTCGGCAACTGAGTTTTCTCTAGACCCGTTCTGTTACTTCCGGTGCGGCCGCTCCCTCGCTGAATCCCGCGATTAGTATCGCCAGCTTTTCAAATCCGCTCCCGCAGGAGCTGTTTTCTCGATGCGGTCCAGAATCTTCGGCAGATACTGTGTGTTGTAGTGCAGCCGCGAAAGATAGTTGGGCAAAGCGGGATCGCCGTTCCAGCAATGCTCCGCGCGGTCTCCGTATTTTACTTCGCCATCATAAGGCGGGTTCGTCGTCGTTTTCAGAAAATCTTCCACCAGATAAACAGCGTCGTTCAAGAAATAATTGTCGGCGCTGCCGCAATAAATGTGCAATTTGCCTCTTAACTTCGGGCCGAGAGTGGCCCAATCGCGGCGGAGAATCTCCCCCAAATCGTAGTGTTCCTTCCAATAGGCAGCAACGTCGTGATCAATCTGGCCCGTCTCTTTGTTGAAGATGGGAGCGGGATACCCGTCGGCTCCAACCGGAGAGTAAACCACCTGCCAGATATCGAACTGCTCGCCTGAGCGGGAGTGCGAGCCAAGGGCCAGCTCGTACTGATTGATGGCCTCGATCGAGACAAGCGTCTGGCCGAGATAGTTGCGCATGCCGGGCTGTGCGACGCGCGTGTGCGGGCCTTCGTGGTAGAAAGCATTCGTTTCGTCGTAAATGTTTACGTGCGTATAGGCGCGAAAGTCGATGGGGTCCGGGCAGGCGATGAACGCACCGTTGTAGTGGTCCGGATAGAACATTTGCACGGCGATGGATTCCCACCCGCCCGTCGAGCCGCCATACAAGAAGCGTGCCCAACCCTGACCGATGCCGCGGAACTGTTTTTCCATCGCGGGAATGAGTTCCGTCTCGATCGCGTCGCCATAGGGACCGAGGTTGGCCGAGTTCACCGCATAAGAATCGTCGTAGTAGGGATTGGCGTGCTGGAGCTTCACCACCAGATAGCGCGGAAAATTTGGCGCCGTCCACTGCTTATAAAAGTTATAGGCCTCTTCCTGCTGAATCCGGTTGTAGCCCGGGATATGGAAGCGCTCGCTGTAGTCTGGCTTGAGATTGGCGTCGGGCGGCTCTGTGCGAAATCCGTCGAAGTCGTGTACAAAATGATCTTCGAAAACCATAACTGGAAAATGAGCCTGTGGATGCTCGTCGAATCCTTCCGGAACAAGAATCGCGGCTCCGATGTACATGGGCCGGCCCCAGAATTTGGTGAGCAGCGCCGACTGAATTTTGATGTGCCGGATGTATTTGGTGTCCTTCGGAGCTTCAATGGGTGCGATCTCCTGATCGAGAAGAATCGGGATGGGCGTTGAGCCCGTTCCGAGAGTCACTTTCTGGGGCGTGCTGTAAAGGTTTCCGGGGGCGATGTTCCAATGCTGGCCTTCGCCGCGGTCCATGGGCAGTTTCACCGTATGGCCGTCGGAACGATGGAAAGTTTCGTAGCGGTGTAAAACACCCTGGACGTAGTATTCGCCCGGCGGCAGGTCCTGAAGATGACGGACCGGATAGCCGACAGCATTGCCGCTTGTAACGGCGACAGGTTGGCCGGGGGCGAGTCCATCCACGTCGACGCCGAAAACGATCTGCGTTTTGACGGAGAGATCGATCTGCATGCGCGGTTCCTGGGATGGGTCGGTCGAGAGCAGAACAAAGATGCGGCCATCGATCGGCTGAGCAGTCCGGGCTTTGGAAAAGGAGACGGAAAATTGTGGCCCATCCGCTGGCGCTGGAATGGCGGCCAGAGGCGAACTCGTGATGGCACTGGCGAGCGAACCTAACGCAAGTGCCAGAATATTCCCCTTCGAAAGGTACATCTGTGTCTCCCTCAGCCGAGAAGCGCGCGCGTATTGCGGAAGCCCGGTGATCCGTGCGCCGAAGAGGATAGCTTTCCCGGAGGGCGGTGAACAGGAAATTTTGCAGGGAATTAGGCGGAACCCAGAAAGTCGGCTATCACGAGCGTCA
The DNA here is from genome assembly GCA_013289955.1 of Acidobacteriota bacterium. Lineage (GTDB taxonomy): Bacteria > Acidobacteriota > Terriglobia > Acidiferrales > UBA7541 > Acidiferrum. The sequence goes on from JABCYZ010000020.1 coordinate 100,852, forward strand.
TATCGTCCTCCTGCACGCTCCCGGCGGCACGGGCCGTCCAGCTCTTGATTTCGCGGAGCATTTCGTCGGCAAGCGCGGCAGCCGGCAGCTGAGGATGGGACCCAAGAAATTGAGAGCAGCGAGCAATCCCAAACTCTTCGCCCGAAGCGTTTTTGGATTCCGGCAAGCCGTCGGTGTAAAGCACGTACCGGGCGCCGGGCTGCAACTGGATTTCGATCGACGCGTACTCCGCTTCGGGAAACATGCCAAGGAAAAAGCCGTTTTTCTCAATGGGGTGCCGGTCGCCGTTCGCACGGTTGCTGTACAAGAGGGGCGGATGACCCGCTCCAGCGTAGCGAACCCTTTTCGCATCAAGATCAACGTAGAAATAAGCCGCGGTTACAAAGTGCTCTTCAAATTTTCCGCACAGAGCTTGGTTCAGCCCGGCGAGGACAAGCGCCGGCTCGGTTGCGTGCAGAGACTGGCTGGCAAAGGCGACCTTGAGCATGGAAGCGATGAGCGCGGCCGGAACCCCGTGCCCGGTCACGTCGGCTATGAGAATGCCAAGCTGATTGCCTTCGAGGACAAGAAAATCATAGAAATCGCCGGCGACAGCGCTCATTGGCAGATACCGGGCCGCGATGTCGAGTCCAGGAATGCGCGGCACCTCCCGCGGCAGAATCGAGGCTTGAATCTGCTCCGCAATCTCAAGCTCTTTCTGAATCGCAAAGAGGCTTTCTTCCCTGGCGAAAATCCTGTAGGCCACCAGATAGCCGAGGGTACACACAAAGAAAAGAAAGCCGATGGGTTCGAGGTTGCGCCCGGGAATCACGGCAAGCCCGACCAGATTGGCATGAAGAACGAAGAGAGTAAAAACGACGAAGCCCGCGGCGACTATCTGAAGTTCACGCGGAAGGCGGCCGCCAGGGCGGAGGAAAAACAGAAAGACAACCAGAAGAATCCAGGAGCCCAGGAGCAGAAGGCTGTTGGCGATATCGACCTCGCGGCGCGCCACGCCCAGGAAGTCGGACAGAATCCCGAGGAAGGCGAAAACCGATTGCACGCCGAGCGTCCACAGGATGATCCGCCGCCAGCGGGCCTGCACGACCTCCAGGAAGAGGAACAGCGCCGGCAGGGAGATCGTGACCGTGATGATGCGGTCGAGGTGGTCGGCAAGCGCGGCCGGAAATCCGAAGACGGACAGAAACGGGTGCTCGCGCATGAAGATGCGGACGGCGTAAACGATAACGAACAGGCCGAAGTAGAAAAGGGCGCGGTCCGTAGCCTTCTTGCGAAAAAGAAAAATACCGACGGCCAGGAAGCCGATCATCAGAAGAATGGCCCCTATGGCGATCGAGAAGACGGCCCAGCGCCATTGGCCGACGGAGACGGAGCTTGCGGCAGGGAAATTTGCGAGCCGAAGGTCGAGAAGCATGGCAATTCTTATACGCGGTCGGCAGCGGTAAGACAAATGCGCTTCGGGCGCACCCATTTTGCCCCGACCGCAATGCGTGATAGAACGGAACGGTCTGACCCGGGGAGGGAAGTGGTGGGCAACAAAAAGGTGAAGTGGGGCGTTCTGAGTACAGCAGCAATCGGAGTCCGCAAGGTTCTTCCCGGAATGCAGCTGGGGGAGTGGAGCGAGATCGTCGCGATCGCCTCCCGCGATGGCCAAAAAGCCGAGAGCGTGGCTCGCAAGCTGCGCATCCCCAAAGCGTATTGGTCGTACGAAGAGCTGCTTTCCGATCCCGACATCGAGGCCATCTATAATCCGCTGCCGAATCACCTGCACGTCCCGTGGTCCATAAAGGCCGCGCAAGCCGGCAAGCATGTGCTGTGCGAGAAGCCCATGGGCCTGAACGTCGCCGAAGTCAAGGCACTGCTCGCCGCGCGCGACCGGAACGGCGTAAAAATCGGCGAAGCCTTCATGGTTCGAACGCATCCCCAATGGCTGCGCACGCGAGAGCTGATTCGCTCGGGACGAACCGGCGAGTTGCGTTCGATCGTCGGCGCCTTCAGCTATTTCAATCGCGATGCGGCGAATATTCGCAACGTTTTGGACTGGGGCGGCGGAGGAATTTACGACATCGGCTGCTATCCCATTGCCACTTCGCGTTTCATCTTCGGAGAAGAGCCGTCGCGAGTCATCGGCTTGGTCGAACGAGACCCGGAATTCGGCACGGATCGCCTCGCCTCCGTGATTCTGGATTTCCCGGCCGGGCAATCCATTTTCACCTGCAGCACCCAGCTCGTCCCTTACCAGCGCATGCAATTTCTCGGTACCAAAGGACGCATCGAAATTGAAATCCCCTTCAACGCGCCGAACGATCGTCCCTGCCGGATTTTCATAGATGACGGCCGCGATGTCCACGGTGGCGGCGTGAGTACGGAAACTTTCCCTACCTGCGATCAGTACACCATTCAAGGCGACGTTTTTTCGCGCGCCATCCGTGGAGATGGCGAGGTTCCCGTTTCGATCGAAGACGCCGCACGCAATATGGCTGTTATCGAAGCAATTTTCCGCTCTGCCGAAACCGGAAGATGGGAGCGGCCGTAGCGCGTACGCCTCGCACCTACTCTGCCGAGGCCCCTGCCCGGACGGCGAACCCTTTTCCCTTCCAGCGTAGTGGCTCAACCCGGCCGACCACAAAGGCCCACGAAAGCGCCCCCGCCAGCAGCACTCCTGCGGTAACCGCGAAAGCCCAGAAAAAATGTCCGGTTCGTTGCACCACAAATCCGGTGAGCGCCGGAGCGATAATGCCCGCAAAATTACCGAAACAATTCTGCAGCCCGCTCCATTTTCCCGCTGCCAGAGGTCCGGCGATCGTTTGCGTGATGGCCCAAAGATTTGCAGTGCAGAGCCCCGCTCCGGCGCAGGTCACGAAAAGAAACAGAACGGCGAGCCGCGCATCGGAAGCAAAGGCGACCACGGCCAGACACGAGCAGGAACTTATCGCGAGCCCGGTTGCGGTGAAAGTCTTCCGGACTCGTGTCGGAGTGCCGCCTCGCGCAATCCACAGATCCGAGCACCATCCGCAGAGGAGCGCCGAAACCGCCAGCAGCAGATACGCTGCGCCCCCGATGGTCCCCATCTTCTGCATCGAAAAATGCCGCTCGTTGACGAGATACGATGGCAACCAGGTGAGCAGGAAATAGGAGAGGTAATTGAACGCAAATAGCCCGACGAAGGTGCCCCAGGCAGATCGCTCCCTGAGAATTTCGAGAAGTCCCGGCGCCTGCGATGTGGACGGCACATCCAGCCCCGGCCCGTTCGGCATCCAGATCTTCCATGGCGGAAGCCAGAGCAGGCTGAACAAACCCAATCCGATGAAAAAAGGCCGCCAGCCATAGCGCCCTATGAGCATGGCGCCGAAAAATATTCCAAATGCCGGACCTCCGGCGATGCCCGCGGAGATGAAGGAATTGGCCCGCCCGCGCAACGCTTCCGGAAAATGCTTTGCGAGTATTTTGCTGTAGGAAGGGAAGGCGACCGATTCGCCCGCGCCCAGGATGAGCCGCATGACCAGCAGCATCTGGAACCCATGCACCACGCCGGTTGTGGCCGTGGCGATGGTCCAAAGGAAGAAACCGCCGGCGAGAACCCAGTTCACATTGAAACGGTCCACCAGCCAGCCGGAAATAACTTGAAAGCTCGTGTAGGTCCAGAAAAAGGAGGAAAGCAAGATGCCCTGTTGCCAGGGAGAAAGCTGAAGCTCTGTTTTAAGCACCGGGACAGCCAGAGAAAGACTGCCCCGGTCGATGTAGTTGATAAACGTCGATATCGCCAGCAGCGCAGCCACGGGCGATAGCGCCCTTTTGAGCGCAATTGCATGTGGCGCGGTTCGAGGACCGCTGTCAGCAGGGGGCATCGTCGATTCGGAGCTCCCGGAAGGCCGAAACTACATCCACTCTTCGTCGAGCGCACTCTACACACGGCACGCGCCGGCGTCTACTCCGGAAAAAATCCTCCACGTCTTTACACATTGCCGGAGCACAATTTGGAAGCTGAAGGTTTGATCAGATTTCTGCCCGGTGTCGGGGCGGAAGAAATGATAAAGGGGATGATTCGCCTAGCGGTCGCGCAATCCGGAGAGGAGGGACGCCACGACTTTGGCCGGTGCATAAAAGGCCAGCAAAAAGAGCGAAGCGGCGCCGTAGATGGCTAACCTGATCTTCATACGGATAGGAACACGTTTCAGCGCCAAATGTTGCGGTGGGTCACGATGGGGATGCCTTATTCGAGCGTCAGATCGCCAGCCCCAACGTGCGCGTGCAGGTGATATTTTCCATTTCCTTCCTTGTGAAAAGAGCGGAAGAGACCTCCGTGGGACTCACCAAACGGGCTCGCTTCGAGTCCTCCCGAGTAGACCGAGGCATCCACGCGTGAATAGTCGCCCGCGTCGCCAACATCAATGAGCAACTCGCCGGCGCGCAACTCCGCGTCCTTGTCGCCCGTAACGTGATGGAGCTCCAGGTTCCCAGCGGGCATGCGCACGAACAGCCCGGTTTTCATGGGCACCTCGATGGTGACCTCAAGATCATTCTTTGGACCGTCGCTGATGGTCAGACTCGCGTAGTCTTTCGAGCCTTCCATCTCGACGCGCATATCCCGGGCGTTGTAAGCATTTCGTCCCGAAACGCGGACGGCAATCCTGTTCTCGGCCCTGCCAACGATGTGAAAGCTCCCAGATTGCAGATACATCTTGAGCTTGCCGCCCGAGTGGAAATCCGCCGTAAACGGATGATTCTCAATGTCTCTCACGTCGATTTTGGTTTGTGCCGCGCCGGAAGCCACTGACAGCGCGAGCGCGGACGCCAGCAAGAAAGGAAGACGCATCGACACACCTCCAAAGCTCATGGTCTAAGTAACGAAGTCCGGGCTCGAAATGTTTCCTGCTGGTCGAAATTAGCCGGGCTTGCCAGGCAAACGGGCTGTCAGGCTACTGGGATTGCCGGAAGGAGAGTCCATCCATCTGAGCGACCTCATAGTGCCGCACGCGGCGGTCATAATCGGTCAACAGTGCCGCGGCCTCACTGGCAACCACGGCCGTTTCGCGATCCGAACCCGCAAAAGCATCGATAGCCTGAAGAGATTGCCACACCGTCGTCACGAGAATCTCAACCGAGTCGCCATGGGATCGCACCAGGACACTCGATGAGACGTATCCATCAAAGGTCCGGAGTGACGGCACAACGCTCTGCCAAAAATGTTCCAAATATCTCGTGGATTGAGGTTTTGTGGTGCGGGCGGACCATAGACGTGCAATCATTCGGGAAGGCTCCTATTGGTTTCCTACGACAACGGTCCATGGTCGAATTTCCCAGCGCTTGACGAGTCCGTTCCGAACATAGGGATCTTTGCGGACGAATTCCCGTGCAGCCGTTTCGTCGCCGCCCCGGAAAACTAGCAGGGCTCCATCCGGCGGGTCAGCCAGCGCCCCGGCCAGCACCAATTCGCCGCGGGAATGAGCTTCCCTGGCCAGACCCAGGTGCTCTTCCCGATAGGCACCCCGCTGGGTGATAAAGTCTGGCACCACTTCCCGATAGAAAAGTGCGTAGTAGCCCATTGCGTCTCCACGTCCACGACTGTTGAGAAGGAATCCTGTTCAGGTACGCCAGCATCCTGTCGCGGGAACATCTCTAGTACAGGACGCAAGCAGAGAAGAAGCGTGAGCACCTATCCGCCGGCGATGGAGGGAACCAACAACACGCGGTCGCCTTCTTTCAGCGAGCAACCTTCACCGCCAAGAAAGCGAATGTCCTCCTCATTGAGATAGACATTAAGGAACTGGCGAATTTGCCCCTGCTCGTCGCGCACATGACGCGACAGCGCAGGAAAGCGCGTAGTCAAATCATTCAACGCCTCGGCAATGGTCGCCGCACTACAGTCGATCTTTGGCGTGCCGTCCGTAAAGCGGCGGAAAGCCGTCGGAATTTCGATGGTCACTGGCATGTCGGTCCTGTCTCCTTACTTCGCCCCGGCAGTGGCCGGAGCACTAAATTGGCTGTCGAGGTAAGCCTCAAAAGCATCGAGTCTTGGCGCGATGGCTTCGGTGACTGGAAATTCCGAGGCAATCGCGTCGGTAGTTTTCAAGCCATTTCCGGTAATGCAAACCACCGTAGTTTCGTCCGCCGCGATTCGCCCCTGGAGTATGAGCTTCTGCGTGACGCCCGTCGTCACACCGCCCGCGGTTTCCGTGAAAATGCCTTCGGTTTCTGCCAGCAGTTTGATGGCGTCCACGATTTCCGGATCGGAAACATCTTCCGCCCAGCCGCCGCTCTCGCGGATCAGCTTCATCGCAAAAGGCCCGTCGGCCGGATTCCCGATGGCCAGCGAGCGCGCGATCGTGTTCGGCTTCTGTGGCTCAAAGCGCGCCAAATTGCGTTTCACGCCATCAGAAATGGGCGAGCATCCGGTAGCTTGCGCGCCAAAGAATTTCACTGGCTTTGCTTCCACCCAGCCGAGCGTCACCAACTCCTTGAACGCCTTGGCAATTTTCGTGATCAGGGAACCGCCGGCCATCGGCACCACCACGTTGTCCGGCAACCGCCACCCGAGCTGCTCGGCAATTTCGTAGCCGTGCGTTTTCGATCCTTCCGAGTAGTAGGGCCGCAGGTTCACGTTCACCAGGCCCCATTTAAACCGGTCTGCGATCTGGGCGCATAACCGGTTCACGTGGTCGTAGTTCCCGCTGATGCGAACGATGCGCGCGCCATACACCGCCGTATTCAGAACCTTGGCCGGTTCGAGATCGGCGGGAATAAACACGCACGCCTCAAACCCCTGCTGCGCCGACTGCGCGGCAACGGCATTTGCCAAATTCCCTGTGGAAGAACATCCCACGGTCAGAAAGCCAAATCGCCGCGCCGCCACCAGCGCCGTGCCAACGACCCGATCCTTAAACGATAGAGAAGGGAAGCACACCGCATCATTTTTGAAATAAAGCTCCCTGATCCCCCATTGGGTTCGAAGCTTTTGCGAGCGAACCAGGGGCGTTCCCCCAACCGCATTTGGTGCGGCGAAGTCTTCAGGAACTGGCAACAGTTCCGCGTAGCGCCACATGTTGAAGGTGCGGCCCGTGAGATCTTCGCGACGCACTTTTTTCTTCAAGGAATCGTAATCGTAAGTGACTTCGAGAGGAGAGAAACAGTCTTCACAGAAGGATCGCGGAGCGTTTCCCCAGGTCTTTCCACACTCCCGACAACGTAGCTCGTAGGATTCGGACATCGCTTTACCTTTCTTCCCGCAAGGGCCGGAGCGGCCCAGGCGCATAGGCCTTGGCGCTGGCAATACAAGTGGGGTTCGATTAGGGCAGCAGGGAGGAAAACGAAAAACCCTCCGTGCCAAAGTGCTCGGAGGGTCTCAGAAACTCTTCTGGGATACTCTACAGCTCTTTAGCAGTTTTTTACGTGGAGCAAGTTGCCCTAAATCGCCACGTGTCGCCGCAACCGCAGCTTCTTCCTTTATCCTAGATACTACGGCGTTTGTCAAGTGCCACCAAAAGTCGGGGTACGTCCGGCTACGGGAGAGTACTTCGGGACGGATTTCAGAGATGCTGGGAAAGACAGCAGTTCCTGGGCAGACGGCGAGCTGGATGAATCGAAACCGCTCCAGAGGCAAGTCAAACCTCTTTAGCGGATAGACGCACTGGCCGGAAACTTACCCGCAGTCCGCCGGGCCATGATCATGATATGGTTGCGGCGGGCGGCTTGCCGCCAGATCTTGCCCACCCCCAGTTTTGTGGAGCGACATTCACGATTTTTAAGTGCCGCCACTCTCTTCGTGAGTTTCCTGATTTTGTAGACAGCGCGAGTGCCTGCTTTTTCTATCAGAGGATGAAAGATTTCC
>JABCYZ010000021.1 GCA_013289955.1 Acidobacteriota bacterium
AACAGCGAGCGACTGGTGGACGGGGAAGGATTCGAACCTTCGTAGCCCGCAAGGAGCGGCAGATTTACAGTCTGCTGGTTTTAGCCACTCACCCACCCGTCCCGCGAAAACAAAAGGACGCTAACTGCTTGTCCCCCAAAACTTTTTCAGCAAATCCTCGCGCTGCAAAACAAAAACACAAAAAGGACTCGTGTCAAAAGACACCAGCCCGTTTATTTTTCCTGCAAGGATTTGCTCCGCCTCACTCCCCTGCAAATTCCTGGTGGAGCTGGCGGAGGGAATTGAACCCCCGACCCTCTGATTACAAATCAGATGCTCTACCAGCTGAGCTACGCCAGCCTCGCTCAAACCGGGTAAGAATAGCAGAAGGGGCAAGTAAATTGCAAGGGGGTGAATCGGATTTTGGAGCACGTCGGGGACCAAGTCTGTGGAAAACCTGTTTCCCTGTGTCGCACTCCTAGCGGCTCTATCTTTCGATTCCTCTATAGTTTAGCATAAAACCCGGGTTCCGGCCGGGGGCGCGTCCGGGAAGAGCAAGCGACCACGGTTTTATCCTCAAAATGTAGCCGCCTTCCGGAACGGTCCGTTTGCCTGGGAACGTGCAATTTCGCAATATCGAAAGTTCAAATCGTGGAAGCCGGACAGATGACGAAGCGAAGCGTTGCTCTAGGGATCCTGGCCATACTCGTTGTAGGCGCTCTTGCACTTTACGGTTACCGGCGCTTCGGCGTTTCTGGACCGAGCGCGCGCGACCAGCTTCTCGGCGAGATGCCCGCCGGCGCGAGCGCCGTTCTCTTCCTGGACCTCGATGCGCTGCGGCAATCGCCATTTCTTGCTGAACTCTACAAATGGGCGCCCGAACCCAAGGCCGATCCGGACTACGCACAATTTCTCAAATCCTCCGGATTCAACTATGAAACCGATCTGAGCCGCGTGAGTGTCGCGGTGATGAAGCACGGACAAGAGAGCGATCTTTTTGCCGTGGCCGACGGAAAATTCGACCGGAAAAAAATCTCTGCGTATGCATCCGAAACTGGAACGCGAATTAGCCGCGGCGGAAGAGAGATCTTCTCCGTGCCGATCTCCGGCAGCGCTCGGCGAATCACGTTCACCTTCTTGGGGAACAACCGCATGGCGCTGACAAACGGCACGAGCCTCGAAGCGACGCTATCCGAGCCGCCCGGAGGCTCCGATAGAGAAGCTTGGCGTGAGCGTTTCCGCAGGCTGGCCGGCTCACAGGTCTTCGCCGTGGTGCGCCAGGATCGAGGTGCCGGCGCGGCACTAAGCGCCAGAGCTCCCGGCGGACTGCAATCCCCGCAGCTCTCCGCCCTGATCGACCAGCTGCAGTGGATCACCGTCGCGGGAAAGACGGAAGGCGACCGCCTGCGCGTCGTAACCGAAGGCGAAGGCAGTTCGGATGCACCTGCGCGGCAGTTGTCCGACGTGCTCAACGGTTTGCTGGTGCTGGCGCAGGCAGGACTCCACGCCGAGAAGTTGCGGCACGAGCTTCCGCCAGAGGTGCGTGAAGCATATCTCGAGCTGCTAAAGAGCGCGGACGTCTCGGAAATTGACCGTGGCGAGACGAAGTCCGTTCGGCTAATCCTTGATGTAACGCCCGAGTTTCTCGAAGCCGCTCGCGCCTCTATACCCGCCGCACCTGCGGCCCCTCAAAATAAGTCCCTGCCGAACAAAAGCACCATCCGAAACTAGCCCGAGGCAATAAAAAATGCCCCGAAGAGACCGGGGCAAGAGGAACTCGCCGAAGCACGCGGCCGCGACTAGTCGCCTACGGTACTTCCCTTCATATAGCGCCAGGGATTGACCGGCGCGTTGTTCACGCGGACTTCGTAGTGGACGTGCGGGCCCGTAGAGCGGCCGCTGATGCCCGTGTAGCCGATGACCTCGCCACGCTTGACGCGCGTGCCCGGCACCGCCGAGAAGGAGGAGAGATGGGCATACCAAGTGCTGATGCCGAAACCGTGGTCGAGCACCACCAAGCGGCCATAGCCGGAATGGTTTTCGGCGATAGTCACGATGCCGTCCGCAGTAGCGTGAACCGGCGCGCCGTAATCGGACGCCACATCGACGCCGGTGTGAAACGCGCCCTCACCGTTAAAAGGATCGAGACGCTCTCCGAAACTGTCCGTGATGTGCCCTATCACCGGCCAGATCGACGGCGTATACGTTGAATCTGCGAAATTCATCGCGGGCATGAGTTGCATGCCACTCGAGGAGACGGCAATGACGGCGGCGTTCCTCTTTAAGAAGGTATATTGCTCAATGGACCTGTCGAAGGCGTCTTCCGGCGAAGCCTGGCTGTCGGTTGAATCGAAGGCCGCGGGGTGGTAGCGGAGCACGCCGTACGTCATGGCCACTTCGGTGGCCAGAGACTGGAGAGAATCGAGGCGCTGGTTGGTGTCGTTGACCGTGCTCTGGAGCTGCCGGTACTGCTTCTTGAGCGTTTCCTGATCGTGCCGGAGGGCGTTGTAGTTGCCGACCTTCCAGAGCATTCTCGAGTAAGAACCAATTGCGGCAACCACAGTAACCGCGCCGATGATGGCCAGAACGGCAAGGCTATGGAGCACGTAGGCCGGAATAACAAGCTTTTGCAGCTTGCCAGGCGTCGTCGCAATATAAAACGTATAGTTCTTGCTCGTAATCACAGACTTGGTCCCTCAGGTCTTCTAACTTGTCAAAAGCGGGCTATCTGCCCTGGCGCCCGCAAAAAAGAACCACTTCGGAACTGTATGCATCCAAATCTGAACCGTAAGCCTCGGTCCGCGACCTTGCTCATACTAAATTCTGTAGCCCTGCTCGTCAACCCTGTATTTTACAGTTCGAAGAACAGGATGTGAAAAACCGTCCCACCTGTACGTAGGGACAGGTGGAGGAGGCCTCCGAGCTAAGTGCCGGCGGGGGCCGCCAGTTCGCTCATCGCGTCCCCAGAACGAGTGCCCGAGCTATACTCGAGGAGAATCATGAAGAAAACTAAGCACGCCCCGCCTGATCTCAAGGGCCGCGAGGAGGATACCCTTTTGCGGCGGATAGAAGAGATCGCCGCCGGGACAGGAACTCGCAGTTCGGGCGTGCGGCTGGGTCCAGGCGACGATGCGTCGGTTTTCAGAGGGTCGAGGGGATGCGAGCAGGTTCTCACCTGTGACTGGTTCTTGGAGGGCACGCATTTCCTCCGGGACCGGCATCCGCCGGATGCGGTCGGCTGGAAATGCCTGGCCCGGGCTTTGAGCGACGTGGCGGCCATGGGCGGGGTAGCCCGGTGCTTCCTGTTGAGTTTGGCTCTACCGGTCTCGCACACCGGCCAGTGGCTTGACGAGTTTCTCGGGGGATTGCGCCGTGCCGCAAAGCGATTTGGGTGCGCGCTGGCCGGCGGTGATACGACCGAGAGGGCAGACATCCTGATCAGTGTGACGATCGTCGGTGAGGTGCGGACCGGAGGCGCAGTTCTGCGGTCTGGAGCGCGCCGAGGCGACCTCCTCTTTGTAAGCGGGCGGCTCGGTGAGGCGGAAGCGGGTCTTCGACTGATTCGCAAGAGCAAGCGACGGGCAAACAGCCGCTCTCCCCTTTTAAGGAAGCATCTCTACCCTGAACCTCGGCTGGCGTTGGGCCGCTGGCTTGCCGAAAAACGCCTCGCTTCGGCGATGATGGATCTCTCGGACGGTCTTTCGGCCGACCTGCCGCGCCTGTGCACGGCAAGCGGTGTTGGAGCGCGGCTCAGGGCGCGAGAGATTCCGGCAGTGCGAATGCGCGAACGCGGGCGGATGGGCGAGGCCGCGCTGCTCGATCTGGCTCTCAACGGTGGCGATGACTACGAATTACTCTTCACCGTGCCCCGGCGAAAATCGAAACAGATTCCGCGCTCCTTCGATGGACTTCCCGTCACAGCGATCGGCGAGATCACCAGAGAGCGAGCGTTGCTGCTTATAGATGAGCGCGGGTGCGAAGTCCCTCTTGCTAACCGTGGCTGGGATCCCTTCCGCAAGTCTCCATAAGGATTGATCTCGAACGCACCAGGCTCCAGCCATTCCGCCATCGCCGGGCCAGTCCCCCGCTTTTTGAGCGCGGCGCAGGTGCAATCTCAAGGACAGTAAATGAACCTGTCTTTCTCGCTGGACCAAATCCGTTCTTTGGAACAATTGTTTCGGCCGAACGCCGCGACTACTGTCACGCGCGAAGTGTCAGCGGGTCCCTTTTGCTCCCCGGCCTCCCTCGCTTGACTTCTGACAAAAAGATCCTGGTTGTGTCCTGAGGAGGGAACTTGAAAAGACTCTGCTGTCTCTTGGTGTTTGCCTTGCTTGCCTATTGGCCTGCTGCGGCCGAGGCTCAGGCGCCCATTCGCATCAATTGTGGCGGACCGAGTTATACGGATTCGAGCGGAAATGTCTGGAAAGCGGACGCGGACTTCAAAGGTGGCAGCGTCAGCCAGACGCAGGCGCATGTCAGCGGCACATCCGATCCGGCGCTCTTTCAAGATGGCCGCCTGAACGCCGCCAGCACGCCGCTCCTCTACTCGTTTCCTGTCGCTGACGGCAAATATCACGTGAACCTGTACTTTGCGGAAACCAACCCGTCCGATCAGAAGGTGTCCGCGCGCGTGTTCGACGTTAAAATCCAGGGCAACTGGGCGTTCCGGAACCTGGACATTTTCGCCAATGCCGGCGCGAACGGCGCCCTTATAAAGGAGGCGGACGTCTCCGTTAGCAACGGAACCCTCAGCGTGGAGTTCGACAACGTCATCGGAAATGCCTTGGTCGACGCGATAGAGATCCTGCCCGGCACGTCAGGACCAATCCTCTCTCTCAATTTCAAATATCCGGACGGGACGCCTGTCCTCGGCACCCTCGGCTACGCGGTCACCTCTCCGGTTCTGTCTTTTGAAGGAAGCCAGGCGCTCGTCAACGGCAGTGCCGAGAGCGCACTGTTCGCAAATCCCAGCGCTCTCGGCATCAGCGCGCAGTTCACCGTGAAACTCAGTCTCACCGACAACGCCGGCCATACCTTGTGGCAGTTAAACCTCGGAATGAATCCGGCGCAGGTGAATCTGGGCGGGATACAGAGCTCGTCGCTCAGCGTGGTTGTTCAGAAAATGTAGCGAAGCGGCTGGCCGTCCGGGACGCTCACCCGGGAGAGACGCCGGATGTGGTGGCCGGCGACGCCGTGGTCTTGGTTGGCGGCGTCGCCACCGGAGGCTTTTCCCTTGGCGCGGCGGGCTCGTCCGTTTCTGGCGCCGTATCGGGCGTGTCTACGTTGACCTTGTGGTCGAGCGCCTGCTGCTCGAGCGTAACCACATTGGCGAAATCGAGCGGCGGCTGGCCTTCGAGCGCGGTTTTCATGAACTCCAGCCAGATCGGAAGCGCCGCGCGGGCGCCGGTTTCCTTTTTGCCCAGCGAAATCTGTTTGTCGTCGAAGCCCACCCACACGCCGCAGGTCAGCTGCGGAGTAAAACCCATGAACCAGGCATCCGTGTAGTCCTGCGTGGTTCCGGTTTTCCCCGCGGCGGGCCGGCCCAGGGCTTTTGCCTGGACGCCTGTGCCGAACTGGATGACCTCTTCGAGCATGGCGGTCATCGTGCGGGCCACATCCGGCGAGATCACGTCGTGCACTTCCGGATGCGCTTCTTCCAGTAGCGCGCCGTCGTAACTCGTCACTCGGCGAATCATGTGCGGGTCGATGCGGATGCCGTCATTCGGGAACACCGTGAACGCCGAGACGTGCTCGATCAGTTTCATATCCGCCGCGCCCAGCACAAGCGGAAGGTACGGCGGGAGCGAGGTGGTGATGCCGAATCGACGCGTCATGTCCACAACGGAATTGATGCCGACTTTTTCCGCGAGCTTGACGGCGGGGACATTGCGAGAGCCGGCCAAGGCGCGCCGCAGAGTAATCGTGCCTTCGTATTTCTCGTCGTAGTTGTGCGGAGAGTAGGGCTGTCCGCCGCTGATCACCGTGAACGGCGTATCCACAACGGTGTCGAACGGCGTCGAGCCTTTTTCGATGGCGTCGGCGTAGAGATAGACCTTGAACGAGCTGCCCACCTGACGGTAGGCCTGCGTGGCGCGATTGAATTTTGAATCTTCAAAACTGTACCCGCCGACCATGGCCTTGATCTCGCCGGTCGAATTATCGATCGCCAGAATGGCGGCCTGCGGCGCTGGCTGCTGCTCGAGTTGCACGCGCGCGGTGGCTTCATGCAATTCCTGGATCGAGAATTGCGCCAGGTCGCCGACTTTCAGCAGCTCCGTGGGCTTCTTGCGGCCGGTCCAGGCGAAATCCGGCGGCGAAAGGATCGCGCGGTAAGTGCCGATCTTGATTGTGGCGTACTTGTCGTCCACGGAAAGCACCAGGCCCGTGACATAAGAACCTTTTTCGATGGCATGCCGCCAGTCGTCGTCTTCATAGCTATCGAGCTTGCCGAGATTGTCGCGCAGAATGTTGGCTGGTTCGCCGCGCCAGCCGTGGCGCCGGTCATAGCTGTGTAGACCGTCCCGCAGCGATTGATTCGCGGCTTGCTGCATCTTGATGTTCAGCGTGGTGTAAACACGCAGGCCGCGTTCGTGGACGGCTTCCGTGCCATAGGTGGACTCCAGATACTTGCGAATTTCTTCGAAGAAATAAGGCGCCAGATCGTTGCGCGGATACTGCAGGTGCAAGCCAAGCGGCGTTTTCTTCGCCGCTTCCTCTTCGCTGGGGCTAATCTTGCCTTCCTCCTCCATGCGATGGATAACAAGATTGCGGCGGGCCAGAGCGCGCGCAGGGTCAGCCAGAGGCGAATAGATCGGACCGCGAATCATCCCGGCGAGCAGCGCGGCTTCCTGTAATTTCAAGTCGGTGACGGATTTGCCAAAATAAAATTGTGCAGCAGCGGCAAACCCGTAGTTGCCGTGCGCCAGATAGACCTGATTGGCGTACATGGTGAAAATCTGGGGTTTCGTGTAGCGCCGCTCGATCTGCAACGCCAGCAAAATCTCCTGCATCTTCCGGCGGAAGCTGATCTCGCTGCGGTCGAGGAACAGGTTTCCCGCCAGCTGCATACTGATGGTGCTCGCGCCCTGCGCCTTGCCGCCGTGCAGAATCTTTCGCCACGCGGCTCCCGCGATGCGCGGAAAATCGATGCCCCAATGTTCTTCAAAGTGCTGATCCTCGATGGCCGTCACTGCGTTGTAGAGAACTTTGGGGCACTGTTCGTACGTCATCAGGATGCGCCGCTGCAGTGCGAAGCTGCCGACCAGCTGGCCGTCGTCGGCATAAACCTCGGTGACAACGGTAGGGCGATACGTTTCGAGCGCGCGAATCTCCGGCAGGTCGCTCGCGTAAACGAACAGCAACCCGCAAGCCGCTCCGAGCGCAATGGCGCAAAGCAGCAGAAATGCGAGCGCCACACGGTCAATCAGCTTCCAACCGCGCAGCCGGAGTGTGATGGGAGGCAGGCTCAACATCGCTTAGATTTTATCTTACACACAGGCCGGCGGGGAGTTCCATGTGGCGCGTGGTTCCTTTCCGGGTCGCTGCCGGTCGGGCGTTTCGGTTAGCGGATTTGGCCGCAGTTGGGACACTGGCCGCTGCCTTTCGGATAAAACATGGCTCCGCATCCATTTGGACATGGCGCTGGCTCGCCTTCCGGGCGGTATGGCTCTCTTCCCGTCCGGAGATGAAAAATCGAAGCGGCTTCTTCCATCGTGGCTGCCTCAATGTGATGACAGAAGACCGGCTCTTCTCCCATAAGACCACGGGAAAGCAGATCCTTCACGTCCTCGGCCCGACAGAGCGTCGTGCCGGTGTTGTCTCGCTCGCGCCAGAACTCATAGGCCTGCATGGGCGCCGCGCCGGTTTTGTACTTGGCGTTTTTGGCGTCGATCCTCTCGCCTTCCGGATTCTTGTAATACCGCTCCCCGGCGCATGAGCGGCAAAGCGTCCGATCGCCCACGACAACTTCACGCTTGAAATTGATGCCTTCGCCGCATTCGGCGCATACCATGCGCGGCCCCTTGAAGCCGGGCAGATCTTCGGGTTGCACTTCGACTCTTACCCATTGCTTGTCAAAGAGAATTTCATCCGGGAGCGCGGCGTAGGCTTTTTGCTGCCCGGCGTCTTTCGTCATTTCCGGAAACATTTCGCGAGCGGCCTGCTTTGAGGATTCCTTGGCAGCGATGCGCACGGCGCGGCCGGTCTGGAGATCAACGAACGTGGCGGCAACTTTGCCCCAGTCGCGGAATTTCAGCGCGCGCTTTCCAAGCCGGCAATGGGAGACCAGCGCCACGGCATCCGTCACGCAGCGATCGATCTCCACGTAGGTAACGATGCGCTTGCGCTCGGCGACCGGATCCAGGATCCCCAACTCCCGGAGGCCCAACATCGCCAGCCGCACGCCCAGCACTTGTCCCGCGCAGAGATGCCCGTGCGCGACGGCTGCAAGCTCCAGATATTCAGAAAGAGTCTTCATGGTGGGGCAGCGCTCAAGAACGTAGTCTATGCAATCCGGGCCGATGAAACGAGTCTATGCCTTTTCGGGCGCCGTCCAGGGATGCGGCTGACCCGCTTCCTGAAAAGCGAAGATGGTCATCAGCAGCGCGAGTCCGGAGAGCGCCGCGTCCTCCAAAACCTTCAGGAGATTGATCGGCTGGGGCGTCGCAAAGCACCCGCAATTGATGTTCATGTGCAGGAGGTAGGCGCGCAGGACGGCGAAGGAGAAGCCGAACATGATCAGCGTGAGTACCGGAGCCCAAATGCGCAAACGCCAGCCAAGCAGAACGAACAGCCCGAGAATGATTTCAGTGAAAGGCAGGGCGTGGGCCACGAATTGCACTCCCCATTCCGGCAGCATCTTGAACGCTTCCACTTGCGTGGCGAAATTCGAGATGTTCATGGAGATGGAGAATTTCAGGATAAAAAATGGCCACAGATTGCTGTTCGGAAGAAAAATCTTCGAATAGCCCGCGTAAAGGAAGATGACGCCAAGAAGAAGCCGCCCGGTCCAGATGACTAGGCGGCGGAGGTTCCATGGGCTGGATTCGAGCATGTCTCGATGTCTTCCCGGTTGGCCTGGCGATGTTCTACTTCTGGCTCAGCAACTGGTCCAGAAACTGGTGCAGCGTGTCATAGTTCATCGCGCCAGAGTAAGGATAGGTCTGGCCTTTCGAATGAAACACGGTCGTCGGCGTCTGGTTGACGCGGTACATCTGCCCGAGCTGGACATCCTTTTCTATCAGCGGCTCGAGCGTTCCGCCTTTGACCAGCGCCCGGACCTTGGTCATCTCGGCGGAAGAAAGAGCGGCGGCCAGCGTGCCATCGACGTCGCCCGTCTGCTCCCACTTCTCCTGATTATCAAACAGCGCCCTCTCGACCGGCTCAATCTTCCCGAGCTCTGCCGCCGCACGCGCATAGCGCGCCGCAATGCGCGAGTAGGCATGCATGGGCAGAGGAAAATCGCGATGAACCAGATACACTTTGCCGGTCGTCACATAATTGTCCATGAGCTGCCGGTTGGTTGTCTCGAAGAGAGACTTGCACGCGGGGCACTGGTAGTCGCTGAACACTTCCATAATGACGGGCGCGCCTCGAGAGCCAAAGGCTTTATGGGGATCGATATCGTTCACGCCATCGACAGATTCGACGGCGGCCGGTGGCCGCTCGGCGCTCGGCACCGCGGCCGCAACGGGGCGAAGACCCCGGTTTGTAAAGAGGCGTCCACCGACCAAACTGAGCACCACAGCGATAGCAAATACAGCGCGACGGCTCACAGGAACCTCCCACGATTTCCTTTAAAATGGTGAGATGCAATCTCCGGCTCAGATTATCATAGCTTGCCGCTCTTTCGTCCCTGCTCGGCTACACGCGTTCCGGCCGCATCCAGGCGGCCCGTCCAGACATCTTATGGTTAGCCCGAAGCGAGAGGCGGCATAAAATCTAAGTGCATGAAAATAAAAGCCTTGCCAATGAAATAAGATGACCTTGACAAGAACACACTCAAGTTATATACTGCCCCTCGAACCGCATCAAGGAGCACGCCATTGACCTCGGCCCGCTCCGGAACCCTTACCTTCCGGACGGCCAGTGCTGTAGACGGGTTCCGGAAGGAATACAAGAGATGAGCAAGATTATAGGAATTGACCTGGGCACCACTAACTCGGTGGTCGCCGTCATGCAAGGCGGCGAACCGGTTGTGATCCCGAACCAGGAAGGCGCGCGCACCACTCCTTCGGTTGTCGCCATAACCAAAGGCGGAGAGCGCCTCGTGGGACAAGTAGCGAAACGCCAAGCCGTGACGAATCCCGAAAACACCGTGTATTCGATCAAGCGCTTTATGGGCCGCCGCTACGATGAAGTCGGCGAAGAGATGAAGCGCATCCCCTACAAAGTCGTCAAGGGAGATCACGATGATGCGCGCGTCGAGATTTTCGGCAAGATTTACAGCCCGCCGCAGATTTCCGCGATGATTCTCGGCAAGCTGAAAGCCGCCGCGGAAGATTTCCTGGGCGAAAAAGTCAGCAAAGCGGTGATCACCGTGCCCGCGTATTTTAACGACGCGCAGCGCCAGGCGACCAAACAGGCAGGCGAAATTGCCGGCCTCGAAGTCGTTCGCATCATCAACGAGCCTACCGCGGCGGCTCTGGCTTACGGACTTGAAAAAAAGAGCGACGAAACCATTGCGGTCTACGACCTCGGCGGCGGCACGTTCGATATTTCCGTCCTCGAAGTCGGCGCCGGCGTGGTCGAAGTGAAGTCCACCAACGGTGACACGCACCTCGGCGGCGACGACATCGACCAACGCATCGTGGACTGGTTGATTGACGAATTCAAGAAAGAGAACAGCATCGACCTCGGCAAGGACCGCATGGCCCTGCAACGCCTGAAGGAAGCCGCGGAAAAGGCCAAGATCGAGCTTTCGCAAATGATGGAAACCGAAATCAACCTGCCCTTCATCACGGCGGGCGCGAACGGCCCCATCCACATGCAGCAAAAGCTGACGCGCACGCGCCTCGAGCAGCTGATGAACGACCTTCTCGAACGCTCGATGAAGCCGGTCAGGCAAGCTCTGGAAGACGCGAAAATGTCTCCGAACGACATTCAGGAAATCGTCATGGTCGGCGGCTCGACGCGTATTCCGAAAGTGCAAGCTATTGTTCGCACGTTCTTCGGCGAAAAAGAGCTGCACAAGGGCGTGAACCCGGATGAAGTCGTGGCCGTAGGCGCGGCGATTCAGGGCGCGGTGCTCGGAGGGGAAGTCAAGGATATCCTGCTGCTGGACGTGACGCCACTTTCTCTGGGCGTCGAGACGCTCGGCGGCGTGATGACCGTGCAGATCCCGCGTAACACCACGATCCCGACGCGCAAAGTCGAAACGTACTCGACGGCTGCCGACAATCAGCCTGGCGTCGAGATCCAGGTGCTGCAAGGCGAGCGCAAGTTCGCTACCGACAACCGTTCGCTTGGCAAGTTCAAGCTGGACGGCATTCCGCCGGCGCCGCGCGGCACTCCGCAAATCGAAGTGACCTTTGACATCGACGCCAACGGCATTTTGAATGTCAGCGCGAAGGACAAGGCCACCAACAAGGAGCAGAAAATCACCATCACCGCTTCGAGCGGTCTAACGAAGGAAGAAGCCGAGAAGATGAGGACCGAGGCCGAATCCCACTCGGAAGACGATCGCCGCCGCATGGAGGAAGTCGAATCGCGCAACCGGCTCGACGGCATCATGTACCAGGCTGAAAAGATGCTCCGCGAGAACCGCGAGAAGATTGCGGAATCGGACGTGAAGACGGCCGAAGACGCCATCGAAGAAGCCAAGAAAGCCATCGCCGAAGGCGGCACGGCCCGCTTGCGCTCCGCCACCGAGAACCTCGAGAAGTCTCTGCACAAGATTGCCGAGATTCTCTACAAGGCCAACGAGGCCGCAGGCGCTCAGCAGGCCGGCGCCGCCAGCGCCGGGGCGGGAGCAAGCGGCGGCCCGAGCTCAAGCTCGAGCGGCACGCAAGACAAAAAGCCCGGCGACGTGATCGACGCCGAGTACGTGGACGTAGACGAAACCAAGCGTCCTAACTAAAGCAACCAGAGCCTGTGGGGGCGGGGCTTGCCCCGCCCCTTCTTGCTTTACTGCTGGCCGTATCTGTTTTGTTGTATCTGTTTTTTTGAACTTTCAACTTTTGACTGGTTTCCATGGCCACAACCGCCAAACAAGATTATTACGAACTATTAGGGGTCTCGAAGAAGGCCAACGCGAAAGATATTCGCACGGCTTTCCGCAAACTCGCGCGCAAATACCATCCCGATCTCAACCCCGGCGATAAATCCAGCGAGGAAAAATTCAAGCAGCTGCAGGAAGCCTACGACGTCCTCTCCGACTCGAAAAAACGTCAGATGTACGACCAGTACGGCTTCTACAGCGACAACATTCCTCCCGGCGGTCCGGGAGGAGGAGGGCAGCAGGACGGCGAAGGTGTCAATTTCGATTTCAACGGCTTTGATTTTGGCGGCGGCTCGGGAGCACAGGGCGGCAACGCGAGTTTCCGCGATCTCTTCAGCCAGTTTTTCCGCGGCGGGCGCGGCGGCAGCGAGGAACCGGAACACCAGCCGGGCGGCGATCTTGAATATCAGATCGAAATCGATTTTTGGGATGCCGTCCGCGGCGCCGTCAAAAAACTGACCATCACGCGCCTCGACACCTGCGAAACGTGCCACGGCACGGGTGCCATCGGCTCCCCGCAGACCTGCCCGACCTGCCACGGCTCAGGGACCATCCAGCAAGCTGCCGGCAAAATGAAATTCAACGTCCCCTGCACGCGCTGCGGCGGCACCGGCAAAATTCGCAAGGTCTGCCCAACGTGCAGCGGCGAAGGCCGTTTGCGCCGCACCGAAACGATCGACGTGCGCATCCCCGCTGGCGTAGCCAGTGGCAGCCGCGTCCGCGTCCCTGGCAAAGGCAACGCAGGAACCATGGGCGCGCCTCCAGGCGATTTGTATCTGCGCGTGGACGTAAAGCCGCATTCTTTCTTCGAACGCCGCGGCGACGATCTGTACACCAAGGTTCCGGTCACGGTGAGCGAAGCCACGCTGGGCGCAAAAGTCGAAGTCCCCACGATCGACGGCCGCTCGCTCGTGCGCATCCCTCCGGCGACAAACAGCGGCAAGACGCTGCGCCTGAAAGAAAAAGGCGTGCCCAGCGCCCGCAACGGCTCGCGCGGCGACCAATACGTCGAAATCCAGGTAGTCGTGCCGCCGCCCATGGACGAGCGCGTGCGCAACCTGATGAAAGAACTCGAGACCATTGCGCCCGAAGATCCGCGCAAAGATCTGTTCACGAAAGCAGGGGTGTAACGCCATGCCGCCCACTGCCGCCGTCCGAGTGGCGCAGCATGCTGCGCCCGCCGTCTAGAGAGAGCAACGATGCCGCCAAGAGCCAGAAAGCGTGCCAAAGCCGGCTACATGATCAGCGCCGTGGCCGAACTCTATAAATTGCACCCGCAAACGCTCCGCCTCTATGAACGCGTCGGCCTGCTCAAACCATCGCGCTCGGAAGGCAACACGCGCCTCTACACCGATTCCGACCTCGAACGCCTCGACGTAATCCTGACTCTCGCCCGCGATATGGGCGTCAACTTGGCAGGCATCGAAATCATCCTGAACATGCGCGAAAAGATGGTCGAAATGGAGCGCCAGATGACCGAATTCGCCACGGTCGTTCAGCAAGAGCTCTCCCGCGTGGCATCCATGCGTTCCCAAGACAAAGAACCGCGCCACGCCATCGTCCGTGCCGCCCCCCGCCTCTCCCGCACGTCCTAGCTCCCGTACGCGGATTCCCACAGTCGACGCCTTGCCGTCCCGCCCCCCGGAACGTATGCTGTCGGCATGGCGCTCGAGAATTGCCCGCTTTGCAAGGGAACCGGCTGGAAGCTCGTCCCACGCCCTGGAGGGGCCGCCGGAAAGGTAGCCATTGCCTGCGACTGCGGCATGCAGGACCGGGCCGAGCGCGTCATCGAGCGCGCCCGCATCCCCAAACGCTACGAACACTGCGATTTCGAAAGCTACAGCACAGACGTCGGCGCCACGCCGCAGCAAACCGACTCGCTAAAAAAAGCCAAGCTTCTCGCGCAAGGATTTGTTCGCGAATATCCCGGCGCTCGGGAAAAAGGGCTGCTCCTCATGGGCCCTTCCGGTGCCGGAAAAACCCATCTAGCCGTAGCCGCTCTCAAAGATCTGATTCGCCGCGGACACGCCGGCCTTTTTTGCGATTACCGCGAACTTCTGAAAGAAATCCAGGGAAGCTACAATCCGGCCAGTGAATCGACGGAAATGGGCATTCTCGAACCCATCCGCACAGTGGAGATCCTCGTCCTCGATGATCTCGGTGCCAGCAAGCCTTCCGACTGGGTTCGCGACATCGTCGGCATCGTCTTGAACGCCCGCTACAATGAACGCCGCACCACGATCATCACGACAAACTACTATGACGATCCGGCGACCGAAGGCGAAGCCACCCGTCTCCCCAGCGGAAAACTCGTCATGCCCACCCGCGAAGACTCCCTCGACCAAAGAATTGGCAGCCGCATTCGCTCTCGCCTCTTTGAAATGTGCCGCACCGTGGAAGTGATCGCCCCCGATTTCCGCCGCGAAAGCACCCAAGCCGGCCGCGCCCGCACCTGACTTTGTCCTTTGGAGGCTAGAAAGAAGTTCTTCCGCTTGATCGGCGCGCGGAACGCGGGAATAAATACGGGTGCCAGGAAATAACGCCGCATCCCGGGGCTTGACCCATGGCGAAATCGCTGATCGCAAGCGTTCTCGACGGCAGCGACCGTCGTTCGATCGGCCGTGTCGATCAGGTAGTCCGCCTCGTTCTGAACGCGCCGCGCCGCTTTCCTGAGCTCATCAAGTGCCTCTCGGACGAAAATCCCGTTGTGCGCATGCGCGCGGCCGACGCAGCAGAAAAAGTATCCGCAAGGAAACCCCGCCTCCTCGATCGCCACAAAGGGGAACTCCTCGGCCTGCTCAGCGAAGCGGACGAGATCGAGCTGCGCTGGCACCTTGCCGCCATGGTTGCGCGGCTCCGTCTCACCCCTCCCGAACACCGGCGCGCCGTAACAGCTTTCTACCGCTACCTGAACGATCGCAGTTCGATCGTGAAGACCTTCGCTCTTCAGGGTCTCGCGGATCTTCGACGAGACGACGCTGCCTTGCGCGGCGGCGTGCGGCAGCTCCCGGAAGATGCTGTGCGATCCGGGACGCCGGCGACGCGGGCGCGTGCCCGCAAGCTGCTGAAAAAATTTCCGGCTTAGCCATATATTTCCCCCGCATTTCGATCCAAAAGGCAAGGAACCGGGAAGCCAGGGGAGCGGCCGGTCCGGCGATACCGGTTTCATTGACACGAACGCAACGCGGCGAGTATCCTTTTGAGGTTGCAGCGCGCCTCGAAACGCCCGCAGCATTGTCCCGAAAGACCGCTCGGCGGTTAACCTCCTTGTAGGAACCCTGTCAGGGAATTCGCAAGGAATCTTATCGACGTTTTGCGTTATCCCGGCATAGCCGGGCTGGACAGAATAGAAGTTATCTCCCGGAGGCCAACAACCATGTTTCCTGACCACGACAACCAATCCTCAGCAGCCGCAGCGGCACCCGCACCGGATTCAGAGCCAACGCAAACGCAAAGCAGCACTCCAGAGCAAGTAAACAGCGCACCGGCGAGCGCTCCGGAATCGCCTGCGCCTGAAAGCGTTCCGGCCGTGGCAGACGCTCACGCTCCGGACGGAGCACAGGAACATGCCCCAGCCGCCGCGCCTCCTGCCCCCGCGGAGTCGCAAGCAGTGGCCGCTCCCTCTTCGGCCGATGCCGAAGCCACCGCTGCCGCCGAAGAAGCCGCCGGCTCCGAAGAGATGAGCAAGCTGATGGAGCAGTACGACGAGCAGCACGAAGCTGCCTCGCAGAACGAAATTATCGAAGTAAAGGTTGTCGCCTACACGGAACACGGCGTGGTCGTGGACCTCGGCGGAAAGACCGAAGGCCTGATCCCCGCTGCGGAATTCTCGGAAACGGACATTCCACGTCCCGAGCCCAACTCCACGATCGAAGTCCAGCGCACCGGCGAACACAAAGACGGCTTCACGATTCTCTCGTATCAAAAAGTCCTCCGCCGCCGCACCTGGGAAAAGATCGAAGCCGCCTACAAGGTCAAGGAAACCATTACCGGCAAAGTCGTCGACCGCATCAAGGGTGGTCTCGTCGTCGACATCGGTGTACGCGCCTTTTTACCCGGCTCCCAATTCGATCTTCGACCGAGCCAGAACCTTGACGATCTGACCGGCACCGAGCTGCAAGTCCGCGTCACCAAGCTCAACCGCCGCCGCGGCAATGTGGTGGTAAGCCGCCGCGCCATCCTCGAAGAAGAACTGCACGCCAAGCGCGCCCAGCTGATGGAGACGCTCACCGAGGGCCAGGTCGTCCACGGCCACGTAAAAAACGTCACCGAATACGGCGCCTTTGTCGATCTCGGCGGCATCGACGGCTTGCTCCATCTCACCGACCTGAGCTGGGGCCGCGTCAAGCATCCCTCCGACGTTGTGAAGCCGGAGCAAGAGCTCGACGTCATCATTCTGAAGTTCGACAAGGAAAAACAGCGCGTCTCGCTCGGGCTCAAGCAGCTGATGCCGGATCCCTGGGTCAACGCCGCGGAAAAATATCCGGCCGGGGGCAAGGTCAAAGGCAAAGTGGTCGGTGTGGTTGACTACGGGGTGTTTGTCGAACTCGAACAAGGCATTGAAGGCCTCGTCCACGTCACGGAAATGAGCTGGTCGAAGAAAGCCCAGCATCCTTCGAAAGTCGCCAAAGTCGGTGAAGAAGTCGACGTCGTCGTCCTGGACATCAAACCGAGCGACCGCCGTGTCTCGCTCGGCATCAAGCAAGCGCTCCCCGATCCCTGGCTGCTCGTTGCCGATAAATATCCGGTAGGCACCATCGTCACCGGAAAAATCCGCAACATCGCCGAGTTCGGCGCTTTCGTTGAAATCGAAGAGGGTTTTGACGGCCTCGTCCACGTCGGCGACGTCAGCTGGACCGAGCGCATCAAGAATCCTCATGAGGTTTTCAAGAAGGGCGAACCGGTCACCGCCAAGGTGCTGAAGATCGATCCGGAAAATCGCCGCGTCTCCCTCGGCATCAAGCAGGTGAACGACATCTGGGGCGAGTGGTTCAAGCAACACAAAGTCGGGCAAATCGTGAAAGGCAAAGTTTCGCGCATCGCGACGTTCGGCGCGTTCGTCGAACTCGGCGAGAACATCGAAGCTCTCTGCCACAACACGGAGATCGAGGAGCGCAAACGCCGCGACGAGGGCCACTCGCCTATGCACCGCACCAGCACCGGACCGCTGAAGAGCGCCGGCCCGCTTGAGCCGGGCAAGGAGTACGACTTCAAGATCATCAAGATCAGCCCGGAGACGCGCCGCATCGGTTTGAGCTATCGCGCCGCCGCCAAGCAAATCGAGCGCAAGGAAATCGAACAATATCGCTCCACGTCCACGTCGAAGTCTTCCTCGACGGCAACGATTGGCGACGCGCTCAAGTCCAAGTTGTCGGCTCGTTAGACGGCAAACAACAGCTGATGCACGGCAGGCTTTCTTGCAACAATCCGCGCTGCGCTTCCCAGGGCGCTCCGGCGGCAGGCAATAGGGGCAGCACAATTTCATTTACCTGCGGGTCAATTTAATGATAGGAAGAGGGGCATCCGGGCGAGTCCCGCCCCTCTAAGCCGTTTCGCACCAAGAACCTGCGGCTGCTGATACACTGGCTCTGCAACGAGGCATAGGCGAGATGACCAAGCAACTGACGCTGACGAAGGCCGACCTCATCGAAGAGGTCCTGCGCATTACGGAACTCCCCCGCAAGGAGTCCGAGACCATCGTCGAGACGATTTTTGACAGCATCATCGAGTCCCTCCAGAGCGGCGACAAAATCGAAATCCGCGGCTTCGGCAGCTTCCGCACGCGCCAGCGCCGCGGCCGCGTGGGCCGCAATCCCAAGACGGGCGAAAAGGTCGAAGTTCCGCCAAAGAAAATCCCTTTCTTCAAGCCCAGCAAGGAGCTCAAGGATTTTGTGAACAGCTCCGAAGCAGCGGCATCGGCAGGAGCAACTTCCGGCGACGCGAAGCACCCGTAAATAGATTTCTTTTCCCTCACAAAATCTGATCTGTGAATTGGCGCTCACCTCTTGCGCGCGCGTCGAAGCCCGTGCGACTCGCACCCCGTTTTGCGCTATGCTGTGCGCGCAACTTTTGCTCTTCGAGGACCCCTCGCGATGGACTATCTCTGGACCCCCTGGCGCTATGCGTACATGGCGCAAGTCATGGCGGGGAAACAACCCGACTGCATTTTTTGCGACGCCGCCGCCCGGAAGGACGATGAGAACACGCTCATCGTCTATCGCGGCGCGAAGATTTTCGTCATCCTCAACCGCTTCCCGTACACCTCCGGCCACGTCATGATCGTTCCCTACGCTCACGTCGCCGAACTGAATTTGTGCGATGGCGATACCCTCGGCGAAATGATGCATCTGGCCCAGCGCATGGAAAAAGCCTTCCAGACAAATTACAAGCCTGACGGCATGAATCTCGGCATGAACCTCGGCCGCGCCGCAGGCGCAGGCGTCGTCGGCCATCTCCACCTCCACGCCCTCCCGCGCTGGTTCGGCGATTCCAATTTCATGACCGTCACCGCTGAAACCCGCGTCCACCCCGAAGACCTCAGCGTCACCTATCAACGCCTCCGCAAAGCCCTGGCCGCCTAGCGTCATACGAAACGCAGTCATTCCGAGCGAAGCGAGGAGTCTGCTTTTCTCTTCTCCGTGTCGTCCGCGGCCTCTGTGTAAATCTTTTTCCACCTTCTGCGCTAAACTACTTCCACCCATGAATCTCGATCTCACCGAGGAACAATCCCTTCTCCAGAAAACCGTCCGTGAATTCGCGGAATCCGAAGTTCGTCCGCTAGCCAAAGAACTCGACGAAACAGGTCATTTTCCGCGCGCCACATTCCGGAAAGCCGCCGAACTCGGCCTCACCGGCATTGCTCTCCCCGAATCCGAGGGCGGCGCCGGCTTCGACCACATCGCCTACACCATCGTCATCGAGGAAATCTCCCGCTGCTGCGCCTCGACCGGCGTAATCCTCTCTGTCCAGAATTCTCTCTATTGCGATCCCATCCACCGCTACGGCACCGCCGAACAGAAAAAGAAATTCCTCGAGCCCTACGCCCGCGGCGAAAAAATCGGCTGCTACGCCCTCACCGAACCGCAAGCCGGCTCCAACGCCGCCGCCCTGCAAACCAAAGCTGTCAGGTCCGGCGACAAATACATCCTCAACGGCACCAAAGCCTGGATCACCAACGGCGGCGCAGCCGATGCCGCCATCGTCTACGTCAACACGCATCCCGAAAAAGGCGAAAAAGGCATCACCGCGCTCGTCGTTGAAAAAGGTACGCCCGGCTTCAAGACCGGCAAGGAAGAAAAAAAACTCGGCATCAGCGCCACCGCCTGCTGCGAACTAGTTTTCACCGACTGCGAAGTTCCCGCCGCCAACCGCATCGGCAATGAAGGCGAAGGCTACAAGGTGGCGCTCTCGACTCTCGATGGCGGCCGCATCGGCATCGCCGCGCAAGCCACCGGCATCGCCCAGGGCGCTTTCGAAGCCGCCCGCCAATACGCCCAGGAACGTCTCGCCTTCGGGCATCCCATCTCGCAATTCCAGGCCATCCAGTTCATGCTCGCCGACATGGCCACCGAACTCGACGCCGCCCGTCTCCTGGTCCGCAAAGCCGCCTGGAAACAAGACACCGGCGCCCGCTTCAGCATGGACGCCGCCATCGCCAAACTCTTTTCGAGCGAAATGGCCACCCGCGTCACCCACAAAGCCATCCAGATCCACGGCGGCAACGGCTACTCCCGCGAATACCCCGTCGAGCGCAACTACCGCGACGCCCGCATCACCGAAATCTACGAAGGCACCAGCGAAATCCAGCGCCTGGTCATCTCCTCCTGGGTTCTGAAATCGTGATTAAAGGTTTTTTCCCGTTACGCCGCCTTCGCGGCTTGCCTCGCTGTTTGCGGACGCGGTGAGTCGTGCGACCAGGCGATCGTGCCCGGAGCAGAATCTCCAGACGGGAAACTAAAAGCAGTCGTATTTCCCCGGGGCTGTGAATTTTGCCGGGTGATGCTTCAAAGGCTTTCCGGTTCATTCGCCCGCTGAAGCAAACAGGTCACGGGCTCTCAAGAAGAGCTTACTTCCGCTGGGCAGTATCCAATCTCAAAAACCGCGCGGCGTTATTGTACAAAATGTCGCGCTTCTCTTGAGCGGTCAGGTAATCAGCGTTCTGGATGACGCTGATCGAATAGGCCATCAACTTAGGCCAGAGCAACTGGTCGGTTCCGAACATCACGCGGTCCTCGAATCCGGCCTCTACCAGTCGCTCGATATAGCGATTGACTTCCTTGATGGGATAGCTCCAGATCAGTCCTGCAACGTCCACGTAGACGTGGGAGTTCGCCTGCAGCAGCGTGAGCATCTCTTCGATCATCGGATAGCCGGCGTGCATCACTTGAAGACGCAGTTTCGGGTGCCGCGCCAGGAGTTCCTCGAATAGCAGCGGGTTGCCCATCGAGCCGCGGAATTTCGGCATCATCACGTTTGCGCGTCCTGAGCCGCCGGTGCCCATATGCACCGCCACCGGAACATCCAATTCCTCGGCGAGCGCAAAGTAGGCATCGACAGACGGATCACTCGGCGAAATCCCCTCATATTGCAGCCCGATCTCGCCCATCACTTTGAACCCGTCGGTGGTGAAATCCTTCCGCAACTCGTCCAGCGCCACGTGCTGGCCCGTCCCCATCCCCCCCGTGAAGGACGTGCCCGGTATGATCCTCGCCGGCGCTGCGTCTTTCCATTTCTCTACGCTCTTTGGATCGCCAAATACAACCGCCGTGACGTTCAGCCTCTCCATCTCGGCGAGAACGTCCTTCATATATTCACCCGGCGCAGACGGATAAAGTTCCGGCGTGCACGCCTCCTTCACCCAGCCAAACGGCGCTTCTTTCTCCTTCGGATCGGACGCCGTGAACTTCGACGTGTTGGGACACATCGGTGCGACGCCAGGAAAGTTCCCGTCCATCGCGTGGACGTGAACATCGAGGACCGGCGGAGCTTTTCCATCCGTGTTCTGTGCGACAGATACCACTGAGCATGAAGAAAAAAGTACCGCACAAGAAAAAAATCGCCAGAGGTGGCCTGAGGACATTGGGAATCTCCTTGTTTCGGGAAATGCGTAGCTTCGATTCGCCAGATGTATATCACAGCTCCGGCATCCGTGCGGGTTCCGGCTTGATTATGGGCGCCAGTTTGGAAGAAGCGCGCTGTTTCACGAGGTCCAAACGCGAGCTGATGCGGGAGCGCTCTCTTCAGGATGTCTGTTGCCAAAGCAATGGGCCAGGAAGTAAGTTACTTCCGCCCCAAACGCAAAAGGAGAATCCTTCGTGCCAGAAAATCATCATCCGACCCGCCTCGAAAAAATGGCTGAGCCGCCCGGGCGCCCCATCAGTCGTCGCAGCGTGCTCTCTCGAGCCGCCACCCTCGCCGGAACCCTCGCCGCCACTGCGATCCTGCCTTCGCCACTCCCCGCTGACGACGCGAAAAAAAGTTCTCCCGAATCCTCAGCCAAACCTCCCATGGTCGCCAGCGACGAGAACGCCATCGTCGAAACCACCGCCGGCAAGGTGCGCGGCTACACGCGCAACGGAATCCTGACCTTTAAAGGTATTCCTTACGGCGCGAGCACTGCCGGCAAAGCGCGTTTCCTGCCGCCCGCAAAACCAGCCTCCTGGACCGGCGTGCGCAGTTCCATGCAATACGGCTATGTCTGTCCGCAGGGTCCGCGCGCGGGCTGGGCCAACGACGAAGAGGCCTGGATGTTTTCCTGGGACGACGGAATTCCAGACGAAGACTGCCTGCGCGTAAACATTTGGACTCCCGCGAACGACAATAAAAAGCGCCCGGTGATGGTCTGGCTTCATGGCGGCGGCTTTCAGGCAGGTTCCGGCCAGGAGTTGAAGTCCTATGATGGCGAGCGACTTACGCGGCGCGGCGATGTAGTGGTAGTGAGTCTCAATCACCGTATCGGTGTGCTTGGCCATCTGGACCTCGCCGCCTACGGCGAGCCCTATGCCAGCTCGGGCAATCTGGGAATGCTCGATCTTGTGGCCGCGCTCGAGTGGGTGCGCGACAACATCGGGAATTTCGGCGGCGATCCGGCCAACGTCACAATCTTTGGGCAATCCGGCGGCGGAGGAAAGGTTAGTACGTTGATGGTGATGCCCGCCGCAAAAGGACTCTTTCATCGCGCCATCGTGCAGAGCGGCTCGATGGCCCGCGGCGCCAGCATGGAACGTTCCGCCAAAATCGCGGCGGACCTGCTCGCAGAACTCGGATTGAATGCCTCCGGAGTCACCCAACTCCAGGAGCTGCCCTACCAAAAATTGGTCGAAGCCGGCGGCGCGGTCCAGCGCAAGAACCCCCGGGTCGGCCTGCCCAACATCCGCAAAATGGCCGAGACCCTGGTATGGGCGCCGGTCATCGATGGCGCGGCCGTGCCCCGCCACCCTTTTGATCCCGACGCTCCCGCCATTTCGGCAGAAGTTCCCATGCTGGTGGGCACGGTGCTGAATGAATTCCTCAACGGGGTCGGTCATCCCGAATACGAAGTGATGACGATCGACGAGGTCAAAAAACGCGTCGGCGACATGTACGGCGACAGGAGCGGACAGATCATCGAAGTCTTCCAGCAAGCGCATCCGAAAGAAAAACCGTTCGACATTCTTTCAAGAATCGCCGCATCCAGCGTGCGTCAGGCGGCCGTAAACCAGTGCGAACGGAAAGCGGCGCAAAGTGCTGCACCGGCTTATTTGTACTGGTTCACCTGGAAGACCCCGGTGCTCGATCGCAGGCCGCGCGCTTTCCACTGCGCCGAACTCGCCTTCTGCTTCGACAACACCGAGCGCTGCGAGAACATGACCGGAAACGGAGCCGAAGCGCGCCATCTTGCCGGCCAAGTCAGCGACGCCTGGATTCACTTCGCCCGCACCGGAAATCCCAACCACTCCGGGCTACCTTCCTGGCCCGCCTTCAGAGCCGAGAAGTGCTCCACAATGATTTTTGATTCGCCCTCTGAAATGAAAAACAATCCCGACACCGCCGAACGAAAGGCCACCGACCAGGCGTAGCGCCCTCTTAGGGCGGCAGCTGCGGAATCAGATTTGCGGCCGCATAACAGTTGAAGGTCCGATGGCGGGGCATGAACAAGCATTCCGGTGCCAGCTGTGAGAGGACAATGAAGCTCTATCGCACGAAATCCGCGGTCCTGCTGGAACATGAACGGCAGGGTTATGTCCTGCCCGAGACGAACCTGGACATGCTCCTTGCCCGTGAGGATCTGCCTGAACACCTGCTAGGGAGGATCGCCAGCCTGCCAACCGTCGCCGAAGTTCCCACGGATGGGCCATTTCTCGCTCCCATTGGCACGCAAGAAGTCTGGGCTGCCGGCGTGACGTATTTTCGCAGCCGCGCCGCTCGCATGGAAGAATCGAAAACAGCGGGCGGCGGAGATTTCTACGACCGCGTCTATCATGCCGAACGTCCCGAACTCTTCTTCAAGTCCACGGCCAGCCGCGTCGCAGGGCATGGCGGCAAAGTCGCGATTCGCTCCGATGCGAAATGGTCGGTTCCCGAGCCTGAACTCGTGCTTCTGTGCAGCCCAGGGGGGAGAATCACCGGATACACAATCGGAAACGACATGAGCTCGCGGGACATCGAGGGCGAAAACCCCTTGTATCTTCCGCAGGCAAAGGTTTACAACCGCAGCTGCGCGCTGGGCCCCTGCATTCTCGTCAGGGAAGAACCGTTGAGCAGTTCCACCAGCATTGCGATTGAGATTCTTCGCGAAAACACAAGCGTCTTCCGTGGCGCCACTACTCTCGACAACCTGAAACGCGACCCGAGAACCCTCGTCGAGTATCTGTATCGCGACAACGTCTTCCCCTCCGGCTGTTTTCTGCTCACCGGCACTGGCATCGTGCCGCCGGACGCCTTCACATTGCAGCCCTCCGACGAGATCCGCATCTCCATAGAAGAAATTGGCACCTTAACCAACGTCGTAGGCTGATCGCCCGCTTCTACGGAGCGCCAGAGGGAAGTTTGCCGGTATCCGCCTCCCCGCTTCAGTTGACGTTCCGCGCAATTCTAAGCAACATCCTTCTCAGAGAATTCAGCCGCAATCCTCTGAGCTCATGGAGCCATCATGTCCCGATTTCCCAGTTTCGATCTCTCCGGCCAAGTCTCGCTCGTCACCGGAGCTGCCCGCGGACTCGGCCGCGCCATCTCTCTCGCCTTGGCCAATGCCGGCTCCGACGTCGCCCTCGGCCTACGCGAGGTGGGCGGCGCCTCCAGCCTCGTCCGCGAGATCGAATCCATGGGCCGCAAGGCCTTGTCCCTTCAAATGGACGTCACCGATCTCGCTCAAATCTCTTCCGCTATTCAAAAAGCTGCCGATCATTTCGGAAAGCTGGACATTCTCGTCAACAACGCCGGAAACGGCATCGGCGGCCTCGCGCTTGACGTCAACGAGCACGACTT
This sequence comes from Acidobacteriota bacterium, assembly GCA_013289955.1. Taxonomy (GTDB): domain Bacteria; phylum Acidobacteriota; class Terriglobia; order Acidiferrales; family UBA7541; genus Acidiferrum. The sequence goes on from JABCYZ010000021.1 coordinate 24,662, forward strand.
CGACCTCACTCTCGCTCTGAATTTGAAGTCCACTTTCTTCGCGAGCCAGGCCGCCGCAAAACTCATGCTGCGACAAAAGCGTGGACGCATCATCAATATGAGTTCGCAAGCCGCATTCGCCGCCTTGCCTACCGAATCCGTCTACTGCGCCAGCAAAGCAGCGGTTTCGCACCTGACAAAATGTCTCGCCGTCGAGTGGGGCCCCCACAACATCACCGTGAACGCCGTCGCTCCCACGTTCATCACCACTCCGGGCACCGAAGAAATGCTCTCCGACTCCACTTTTCGCGCCGACGTCATCGAGCGCATCGCCGCCCTCCACCGCATCGGTGAACCCGTCGAAGTTGCCGGCGCTGTCGTCTTCCTCGCCTCGCCGGCCGCCTCACTCATCACCGGCCACACCATCCTAATCGACGGCGGCTGGACGGCCCGCTAACTGCGGCCGGAGCCCGAAGGTGGACGCACCTTTGCGCCACTTTAGCTGTGCAGCAAGCGGCCAGCGGCGGGAGGCGCCGCCCTAAAGGAACGCCGCTACGCGAGGGCCCCGGGAGCGCGCAGCGAAGCGCGGCCCGGCACCGTTCCGGTATATTCTGTCTTCGTGCTTGAACTCGACTGCGGCCTCGCCTTCCTTCCCGCCCGCGCGGAGGAAGATTTCTTCCCGGCCCTCCCGGCCAAACCCGCCGTTTGCCTTATCGAATCGCGCGGCGAGAACGCCGAGCCGTTCCTGATTCGCACGCAGGACTTGCGCCGCCGCTTGGAGCGACTTCTCGGCCCCGCCGATCCCGCGAGCAGGCGCCTCAATCTTAGGGAACTTGCGGGCGGCATTCGTTACCGGCTTACTGGCTCGGCGCTCGAACAAATTTTCACTTACTATCAGCACGCCAGGCATCTTTTTCCGCAGCGCTACCAGAAACTCACGCGCCTGCGTCCGCCCGCTGTCCTGAAAATCAGCCTGCGCAACGCCTATCCGCGCTGCTACGTCACGCGCCGCATCGCCGTCGACGAAACCGGCGCGCCCGCCGCCGGCGCTTACTACGGGCCCTTCCCTTCCCGGAAATCGGCACTCGCTTTTTCCGAGCAGGCGCTCGATCTCTTCAAAGTGCGCCGCTGCCAGATCAAAATTCGCCGCGATCCCGCTTTCCCCGGCTGCATCTATTCCGAAATGAAAATGTGCCTCGCGCCGTGCTTTGCCGGCTGCACCAAGGAGGAATACGACGCCGAAGTGCAGCGGCTGGTAGAGTTCCTTGACACGAACGGCAACTCGCTCCGCACCGCCATCGAAGACGACCGCGAGCGCGCCAGCACCGATCTCGATTTCGAGCGCGCCGCGCAACTCCACAAGCGCATCGAAAAACTCGACGCCGCTCTGCGCTTCCGTCCCGAGCTTGCCCGCCGCATCGCCGATCTCGACGCCGTAATTCTCCAGCGCGCCACGGGAGAGCAGTCCATCGGCGTCTTTGGCATCCGCGGCGGACGCCTCGCCGAGCCGTTTTTCCTGCGCTTCGGCGAAATCGCCAGCCAGCCGCGCTCCGCCGAACACATTTTCAAGGACTATCTCGAGGGCAGCGCAGGGAAGTCCCTTGCGCCGGCCGCCGCGCGCGAAGAGCTCGGGGAGCATCTCGCCCTCCTCTCTCGCTGGTACTACAGCAACCCTCGCGCCGGAGAGATTTTCTTTCGCGAAAAGGACTGGCCGTACCGTAAGATTCTCCGTGCCTGTTCGCGGCTCCTCAATCCGAAAGCCCTAGAACCGCCGGCGAGCGAGCCCGCCCCAAGCGGCAAACCATCGCCGCCCTGAGGACTTTGATTTCGCCTTTAATTTTATAGGGGCGAAGCATGCTGCGGCCCCAGAGGCGCTACGGCAAACGATAAGGACAACATGACCAGATCCGCCACACTCGAAGCCACAAAACGCTACGCCAACCGCTTCGCGGGGCGCGCCGCTGACGGCCACTTCCGCGAAGCGCAGGGCCTGGTGATGTCCTCCCTCGGCCTCGGCACCTACCTCGGCCAGCCCGATCCGAAAGTAGACGCGAGCTACACCGCGGCCTTCGTCGCCGCCGCTGAAAATGGAATCAACCTGGTCGACGCCGCTATCAACTACCGCTTCCAGCGCAGCGAGCGCAGCATCGGCACAGCCATCAAGCAACTCGCCACAAAGGGTTTTTCCCGCGAAGAGCTGGTCGTGTGCACCAAAGGCGGCTACTTGACTCCGGACGGCTCCATGCCCGCCGAACCCACCGAATATTTCCTTCACGAATACATCCAGCCAGGGATCTTCACCCCGAAAGACCTGGTCGCCGGCAGCCACTGCATGACCCCGCGCTTCCTCGAAGATCAGCTCGCTCGCAGTCTCGGCAATCTCCAGCTTGAGTGCATCGACGTCTATTACCTGCACAATCCCGAGACGCAGCTCACCGAGGTTTCCCGCCCCGATTTTCTCGAACGCGTGCGCGACGCGTTCATCTATCTCGAGTCCGCCGCCGACACCGGCAAGATCCAGTTCTACGGCATGGCCACCTGGAACGGCTTCCGCCAGGAGGCAAAAGTGCGCGACGCCATGCAGCTTGCCGAATTCGCGCAAATCGCCACGGACATCGCCGGCGAAAAACACCGCTTCCGTTTCGTCCAGATCCCTTTCAATCTGGGAATGACCGAAGCGCTCACGCTCGGCAATCAATCCATCGGCGGGCGCGACCGCACGGTCATGGAAGCCGCCAGCGAGCTGGGAATCACTCTGGTCGCAAGCGCGTCGCTGTTGCAGGGCCAGGTCGCGCGCAATTTGCCGTCGTTCGTAGCGCAGGCCCTCGGCCTTGAAAGCGACGCCGAGCGCGCTCTGCAATTCGTAAGGTCGTCGCCGGGAATCACCACGGCGCTGGTAGGCATGTCGCGCGTAGAACACGTCCACGCGAACGCGAGGCTGGTAGGTGTAGCGCCCGCCACGGTCGATCAGTTCACGCAACTCTTCAGCCGCGGCGAAGGCGCCTGAGGCAGCTGCGATGATCTGTCATTCCGGGCGGAGGTGGCCGACGTTTTTTCTTTCACCTTTGCCCCCCGGAACGTGCCGGCGGAGCAGCGAGAAATCTCTCCGGAATCTCCATTTTGCTTTCACGAGACCGAAATCCTTCCGCTCATCCACTTCGTGATCGCTCGGTCCACTTGATCAAGTTTGCCGGTAAAAAAATGATCGGCGTCTTCTACAACGACGACCTTGTTCTCTCCCGGAAGAGCGGCAACGATGCCTCTCAATTTCTCGGCACGACCAAACTGGTCGTTTCCCCCCTGGACAAAGAGCTTCGGTTTTTCGCACCGCTCCAGATAGGAAAAGTCCGTATTGTTCACCGGCGCTCCGAGACCGATCAGCGAGGTGACGCGCGCGTCCTCGCACCCAACGCCGAGACCAACCCAGCATCCGAAGCTGAACCCGGCAACAAGAAGCGGAATGTTCGGAAATTCGATGGCAAGAAAATCGAGCGCGGCACGGACGTCGCCGCGTTCCCCTTCGCCGCGATCGTGCTTCCCTTCGCTCATTCCGGCGCCGCGAAAATTGAAACGCAAGACCGGAAGCCCCAGCGCGTCCAGCGATTTCGCCGCCTGATAAACCACTTTGTTGTGCATCGTTCCGCCAAATAGCGGATGCGGGTGGCAGACCAGCGCCGCTACCGGCGGCGGCCCTGCGCTCGGGCTCCAGAGAATGGCTTCTAGTCGCCCTGCGGGGCCGGCAAGAAAGAGTTTGCGGGACTCGTGCGGTGTGCTCATGGTGCGCGCCAAAAGAAAAGCGAGTGTACCGCAACACACGCAAAACGCCGAATCTCTCAGCGCGCACGGGCGTCTTTTTCTGGAAGCGGAGAGCGTCTCATTAATCGATTAAGTGATAGCACAATCCAAGTGGAGTCCCTGGCGGCGGAGCATCTTTTCGTTTCGGGACACCTGAGCGGGTAACAGTACTACTCAAAGGACGAGCGACGTCAAAGTACTCGGCCTCGGCCCAGAACCTCGTACTAGGACATAATTTCCTGACTTTCGCGTTGCAGTTTGCTGGTGCCGATGTTAGCTTTCCCTGAAATTCCAGCCCTAGTGGGAGGAGCAATGAGCGACGGAGCAGACCGCCGCGAAGCCCGGCGTTTCAACATGACGCTGCCCCTGCGTGTGCTTCCGCACGAGCCACATGGGGCCGAACTCACGGCGCAAACTCGCGATGTCAGCTACCGCGGGCTCTATTTTCTTGCGGAAACCAAATTCTCCATTGGAAGCGAGATCGAGTTCGTCATCACTCTGCCCGAGCAAGTGACGCAATCGAACGACGTCAATATCCGCTGCCTCGGCCAGATCGTGCGCGTCGAGCCTACCTCCAATGGCCGGATGGGCATCGCCGCGAAGATCGAACGCTACGAATTCATGCCCGCCGCGGCAACGGCTGCCTGAGGCCTTTCCACTTTTCAATTCTCCGGGAAATATCGCTCGACTCAACTCTTCGCGGGTACAATGAATCGGGCCGGCCAGTCCGCGTCTCGAGACGCGCAGGCCCGTTTCGAGGTGGGGGAACTCATGTATCACTACGACGCGAGCATTGCGCTCGAAGAATTGAAGGAAGACGCGCTTCTGCCGCATCCGGTCAGACTGCGCGACATGATTCTGCGCACGGAGCTTGGCCCGGAAGAGGCGAAAGTGCTGAACCATGAATTTCAGGATTATTTGACGCGTTTCGGCGAGCTGCAGAGTGTGGCGCGGGGAGTTCTCGAGAAAATTGCCGCCGGGCGCCGCAAGGCTTCGTGATGCTCTCTGACAAAGCCGGAGCGCAGCGCGGATGAAAACGAAACCGCGCGTCCTGCTCTTGTCCGCTTCCTCCGGCGCGGGACATGTGCGCGCCGCGCAAGCTCTCGAAAAGGCATTTGCGGCTCGCGGCGATTGCACCGTCGAGCACATTGACACCATCCAGTACGTCAGCAAGCTTTTCCAGCGCGTTTACGACAAGGCTTACATCTCCATGGTAAGGCGTGCGCCAGAATTGATGGGCGTCCTTTACGACCGCACCGACCAGCCCTGGCATCATCCGCGGCGGCGGCTGGCCATGGATCGGCTGAACACGGCGCCGATGATTCGCCTGTTGAAGCGCGTGCAGCCGGATTTGTGCGTGGCCACGCATTTCCTGGCAGCGGAAATCGTTGCGTGGCTGATCGCCAAGCGAAAATTGCGCGCGCATAACGCCATCGTCGTCACCGACTACGACGTGCACGCCATGTGGCTTTGCCGCACCGTTGACCGCTACTACGTGGCCATCCAAGAAGCGGCGGAGTACCTGGCGCGCATCGGCGTGCCGCGCGAAAAGCTGCGCGTCACCGGAATTCCGGTCGATCCCCTGTTTGCCAGACCACTCGATCGCGCGGAAGCGCGGCGCACACTCGAGCTCGACCCGTCCCAGCCGGTGATCTTGATTTCAGCCGGCGGTTACGGCATCGGCCCGGTCGAACTGCTTGTGAAGGATTTGCTGGCTCTCGACCATCCCTGGCAGATTGTGGCCATTGCGGGCAAAGCGGCGAAAGTTCAGAAACGTCTCGACGAAATCTCCCGGGATGCGGGCAGGCTTTCTAGCGGCGCGCCCCGGCTCGTCCCCGTGGGTTTCACGACCGAGATGGACAAATATATGGCCGCGGCCGATCTTCTGGTAGGCAAGGCCGGCGGCCTCACCACCTCGGAAGCGCTGGCGCGAGCTCTGCCGATGGCTCTCATCGAACCGATTCCTGGCCAGGAAGAGCGCAACGCCGATCACCTGCTCGAGGCTGGCGCCGCGATTCGCTGCAACAATCTGCCGGCGGCGGCCTGGAAAATCGCGCAATTGCTGGACAATCCAGCGCGCCTCGGGAGAATGCGCGATGCGGCACGCGGCATGGGCAAGCCCGATGCGGCTCGCGCTATCGCCGAAGATGCTCTCCGGCTGCTAGACTGACCTTGTCGTTTTGAAGCAACTTACACACTGACTTCCGGTTCTTAAGAGTTGCTGAACGCGGGTCCCCATGCGACGCAACACTCTGATGATCGATGCCGACGACACGTTGTGGGAGAACAACGTGTTTTTCGAGAAACTCATCGAGGACTTCATCACCCTCGTCGAGCCGTGCGGGTACACGCGCGCCTACATCCGCCACATCCTGAATGAAACGGAGCGGAAAAACATCCGCCAGTATGGATACGGAGTGCGAAGTTTCGGCCGGTCGCTCGAGGAAACCTACCTGAAACTCGCGGACCAGATGGTTCGCCGCGAAACCCTCGCGCAAATTCATAGCCGCGTCATGGAACTGGAACGCACGCCCCCGAAAATTCTCGATGGCGTTCCGGAAACGCTCGCCTATCTGACCGAGCGGCACCGGCTGATTTTGTTCACGAAGGGAGAGCCAGCCGAGCAAGCCGCCAAGGTCGAGCGTTCCGGATTACAGGGATTTTTCGAGTTCATCGAAATCGTCAGCGAAAAAGATCCGGAAACGTACGGTCAACTGGTGCGCAAACATAAAATCGTGAAATCGCAAGGCTGGATGATCGGCAACAGCCCGCGCAGCGACATCAACCCGGCCCTGAAAATCGGATTGAACGCCGTTTACATTCCGCACCAGCACACTTGGCAGCTCGAGCACGAGCCGGTCATGGCCGGCGCCGGAAAACTGGTCATTGTGCCGGCATTCCGCGAATTGCGCAGCCACTTTTAGTTTGAACTCCGGGGCCTCGGCCCATATAGATCCGCTCTTGTCACCGCGAAAAGCGGCCGCGGGGCTGCCGCACTCCGGAATCGCGTGCCGGCGATTCCAATTTGGATGTTGGAGAACTTTGCGCCTTGGGCGAGTCTAATGCCTTCCGGACGAGCAAAGGAGATTCCCGTGGCCACAACCAGCACAGCTCCCCGCACCGATTGGCGGCAGGAGTGGTTCGAGTTTGAAGATGCCACCTATTTGAATCTCGCGGGGCAGTCGCCCATGCCGAAAGTTTCTCTGCGCGCTCTCCAGGCGGCACAGGAGTGGAAGAAATTCCCGCATCACAAGCCGGACTCCAGCTTCTTCGAAGTCCCAAACCGGATTCGCGCATCTCTGGCGAAGCTGATCGGCGGGAAGCCCGAAGAGATTGCAATCACCACCGGCGCGACGACGGGTGTGGCCGCGGTTGCGTACGGACTGCCGTGGAAGCCGGGCGATGAAATCATCACGGCGAAAGGCGAATTTCCGCTGCAGTACACGGTATGGAAGCCGATGGAAGAACGCGAAGGCGTGAAGCTGAAGATTGTTGCGCCCGGCGAACGGTTTATCACCGCCGACGATTTGCTCAGAGCGATGACGCCGAAGACGCGGCTCGTCTCGGTGAGCCTGGTGCGTTTCGATGACGGCTCGCTGCTGGAAGCGGCGCGCATTTCCGATGCTTGCCATGCGCAGGGCGCCCTGCTTTTGCTGGATGCCAGCCAGTGCTGCGGCACGTTGCCGATGGATGTTGAAAAATTGGGAGCGGATTTTGTCGTCTGCGCGGGATACAAGGGACTACTCAGCCCGTTTGGCACGGGGTTTTTCTGGGCCAGGAGCTCGCGAATCCTAACCATGCGGCCGGGACCTTTCTACTGGATGGCTGTCGCCGGCTCGGACAATTTTGCGTCGCTCAACTTCGACAATCCGAAGCCCGCTGCGGCCGCGAAGCGCTGGGACAGTGCAGAGCCTGCCAGCTATTTCAACTTCAATCTTGTGGCGATGGATGTTTCAACGGACTTCGTCGTGCAGTTGGGACCCGAAACCGTAGCCGAACACAATCGCGCTTTGATCGATCTGATGTACGAGCGACTGCCGAAGGACCGCTGCGTTCCGGCAAGCCCGCTCGATGCCGCGCGAAGAGGCGCCTTTGGCTGCTTCGCGGCGCGAACGCCGGAAAAAACGGCGGAGCTTTATCAGAAATTGCGCGCGGAAAATGTGATTGTGAGCCTGCGCGAAGGAAACATTCGCGTATCGCCGCACCTTTATAATACGGAGCGGGATATCGATCGGCTGATCTCGGTGGTTACCGCATGACGGAAAATAAAAACTGGCCGCGAGTCGCTGTTGTAGGGGCGGGCGCGGTGGGCGGCTACTTCGGCGGAATGCTGGCCCGGGCGGGCGCTCCGGTGATGATGATTGGGCGCGCGGCGTTTGTCGAAGCGGTAAAGAAGAACGGTTTGTTCCTCGACACGGTGCAATTCCAGGAGAGCGTGCGCGTTGAGGCTTCGACGGAATTGAGCGATGTGCGCGGCGCGGAGATTGCCCTGTTTTGCGTGAAGACGATCGATAACGCCGCGACGGCCCGCGCGCTCGCACCATTGCTCGCTCCCGGCGCGCTGGTGGTGAGCATGCAGAACGGCGTGGACAACGCGGAGCAGATTCGCGCGGCCTCAGGGATGGAGGCGCTGTCGGCGGTGGTTTACGTCGCGGCCGCCGTTCCCGAACCGGGCCGCGTGAAGCATGCCGGGCGCGGCGACCTGGTTGTTGGACCGCGCAATCCAGAGAGCGAACGGTTCGCGGCGCTGTTTGAGCGCGCGGGAGTCGTCTGCCGCATTTCGGACAATATCCTGGGCGAGCTCTGGACCAAGCTCACCTGGAATTGCGCGCTGAACGCCGTCTCGGCGCTGGGGCGCGCGCAGTATGGGCAAATTGCGGCAAGTCCCGACGCGCGGAAGCTGGTCGAAACCGCCGTCTATGAACTGTTGGCGGTTGCAAGAGCAGCGGGCGTGCATCCGCCGGGACTTGAGGACCCGCAAGTCGCGCTGGCGGGCTCCTTCAAGATCGCAACGCAACTGGCGCAGGCATACTCCTCCACTGCGCAGGACGTGATGCGCGGGAAGCGCACAGAGATCGATTCGCTGAACGGCTACATCGCGCGACGCGGCGCGGAGCTTGGCGTGCCGACGCCGGTCCATCATGCGCTGTACACGCTGGTAAAGCTGCTGGAGGCTGGCGCCGCTTCCGCGGAGGCTTGACCCCCGAAATCCCGCGCGAAGAAAATCTGTCCTCTGCTAAAGTAACTCTCCGCTGATAAATCGGAAGGCCACGGCGCGAGCTGCGCGGCCTTCTCCGGGGGATTCATGACTGATCGTTCTGTTTTCATTCGCCGCGTGTTTCTGTCCATGCTCGCGCTCGGGTGCGCGGCCGTGGGCCGCGCACAGACGCCGCTCCCGTCCGACGTGCCACCCAAATATGAGGCGCCAAAGTCGAACGACGACTACGTCAAGCGCACGGAAATGATTCCCATGCGCGATGGCGTGAAGCTCTATACGGTGATCGTGATACCGAAAGGAGCGAAGAACGCCCCGATTCTGCTAACGCGCACGCCTTACGACGCGGCGCATCGCGCGGCGCGCAACTCGTCCGCCAGCATGCTGGCAACGCTTCCGCAGAGCGACGAAGTCTTTGTGGCGGACAGCTACATCCGCGTATTCCAGGACGTGCGCGGAAAGTACGGCTCGGAAGGCGACTACGTGATGACGCGGCCGCTGATCGGCCCGCTGAATCAGAGCGGAGTCGATCATTCGACCGACGCCTACGATACGATCGACTGGCTGGTGAAGAATATTCCAGAGTCGAACGGCAAAGTGGGAATGATCGGCAGCTCGTATGAAGGGTTCACGGTGGTGATGGCGCTCGTGAATCCGCATCCGGCGCTGAAAGTGGCCGCGCCCGAAAGCCCGATGGTGGACGGCTGGATGGGCGACGACTGGTTCCACTACGGCGCTTTCCGCCAGCCGAACCTCGACTACTTCACAGGGCAAACGGCGGCGCGCGGCGGCGGTGCGCCGATGGTGCGCGCAGGCTACGACGAATATGAAAACTTTCTGCGCGGCGGTTCGGCGGGCGATATGGCAAAAGCAGCCGGGCTCGATCAGCTGCCCTTCTGGCGCAGGCTTTCAGAACATCCCGCTTACGACGAGTTCTGGTCCGAGCAAGCCCTCGACAAAACGATGGCGGCAGAACCGCTGAAAGTGCCGACGATGTGGATTCAAGGTTTGTGGGATCAGGAAGACATGTGGGGCGCAATTCATTCTTACCTGGCGATTGAACCGCACGACACGAACAACAACATGAATTATCTGGTGATGGGCCCCTGGAGGCACAGCGGCGTCAATTACGACGGGACGACGCTTGGCCCGATGAAATGGAACGGCGACACCGCTCTCGAATTCCGGCGCGACGTGCTGAAGCCGTTCTTCGATCAGTATTTGAAGGACGGAGCGCCCAAGGCGGATACGCCGCCGGTCTTCATCTATAACACCGGGGAAAATCATTGGGACCGTTTCAAGTCCTGGCCGCTGGCTTGCGAATCGGGATGTCGAACGCCATCGAAACCGCTGTATCTGACTGCAGGATTCGGGCTCTCCTTTACCGCCCCCAGCGGAGATGCGAAATCCGCGGCGGCTTACGACGAATACGTCTCCGATCCGGCGAAGCCGGTGCCGTATCTTCCGCGTCCAGTGCGCGGGACGGCGTGGGGAACGTGGCTGCTTCAGGATCAGCGATTCGTTGAAGACCGGCCCGATGTGCTTGTGTATACGACGCCGGTCCTGACCGAGCCTTTGCGTCTGAGCGGGGCTCCCGCCGTTCACCTCGTCGCTTCGACAAGCGGCACGGACAGCGACTGGGTTGTGAAATTGATCGACCTGTATCCCGACGAAGTGCCCAGCTATCCGGAAATGGGCGGCTACGAGCTGTCCATTTCGATGGATATTTTCCGCGGCCGCTACCGCGAAAGCTTTTCGAGTCCGAAGCCAATCGCTTCCAACGCTCCTCTCGCCTATAAATACGTCCTGCCCAATGTGAATCACGTCTTTCTGCCTGGACACCGCATCATGGTGCAGGTGCAATCGAGCTGGTTTCCCCTTTACGACCGCAACCCGCAGAGCTATGTGCCGAATATTTTCTTTGCAAAACCGCAGGATTATGTGAAGACGACGCAGCGCGTCTATCACGCGACGGGAGAAGCCAGCTTCATCGACTTGCCGGTGGTGCCAGTAAAATAGCTAAAAATCTGGACGCAAAAGCTAGCGGTCGTCGCGGATTTTGAAAGGGATGTGGGCGATGACTTCGAGATCCACGGGCGTGCCAGCCCTCGAGGCAGGCTGGAATTTCCACTGAGCGAAGGCGGATTTGGCGTTGGCGTCGAGTTGAGGATCGAGGCTGCGCGCAACCTGGATGCTGTCGACCGAGCCGTTGGCGTGAACAACAGCGTAGAGGACGACCTCGCCTTGCACATTTTGCTCGATGAGATCCGGCGGGTACTTGGGATCTACCTTTCGCACCGGCACGGGCATGGCTAGCTCGGCAATGGCGAGAGGCGCGGCCCCCGGAGCAGATCCGAGTTCGGCGAAATGCAAAATCCAGCTGCCGCTGGCGCTATTGAGATTGGCCATGTTCACCGAGAGCGTGTAGACGCGCTTGGCGGCAAAAACCTGTTCTGGTTTGGCGCCTGGAGGCAGAATCGCAAAGTTGGGCGGGCCGGTTCTTTCCGGCAAATCCTCGGTCTTGGGCTCCGGGCGATTCATCAGCGTGCGCGTTGAGGGAAGACTGAGCCTTGCGCCCCCCGCGCCAGAGATATTGTTCTTGGGTTGGGGGTTTCCGCCGCTGATGCTGATGCCGACCGGACTTTTTCCGCCGCCATTGCTCGAAGCCGGAGCGCCAGGCGGGTCCGCGGGAGCAGTCGGCGAGCCATCGGGCACGCCGCGCTTTGTACCTTCCGGCGCGATCGAGATGCGCGCGGCCAGATTGCCCTCGGGCGGCTGGACATCGGGCTTCGGAGCAGCAGGCGCAGCGGAAAGCGCGATAAGCGAGGCTGGACTGCCATTTGAATCAGCAGCTTGCGCGGCACCAAGTTCAGGCGCCGGAAGCGAATCGCCGGTTTGGGCGCGCGGCGCTACGCGTGGCGCGGCGCCTGCGTTCAATTCAAGTTTCGGGCGGGCGGGGGCGTTTGGCGAAACGGCGATCGTCAACTCCCCTGGTTTTTGTTCTAGAAGAGGCACATCGGGCGGCGGCGCAACGGGCGAGGCGGCAACGCGATGCTTGCGCGGATGGAGTTTAGCGAGGGCTTCCTCGCTGATCTGGAGGCGCGGGCGGGGCGGAGCGGCGGCAGCCTGCAATTGAACGATGTTGGGCATATCGGGAAGAATTTTGGGAGCAAGCTGCGGCGCATCGGGGCGGATGAGCGTTTGCCGCGGGTGATTCGGACGGACAGGATCCGTGACGATGCGCTGGCGCGGATGGAAGGCGTCGGCGCCTTTAGGCCGGAGCGGCTTGGTGGGGTCGCTGTGCGAGACGATTTTGGGCTTCGCGGCGCGGATCTCGAGTGCGGGGAAATCTTCGATGGGGCCGGACCAGGTGAGCTGGGTGCTGTCGAAGGCGGAGTTGTGGTGAACGGCGGCGGAAAACCAGGCGATCGGCGACACGAGGAAAACGACGTGCCACAACGCAGCGGCTAGAACCGCGCGCTTGGGGATGCGCCGTTCGACCCAGCAATCGCGGAAGTAGTCGCCGGCTAGAAATTTTCTAACGTTGTAGGGGCCGGAGAGAAGCGTGCCCAGGCTGCTGGCGATGCCCTGGTGGAAGTCGCCCCAAGGGACTTCCAGCTTGGGCTCTACGAGGACGGGTGCAGGCGCAGGAGCAGGGACGGGCGCCATACGCGCAGCAGCGGCCGCGCCGCCTTGTCCTAAGAGGTTGTACCCACCGTTGACCTGGCCCAATGACATGAGTTTTCAGTATAGCGTGGCTGGGGACCAGGGGATATGGATTCGGGTGCGGGCGCGGGGGATGCCTGGGGAGAAGTGGGCAGTGAGCAGTGAATTTTGAGTAGTTCGTAGCGAAGATGGGCGGGAGTGAACCCCGCCCCTCAGTGCGAAATTTCGGAACGGTGACCCTAGGCTGCGGCGCTGGATTGCGGGCGAGTTTGGAAGTGGCGGAAAACGGCGAAGGAGAGCGCTAGAGCGCACAAAATTGTTACGGCGGACCAGAAATAAAACACGATATTCCATGAGGCTACGTACCAAGAGCCCGGGCCGAAGTTGAATTGCGAGCCAAGTGGGAGTTGGGTGTCACGAAGAAAGCTGTAGAGTTCGGAAAGTCCAGCATCATCGCCCTTACTCAGGAAACGCTGAAAGAGTTCGGAATACGGCCTGAAACTTACAAAGAGGACGGCGCTCGAGAGCAGCGCTCCGAAGGCAGCGCCGAAACCGATCCCAAGCGTGAGGCGGCTGGTATGAAGCGAACTTAACCTGAGCGAGCGGTTCCGCACCACTACGCCGAGAGCGCAAAGAACTAAAAGGAGGGCGCAAAAGAGCAACCCCAGTCCGGAGAGCCGCACCAAGAAGGCGTTCCAATGAGAAACGTCGCTGCCCTGAATCCTGTTCCTCAGGAGCAGGCGTTGCTTGTCGGCAGCTTTATCGAACTGATCGGCGAGCGCCGCGTAGAATGCGGCCGCCGCGTTGTTGTCCTCCGTTTGAGAGAGCGCTCCGAGCCGAGTGTAGGCCTGCTCCATGTTTTTTCTCATGACAACTGTGAACCCGGCGACATCACCCATCATCTGGCCGAAACGGGCCACCGCAAAATATTTTTCAAAGGCGGCTTTGCGATCGCCGCGAGACTCGAGTGATTTGCCGGATTCGAGAAGCGATTGCGCGTAAAAGGAGCACTGCCAAGCTCCATAGATGGGAAAGCCGTACCAATCCTCACCGGAGGCAGCCTGAAACGGGTCGTCAAGGTGATAGCGAGAGAGAACCCGATGATCCAACTGCCTTTGGCGGTCGAGATAGGTATCGAGCTTCGGGGATTGGAACGCGGCGTCCATTTCCTTTTCCCAAGCCGGGTTTTCCTCCGTCTTGCCTAACGGAAATTCTTTGCTCTGCTCGACGCTGACGCCAATTTTCTGGGCGGCCATCAAATATGAAAGCGCGTTTTGTGGATCCCACTGTTTCAGCAAGGAGACTCGACGGTCTATTTCGGAAGGTGATAGATACCCCGTGCCAGCAACCGCATATAGCCAAGTGAGATTCGGATCGAGATGCACTGCTTCGTCCGCGAGGTGCGCTCTCCGGACTTGACTGTGGTAGCGATTAGCGACGAACGCGAGGCCTTCAGCGTCGTGATTTTGATCGGCTCTTTTCACAAGAGCGTCCAAGTCGGGATCTGGGTTTGGATAGCCGAAGCCTAGTTTCACGTGAAAAACGTCGTGCCACTGAGCGAGAGAGACTTGGAAGGCCTGGCGGAAGACTGGGGCCAGAAAAAAGAGGAGAGAGGCGGCGGTGCAGGCAGCAATGACGGCAAGCACGGGTTTGCGCATGGGAGGCTCTTTTGCGAAAAGTTCGCTGGCGGTAGAGAAGGTGCCGCGATGCCTGCCGGGGAGGATGACGGCGAGGATGGCGTGTTTTGCCAGGACGCCGGCTCCGCCGAACGACCAAAGAAGCGCTGACCAGTTTCCTTCGATGTGGTTTAGTTCGCTCAACATTCCGCGGCCCCAGTCGTGGGTGTCGTCGGGGGCGATCCAGATGGCGAAGCGCAGGAGCGCGATAGCGATGCTGCGGGGAAATCCGGCGGGGATCATGCTTTGCCTCCGCTGAAGGCGGGACGGCGAACCTTTAGGGTGGAGCGCTCGCCGGCAAAGGTGGCGCGGACGAGTTCGACGCCGTTGGGAGTGAGCCGGTAGGTGTGGCGTGGGGGAACGCCGTCTTCGGTCGCGACCCATTTGGTTTCGAGCAGGGAATATTTGGCCAGGCGCATCAGAATCGGATAAAGGGTGCCGGATTTGAGGCCCGTTGCGCGGCTAAGTTCGTAGCCGTAGCGCCAGGCGGTGGGGCGCTCGATGAAGCGTTCGAGAACGCGCAGGGTTTGCGAGGATAGGCGAGGCGTTTTCATATGCCAAGAAAATCTACATATATAGATAATATTTGTCAAGCGCATCGCTCGGCTGCGAGCTTGCGCGGATTTCGACCAATTCCCCTCGCAGTTGCTACGAATCGTGTTACAAATTTGGTTCTCATTACTTACCTCCGAAGCCTTGAAGAAATATCTGAAACTCGCCACGGATGGCGAGCACGCCAGAGAAGTCCGCCAAATGCCGGAATACCTGGCGGCCACGAAGACGCTGGCGGAAAACACCAACGAGACGAAGAAAAATTGATGCTGCACGTCGTCGCGAGCGCGACTTTCTGAAATTCGCCCAAGTGAGCGGATAGAGCGGGAAATTCAGGTGACAAGAAAAAACGACAGAGTGGCGTCGCCTTGCTTTAGGACGCGGGTGCGGCGGAGATGATCGAATTGTTCGGGGAGCGCGAATTTGTGGTGATGCTCGAAGATGATAAGGGCGTCGGGGGCTAGGAAATCAGCGGTAGCGAGAAATTCCAGAGTGCGAGCGTAGTCGATGTGGGCGGCGTAGGGAGGATCGACGAAGACGAAATCGAAGCCCGGAGCGGAGGGGGTGTGGCGCGCGGCAAGTTTTTCGAGGGCGATGAGGGCGTCAGAGGCGAGGATGTTGTAGCCCGTGGTGATTTTGAACGAGTCGAGATTTTGGCGGATAAGTTTTGCGGCAGGCGCGTGATTTTCGATGAAGGTCACCTCGGCGGCGCTGCGGCTGAGGGCTTCAATGCCTACGGCGCCGGTGCCGGCGAAGACATCCAGGAAGCGTGAGCCTACTATGCCGGGGCCGAGGACGTTAAAGAGCGTTTCGCGGAGGCGGTCGCTGGTGGGACGAAGGGCGAGCCCTTTGAGGCTCTTGAGGATACGGCTGCGGTATTTGCCGGCGATGATGCGCACCTGGAGATAGTAGACGAAGAGGAGAAAGAGACAGAAGGAAAAAGGATTTGTCGCAGAGGGGCGCAGAGACACAGAGTGCGCAGAGAAGAGAAAGTTGGCCGAAGAGAGCTATTGTTCGAGTGTCAGGCCGACTGCGCTCTTTCCAGCAGACTGGTGCTTAGTTGGGAGAATTCTGTCACCAGGGCGCTGGCATCCTGGCCTGCGAGTGTTGCGGCGTCGATCTCGGTTGTGAGCAGAATCGAGGTGGCTATGTCGGCGCTGCATTCAAGGCAGTACTTCCCGGTTCTTCCGGGCAGGTCAAACAGCTCGGCTCGGCGGCCACAAACACAGCACTGCGTACCAGACGGCTCTTCACAGCCTTTCGGACCAGATAACATCGACGTTTCTCCGTAGGGTCGCTTCCTTCGGGTTGCGACTCGCGGAATGATGATAGAGAACCAAGCGTAAGGAAGTCCCGAGCCGGCGGTTAGGATTTCATAAGCCAAAGAAACCACTTTGAATAAACGAGTTAGCGGACGGGCTCGCTGAAGGCCGGCTTTGGCTTAGCCCCGCTCGGCCTCAATTGTTCTCTGTCCAAATCACTGTCGGCATCTCAAGGTCTCAAGGTGTTCCTCTACCCGATGCGGGCCAGGTGATAGCGGCGTTGCCATTCGGGGGGAAGCTGGCGGAGGAGGCGCTGGAGGGCGGAGGATTGCTGCGCGTCCTCGGCTAGGGCGAAGGCTTCGCGGCGGGCCAGTTCGAGGAGATCTTTGTCGCGGAGGGGGTTGGCGATGTGGAAGCCGAGGTCGCCGGATTGGCGGGTGCCAAAAAATTCGCCGGGGCCGCGCAGGAGGAGATCGGTTTCGGCGATTTCGAAGCCGTTGGCGGTGCGGACCATGGTTTCAAGGCGGGCGCGCGCTTCTTCTGTCATGCGCGCGGGGCCGACCAGGATACAGTGGGATTTTGCGGCGCCGCGGCCGATGCGTCCGCGGAGTTGGTGGAGTTGGGCCAGGCCGAAGCGTTCGGCGTGTTCGATGACCATGGCGGTGGCGTTGGGGACGTCGACGCCGACTTCGATGACGGTGGTGGCGACGAGAATTTGCGTTTCGTTTTTGCGGAAACTTTCCATGACGCCGTCTTTTTCTTCGCTCGACAGGCGGCCGTGGAGCAGACCGAGTTTTAGTTTGGGGAAGACTTCTCTCGACAGGCGCTTGTATTCCTCCATCGCGGCTTTCAGTTCGAGCTTCGATTCTTCGATGACGGGATAGACGATGTAGGCCTGATGGCCGGCGGCAACTTCTTTGCGGAGAAATTCCCAGACGCCGGGGAGATGCGGCTCGGAGGTAAGGCGCGTCTGGATGGGCGTGCGGCCGGGCGGGAGCTCGTCGAGGACAGAGACGTCGAGGTCGCCGTAGAGAGTGAGCGAGAGCGTACGCGGGATGGGCGTGGCGGTAAGGACCAGAACGTGCGGCACATGGCCGTGGGAGGCGGCTTTGTCCATGAGGCGCTTGCGCTGAAGGACGCCGAAGCGGTGCTGCTCGTCGATGGCGACGAAACCGAGTTCGGCAAATTGGACTTGGTCTTCAATAAGGGCGTGCGTGCCGATGACCAGCTGCGCTTCGCCCCTGCGGATGCGTTCGAGCGCGGCGGTTTTTTCGGCGTGCTTGAGGCCGCTGATGAGCAGCTCGACCTGATAGCCACCAGGAGCGAGGGTGCGGCGCGCGGAGAGATAGTGCTGGACGGCCAGGATCTCGGTGGGCGCCATGAGCGCTGCTTGGCAGCCGTTTTCGATAGCGATGACGGCGGCTTCGAGGGCAACGATGGTTTTGCCGCTCCCGACATCGCCTTGCAGGAGACGGTTCATGGGGGCGGGCTTTTCGAGGTCGGCGGCGATTTCCGCGAGGACGCGTTTTTGGGCGGCGGTGGGTTTGAAGGGGAGAATACGCTTGAGGGCTTCGCGGATTTTTTCCTCGCGGATGCGGAAGGGGATGGCGTTTTCTTTTCGCGTGGCTTTGCGGTCGAGTGCGAGGCTGAGCTGGTAGAGGAAAAATTCCTCGAAGATCAGTCGTTGTTGGGAAGGCGTGCGAAACGTGTTGAGCGCTTCAAGCGATTCTTGCTGCTCGGGAAAATGAACGTGAATCAGGGTTTCGCGGCGCGAGGGATAACCAAGACGCGCGCGCAAACTTTCCGGCAGAACATCCTCGATCGTGGCGTCAATAAGCTGCACGGCGGCGTACATGGCGCGGCGAATGGCGCGCGAGCCAAAGGTGCCAATCGCTTCGTAGATAGGGACGATCCGGCCGACTTCGGTGGAGTCTGGCTCTCCGTCACCGAGCATCTCGAGCTGTGGATTGATCATTTCCAGGCGCGCAGGGCGCATCTTGTCGATTTCGACCTTGCCATGAAGAACCAGCTGCTGGCCGGACTTGAGGCGGCCTTCGAGATAGCCGCCGTGGAAAAATTTGCAGGGGAGCAAACCGCCGGCCGCGTCCTGAACGAGCAAATGATAAATGGCGTTATGGCTGAATTTATTCGGGATGGCCTGCCCGCTCATGACGCGCGCGCGGACCGTGTAGGTGCCGTTCGGCTGGATATCGCGAATGTTCGAAAAATGAATGCGGTCTTCGTAGCGAAACGGCAAGTACCTGAGCAGATCCTCGAACGTGTAGATACCGCGCTTGGCGAGCAGTTCGGCGCGCTGCGGGCCGACGCCTTTGATCATGCGCACTTCGGTAGAAAGGTTCAGTGTCATTAGCACTTCTTTATATCATTCCCGCACCCGGCCACGTCTAAACACGCGGATACGCCGATACTTGCGCTATGCTGCTGCGTATCCGTAAAGTGGGCACTTTCGATTGCGAATCGTGCGGGAGGCGTTGGTGGCCGAAGACCGGCTGACAAGTTCAGACAAGCGGGCGCTGCTGCTCTGGGTGCTGCTGGGCATCGTGGGCGTGGTGTTCGCTCACCGATACTTTTTCCAGGCCTTTCCGGAAGCCTCCGTGGATTTCAAGGTTTCGCGCGAGGAAGCCCTCAGGCGAGCGCGCGAATTTGTTGGCAGCCTTGGGGAAGACGTCAGCGGCTACCAATCCGCGATCGTTTTCGATGTGGATGATGACGCGAAAACCTACCTCGAGCGCGAGATGGGGCTGCAGCAAGCAAATCAGCTGATGTCCAGCGAGCTGCATATCTGGTATTGGAAGGTACGCTTCTTCCGGCCCAAACAGGAAGAGGAGTTTCTCGTGCGGTTGAGCCCCGGTGGACAAATCGTCGGCTACGGTCACGCCATTGAAGAGATGCGCGCGGGCCCGGAGCTGGACAGCGCGGCGGCCCGGACGCGGGCAGAGAGCTTTCTCAGCGGAAAATTGGGAGTGAACCTCGCGAATTGGGATTTTCTCGCCGAAGAGACCAGTTCGCACAAGCTGCCCAACCGCATGGACTGGGAATTCACGTGGGAGAAGCACGGATTCAGGGCCAAGGACGCGCCCTACCAGCTGAAGACAGTCGTCGACGGCGACCGCGTGAACGGGAGCCGCGAGTTTCTGAAAGTGCCGGAAGACTGGGAGCGCAGCTACAAAAGATTGCGGTCCAGCAACGACACCCTGACTCTGGCTTTCATCGTTCCCTATTTGCTCTTGCTCGGAGCCGCGGTGGCTCTGGCTCTTGTGCTCACGCGCAAAGGCCAAACGACGTGGGGGCTGGCGATCAAGGCAGGTGTGCTCGTCGCGGTTCTCTTGTTTCTCAAGGACCTGAATGATTGGCCGCTTTGGGCCGCAAGCTACAACACGACGGACGCCTACGGAAGTTTTCTTGCCTCGAAGATCGCGACCTCGCTGCTCGTGGCGCTGCTGACGGCAGCGCTTACGGTTACCGCCATCGTGCCGTCCGCCGAAGCGCTCTACCGGACCACGCAACCAGGACGGCTGCGGCTTGGCAAGGCGTTCACTCTCGGAGGGATGCGGACGAAAGAGTTTTTTTCCTCCGCGGCCGTCGGCGTCTCCCTGGCGGCGGTGCACATCGGGTATTTGACCGCATTCTACATGATCGCCGGGCACATCGGAGCCTGGGCGCCGCAAGAACTGAATTACGAAAATTCCGCCAGCACCGTGTTCCCGTGGATTGCCGGCGTAGCCATCGGAGTAACGGCAGCCACCAGCGAAGAATTTCTTTTCCGCTTGTTCGCCATCCCATTTTTTTACCGGCTGACGCGTTCGCGCTGGATTGCCGTGATTCTGCCTGCGTTTCTATGGAGTTTTCTGCACAGCAACTACCCCCAGGAGCCCGCTTATGTCCGCGGAATCGAAATCGGAGTGATGGGGATTCTGGCGGGAATCGTGATGCTGCGGTGGGGCATTCTGGCGACACTGATCTGGCACTACACCGTGGACGCCTCGCTTGTGGGGCTCCTGCTGATTCGTTCGAGCAGCCCTTACCTGAAGATCTCGGGAGTCCTCGTCGGCGCGGCGGCGCTTCTGCCGATGGCCTACGGCGCGTTGTCGTACCTCAAACGAGGGTCCTTTGAAACAGGCGAAGAGTTGTTCAACCGGGCTGCGCCCATCGCGGATGTCTCTTTCAGCTTGCCTGCGACGGTAAGCGGAGCGGCGGTCAAAGTGCGGCGATACGACGCTCTCAGCAGCGGGAAGATTCTGCTTCTGGCGGGATGTTTGCTTCTCGGAGCCGCGGTTGTCTGGAAGCTGAAAGTTCCGCAGCTCGGGGATTACCTGGAGGTTTCGGTCAACGGACGAGAAGCGACAGCGCGTGCCGGCGAAATCCTCCGGCAGCATGGCATCGATCCCGGCTCGTATCACCGTACGACAGTGCTTGTGAACGTGACCGACCCGTTCGCCAACGAGTTTCTTCGCGAGCGCATCGGGATTCCAGGGCTCAACGCGATTTATTCGGGATTGATTCCTGGAGCTTTGTGGCGCGTGCGCTATTTCCGTGACGGGCAGGCGGAAGAGTATGCCGTGATCCTCAAGCCGGACGGCGCTCTTCACTCCCTGCACCACACGCTGGCGGAAAATACTCCGGGGGCCTCGCTCGCCAAAGACGAAGCGGTTGCCCGGGCCGGGAAATTTCTGCGAGACGAAAAAAAGCTGGACCTGACGGGCTGGACACTCGTCGATGCAAAGCCGGAAAAGCATCCGCACCGCGTCGACTATCAGCTTACCTGGCAGCAGGATGCGACACTCGATGCTGGAAATATTTCCGGAGCCGATTCCGCTGATCACGCCCATGCACGATTCGAGGTGGACGTGCTCGGCGATGAGCCCTCCAATTACCGCACGTATATCAAAATTCCCGAGGAGTGGGTTCGCAAGCACGACGAGACCACGCTCGGCAGCACAATCCTCGAGTACGGCGTGCCCATTCTGTTCTTCGGCGGACTCGGAATTACGGCCTTGATTCTGTTTCTGAAGAACCTGCGGTCTGAAGCCGCGCGGGCGATTCCGTGGAAACGAATATCCGTTTGGGCCGGTGCGGGACTGGCCGCATTTGTTCTTTCGTTCCTGCTCGGCAGCGGCATTGCGAATTCCTTGAGCCTCTACAGAACCGAAATTCCCTTCAAAGCGATGATCGCGACGCTCGTGATAGGATTCGCGCTGGGGGCGGCCTTCGACTGGGGCGGCCTTGCGCTGCTGCTGGGCACGGCTTGGTATTACGCGGTTCGTGCCTTTGGTGAAGACCGGATTCCAGCCGGAGGGAAGCTGCCCGCGGTTTACTATCGCGACGCTCTATGGATTGGCCTCGGCGGAAGCGCCGCATCGATTGGTCTGAACCGCGTGCTTGCCTGGGCCTCCACGCACTGGCCAACGGCGCATCGCAGCATGGGTGCATTCTTTGGTCACAATCTCGACGCGGTCCTTCCCGGGGGGGCCGTTCTTGCCGGAACAATCCTTCAGTGCCTTTTCTATGCAGGATTGCTCACGATGGTGGCGGCCTTCGTGGCGTCGATCGTCAGGGCCTCGTGGCTGCGGCTCTTGCTCTTCCTGCTTGGCGCGCTGGCTCTCACGGGAAGCAGTTGGGGAAATGGTGCTGATTTTGCCAAGCAATTCCTCGCCGAGGCCATCCTGCTTGCATTTATCGTTGTCGGTGTGCGCTGGGTGACACGTTTCAATATTCTGGGAATCATCCTGGTCGTTGCCTTCAGCGGCTTGCTGGGAGGAGCCGTTCCATTGCTCGAGCAGCCCAACTCGTTTTATCGGATGAATGGATATGCGCTGCTTCTTCTGATGGGACTGTTGCTCGCCTGGCTTCGCTTCCTATGGCAAGCGCGCCGCAGCGCCGTACACTTGAACATGGGGTCTGAAACCTTAAACTAGCTCCCGTCCCCCCCGGATAATTCTCTCGGGAGAGGCAATGCCGGGCAACCTCTGGCCTGCTGTGGAAATCCGAAACAAATAGGCTTCGGTATTCGTTCTCTTAATGGAAGTGGATGCTCACCCAGGGGTGTCTTAGCACGTCCAAATTGGGTGGTCGCGTAACATTCTTAGTGCGATGGGCTCACTGATACGGCCTAAGGTGTTGTTAAATAAGGCGCAACGCCATTGCACGAGAAGAGAAAGCGAAAAATGCCGCTTCCAAGATGGGCTCTAGCTTTGGCTAATAATGCAGGCCTGGCGGGTGGCACCGGCGCCTCCCTGGCTACGGTGGACTGTTTGCCCAACCTCAACGAGCGCACCCTTGTGGCGGAAGCGCAAGCCGGGAACCGCGCGGCTTTCGAAGAGCTTGTCCACCGCTACGACCGGGACGTGCTGCGGCTGGCCCTGAATCTGATGAAACGGCCTGAAGACGCGCGCGACGTCTACCAGGAAGCTTTCCTCAAGGTTTACCGCAATCTGCACCGCTTCCGTTTCGAGTGCAGCTTCTACACCTGGCTTTACCGGATCGTCACCAACGTTTGCCTCGATCAGCTGCGGCGCCGCCAGGCGCGGCCCGAGGATCAAGCGCCTGAATCGAACTCCGGAAATCATGAAGAGGGCATCACCGATTTCTTTGAACGCCAGCGCGAACATCGCCCCACGCTCGATCCCGAGCGGCAGCTTTTTGGAAAAGAGATCCAGGCGCGCATCGCTTCAGCGATGGAGCGCCTCTCGCCGCGCGAACGAATCGTCTTTGAATTGAAGCACTATCAGGGATTGAAATTGCGCGCCATCGGCGATGCGCTGGGCACAACGGAAGAGACGGTGAAGAATTCGCTGTTTCGCGCGACGCGCAAGCTGCGCAGCCAGTTGGGAGGCCTGCGATGACTGCGCCTCAACCGCTCCATTGCAAAGAGGTTGCCGGACTGCTGGTGTTCTACTCCTGCCGCGAGACCAGCGAACAGGAGAACGCGCTGATTGAAATGCACCTGGCCACCTGCGCGGCGTGCGCCTCACAGCTTGCCGAGGAGCGCGGGCTGCACGAATCCCTGATGGAGGCACTGCAAGCCTCCGAGCAGAGTGATCCGGGCGGCATACTTCTTTCGCAGTGCCGCAGCGAACTTGCCGAAGCACTTGATGATTTGTCCGCTCCTGTCTTGGAAGAGCGCTGGCAGCCGTTGGGATGGCTGCGCCGCTCGATGGCCATGCACCCGGTTCTGAATGGCGCTCTTCTCCTTTTGATTGGCGCGGCACTCGGCACGCAGCTTTTGCCATGGGTTTCCGCGCGCCTTGATTCCAATTCGAACGGCCCAAGAGTGAATGTTTCGCCCGCAGCGCGCTTCACGGAAGATCAACTCTCGAAGATGCTCGTCGCGGGCATCAATTGGGCACCCACGTCGGACGGCGCACCGGGCACTCTGCAGGTTCACGTGCGCACGGAAGAGCCGCTGGTTCTTTCCGGCAGCGTGGATGACCCGGACTTTCGCCGCGTTCTGACGTATGTCGTCGAGAACGGCGACCAGACCGACGCGGGAGTGCGTATGGATTGCCTCGATGCGCTGCGCGCCCGCAACGCCGATCTGGACGTGCGCCGGGCCTTGCTTTTCGCGGCTCGCAAGGATCAGAACCCCGCGGTTCGCATGAAAGCTCTCGAATCCTTGCGCGACGCTGTGGCGGACCAGGCCGTGCGCGAGACTTTGATTGATGCGCTGGAGCACGATCTGAATCCGGGAGTCCGGGTCGAAGCCGTCAACCTGCTGGTTCGTTCGCTGGAACCGGGCGCGCTGGATTCTTCGGACGATGTTGCACCCGCGATTGCGCCGGAGGGCGTCGAACGTCCCCTCGACCCCTCGATGGAACACGTGGTGCGCACTCT
This sequence comes from Acidobacteriota bacterium, assembly GCA_013289955.1. Taxonomy (GTDB): domain Bacteria; phylum Acidobacteriota; class Terriglobia; order Acidiferrales; family UBA7541; genus Acidiferrum. The sequence continues at coordinate 48,658 of JABCYZ010000021.1, forward strand.
CGAGGAACTTCAACGCAGCGACCCCAATCGCTACGTCCGGCTGCGGAGCGCCGCGGCTTTGCGGCAGATCGGCACGCGTGACGTGCAGACGGAAGCGCACCCGGAAGTTCAGCAAGAAGTGCATTAAGAACTACAACGTTTTGAAGAGAAACGCCGTCAAGAGATGAGCACAATTACGAATTTCAGATCGATGGGCGGCGCCTTCGCGGGCGTTCCCCGCAGGGCCCTTCCGCTGGTTTTCTGTTTCGCGCTCTTGCCCGGCTTCGCTTCAGGCGCAAGCTCTTCCGATCCTTCCGCCGATCCGCCCGTTCCCTCGGATCCCGGGCCGCGCGCATCCGTGGATCGCTCGGGAACGCTGCAAACCAGGGACGGTCTGACACTGCATCTTACCGCGGACCTGGGCTCGGTGCGTATCGTCGCTCTGGAGCCCGGTGCGCCGCCGCTGGTCCGCTATACCGCGCATATCGAGACCGATGCACGCGCCCCGCTGGCGCAAAGTCTTCTGGATCGCTATTCGCTCACGGCGAGAGCAACCGCTTCGGGTGTGGAAATCATCGGAGCCTCGCCGTCGCAAACCGGCCGTAGCGCGGCAAACGCCCAGTTCTATGTGCAGTTTGAAGTGGCTGTCCCGGCGGGCTACAGCCTCGACATCAACACCGGCGTCGGCGATATCGAAACGCAGGATATCGGAGGAACTGCCAGTCTGATCACGCAAGGCGGCAACATCCGGACAGGACGCATCGGCTTCACGGGGTTTCGCAACGCATCGCAGGGCCGTTCGAGCGCCAAACTATCCACCGAAGGCGGGCACATCCAGGTGCAAGACGTTGCCGGCAACCTGGATGCCTTTACCGCCGGAGGACACATTGTTGCGGGAAACATTTCCGGTGACGCCGTATTGCGCAGCGGCGGCGGACACATCCGCGCCGGGCAGATCAGCGGCCGAGCGCAACTGGAAACCGACGGCGGCAACATCACCCTGAAACAAGCGGGGAGCTTCGTCAGCGTGCGCACCGGCGGCGGACAGATCGACTTCGGCGAGGTACGCGGCTCCGTTCGCGCGCAGACCGGCGGCGGCGGCATCCGCATCATCACCGTTTCCGGGCCGATGGAAGTGGAATCAAACGGCGGAAGCATTTGCCTGACGCGCGTGGCAGGCGCGGTACAGGCAGCCACTGCGGGCGGCACGATTCAAGCCTGGATAAATCCCGATGCTGGCTCATCCGGAGGCAAGGTGAGCCTTCCAGGCGCCTCGCAGCTCTCCTCCGGTGCCGGAGACATCATTGTTTTTTTGCCGAGAAATCTTGCAGCGAACATCGACGCGCTGGTTGAAAATGGCGGGTTAAGCCGAATCGATGCCGACCCGGCGCTGCTATTGAACATCCAGTCGCCCGGAAACCGCGGAGCCGGCCCCGTGCGCGCCACCGGCATGCTGAACGGCGGAGGCGAGGTCCTCAAGCTGCGCACTACCGTGGGCCGCATCCGCCTGCAGTTCCTCGATGCTGACACCGGATTGCGCGATTCGCTCATTCGCGAGCAGCGCGAACGCATCGATCGCAAGCACGATTCCGACATTCTGCCGGTCAAGGCTTCGGGGCCCGATGCAAAAGGCGAAGAACCTCCTGCGCGGGGAGAAACGAGCGACTGGCTCGAGAGCTGGATGGACAAGCTTGAGATTGCCCTGCTCGGCGGGTTGCACGAGGATTCCAGCGATTTTTTCAAGCGGCTCATCGCCGCGCCGCACCCGGCCTATCCCGAGCTTGCCAAACGCGCGCACATCCAGGGAGTCGTAAAGCTGCAGGTAAAGGTGAAAACGGATGGGAGGGTCGAAGTAGAAAAGATCTTGCAAGGCGAGCCGGTGCTCGCCGAAGCAGCCGTGGAAGCGGTGAAGAAGTGGCGGGCGAACCCCGCTTCGATCAATGGCACTCGAGTCGAAACCATTTCGACGGTCACGTTTGATTTTGAGCCGCACTGACGGCGAGTTCGGCCGCCGGGGGAATGGCGCGCGAGTTTTGTTCGGGTCCTGGGTGCGGAGTCGATGCGCAGTAACGAGCCACGGCTCGTGAGATGTACTCGAAGGGGGTAGAACGCGATGCTACGTCCTGGGTTGCGCGCTGCGGTGCTGTTCATCCTTGCGCTGACGGTGGGTTCGGCCGCGCCGGGCTTTGCGAAAAGCAAAGACTTCAATCATTCCTATCCGCTGCTGCCGGGCGGCTCCTTTGAGCTGCAAAACGTCAACGGGCCGGTCCAAATCGAGGGATGGGACCGCGATATGATTGAAATCCGCGCGGTAAAAATCGCCAAGGAAAAAGAGTCGGACCTCGACCGCGTCACTATCGAAGTCGACGCCAAACCAAATGATGTTTCTGTCGTCACCCGTTATCCGCAAAATGAAGGCGTGGAAGTAGCGGTCGAATATACGATCCGCGTTCCGCACGGCGCGCGCGTGGAACATGTCGGCACGGTCAATGGCACGGTGAAGATCGCTGGCGTCGAGTCAGTCGAAGAGCTGCGCACGGTGAACGGAAACATCGAGGTCTACGAAGGCGGCGGAAACGTCCACGCCCACACAACGAACGGCAATGTGCACCTCGAGCTATCGCGTGCCCTGGACGAAAAAGGCATGGCCGCGGAGACGACCAATGGCTCCGTGCTTCTGGCTGTTCCCCCCGATACGCAAGCGAACCTCGAAGCCCGCTCGCTCAACGGAAACTTTTACTCCGAGCTGCCGTTTTCTCAGGAGACGGCTGAGCGTCCCCGCGAAATGCGCGGAAAATTTGGCAAGGGCGGCGCTACCATCCGGCTGAATACCGTCAATGGCGGCATCCAAATCGTAATCTTGCGGTCGACGGTTTGAAGCCGGCTGCGTCTAAGAGAATCAGGAGGACGGAACAATCATGAGGAAACGGAATTTGCTTATCAGTGGAGGCGCCGCGATGCTCGGCCTCGCGCTGATTGCACTGCCCAGCCCTTCGGCACGTTCAGAGGAACAGGCAGATGCACAAGCGGCGCAAGCTCAACAGAAAATGGATGAGGTGCAGGCACGCCTGAGGGAGAGGCTTCTAGCCCAACAGGAACGAATGGCCGAGCGCATCGAGGAACGAATGCTCCAGGCGTCGCTGAGGACTGCCGTTCGGGAAGCTCAGGACCCGCAACCGCGAATCGAGGTAAGACCAGATCCCGGCGACGACGATAGGATGGTGCTCCTCGGCGATGAAGGCGCAAGCTGGCTAGGCGTTGAATCGCAGGAAATAACCTCGGAGAAAGCCAGGGAACTGAAGCTGCCCGCCGAACGCGGCGTCTTGCTAGGACGCATCGTGCCGGACAGCCCGGCCGCCAAAGCCGGCCTGAAAGACAACGATGTCATCACCGAGATTAATGGGCAGCGCGTCGAAGGTGCAGCGCAGTTCCGCCGCATGATTCACGAAATTCCTGCAGGACGCTCGGTGCAGTTCACGGTGTGGCGCGACGGCAAGGCGCAATCCATTGGCGTGACGCTGGGTGAGTCGGAAGATCACGGAAATATGTGGTTCAAAACGGCTCCGCGTGCGTTTTCTTTCGAGCTCCCCAGTATTGAAATGCCGGAAGTGGCGCCCATGCCGGGTGTGGACATCGGAGCCTATGGGATGCTGGCCGGTTCGCGGCCGCGCTTGGGAATTGATGCCGAAGATTTGGGAGGGCAATTCGGCGCCTATTTCGGCGCGCCCGATGGCGAAGGTGTGCTCGTTCGCGAAGTGAACTCCGGCTCTCCGGCAGAAAAGGCGGGCGTAAAGAGCGGCGACGTGATCACTTCGCTGAACGGCGAACGCATCCGCTCGCTCGGCGATCTGCGCGAGAAGCTTGCTGGCAAGCGGGACGAAAAAACGGTGAAGCTAGGTGTCCTGCGGAACAGGAGCGAGATAAGCATTCCGGTGGAGATGCCTCCTCCGCCCTCAAAAACCCCTCGTGCCATTTCGCGACGCACCAATATCTGATATTCAGGAAAGTTCCAGCAAGAAAAGACCCGGGCAGTGTGCCCGGGTCTTTTCTTTTCGTACACCGATTTTCTGATCGCCTCTCCAGTCCGAGCGGGCAAGATTCAGGACTTGCCGTCATTCCCGTACTTTCGGGCAAGACGAAATGGCCGTCCCAGCGCATCCAATAACCAGTGCCGCTTATTCTCAGCGCCTTCCACCCAATCTTCCTCGGTAGGCGAAAACGAAAGCCGGAACAGATAAGCCAGCGCGGAAAAAATTCCGCCGCGCATGCGCATTCGAAACAGCGCTCGCTCGAAAATCCCCGGCGGCGCGGATCCTCGGTCGGGAAGCCGCTGTACAATCCGGTCCGCGAGGGGGCCAATCGCCCGGTCGGAGCGCCTAAGCTCCGCGACTTTTTCTGGCAACGGAGCGCCCAGCACATCGGCCGCCAGCCGCAATCCGAGACACAGCATGCGTTCGCCGCCAACCTCTTCTGCGGCCGCCAACACGCGCCGCCAGTCGAGTTCCTGTACGGCAAGAAAAGCGGCCACATCTGCGATATAGCTCAGATGCTCCCAGAAATGCTTCGCGCCGTGAATGCAGATGAGGACGAGTTCATCCTCCGGGGAGAGAGCGGGAACCAGATGCGAATCGATGTCTACGCGCGCCTGCCGCGCAAAAAGATTTTCCAGGGGAAGCGGACGGGGATGATAGCGAAATGTGAGCTCGGTGTGAAACTCAACCAGGAGCTTCGTGCTCGTCTGCCGGAAAACGTACTCGCCGGGAATCTTTTTCGCCTGAATCGCAGTCAGCGGGACGGACGGTTCATACCCCAGCCCGAGCATCAACTCCGTCGAGCGCAGAATATCCGCATCGCGCACGATCAAATCCAGATCGCCGTAATTTCGCAACCCCGGATCGCCATAGCAACGAACGGAGAGCACCGGGCCTTTAATCACGAGCGCCTCTACACGGGCCTCTGCGAAGCGATCCAGAAGCCGAAACATCTCCGCCGTCAGGCGCAGCGTGAAGAGCGCCTGTGCACGCTGTCGCTCCCGCAATCGCTCGAAAACCTCCGGCGGCGCGGCGGCTTCGCCGCGGCGTCGAAGCCGGATCGCGAGAAGCCCGAGGACACCGTGCTCCTCCGCGAGCTTGAACAAAACAGGCCAGTCCACGGGCTGGCGGAGCTGTTCCTTCACACGCTGCAGGTCTGGATTCGCCCGAGCGCATTCGAGCAGCAACGCCCATTCCGCGCCAGAACTCCCCGCCCCGATGAATGCTTTCTCGCTCAGGCGGCCTCCGTGGCTAATCCGCGCCGCGCCTCTCCGGCAGGCATCGGCCACTCTCCGAGGGAACCATCTCCAGAATTATCGAGAAAGCAGCACACTTCGAAGAATCAGGCGGACGCCGCTGTCGCCATTGCCGGCGCGCTTTGAATCTGCACCAATCCCGCCATCGCGGATTTCCTGGAGGCCAGATTGACGGATGGAATCCCGGTCCTGGCGAAAGACTTCTCGCAGTCCTGCGTCGAGGGTCCGCGCATGTTCCCCTCGAGAAAAGCCAATCCCGGGCAGCGCGTGCACGTTCCGCCGTGCGCGCACTTGGAGCATGACGGCATGTCGCGCAGAGTGATCGACCGGACCTCTTCGAGCTGAGGCGAATCGCGCCAGATGTCCAGGAACTTCGTGCGCCGCACGTTGCCGCTCGGCAGCGGAAACTGAACGCACGGATAAACATCCCCGTAAGGGGAAACATAGCAGGCTGTATGGCCGGCACTGCATGGCAGCATGTCCAAGGTGTCTTCGTCCGGCCCCTGTGGAGGAGCGCAAAACTCTTCGACGTTTCCGCCCACCAGCGCTTCATTCCGGAAAACTTCCCGAAGCGCATTCTCATCGACATTCAAACTTAGAATGGATCGGTCCCCGTCCATCATCGGAGTAATCGTAGGGTCGAGAATGAACTGTGCGCCGAGCTCGGCGGCCAGCGCCCGCACTCCCGCGTAATCATGCGCGTTTTGCGTCATCAGCACGTTGGCCATGACGACGTGTATCCCGTGTGCCCGCAGCCGGCGAACAGCTTCTATGGACTGCCTAAGCGAGCCGGGCAGCTTCGTAATGGCGTCATGAACCGCGGGGACGTGCGAGTAAATGCTGATCTGCACCGATTCCACGCCCAGGGCTTTGATGCGGTCCGCTTCTTTCTTGCGGATCAGGATTCCGTTGGTCTTGAGTTTAACGCAAAACGTCAGCTCTCGGGCGTACTCCAGAATCTCAAAGAAATCCCTGCGCATCAGAATTTCGCCGCCGCTGATGGTGAGATAGAAGACGCCGGCCTCCGCCATCTGCTCGAGAAGGTCTTTAATTTCCGCAGTAGTCATCTCGCCGTGATCGTGGTGATCCAGATAGCAGTGAACGCACCGCTCGTTGCAGCGATAGGTTAGGTCCAGTTGCACGTTCAGCGGGATGCGCAGCTTGAGCGCCTTGTCAGCCATTTCCGCGATGAGCACACCGCTCATGCGGCTACCACCTTGGCTCGTGGGATCGGCTGCTCGGAAAGCAGCAGCAGACCATGTTGCGCCAATTTCGCCACCAGATCTTCCGCATCCTTCATGGCCGCTTCCGGCGCTACGTCATATTCCATGCAAATCTTATTCGCGACGATCTCCTCGAGCGGCGTTAGGCCGTCGGCTGCCTTCCAGATCACCGTCGCTACTTCGTTCAAGGTGAACAAAGTGGAGTCGGTTGCGGACATAACCATCGTCTCATCGCCCAGCGACCGTGCGGCGATGGCTGTGCTTCGGGCCACATAGAGTTTGCCAGTCATACGATCAGCTCCCAAACCCGGGCATCGGGCACAAACGTCAGCCGCCGGACGGGCACATGACTGACAAAATCAAGAGCCGCATCAAAAACAAGTTTTACGAACTTGGGATCCCGCGCGAAGAAAAGGATATTCCCGAGCAAGGCACCGACGGCTTCGGATCCGTCAATCGGCTCGATCTTGTTCTCGGGACCTTTGGCGAGCAGGTACAAGCAGGCAATGGGCGCATGCAGATTCTCTCCGGCCTTCGCCAGTTCGCCAAAAAACGGCGTGCCAACGGCAAGATATCCGCCATCCTGCCGCGTTACATAGGAAATCTCGTCGGTAAGCAATGCCGCATCGGGGGGAGCAAGCCTTGCCATGGTCGTCTTCCCTGCCCCGGATACACCCGCAAACAAGAAGGCGCGGCCATTTCGTACCGCGCTCGAAGCGTGCACCAGGAAACCGCCCTTTTTGGCGAGCAGAAGCGTGTGCACGATCCGCAACACGGAATCAAGCGAGTATGGGTTGAGGGTCTGTTCGATGCGTCCCCGCGCGGTGGATGGATTCCACTCGGCTCGGAAATCTCCGCGCTCCATGAGCCAGCGGCCCGAGTTCCACGTCACTCGCAGATCTTCATCTCTCGACTCTGTCCCCGGGGGCGCTAGTTCAATTTCAAAGTCGAAGTGAGGTTCACTCGACGTACTCGTGTACCCCACGTAGCGCTCTTCAATGAGATGGATGAAGTCGGAATCACTCGAACGCAAACGTATGGGCAGGCCGCCGATCTCGACCACGACGTCAGAGCGTTGCTTGGCGGCTCTTACACCCGGCACTCTGTTCTCCCTGGAAAAAGTCTTTGACGCCCCGCGTCAAGCCGCAGATAAAGATACGTTGCGCGGTCGGAAAAGCGCAACAGCCGGACGATCATGCGTTCCCACATGCTCAGTCCAGCGGCAGGTTGTAGCCGGCGCTGACCTCGCTCGATGAGATGTACCTTGCCGAGCAATTCCGGCGAGAAAACCGGAGCGTCGTTTTGGCGAAGGCGGTCGCCGCGCAGGATCAGTAGCGGTCGTTCCGGGCTGCTCGCGCGGGCCACTACGCGGTGCGCGATCAAACGCCCTTCTCGGGAGTAAACGACGATCTGCCCCGGTAAAATTTCAGACACGCTGGCGCGCTGGATGGAAATCAAATCGCCGGGATGGATAGCGGGTACCATGCTTGTTCCCAAGACTCGAAGGCGAAGCTCCCCAAACGTGCGGACTACCTCTCCTGCCAGTTCGCACTTGACTGTCGCCGATGCTGTCCCCGGGCCGTTCATAGCCGCTCCTGCGCCGAGGGCTAGGATGCTTTCCTGCTGGCGTGGCAGGGTGCTTGCGTAACGTGAACCTTTCCACAGGCCAGCGCCGAGACTTCAAATACCGCCTCGAAGCGGAAGGAAGGAACCTGGTACGGTTTCTTGGTTTTAGCTGTCGTTTCGGGCGTCTTGGCCCTGGTTGAGTTGTCGTTGTTCAAGGTTTTCCCCACGTGCTCGCTATTGTATCGCTGCCTGTGACGCCTGAATGGCACAACCGCCTATGCCTTGGCCAGTGGCTGTGGTGCAATTCCCTGTCGCCAATGGCGTAAAGTAGATCTGCGAACTCCCCGGGGGGCCCGATGAGCTATCAATGATAACCCCGCTGGATCCGCCCGCCACGGACGCCGTCGCAGCCGTTGCAGTGGCCGTCCCCCAGATCGCAGGGTTCGTAATGTCAAAGGACATGATGCATCCGGTGTTCAGAGGGCAGCCTATGGGCGCAGCCGTCTGGCCGCTGGCCGCAACACTCAGAAAGATCCTGTCGGTGGCTCCGTTCATGAACTCTGTGACAGGTGAGCATTCGGCATTGGCCGTGGCGATCTGCGGGCCCTCTACGGGAGTGCCGAGCACTCCCGCGGTAACCGGTATCTGCCACACGGTAGTCGCGGTGGTAGCGCCCACCAGGGAGTTGGCGCAAACGTACAGATTTCCCGTGCCATTGGCTGAACTGAAATAGCCGTTATCGAAATCTCCGGCGAAGAATCGTGTTCCGGGGAGTGTGGCGTTCGAGGCCGAGACCTGAGCTTCGTTGCCTCCCGCAACACTGCAAGTCGAGCCAGCCGCGAAACTGGTTGTAAATTGACAGACTCCGGATCGTTTCGCTGCCCCCGCGGCGCTGTCACCTCTTACGAAGACATACACATTCCCAATCGAAGGATCCACCGTGGGGGAATCTGTAATTCCGTTCGTGCCCAAACTGCCACTTGCCACTGTACCCCCTGCCCCATGGCCGATGATGTGGTCCACCCGGTAGAGAACTCGGACGTTGTCGGTAACGAAAATCTCGCCACTGTTCGAGTCATATACCGGGCTCGTGAGCTGGTGGGCGGTGGCATTCAGGACAGCCGGCCAAACGTCGGCTCCCGTGGAAACAGTCTCTATCGGTGTCCCCGAGAAGACGCCGGTGAACTTATGAAGGGTAGTAGCGTTGTCACCCACATAGAGCGCATCGTCTCCCGGGTTGTAATCATAGAAAGGCGAGGACATGGTGTCCGCCGCCCCATCAGCAAAAGTGAGGGTCGTCATGCACGGCGCTGTGCACGCGCGGTAATTTGCATTGCTTACGTTCGTGCTTGGTCCTGTCAGGTCCTCTGGGCTCGTGACGCTGCTCGTTCCCGCAGCCCATTTCAACAGAACCAGCTGCGCTCCCGCACCCGTGTTCTGAACGAACGCCACCTGCGAACCATCTGCAGAAAGCACAACCGAAGTCGCGGCCGTTGCCCCGGTGCCCGTGTTGTAGGCCCAGTACGGCGAAGGAACCGAGCCGCTGCATCCGGAATAGAGGTTATCGAAAGCGGCGACGGTGGCTACTCCGGACGCTCCGTCCACGAAGTTGTTGAAAGTCCAGGTAAAGTTGCTCGAGGCCACGCTCGAGACTGTGATGCCGTTCCCCGCGATTCCAGCGGTCGTTGCGGTAAGGGTTACCTCGTCACCAGCGGAAGTCGCCGTAACCCCGACGAAATTGCCATTACCATTGAGATTGACCGCGGCTGCGAAATTGGCAGCGCCATTGCCGGCACCCGCTCTATTGAACGTGCCGATACCGGGCGCGAGATTCGAATTTCCGAGAGTCGCCGTCTCCGCAATCATGGTCAGCGTATCGTTCCCATTGTCAATCGTGATGGATGAGCTGACAGCTGGCCTAGCCGCAAACGTGCCCGTGTCGACGGCGGCGACAGCCGTGTCCGATCCAGCCAAGCTCGTGTTGTATACGACGAAATCAGGTTGTGGCGCCGTGCAGCTCGCTGCGGTGATATCAAAGGAGAATTTCGCCGGGTAATTCCCTGCTCCCACGCCCCCGACGGGATTTCCCAAATATACGTTCCAATCTCCCTCGATCCCATTTGTCTGCGGCTGGTTTCCCTGCCCGCTGCGTTTTTTTTCCGCATTGCGCCGCATCCACTGCTGCACATACCTCGGGTTGCGGGAAAGTCGGAACCCATCCATGAGCGAGCTAGGCTGCGAGAAGATTAAATGCCGGTGGCTCCAGTCCGTTGCCATGTGCACGGGGCCATTTTGCGCGCTCGTTCCGCGCACCACCACCAGCGCGATCAAGACCGCGGCACCAATTAAAATTTGGGCTAGCCGGCTTCGCCACAAATTACTCAGTTTCATTTTCGTCCTCGGCCATAGGTCTGTACAAAAATCCCACATGAGCTAGTAAGTCGCAGCCGATACATCCCGACCTGGGTTGACACGCTCTACACTTTGACGCTTGCTTGTGGCACGGGAAAAATCAGTCTCCCGCGAGACCAACTTTCCGCACAACAAACGGCCACACCTCAAAAACTGAAATCGGAGACGAGGGTAACGAGAGAGTAGCTGGGGTTCAATCCCGTATTGGCACTCTGTTCCAGAGTGGTAATGTTCTAAAACCCTTTGTCTGGAATTTCCGATTGGGACCTCCCGCATATGCATCATAATGTCTCTGCGACCCTTGAGACAAGGTTTTTGTGGACCGGAATGGGATTGCTAACCCGGGCCGCTCCTTTTAGTTGTGTATTCCCGGCGGCGCCGACCGATTGTCTCTGAACCAAAGACACGTTATAAGTTCTGTGGTGCCTGACGCAGCCATTCTTGTCGACTCCCTTCAGAAGTCCTTTCCGCCCGCGCGCAGCGGCTGGCGCTCTTTTCTACAGCCTTTCGGGAAACCCACCGCCGCCGCTCTCGCCGGGATTTCTTTCAAAGTGCGTCCCGGCGAATCCTTGGCGCTGCTGGGCGCAAATGGCGCCGGTAAATCCACTCTTCTCCGCATTCTGGCCACGCTGCTGTTCCCCACTGGAGGCAGCGCACAAGTCGCAGGGCACGATGCCGTTCTCGATCCGAGCGCCGTTCGCCGCCAGCTCGGCTATCACGCCGGCACCGACGTCGGTTTCTATGCCCGGCTGACGGGCCGCGAAAACTTGCGTTTCTTTGGCCGCCTCAATCATCTTTCAAGCCCCCTGGCCTCCGAGCGCATCGCCTATCTCGCGCAGCAACTCCATCTGGAAGAGGGCCTCGATCGCCAGGTCCGGACCCTTTCTTCCGGCACGGTGCAGCGCCTCAGCCTCGCCCGCGCCCTGCTCCATGAGCCGCGCGTTCTTCTCTTGGATGAGCCTACGCGCAGTCTGGACGCTATCGCCGCCTCTGAATTTCGCCGCTTCCTGAAATCCGAAGTCCTCGGCCGCGGCGACACCTCTCTCCTCTTCGCCTCTCACACTTTGCCTGAGGTCGAGCTTCTCGCCGACCGCATCGCGATTATCGACGCCGGGCGCCTTCTTGCTTGCGACACCCTGGCAGCCCTCAAACAGACCACGCGATCCGCAACTCTGGAAGAAGCCTTCCTGCGCCTCACAGGCCGCACTCCGCACCTAACGGCGGAAGAAGGCTCGGAATGATCCGATCCCTCTCTGAAGTATGGATCTTCTTCTGGCGCGATCTCTCTGTCGCTCGTACGTACCGTATACTCTTCGTCCTCGAGGCCCTGGAGGCGCTCTTTGGCGCGGCAATGTTTTATTACGTCGCGCGCTTCGTCGACAGTCCGCAGCTGCAGCACGCGCTCCCCGAGGGCGGAAGCTATTTTGCTTTCTCTTTGATCGGCTTCGTTTTCTTCGACTATCTGAATGCCGCCATGGACACGTTCGACCGTAGTCTGGCGGAAGCGCGCGACACCGGCACACTCGAGCACCTTCTCGTGACGCAGACTTCTCTCCCCTTGATTCTGGCCGGCTCGGCGATCTATCCCTTCCTCGTTACCACGATCCGTATCGCCGTCTACATTGCCTGGAGCGCGCTGCTTTTCGGCTTTCCGCTTCGCGATGCTAACTGGCCTGCCGTAGCCGCCGTGCTGCTCGCCACTCTCCTCGCTTTTTCCGGCCTGGGAATTCTCTCCGCAAGCTATGTACTGCTGTTCAAGCGCGGCAATCCGGCGAAGTGGTTGCTGCTCGGCGTTTCCAGTGTCGCCGGCGGCATGCTCTTCCCCGTCACCATCCTGCCCGATTGGTTGCAGCTTGTGGCTCGGCTAAATCCCGTGACTTATGCGCTCGACGCCATGCGCGCCGCTCTCCTCGGCGGCGCAGGTCTGGAGGCCGTTTGGCGGCCACTCCTGGTTTTACTTCTATTCGCTGCCGTCCTTTTGCCCGTCTCCATGGCAGTCTTCGCCTGGGCGCTTCGCCGCACCAAAACCACCGGCACTCTCATGCACCGCTAGGGACTCGGGAGCTTCTGGGGCCGGAGCTTGTTGCCCTCTGAAGGCCCGCGCTCGCTGGCAGCAGCCAGGCGCACTTCAAAGAAACGCGTCCTCCTCGGGGGGAAAAAAAAGACCGGCCCCAGGGAAGCGGAGCCGGCCCGTTCCATCCAATCGCGAAGGAAAACCGTCAGGACTTCTTTTTCTTCGCGTTCACCTTGATGTCGATCCCGGGAGCCATTTGCTGCAACTGTTCGAGGCCCTCCTTGGCTTGTTTGCCGAAGGGTCCGTCGGGGTCGAGCTCCACCGCCTTCTGATAAGCCTCAATCGTCCCCGGTGCAAACTCCGGCACATCTTTGTCCCCCACCTTCTTCACAGTCATCTTGTAAACCAGACAGGCTCCCAGCAGGTACCAGGTTTGCGCGCTCTTCGGGTCCAGCTCCGCGGATTTCTGAAGCGGCTCTATGGCATCGCCTCCGCGGTTCGCGTTGTACAAGCTGATTCCGAAATTTCGCCAAGCCGTCGCCGCTTTTGTCGGATCCAGCTCCGCGCTCTTCGTGTAGGCCGCGCGCGCTTCGTCGATCTTTCCCGCACGCGCCAGAACGTTGCCCAGATTATTGTAGTAGCCGGGGTCATCGGGCTTAGCGGTTATGGCCTGCTGGTAAGCCTGCGCCGCCTCGTCATTACGCCCCGCCACGTCATACGCTTCGCCCAGCTTCGCCCACAGCAGATGCTGGTTCGGATCCTTTTCCGGCGCCGACTTTTGCGCGGCCTGGAATTCCGCCGCTGCCTTATCGGAAAGATCCTTCAGGTTTTGCTTCGCTGCATCCCGCTGATCGGGAGTAACTTTCGCCAAATCGTCTTTGGCCTTGCGCTCCTGATCAAGAAACGCTGTCCCTGCCGCAAAGTGCGCCTTCATGCCCTCGAATTTCTGCTTATCTTCATCCTGCTTTTTAGCTTTCTCCGTCGCCTCGGCTCCCTGCTTGGCCATAATATCTTTGAAGTTCATGTCCGCTTTGGCTTCTTCGCCGCTGGTGACTTTCAGCTGGCCCATCGGGACGGGCGGCTGCTTCTCGTTCGGCGCCGGGAAAATCGTAATTGTCACCTTGTACACTCCCGGCCGAAGATTGCGGATTTCAAATCTTCCTTCTGCGTCCGTTTTTGCATCTGCCTTCGCGCCTTGTTCGCTCACCGCCTCCACCGTCAATCCAAACCACGGCTTTGCGTTGATATCCAAAATCGTGCCGCCAATCGATCCCGTCTGTGCCGCCGCGCGCGGCGCGAGCGCAGTCACGAGCGCGCCGGCAAGCAGCACAGCAAACATCATCGACTTCAAAATCCTCTTCATCCTTTTTCTCCTTTTGCCGAGGCGTACCCTGCCCGGCCTGGCTGGCGGGATGGCCCTATTATCCTTAATCCTAGCCCTTTTCCAAGTGGGACAGACGTCACGGTCGGCCGCCCCAAATCTTTTCCCAACCTCTACAGGCGCGCGTTCATCGCCAGCTGGTACGGTATGGGGTCCGCCACTCCCGCCTCGCGGAACGCCTTCAACCGGAGCAAGCAACTATCGCACGCTCCGCAAGCCTTGTCTTCATTTTGGTAGCACGACCACGTCAGTTCGAGCGGCACGCCCAATTCCAACCCGCGCCGGATAATTTCGCTCTTCTTCAGCGTAATCACCGGCGTCTCGATCCTGATCCGGGTCTCCGGCCGCGTTCCGACTCTCACCAGCTTCTGAAACACTTCGTAATACTCAGCCCGGCAATCCGGGTACCCGGAACTATCCTCCGCCACCGCCCCAATGTAAACCGCCCCCGCTCCCATCGCCTCCGCCCAGCTCACCGCCACCGAAAGAAAATGCGCATTGCGAAACGGCACATACGTCACCGGAATCGCACTCCCCTTGGCGCCAGCCGCTCCCAACTCATTTTCCGGCACCGCGATATTCCCGTCCGTCAGCGCCGATCCGCCAATCGCCCGAAAATGATCCAAGCGCACCACCAAACGCTGCTGCACTTCGAGCCAATCCGCAATGCGGTCGAACGCGAGCCTTTCCCGGGCCTCGGTACGCTGTCCATAACTGGCATGCAGGAGCGCAAGATTCCGGCTGCCATGCTTTTCAAGCGCGATTGTCGCGCATACACACGAGTCCATCCCGCCGCTAAGAAGCACCACTGCCTTGGTCCCATCCATCTTGCTCATCGTTAGGTCCACACTCCCGGAGAAAACCAGCCAGCTACCGGCAAACGCCCTGGGACGCTCCGATCCTCTACCTCCAGTTCAAACTCCCTTCGTCGCCGGATCCCAAACAAACTTATGCAGCTGCAATCCCAATCGCACCGGCAATCCATCCGCTAACATCCACTCCACCAGCGTCCGCGGCTCCAGCCCCTGCCATTTCCCCGCCGGATCATCAAACACCGGCGAAAACAAGACCTGCCTCACGCGCTCCGCCAAACGATGCTCCGCTGTAAACTCCCGCGCAAACTCATAATCCCGCCTGGTCCTGATCACAAACTTCACTTCGTCCTGCGCGCCGAGCACTTCGAGATTCCGCATCTCAAACGTATCCGCCTCGCCCGAGTCCGGACATTTCACATCCACAATCTTGATCACGGCCTCCGCGAGCCGCCCCGTATAGCGTTCTCCGCTCGTCTCGATCATCACCGTATATCCGGCCGCAACCAGTTTCTCCGCCAGCGGATAAACCTCTTCCTGCAAGAGCGGCTCGCCGCCGGTCAATTCGACAAGCGGCACGCCAGCCGCAGCGCCAGACGTTTCCGACGCTCGCCCCGCCAGCTCATCCACGCGCGCCAGCACGCCCGCGACACTCATCTTCGTCCCGCCGTGAAACGCGTACGCCGTATCGCACCAGGTGCACCGCAAATTGCACCCCGTCAAACGCACAAAAATACACGGCAATCCCGCGCGCGTCCCTTCCCCCTGAATCGATTTGAATATTTCCGTAATGAACATGTCTTCCGGTAATTCTTCGTTGAACGACTGCATTCCCTCGCGGTCCCGCACGCCGGAGCGTCTTCGCCTCTACTTCGTCACTTCTTTGCGTCCTCTTCTCGCCAGCCACCCGATCGCTCCGAGAAACAAAATCACGGGCAGAATCAATCTCCAGTAGGCCGGCGAAACGCCAATGTAATGGAAGACCACCACGTAGCCGATCGCCACCAGCAAAGCCGGAACCAAAATAATGAAAAAACCGCGATTCATTGTTTCACCGCTCTCAAAACCTGCGAGCCGCAGGCGCCCTTTTTCGCGGCTACCTCTTTACGCCGCTCGTTCCGTCCCTCTTCTCAATCGCCCGGCCGGTACTGCGCCCGGCTCGTATCCGTCTCCCACAAGACCACATCCGTAACGCGCGCCCCCGCCGGCAAATCCTGCAATCCGCGGGTCACCTCATCATAAAAATACTTCGCCATATTTTCCGCCGAAGGATTCACCGTCCTAAACGGCTCCAAATCATTTACAAACTGGTGGTCCAACCGCCCCATAATCTCCCGCACAATCGCCTTCAGCCGCGTAAAGTCCACCAACAACCCGATCGCATCCAGCTCCGGCCCCTCGAGCGTCACGCGCACGCGATAGTTATGTCCATGCACGTTCTCGCACTTCCCGCGATACCCCCGAAGCGCATGCCCGGCGGAAAATGTCTCTTCCACGCTAACCTGAAACATTCTTCTCCGT
Organism: Acidobacteriota bacterium; assembly: GCA_013289955.1. Lineage (GTDB taxonomy): Bacteria > Acidobacteriota > Terriglobia > Acidiferrales > UBA7541 > Acidiferrum. The sequence goes on from JABCYZ010000021.1 coordinate 64,853, forward strand.
GTCCTCTGTGTTCTCTCTGACCTGTCTCTCGAGTCTTTTTCTTATTTCTTCTTTGCCAGAAACCGCGAAACCTCCGTCAAACTCGAAGTCATCTTGTACTTCGGCAAAGATTCCAAAAAAATCTTACCATACGCCATCCGCTGAATCCTGTTGTCGAGCAGCGCCAAAACCCCCCGATCCGTCTTCGTCCGAATCAGCCGCCCGAACCCCTGCTTCAACGCCAAAACCGCCTGGGGCACCTGAAATTCGGCAAAGGGATTGCGCCCATCCTCCTCTAGAGCCGCCACCCGCGCCGCCACAATCGGATCGCTGGGCACCGCAAACGGCAGCCGGTCCACAATCACGCAAGAAAGCTGGTCCCCCGGCACGTCCACTCCCTGCCAAAAGCTGGCCGTAGCAAAAAGCACCGCTCCCGGCGTGTTTTTAAACTTCTCGAGTAAAACGGAGCGCGGCGAAGTCCCCTGCAAGAGCAACGGAAATGGCAACCGCGTGCGGACCCGGCTGAAGAGCTCGTTCATCTGCGAGTAGCTTGTAAACAAACAGAACGCCCGCCCCTGGCTCGTCTCGAGCAAGTTCACGATCTCGTCCGCGGCCCTCGCCGTATACGCCGGATTCCGCACATCCGGCATGTTCTGCGGCAAATACAGCATGGCCTGCTCCGGATAATCAAACTCCGGCGGCAACCCGCGCTCCTTTGCATGATCCAGTCCCAGCCGTTGCCGGATAAACTCAAAACGGTTCCCCACCGTCAAAGTCGCCGAAGTCAGAACGACCGTATCGAACTGCTCAAAAAGTTTTTCCCGCAAAATCTGGCTCACATCAATCGGGGTCGCCGCCAGAAACACGCCCTTGTTCCGCCGCTCGTACCAATACACAAAATTCTTCTCATTCGACTCAAACAGGAACGACAGTTCCTGCCGTATCTCGAAGCTTCTCCGCGCAATCCGCAAGATCTCTTCCGGCTTCTGCGTCAACGCCGCGCATTCGGTCTCAAACCCCTTCAGCGCGGATGCCATATCGTCGTAAGCCTCGCGGTTCTGGTCCAGAAACGATTCCCGCTCGTTCCGCGAAAACGGATACCGCCCGTCCCGCGCCGGGAAGCGCTCAAAAAACGCCCGGCTCCTCTCGCGTATCCTCTGTGTCCGCCGCAAAAGCCCCGGCGTTCCCAAATGCAAGAGCCGCAAAGTCTGGTCCGCGTCCCTGACCAGCTCCTCAAACCGGAAATTCGAAATCTGCCTCCCAAAATAATCGCTGGCGACATCCTCCATCTCATGCGCTTCATCAAACACAACCGCCGAATACTCCGGCAAAATGCTTCCGAAATCGTCCTGCTTCAAGGCCAAATCCGCAAAAAACAGATGGTGATTCACGATAATAAGATCCGCATCCTTCGCCCGCTGGTGCATCCCGGTCACAAAGCACGGATTAAACGAGGGACACTTCTGCCCCGAACACGTATCCCGCCGCGCATCCAGCCGCGTCCACAAATCCGAATCATCCGGCAAAAAGGTAAGCTCCGCGCGGTCTCCCGTTTCCGTCAACTTCGCCCACTGCTTGATCTGCTGAAACGCGTCCAGCTCGTCCATCCCCTTCAGCAGCGCCTGGTCCGCCATCTGATTCATTTTTGCCACACACAAAAAATTCGACCGCCCCTTCATAACCGCCACTTTCAGATTCGGCGCAAAATGCTTCTGCAAAAACGGAATATCCTTCTGAAAAAGCTGCTCCTGCAAGGATTTTGTCGCGGTAGAAATTACCACTCGCCGCCCGCTCGAAATCGCGGGCACCAGATAGGCCAGCGTCTTTCCCGTCCCAGTCCCTGCCTCCAAAATCGCGTGATGATGTTTCTCAAACGCGTCGTCCACCATCTCCGCCATTTCCAATTGCCCGCGCCGGTGCTCGTATCCCCCGATCATGCACCGTTCCAGAAATCCGCCCGGCCCAAACACATCCTGCATCGACGGCTTCCCGGTCGACGGCTCTTCCCCGTCAGCCCGAGCCACTGCCGGATTATCCTCAAAAGACGCGTCTTCCCCTTCCGGCAGGGCCACGGCATCCACAGCCGCATCGCTCTCCGGTACGTACTTCGTTTTGGCTGCTCGCTTGGCCAAGCGCACCTGTCGCTTCGATCCGAACTCTCGGATCCGTAACGATAACACAGTCCTCCGCGCCGGACTTTTATCCGCGCCCGGCGCCAGATGACGACGATTTCAAATAACCTTTCCCTGATTTCTGGTGGTCTTTCCTTCCGTTCCTCTGGATTCGAGACAGGATCAGATTGTTTTTGGCATCCAGGTTCTGGCGAGCGCCTGCTGGAGCAAACCCTGCTGACCGATTGGCCTGCCCTTCCGGGCATGGATTCCGTACTTTCCGCCAGTTTAGCAGTAGGGCAACCGCGACTGGTTCTGAACCCATTTCTCCCTTCGCGAGCGTTACATTGAAGGCTGCCACGGAATGGGGATGGGTTTCCTGGCGTGAGGACTAAGTCTGTACGGCGTGGGGTGCCTGATGAAATCTTATAAAGCCTTTCCTTTCTTGACTCTGCTAGCGTGTCTCTCCTTATGCTCGTGCTACCACGAGTTCCCAGGTAGTGGAAGTGGTGGAAGTGGTGGAAGCGGCGGTGGTGGCGGCTCGACCACGGCCAACGTGAGCCTCGTGCTTGTCTCAGACACTCTTCCAGCAAACATCGGGATTGTCAGTCTCAGGCTCGCCATCAGTTCCGTCGTGCTGACCTCCTCGACCGGTACTACGTCCACGCTCAATACCGGCAATCTCGTTGTGGATTTGGCTCGTGCCCAATCCGATTCCATCTACCTCGGAACGATTACGGGCGTTCCCACGGGCAACAACAGTTCGATCGCCCTTCACCTCACGGGCGGAGAAATCGCCTTTTTCAATGGCACGGGTACGGCGCTCACCAACCCTGTATGCGCGGTTGGCGACGTGTGCGTCGCGTCCTTTAGCGCAAGCTCCGTGCCGACCATCACCTCCACTCAAGCCATCAGCGCCAACACCGGGTTCGGGATCGATGTCAACCTCGCGAATATGGTTACGGTAACCGGGACCACTTTGACCATCAATCTCACGAATTCAGGCACCACGAACGTCGTCACCTCCTTCGCCCTTCCCCGCGCGACCAGTCTCACCGCTGGCCAGCTTGATCTCATCGAGGATTTCACTGGCGTGGCTACTCTTAGCGGCACCAGTGTGACGGTTGCCTCCCAGACTCAGGCAGGGCGTGGCTCGATCACCGCTACCGTCACTTCCAACACGGAACTTGACATCGATCCTTCGCGGCAGCTTTGTACTGCGCCACTGCAGGGGAGCGCTTCCACCTGTGTCTCGAACAATCAGATCGTGAGCATGGACGCCATCCTCAATTCCGACGGAAGCTTTACCGCCCAGGAACTCGAGCCACTGCTGGCCACTCCTGTCGTCGACACTGTCGAAGGAACCATCGTGTCTATCAATAGTCCAACGCAATTTAGCGTTGTCACCTCGGACATCGTTGCGGCTTCCTCCGGGTCAAAAATCGGCAGTCTGAGTGTGGGCGATCCTGTGACCGTCAACCTGAGCCCCAACATAGTCACGGGCGGTTTCCTGGTAGACACGAAAGGCCTCGCGGTCGGCGGGCCCCTGGGAAATTTCCTTGGCGGAACCGGCACGGGGACTCTCTTTGTGGGTCAGACCGTCGCTTTCCCCGTCTCCAGTTTCACTGCTGCCAACGGCACCGTCGCGGCCATCGCCAATAACGTCAACCTCGTCACTCTGCGCTGGTCACGCTTCATCGCAGCAGTCGGCAGCAACACAAATATTCTTGAATTCAACATAACCTCCCTTCCGGGCTATTTTGATTTCACGCCAGCTTCCCTTTTCGACGTGCAGACGTTCACCAACACCAATTTCGATCTCCCTTCGAGCGGGCTCGCTGCCTCTCTGCCAGTTGGTATTCGCGCCCTCTATCTCCAAAACAACACGAACACCGCGGACCCGGCCTTTTTCGCCGCCAAGGTTCGCCAACACTAACCCGTTCCCGCTTTTACCCGCCTCCGCAAAAGGCAACGGGCCGCGGCATCCCAGATGCTCCGGCCCGTCTTTTTTTGCCAAGCGAACCCTTTTGACCCAGCGCCGTGCTCGTAGACAAAAATCTCAAGCGGGCATCCTGGGTTCATGCGTTAGAGGGGTAAGACCGGGAAGGTGCAAAACATCCCAAATGGTGCTGGCCCTGGCTACGACAATCAAATGCCGGCGAACGGCTTGCCTTGGCGCACTCTCTTCTACGACGGTTAGGAAGTCGCCGCCACCGGCACGCCCATGGAGCTGCCAGTAACCTTTGGCTGGAGCCGCTTATAGAGCGCCAGGGAGATCGCTCCAATTCCCCACATCCAGATTCCCAGCCCGACCAGGGCTCCAATCACATGAAGCGGCGCGATCGGCGTGTAGACGATGCGCACAATCACGAAGCCCGCCGCCATTCTTCCAATCTGGCCCCAGACGTCGGTCGTTCTTCCGAATATCCAATTGCCAACCACCGTACCAACCACCAGCTCCGCGCAATTGATCGCAAAGAACCACAGCCCGAGAGTGAGCAATCCGAGCGGGATGCCAACGACAGTGATGCATGCGAGGATTGCTGCGATCGGCACGCCAAAGAAAACCAGCACACCCAGCCCGATGGGCGCCCCGACGCGTTCACCGGCGGCTACACTCTCCGAGGCAAATTTCGGGAGCAGCAAAAACAGCACGAGTCCAAGCAGAATGAAGGCCGCCGTCCAGATGATCCGCCACACATAGTAATGCCCGGTGGAGTATTCCGACCTGCGCTCCCGCTGCGTAAATTCGACCGGTGAAGCGAGTTTCGCTCCGGGAGACACGTTTGCCTGCTGCTCGCCCTTGAACTGGATTCTTCCGCCGACCTGGCCCGTCGAAGCGATGATCAGCGAATCACCTCTTTCCCAGATCGATCCCAGGACCGCGCCGTTCACGCCGACTTCGTGTCCAAAAAAAAGAATGTCGCGGCCCACCTGGCCGTCAATGGCAAGATTGCCTCCGAACATGGAGACCGTTCCAGCGACTTTCCCCGCGGAATCGACCGTCACGGAATCGCCAAACCAGGTAACGTTTTTTCCGACACTTCCGGAAATGATCCCGGTGTTCCCCGCCGAGCGAAGGTTTCCGTCCACCCGCCCGCGAATGCGCATGGATTGGCACCCGCCAATCACATCCCCCGTGACGTGCCCATCGATATCAATGTCCTTGCCCAGGACGTAGACGTCTCCATCCACCGTGCCCTCTACACGCACTCGCTCGCCGGAAAGATAGATGTCGCCTTTGATGGTTTCTTCCTGTTTCACTTCGGCAGTCTGCGCTTTGCGGAACTCCGTAGCGCCGGCCGGCGGAGGCAAAACGAGCGCCGCACACAACCCCGCAAGCACCAGCGCCAATGCCGAGCCGCGCCGCAGGCGTCGCCGGAATATCACCAGGCCAAACCCTGCCACGGTCAGCATCGCCAGCACCTCGAGAAGTGTTATCACAGATTGCCATCCTTTCCAGAAGGCGCCTTGAAAAACGAGCAGGCTCAGAAGGCTCGTGCCGCCGAAACCGGCTTGTTCCAACCGCTGCTGCCAGGGCTCGACGAAATTCGTATAAAGCGCATAAACGCCGGTTGCCGCCAAACCGAAGATCAGTCCCGATATCCATTGGTGCGACTTCCGTGCGCGCTCCTGAAATTCGGCCAGCCGCGAGGGTAACGGTTCGTCTTCTTCGAGCATGGCGCGGGTAAGCAGCCGCGATTCCCGTTCAAGGGCCTTCAGCAAAGTGCGGCACGCCGCACAATCCTGCGCGTGCGCGGAGACAGCCTGTGCGCGGGCGCGGTCCAGTTGGCGCTCCGCGTAGAGCAGGCACGTTATCTCATCCAGATGGTCCAACGTCCCGCCCGGTCCTTCCGGCGATACCGGGTTAGCAGGTTCGCTCACGAGGTCCCTCCCGCAGCCAGCGCACTCTTCCCCTCGAGCGCCTGCCGCAGTTCATGCCGCGCGCGCAGCAGCACGACGCCCACGAAGGCGCGCCGCACGCCGAGCGCATCGGCGATTTCGTCATAACTCATATCCGAGTAGTAGCGCAAGACCAGAGCCATCCGCGCGCGCGCACCCAGCTTCTGCAGGGCGTGACGCACTTCTTCGCTGGTCTTCTGCTCGATCAGCTTGTCCAATTGGCTGGGGTCCGGGTGTTCGAGCGGGACATCTTCCACGTCTTCGGTTTCTTTGTCCTGGCGGATTTTGCGGCGCCGCAAAATGTCCCAGCAGTGGTTGGCGGCAACTCTGTAAAGCCATGCGGAAAACGAGCGCGTCTCGTCGTACTGGCTCAGCTTGTCCCGCAACTTCATGAATATCTCCATGGTGGCATCTTCGGCATCTTCCCGGGTTGGCAGAGCTCTCCTGCAAAACCGGAAGATAGCCGGGGCAAAGTCCCGGTAAAGCTCACCCCAGGCATCGGCATCCCCTGCACGAGCCCGGGCAACTGCCTCCGTGGTCTCCGTCATTCCCGGCACGCTCATCGGGCCTGGTCTCAGCGGTTCCATAGACTAGTACGCAGGGAAGCCCCTAAATCTTACACAGAATTCACAAATAGCAATATTGCAGAGCAGGGCTATCTCGTCTCTGCTCAGCACTCTACCAGAAATACCAGAGGGGACAACGCCGAGGTGCAATATCGAGGCCGAATATCTTCCTAGACGAGGGGATGAGACCTCCCGAGGGGATGGTCGGGAGTCCCAGGATAGCGGGAAGCTGGGTGAGACACGGGACTGGCGGGCCCGCAGGAACCCCCATAAAGACCAGCGGGGTCAAGCCTGAGGGGGCCTCCCTTGGGAGGAAGCGCCGGTTTCCAGGGGCGAGACGACGGATTTGTTAAACAGACGATTCAAGGATTAGGCCGCTTAAATCGAAAATATTGGTTGGACAGAGGATTGGCGAAGGGTGTTAGTTAGTGGCCAACCGGGAGTGGTCACAAAAAAAGTGCCGAGGAAGATTGAGATCAACGAGGAGGGGTGTATCTATGCAATGGCAGACGCAGCGGGTATCAAGGAGAATCAAATCCGCCTTCTGGCGCTTAGGAGCGACAGCCATCCTGCTCGCGCTCATCGCGCTGGCAGGCCAGGCACAAACATTCCGCGGGGCCATCAACGGCGCGGTGACGGATCCATCCGGCGGCGTGATCCCCAATGCTCAAGTCAAGGCGACAGAATCGTCCACCGGAATCGACCACAATACGGTGACCACCAGTGACGGACAATTTTCCTTCCAGGACCTTCAACTGGGCTTTTACAAGGTAACGGTTACCGCACCCGGGTTCCCGCCCTTTACGGTGGACAAAGTCGAAGTGGTAGCAGGCACGATTTATACCTTGCCCATCAAGCTCTCCCTGCAGCAGCAGTCCACTATCGTCGAGGTGTCGGCCGCGGCGCTGACGCTGGATACCACCACACAGACCCAGAGCACGACGATTTCCTCCGAGATCGTGCAGGATGTGCCTCTGAACGGCCGCGACTTCACGCAATTGATCGCTACGGCTCCGGGATATTCGGGATACTCGGTCGGCGGATACGGCTCCCTGAACGGCACGCGTCCCAATCAGATGAACTGGCAAATCGACGGCGTGGATAACAATGATTTTTGGCACAACATTCCGGCGGTCAACCAGGGCGGCGTCTCGGGAATTGCCGGGACGGTAATGCCCATTGACGCCGTCGACGAGTTCTCCGCTCAAACGCAGTCGGGGGCGGAAGCGGGCCGCAATGCAGGAGGCACCGTAAACCTGGTCCTCAAATCCGGGGGCAACGACATTCACGGCTCGGCTTACTACTACTGGAGGAATGAATACTTCTCAGACCCCTCGCCTTTCTACGCCCCGGATCCCGCCGAAGGCGTGACAAAACCCCCAAGGCTGCGCAATGAGAACTATGGGTTCACCGTAGGCGGCCCCATCCTCAAGAGCAAATTCTTCTACTTCGTCGGTTTTGAAAAGCAGCAGTACATCATTGGCCTTTCGGGTGTGGCTACGGAACCCTCGACGGCCTGGGTGAACAACGCGCTGGCATTGCTGAACGCCAATGGCGTGCAGCCCAGCACCATCTCGGAGAATATGCTGGGAGCGTTGTGCGCGTCCTGCCCGAATCCGGGCACGGCGCCGGGTCTCTGGCCCACCTCGGGGGCGTCCTCCATTCTGAATCTGCCGGCAACGACGAGCAATTTCTTCAGCGCCTCGCCGTCGACGGGCTATAGCTACAATGGGATCGTGAAACTGGACTACAACATCACGCCAAACGAGCACCTTTCGGCGCGCATGTTCAACGGCCAGGGCAGTCAAACCGCTCCTCTCGGAACCAGTACGGCGCTGGCAGTGGCCAGCTCGAACCTGCCGTATTACTTCGAACGCGCTCCCATCCATGTGCAGAACTACACGCTGGTGCTTAACTCGACCTATACGCCGACTCTGACCAACCAGATTCTTTTCGGCGTGAATTATTTCAACCAGACGTTCCGCGACGCGAACGCAAGCTTTAATACCGTGGCAATGGGCCTCGACGAGAGCCCCGATGCGCTCATCAATGGCAAGCCCATCCTTGGCGCGCCGAACATAGCGATTGTGCCTCCGGCCGGCGGCGGTTTCGAGCAAGTCGGCATCACGCCGCCGGAAGGACGCAATGACATCACCGGCATGCTGGCGGACATCCTCTCCTATGACCGGGGCAAGCACCAATTCCGGTTTGGCGGAGAATTGCGGCAAGGACACGTCAACGAGTTTTACTACCGGAACTCTCTCGGCGAATTCGTCTTCGACGGAACGCAGGGACCTTGGGCAAATGCCTGCACATCCACCACTCCGCCCTCGACAGATCCGACCACCTGCCAGGACACTCTGGCGCTGGCGGATTTCCTTGCAGGCGACGTTTCCTCGGTCGATATGGCAGTTGGAAACGCGGAACGCACGGTGACGGTGAATGGACTCAGCTTCTTCGGATCGGACCAGTGGCAAGTAACCCGCAAACTGAACATCAACCTCGGATTGCGCTGGGAATATTTTGGACCGCTGCACAACGACAGCAAGGACCTGGCGGTCTTTATTCCCGGACAGGGTCTGGTTGTCCAAGGAAATGGAATCGGCTCCGTCTTTCCGCCGGACAAAAACAACTTCGCGCCCCGCTTTGGATTCGCCTATCAGCCCTTCTCGAAGGGCGATCTCGTCGTGCGCGGCGGATTCGGAGTCTTCTACGATCAAATCAACATGAACCCGTTCCTGGATTATCGTCCGCCAAACGGAGCCGCCGATGGTTTGGAGGATAATCCCGCGGGTCCGAAGCCCGTCTCGCTTTACAGCGCTAGCGATTTTACCTGGCAACCGAACGTTGCCATCTTCCCCGGCGTTACTACCTGCCCCACCGGCACAGGCTGCGGGAACAATATTTATGGCATCTACGCCGTGGGCCAAAATTTCCGGGCTCCCTACATTTACAACTTCAACCTGCAAATCGAGAAGAGCTTTGGGAGCGCGGCGATCCTGCAGGTCGGCTATGTGGGAAGCGCGGCGCACAAGTTGTCGGTCATGCAGGATATCAACCAGGTGCCCTTGGCGGATGCGGGCCTGTCTGCGGCCGCCCAGCAAGCCGCGCGGCCGTTCTTCTCACAGTATCCAAACTTCGGCGATATCAATCAGCTGAACAGCGTGGGCAACTCCAATTACAACTCGCTGCAGACTACCTTGAAGCTCCGATCCTGGCATGGGCTGACTTCGCAGGTGGCCTATACCTGGGGACATGAACTGGACACGGTGAGCGAGTACCGCGGAGTTATTCCACTGGACAGCGCGGACTTGAAGGCGGAATACGGGAACGGCGATTACGACGTGCGAAACAGCTTCTCCGCGAGTTTCGTCTACGCCGTGCCCAAGGCTCCCTGGGCGACGAACACCTGGTCGAAGAGGGTATTCAACGACTGGCAGTTGAGCAGCCTGTGGGTGCTCCATGGAGGAGAGCCGTTCAATATCACCGGAGGCACAAACCGACCGGGGCTCGACCTGATTGCAAATCCGTTTCTAGGAGTGAGCCATACGTTCTCGCAAGCGGCCGGCGGAGAAGAATGGGTGAATCCGGCGGCGTTCTGCGTGCCGGGCGCGGCGGGCTGCAGCGGGCCAACCGATCCTCTGGGAGACCTCTCCCGCAACAAGTATTATGGACCGAGTTTTAAGGACATTGATTTCTCTATCATTAAAAACATTCCGGTGACGGAGCGGGTCAGTATTCAGCTTCGCGGAGAAATCTATAACCTGTTCAACCGCATAAATCTGGCTTCCGGTGCCGGAGCCGTTGGCCCGAGCGGCTTCATCACCGACACCATCGGCGACTTCAATGGCGCGCCGGGCCTCGGGCCCGGTGAGCCTCGTAACGCGCAGCTAGTGGCCAAGATCATTTTCTAAAGGGCATCTTCGGCCCGAGCAGCCAAAACAAGTAACCGAAGCGTCCCGACCCAATCGGGACGCTTCTTTTTTTAAACGATCTAAAGCGGATCGAGGGGGCCTCTTCCTGAGCGTCATGGCGAGCGAATTCAGCTCGAATGGGGTACAGTGGAAGACTCGAGCGCTGTTGCGGTTCGAGAATCTCCGCCCGCCGCTTTCACAACATGACGCAAATACTTCCATCGCTCGTGATTTTGGGTCGGCCCAATGTGGGCAAATCCACGCTTTTTAACCGCCTGACGGGGACGCGGCGGTCGATTGTGACCAACGAGCCGGGAATTACGCGCGACCGCATCTATGGCAAGGCGGAGTGGCGCGGGAAAGCGCTCGAGATTGTGGATACCGGAGGAATCGTTCCGGACGACAAGGCATTGATTCCGACGGAAATTTTGCGGCAGGCGCATGTGGCGATCAAGAAGGCGGCGCTCCTCGTTCTGGTGGTGGACAGCCAGGCGGGCGTGACGCCTCTCGATCAGGAGTTGGCACGGCTTTTGCGGACAACAGGCAAGCCCTTTGTGGTGGCCGTGAACAAGGTGGATGCGGTTTCGCAGGAAGTGAATGCCGCGGTGTTTCATTCCTTGGGTGCGCCGGTATTTCCGATCGCCGCCGAACACGGGACGGGCGTCGACGATCTCTTGGACGCCGCGCTGGCGGAGGTGGATGCCGTTGCGTCCGAAGAGGAAGTCGCGAAGGAGGACGCCGTCGAAGTAGCCATCATCGGGCGGCCGAACGTGGGCAAGTCTACTTTGCTGAACCGGATGGCGGGAGAAGAGCGGTCGATCGTGTCCTCGATTCCGGGAACGACGATGGACAACGTGGACACGGATGTCTCGCGCGAGGGGAAGACGTACCGGTTCGTGGATACGGCGGGAATTCGGCGGAAAGCGAAGACGACCCTGGTGGCAGAAAAATTGAGTGTGGTGATGGCGCGGCGCGGGCTGGAGCGGTGCGATGTGGCGCTGCTCGTGGTGGATGGAGAGCAGGGCGTCACGCAGGGCGACGCGCAGATTGCGAGTTACGCGGAAGAATCCGGGCGATCCGTCATTATTGTGATTAACAAGTGGGACTTGGCCTTGGTGGCGGCGCGAAACGCGGCTTCGCGCGATGCGCACAGCGCGAAGGGAAAATCTCGGCGGCCTGCCGGGGAACCGTACCGGTCAGAGGACTTCCATCCCGAGAAACTTGCATTCGATTACGAGAAAATGATTCGGGGAAAGCTGAAGTTCCTGAGCTATGCCCCGATTGTTTTTCTTTCCGCAAAAACGGGCGAACGCGCAGGGAAGCTTTTTCCGCTGATCGATCAGGTAGCGGCGGCGCGGCGGCGGCATATCGCCACCCCGGAATTGAACCGCTGGCTGAAGGAAGACGTGGATTTGCAACGCGGGACCACGCCCAAGGCGCGGCCGGTGCGGATTTATTACATTACGCAGGCGAAGACGGCGCCGCCGACGTTTTTGCTTTTTACGAATCAGAAAGAGCCGATGCATTTTAGCTATGAGCGATTCCTGGAGAATCAGTTGCGTTCGAAGTATGAGTTTCTGGGGACACCGGTACGATTCGTGCAGCGTTTGCGGAAACGCGAGCCGCGGCCGCAGAAGAACAAGGACAAGGATGGAATCGGGCGGCCTGGCGTTCGGAAATAAATCAAGACGGCGCGGCGTCGCGTGCCCCTGTAGGAAAGTGCAGGAAACTGCTAGGATAGCGGCGTCCCCCTCTGACTGGAATTCGAGATGCCGAGCACCGCAACCGCGACGCAGACAACGATTGAGAAGGATTTTTACCGGATCGGCGAAGTCAGCCGGTTAACGGCTCTGAAGCCGTTTGTGTTGCGGTACTGGGAGACGGAGTTTCCCATGCTGGAGCCGGTGAAGAGTCCGAGCGGACACCGGCTCTATCGTCAGGAAGATGTCGAGATGGTGCTGCGCATCAAGCGGCTGCTTTATGACGAGGGGTTTACGATTGCGGGCGCGCGGCGGCATTTGCGCGAGCAGAACGACGATGGTGAGAGCTCGGCCGCGGCGGGCGCTGGCGGCAGTTCGAACAGCAATGCCGCTGAGGGAGCGGCGCAGCTGCTGAGCAGGAAGATGCTGTTAGATCTGCGAGACACTTTGCGCGCTTTCTTGACGCTTCTCGAACGCAAGTGATAGCCTGATAAAGCTGTAAGCCCACTTCGCATTTGTATCGGTCGGGACGTAGCGAAGCCTGGTATCGCGCACCCTTGGGGTGGGTGAGGTCGCTGGTTCAAATCCAGTCGTCCCGACCATTTTTTCACGCCTCGGCTTGCCCCCAACTTTCGAATTGGCAAGGACACCAGAATGAATTTCTGTGGCCGAAGCGGTCAAAGTAAGCGAAAAACATTCAGGAAGAATCTTGGCTGCGATTCAAATAACTCAAGCTTATAGGATAGACCTTATTCCGTGGGCCGCATGCCGCATATTTTGCTAACAAACGATGATGGGATTCACGCGGAAGGGTTGCGCGTGCTGGCGTCGGCGTTCAGGGGATTCGCCGACGTGAGCATTGTGGCGCCGAGCAGCGAACAGAGCGGGAAGGCGCAGTCGCTGACTTTGCGGCAGCCGATTATTTGCCACCCCGCCGCGGAGCGCGAGTGGGCGGTGGACGGGACGCCAGCGGATTGCGTGATTGTGGCACTGCACAAACTGTTGACCGAAAAAGTGGATTTGGTGATTTCGGGGATCAATCACGGGGCGAATTTGGGCGAGAACGCCTATTACTCGGGGACCGTGGGGGCGGCGCGGGAAGCGGCTCTGCATCATATGCCGGCGGTGGCGATGTCCTTGTGTTCGAAGGGCGAAAAGGTGAGTTTTGAGCCGGCCGCGCGTGTGGCGCGCGCGGCGGCGGAACTCATTTTGAAAGAGGGTCTGCCGGATCAGGTTTTGCTCAACGTGAACGTGCCGGAGCCGTGGAAGGGTGGCGTGAAGTTTACGAGGCAGTCGAAGAAGATTACGCGGAATCAGCTGCGGGAAGGCAAGGACCCGCGCGGACGAACTTATTTTTGGCTGTACGAACAGAAACTGGACAAGGACATCGAGCCGGATACGGATTATGCGGCGATTTTTGACGGGGACGTGTCGGTGACGCCCCTGCATCTGGATCCGACGGACACGAAATCGTTGAAGGCGCTGGCGCATTGGGGGAAAAGGATTGGCGGGGCGTTTGGCAAATGATGGGCTCTCGAGCGAAATCGCTCACTGAAGCCTCAAAACGGAAAAAACAGAGACGGACGGTTACGCGTGTGCCAAGCGGGGACGCAACATGTTGCGCCCCCCGGAAGGGCAGCCTGGATCAGTGGCCCGAAATCGCGGCTGGGGCAACCAGGGGAACGTTGTTTTTGCGCATGGAATCGTTAAGCGCGGGCAAGTCTTTGGCGAGGATTTCTCGCCATTTGGCCAGCCGGACTTCCAGGCGTTGCTCGAGGTCAAGGAAGACGGCCGTTTCCGCAGCGGTGGGGGCGGTGTCGGCGCTGTCGACCAGAGACTCGAGATGGGCTAGCTTGCTGTTGAGCATGGTGGGGTAGTTGGCTTGGTCTTCGCTGGATTTGGAGTTCACCTGCACCAATTCCTCTTCAATGGAGCTGATTTTTTTGCGGACGTCGGCCGACGCGGCGACCATGGGCTTGGCTTCGTCGCCAGTGCCGATGCGCTTTTCTAGCGCTTGCAATTGCGCGCGCAAATCGCGAATGGCAACTACCGCTTTGTTCATCTGGTCCTGGCTCTCGCTCAGTTTGAGCATCAGGTCGAATTGTTTGTGCAGATCGTCCGCAGAGGTTTGGACGCGCGGATCCATTTTCACTTCGAATTGCGCGGTTTGGGATTTTCCCCTAACGGTCAGGCGTGCCTGATATTTTCCCGCAAGAGCCAGCGGACCAGCGGGCTCGCCGGCATCATAAATCAGGCCGGGAACCTTTGTTGGGGGTTCATAGCGCAGATCCCAGACGAAGAGATTCAGGCCGGCTTTAACGGGAATATGCTCGACGGGAAGATCGCGCTCGCCTTCGTCGGGCGTGGTGTCGGTTTTCTTTTCTTCGCTCGAGAAAGAGCGGATGACTTTGCCGTCGGCGTCTAGAAGCTCGAGTTTGGCGGGATCTTTCGGGGCTTCTTTCAGGTAGTAATAGAGAATTGCGCCGGACGGGGGATTTTCGCCAATGGGATAGCGGCGAGGACTTACGTGGCCTTCGCGCGTGCGAAAGGCGGTATTGGGCGTGAAGAGATGCGCGTCTTCGGCGGCGAGCGTTGCGGTCGACTGGCGGAGCGGACTGAGGTCGTCGAGAACCCAGAACGAACGGCCGTGAGTGGCGACCACGAGAGCGTCATCGTGAATGACCATGTCGTGCACAGGCGTGACGGGAAGGTTCAGCTGGAGAGGCTGCCAGTTTGCTCCTTCATTGAAGGAAACATAGATGCCCGTTTCGGTGCCGGCGTAGAGCAGGCCTTTCTGCTTGGGATCTTCGCGGACCGCGTGGACATAAACACTGTCAGGCAGTCCGGTCACGATTTTTGTCCACGTTTTGCCGTAATCGCTGGTCTTGAAAATGTAGGGCTTGAAATTGTCGAGCTTGTGACCATCGACGGCGATGTAGGCAGTGGCCGCGTCGAAGGGCGACGGTTCGATGAGGCTGATCATGGCCCATTCGGGGACATCCCTGGGCGTGACTTTTTCCCAGTTTTTTCCGCCATCGCGCGTTAATTGAACAAGGCCATCGTCGGTGCCGGCCCAGAGTTCGCCTTCCTGTTTTGGAGATTCCGCCAGGCTGAAAATCACGTCGTAATATTCGACGGTGTACTGATCCTTGGTCAGCGGGCCGCCGGAATCCTGCTGCTTGGATTTGTCGTTGCGCGTGAGGTCGGGGCTGATGGTGGCCCAGGTGCGGCCCGCATCCGTCGAGCGGAAGACGTACTGCGCACTGTGGTAGATGACGTCGGGATTGTGCGGCGAAATCACGATGGGCATCGTCCAGGTGTAGCGGTATTTTTGGACGGCGGCCGCATACCCGTTGGGATCCTCGGGCCACTCCTCGATGCTTTGCGCCTGGTTGGTGCGGCGATCGAAGCGCGTAAGGATGGGGCCTTCGTCGTCGGCGTAGACGATGTTCGAATCGCGCGGATCGGGCACGATGTAGCCGCTTTCGCCCCCGCCAACGGCGTCCCAGTCGCCCGACAGAATCGCGCCGTGGTCGCTGCGCGTGCGGATGCCAATCGATGAGTTGTCCTGCTGCGAGCCGTAGACGCGGTACTGGAAATCGTTATCGGCAGCGACGTGATAGAACTGTGCGGTGGGCTGGTTATCCTGTGTGGACCAGTTCTTGCCGCCGTCGACGCTGATGGTGGCGCCGCCGTCATTGCCATTGATCATACGATTGGTGTTGTTGGGATCGATCCAGAGGGCGTGATGATCGCCGTGCGGGGCGTTGATGCGCTCGAAGGATTTGCCGCCGTCGCTCGAGCCGTAGAGGCCGGTGTTGGCGATGTACACGCCGCCAACATTTTTAGGGTCGGCCCAGACGTGCGTGAAGTACCAGGCGCGCTGCGTGAAGCGGTGGTCGTCGGTGATGAGAGACCATTTTACGCCGGCATCGTCGCTGCGATAGAGGCCGCCTTTCCTGGCTTCGATGAGCGCGTAAACGACATTCGAGTCGGCGCCGGAAACCGCGACGCTGATCCGGCCAAGCGTGCCTTCGGGCATGCCGTTGCCTTCGATGCGCTTCCAGGTCGAGCCGTCGTCGTTCGAACGATAGAGGCCGTCCTTCGCGCCGCCGCTGTTGAGAGTCCACGGCGTGCGCCAGCCTTCCCACATTGCGGCAAAGAGAACATGAGGATTGTGCGGATCGAAAACGATGTCGATGCCGCCGGTGCGATCGTCGAGGTAGAGAACTTTTTCCCAGGTCTTGCCTCCGTCACGCGTGCGGTAGATGCCGCGATCGGGATTGGGCCCGTAAGCGTGGCCGAGTGCAGCGACAAAGACTACATCCGGATTCGTCGGATGGATGATTACGGCGCCGATGTGGCGCGTGTCTTTGAGGCCGACGTTGGTCCAAGTCTTCCCAGCATCGGTCGATTTGTAAACGCCATCGCCGAAGGAGATGTTGCCACGGATGCAGGCTTCGCCCGAACCTGCGTAGATTACGTTGGGGTCGGAGTCGGCCACGGCGATAGCGCCGATCGAGGAGGTGGTTTGCTTGTCAAAGAGAGGGTCCCAGGAGATGCCGCCATCGGTGGTTTTCCAGACGCCGCCGCTGACTGCGCCGAAATAATAGGTGTAAGGCTGGCTGGGAACGCCTGCAACGGTGATGGCCCGGCCGCCGCGGAAGGGGCCGACGAGCCGCCATTTCATGCCGTCGTAGGTTTTGGGATCGACTTGCTGGGCCTGCGAAACGAGAGAAGCGGAAAAGATAAGAGTGCAGACAGAGAGAAGGTAGAAGACGGGCTGGCAAATCGATTTCACAAAAGCCTCCGGCGATCAAGGAACAGGACGTTGCATGGTATCACCGGTCACGGCGGGAACTATAGGCGGTAGTAGAAATTCGAGCGAGACCGTTTCCGGCAATCGGACGCCATTGGCTGGCTTGATCGGAGTTGGGATCGACGCCGGGTGAACTACACTGCGCGAGATTTCTTCCAGTGCAGGGGAGGCAGTTCCGAGTTTGTGACGCGACGCAGATACGCCAGCGCGTGTGCTGCCGCCCGGTCTTTCCCCTGTTCGATATCGTCCACGGCCTCGGAGGGAGCGATCCAGTTCTTTGCATTCACGTTGTAAACGGACGCTTGCACACCAATCGCACTATGCTCGGAGAACAACCTGAGGTGTTCCCCGGCTACTTTGACTTCCGCCCAAACACCTTCGTCAAGCATCGATCGCCCCACGTTAGAAAGACATGGTAGGCCAGTTTACACTCGAATCCCAAGCCCTCTCCTGGAGGTGGTGCTCACTTCCCAACGCTCCTGGCTTTGAATCATCGAGGGCAAAAGCCCCCAGCTTTTTTGGGCTTGATCAGGGGTTTCCGATAGAACGGGATACCAGGACCGATTGCATATTGTGCCGGGTCCCCGCGACTCGGACGATGCCGTTCTGCCTACCCTCCAGAGGCCGTCGTGGGATACTCTTTGATTCTCTGGGGAGCCAAGGCGAGCGCCTGGAAGGGTGACTATGAGAACTCTTTTAGCTCTTTTCCTTTTCTTGTCCTGCATGTTCGCCGGCCAAGAGGCGTCGGCGCCAGTGCCTGTGGAGGACGAGCCACTTCATCATGTGGTCCTGAAGAATGAATCTGTTGTCGTTCTCCACTTGACGCTGCCGCCCGGCGAACGCACGCTCTATCACACGCACTCCCACGACCGCGTGGCCGTCAACCTTTCCAGCACTTCGATCACGCAGCAGACACTGAACGAAAACGAAGGCCCGCCTTCGGCGACGGCGCCCGGCAATATTTCCGTCTACACCCTTGCCGGTAGTTCTTTCACACACAGGGTCCACAATATAGGCCCGGCTCCTTTTGATGTCCTGGACGTCGAACTTCTCGCGAGGCCGGAAACTCCGTCGCCGTCAGTGGCCGCTGCGATTGCTGGAGAAAATCCAAGCGCGCGGGTTTACAACTGGATCCTCGCCCCCGGCTCGGTGTCTGCCATGCACACCCATCAGCGACCGTACCTGATCGTCTCGGCAAAGGGATTCACGCTGAAAATGACCGCGCCCGATGGACAATCCAGCACGCACGAGGTCAAGGCTGGCGATTTCCACTGGGTGGATACCAGGGTCACCCACAGCCTGGCCAACGCAGGAAGCACAGCGGCGCAAATCGTGGAGATCGAACTGAAATAAGCGCCTCGCTCCCGTCAGTTTTCTCCTGACTCCGCCTTGAGGCCTCCGCGCCTCTGGGTTTTCCAAGAAGGCACGCCTGTCCTGACATCTCCCCGTTCCCGAGCTATACTCGGAGCACTCGACATTCTTGTCGACATCGGCGCTCCCGCCGAGAAGGAGGTGATCCTGTGAGGTACGGTTTACGTTGAAGTAGCAGGGAGAGGCGCTTGTGAAGCTACCGGGCGCCTCTCTTCTTTTCTCCTGTCTGTGCGACTCGCCTCTGGTTTCACGAATTCACTGGACGTCTCGGGCCCAGCCAGTGTCTGATCCACACGCTTGCCGAAAACCTGACCCACCGCAAAGAGGAATCGCTCGGATTAAAAAACCCCGGAGCCATGAGTCTGTGCTACCGGGAGCAAATGGGGTAGGATGCAACGGCGATGGCCACTGCGAAAACTTACGATACGGCGATCATCGGGGCGGGAGTGTTTGGGGCGTGGAGCGCGTGGCATTTGGCGCGGCGCGGACAGCGCGTCGTTTTGCTCGATGCGTATGGACCGTCGAACGCGCGGGCCAGTTCCGGCGGGGAATCGCGCATCATTCGAATGGGGTATGGAACGGATGAGATTTATACGCGATCGGCACAGCGGTCGCTGGCGGAATGGAAAAAATTTTGTGCGGCTACCGGGCAGCGGCTGTATCACGAGACCGGGGTGCTGTGGCTGGCGGGCGAAGATGATTCGCGCGTGCGGCAGACGATGGCCACGCTCCTGCGCTGCGAGGTGCCGTTTGAGGAGATGGATAAGGCGGCGCTCGAGAAGCGTTACCCGCAGATTTCCTTGGAACGCGTCACGCGCGGCTTTTTGGAGCCGAAGAGCGGCGTGCTTTTGGCGCGGCGGGCGGTGGCGGCGGTGGTCGAGGATGCGGTCAAGCTGGGCGCGGACTATCGGGTTGCTTTGATGGAGAGGCCGCGGGGAGCCGGGCGTCTCCTGAACGCGAAATGCAGCAACGGGGAATCGATTTCGGCGGGGCAGTTTGTTTTTGCTTGCGGGTCGTGGCTTGGCAAAGTTTTTCCGGAGATTCTTGCGCAGCGGATTTTTCCCAGCCGGCAAGAAGTCTTCTTTTTCGGCGTGCCGCCGGGAGACGAGCGATTCGCACCGCCGGCTTTGCCGACCTGGCTTTTTCAGGAAGATGAATATTACGGGATGCCGGACATAGAAGGCCGCGGCCTGAAGATTGCGCTCGACCGTCACGGAGAGCGAGTCGATCCCGACACACAATCGCGCTTGCCTACGGCTGCCGAGGCGGAAGTGGTAGAGAGATACGTGGCCAGCCGCTTTCCGGCAATGCGAAATGCGCCGGTGGTTGAGACGCGCGTGTGCCAGTATGAAAATACGTCGAACGGCGATTTTTTGATTGACCGGCATCCCGAGATGGAGAATGTGTGGTTTGTTGGCGGCGGATCCGGGCACGGTTTCAAGCACGGGCCGGCTGTCGGCGAATACGTTTCGCGGCAAATACTGGATAAGGCCGCGCCTGAACCAAGATATTCGCTGGCCACGAAGGAAACGGTGCAGCACCGGGCAGTCTATTGAGTCCAAGAACGGCGCCCTGAGCGCGTGCGCGCATCAGATCTTTGGCGTGCGGCGGCGCGCATGGAAGGCGGCGATGCCGCGCTTTACGCGACGAGCTTTTTCCGCGTAGAGATCCTGATCAGCTTCGGAAAGAAGTTTTTCGATCCGCTCCCCATCTCCACGGTAAATCGAAATGCCGATGCTCGCAGAGAGCCGGGGCTGTTCCTCATCCTCGGACATGACCACGCGAATGCGGCTGGCAACGCGCTGCGCTTCCGCGTCCTCGGATTCGGGCAGTACGAGAGCGAACTCATCGCCGCCGTAGCGCGCGGCGGTATCGATGGCGCGGCAATGAATGCGCAAAATGGCTGCGAGGCGGCAAAGAGAGCGGCTGCCAACCAAGTGGCCGAAGCGGTCGTTGATTTTCTTAAGGCCGTCGAGATCAAGAAGCAGAACGGCGAAGGGCCTGCCTGTCCGGTTGGTGCGCTCGGTTTCGTTTTCGAGGACGTCGAGGAGACGGCGGTAGTTGGCAAGACCTGTAAGCGGATCGCTGACGGCGAGATGACGGACCTGTTCAAAGAGGCGCGCATTATCGAGCAGGGCGCCGCCGAGCGCGAGAGCATAGCTGCTTACCGTGAGAACCTGGGCGAGCACGAAGGGCGCGTCGAGAAGGCGCTGCGACTGGCACGCGGCGATCTGAGCGGCGCAATTCATCCAGGCCGCGGCGTAGATGGTGCGGTCGAAGGCAGAGTCCTCGGAGTCCAGACGCCGGCGATACCAAATGACCGCCGCGAGAAAAATTACCCCCGGCAAAAGTTGCTGAGGGCTGGGCACAAAAGCAACCGGATGGCGGGAGACTTCCGGCGGAAGGCGGCGCAGAGCTGCGGCGATTAAGTATGTGAAGGCGACCACAGACATCAAGGCGCCGATGATTTCCGTTTTGGTGTGGCGCGAACGAGGAATGAAACGTTCCACGAGCAGCGCAACAAGGAGCAGAAGTGCCAAAAGCATGCGGCTGAGCCACCAGGCCACAGGCGCCCAGGTGGCGCGCACTGGAGAATCCTGCATGAACTGAAAAAAGAGAACTCCGGAAGCCGACAACACCGCCCCGGTAAGAAGATAACCTCCGCCGAGAATCAGGGAGATGCGGTCCTGAGTGCCCTGGAAACGGACGAGGGTGAGGGCCGCGAAGACAAAAGCCAAGAGAGCGGTGATGACCTGCAAATACCCTTGAAGAACGGGATCGGGTTCGAGAGAGACAGGGCGCAGCCAGTAGGCCACAAAAAACGTGAGCAGAAAGCCCAGCACATGCCAAAGAACAACTTTGGTGGGACTGCGATCGAGCATGCCGATTTCCCCGCCCATACGGATGGCCCTCGACTGGGGCGAGGTGCTACTTCATTAGACTACGGGCAGAAGGCCCGCGTTGCGGATAAAGTAAGCGAACTTTAACCAAAAGACACTGACCGTGGAAAATATTCCTACTGGTCTTTGGGACAGGTGAAATTCCCGAACGCGAGCGTAACCGAGAGCGCTTCGCGGAGGCGAACAAGGAACAGCAGTAAGTTTGTGCTTGCGTGAGGAAACAAGTTCCTGGAAAATGCCTGCATTGAAACGATTCAATGATGCGAGCGAGGTGTGCGCGATGGGAGTAGTTTCCGCGGAAGCTTCCGGGCTGCCCGAGGGCGAGAGGCGAACGAGTAAAAGGAAATCGGGCGGCGCGTGATAAAAAACAAGCGAAGGGTCTTGAAAAGAAAAGTGCGGGCCGCGAGCCACGGGGCCACATCAGAAGCAGGTGGAGGGCAGACGATTCTAGAAATTTTGTCGCAGCCGGCGACGTGGCTGGAAACGGCGCGGCAATTTGAACGGAACGGCAAGCTAGCGGGTATTTACGAAAACTTTTCCGCCCAGGAGCCGTGGCTGTTTGTCGCTTGCGGGTCGAGCTACTACCTTTCACGAACGATTGCGGCGCAGTGGGCGAACCTCTTTCTGACGGCGTGCACTGCCGTGCCCGCGTCGGAGCTGCTTTTTGCTCCCCACGAAGTGATGCAGCGGGCACGGGCGCGCCAGGTGGTGCTTGTGTCGCGTTCCGGCGTGACCACGGAGGTCTTGCGGGCGGCCGAATGGTTGAAGGCCAACGCGGCCGTTCAAACGCTGGGCGTGACGTGCAGCGGGGATAGCGTTCTTGAACATTTGTGCACACAGACGCTGAAGCTGCCCTGGGCGGATGAAAAAAGCATGGTGATGACGCGGTCATTCACGTCGATCCTGCTGCTCTTTGAAAGGCTGGCAGCAAAATTCGCGGGCGACGCCGGGCTGGTATCCGCGCTCGATGGGATGCCGGAAAAGACGGCGGCTTGGCTGGCGGCGAATGCTGATAAGATTCGGGCGTTCGGGACGAGGAAGCAATTCGAGGATTATGTGTTTTTGGGGCAAGGCGCGCATTACTGGCTGGCGCAGGAGGCCGCACTGAAACTGACCGAGATGTCTTCCTCCTACGCGCAGGCGTATCACACGCTCGAATTTCGTCACGGGCCAAAATCGATCGCCGGTAGGGATACTCTGATTACCTTTCTACTCTCTCTTGCCGCGGCGGAAGAGGAGAGCTTGCTCGTTGAGGAGTTGAAAAAATTGGGAGCAGCGACTCTGGTTATTGCCAACCGCGCGACGCCGGCGCTCAGACGCAACAGCGATTTGCTGATCGAGCTGGGACTCGATGAGCCAGAGTATGCCCGCATGGCGATGACGTCTATTCCAGCGCAGCTGCTCGGCCTGGCGGTCGGTTTAGGCAAGGGACTGAACCCGGATGTACCGAAGAATTTGACGCGCGCGGTGGTGCTCGGTGCGAAGGCTGTTGCGGCTGGGAATGTTACGCCCGCGAAAAGGAGACGTGCTTGAGCAACGACGCCAGCTCCACTCGCGGACCGCAACTGCGGCGAGCCCTCACACTTTGGGATTTGCTTCTTTACGGCATCATCGTGCTTCAACCGGTCGCGCCCATGTCCGCGTTCGGAGCGCTGAGCGATCGCGGCCATGGGCATGTAGTCACGGCGATTTTGATCGCCATGGTGGCAATGCTGTGCACAGCGGTAAGTTACGGGCGAATGGCGCGCGTTTATCCGAGCGCGGGTTCGGCATTTACGTACGTGGCGCGGGAGATTCATCCAGCGGCGGGATACGTCACCGGCTGGAGCATGGTGATGGACTACATCGTGAACCCGCTGATCTGCACGATTTGGTGCGCGGGCCAGGCGCACGAATTTGCGCCAGGTTTGCCGGTGTGGGGATGGAAAATATTTTTTGCAGTGGTTTTCACGCTGCTGAATATGCAGGGAATCAAAACGTCGGCGCGCGTCAACGCCACACTGGCGGCGCTGATGAGCGGGGTCGTGGTAATTGTTTTTGTTACCACAATCCGCTACATTTTCGGGCATCCGCACAGCGAGCCAGGATTTTTTACGCGGCCGTTTTACGATCCCAAGACATTTACGTTTAGCGATCTGTTCGGTTGTACGTCGCTCGCGGTGCTCACCTACATCGGATTCGACGGTATTTCCACGCTTTCAGAGGAAGCCGAGAATCCACGGCGAAATATCATGCTGGCCACGGTTCTTACGTGTTTGGCCGTCGGCATTCTTTCCGCGTCGGAAGTGTATGTGGCGCAGCTGGTATGGCCGGCATCTCAGCCGTTTCCGAATCAGGATACGGCGTATGTTTATGCGGCGGCGCGAACCTGGGCGCCGCTCTTCACGATCCTTGGCGCGACGCTTCTGGTGGCCAATTTCGGTTCGGGTATGGGGGCACAGATCGGCGCGGCTCGCCTGCTCTACGGCATGGGGAAAAGCAACGCGCTGCCAAAATCATTTTTTGGAAAAGTAGACCCGAAGCATCAGGTTCCTAGAAACAACGTGGTGTTCATCGGCGTGATCGTGCTCGTGGGATCTTTTTTCCTGACCTTCGAAAAAGGAATCGAACTGCTGAATTATGGCGCGCTAATCGCCTTCATGGGGGTGAACGCCTCGGCTTTTGTTCACTATTTCCTTAAGCAGCCGGAAAAAAAGCTTACGAACTTCGTGCTGCCGGTGGTGGGGTTCTTCGTTTGTCTGGGCTTGTGGTGGAACCTCAGCGTGCCGGCCAAAGTCGTCGGAACCATCTGGATGGCAGTGGGAATCGCGTTCGGCATCTGGAAAACAGAATGGTTTCGTAAGCCACTGTCGTTTGATGTTCCTGCCGAATAGGCGGAGTCTGCGCCGTTCTCTTATCGAAAATGGACGAACTCTGGCAGAATGATGGCAATCCTAGAGGCCTACCCTTGAAGCGCGCAAGCGGCAAGAACCAGATGGTGACGATGCGGGACGTTGCGGAAGACAGCGGCTTCTCTCCCGCAACAGTTTCGATCGTATTGAATAACGCGCCGCTGGCCCGCTACATCGCCCCTGCGACAAAAAAACGAATCGAGGAAGCCGCCAAGAAGCTCGGTTACCGGCCGAACGCGATGGCGCGGTTTCTGCGCAGCAAGCGCAGTCACACCGTGGGCCTGGTTTTCTTCGACATCACTGACCCTTTCTGCACGCCGGTGATGCGCGGGATTGAAAATGCGCTCTATCAATCATCTTACGTGCCGATTTTTGCCGACGCCCACAACCAGCGGAACCGGTTCGAGCGTTACCTCGAAATGCTGCTGGAACACCACGTGGAAGCGCTGATTGTGGTGGCCAACTGGCTGGTCGTGGACATTCACGTGTTGGCCGATTTGAGCAAACGGAACATTCCCGCCGCGACGATTGGTTGGGAGCTTCCGGGCGACACGGTGAGCTCGGTGATGGTGGACAACGAGACGGGCGGGCGGATGGCACTCGAACACCTGCACCAGCTTGGGCATCGCAAGATTGCGTTTATCCGCGGGCCGAAGATGCTGATCGACAGCGCGCCGCGGTGGCGTGGCGTGCAAAAGTTCGCACACTCGGTGGGCCTCGAGATCGATCCGGCGCTGGTGCTGCAGCTGCCGGATTCGTTCGATCCCAACTCCGGGTTTGAGGGCGGCCACCGGCTGACCGAGGAATTGCTTCAGAAAAAGAAAAAGTTTACGGCCCTGATGGCTTTTGACGACCTGACCGCTCTGGGCGCGATTCGCGCGCTGACAAAAGCGGGAGTGAAAGTGCCGGAGCATTGTTCTGTGACAGGTTTTGACGATGTGGCGATGTCAGCCCTCAGCGCACCGTCCTTGACGACCGTGCGCCAGCCCCTGGAAGCCATGGGAACGAATGCCGTCAACATCGTGATGGAAGGAATCAAAGCCGGGCTCGAGAAGCGCGAGTGGAACTCGGTCAGACAGAAGATGAATCCAGAGCTCGTGATTCGGGACTCGACTCGCGACGTGGCTCACTCCAGCACGGATTGACCATCCGGCGTTCCATTCCGTTATACCTCCTCGGCCTTCGCTTGCCAGAATCCGATCGGAGACGAAGGGCGTCCTTCAGCCCCGTTAGCCGGGTCCTGACTGGCACCGTTATTTACGAGAGGCGAGCTTAGGGAAGCTGCACGGGGGCGACGTTAAAACCGTCTACGGCCAGGACCGGTCTCGCGGCACCAAGGTCGCTGTTTCTGACACGGACTGTGATTTCGCGTTTCTCGCCGGGAAGAAGAGAGATGTAGTTGTCGTCGAAGAAGACGGGGAGGACTTCCGACCCGTCTTTTCCCTTGAGGAGTCGGAGGCGCACGAGAAAGGCCAGGCCGGAGCCGGTGTTTTCGACGGTAATGCGCGCGGCGGTTTCCGGGCCTGCGTCGGAGACGGTCATCGAGGCGCTGACCGTGGCTTTCGGAAGATCCTGGAGGGCGAGAAAATCGGCGTATTCGGTCAGCGGCGTGTAATACCACTCCGACTTGCTGAAATTGGGTACGTCGGGTTTTTTGGAAAGCCAATAGAAGTTGCGGCTGAGCAATTCGCCGGACGAGGAAAAGAGTTCGAGATTTAGGAAGTAGGCAGCGCTGATGCCTTCGGGTTCGGCGACCGTGAAGGATCTGGTTACGGCGTCGGCGGCGACGTCGGAAACTTCCTCGTGGGTGAAGCGCTCTTTCATGGACGTGTCGTAAATCTTGGCAACCGCTTTTAAGCCCTTGAGGGCTTCTTGTTTTCCATTGACGATGGCGACGGTGCGGTCGTCGTAGGAAAATTGCACGTGGACAAGCTCGAGAGCCTTCTTCGAGCCGAAAAAGCCGCCGGCAGGGCGCAGATCGTAGTCATAGAGGTGCCAGATGAGGCCTGGCCAGGCGTTGTTGAGCATCCATTGGATGATTCCCGTGGATTTGTACTTGTTGCGGCCATAGGCTTCAAACATGGCGCGTTCGCCTTCGTACGTCATGGCCTGAGATTTCCAAGCCAGATCGGAGACGTCTTTTAGCGGGCCGTAGCGCTTCTCAATGGCGTTGGTGAAGACCCGGATGTTCTTGAACTCGCCGCCGCCGGCGTGAAAATCCCACACTTCGTTGATGGGCCAGAGTTTGTCCGGCGGAAACATGGATTTCAGTCCTTCGAGAGGCGGAACGGCGGGGCCGGGGCTGGTTTCCGTGTTGAAGCCGTAGGCGCCGCCGTGCTTGGTGTCCAGCAGCCAGTAGTTCGACGAGACGTATTCGTACGGGCCGGACATTTTCACGCCGCTTGCACCGGTCGGTTCCGTTTTCTTTTCCGTAGCGGAGGAAATGACAGGCTTCGGCCAGTTGGTTTCTTTCTCGACTTCGAGATACGCGCGCTCGCGTTCGGGCGGCGGCGGATTGTCGCTGCCATTCAGCCAGACGAGAATGCTCGGATGCGCACGCAGGCGCAGAATCTGATCGCGCAGGGAATCCACGGAAACGTGGCGATTCTCCTCGCCCCACTTGTTCCACTTTTCCCAGGCATCGCAGCAGCACCATCCGGCCATGACCAGAATGCCGTCGCGGTCGGCGCGCTCCATAAACGATTCGTCCTCGAGCTTGCCTTCGAGGCGGATGGTGTTGAGGCCCATCTCTTTCACGTAGCGGAACTCTGCTTCGCGGCGCGACTCGTTGACGCGCAGCATCATGTCCGGCGCCCAGCCTCCGCCCCGCACGAGGACGGGTTTGCCGTTCACTTTGAAGAGGCGGTAGCCATTGGGAGTCAGTTCGGAAGCGGTTTCAACGATGCCGAAGGCGATGGTCTGCTTGTCGGAGGCGGGACCCTTTTCTGGAACAAATTCGAGCGTGAGTTTGTGCAGATATGGCTCGCCCATTTGATACGGCCACCAGAGGCGGGGATTCTCGACGTTCAGGGAGGCAGCGGATTCCGGAGTTATTGCGATCGCGCGGCGCTCACCTGCTTTCAGCTCGACATTCTGGGAAAATTCAATCGATGCGGATGCACCGGCGATCTGTCCGCGCAGTGTACCTCTTACGGCTGCGTTTGAAGCGTTCTGGACTTCGGCGCGCACCGTCAGGTGCGCTTTGTCGGTGGCTGGGAGATCGAGTTTCGTTTCGACCGCAGCGTGCCGCACGGCTACGGGCCCGCTCGCGGAAAGAACCACTTCCTGCCAGAGACCCATGTCTTTATCGGGCGGCGTGGGATTCCAGTCCACCCAAGTGATTCCAAGTTCACCGGCATGCGGCGCGGAAACTTCCACGGCTACCACATTCTTCGCGCCCGCTTTGACGAACTGCGTCACGTCAAACTCATAGCGGCGAAACGCGCCGACTACTTTGTCCGAGCCGGCGATTTTCTTCCCGTTGATCCAGATATCCGCGCGGTAGTTGATTCCGCGAAAAGCGAGCCAGACCGTTTTCCTCTCAAATGCTGCGGGAACTTCAAACTCCTTGCGGTACCACCAGGGGACAGCGAAGGGGCTATTTTCGGGCATCTCCTGGTTGGCGAACTCCGACCCGATCGCGTAGGAAACGCCGGGAACGGAGCGCAGGTTCATGCCGAAGAACGGATCTTTGTACACCCCGTTTTCCACCAACACGGCAAAGACCGTGTTCGGAGCGGAAGACTTGTACCAACTGGACGCGTCAAATCCAGCGGCGGAAACCGCTTCCCCGCCGGCGCTTACTTTTGCCGACGATTCTACGGCCCATCCTTCGCGCAGCGTAACATCGCCATCGGCGCGTGAAGCTGGCGCGGCAATCGCAGCGGCAGCCAGGAGCACCACGACAAAACTTCGGACAGCCAAAGAGCTTCTGGGTTCCCAGCAGGCCATCCGACCCAGTGATCCTGAAAGGACATTTTCCTTCTTGCCGTGAGAAATCATCGTGGGCTCCCATCGCAACGCGAGACTCGCCGTGGCATTTAAACCGATTCAATAGGCCGATAATCCTCACCGAACCGGCCGGCGTCAACGGGCGCTAGTTTAGCCTGAGGGGAAGAAGACAGACAAGTGCTATCCGAAAAAGCAAAAGCGCGCACCCTCGGGTACGCGCTTCTGCTCGGTTTGGATTTTCCGTTTCTTACTGCACGGCCGGCAGGAACACTTCCGACGGCGCGAGGAACTGCACGTTGGCGACCTCGGTGGTCACTTTCACGCGCTCGAACTTCCCTTTTTGGCCGCCATTGCCGGCAAAGGCGAGCAGGTATTGGTTGTTCAAATTTCGTTCGATTTCGTCGAAGTAGGGCTTCAGGTTCACGGGCATGCCCAGACCGAGAAAATAGGCCTGGCCCCCCGTCTCGAGCGAGATGCGGCTCAGGTTCGATTGCCAGTTGAATCCGGCAAACGAGCTGCGGCCGCGACGTCCGCCATCGGGAACATAGATCGACCAGATATTGATGTTCTTCTTCTGCGCGTGCTCGATCGTGGCATCAAGATCGGGGTCGACAGAAGCAGGTCCACCGCGGAAATAATCTATGCCCGAAGAAAACAGAAGAATGGAGCTGCGTTCGCCGGCATCCGGCCAACGCTTGATCCAATCCTGAAGCGCTAGATAGGGACTCGTGGCAACGCTGAGGTTACCGAGTGGCATGCGCACGGCTTTGGCAGCCAGGGCGTGGTCTGTGGTGAAATCCTGCGCCACGATGACGGTGCCATTCCTCGAGTAGGCCACTGCGATATAGGTTGTGCTGGGCTGGGCCATGAGAAACGCTCGCAAATCGTTCCACTGGCTCGCAACGCTGCTTCGGAGCGAATCATCGATCAGTACGGCAAGGCGGAGCGTGTCTCCGCGTTTCATATCGGCCACCTGCACGCGCTCTTTTCCTTGAAAGAGCGTGAGGTCGTTCCTGGTAAGCGCCGGCGGCTGGGCATCTTTCTTGGCGGTCGCTGTGATGGTCATGACGACTGCACTCGGTCCCGCTGCGTCGTTCTTGGCCTTTGCGGCGAGCGTTAAAGACGCAAACCCGACCGTTGCCCCGAGAAGCAAGGCCCCACTTCGAAAAAGGTTCCTGTTCATATGGCTAACTTCCTTTCTGTCATCCCACAGTATTAGATGCAGTCCGGGGCCAAAGCGCGTACATCTTTCGGTTGCCCCGAAGAACACCTGGAAAACGCCAGAATCCGTCGTAGAATGCGTCGCGGCTGGAAGGGGCCGGATCCCGTGAAAAGCTATATAGGGGCAATCGATCAGGGCACAACTAGTACGCGCTTTATGGTGTTTGATAAGGCGGCGCGCGTGGTTGCCGTAGCACAGAAGGAACACGAGCAGATATTTCCCCGGCCGGGATGGGTGGAGCACGACGCTCTGGAAATCATGCGCCGTACCGAGGAAGTCATTGGCGAGGCGCTCGATCAAAGAGGATTGCGTGCTTCGGACTTGGCGGCGATTGGGATAACCAATCAGCGTGAAACTACGGTTGTGTGGGAACGCAGCACGGGGCGTCCCATCGCCAACGCGATCGTTTGGCAGGACACGCGCGTCGCAGAAGACGTTGGACATTTCGCGAAAGGCGGCGGGCAGGACCGCTTTCGCGCGCAGACTGGATTGCCGCTCAGCACCTATTTCAGCAGCTTGAAGCTGCGCTGGCTGCTGAACAATATTCCAGGCGCAAACGAAAAAGCAGCCGCAGGGGAGCTGCTCTTTGGAAATATCGACACGTTTCTCGTGTGGAATCTCACCGGTGGTCCAGAGGGCGGCGCGCACGTCACCGACGTGACCAACGCGAGCCGCACACAGCTGCTCAATCTGAAAACACTGGATTGGGACAGAGAGTTGCTCGCGGCATTCGAAATTCCCCGCGCCATGTTGCCGCAAGTGCGCTCGAGCAGCGAGATTTACGGTCGGGCGACGCTCGCTTCGGTCGCCGGCGTGGAAGTCGCGGGCATTCTCGGCGATCAACAGGCTGCGCTCGTCGGCCAAGCCTGTTTCCGTCCCGGCGAAGTGAAGAATACCTACGGAACCGGCTGTTTCCTGCTGATGAACACGGGAGAACGCGCGGTTCCGTCGAACTTCGGCTTGCTGACCACCGTGGCGTACAAAATGGGAAGCGCTCCGGCCTGTTATGCCCTGGAAGGCGGCGTCGCCATTTCGGGAGCGCTCGTGCAGTGGCTTCGCGATAATCTCGGCATGATCGAAAAAAGTGCGGACATCGAAACACTGGCACGCACGGTGAAGGACAACGGCGGCATTTACTTTGTTCCCGCATTCTCCGGGTTGTATGCGCCTTACTGGAAAGAGAACGCGCGCGGCGTCATTGCCGGGTTGACGCGATATGTCAACAAAGGCCATCTGGCGAGAGCGGTTCTGGAAGCGACGGCGTTTCAGACGCGCGAAGTCGTGGAAGCCATGGAAAAAGACTCGCACATCGCGCTGTCGTCGCTGCGCGTCGACGGCGGGATGGTGGTGAACGAACTCCTGATGCAGTTTCAGGCGGACATCTTGAATCGCGAAGTCGTGCGGCCTGTCATTCGGGAGACGACGGCGCTCGGCGCAGCGTACACCGCTGGCCTTGCAGTGGGATTTTTTTCTGGCTTGGACGAACTGCGCGCCAATTGGGCCGTAGACCAGACGTGGACGCCGCATATCGCGGAAGCGGAGCGCGAAGCGATGTACAAACAGTGGAAGAAAGCGGTCACGCGCTCGTTCGATTGGGTCGATTCCTGAAGCGCATGCCAAACATTCGCAGTACGACTACACCATCCGAAGGAGACCGCTGAATGACTTCCCCCTTTGTGGGTGAATTTCTGGGCACCATGATTCTCGTGCTGCTTGGCAATGGAGTTGTCGCCGGAGTGCTGCTGAAGCGCTCAAAAGCGGAAGGCGGCGGATGGATGGTCATCACCACGGGATGGGCATTTGCGGTGATGGCCGGCGTTTTCGTGTCGATTGCCTGCGGCAGCAGCGACGCGCACCTGAATCCGGCGGTAACGATGGGCTTCGCGGTGCGCGACGCAAGTTTCGTGAAGCTCGCTCCCTACCTCACGGCGCAAATCCTCGGTGCCGTCGCGGGGGCGGCCCTTGTCTGGCTGCACTATCTTCCGCACTGGAAGGAAACGGAAGATACCGGCAACAAGCTGGCCTGTTTTTGTACGGCCCCGGCCATTCGAAACACTCTCGCAAATCTATTCAGCGAAATTGTCGGGACGTTTGTTCTCGTTTTCGTGGTTGGCGCGATTTTTTCAAAGAGAGTCTCCGCCGCGGGTCCAGCCGGTGGACTGGGCCCCTATCTTGTGGGCAGCCTGGTGTGGGGCATCGGACTTTCTCTCGGCGGCACGACCGGCTATGCCATCAACCCGGCGCGCGACTTTGGTCCGCGCCTGGCCCACGCCATTCTGCCGATCGCCGGGAAGGGCGGCTCCGGTTGGAGCTACGCGCCGATACCGGTGATCGGCCCGTTGCTCGGGGGAGCGCTGGCGGGACTCCTCCTTCGCCTTCTTGCTGTTTCCTGAAGCCCGTTCCGAAGTACAAGTAACCGATTCCACATGCGGCGCGGCTGCCCGGCGCTCGCGTGCGCCACGCCTGGGTTACTCTCGAATGGAATGGGCACAATCACCATAGCGCCTCCCGAGCCGAGCGCCGCGCAGCCGGCTCCGCCTTCGGGCCCGCAGAGTCCGTGGATTTATCGTCCGTGGATCGATCTGACGGTTGGCTGCGGCGCGTGGTCCGCTCCGCTCTTGCTCGCCGGATTTTATTTTGCAAATTCCTACGGGCGCGGCTGGAGCGTGACGTTTTATTTTCTTGCGTTGCTCTCTAATTACCCGCACTTCATGGCCACGGTTTACCGCGCATACCACACGCGCAACGAGTTTGAGAAATATCGCATTTACACCGTGCACGTAGCTTTGCTGCTCGCCCTCGCCGGGGTCGTCACACACCTGTGGTATGCACTGCTTCCATGGATTTTCACGCTCTACATTTGCTGGAGCCCGTGGCACTACACGGGGCAGAACTTCGGCTTGCTGATGATGTTCGCGCGGCGCGCTGGCGTTTCGCCCACGGAAACGGAACGCCGCGCGCTTCGCCTTTCCTTTGTGGCCTCTTACATTTTGTTAATGCTGAGTTTTCACACCGGCGCTTCCGGCGACGCGCTGATTCTGTCACTCGGGCTCGCGGCTAAATTCACATTGCCTGCGCGGGCGGTTCTGGCGCTGTTTTTTGTCGGCGCCAGCGGGTGGGCGCTCGTGTCACTGGCGCGCAGGAGCAGTTTCCGGGCGATACTTCCAGCGCTTACACTGACGGTCACGCAATTTCTCTGGTTTTTGTTGCCGGCGATTATCGAGCTCGTCAGCGGCCACGAAATTCCGCAGACTCGTTACAGCAGTGGCCTGCTCGCCGTCCTGCACTCCACGCAATATCTTTGGATCACGAGCTATTATCAGAAAAAAGAGGCTCGCGCGGCGGGCGATTCCCATTGGTCGTTTTCCCGCTATCTCGTGACGTTGATCGCAGGCGGGATCGCCCTTTTCATTCCCGGGCCTTGGATCGTTAGCCGCATCTTTCATGCCGATTTTGCCGCGAGTTTTCTCACGTTTACAGCGCTTGTAAATATTCATCACTTTATTCTTGACGGCGCCATTTGGAAATTGCGCGATTCCCGGATCGCGTCCCTGCTTTTGGACGGCCAGCAAAGATCTCTGAATGCGGTATCGGAAAAACAAGGCGGTTTTCTTGCGGTCACCGGCTGGCTAACGGGCCATTCGCCGGCGGCTCGGGCGTTGCGGATCGCGGTTGTGGCGTTGCTATTGGTCTGGGCCGGAGTGGATCAGCTGCACTTTTGGTGGTCCAGCGAAGCGAGCGCCCTCCCCGCGCTCCAGCGCGCCGCGCAGATGAATCCGGACGACAGTTCCCTTCAAGTGCGCCTCGCGCGCGCCGAGCAACTTGCCGGACAGCGCGACGCCGCGCTCGCTTCCATGCAGCGCGCCGCTATGCTCAATCCCGCAAGTCTTGCCCTGCAAGAAACCTATGGCCGGAGCCTAATTGAAGCAGGGCGCAACGCCGACGCCTATGCGCAGTTTGAAAAGATTATTACGCGCTGGCCGCGCAATGCCGACGCGCTGGTGGATTACGGGATGCTGGCCCATCGGCTCGGACACGACGAAGAGGCGGTCGACAACTGGCAACGCGCCGTGGACGTCGACCCCGGACAGGCCAACGCACAGCTCTATCTCGCGCAAGTGCTCGATCAACAGGGCGCGCTGCAGGCCGCGGCGCGGCACTATCGCATGTATCTGGAAATCGTCGCCGCGCGCCACGCAAGAAATCCCGCCGATACCGGACCGGTGCTCGCGGCGCTCATAAAGGTTGCCGATGCGGATGCCGCCATCCATCACACGGACGACGCATCCAAAGGATACAACGCGGCCGCAGGCTTTGCAGAAAAGGCTGGCGAGAAGACGCTCGAAAGCCTGGCTCTCGTTCATCTCGCCGACCTAGAGGAGAAAGAAAGCGATATTCGCGGCGCAGCGCAGTCCTACCGGCAGGCACTCGAGCTCGATCGAGCGCTCTCCGATCCCCGCAGCGCTGCCTCGGACTGGTTCAACTACGCGCAATTCCTGCACAAACAGCAGCAGCCCGAGCGCTACGTATTCGCCTGCCTGCTGCACGCCGAAAATACATTAGAGAACGCTCCCGGCGACGAACTGACCGTGATAATCCAGGCCCGCAAGGAAAGCGAAGCTCGTCTCGGACAGGAAGCCGGCGCCGTCCGGCGCAAGCTGGATCAGATTGTCGAGGAATCCCTGACCCTGCAGGCTTCCGGTCAGCCGTCCAAAAAATAGAGTCGTTGGACTTTTAATCGGGAACGAAATCTCTTTAGCGGGCATTTTCTCTAATGACTGCCCGCAATCAACGCGATAGCAGGATCGCATCTTGACGACGACACCGAACTTGAACCCGACTTTGGTTCCTCTTCCCAAGGGGCTGAGAGATTCCCGGTAACTCTCTGGCCCGTGGCGCGTGCAGCCTGAGCCACAACTAACGCGTTGAGTTCCAGCACCAGCGCAGCACTCGCAGAGCGCGCAGTGTGTTCCATCGGCTGGCGCCGCCGACATCGGTCTCCATCTGCAGCGGAATTCGTTCGGGATGAAGAACGTTTAGCGGCCAGCGCCCGTTCTGGTGGCGGCGCTCCACCACGATTTTGATGGCCTCCCTAACGCGGTTGTCGGGTCTGATTCCTGCGTTCCGCAAATAGTCAAGCCCGCGCAAGACATCGTAGTGCCAATAGGTCGGGAACGAGAAGCGCAGCCACCGCTTGTCGATGATTTTGCCGGTTTGCAGCGAGCGAAACAGGCGGCGCTCGAGCAAATAGTCTTCGCCTCGCTTGCGGGCCCTGGTGACGGCCTTCGATTTGCCCCTTCGCTGCTCGTATTCGAGCAGTCCTTCGAGCACGCAGATGGTGGTATGGAAAGAAGAGCGCCTGCTGGGGGGGCGTTTTGGCGACACGAAGGGCCACGCTTCGCAGTTCCAGCCACCATCTTGAAGCTGCTCGCCAAGGAGCTGACGAGCAAGCGCGTCATTTGGCTTCTTGAAGTACGCGCCGATACCGAGGATTCTGCCGTTGATGCAGGGCTCCGTTTCGCCATGAAGGTAAGGGCGGTTGTTGAGCGGCTTGAACACGAGCCTCTTCTCGATGCGGTCGATCATCTTGCGAGCCTGCCTGGTGGCGGGGTCCAGGCCGAGGTCCTTCAAGACAACGAGACTGTTCAGGGTAACAAGGTCCCACTTCCGCGGGTCGCCCCAGTAGCCGTCGGGAGACTGGGCGGCAAGCAGTTGCGCTCCCCAGCCTTCGGTTGCAACGCGTGACCGTTCCGCGGCAATCGCGTCCGGGGCTTGATCGGTAAGGTCTCTCATGACCTGCCAACGGATGCCCGGGTCGGAATCGAGGAGCCACTTAAAGTGCGCGGGCCGGGGTGCGTAATCGTGTCGGCGCATCCGTCTCTTATAGCATGTTGCGTCCTGGTTTCGACCCGCGCGCCGAGCCGCGTCGACCCTAGCCACCACTGCAGAAGAGGGGCGCAAGATGGATGTCCTCGAACAGAAGTTCCGGCTCGGAATGACTTTCGGTTTTTCCGTCACTCGAGAGCAGGCCTTCGACCGACCTATCTGTTGAGTTTATATGCGACAGCATCGTTATCTGATCGCTTAAATACGCTTTCGACTAAATAGTTCTATATGCCAGGCATTTCAGAAACCGCCGTGTGAAACGAACCGTCCGCTCGAGCCACCATTTACCGTGATGTTCCTGTCCACCACGGACAGGAGGAGGGAATTCCGGATGACTATCCCGAAGAACTACCAGCGCCTCGCGAACGCCACGCGCACCCCAGTGCCCAAGGCAAAGAAGATCGGAGCGGCCGACCCGAATGAGGTGATCAATGTCACCTTTACCGTGCGGCGTCGGCCTGATGCTCCCGAACTACCCAGCCAGGAGCACTGGGCGAATACGCCCCCCGGTGAGCGGAAGTACATCACTCCGGAGGAGTTCACCGCGCGGTACGGCGCCACGCCGGCTGACCTCGACCTCATCGCGCAATTTGCCGAAGGTCAAGGGCTCAAAATCGTCGAGAAAAGCGAGTCCCGGCGGACGGTGATTGTGTCCGGCAAAGTCTCAAACATGAACAAGGCCTTCGCGGTGGAACTGGCACGGTACGAGGTCGAGCGACGGCCCAAGGAGGAACGCAAGCGCGGCGAAGGCCGCGAAAAGGGCCGCAGGCCAGAACGTGAGGTCTACCGCGGATACGAGGGCGATGTACACCTGCCGGCGGATATCTTGCCGGCTGTCGAAGGCGTATTTGGCTTGGACACTCGCCGTATGGCCCATCGCGCCATCGTTCCCTTTCCCACGATTACGCCGCTTACGCCGCCCCAAGTCGCGCAACTCTATGACTTCCCCACACCGCCGCATCACATGGGCAAGGAGACCATCGGCCTGCTCGAATTCAGTGATCCGGTAATCGGTACATGCGGCTACTTGCCCAGCGACATCAATGCCTACTTCACCACCGCTCTGGGCATCGGCCCAGGCTTTGTCACTCCCACCCTCACGGACATCGGCGTCAATGGGGCCTCCAACACCCCCGGCGGTTTCGACGACGCCGAAGTAGCCCTGGACATCGAAGTTTCCGGTGCGGTCGCGCAGGGCGCGCACATCGCCGTTTACTTCACCACCTGGGATGAGAACGGGTGGATCCTTGCTCTCAAACGCGCTGTCCACCCCAATCCGGGCGAGCCTCGTCCATCGGTGCTCTCGATCAGTTGGGCCTGGACCGAGTTCTTTGCCGCTGGAAACATCACCTGGAATCCGGCGACAATGGCGGCGGTCAGCACCGCCTTCCAGGAAGCCGCAATGTTCGGCATGACTGTTTTGGCGGCTTCCGGTGATGACGGCTCGAATTGTCAGATTGGGGACGGTAACGCGCATGTTTATTATCCAGAATCGGATCCCTGGGTTACTTCCTGCGGCGGCACTACCATCGGCAACGTCGCCGGTTCGTCCTTTACCGAAATCACCTGGAACGATAACGGCATCACGGGCGGCGGGATCAGCGACTTCTTTGACCTGCCCCATTGGCAGCGTCATCATCACATCCCACTTTCCATCAATCCGGGTAATCGAAAGGGACGCGGTGTCCCTGACATCGGGGGTTACGCCAACGGATATCAGATCGTCCTCGGTGGCGTAAGCTCAGGACCGTGGTGGGGCACCAGCGAAACCGCACCACTTTATGCGGGGCTTATCGCCATCATCAACGCTCACCTTGGCGAACGCGTTGGCTACATCAATCCGATCCTCTACTCTCACGACGCGTCGCATGTCTTCCGCGACATCGCCGACGGACGCACAAACGCTTCCGGGCCGGCCCCCGGCTACACCTGTGGGCTCGGCTGGGATGCTTGCACGGGCCTCGGCAGCCTCAAAGGCAAGGCCTTGCTCAAACTGCTCCGCCGCGAAGAAGAGCGCGAAGAACACGAACATGGCCTGACCGGCAAGGTGTCCGCGCTCGTTTTCGATCACTTTGGCGATTTCGAGGGCTTTTTGCTCGAGGATCTCCGTGGCGGCGAGCATCGCTTCGAGAGTCGCGAGCCGGAAGTTCGTCACCTTGCCGACCGCGCGTTGGCCGATCGCATCGTGACAACGGTGCTCACCAGCGATCATAATCCACATCATCCGGTATCGATCATCCTGCGCGGCCACCCCGTGCATCCCTGAGGCGTGCGGCCGCGATGCACGAAATTCCCGGGAGAAAGTGTTCCAGCGGACCGCAAATTCGTCTTCTTCTAGAGACAGTTTTTGTCACTGTGCGAAGTGTCGTCCCGCGGAGCAAAGCGCCGCCGTCAGTTGGACCTAGGCGGCCAATTCCTACTTCGGCCTCAATACTGAGTTAGCTTCTGCAATCTGGCGCAGAGGGAGACTCGCCCCAGGCTCCGACTGTAGCTCACCTAAAAGGTGATGTAATATGCGATATCATCTCTTTTGCGCCTCGTGCTCGATACCGACGTCCTAGTCGCTGCAGTGTGCAGCCGTGGAGGCGCCTCATGGCAACTAATGGATCGAGCGTTGGCTAGAAAGTTTACACTTCTGTTGTCGGTGCTCTAGTTCTTGAGTACGAGGCAGTTTTGACGCGCGAACCGTGGGAGTAAGGTACATATTTCGCGAGGAATTATTTTGGTTCAATGACACTCAGTCCCCGTATTTGACCGAAGTGCCGTTTGTTGAAAGTGGCTACCTGGCTCCCGCGCTCCAAAGCCGTTGCCCCGACGATCAGGTCATAGAACCCAATTATTTTTCCGGAGGCCTCCAATTCGGCCCAGATACGTGCATGCTCGTACGCGGTCTGCTCGGTGTAGGGAATGATCGGCAGAGACTCCAGAACGGCGTCCAGGTAACGCTGCCGCGCGACCTTATGTGTCCCGGTCGCCCTTTCCACTCCATGCCATAGCTCTGCAACGGTGATTGCAGCAATCTCAAATCGATCATTCGGACGGGACGCCACCCAACTCTTCAGGTCAAAAGTGCCCCTCTCTCCCCGAATGACGACGTCCGCGTCCAAGACTATCGCCATTTGTCGGCCGGCGCCTTGAGGCTCTTGCGGGCAGCTTCCAGATTACGATGCCACGATCTGGCTTCGTTCTCCGGCAAGTCATTTTTGGCCAGAACCTCGGCCAATTCGCGGCCAATACAAACTTTTTCGTTGTCCGGTACAAGGCGCGCGACCGGCTCAC
This sequence comes from Acidobacteriota bacterium, assembly GCA_013289955.1. GTDB lineage: Bacteria > Acidobacteriota > Terriglobia > Acidiferrales > UBA7541 > Acidiferrum. The sequence goes on from JABCYZ010000021.1 coordinate 103,345, forward strand.
CGTTCTTGAGGAGCACAAACGTAACATTTTGATAATGCGCGCGGTTAACGCAGTCGGCAAAATTGCGCGAAGCTTCCGTGACGGTTATGCTCGTTTTCTTCATGAATCTGATTTTCAGAATATCCAATTTTACGGACTTCGTCAACAACTTTCAGTCCATGCTGCTTCGTACTGTACTTCGAGAGAGCCGTAGAGTAGACGCAACGCGCCTATTATTTCTGTGACCAGAGGATGGGGTCCCAGCAACATCATCAAGTTTTCTGGAGGGCCAGTACGTCAGAAAGGGAGGAGACCAAATCCCCTCTCCATCCTTTCCGCGCCGACATCTAATCAGCCCTAATTGCGGACCTCTGACAGCAATCGCGCGCAGACGCAGCCAGTGCAAACCATGAGCACGAGCGCCGTCCAGAACCAAGGATTCTGGACGGTGAGATACCGCAGCGTAGATAAGCTGATTGCTGAGTTGGTCCTGATCGGGTATTTCGTAAAGAAAAAGAAAAGCGCAAAGACCACGAACGCCAGTACGCCGAAGACCGCGCCTTTTAATATCCACATGTAAGACTCCTTGTCTGTAGTGTATAGGGAGGAACCATTTGCGCCATGCAAAGTTTGCTGGATACGGGGCATCGGTCGTATTTTGACCGCATATGGGATGACTTCACAGGAGATCCCAGCAAGCCCGATGAAGTCACCCGAAATTTTTTCGCGGCGACCTACGCGCAGCCGGGAGGAATGCGAGCTGGCTTTGCGCAGTTCACTGCGTTTTCTCAAGACGCGAAGGACAATAAACTTTTCGAGCAGACGAAGCTGCTCATGCCTGTGCTTGCCGTTGGCGGCGAGAAGTCCTTCGGCGCATTGCAGGCAGCAATCATGCGCCACGTAGCTACCAACGTTCAGGAGGCGGTCGTTTCGGGTTCGGGACATTGGTTGATGGAAGAACGTTCAGTTGAAACCGTGGCGTCAATCCGAAGTTTTCTGGAAGCCACTGACAAAAAGCATTGAGGAGGATTAGCGTCTCCACCGACTTCAACGCTGCGAAACCATTGGAGCCAATGCCTTATTGACGCGTGTTTACCAGGAACTGTCTTCGTCCGCTTCAGCGCCGATGTGGAAAGAGATCATGATTTGGACTGTTACTCGTGCCGCAATGCGACCATCGGATCAACTCGCGTGGCGCGGCGGGCGGGGATGTGGCACGCGACCAGAGCGACAACGGCCAGAAGCAGCCCGACTGAGGCAAACGTAATAGCATCGGTCTCACTGACGCCAAAGAGTTGCGCCTTAAGCAACCGCGTGAATGCCACAGCGAGCGCCGTGCCCACGACGAGGCCCGCCAGTGTGAGTCGGAGTCCCTGGTCGAGAACAAGACGGTAGATGCCTCCCTTCTCCGCGCCGAGCGCCATGCGGATGCCGATTTCCCGCGCGCGTTGGCGAGTGCTGTAAGCCACGACGCCATAGATGCCGACGGCGGCGAGCAGCATGGCAAGAAGACCGAACGAGCCGGCAAATGTAGCCGCGACGCGTCCAAAAAGTGTGCCGAGCTGCATGGTGACGGAAAGCGGATTCACATTGAACAGCGGCAACTCCCGATTGAGCTGATGGATGGTCTCTTCCACAGAAGGAGCGATGGTACGCGGATCGCCAGTTGTGCGGAGGTGAATGGTGGTGTCCTGTGTCGGGCGAAATGCCTGGTACATCGGCAAATAGATGACCGGCTCTGTCGGGGAGGTGAGTAAGCGGTATTTGGCGTTGTGTGCCACCCCAACAATCGTGAAGCGATCACCGCCGTCCGTCACCTGCTTGCCGATCGCGTTTCCACCCGGCCAATAGCGGTCGACAAAGGCTTGGTTGACGACGGCAACGAGTTGCGATTCCGGACTATCCGCTTCGGTGAATTCACGGCCCGAAATCACGGAGGTGCGGAGAGTGCGAAAGTAATTCGGTCCGACAATCGCTCGGCTGATCTCCATCCATTCGTGCGGTTGTGGCACGTAGCCTTCGATCTGCAGATAGTCGGAGTGGATGCTAAAGCTCAGTGGTGAGAAATCAGCCAAGGTCACGGATTCGACCCCGGGAAGCGCCGAGAGCCTGTCAAGCACCTGCCGGTTGAACACCACAGCCGTCGCGCGCGTGTAACCAGCGGGCGAGAGCTCATAAGAGGCAAGCAGCAGATGATTTGCTTCGAATCCCGGATCCGATTGCTGTGCTTTCTGAAGACTGCGGGTAAAGAGTCCCGCGCAGACCAAGAGAACGAGCGAGAGTGAAATCTGCGCCACCACCAGGCCACTCAAGAGACGAGACTTGTGCAAAGTGAGCGAGACGCTGGTCGCTTCCTCCTTGAGAACAGATTGCACCGGCGTGCTCGAAGACCGCAGAGCCGGAAGAATACCGAAGATGATCGCACCGAGGACGGAAACCGCAATCGTCACGAAAAGCACGCGTTGATCAATGTGCGCGTCGTTTGTCAGCGGAAGAGAGCTGGGCGGAAAGAAAGCGATGAGGCTGCGAGAAGTCCACACCGTAATCGCAATGGCGGCAGTACCACCGAGCAGACCAAGCAGCAGGCTCTCGATCAGAAACTGGCGGATGATCTGTTTGCGCGAAGCGCCCATTCCCAGCCGGATGGCAATCTCGCGGCGACGGCCGACCGAACGCACCAACAGGAGACTCGCAACGTTGGCGCAGGCCAGCAGGAGTAGCACCCCGGCGAGCCCCAGCAACATCGGAAGAATCTTGTAAAGATAGCCGTTAATGCCAAAGGGAGAGCGCCAAAGGGGGTCGAGAGAAATCTCGTTCGAACGATCCCGGTGATCTTCCGGGAACCGCTCGACGATTCCCTGCATGAGCAGGTTCAGCTCTGCCTCTGCCTGATTCTTCGTGACACCCGCGCGAAGCTTTCCAAGCGCGTTAAGCCAGACAGCCCCGCGATAATCAGGACGGTTCGAACCCCAAACGTCGCGATCCATCGAGAGAGGAATCCACAAGTCGGTGCGGAGCCCCGTTTTGCAGCCGGTGAAATCCCGCGGGGCTACCCCAATAACGGTGTAGGGATGGCGATTAATCTGAATTGTTTTGCCAACGATTTGCGGATCTCCAGCGAAATGGTTTTGCCAGACGGCGTAACCGATAACGATCACTGCAGTCCCCCCGCGCGGCGTTCCTTCCTCCGGAAGAAAAGTGCGGCCGAGAATCGGGCGGACGCCGAGAAGGTCAAAATAATTCGCGGTGGTCAGGGCTCCGTAAATGCGCTCGGGCCTCGCGACGCCGGTGAGAGACATGTGGTCGTCGTGATAGCCGAGAAGCCCGGCAAAGGTTTGAGTGCGCTCGCTGAGGTCGCGAAGGTCGGGATAAGAAAATGGCGGGGTGGCATAACCGCTGCGATCGCCACGGTCGACGGTGACAAGGTCCCTCGTGTGAGCGACTCCCGGAATCGGGTTCAGCAAGGTAGCGCTGATCCAGCTGAGCACAGTGGTATTGGCGGCGATGCCGAGCGCCAGGGTAAGAACGACGATGGCAGTAAAGCCTGAATTCTTCCGCGACATACGGAGCGCAAAGCGACAGTCCCGTGCGAGTGTGTCGAGCCATT
>JABCYZ010000022.1 GCA_013289955.1 Acidobacteriota bacterium
CCTCTGGTATTTCTTTCTCACGGCGGCTCTCTCCTTTAAAAGGGATTCGCAACCCGAACTCTATCCGAGTTCGGGCGAGAGCCGCTGCTTCTTGTTCTCAACTTTCAACTAAATGTGGGGCATCCTCCACCCGTGCACACCCGATCGCACGAACGGTTAGGCGCGTGTACTCCATTTGAATGTTAGTCGGTCTTGTGACCCGCCGTCGGGGGTTGGATTAACGCACTCGGTCGTCGCACTCACTGCTTGGACTACTTCGCCTCGGGAAACAACAACTCATTTCCGTCGGGATCGACGATCTTGATCACGTCGTAACCCCACCAGGACTTCTCGCTCGGAATCGAGCGCTCGACGATTTCACGGCGGAGCGCGGTGAGTCCATCGGCGGTCAGTTCCACGAACAAGCGCGCTTTGTCTCTTCGCGTGGCATCTTCGCAAAGGATGATTTCGCATTCCGCGCGACTGACTTGGCAGACCTTGCCCGCGCCGTCGCCCTCATGCCAACGCTTCTCGAAGCCGAGCATGTCGATGTAGAACAGAAGTGCACGGTTCACGTCAGCAACAAAGAGTACGGGACGGGTGTACCACCGGTGAGTGATTTGCTCTCTGACGGTTGTCTCGGTCATGCCGGTTCCTGATCCGCCCAACGAGTACTAGGTCGACCAACATATCACGGCCAAACCTGCGAGGCTCGCAATCTAGCGCCGAAGCCCGCCAGCGGACAGACAGTCTACAACTTATGCGGCCCCAAGCACTTGTTGGAGGCGACGGTTCCCGGCGAAGTCTGACTGGACCGACCTCATCGTTCGTGTACAGGACGACGATTTTGTCTGGCATCGCCCTGTGGACTATTTTCCCGCAGAGCCGTCCGCAGGATTGGCGTCTTGACTGCATTTGGTTAGAAAGAGATAGAGATGTCGCAGTCCAGGCTTGCGCCGGAAGGGCAGAACTCCTCGATCGTCAACGTCCGTGGCCGTCAGGTTGAGTGACTCGAGTTTGCTCAGATTCGTGAGCGAAGCCAGACCGCGCGACGTCACCGCGGTGTAGGAAAGATCTAAGGAATGAAGGTTCCTAAACCCGCCGAGCGTCTTCACTCCTTCGTCCGTGATCTTGGTTCGCGCGAGTTCGGCGTCGACAATTAAGTCCGCAATCGGTTTGAGTGCGGTAAGAACCGAATCGTTACAGCGCTCGGGCGCGCTCACGGTTCGGAGAATCAGTCCGTCGCCCGGATTCTGCGAGCGAGGAATCAGTCGCACACCAAACCTGGTTTCGAGCCCGGCAATCTGGCTCAACCGCGGACGATAATCACCCGCTAGCGGCGGAAGAGCGGGCTTCGCCGGCGGGGGCGGCGGTGCCGCGCTGACCTTTTCTGTAGCAAGATTCTCGGTGGCACCCGAGACGATCCAAAATTCGATCACTTTGAGTTCGGAGGCCGTCAAGCCTGGCTTCCCTTCGGCTGGCATGGCGTCCTTGTTATCCCGCGGAAGCGTGACCCGGCGATAGAGTTCGCTGTTCCTGGCATCCCCCGGCTTCACGACTGCGCCATCCTTGCTGCCGCGCATTACGTAATCGAAGCTGTCGAGCCGGAGTTTCGCCTTTTTCTTTTCGGGTCCATGGCATTGAACGCATTTGTCGTCGAAAATCGGAGCCACTCGAGATGCAAAAAATGCGACGGAAGCTTGAGCTGGCGCGGATAGATTGGCGGCCGAGAGACTCGAGGCACTCGAAACAGCCGAGTTTGGCGTGAGATGTCTTTTTGCGGGAGGCGCCACACCAAGAAGCCCTCGAAGCTTTGCCGGCATGTGCTCGGTCAGGAAGCCTTCTCCGTGAGTGAGTCTACCGCCCTGATCGCTCGTCCACGCCATGAGGCATACGGTGGCGAACAGCGCTATGCCATACAGTTTCCCGTTCGAACCCCGGATTCCGCAACACAGCACCAGCGCCGCAGCAAGCGAAAGGCCCCCCCACATGTGCCGCGTAACCAGAGCGCCTTCATAACCTCCGCTTCGGCCAAGCATCCAGCCGAGAAAAACAGCAACCAGCGCGGATGCCGCCGCCAGTGCGAGCACAAAGCCCGCAAAAGTTTGTAAGTGCTTTCCGGCGCGGAAAAGCCCGGCACATTCAAGAACAACCACGAGCAGCACCAGCGCGATAGGAAGATGAACTGCAAGAGGGTGAAATCGTCCGACGAATTGACGCCACTCGCCGCGCTCCGCTCCGTCCGGAGGAGCTTTCAGCGCAACAAAAAGCAGAATCAGGACCGTGAACAGCCCGACGCCGCACAAAACTGATTTGAAGCGCGAGCTCATTCTAATTGAGTCAGACACGGCGCAACAGCGTAATGCGGCCGATCGGCAGCCACTCTGCTACGAGAATGTCGCCGTTCTTCAGGAAGATAGCCGCGTGGGGCGTGATGAATTGTCCTGGAGTAAATTCGCTTCGAGATTGCTTGCGGCGCGAACCGACTTCCCCGTTCGAAGCGCGGCCGTCGCCGAGCTGCGCGACGACGTTGTAGTCGCGGTCGAGAATGCACACCTGGCTGTCCAGGTCAGGGCAGACCATCCATTCGCCCTGGGTATCGAAGTGGCAGGGCATACGCAGCCGCGTGTCGTCCTTGATGGTACGAAGATGCTTGCCATCCAAGCCGAAGGTCTGCAAGCGGCGATTCCCGCGATCGGCAATCACCAGCACCGGAGTCGTACTACGTGTGTCCACGAAAAGGCCGTGCGGAGTGTCAAATTCTCCGTCGTTGTGTCCCGGACTGCCAACCTCACCGAGGAATTTTCCGACCGCGGAAAATCGCAGCACGTGATGCGAACCGTAGCCGTCGCCTACGTAGAAGTCGCCGTTCGGTGCAAACGCGACATTCGTGGGGACAAAATCAATCGGACGCTGACCGTAGGCGGCATCTTCTCGTGGATAGCCGTGAGTCCACAGCGTCTCGCCGTTCGGCGTTGTCTTCACAATCTTGCATTGGTTGATGTCGCAGTGATAAAGCACTTCCGCGCTTTGCTCGCTACGGAGACCGAGCCCGTGCGCTCCACCGCGGAATTCTTCCCCATATGCGCGCACAAAGCGGCCAGTCGCGTCATAAACCACGATAGCCTCTCCCCGCATGCTGGACTTGTTGACAGTGTGCGCTACGTAAATAAATCCCCGTTCATCCTCGGCAAGGCCATGCGTATCGCCCCAGACGAGGCCTTCGGGCGGCACCAGCCAATCATGCACGCATTCATATAGATGAGGTTCCGATCCGACCACCGGCAGTCGACGGCCGGACTTGTCCGATGTCTGGAGAAAGCGTGGGAGGGCCGCCACAACCGAGGCCCGCGAGCCTTTTTTTAGAAACTCACGGCGTGTGCTTGTCTTCATGCGATCAGGTCCGGGACCACCTTTGCCGGTACGACTCCCGTCAGTTTCTGTTCCAACCCCTGGAACTTGAACGTAAATCTCTCATGATTCATTCCGAGAAGCCTCAGCACGGTGGCATTGAAGTCCCGCACATGCACGGGGTCTTTCACCACGTTGTAACAGAAATCGTCGGTTTGTCCATGCACGTAGCCCGCTTTCGTTCCGCCGCCCGCCATCCACGTTGTGAAACAACGCGGATGATGATCGCGGCCATAGTTGTCCTTGGTAAGGCCGCCCTGGCTATAGACCGTTCGGCCAAACTCACCGCCCCAGATGACGAGCGTGTCTTCGAGCATGCCGCGACGCTTGAGATCGGTCACCAATGCATAGCATCCGCGATCCGTGGCGGCAGAGAGCTTTGGAGTATTCCCGACGGCATTCGAATGCACGTCCCAGCCCCGCTGATAGACCTGGGTAAAGCGCACGCCGCGCTCTGCCATTCGCCGCGCCAGCAAACAGTTGAAGGCAAAGCTACCCTGCTGTCTGGCTTCTTCTCCATACAAAGTCCAGGTGCTGGCCGGTTCATCGCGAAAATCAGTCAACTCCGGCAGAGAAGTCTGCATCCGGAACGCCAGCTCATACTGACGAATGCGGGCATTGGTCTCTGGGTCGCCTACCTCCTCAAGAGTCATTTGGTTGATCGCGTTGACGGCGCCGATCAATTCATGCCGGACATCGCGGCTCATCCCCGCCGGGTCGTCCAAATAAAGGACCGGAGCGCCGTGCGAACGAAACGCGACGCCGGCATATTCGCTCGAAAGAAAACCGCTACTCCAGAGCTTCGGCGAAATCGGCTGCAGATCCGTGCCCGGCAGCGTCAGGGAATTGAGAACCACAAACGTCGGAAGATTCTCATTCATGCTTCCGAGGCCGTAGGCCATCCACGAGCCCAGCGAGGGTTTGCCAGGATTCATATTCCCCGTATTGATCAGCAGGATGGCCGGTTCGTGATTGATGGCGTCGGTTTGCATCGTCTGAATGAGCGTGATGTCATCCACCAGCTTGCCCGTCCAGGGCAAAAGTTCACTGACATAGAGCCCGCTCTTGCCTTGCCGGGAAAATCCCCAATGGGAGGGCGCGATGGGGAAACGCGCCTGGCCGGAGGTCATGCCCGTCAGCTGCTGATTTCCACGCACAGAGTCGGGAAGGTCCTTGTCGAACTGGCTGGTCAGCGTTGGTTTGTAATCCCACAAATCCATCTGAGAAGGGGCGCCGGACATGAAGAGATAGATCGCTCGCTTTGCTTTTGGTGCGAAATCGGTCAAGCGATGCGCCCCGACGCCAGCAGTCACGGGTTCGGCCGCCGATGCACGTCCGAGTGAATCGCCCAGTAGAGTCGCGAGCCCCGCCCAACCGAGCGTTTTCCCCATGCGCCCGAGAAAATGTCTGCGCGTCGCGAATGTTTTCCATTCTTCGCGCAAAGAGAGCGGCACCGGCAAGTCATAGACGGTCGGACCTTCTCCGCCATGGTCGCAGCATGCACCTTCCGGGAGTGCAGCTTCGTCCTTCCTGTGTGCGTCAGTCTTCATTTATTCAGGACCTCATCCAGGTTCAGCGCGGCGCTGGCGACCAGCATCCAGGATGCAAGTTCGCTCACGGGCAGATTCGTGCCGCGCTTGCTTTCGCCCACGGACAAAAGTTTCTCGGCAGAAGCCGCATCCTGCCCGTAGACCGTCTCGAATTTCGTCAATGCCTTTTCCAAAATGGTTCTCTCCCCGGGTCTCCACGGCCGCGACAGGAGGATTTCACCGAGCGCGTTCAACCGCGTATCCGTTTGCTGCGATTCATTCAAGACGCGTTCCGCCAGATGACGCGAAGCCTCGAGCCACTGCGGATCGTTCATCAGCACCAAAGCTTGCAGGGGTGTATCTGTGCGTTGGCGGCGGGTGCATGCTCCGTCCCGAACAGGCTCGTCCAGAGCATCCATGTTCGGCATAGTCGCCATGCGTTTCCAAAAGGTGTATAAGCTGCGCCGATACAACGCGTCACCGTGATCCTGTACGTATTCCTTGGTGTCGCTTGCCTGGTGGCTGCCCGCTTCCCAGACTCCAGCCGGTTGGTAGGGCCTCACGCTCGGCCCGCCAATTCTTTCCACCAATAGCCCGCTGCTGGCCAGCGCGGTGTCTCGAATCATCTCGCCGTCCATGCGGAATCGTGGTCCCCGCGCCAGCAACCGGTTCTTCGGATCCTTTTCTATCAACAGGGGCGTGGTTCGCGCCGATTGTCGGTAAGTAGCCGAGAGGACGATCTGCCGGTAAAAACGCTTCACATCCCAATCGTGGTCGCGAAAATCGAGCGCCAGCCAATCGAGCAATTCCGGATGACTCGGCCGCGCGCCCATCACGCCAAAATCTTCGGTCGTCTCGACGAGTCCGGTCCCAAAAATCTCGGACCACATACGATTCACCGCTACCCGCGCGGTGAGAGGGTTTTCCGGACTAACGGTCCATTTTGCAAGCGTCAAACGATCCAGCGGCGCGCCCGCGGGAAGGCCCGGCAGAAAATGCGGGACGCCGGGACGCACGCGCTCCATACGCGCGCTGAACACGCCGCGGTTCAGAACATCGGCATACGCGAGCGTAGGCGCTTCTTCGCTGATCAGCTCGATGTCGCCGTCCCTGGCTAAACGGTTCAGCTCTTTATCGAGCAGTGCAACCTGACCCTTCAGCGCGAGTGTCGGAACGTCGCGTTCACGGAAATAGTATTCCGTTACCGCGTGCGATTCGTCCTCGGACCATTCGGACATCGGCTTCCGCCCGACTTCCGCCACATAGTCGGCAAACGGAAGCCGAGCCGCTTCTATTACAGAAAGTTCTCGCTGGTAGAAACGAAAATCCTGAAAAGCGGTCTGCCGCAATGGATTGCTATCTGGATGCGTTCGCCCGAACTCGAGGGGAGCGGTCGTGCTGGCCGTCTCTTTCAGCCCATCTTTTAGTACGGTCAGGTCTTGTGGTACGCCATCCACATAAAGGTTCACGCCGGCGGCTTTTCCCGAACCGTCGTAGGTCGCGATCAAATGGTTCCACTGTCCGACCTCTAGTACTCTGCCCGGTGTCTCGACCTCAATGGCCTCATCCGGCGATTTGTGGGCGAGTACAAATTTCAGTTTCCCTTTGTCTGAAATCAGCTGCCACCCGCGACCGTCCTGATCGGCATCCGCGCGCGAAAAAATCACGCCGTCCGGAAGATTTGGATCCTTGGGTTCATTGGGACGCAAATGAGGGCGCATCCAGGTCGCCACGCTGAAGGGTTTCGAGCCGTCTTCGTCTCCCACGTCGGGCAACTCCAAATGAGTGCTGATCTCCATACGCATATAGGGCCAAAACCACGTGCCCTCTCCCCACACCACCGGAACGCCTGTCGCTGTAACGATATTTCGCTTTTCTCCGGCCGCGGAGTCACTGAACACATCACCTTTTCCTTCATCGAAACGGAAGTGCGCGACAAGACCCTCTGAACTGATCGGCCGGGGGCCGCCCAGCGGTTGCGCCAGCCAGCTTGCGATCAAGGCACTTGCCCGTGCGCGCCGATCGTGAATCTGCCGCTCGATTGCGACTTTCTTCGCCAAAACTTCTTCGTACGCGCCTCGATTTTCCGGCTTCGGGACCAGCAGTATGGGCGGCCAGTCATTTCGGTCGTCATTGAAGGGGTTTTCGGCAAGATTGTTGAAAAATGCGGTCAGTCGATAAAACTCTTTCTGCGTGGTTGGATCGAACTTATGATCGTGGCAGTTAGCGCATCCTACGGTCAGTCCCAGGAAGGCGGCGCCGTAGGCTTCCGTGCGCTCGCGCTTGTTGTTTACACGCAGCTCTTCGGTGAGCGTGCCGCCCTCGCCGCTGCTGATCCCGGCCCGCACGTAAGCAGAAGCCATCAGGGAATCCAGCGACTTGTCCGGGAGCATATCTCCGGCGAGCTGCTCGGTCACGAACCGGTCGAAGCGCTTGTTCTGGTTGTAGGCTCTGATAACGTAGTCCCGATAGGGCCAGATATAGCGAAAATTGTCGATGTGCAGCCCGTGAGTGTCGCCGTAACGAGCGACGTCCAGCCAATAGTGGGCGCGATGCTCTCCGTAACGTGGGCTCGCGAGCAGCCGATCAACCACTTTTTCATAAGCGTTGGGTGAGTCGTCCGCGACAAACGCTTCCACTTCTTGGGGGGCAGGCGGCAGCCCAGTCAGGTCATAGGTCACGCGGCGAATCAGCGACCGCTTGTCTGTCTCGGGCGACGGCTTGAGGCCCTCCTTCTCTAGTCGATCCAGAATGAAATTGTCGATTGCGTTGCGCGCCCACCCGTTTTGCTTCACCTCAGGGATTGCCTGTGGTTTCGGAGCAATAAAGGACCAATGTTCCTCGTACACAGCCCCTTGTTTTACCCACTCGCGCAGCAATGCAATTTGCTCGGGCTTGAGCGTTTTGTGCGCTTCGGGAGGCGGCATTCGGTCTTTCGGATTTTTCGCCTCGATCTTCTGTACCAAAGGACTCTTGTCCGGCCGTCCCGGGAGGATGGCGGGGCCGCTCTTGTCATGCGGCGCATAAGCAAACTCCGCGCGGTCAAGTCGTAGTTTGGCCTTTCGCGCGCCCGGATCGGGCCCGTGACACGCGTAACAATTCTCTGAAAGAATCGGCTGGACCGTTTGATTGAAGGAGAGTTGTGCTCGGGAAACTTTGCGGGCCACGGATGAATCTGTCTGCGCATTTGCTTTGCCGACAAACACCAGGACCCATGTGCAAAGCATCCATGCCGCGCACCAACCAGCCCTATGTCTCCGGGGAACCGACATTAACAGCATTGCTAGAGTCGGGCTCCATTCCTCGACATTCTAGATGCTACTTACTGATATCAAAACGCAAGCTTACTCCGCGCTACCTCTCAAAGCGACGTTTATCTCAAAGGGGCGCTACTTCCGCGATGCTAAGGTCGCCCTTGGCTGGATTTGTTCTCAAGTTGGTGTGCACGTCGGCGGGAGGACAATCCAGCTTTGTAGCAGCAGGGCGGAGCACGGAGTCCATAAATGCAGTAAACGGCTTTCCTGTGTCGTCGAGGAATACTCGAAACTCGTTAGCAGATATGAAAGCAAACATCGGCGCGCTCGTCAGACCGATCCAGCGTTCGCGCGTGGGGGAAAATGATGTCCTAGTTTCTCCATCTTGGCCATCAGAGGGGCATACCTCCGTCAAGTCGAGCCGGTCATTCACGATAATTCCAAGAGCCAAACTCCCTCAAGCCACCAATACCCGTCGATACAATTGTTTTTCACAACGCGCCGCTAAATGCAGTTTCGTTTAGTGCTACTATTTGCAAATAGTATCCCCACAGCCGTGCCAGCCAGACATTGGCGTCAAAGGAATTTGGCGTGTTCATAGATCTGTTCGTTGGTCAAATCGACCTTCGGTCCATCGGACGAGATAAGAGGAAACTTGATCTTTTTGGTACGAGAACGCTTACTCTCTATCCTAGTGACCCGCACGCCCAAAAGGATTAACTCGCTGTCGGAACGCTCTTGCGCGGCAGCTGGCTTCTTTAGCTTGTGGTAAAGGGAAGCGGGGATATCGACAGTTATCCGAATCGTTTGCTCTTTCATATACCTATTCTCCAGAGATGCCACAAATATGGAACACTACTCTTTAGTGGCCTTTCGTAGGACGTAGGACTCGCAAACAATGAGTCTTCTGGCCCGCATGGGGGTCTCTCACCGGAGCATAACTCATTGATTCCAAACGCTAGGGCGTGAAACGGAGAATTTTGCAAGATCGTTGGGGTCCAAAACTCCTACCGGGGTCGAGTTCCGTGTGTTTGCCACGTTCCTGAACAACCTGTATCTTATTGAATCAAAACAGAACACTGTCATTTCGAGCGGGGACGTAGATTTCATTCGCTATTCGCGATTCGCGAATAGCGAATGTCAAGGTGAACTTAAAACCTCAAGACATTGTTGTTGCGCTGAAGCTGAGTGGTTATCCAAACGCCCGCCCGCCGATCTCCATCATGGCAGGCGATCTTGGCCTCAGCCCGTCAGAAGTTCATGGAGCCATTCAGCGGCTGAGGAGTTCCAGGCTTCTTCATGGTGCGGCACTAAAGGACAAACCAAATATCTCGGCACTTGAAGAGTTTTTGGTTCATGGATTGAAGTATGCATTTCCCGCTGAACATGGAGAAGTGACGAGAGGTGTTCCCACTTCCTATGCGGCCGAGCCGCTCAAAAGTGAAATTGCGGCCTCAAGCGACCTGCCGCCAGTTTGGCAATGGCATGAAGGTGATACCCGGGGCATTGGGCTTGAGCCACTTTACAAAAGCGTGCCTTATGCCGCGTTGCGTGACCCCGCGCTCTACCAACTGCTGGCGCTCGTAGATGCGATTCGCGACGGGCGTGCGCGCGAGCGAAATCTGGCCGAACGCGATTTAGTAGAGAGGCTCAGGTCGAGTCATGGCCAATCCTAACCTTCAACTGCTGACGGATGCCGCCAAATTGTTGGGGCCGGTTCTCAGAGAGTTGGTGTTTGTGGGCGGCTGCGCGACGGCATTGCTGATCACCGACAATGCGGCGGCTGACGTGCGTCCGACATTCGATATAGATGCGATCGCAGAAATCACGTCCTATGCGGCCTACACGGAATTCTCGGAAAGGTTGCGAAAGCTCGGATTTCAAGAAGACACAAGTAAGGGTGAGCAGCTCGGGCCGCCTGCAACCATTCCGCAGGGGTTCCAGTGACTTTCAAAGAGCCGACAGTCAGAATGTAGGCATGTTGCGAATACTCAGGGGGTGGCGGCTCCTCTTTTGCATTGTTGCCCTGGCAAGCTTGAGCGCCGAAGTCCGAGCGCAGGCTCAGAGCCCAGCTGACCCCATTGCCGATGTTCGAAGATCCTTCAAGAATCCACCGGACGATTGCCGAATCATGATGCGCTGGTGGTGGTTCGGCCCGTCTGTGACCCGGGATGAGCTAGAGCGGGAACTTCGGACAATGAAAGCCGGCGGCATCGGCGGCGTAGAGGTTCAGACGACCTACCCCCTTGAGCTTGACAATGCTGTCTCTGGATTTCGCAACTATTCCTTTCTCTCGGACGAGCACATAGACGCGCTTCGTTTTGCTTCCGAGAAAGCGCGTGAGCTGGGTCTGCGCATTGACCTGACGCTCGGCAGCGGGTGGCCATACGGCGGACCAAGCGTCCCGGTGACGCAGGCAGCGGGGAAGCTGCGCGTTTCAGCGATCACCGTGCCCCAAGGGGCAGGCTCGGTTGCCGTACCAGATATAGAAGGCGGAGAGCATTTCCTTGCTGCGTTTTTAGTCCCGTCCTCGCAAGGCAAAATCGTGACTGAAAATGCGGAACGCCTGTCCGAGCCTCGTCGGGGCCGCTTATGGTTGCCTCGTTTCGACGGACCACACACGGTGCTATTTTTCATCGCCGGCCGCACCGGGCAGCAAGTGAAACGGCCGGCTATCGGCGCAGAAGGATTCGTTCTGGATCATTACGATCGCGGTGCCATCGAGAACTACCTTCGGACAACTGGCGACCGCCTGATAGAAGCTTTTGGATCGTATCCGCCCTACGCCATCTTCAGTGACAGCCTCGAAGTGTACGGATCCGACTGGACCACTGACTTTCCGAAGGAGTTCAGGACGCGGCGCGGGTACGACCTGACGCCGTACTTGCCAGCCTTGGTCGGCGAAGGCAGCTCCCTGGCCAGCGAAATTCGGCACGATTGGGGCCGAACTCTGAGTGAGCTGGCGAACGAAAACTACCTCATGCCCCTTCATGACTGGGCCGCCCAACATGGCACGCGCTTTCGTTCCCAGAATTATGGCACGCCGCCGGTGACGCTATCGAGCAACGCACTCGTTGACCTGCCGGAAGGCGAAGGCTGGCAATGGAAGGGTTTTTCGGCCGTGCGCTGGGCTGCCTCCGCTAATCATCTTTACGGCAAGCAGATCACCTCTTCGGAAACCTGGACGTGGTTGCATTCACCCGTCTTCCGCGCGACGCCGCTCGACATGAAAGCCGCCGCCGACGCATATTTTCTAGAGGGCAGCAATCAGCTGATCGGGCATGGATGGCCGTATTCTCCGGAATCGGCCGGCGAACCGGGTTGGAGATTCTATGCGGCCGCCGTTTTCAATCAGCACAATCCATGGTGGCTCGTCATGCCGGACGTTACAACCTACCTCCAACGAGTCAGTTACGTGCTTCGTCAGGGGAAGCCGGCCATCGATGTGGCTCTCTTGCTGCCTACCGACGATGCGTGGGCACAATTCACCGCTACATTTACGGGTCCCGCATCTGAACCGGCGGGCTCATCCCCGCTCGGGGCCGCCATCTCCGTCAATCAAGTCGAAGCCGTGCTGTTAGGGAAAAGCGTAATCCGGCAAATTCTCGACTCCGGCTTCAGCGTTGATTTTATTGATGCCGAGGCAATCGATAAGATCGGGATTTCCTATCCTATTCTTGTTCTTCCCCACCTCGAGCGACTGCCGCTTGCTACGTACCGAAAAATCGAAGCGTATGTCCGGAGCGGCGGTAGAGTCATTGCAACGGGCAACTTACCTCAGCTCGCTCCCGGCTTTAAAGAATCCAGGACTGACTCCCCGGAAGTCCAGCAGATCTCCCAAGAACTCTTCCGGGAGCCGGGCGCGCCCGGTCATTTTCTCGAGGACGAAGCCGATCTTGGGCAAATGCTCGCGCGGGTGATGAAACCAGACGTATCGCTGTTGCCAGCTGCCCCGGACATTGGTTTCGTGCATCGAAAGCTTCCATCCGCAGATATCTATTTCCTGGCCAACACGGGAAATCAGATGATCCGTACACAGGCGAGTTTTCGCGTTTCCGCAGATCAGGCCGAACTCTGGGACCCGGTTTCCGGCAAGACGCAAATTCTGAGTGCGGCTTCTCCGGTACAACTCACGCTTGAGCCGTACCAGTCGTCTGTTCTCGTCTTTTACCACCAAGAGCAGCGCAGCATGCGGACGAAAGTTTTCCCGGCTAAGCCGAGCGCGCCGCTTCCATCACTAGACCTGGCTTCCGACTGGTCCGTGACATTTTCTGGCTTGGGCCGCACCGTCAAAATGGAAAGCTTGCATTCCTGGACTGACGATGCTGATACAAAGTACTACTCGGGGGCTGTTGTCTACGAGAAGAAGCTGAACGTTCCGGCAGTTCTGCTCGAGCCTGGCATAAATCTCTATCTCGATTTTGGCCATGGAACACCGATTCCCGTACCCGCCGCGCCTTCCGATTCCGGAGCAGATGGTACAGGTTCCGGCACACCACGCATGCAAGCTTGGCTCGATAGTCCTGTGCGCGAAGCGGCTGTGGTCTTTGTAAACGAGAGATTAGCCGGGACGGTGTGGCTCCCACCCTATCAAGTAGATGCGACCAAATTCCTACATCTCGGCGACAATCAACTTAGAATCGTAGTGGGTAATCTCGCCATTAACGAAATGGCTGGCCGCGCCCTGCCGAACTACCGGCTGCTGATCGACCGTTATGGAGAACGCTTCCGCGCCCAGGACCTGACTAATGTTCAGCCCTTGCCTTCCGGGATTCTTGGGAATTTACGATTGGTGCCCCGCGCGGCCCCGTGAGGTGTGCGCTAGAAACAATTACCTGGCGATTAGCCTTCGCCAGACTTTCTGAAACATAACTGACCAAGGCACCCCGAATAACTCGTGACTTCACATGTCTCCGTCAAGCGTCGGCTTTTAGGGCCGCGGGCGCTTGCATTGGAACAATAAAGTTGCTGGCCAGAAGATAGGCGAACAAATGTCCGAGAGGTGGCGCGCGACGCAGTTGGGTGCCGGAAACCCATCCATTGGCCTCACTCCATTCCCAACCGGACGCGGAGGCAGTGCTGAGCCATTCCCGCAGATCCGCGGCAGTCATCGGATAAGCGTAAATGCGGACATTTTGTGCGAAAAGACGGCCGAGGGCCTCGAGACGGCTACCTTCGAGATTGCCGTAAAAGTCTTCAAACGCTCGAATCAGAAGCGAGAGACCTACAACAAATCGCACGGGCGCCTTGGTGTAGCGATTGACGAGGGCCGTCATGTGGTACAGCTCGGCGTGCCGAAACAGGAGCACGTCGCCGCCTGTGGCCAGAAGGGCATCGATGCGCCGCAGCAACCCCGCTATCTCCGGAGGAGGCTCGTTGCGCACCAGCGGCGCAACCGTCAGGCAGAAAAAACCAGCGGGCTCGGCGTGCCCTGCGCCCATCTCATTCCGAAACTCCTGAATGCCGGAAGTCAAGAGTCTCGCGTGAACTTCTGCGTGCGCTTGATCCACGTGGCCGAAGTATCCCGGCGCAAGCACGACGGCTTTCTTGTAGAGAGCCTCCGTTGGCGGGACGGCCGGCCCCTTTGAGGAGAAAAATACCGCCTCGGCAAGTCCAGCGGAAACCAGATGAGCCAGCAGGGCGGCGCGGTCCCAACTCTCGAACACCGGCCCGCGAAAATCCAAATAGTCGATCTCGATGCGCTCCTTGACGACATCTTGCGCCAAGCCTTCGAGAAAGGACTCTTCGCTTTCTAACCCATAGAAAGCGGTGTAAATCAGATTGACTCCCAGAATTCCGATCGCTTCCTGCTGAAGCACATTCGAAGGATCGAGCATATTCACGTGCAGCAACAGGTCGTTCGGAGGGCCGCCCGGCTCCGTCTGAAACCTGAGACCCACCCAGCCATGCGGGTCATTGGTTCCCGCGAAGTTGCGCGCCGATACCGTGTCAACAAACGAGAAGAATCGAGTTTGCGGCCCACGCGTTTTGCTCAATTGCGCCAGAAGCTCGCTCCATTCGTGCTCCAGCATCGCCTCCAGTCGCTGCCGCGATACGTACCGCGATCCGGAGCCGTAGAGGTCATCGCTGACTCCCTTGTCGTATGCGGAAATGGTCTTGGCCACCGTGCCAGAAGCCGCTCCGACCACCAGGAACCATCGTGCGACTTCCTGCCCGGCGCCGATTTCCGCAAAGGAGCCAAACGTAGACGGATCAAGATTCAGAGTAAGCGCTTTGTGGTGAGTGTCCAGTTTCTCAGTCGAAGGCATAGCCAAGCTCCGCTCGGGTTCCTAAAGAAGGCGCAAAGTGTCCCGGACGATCGAGCAAACTCGGCGCCCATGCCGATTCTACCCGAGCCCATATATTTGATTCAAAAATGCGGAAGCCGCTACCACCATTTTGCCCCCATGCCCGTCGATTGAGCCGGTGCGTACCTGAGATACCCAGGTTCCAAGCTTCTAGGAAGTGATCAGCGCCGGCAAGCACTTCCGAATGGAAGGAAAAATTGGTCGAACTCCTGAGGAAACGATGGAAGGGGGCATTCGACTCAATTGGGAAGTGATCTTCGCCGAAGCCCGAAAGCGTCGCAAGGAGTGGGGGCTTACACAAGAGCACCTCGTCGCGGTCGCCAAGGCCGTCCGGCGAATGAGCCGGACTTCGGGACGACCGCTTAGCCCTAAGGCGCGAATACGGTGCCGTTCCACTTCCAGGTGAGCATCGCCGCAAAAACGGAACCGGCAATCTGGTCTTGGCGATATAGCAGGGAGAGCTCATCCCCGAGCTGGGTAGTACCGGCGACGAAACCTCCTACGCGAAGATGCATCAGGCGATTCGCGCACTGGTGAAGCGCGGCGTAGAGAGCTGCGACATACGCAGCGACCTCGATCCGGTTGATTTGCTCCGCGCCCCATTGGCAGCCAAGCGCCAAAAGGTTAGTGGATATCCTCATCGCCGGGTCACGCCCGGCGAAGTAGGTCCGAGAATTCAGGCCCAAATCCCGAACGGAACCCTACGACTCGGATAGGTCAACACCAACCAAACATATCGGTACTTATTGATTCCTCGATGAGTGACTCGGGGATTTGTCGGTTATCTCGAATTCCACCACAGAAGTCATTTCGCCATTTGCCAAAGAATACGGGTATGATTTTGTTCTGGATTTAGGCGTAAAGGCCAAAGATGTGGCCTAAATCCAAGGCGAAAGCGATAGGAGAATCTTAGAATGATTCCCGGGGCGTCACTCGACATTTCACGCCGTCAGTTTCTTACTGCTGGAGGCCTGACGGTCGCCGCGGCTTGCCTTGCTCCAAGACACCTGATCGCCCAGACAAGTAGCATCGTTCCGGGTGCGTTCAAGGAAGCTGCAACAGCAAAGGTCACGATTCAAAACCTTCGGCGCAATATCAGTGTCCTTTTGGGCGCTGGTGGAAATATCGCCGTTCTGACAGGCCCTGACGGAAAGCTGGTCGTGGATGCGGAGATCGTCACCGCACGCCCAAACGTCTCGAAAGCCCTCGCAAGTATCAACGCGGATCCGATCAAACAACTCATCAATACCCACTGGCATTTCGACCATACCGGCGGCAACGAGTGGGTCCATGAAGCTGGAGCCAGTATCCTGGCGCACGAAAACACGCGCAAACATCTTTCCGAGGCCACGTTCGTCGGAGGAAACTTTCAGTACACTTTCCCAGCCGCGCCGGCGCGTGCGATTCCTTCCGCCGTCTTCAAAGACGAACACACTCTGCACATCAACAACACCACTCTCATGCTGAAGCACTACTCACCTGCCCATACGGACTCCGATATCTCCGTACATTTTCCTGAGGCCGACATTCTGCACACCGGAGACACCTTCTGGAACCGCGATTACCCCTTTATCGACTACTGGACGGGAGGAAGCATCGACGGCCACATACGCGCGGCAGAAGGGAACATCGCAAGGGTGACCAGCAAGACGATCGTCATTCCCGGGCATGGACCCGTGGGCGGCAAAGCCGACCTGATCCTATTTCGAGACGTTTTGGTTGATATCCGCGATAAGGTTGCGGTCCTCAAGAAACAGGGTAAGCCCCTCCCTGAAGTGATCGCTGCTAATCCTAGTGCGCGCTATGACGCGGAGTGGGGCAACCTGTTTCAGAATCCAAGTAACTTCATTGCGCTCGTGTACCAGGGCGTTTGAGACCATCTGGGGTTGCAGCTTCAGCTCTTGAGGAATGCTAGCAGGTCGGCGTTGATCTTCTCCCGGGGAGCCAACTTCTGCTTCTTTTCGCGCGAGGAATGAGAAAATCAAGGTAGGGCTTTCGCGGCAGATCGGTACAGAACGAAGTAAGAGCCGAACTTGCTAGTCGGGGTCGACGGTCCCGTTGGTTTTCGTTTCTCCTGGAGTCGTGGAGTTTATGATGTAGCGTTGATGGTCGACGGTGAAGGTCTTGCGACCGTAATTTTTGACTTCGACGGAAGTTTCATCGCGATAAGGAAGCCAGAAGCCGTCAATTTTCTGAAATTGCCTGACGAATTCGGCATCGTTGATCCAGAAAGACGGTTTCTTTGCGGGATGACCGGCAATCTTCACGATCGCGAAGTCCTCGGCGTCCACCCAGATTTTTCCTTCAAAGAGGTACTTGTCTTTGCGCCTGGGAGTCAGCTCGAGAACGAAGCAGCGGTACGGGCCAAGCCTCTCCTCGCCAGCGAGTCCAAATGCGTAATTCTCCGCGGTGATCGCGCTGTCCTTATGCTCACGCCCGGTCGTTGTCTCGCTCTCGCCTTGCATCAGGCGATCGAAAACCAGGTGACGGACGATCAGCGAGCCTCGCTCCGACGTCTTGCTGAAGTCCTTTCTGTCGGGCGCCTCGTACTCCACCCGCACGACCGCTTGAGCAGCGAGCTTGCCCTCCGAGTTCCTGATTTCGTAGGTGCGTACTTCGGAGTAGCGCTGGAGCTCTGAACTTCTGGAACGATTGCGTTCGAGCATCCTGGCGATGACCTCGTCGCTCGTGAGAGCCGCGATCGGAGCGCTGTAGACAGGAGGGGGTGTGTTTACCCCAGGTTGGCTGACGAAGCTGTTGCCTTGCGCAAATGTTGCCGGAGCAATTCCGGTCAGACAAACGATCAAGCCCCATCTTGACGAGTTCGCGAATCGAGCAGTCATGGCCTCGGCATCTATTTCGTCCAACGTGGACGAGATGTGAGATAGCCCGCAATAGAGGGAACTCACTCATCAGTGGTTTGAGTTGGTCCACAAAGAAAAAGATGCAGTTTTATGCGTGGATTTCTGGAACACGAGAGATTTTTTGTTGGCCAGAATTGGCCGTGAAAGTTTTTGAGACTTATTGCCGGGATCGAGAATCAAACGGAGTGTATCGGATCACGGAAGACAGGCAAATATGAGCAAGGAACAAAGGAAGCTGGCGCGAATTGCGGCGCGGCCGAATGTTGCCGCGGAGAGTCCGCTCGCGGCCGAGGTGTTGAATCTCTCCGGAATGCGCGTGGTCGCGGGGTTCGCGATTGCCATTGCTGCAGCGGGACCGCTTATGTGGGTGTTTGTGAGGTACTGGCTTTTCGCGCCATGAGTGAACGGCTGCGCCAGGTAGATGCGGCTACTGCCTATTGTGGCTGGGCGAGTTCTTCGGAACTGGAGTTCGCGCCAGTAATCACATGGGAATTGTCCGCTCGGAACGCGGCGTCAACAACTCTTTGGATAGCCTGAGTGACCAGTTCCGGCTGGTCCTGCATGGTCCAGTGGCCACTTTTCTCCGCTGAGATGAACTTGCCCCGCGGAAGCCGGTCAGCCATCGCCGCGTGTTCCTTCCGTCGATGTTCCGGGGACGTTTTCGCTGAGAGGATGACGACCGGCTTGTCGCAAATGCTGGTGAACTTCGCGAGCTTGGCTGCGCTGGCCGGTAGATTTTCCAGCTGGCTGGCAATGGTGACCGCAAATTTGTCCTGGATCCAGAATATCGCGGCCATTTCCCGTTCCTGCGTGGGAAGCGCCGAGAACCAAGGACTCGAGACCGTTCCGGACTCGCCGGGAGCCCCCCGGCTGATAAGGCGAACGAAGGTTGCCGCAACTTTCTTAAAGCGCGTAGACAGAAGGAATGCGACAAACCGCGTGAGACCGATACGCGAAAGAAATGCCGCGCGCCGGCATACGGCGGCGCCAATCCGGGTGAGTCTCAGGTCGTGTTCGGAGGGCGGATTCCATTCCGCCGACGCAACCGGATCCACAAGGACGACACCCGCCGTTTCTTGCGCGTAGCGAACGGCGAAAAGCGGCATGGTCAAGCCGCCGAAAGAGTGTCCCACAAGGATATACGGAGGAGGGACGCCCGCGCGGCGAAGCAAAGCGTGCAATTCGTCCACGATGCGGTCCGACGTGCGGGGCATAGGGCCGACATCGCTCCAACCCAGGCCGGCGCGGTCGTAGCTCACAACGCGAAACGATGGCGACAAATGTCGCTGAAGCTCGGTCCAGCTGAGGACGGTCGACATCAGACCGGCTTCCAAGACGATCGTGGGGCCACGCCGGCCGGATTCGAATAGGTGCAGCCGGTGTGTTCCGATGTCGACCAAGCGGCCGGGCGGAGGAAAACGCTTACGGTCCCGGCGGGCGCCGAGCGTCTGATAGTACCAACCGGCAACGCCAGAAATCACGGCGATTCCGCACATCCAACCCACAATAGAAAGCAAAGTGGCGACTCCTTGCGAAGATCCCTCGTGGAATTAGATGACTGGAACTTCAAGTTGGCTATGCAGATCTTCTGCCACACGATTGGCAACGTCGACGCATTCGCCTATCGAGCGGCCGGAGAGATAGTTTCCTGCGAGGTGCAGATTTGGAAGCGAACGTAAAGTGGCAGAAATCTTTTTCACGCGAAGGGCATGTCCGACATTGTATTGCGGGAGGGCCCGAGGGTCCTCCGAGACCTCGCGGTCGAGCGGCGCACCACTGATTCCAAGAACCTGCGAGTTTTCTACGTCGACTGCCCGAACGAAAGCGTCTCGAGCCTGGTCGACGACACCGCTCGAACCTTCGCGCCCGGCGAACGTGGTGATCACGACATTTCCCTCCGGTGCACGGCCGGAAAAAAGAGACGAGTTCCAGAACGTGCAGATGGTTTGCAATCCTTCGCTCCGCGGCACGAGAAACCCAAAACCGTCCAGAGTGTTTCTGACAGCAGAGCGGTTGTAGGCAGAGGACACCACACAGATGGGTGCGTATTCAATGCCGCCCAGCAGGGAAGCAATCTCGGGCGCGCTGCGTGCCAGGAAGATCGACGCAACGTGCGCCGGAACGGCTAGCACAACGTGCTCGGTCGAAATCGACGTGCCGTCGGAGAGGGAGATCTGCCAATTTGAAATTGCGCTCGCATCACTTGGACGCGATGGCGCAATCGCAGCCACCGTAATGTTGTATCTGACCGCTCTTCCCAACTCGTCAGCAAGATGCTCCGGAAGAATGGCCATACCGGATTTGAAGGAGCCAAGCGCAGGCAGGGCTTCTGTGACGTGCAGCTTGTTCCCATTTCCGTTGGTGCCAACGCGCGTGCCCGCGCGAACGCTGGGGCGCGGTGCGGCCGCGACCTGCGCCGAGGGATTTCTCTGCGCTTTCCGGGCGCTAAGCGCGCCGCGCAGAAGGCTGCCCTTCCTGCGCTCCCATTCGACTAACGCCGGGAAGGCGCTTTCCATGCCCATCTTGCTGGCGTCGCCGAGAAACACGGTCGAGATAAACGGATCGACCAGATTGTCGAGAATTTCGGGGCCGAATTTCCGCCGAATGAATTCCGCGAGGCTTTCTTCATGGTCCGGGGGTTGCGAATAGCCGAATGGGTCGGCGAGAATGCGGAGCTTCGACGAGATACCGACCAGGCGCGTCTTGATAACGCCCATCGGCGAAAAGGGCGCGGGATGCAGCTGTCCGTGCCTGAGGATGTAGCGGTTGGCCGCGGAGTTGCCCGCGACGAATTCGCCGTCGAGATTCAGTTCGCGGACAAGCTGCCAGAGGGGAGCAGGAAATCGCGGGAACTGGGGCCCGGTTTCGAACAGGAAGCCCTTCCGCCGCGTGGTGGCGATGACGCCGCCCGGACGCGAGCTTGCTTCAAGAACGAGGCTCGGGATTCCCAAGCGCTTCAGGCGATAAGCAACCGCGAGGCCCGAAATTCCCGCGCCGATAATCACGACTTTTTCCATATATCCCGAGCGCGGCTTCTGCAATCTAAGAAGCAGTAGCGCCGCGGATAGAAGTGCGTCCCGGCACCAAAGAAATAGATGTCCGAAGGGCATGTGGAGTCACTACTTAATTTCGTAGAGAAATTCGCGGCGCACGGCGAGGAAATTGCCGTGCGTCAGAAGCGCGGCTATCGAACGGAAAGCTGGACGCACGCGCGAATAGCCGCGGAAGCAAACCGTCTCGCCCGGGAGCTCGATGCTCGCGGCATCCGGAAGGGGGATGCGGTTCTGCTCTGGGGTGAGAATTCGGCGGAGTGGGTCGTCGCGTTCTTCGGATGTTTGCTTTCTGGCGCGGTGGCCGTGCCGATTGATCAAGCGTCGTCAGCGGAATTCGCTTGCCGCGTGGCGAAGGAAGTGAACGCCTCGCTCATCTTCCACGCTCGCGGGCACCAGGTATGCGGGAATACTCCGTCTATCGCGTTCGAGTCTCTCTCTGGGATGATTGCCCAGCGCGACTCCTCCGCGTACCCATCGCCGCGGCTCGCGCGTCACGACACACTGGAGATTATCTTTACCTCCGGCACTACCGCTGAGCCCCGCGGAGTCGTGATCTCTCATGGAAACGTCCTGGCCAATATCGAGCCCATGGAGCGGGAGATTCAAAAATATCTCCGCTATGAAAAGATCTTTCATCCCATTCGCTTTCTAAACCTTCTGCCGCTTAGCCATGTTTTCGGCCAAATGCTCGGCGTATTTATTCCGCCCCTGCTCGGCGGCACGGTGGTCTTCATGGATTCCATGAACGCGGCGGAGTTGCCGGAGACCATCCATCGGGAGCGCGTCTCCGTGCTGGTCGCCGTGCCCCGGTTCATCGAGTCGCTTCAGCGCGAAATCGAACGACGCGAGGAGCGCGACGGAAAGTCAGCGAGCTTAGGAAGGAACTTTGCGCTCGCGGAGCGGGAGCATTTTTTGCGGCGCTGGTGGCGATTCCGGCACATACACCGTCGCTTCGGGTGGAAGTTTTGGGCGTTCATTTCTGGCGGGGCGGCGTTGCCGGAACAAGCGGAAACGTTCTGGAATCGTCTCGGGTATGTCGTCATTCAGGGTTATGGCATGACCGAAACGACTTCGCTGATCAGCGTGAACCACCCGTTCCGGTCCGCGAAGCGCTCGATTGGCAAAGTGTTTCCGGGGATGGAGTTGCGCGTTGACGAGAACGGCGAGATTCTCGTACGCGGAGAAAATGTCGCATCAACCTATCGTCAAGACGGCGAGCTGCGCGCGTTGTCTGGGACGGATGGATGGTTCCGAACGGGCGACGTAGCGGACAAGGACGAGAGTGGCCGGCTGTATTTCCGGGGCCGGCGAAAAAATGTCATCGTGACCTCGGCAGGTATGAATGTCTATCCCGAAGACCTCGAAAAAGCGCTGCGGGAGCAGCCGAACGTCCGCGATTGCGTGGTACTGGGGATCGAACGCGATGCCAACGAGGAACCTTACGCGGTTTTGCTGATGAGCGGGTCTGCCAAAACCGGGGCGGCTCTCGCGGTAGAGGCCGCGAATCGAACGCTTGCCGAATATCAAAAGGTCCGCCACTGGCTCGTGTGGCCAGAGGCGGATTTTCCGAGGACGCCCACCGAGAAGCCGGTGCTCCCTCGGATTCGCGAGTTTGTCCAGAACCCCGGCAACCGAGCTACCCGGACTGCAGGGAGTTCCGATTCCCTGGGAGGAATCATCTCGCGCATTACCGGAAGGACTGTTCCCAATCCTTCGAACGGCAACGGCGCAAATCTCGAAAGCGATCTGCAGCTGACTTCGCTCGACCGGGTCGAATTGATGAGCGTTCTCGAACAGCGATACCAGGTCGATTTAAGCGAAGCGCAATTTCAAGATGCCACCACGATCCAGCAGCTCGAGAAACTGATTTCGGCTGACATTGCGCCGCATATTCAGCACGTTTTCCCGACCTGGCCGCAATCGCGGCTGATGACCGTGGCGCGGCTCGCGATTTACTATGCGCTGGCGTGGCCGGCGACGTATCTACTGGCTGCACCTCGGGTGCGCGGCCGGGAAAACCTGCGCGGCCTTCATGGGCCGGTGCTGGTTGTCTCGAACCACGTCACCTATCTCGACATCGCGTGGATTCTAGCGGCTCTGCCGGCCCGGCTGCGAAATGGGCTTGCGACAGCAATGGGCGGCGAACGGCTTCTGAGGATGCGGCAGCCCGCGAAAAGTGTAAGCCTGCCCGGGCGAATGCTGGAACACACTCGTTACTACCTGGCGACGGCTCTTTTCAACGTGTTTCCTCTGCCGCAAAAATCCGGATTTGTAAAGAGTTTCGGCTTCGCCGGGAGTCTCGCTGATCGCGGCTGGAACATTCTCGTTTTCCCGGAAGGGCAAACCACGGTTGACGGTGTGATGCTCCCCTTCCGCACAGGAATCGGGCTGCTCGCGAAGCAGCTGAACGTGCCGGTCGTACCGATCTATCTCTCCGGCTTGTACGATTTGAAGCTCGGAGAACGCTTCGCGGCGCGGCCCGGTCACGTGCAGGTGACGATCGGCGAGCCCGTTCGCTTTTCCATGGAGGAAGACCCCGGGCACATTACGCGCGACCTCGAACGTCGCGTGCGAGCACTTCATTCCGGCTGAGGTTGTTGCGCTCTTCGTAGCATCGACATGCGGCGGACTACCAGGAAAATCAGGACGAGTGCGACCACCACGATCAGCGACGGCAGTTTCTGGGTGAGTAGAAATTGCTTCGCCGCTTCGCCGTACCGTGCGCCGAGGAAGCCTTCAAGGAAAAACAAAAGCCCGCGGCCACAGAGCGTACCAACCACAAAGACGCCGAAGGGCACTTGAAACACACCTTGTGCGATCACGAACGGTTTGAACGGAACGGGAAACGGCGCCACCGCGGGAAAGAATACGCTGGCCATCGGATGCCGCTCGATCAGCGTTCGAATCCGACCAGGGGCGCGTCCCTGCGTCTTCTGGTAGTAGTTCTGTCCGCCCTTGCGCGCCAGCCAGTAAATCCAGATGCATCCGCCGAGCGAACCGAGAGCTGCCATCACTGCGTAATACGGCATGCGCACGGGATGGCGGCTCGAGAGCTCCATGAGAAGCAAATCCGTTACCAGCGGAAGGGGAACGAAAGAGGAATCCACAAATGCGGAAAAGAATATCCCCAGTCCCCCGAAGCTCGCGAACGCCAGCTGGAGCCAGAATTTAAACTGTAACCAGTGCGACATGGATTGAGATCCCGCGATTCCGCGCGGGCCTCTGCGCCCGCGCGTTTCAACGCTCTGCCGCGGGGCACACCCCGCCGCCGACGCTGGGCTTCCAGCGAGATAGATGCGCCGTGCGCAATCTCGGCCACACAAAAAATTGTGAGGGCCGGTTAGCTTTTTTTAACTTTCTATGTATCTACCCTGCTGCTTCGAAAATCTAATTGGGTGTGACCAGGGGTTCGCTGTTGTTCCTTCAGGGCAACTAGTGGCAGTGCGAAGGTCTGAACCACTCATGGTCGAAATAGGATGACTCACCCGCATTCCGGCAGCGCCTGATTGCGGGAAAAACTTCATACGCTAGAGGTGTGTCCGATGTCCACGGCGGAGCAGTCTCTTCCAACGGTTCCTGCACAGCCATTTCGTCTCGATGTCCCGCTGCACAATCTTCTTCAGGAGCCCGCGAGGCGGCCGCCGTCGCACGCGACCAGCGAGCCGGCTGCGCTGCCTGTTCCCGTCTTTCCGCAACATCCGGAGTTGTTTCACGAACTGGACATGGAGGACATTGCGGCGCACCAGAACGTAGTGGACACGGGAAAGCGGCACTGGCCTGTTTCGCGCATTCTCACGACGATGCGCGGGTGGATGGTGCCATATTTCAAATCGCGTGTTTTGCCAGGAGACTTTCAGCCCATCATCGCGTACCTGTTCACGGAGTGGAAATGCAATCTCGATTGCCACTACTGCTGGTCCTACGACAATCGTGTAAAGGGCATGACCGAAGACACGGCGCGGCGAGCGATCGACTGGCTCGAAGGCACTCCTTGCCGTGTTCTGGCGCCGACGGGCGGTGAGCCCTTGCTGCGGCCGGATTTCGTGCACAAGGTCATCTACTACGCCGCGAAGAAAGACTTCTGGGTCTACCTGGCGACGAATGCGCGATTGCTGCGCCCGGAAGTCACCGATCGCCTCGCCGATGCGGGGATCGCGACGATCAACTTCGCGGTGGATACCATCAAGGAAAAGCCGGGCTTGCCGAAAGCTTTCGAGCACGTGGCGAAGAATTTTGACTATCTCGTGCGACGCCAGTACCGCTACGGCTACACCGTCTTCTTCAACACAAACATTTGCCGCACCAACATCGAGGAAGTGAAGCAACTCGTGGAAATCGCGCACGCCCACGGAATATCCATCACCTTCCACATAAACGAAGCGCCGATGATGGAGCAATCGCACTTCAAGCACCTCCATGAAAACGATACGTACATCCGGCCGCAGGACTTTCCGATGGTCGATGACCTGCTCGATTGGCTGATCGACAAGCAGCGCCAGGGCTACAAGATGGTGGACTCCATTCCGCGCCTCGAGAACATGAAGGGCTTCATGCGCGGCGTGGGCGAGCACTGGGGCTGCCGCGCCGGGCAGAACTGGCTGATCATCCGCACCGACGGCTCGCTCGCGCCTTGCTTCCCGATGTACAACGCGAAGTTCGATTGGGGCACTGTGGAGAACCAGAAATTTGACCTGAAGCAACTGTCCGAAATGAAGAAGGGCTGCGAACCGAACTGCTTCTCGACGCTCGGCTACAACGTGGCGTACTGCTACGACATCGCGCGAGTGATGAAGTGGCTTGCGAAGCAGGCCAGCCACGGCTTTCAGGGTGTGACCGGCAGTTTTGAATGAAGGAGCGCGTCGAAGGCTGACGCCAGCGATTCAGATGGGACTGTACGAAACAGGCTGGAAGCGATGAGCGGCGACGGCACGAAGAATCGCCAGAGCCCGGGCTTAGGGCCACGGTTGGCGATCGGATTGTTGGCTCTGGGGTTCGTGTTGCCGGCGGCTGCGAGGTCTCAAGAGGAGCCGGTCCGAGAAGGCAGCGCGAACTCGCCGGGCGCACCCATCGAGGCTCGAGGCTCAACCAACGCGCAGCAGAGCGAGTCGCAATCTCTCGGGACTATTCGCGGGAAAGTCGTCGACCAGTCGGGCGCTGCGATCAGCGGAGCCCGTGTCGCGCTTTCGCGCGAAAATCAAGCAGAGGAATTGCAGGTGGAGACCGACGACGACGGTCTGTTCTTTTTTCCGAACCTCGCACCCGGTCTTTTGCAACTGACCTTCAGTTCCGAGGGTTTGACCGGACAGGCTATCTACGAGACGTTGAGCGCGGGGCAGTCCTTGACCGTGCCAGATGTGGTGCTGATCGTTCAGACGCAAGTCACCGAAGTGCGCGTAGGCCTGACGCCCGCAGAGCAGGCGGAGGACGAGGTGAAAGCAGAGGAGAAGCAGCGCATTTTTGGGTTGATCCCGAATTACTTCGTGACCTACGACCCTCATCCAGCTCCCCTTCCGTCGAAGCTAAAGTTCAGGCTCGCCTGGAAGTCGTCTGTGGATCCATTCACGCTACTAGCGATTGGCGCCGTGGCCGGAGCGGAGCAGGCGGGCAATCAGTGGCGCGGTTATGGGCAAGGGGCCGAAGGGTATGCGAAGCGTTACGGGGCATCCTACGCGGACGTTGCCGGTGGTACGTTCATCGGAGGAGCCGTACTGCCATCGCTTCTAAAACAGGATCCGCGTTACTTCTATCAAGGAAGGGGCACTAAGAAGTCGCGGCTCCTGCATGCTCTGGCAAGTTCCGTGATATGCAGAGGCGATAACGGAAAGCTCGAACCAAATTACTCGAACATAGGAGGAGCCTTCGCGGCGGGCGGCCTTGCAAATCTTTACGCTGCGCCGGGGAGCAGGAGCGGGGGGAGGCTAGTGGTTTCAACGGCACTGGTCAGGCTAGGCGAAACAGTTGTAGCCGGCGTCTTTCAAGAATTCTTTATCAGGAAGGCCACGCCGAGTCAGCGCAACAGCTCTCTAGCTCAGCCTTAGGGGCGCGAGTTGGCCCCTAAGACTTTCTTCCTGGTTAAGTCCTTTTATGACGGAAACTCTTCTCAGCCAAGAGCACACTTTTTAGCCGGCGGACGGCGTTTGGCATTTCCTCAGCCGTTGTGTTTCCAAACCCCAATATAAATCCCTGGCGAGGTGTGTCGCCGAGGTAGGCGGGAGAAAGCGGCGCGACCCAGAGCTTCTCGCGTGCGGCGCGCGCGGCTATTGGCTGGTCTCGCAACCCTTTTGGCAAGAGGACCGCAAGGTGCATTCCCGCCTCCGACCCAAGCACCTGGAGCACAGAGCCGAATTCCTTCTGGAGTTCGTCGACAAGCGCTGTCCTGCGCTGGGAGTAGAGCTGGCGCATGCGACGAATGTGGCGCGCGAAATGGCCTTCATTCATGAAGTCCGTGAGTACGGCCTGGAAAAAATGGGGCGGCGCTATATCCATTACATAGCGAACCGCCGCGAAACGGCTCACCAGGTCCGGCGGAATCACGATGTAACCCAGCCGTAAGGAAGGAAACAAGGTTTTGCTGAAGGTTCCTATATAGATGACACGAGAGTTGTGGTCGAGACCCTGCAGAGAGGCGATGGGCATGCTCCCATAGCGGTACTCGCTGTCGTAATCGTCCTCAATGACCCAGGCTCCCGAACTTTGCGCCCAGTCAAGGAGCTGAAGGCGCCGCGCTGCGCTCATGGTCGCGCCGAGGGGGAATTGATGAGAAGGTGCAACAAAAGCGGCTCTTGCTTTGCGGCACGTCTTGACGCCAAAGGCTACATCCAGGCCCTCGCCATCCACAGGGACAGGCACGAGACGACAGCCCGCCGCGGTTAAAACATGCCGTGTCAACCAGTATCCGGGTTCTTCGACCCAAGCGGCGCTTCGATCGTCGAGCAGGACCCGCGTCGTAATCTCTAGAGCTTGCTGAGAGCCAGCGACAATCATGACCTGCTCCGGATCGCAGTGCACCGCACGCGCGGTTCTGAGATAGGCGCATATGGCTTTGCGAAGCTCTTCGAAGCCGAGCGGCCCGCCGTACTGCAATTCTCTGGCACGGGGATTTCGGCAATGGCGCATGACGATGCGCGACCAGGTCTGAAAGGGGAATTGGTCGAAAGCCGGCTGGCTCACGTTGAAGGCCCCCAACCCGCTTAACCACGGGAGTCTTTCATATGCGGGAAGCAGGCTCGAGCGTCGCGAAGTAACCCGCGCGCCTGAACGCGCTACATCGGGACTGCTCGAGCCGCGATCACTGGAGGTCCATTGGTCTGGCAGAGAACTGCAGACGAACGTTCCTGAACCTGCGCGAGCTTCGAAATATCCTTCGGCAAGAAGCTGAGAATAGGCCGTCAGCACCGGTATTCGAGAAATCTTCAATTCGCTGGCAAGCGCTCGGGTCGAAGGAATCTGCTGGTCCGCGCCCAGGTTCCGACTGACGATCATGGAACGATAGGCGTCATAGATCTGCTTGTGCAAGGGCTTCGGGGCTTTCCGGTCAACAGCGATCACGGGCAACAACGCACTGGGTACCTTCTTCATTTCCCTCCCCAACTGGTCATAGCGATTTCATCCCAAGTGGATATTGCGCCCGACCACTCCCGCAAGCAACATTAAAAAAATCGATATTGCAGATCGTCTTTTGCTTCTTGTCCCGGTGCGACAGATACGGGGCGTCGGTGCGGATGCTCCTGAAGGCTTGAAAGAGCTTTCCGAGGAATGAGATTGCTGGCGGCCTAATTTCTAAAGGGGGTATCTCGAAGTGCTCGACCAAAAAAACTTTCTAACTCAGATTAAGCAGTTTCGCTTGCGGTTTCTTTTTGTTCTTTTGATGTCCCTGATCGGTTTTTCTGCTTCAACGTTCGCGCAGCAAGCCACCATCGTTGGGACGGTTACCGATCCCTCGGGTGCCGTTGTCCCGAATGTGGCTGTCACTCTGACCAATACGGATACGGGCGTAAGCCATGTCATTCCCACCAACGACGCTGGCCAGTACGTCGCGGTCGATCTCCAGATCGGCCACTACCGGGTGAAAGCGGAGGCCAAAGGATTCAAGGTTTCCGAGCAAAAAGATATCGTGCTGACCGTTGGCGATCGCATCCGCGTCGATTTCCAGATGCAACTGGGCGCGGCGCAGGAAACCGTAACGGTTGAAGCCAATGCCGTACAGGTTCAGACGGATTCCGGAGAACGCAGCAACCTGATCACCGACCAGCAGATGAGCCAGATCGCCGTGGCCGGGCGCAGCATTTATCAGCTCGCCGCTCTGACCCCAGGAGCCTCGAGCCAGATTGGCGCCGGTGGCATGAACTCAGCCGAAGTCAACACTCCCGTGGGCGGCGACGCCAGCGTCGAATTCAATGGCATGCGCCAGAACCACAACATCTACTTGCTTGACGGTGGTGAAGACGATGACCGCGGCGGCGCGGGTGGCATGAGCATCGCCCCATCGACGGACGCGATCCAGGAGTTTCGCGCTCTTACTTCCAACTACAGCGCGGACTACGGTCTCTCTTCGGCCGGCACCATGACCATGGTGCTGAAATCCGGAACGAGCCAGTTTCACGCTTCCGCATGGGAATTTAACCGCAACGATTTCTTCGACGCGCAAAACTACTTCGTCCCGAATCAGGAGCTGCGCTTGAACGTTTACGGCTTTAACGTCGGCGGTCCGGTAACTCTAGGCCATCTCTATAACCCGGACAAGAAGCGGACTTTTTTCTTTTACAACATGGAGTGGCGCCCGCTGATTCAGGGCGGCGCGACCAACCAGACGGTTCCCGGCACAGCTACTTACGGCGGAAATTTCAGCTCTCTTAGCACGCCGATCCTTGTGCCAACGACGGCACAAGTGGCCCCATCCGTTCTTTTCGCCAACTGTCCCGGCCAGGACGCGGCAGGCGCGGGAGTCGTGCAAGGTCAGCCTTTCCCGGGCAACGTCATTCCGGCGTGCATGATCAATCCGAATTCCGCTGCTCTGGTCAAGGCCGGCATTTTCCCGGCAGACAACGCAGTGTCCTCGAACGGGAGCCCCGAGTTCAAGGGCGGCGCCAACGCGGACACGAATTTGCGGGAAGAGATCGTCCGCATCGATCATAACTTCACCGACAAATTCTCCGTCTTCGGACACTACATCGCCGAGCAAGTTTCGCAAGGTTTTGCCACCAGCCAGTGGAGCGGCGACAACGTTCCCACGGTTGGCGACACTTTCGGCAACCCCTCGTATAGCGCCGTCATTCATACGACCTATACGATCAGCCCGACGCTCGTCAACGAAGTGGCCTTCAACTACAACGGGAACCGAATCAACATCGTGCCTTACGCAGCCTCGGGCCTGACCAGTCTGGCTCTTCCGAGCGGCTACGATTCTACGAGCACCAGACTCTTCACTGGACCGAACAATGACAGCCGCATTCCCAACATCGATTTGAGCGGCGCGAGCGGCGCGCAATTTGAAATCTCCAGCTGGCCGTGGCACAACAAGGCCGATGACTATCAGATCCGCGACGATATTTCCTGGACCCATGGCGCCCACCAGTTCAAGTTCGGCGGAAGCTGGGCGCTCTACAAGAAGACTCAGGACCTCTTTGGCCAGACCCAGGGTGGTTTCAGCTTCAACGGCACGTACACCGGAAATGGCACAGCCGCCGACCCCGGAAACAGCTTCGCCGATTTCTTGCTCGGAACTCCCAGCTCCTATCAAGAGCTGGCCGTGCAAGACCATGGGCAGTGGAACAACGTATCCTGGGCCGCGTACTTCCAGGACAACTGGCGCGTGAACCGCAGGTTGACTCTTAACCTGGGCTTGCGCTGGGACGGCGTGCCGCACACCTACGAAGCCAACGACCGCATGGGGAATTTCTATCCCAGCCTTTATAACGCGGCCGATGCAGCCACCTTCAACGGCAACAACAGTATTTGCAGCGGGCCAGGGAATGGCTGCGTCGCAGCCAGTCCGGGTCTCGGCACGAGTCCGAATCCCATTCTCGCTGGTGTTCCGCTGTACTTGAACGGCATCGGCATTCCGGGTCAGGACGGCGTTCCAAAGGGCCTGGTCAACAATCACTGGGCCGCCTTCGGTCCTCGCCTCGGCTTTGCCTATGATCTTACGGGAGCGGGCAAAACGGTTATCCGCGGCGGGTTCGGCATCATGTACGAACGCATCCAGGGCAACGATATGTACAATGCCGGTCCCAATATCCCGTTCAGCTTGCAGGTTAATCTCAATGGCGTCGAGATGACGAATCCAAGTCTCGCGCTCTCTAGCGGGGCGGCGGCGACTCAGCCCATCAACGCTGCCAGCATCACGGGCCTCGATGTGAGTGATTACAAGCTGCCGGTAAGCTATCAGTGGAGCATTGGCGTACAACACCAGATTGGAACCAAGTCGGTGCTGACGGCGAGCTATGTGGGTAACCAAGCCCGCCACCAGAATGACTACCGGAACATCAACCTGCCCACCGAGAGTTATCTATCGAATCTGATTAACAACGCTCCTTATCAGACGGCGCCGGGCCTGCCCTATCCGGGCTTCAACGCCATCACGCTCTCTGAAAACGAAGCAAACACCCACTACAATGGCCTGCAAGTGGATCTGAATTCACAACTGAGCCATGACCTGACCCTGCGGGCGATCTACACGCTTTCGCGTGCGGACGACCCGACCACTGCCGGCAGCGGCGGCGGCGACCTTGGCAACGTGTCGAATCCCTACGCCGGCTGGCTATACGACGTCGGGCCGAGCGGCTACGATCGCTTGAACGTGGCCGTCGTCGACTTCATCTACGACATCCCGCTCTTCCGCCACAATGAGAACCGTCTCTTGAAGTCTGTGGTTGGAGGTTGGCAAGTATCGGGCATCGTTACGATGGAGTCCGGCCTGCCGATTAACATCGGCATCAGCGGTGGACAAGGCGGCAATGGCGTACCCAATGGCGTTAACCGGCCGGACCTGACAGGCACATTGACCACTCCGCATCTCGTCGACGAGTGGTTTAGCCCGTCGGCCTTCTCGCTTCCCGCTCTGGGGGCTTGGGGCACTCTGCCGCACAACGATCTGCGTGGACCTGGC
Source organism: Acidobacteriota bacterium (assembly GCA_013289955.1). Taxonomy (GTDB): domain Bacteria; phylum Acidobacteriota; class Terriglobia; order Acidiferrales; family UBA7541; genus Acidiferrum. The sequence goes on from JABCYZ010000022.1 coordinate 31,506, forward strand.
CGCGACAACTGGAACGTCTCGCTGTTCAAGAGCTTTACGCTCAGCGAATCTCGCGGCAGCCGACTGGAACTGCGTCTGGAAACCTTCAACACCTGGAACCATACCCAGTTCAACGCCGTGGATACGAACCTTGGCGACAGCCGATTCGGCCAAGTGACATCTGCCTTCGACCCGAGAATCCTTCAGCTCGGAGGAAAGATCTACTTCTAACCACACCCTGGAAGTAGGCAAGGCACCCCGCTCGCCCACCACACCGTGCGAGCGGGGTTTTGTTTTCGGCTTCAGAAAAGATAGAAGCCCCTGGGGGCTAGAACCACCGAGTTGTTAGCCGGGGACCGTCGTCCGAAATTCTTCTTGCGGCACCGAAGTCGAGAGAGCGTCAATCGAAATCAATGGGGCACCCAGATGGGATTGTGCGTGAAGAGACCGCTGACGAAGCCCATCTGATAAACAATGAAGAGGCCAAAGACCAGACTCACGAGCCCAGAGACCAGCCCCAGGCCATGATTGAGGCGAGCAAAGCGCTTCTCAGAATAGGTAAATGGGACAGCGATGGCCGCAGTGATCAGCATCATCCCTGCGACGGTGCCGAGACCAAAAACCAAAAGATATACAACGGCCCAGGATGGAATACGAATGGTGGTCAGCACGAGCAATGCGACGGCCGCCGATCCCGCTAGCCCGTGAACGATACCAACAGCCAGCGGCCGAACGACTTGATAGAAGCCAAGCTTCCCAAAAATGCGATCCATCCAACCGACGGGAGTGGCGTCCTCAGCGTGGCCGTGTCTTTCCGGGCCATGACCGTGCGGGTGGCTGTGAATGTAGTCTCCATGCCCGTGGGGATCTGAATGAGTTCCCATTTGAGACGGTGTGAAAGTCTCCGTAATCCTTTGCATGATTCCGGAGAGATTCAGAATTCCCAGAAGAATCAGCATCAAGCCAACCGACAACTCCATCGTGAGGCCCAGTCTTGGCGGAATCACGATGCCAAACAGGATGATTAGCGAACCAACAACGAGAATCGTGATCGTGTGTCCCAGTCCCCAGAGAGCCCCAATCAAAGCCGCGTGGCGGATACTTCGCTGACGGCTCACGATGGTCGTTACGGCGATCACATGGTCCGGATCGGTCGCATGGCGCATACCGAGAAAAAAGCCAAGAGCGATAATGGAAAGCAATGTGATCATTTATTCCCTGACCCGAGAGGCGGCGCGGAATCGGATCCGCCGAGTTTCGATAGACTCCAGGTATTCTGTCATTCTTTTTCCGGTTTGGCCGTCACTTTGAAATTTTTTTATCTCCCGCCGTAGTGTTTCGGTGTTTCGTCTCGCCGCTGTCTCGTCAAATTCTACGGCGGCGGTAAGATCCGATCCAGCAGAGATGATAGCAAGGGCCGCGCTCGTGAACATCGCCGGATATTCTCGCTCTCTCTTCCCGGGAGCAGCGCGAAAGGCAAATCTCGGCCGAGACGGTCAGCGGAAGGGCACACTACCTGACGAGGCGATGGGGGGCCATCCAATCCACCTCCCTTTTTCCCGTGTATCCGCACCCCGCCCGATTACATCTAAGGGGCTCTGAAGGCAGATTCGAAACTCGCCCGGCTTTGGGGACCGCGCCGGGCGCCTGGCAGATTTGCCGCTTTCGATGAGCCCTGATGTCATCGCCAGAATGCCGTGAAGTGTGTGCTACTGTCGTCGCCGAAGGAGTATTCATGTCGCTCGATTTCGCTGGACCTGTTAGTCCACCTCTACGCCCGGGAGAGCAGCCCCGTCATTTCCGCTCTGCCTGCCCGAGAATTGTTCGGGCCCTCTTCGTCGCGAGTACTTTTTCATTTCTAGCCATCCTCGCTGGCTGCGGAAAAGCCGCAGGGACTGCTGGCCCTCCTCCAGAAGTAAAAGTCCTCGCAGTGGTTCAAAAGGACGTTCCCATCGTTAGCGAGTGGGTCGCCACACTCGACGGCTACGTCAACGCCCAGATCCAGCCGCAAGTCACCGGCTACATCGTCAAACAAACATACAAAGAGGGAGCTCCTGTTCACAACGGCGCCGTTTTATTTGAGATTGACCCGCGTCCCTTCCAGGCTCTGCTCGACCAGGCCAAGGCCCAGTTGGCGCAAGCGCAAGCGCAAATGGGCAAGACCCAGCTCGACGTTGACCGTGACACGCCGCTCGCCAAAGAGCGCGCCATCGCGCAAAGCCAGCTCGACAACGATATCCAGGCGAATCTTGCCGCAAAAGCCGCCGTCCAATCCTCGGAGGCTCAAGTCGAGCAAGCCCAATTAAATTTAGGATTCACCCACGTCACGTCGCTCTTTGACGGCATCGCCGGCATCGCCCAGGTGCAGCTCGGCAACCTGGTGAACCCGAGCACCGTACTTACTTCTGTCTCCCAGGTAGATCCCATCAAAGCCTATTTCCCCATCAGCGAGCAGGAATATCTCCGTCTCGCCGAGCGCATCAACGCCCCACAGGGCCATGAGGACGCGCCCAAAGATGCTCCGCCGCTCGAATTGATTCTCGCCGACGGAACCGTTTACCCATCCAAAGGCCGCGTTCTTTATACCGATCGCCAGGTGGACATTACGACCGGCACCATTCGTGTCGTTTCGGCGTTTCCCAACCCCAAGAATTTCCTGCGCCCGGGACAGTTCGGCCGCGTTCGCGCCTCGACCTACACGCGCACCGGTGCGCTCCTGGTTCCGCAACGCGCCGTCATCGAGCTGCAAGGGAGCTTTCAACTCGCGGTTGTCGGTAGCGACAACAAGGTCAGCATCCGCATCGTCAAGGTCGGCGAGCGCGTCGGCACGGAATGGATCATCGACAGCGGCGTGAAGCAAGGCGAGATGGTCATTGTCGAAGGCGTGCAGAAAGTGCGCGACGGATCTTCCGTCGACCCCAAACCATTGGCTGCAGCCGCGGGAGCGGACTGACCCATGTCAAAATTTTTCATCAATCGCCCCATCGTAGCCATGGTGATCTCCATCATCATGGTCATTGTTGGCGCCATCACCATTCTCGCTCTCCCGGTCGCTCTCTTCCCGAACATCGTTCCTCCCGAAGTGCAAGTGCTTGCCACCTACGTCGGCGCCGACGCCGGTACCATCGAACAATCCGTCGCCACGCCCATCGAGCAGCAAATGAGCGGCGTGGACAACATGAACTACATGTATTCGCTGAACTCCACCGCCGACGGGGGCATGCGCCTGATCGTCGATTACGACGTGAAAACCGATCCGAACACCGATCTCATTCTCACCCAGTTGCGGACCACGCAGGCCGCATCGCAACTTCCCGGCGACGTCACCAACTACGGCATCACCGTCCAAAAAACCGTCACCGCGCCGCTCATGCTCATCACCCTCTATTCCCCGAATGGCACCTACGACGCCCAGTTTCTCTCGAATTTCGCCTACATCAATCTCAGCGATCAGATCACGCGGCTCTACGGCATCGGCAGCGTGCAGATTTTCGGCGCCGGCCAATACGCCATGCGTCTATGGGTCAAGCCCGACCAGTTGGCCAAACTCGCCATCACCGTTCCCGAAATCGTCAACGCCATCCAGTCGCAAAACACGGTCAATCCCGCCGGCCAGGTCGGCAGCGAACCCGTCCCTAAGGGCCAGGAATTCACCTATTCCGTCCGCGCCCGCGGCCGCCTCTCCTCGCCCGAAGAGTTCGGCCAAATTGTGGTGCGCGAGAGCACTGCCGGTGGTGTCGTTCGCGTCAAAGATGTGGCACGCGTCGAGCTTGGCGCCCAGAGCTATGCCACGCTCGGCCGTCTTAACGGCAAGCCCGGCGCCATCATTGCCGCTTACCAATTGCCCGGCTCGAACGCCGTGCAAGCCGCCGCGGCCCTCAAGAAATTAATGGCCGAGTCTAAATCGCGCTTCCCGGGCGATATTGATTACGTCGTTTCCCTCGACACCACTCTGGCCGTCACCCAGGGCATCAAGGAAATCGTCGAAACGCTGCTGATCGCCATTCTCCTCGTCATCATCGTGGTTTACATTTTCCTCCAGGGCTGGCGCGCCACCCTGATCCCCCTCCTGGCCGTGCCCGTTTCTCTGGTTGGCACGTTCATTTTCTTTCCTCTCTTCGGCTTTTCCATCAACACGCTCTCTCTTTTCGGCCTGGTTCTCGCTATCGGCCTTGTCGTCGACGACGCCATCGTGGTCGTCGAAGCCGTCGAGCGCCATATCGAAGACGGCCTTTCCCCGAAAGAAGCCGCTCTCAAAGCCATGACGGAAATTTCCGGCCCCGTCGTGGGCATCGCGCTGGTTCTTTCCGCAGTCTTCATCCCCACGGCGTTCATCCCTGGCATCACTGGCCGTCTCTACCAGCAGTTCGCCGTGACCATAGCGATCTCCGTCGCCCTTTCCGCTTTCAACGCACTTACACTCAGCCCGGCTCTCTCGGCATTGCTCTTGCGCCCCAAGGACAACACTCGCGGAGGCCTGCTCAAGAAATTCTTCAACCTGTTTAACCGGACTTTCACCCGGGCCACCAATGCCTACGTTCGTGTCTGCGGCTTCCTGATCCGCAAAACCGCCATCGCTCTCATACTTCTTGTGGTCTTTGGAGCGGCCGCTGGCTTCTTCAGCGTGAAAGTCCCCTCCAGCTTTCTTCCCGATGAGGACCAGGGCTATCTCTATATCAACCTGCAATTGCCCAACGCCGCTTCTCTCCAACGCACCGACGAAGTCGCTCGCAAAATCGAGACTGCTCTCGACAAAACCCCCGGCGTCCAGTACACCACGAGCGTTGTTGGCTTCAGTCTGCTCAGCTTCGTGCGCACCAGCTACAACGGTTTCTTCTTCGTCACCCTTAAGCCCTGGGACGATCGGAAATCCCGCGATGAGCAATTCCAGCAGATCAAGCAGAATATCAACCGCGAGCTCGGCGGAATTCCCGAAGGCATCGCTTTTTCCTTCTCGCCGCCCGCCATTCCCGGCGTCGGCACTTCCGGCGGCTTCACCTTCGTTCTCGAAGACCGGGCCGGAAACGATGTCCAGTTTCTCGCCGACAACTTGAACAAATTTCTGGCCGCCGCCCGCAAGCGTCCCGAAATCGCCAACGTCAGCACCACGTTTCTCCCGAGCGTCCCGCAGCAGTTCGTGGACGTCGACCGCGACAAGGTCATCAAGCAGGGCGTCGCCATCAAGGATGTCTATCAGACTCTTCAAGCCTTTATGGGTGGCCTTTTCATCAACTATTTCAATCGCTTCGGCCGGCAGTGGCAGGTCTATATCGAAGCCGAGGGCGAGTACCGCACTCGTGCGGAAAACGTCGGGCAGTTTTTCGTCAAGAACAATACCGGGGCGATGGTTCCCCTCGCCGCTCTCACCAGATTCGAGTCCCGTCCCGGCCCCGAATTCACCATGCGCTTCAACGAATACCGCTCCGCCCAAATCAATGGCGCCGCTGCTCCGGGTTACAGCGCCGGCCAGGCTATGGCAGCTATCGAAGAAGTCTTCGACCAAACCATGCCCCGCGAAATGGGCTACGACTACTCCGGCATGTCCTTCCAGGAGAAAAAGGCTCAGGAAGGTGTCCCCGCCTCTGCTGTTTTTGGTTTTTCCCTGCTCTTCGTTTTCCTGATTCTCGCCGCGCTTTATGAAAGCTGGACGCTGCCCTTCAGCGTCCTTCTCAGCACGCCTGTCGCCGTTTTCGGGGCCTTCTTCATCCTCTGGCTGAGACGCGCTTTGCTCTCCGCATTTCTTCCGACCTACATGGTGCAGATCGAGAACGACGTCTATTCTCAAATCGGCCTGGTCATGCTCATCGGTCTCGCCGCGAAGAACGCCATCCTCATCGTCGAATTTGCCAAAGACGAATACGAACAAGGCAAACCGCTTGTCGATGCCGCTCTCGAAGGCGCTCGTTTGCGACTCCGCCCCATCCTGATGACTTCTTTCGCCTTCATCCTTGGTTGTGTCCCTCTATGGACCGCCAGCGGCGCTGGCTCCGTCGCACGTCAAATCATGGGCACCGCCGTGATCGGCGGCATGCTCGCAGCCAGCGCCCTCGGCATCTTCTTTATTCCCGCCGTTTTTTATGTCGTCGAGCGGCTTTCGATGGGCAAAGCAGGCCGCGCCGCAATGGCAGGCGGAATCCCCGCTCCAGGCGCGAGTCCAGCTAGAGGAGACGACTGACATGAGACCACTTCTTCCGTCGTTCCTCGTCGCGCTGCTCATCTCCGGCTGCACGGTGGGACCAGACTACAAGCGTCCCTCGGCCGTCGTCCCTACGGAATTCCGCGCCGCGTCGCCCGAAGCCTCGAGAGCCGAGGCCGCCTCGCTAGGCAATCAAAAATGGTTTGACGTTTTTCGCGACGAGCAGCTCCAGTCCCTGATCCGCACCGCCATTCAGCAAAATTACGATGTCCGCATCGCCGCCACGCGCGTGCTCCAGGCGCAAGCGCAGTTGGGCATCACGCGTTCGAATCAGTTCCCGAGTGTCAGCGGCGGCGCCACGCTCGGTGCGCAACGCACTCCAGAAACCATCGCCTTTCCTCCGATCGAGCAATCCACCGGAGGACTGAATCTCTCGGCCGCCTGGCAACTCGATTTCTGGGGACAATATCGCCGCGCCACCGAAGCCGCCCGCGCTTCTCTCCTCGCCACGGAGTGGGGCCGCCGCGCCGTGATCAGCTCCCTGGTCTCAAGCGTAGCCTCCGCCTATTTCCAGCTACGCGCTCTCGATCTCCAGATGGAACTTTCCGAGAACGCTCTCACCGCCCGCCGCGAATCCCTTCGCCTCACCAGCGTTCTCGCCAATCATGGCAATACCTCCGAGCTGGATGTTCGCCAGGCCGAACAGCTTGTCTACACCGCCAGCGAAGAAATCCCCGACCTCGAGCGCCGCATCCAGCAGCAGGAAAATCTTCTCAGCACCCTGCTCGGAAACAACCCGGGCCCGATTGCCCGCGGCCTGTCCCTCACCGAGCAGCCGCATCCACCGGAAGTTCCGGCCGGCATTCCTTCCGAGCTTCTTGAGCGCCGCCCCGATATACGCCAGTCCGAACAGGTTCTCATTGCCGCCAACGCGCAGATCGGAGTCGCGCGCGCCGCCTATTATCCTCAGATTTCGCTGACCGGCGCAGGTGGCTTCCAGAGCGATGCGCTGGCGCGCCTTTTCGCCGGCTCTGCGGGTCTCTGGAGCTTTGCCGGTTCTCTTGCTCAGCCTATCTTCACTGCCGGCAGAATTCGCTCCGGCGTCCGGCTCGCCGAAGCTCAACAGCAGGAAGCTGTCCTTTCCTATCAGCAAACTATCCAGCAGTCCTTCCGCGAGGTTTCTGACGCCTTGATCGGTTACCGCAAACTCCGGGAATTTCGCGAACAGCAGGAGCTTCTCACCGCTTCCGCCCAGGACGCCGCGCACCTTTCCAATATCCGCTACAAAGGCGGAGTGGCCAGCTATCTCGAAGTCCTCACCAACGAAACCAACTATTTCTCCGCTGAACTCAATCTCGCGCAAGCCCAGGCCAACGAACTTCTCGCTCTGGTTCAGCTCTATCAGGCCCTCGGCGGCGGCTGGCAAGAGTAGGGGCCCCCGGCGCAAGACCATCGCCTCGGCGCCCCTGCCGAATCCTCTCGACACGGCTCCTCGTCAATGCGATTCTTCCCCGCGTGTATTGGATCGTCTCTCACCGGGCCCTCTCTAAAAGCTCGCTGCGCGAGCGCTTCTTGAGCGTTCCCTATGATTTCTTTTTCTCGAAAACCTGAAACCGATGACTCTACGAATTGACGCCCACCATCACCTCTGGCGCTATTCCGAAGAAGAGTACGGCTGGATCACTCGGAATATGGCGGCCATCGCCAGGGATTTTCTACCCGAGGATCTCGAGCAAGTTCTCTCCTCTTCAGGAATGGACGGCAGCATCGCCGTTCAGGCAAGGCAGTCGCTCGAGGAGACTCAATCGCTGCTTGATTTCGCCGAACATTTCGATGTGATTCAGGGAGTGGTCGGTTGGGCGCCTATCGCCCTTCCCGAGTTTCCCGCAGTCCTCGACCGCTTCAGGCATTTTCAGAAATTGAAGGGGTTCCGCCACGTGGTTCAAGACGAGCCCGACGACGCCTTCCTCCTCCGCCCGGACTTCAACAGAGGCATCACTCTCTTAAAACAGTACGGCTTTGTCTACGATATTTTAATCTTCGAACGCCAGCTGCCCGCAGCCATCTCTTTCGTCGACCGCCATCCCGCGCAGGTTTTCGTCCTGGATCACATCGGAAAACCCCGCATTCGCGAACGCGCGCTCGAACCCTGGCGCGCGTACATTCGCGAACTGGCACGCCGCGATAATGTCTTCTGCAAACTTTCCGGTATGGTCACCGAAGCGGACTGGGCGGAATGGGGTTTAGGAGATCTTCAACCCTATTTCGATGTCGTCCTCGACGCCTTCGGACCCGAGCGCCTCATGGCCGGCTCGGACTGGCCCGTCTGCCTCCTGGCGGCCACGCACCAAAAATGGTTTTCGACTCTTCGTGAATTGATCTCGCCGCTTTCCGTTAGCGAGCAGGAGATGATTCTCGGCGGCGTAGCGACGCATGTCTACTCTCTCTCTGGACAAGACGCAGGAACGCCAAAACCATGCGAGCTCTGATGATCCGAGAACCCGGGGCGGCTTCCATCGAACACGTGCCCGAGCCTCAGCCCGGGCGCGGCGAAATCCTGCTGCGCGTCCGCATGGTTGGCCTCTGCGGCAGCGATCTGAATTCCTTCCGCGGCAGGAATCCTATGGTCCGTTTCCCCCGCATCCCCGGCCACGAAATTGCCGCCACCATCGTCGAAGGAAGCTCTTCTTTCCCCGATCTCGCCCCCGGCCGGAACGTCACCCTGTCTCCCTACACCAGCTGCGGCAAATGCGCCTCGTGCCTCCGCGGCCGTCCCAATGCCTGCGCGTTCAATGAGACCCTCGGCGTCCAGCGCGATGGCGCGCTCACCGAATACATCACCATGCCGCCCGAGAAACTCTACCCGGCTCCGCTCACGATCAAGGAACTCTGCCTGGTGGAACCGCTCACGGTTGGTTTTCACGCCGTCGCCCGAGGCCGCGTCAGTTCCGCCGACAAAGTCGCCGTCTTCGGCTGTGGCGGCGTGGGCCTTGGCGCCATCGCCGCTTCCCGTTTTGCCGGCGCCACCACCATTGCCGTCGACCTCGACGATGATAAGCTTCAGCTCGCCAGAAAAGCCGGCGCAGCTCATGTCGTGAACTCCGCCAAATCCCGTCTCCATGACCAACTGCTGGAACTCACGGGCGGCCGCGGACCCGACGTCATCATCGAAGCCATCGGTCTCGCCGAAACCTTTCGCGCCGCGGTCGAGGAAGCCGCTTTCACTGGCCGCGTCGTTTACATCGGCTACGCCAAGGAACCCGTAGCTTACGAAACCAAGCTCTTTGTCGAAAAGGAACTCGATATTCTCGGCTCGCGCAACGCGCTGCCAGAGGATTTTCGCACCGTTATCAAAATGCTTGAGGAAGGCAAGTTTCCCGTCGAAGACGCCGTCGGCTCGATTGTTCCCCTCGACGACGCTCCGACGATCCTCAAAGCCTGGAGTTCCAATCCCCTGAAGTTCAGGAAAATCATGGTGCAACTCGACTGATCAGGAAAAAGGCACAGAAGGGTTTCGCTTTCACGGCGCTTCGAGGACTCTTTGAGGAGAAGACGGACGATGGCACAGCATCCACTGGAAAGTTTACCGCGGGAAACGGCGCCCTCAGCCCGCCATTCCTTGTTTCCCGCAGGCCAAATCGTTCCCTTCATTCTCGTCACCGTACTTTTCTTCCTCTGGGGCATTCCCAATAACCTGAACGACGTCCTCATCCGGCACTTCATGAAGTCCTTTGCCATCTCCCGCTTCGAAGCCAGCCTCGTGCAAACAGCTTTCTACCTGGGATATTTTCTCCCGGCAATTCCCGCAGCCCTTTTCATGAAACGCGTCGGCTATAAACCGGGCTTCATCGTCGGCCTCCTGCTCCTTGCTTCAGGCTGTTTCTTGTTCTGGCCGGCCGCGCTTCAGAGCAGCTATGCCTTTTTTCTTTTCGCGCTTTTCGTCATTGCCAGCGGGCTCTCTTTTCTCGAAACAGCCTCCAATCCATTCATCGCCCAGCTCGGCGATCCGGACACTTCCGAGCGCCGCCTGAATTTTTCGCAGGCCTTTAATCCCTTCGGCGCCATGACGGGAGCACTGATCGGCACAGTCTTCATTTTTTCCGGTGTCGAGCTGACACCGGCAGAAATCGCCGCCCGCGAGGCCAATCACACCTATCAGGCCTACCTCGAATTCGAAGTCTTGCGCGTCGTCCGTCCTTATCTGGTTCTGGGCGTCGTCGCCGTAGTCTGGGCGCTGCTCATCCTCCGTACGAAATTCCCCGCAATCTCCAGTGAAAACGAAGCCGCCGATGGCGGTCGCGGCAGCGCGAGCCAGCTCCTCCGTCAAAGACACTTTCTGCTAGCGGTCGTCGCGCAATTCTTCTACGTCGGCGCCCAGGTCGGCACATGGAGCTATTTCATTCCTTACGTTCAGGAATACGCCCACAAGCCTGAAAAAACCGCTGGATATTTCCTCATCGGCACGCTTGCTGCCTTCGGCGTCGGCCGTTTCGTCTCCGCCTGGCTGATGCGCTTTATCTCTCCGAGCCGCCTCATGGGTTTTTACGCCCTGGCGAATATCGCGCTGGTTTCCGTCGGCGTTTTCTTCCCGGGATGGGTCGGCATCTGGTGCGTCTTCCTCACGAGTTTCTTCATGTCCCTCATGTTCCCCACCATTTTCGCTCTCGGCCTGAAAGGTCTTGGCCCCAACACGAAACTCGGCGGCTCCTTCCTGGTCTTGGCTATCGTTGGCGGCGCCGTCCTTACGCCCGTCATGGGCCTGATTTCAGACAAGCTTCACAGCTACGCCCTGGCTTATTCCATACCCTTCCTCGCCTACATCTATATCTCTCTCTATTCCTTCCTGGGCTCAGAGCGAGTCGACGCCGCTCCCGCTCGGGGCGGAGCCGCGAGTTCCACCGACTGAGCTCGTCATTCTATTGCGGCGTAGCCGTGGGGGTGCGGCAGCTCTGCTGCCGCTCTTCTCGGTGACTCAGACGACTCCCTATCTGCCAAGGCTCAAAGAAAAGCAACATCCAATCGAAATTTTGACGGGGCCAGCCTTCGTCGCTGATCTATAAAGCGCTTGTGCCCGCTCGGCAGAATCTATATCGTGACCGCCATCGATTCCTCGCTGGAAGAAATCAGAGAAGGGCCTAGCCCCGAGAAAATGGCCGAAACGTTTCCCGAAGCAGGCAGTTACGGATTGCGGCGCGAAGTCCTCTCCCCCATGGAGACGCTTGCCCAGTCCGTCTCGACCATTGCGCCCACCACGACTCCTGTCGCCACCATTCCGCTCGTCGCGGCCCTCGCAGGCAATGGCACCTGGCTCGCCTACGTCCTGGCAACCGCCGCGATCCTTCTGGTCGCACTGTGTATCAGCAAATTCGCTCGCTACTCCGCTTCTCCGGGTTCGCTCTATACCTACGCCTCCATGATCCTTCCTCCTTCGCTCGGTGCCACCGCGGCCTGGAGCCTCCTTCTCGCCTACATTGCGACGGGCTCGAGCGTCATCGGCGGTTTCTATCACTTCGGAATCCTTCTGCTTCAGGACGCCACAGGCCACGGCACTTCCGCCGTATTTCTCGCTCTTCTCGTCACAGCCCTCTCTATCTGGATCGCCTGGCGCGACGTAAAAATCTCCGCCCGCCTCATGCTCTGGATCGAAGCCGTCTCCGTCTCCTTCATTCTGATCGTCGTGCTACTGGTATTCTTCCGCCACGGTTGGCATCTGGACTGGGAACAATTCCATCTCCGCGGCATGACCGGCAGCGGCTTGCGCCTCGGCCTGGTCCTGGCGCTCTTCAGCTTTGTGGGATTTGAAAGCGCCACGACGCTAGGCTCGGAGGCGCAGAATCCGCTTAAAACAATTCCCCGCGCCGTAATCCAGAGCGCGCTCCTCGCGGGAGCCATTTTCATCCTCTGCGCCTATACGGAGGTCCTCGGCCTCAAGAGTGCCGGCCAGAATCTCTCGACCAGCACGGCCCCCATGCGTGTCCTCGCGAGACTTGGCGGCCTTCCCGTCCTCGGCCTGCTCATCGACATCGGCGCCCTGGTCAGCATGTTTGCCGGAACCCTCGCCTGCATCACCGCCGCCGCCCGCGTTCTGCTTCTCATGTCCCATAACGGCCTCGCGCACGGCTCATTCCGGAAAACTCACGCGCGCAACGAAACTCCCGGCATTGCCATTGCCGTCACCGGAACCGCGGCCGTTCTGCCCGTTGCCGTCCTCGCGGCACGCGGCGCGAGCGGCCTCGACGTCTACGGCTGGATGGGCTCTCTCGCCACCTACGGCTTCATCGTCACCTACGCGCTGGTCAGCGTCGCTCTCCCGCGCTATTTGCGCGCGCACAACGCCTATCGCGCCGGCGCCCAGATCATTCCCTGGCTCGCCTCGGCCGCCATGCTCCTGGCTCTTGTCGGAAATCTCTATCCCGTCCCCGAAGGCCCCTACGGCAAACTCCCCTTCATTTACCTCGCCTATCTTGTCGTCGGCCTTGTCTGGTTTTTCTGGCGCGCCCGGGATCAGAAACCAGGATTGACGGAAAGTTAGCAAGAGCCGCTTCGATGCTCACTCGGGCATTTGTCTTTCGATGAAATAAAAAAACAGATCGAAGAAAACAAAAGTTTGCGTTTCGGTTCTGCGCCGTTATGCAATACCTTCCTCGAAACTTACTGTCCTCGGGGCGCGGCCAAGCGGGGTGAATCCGAAATTCTTTGCAAAAATTTTTGCTTGGTCTCGGTCCCGAAGACGGCCGGCTTTGTGTGTGTTCCTGGAAAGCGGGAGGCGTCGCGGAATGGCCAAGTCATCAGCTGGAGTTTTTTTCTTCTTCGTGGCATCGTGCCTTTGTTGTCTCGGGCTTCCCCCGGATGCCTTCCCGCAGCAGACTCTCGGCGGCATTACCGGCACGGTCATGGACTCCTCCGGCGGAGTTCTCGCCGATGCCTCCGTCACCGTCGTCTCGGACAGCACGCAGCTCACCCGCACTCAAAAAACCACCAGCGTCGGCAGCTACGATTTTGTAAACCTTCCCATTGGCTCCTACACGCTCACCTTCTCCCACGATGGCTTCGAAACCCAAAGAATCCCGTCTATCGTCGTGCAAGCCGATCGCACGGCCACCGTCAACGCTGTCCTCAAAGTTGGGCAGGTCGGCACGACCGTCACCGTCGAGGCCACCCCGCTCCTGAACGCCGTGGACACCACCAACGGCTACATTCTCGAAAAAGCCCAGCTCGAGTCCATTCCGCTTCCCACCGGCAGCTTTACCGGCATCGCCATCCTTTCTCCCGGCGTCAATGCCGAACTCTCGAGCGGCTCCGGCGTCAACGCCGGCTTGGGTAATCTTCCCATCTGGGCCAACGGCCAGCGCGACACGAGCAACACTTTCCTGCTCAACGGCGTCGATGCCAGCAATCTCTTCAACGGCAAAAGCACCAGCCAGGTCGCCAGCGCCCGCATCGTCAACAATACCGGCATCGGCGGCGCCGCCAGCATCTCCAGCACCACCGCCGAGCCTCTCCAAAGCACCGCTTCTCCCTATCTCGCCATCGGCCAGGCTCTTCCCACTCCGGCTTCTGAAACCATCGAAGAATTTCGCGTGAACACTTCGATGTACGACGCCCAGCAAGGTTCGACCAGCGGTGCGCACATTGATATGAGCACCGCCTCCGGCACCAACACTCTCCATGGCAGCGCTTATCTCTATCGCGCCTCGGACGCCCTCAACGCCGCTCCCTTCTTCTACAATGCCGATCCCAATATTCCCTCGAGCGACAAAGTGCCCGGCCTTCACAATTACACGGCTGGCGGCACCGTCGGAGGTCCGATCCTCAAGAACAAGCTCTTCGGCTTTCTCTCCTACCAGCATGTCGAGAAATCCGACGCCGAAATCGGCAGCTCCCGCGTTTCCGTTCCTCCCGGCCTCACCGGCGATCGCAGCCCGGCCGCTTTGGCCGCCCTCGTTAACGGCAACTTTCCCGATTCCGCCACGGTTAATCCCGTCATCGGCACGGCCCCCGGCGACATCAGCCCGATCGCCTATGGCCTCCTCAATTACAAACTCCCCAACGGCCAATTCCTCTTCCCCAGCGCCAACAGCTTCGTCCCCACCATCAGTTTCCCCGAAAACACCTTCACGCCCGGCACCGCCTACTTCAAGGCCGATCAAGCCGTCTCCGATCTCGACTGGATGGCTACTTCCAAAGACACCGTCGCTCTCAAGTATTACTACCAGCACGATCCGAGCATCGCTCCCTACGCCTACTCCGGCTCCCCCGGCTTCACGCAGAATCTCGACGCTGGCAGCCAGGTCGCCTCCATCACCAACACCCAGGTCCTCAAACCCAATCTCAGCGTTGTCGAAGTCTTCGGCTTCCTTCGTGAAAAGATCTACAGCACCCTCCAGCAGCCCTTCACCCCTCAGCAATTCGGCTCCTATGTTCAGCAGCTTACCGGCGCCTCCGTCTCCGATTCCACCATCAACACTTTCGGGTCTTCCTTTTTCCCCGGCATCTCCATCGTCGACAACTACGGCAACTCCGCTCCCTACAATGAAAACTTTGTCTTCAACGCCGCCACCAACATCGGCAGCGGCGCGGCTTCCCAGGGCGCCTGGACCGGCGTCTTCCAAAATCGCTTCATGCCCAGCGCCAACGCCATCTGGACTTTCGGCAAACACACCATCACTTTCGGCGGCAACTTCGCCTACACCCAGCTGAACACCCGCGATGAACGCACTGACAAGGGCACTATCGGTTTCGCCGACTTCTCTCAATTCCTTCAGGGCCTGGTCGTCCCCTATACGCCCGACGGCTTCATAACCACCGCCTATCTCCAGGGCGACGCCAACCGCTACTACCGCTCCAAGGAAACCGGCCTCTTTCTTCAGGACAAATATCAAATCTTCCCGAACCTCAGTCTGACCGCCGGCCTCCGCTTCGACGACCACGGCGGCCTCACCGAAAAATACGGCCGCCTCTACAATTTCAATCCTGCCGAATACGACTACGACGATGCCACTGACACCATCGTCAACACCGGCTTCCTCATCGCCGGCAATAACAAGCTCTTCCCCACGAAAGGCGTCAGCGATTCCACGCTCACCGGCCGCCAGTGGGGTCTCGGCCCGCGCCTCGGCCTCGCCTGGAGTCCCAAAAAGTTCAACAACAAAATCGTCGTCCGCGCCGGTTGGGGCATGTACTACGACCGCGGCGAACTCTTCACCTATCTCTCCCCCGGCTTTGCCGCAGGCGTCATTGCCGGAGGTCCTTTCGGCGTCAACCAGGCCCCACCCTTCGTCAATTCCCAGGTCTGCAGCAGCATCGGCACCTTCTACCAGGGATTCATACCCACCTGCGATCCCGCGCAGCCAACCGGTGGCTCGTTCTCGAATCCCTGGGGAGCAGCTCTCCAGGCTCCTCCCACCGGCAATCCCGCCAGCATCGTCCTTCCCAACGCCGCCGCGATCGAAAATGGCGCTCAGCTCTTCTCCTTTGCCGATTACAACCGAGCCAACAAGCTCCCCTACACCCTCAACCAGACGCTCGACATCCAGTGGCAGCCCAGGAAAGATCTAGCTATCACGATCGGCTATGTTGGCAACTTCGGCCGCCACGAAGTCATCCCCGTGCCCTTCAACCAGGCCGGCATCGCCACTCCCACCCATCCCATTCACGGCCAAACCTACACCTACGGCTACACCGTAGAAGCGCCCCCGGGCTGCAATCCCACTCTGGACCCAGCCGCCTGCGCCTACACTTCCACTTGCAACGCAAGTGGCGCCACTTCCGGCTGCTTACCCATGGGCCTTCCCGACGGCACGAGCATGATGGAGAACTATGAAGGCGGCAACATCGACCTCCGCGTCCCCTACATCGGCTATTCTTCCGAATCCGAGTCCTACACCGCCGCTGGCATTTCCGCCTACAATGCGCTCCAAGCCCACGTCGAAAAACGCATCAGTCACGGACTCCAGGTTGGCTTCTCCTACACCTTCTCCCACGCCACCGACGAACAAAGTGCCATGGGCCTCTTCTACAACGGCAACAATGCCACGGACCTCCGCAGCGGCTACGGTCTCTCCGATTTCGACCGCAAGCACGTTATCAACTTCACCTATCTCTACGAGCTTCCGAAGTTCTTCGAACTGACTTCCATGCGCGGCCGCTTTGCCGACGGCTGGGCTATCTCAGGCCTTGCCATCATCCAAAGTGGCCAGCCCTACAGCGTCATCGACTATTCGGGCGCCGTCGGCAGCCTTTACTACGGCACGAGCGACGGCATCACCAACCCCATCGTCCCCCTCGCTCCCGGCTGCACGCCTTCAAACGCCTACACCGGCGCCAGCGGCACCGTTCCCGGCCTCCCAGCCCTCAATCCCAATTGCTTCACGGTCCCGCTTCTCGCCCCGGGAGATCTCGGCGGCGCCATTCCGGCCGGCGACACGTTTGAAACTACCTACACCACTGGCCAGCGCAACATCTTCCGCCAGCCCTGGCAGCGCCGCACCGATCTCTCCGTCATTAAAATGACCCAGCTGACCGAGCGCGTCTCCCTAAGATTCACTTTCGAAGTTTTCAACCTAACCAACACCCCGAGCTTCGATATTCCCATCGACGACGTTACTCAAAACCTTAACTTCAACGATTTCCCCGTCTATGGCTCCCAGCTCTATTCCTCCCCCACCCTGAGCGGCATCGGCATCGTCAACAAGACCATAGGCAGCCCCCGCCAAATCCAAATGTCCCTAAAATTCAGCTTCTAACCTCGACTCTCCACTGTGATGGGTGGGGCTTTTTGGAGGTTCGGCCGATGGTGGCCTAAACGGCGAGCGGAAAATCGAGTGCCAGTTGGCCGTCATCGAGACCGCCCAAGATCAGTAGAGCTTTAAATTCGAGACGAGGAAAGAACGGAAGAGCCGAGAAAAAATACTGCACAGCCCGTCGAAGACAGAAGTGCTGTCCTTTTCGTTGGTTCTTACCACTTGAGGCGTTTTTCCGCACGCTCTCGCCCATCGCTCGCGGTAATCCCGCTCGCGGGACGCTCGAGTCAAAATTCGACCCTCACAAGGGCAAGAATGCGGAAATCCGACCCTCGCGCTTCGCGCAGCAAAGGAAGGGTTACTCTTTATTTGCGGCGAGTGGCTCGCCGGGCGGAGGAACTCGCTCGACGCAACCCGCTCCGGGTGGCTTTCGCGACCTTGCTTCTCTTCAGACTTACAGCCGCAGTCTTCCGAGTCTTCCGGACCGCTCTTTTGGTTCTTCGTCCAAGCCTCTTGGCTTCCCGTTCCACAACATGAACCGCGCTCGTTCGGCTCAGAGCCTTCTGTGCCGCATTGGCCTTCGCTGCGATCGTTCCGAGGGCCGATCCGATCGACTCCGCCAAACTCGTCAGTAGTGCCGCATCCTTTGCGCGGCTTCGTGTGCGTGCTTTCATATCTTGGCTCCGTTCCGATCTCTGGATGCCCTGTTTGCTGGAACAGGGGTCGTGCGGCATTGCTTTCTATCTTGATTCGCTTCGCGTAAAGGTTATGCCTTCTTGGCCTGCTTGTACGCGTTGTCGCCTGCGTCCATCGCGTCCTGCACCTGATCTTTTGCCATATCCACAACCTTTTGTGCTCGCCGCTTCAAATCCCTGCCAGTTCTGCGAACCTGATGGGCGCCTTCATTCACGCCGTCAACAATGTCCTCCCGCAATTCTTCGCCGGATTTGGGCGCAAAGAGTAAAGCAACTGCCGCTCCTATTCCTGCACCCACAGCAAAACTGGCTATCGCTCCTGGAATCTGTTTTCTGTTCATCGTCAATCCCTTTCCAACGATCCTTTTCACTCTTCAAAATTGTTCTAGAAAAAAGGAGGAAGCCGATGTCGACTTCCTCCCGATTGGTTGACTACGAAGTACGCGCGGCTTTGGCGTCGCGATCCACCGAAGCTTCTCCGGTCGACGTAACATCTTCCGCGCCCGTCGCTTTCAGAACATCCTTGGCGCGTTTGATTTCGTTCGACGTGTCGCAATGGACAGAGAGGAGAATTCCGCCGTGCTGCAGGCGGCCTTCGTAACGCTTCGCTTCGAATTCAGGAATTCCCGAACCGATGAGAGCGCCAGTAACCCCTCCCACTGCTCCGCCAACGCCCAGCCCCGCAAGTCCTGCCATGATCGGGCCTGCGGCAATGAAAGGCCCAAGGCCAGGGATCGCAAGCAAGCCGACGCCCGCCAGCACGCCAAGCGTGCCGCCAATCACTCCTCCTGCTGTGACGCCTGCTGTCGTACCTTCAGGCGCTTTCGTGGCTTTCTCCGTTCCCATCTCCTTCGTTCCTGCAAGATTTTCCGGCAGGAGCACCGAAATATCCGGAGAAGGGAAGCCCGCCCGTACAAGCGCGTCTACGCCGTTTTCAACTCCCATGCGAGTGGAATAAATTCCAAACACGCCTACTTTTTTTCCTGACATTTGTATTTCTCCTTTTCGATCTAACTTTTACGTTCACGGACTGTCTGCGTCTACTTTATTTGGGCGGCGCAATTTCAAGCTGATCGCTTACATTCCCTTGTCCCGCCACGGCCACGGCTTTGGCTTCGATGTTGTTCTTCTCGTCCTCGGACCGCACTGGCCCGCGGAGAGTCACTTTGCCGTCTTGTGAAATGATTTTGATGTTGTGCGCATAGGTCGAAAGGGTAGTGTCCTCATGAATTGCCTTTCGAATCTTCTGTGTCAGCGCGCGGTCCGCCGGATTCATCTTCTGCTGATCGGCGGTGGGGCTGGTTTGGTCCTTGTTTTGTTTGGTGTTATCCGGCGACGTCTGCTGAGGATCCTGGCGCCCCGGGGTTGGCGTAGCCAGGAGGGATGCGCAAAAAACGAGCGCTCCCACAGGCAAAAGCAATCGAGTCCATCGAATAGAACTTCCGCTCATTTTCATTTCTCCTTTTCAAATGCACTGCTGGCACTTCTTGAAAATGCCGTTAGGCTTTGGCGGCCCTGGCTTTTTTTCCCGCTCCGTTTCCTTCTTCTTCTCTCTCTGTGTTGGCTGCCTGGCGGTTGACGCTGCTTGAAAGTTGCGTCAGCTTTTGGTTGGTCTCTTTTTCTTCCTCGAGCGTCTGCTTCAATAGCTTCTCGGCTGCTTCTTCGCCAAGAATATTTGCAAACCCGCTCACGGCCCCGTAGGCGGCAATTTCATAGTGCTCCACTCGCTGGGCCGCAGAGATCAACCCGGCGTCCAGCTCTGCCGATGGAAGTTCTTCCCCGATCAGTTCGCCACCCTCCTTGATCAGCCCTTCCATGCCTACGCATTTCTTTCCCTTTGGGCTTTCTCGAAGAGTCTGGAATATCTCTTCCAACCGGGCTACGTGCCCCTTGGTTTGTTCCAGATGCTCTTCAAAACCTGCCCGCAGGTCGGGAGCCGTCGCGGCCCTGGCCATTTTGGGAAGGGCCTTCACCAACTGGTTTTCTGCGCTGAACAAATCCTTCAATTCCTCGATGTAAAGATGCCTCAAGCCATTCGTTTCCATTTGGGGTCTCCTGCCAAAGCAAACTTCGCCTGGTCTCCGTAATTTCTGATGCGGAAATGCGCCGCACCTTCCATAAACAACTTCAGGTCCCGAGCAGCCATAAGGGGAAACAGGTAGGGAGCGAGCATTAAATCGTGTAGCGGTCTATAGGTGTCCGGCCTCGGAGGTAATTTTTTCCGGTTGAAAAGCGATGTGCTTCAGGATCTGCGGCAGCGTTGTGAACACCCCGGGGCCCCTGGTCAGTTTCAGGCGAATGGCCACCTTTTCAGGATCTCCCTCGAAATGCCAGAGACAAACGGCGATATACAAATCCGGCGACTGGGCCCGCAATCTTGCGTACAGCGCTCGCGCGTGGTCCACGGCAAACGGCGGCAGCGCCGAAATGCACACGACCGCCGGGTTTAGCTCCGCCACCTGGGCCAACATCTCCGCGACTGAGCCGATCGCTATGCTCTGCGCTCTGTGACCCTGTCGCTCGAGGAGTTGCGCCAGCAGCATGGCCACAACGTCATCTGCATCGTCCCGAGCCGGCATGCAGAGCACCTCCAAACTGCCTGTTTCGTCGATCCCCCTTCGAAACGATTCGGACCGCTTTTCTCCTGTACTCTCTCCGCTCTCGGCAGGGGCGGTATCGGCCAGCTCCTCGATAATTTCCCGCGTGCTTTGATAGATGAAATTTTGCTTTTCTTCATCCAGTTCGTTTCGGTGCCGGTCCTGCTCGGCAAGACTCAACGCCGGTATCAGCACGGTGCTATAAAGTTCTTCGAGATTGTTCTCTTTGAGATGCAGCTCCAGGACTTGCCTGGCCTCATTTTGATCCGTGGCCAAGAGCCGCTGATAATATTGTGCGTGCGGCGGCAGAACAGGCGCATCCCCCAAAAGCACATTCAGGAAACTCAGGCTTGGAACGTAGCGCCCCATCACGACCAGACAAACCGTCAGGGGGGTCGCCAGCACAAGCCCGGGAAATCCCCAGATCAGCGTCCAAAATACAGCCGCCACCAGGATCGCGAGTGGCCCAAGCCCGAGGTGTGCGCCGTATAGAAGCGGTTCAACGATATTCGCTACGGTCAACTCCAGAAGCAGGAAAAGTCCCGCGGTTGCGAGAGCGTGCTGCCATCCGGGGAAAACCGCAAGGGAAAGCAAAATAGGCATTGCTGCTGCCATTGGCGGCCCGATATAGGGCAGGAAGCGAAGAACAGCGGCCGCCACGCCCCAAAGCGCGGAATTCGGAATACCAATCAGATGCAATGCCGTGAACACGATCAGCCCGTAACCTGAGTTAACGAGCAGTTGGAGAAGTAAATACCGGTTTATCCGCTGGGTCGCTTCGTCCAGCGCCTGGGTCATCATATTCAATCGCCCACCGCCCGCCAGCCGGATGAGCCGATTGCGCAAATCTTCCCTGCCCGCAAGAATAAAAATGGTGAACAGGATCACCACTCCCGCGTTTCCGAGTGGACCCAGCAGGTCTTCGACGGATTCAAGCGGGTTACCGGGAGCAACGAGTTCCACGGCGATCGGTCGCGATTCTGTGGATCCGGGAGCCGCGGCTGTCCTTTTCGTTTCATTCCTGGACGGTACGGCCCCCGGACTCACCGCAGTTATTTCCCTCGACAACTCTTTAACGGTGTCGGAAGCCTTGTGAATACTCTGGCTGCCGGGCCCTTTGAGCGAGCGGATCTTGTCTTCGAGCGTTTGCCTGTAGGAAGGCAGCTGGTCCGTCAAGTCGACGAATTGCTGGGAAGTTTTCCACCCGATCAGGCCCATCAAACCAACCAGTAGGACGATCACGAGAAAAATGGCAAGTGCGCGTGGCAGCCTGATTCTTTCAAGGAAGGCAACGGGCGCAGACAATACGAGCGAGAGAAGCAGAGCCAGCGCCAGGGGTATGAATACGATTCGGGCAAAATAAAGTGTTGCGATCACCACCACTGCGGCAACAATTCCGAGAAGCCGCGAATTTACGGCCGATCCTGCTGCCCGTTTTAGAGATTTTTCCATGAGAGAAATTCGTACTCTCGGCCATCTTCACCCAAGCGAGAAGGAAGGGACATACACAATTCTCCTTACCCGGATAGTCTGATTTGAAAGTCAGGCACCGTCTGTCCAAATGGATACATGGAATTAGCCTTCCCGGACATCGAACTGGCCGGGCCGAATAAACTTGCTATTCGGCGCGCACTGAATCCAAGGTCAGGCGAGTGGGCGGAACGCTCGGTGGGCGAGTGAACCAGAATGGTCCGGCTCACGAAGGATGCCGGAATGGGCTTCACCGCCCTTGGCGTCGTAAGAACCTATGCCTCCACGACTTCTCCGCGGTCATTCAGCGCGAGATGGGCAACCGGTCGCAACGGAATCGCGAGCAGACATCTTGCATGCCTGCGCTCACCTTCTGGGACTAGGGCTCCTTGTGAGCGATAGCAAGCATTTCTATCACTCACGAAATCCAGAATGCCCGGTAAGATCAACAAATATAAGCAGCTTATAAGCAACGCTTCCGTCGCTCGACCGCCATTCGACGAAACTCGTTCGGATACCGTCCCTTTCGTTTCCTCGCCACTTCGCAGTTCCTTCCCCTGCAGAGTGTGCCATTTCCGTTTGTCTCAAACAGGGGTTCAGTCCACTAGCTCCTCGGCCACGAAATCACGTGCATCGCAATCGCCGAGCGAAGATTACCGGCTGTCCTCCTCCGTTCGGCAGGTGGCAGCCTTTTAACAGGGTGGGGTCCCTCGTCCGCGGATTGGTTTCTTTGAAACGGTAGGTCGCTCCTCCTGCGCAACTCTTTCAAACCTCTCGAGTTCCGTTTATCTCGTTCGAATCCGCGCACGCTGTTCGAGTAAGCATCCAGTAAACTTTTAAGGTGATGGACAAACTCCCGTTCCCCGGCTAGCATTCCCTATGTTTCGCTTTTACCCTGAGTCCCGTAGGGCACACCTTCCAGTCTCCAGTCTTTGTAGGTGCGGGTCTTCCGGCTGCCGCGCTCCCTTGCGCGGCTCCGCGCACGCTGCGTTACGCTTTTCCGCCGCTCGTTTCTCCTCTTTGGCGCAAGAGAAAGTCCTCGATGAACCTTGATCACGAACTATTGAAAAGTCTCCCCAAAGTTCTGCTCCACGAGCACCTCGACGGCGTCCTCCGCCCCGAAACCGTCATAGACCTGGCCAAAACCGCCGGCTATGACGGACTTCCCACCAAAAACCCCGAAGAGCTCGCCCACTGGTTCCACCAGGGCGCCAACCAAGGCAGCCTCCCCAAATATCTCGAGGGCTTTGTTCACACCATCGCCGTGATGCAAACCGAAGAGGCCCTCGAACGCGTCGCCTACGAACAAGCCGAGGACTTGTCGGGCGACGGCATCGTCTACTTTGAAACGCGCTTCGCCCCGATCTTTCACACCAAGAAAAGCCTGAGCCACCAGCAGGTGGTCTCCGCCGTCCTAAAAGGCCTCGAGCGCGGCAAGCACGACTTTGGAATCTCCTCAGGATTGATCATCTGCGCCATGCGCAACATGGACGTCTCTCTCGAAATGGCCGAGCTCGCCGTCGACTTCCGCGATCGCGGAGTCGTAGGATTCGATTTAGCCGGCGAAGAAGGCGGCTATCCGCCCAAAAAACACGTCGACGCTTTTCATTACATTCAGCGCAAGAATTTCAGCATCACCATTCACGCCGGCGAAGGCTACGGAAAGGAATCGATCTGGCAGGCCATCCAATATTGCGGCGCGCACCGCATCGGCCACGGCACCCGCCTCATCGACGACATCGCCATCGCCGAAGACGGCAAAGTCGTCAAATTGGGCGACATCGCGCAATATGTTCTCGACAAAAGAATTCCGCTGGAAATCTGCCTGCTCAGCAACGTGCAAACCGGCGCCGCGCGCAGCCTCCCCGAGCATCCCTTCAAAACTTTCTATCAGCAGAAATTCCGCGTCACGCTGAATACCGACAACCGCCTGATGAGCGACACCACCATGACCAAGGAATTCGAGGCCGCCGCCGACACCTTTGGCCTGACCCTCGACGACTTCGAAATACTCACCGTCAACGCCATGAAAAGCGCGTTCCTCCCCTATCACCAGCGCTGCGATTTCATCTACAACGTCCTCAAGCCCGGCTACGCCAAAATCCGCCGCTTCCAGCAAGAGGAGTGACGCCCCGCCTCTAAGGGTCTCAACCCGCGAGCGCAGCGAGCGTTTCGGCAAGCACAAGCACGCCGCGCCCGATATCCTCCGGCGACGCGTATTCATCCGGCCGGTGGCTGTACCCGTTGCGGCAAGGAATAAACAACATCGCGACAGGAGCAACCCGCGACATAAAAAGTGAATCATGATAAGCGCGACTGACCATTTCGATCGAAGCCAGCCCATGTTTCCGGCAGGCCTCGGATAGCGCTTCAACAATCAGAGGAGCGCACTGCGCGGGCGCATCGGCGTTGACGATTTCTTCCTCGATCGAAACTTGCCGCTTCGCTGCAATCGTTTTCTGCGCCGTTCCGATCGCGCGCATCCCGGCATCACGTCGCCCGAGATCCGTATCGCGAATGTCGAGGGTTAAATGGACGCGACTCGGGATGCTGTTGACCGCGCCGGGAAACACATCGCAAATGCCGACCGTCGCCACCGTATCCACCGCGCCGCTCGTCTTGGCCGCATTCTCGATCGCGAGAATGAGTTCGGATGCAGCGCAAAGCGCGTCGCGTCGCTCCGGCATCAGCACGGCCCCCGCATGCCCGCCCGCGCCTCCTATCGTAAAGCGCAAACTCGCCGGCGCCGCGATGCTCGTGACGATGCCAAGCGGAACTTTTTGCTCCTCGAGCAGTGGACCCTGCTCGATGTGTAGTTCGACAAACGCCTTGTAGTAGCCGTCGCGCAGTTTCACGTCCCGAAGCGGCGCCTGGTAGCCCGCGTTACGGCGAACCTCTTCGAGCGACGCACCGTCTTTGTCAGAAAGCTTTCCGGCCGCTTCCGGAGTCATCGCGCCGGACAGCAGCCTGCTGCCGAGACAGCCAATTCCAAAGCGCGTCGGCTCCTCGGAAGTGAAGACGAGCAATTCGATCGAATGCTTCGGACAGAAGCCGACGCGCTCGAGCGAGCGAATCGCTTCGAGCCCGCCAAGCACGCCCACGACGCCATCATATTTTCCGGCGTTGGGGATGGCATCGATGTGGGAACCCGTTCCCACTGCCGGAGCTGCCGCCTCGGACCCCGTCCACCGCGCAAAAATATTACCGATAGCATCCTGGCGCACCGCAAGGCCGGCCTTTTCGCATCGCCCAACAAGCCACGCGCGCGCCAGCAAATCCGCCGCCGAAAAAACAATTCGCGTGACGACCGGCGGCTCGGCTTCAGAAATCGCGGCCAGCTCTTCGATCTCCGCCACCAGACGATTCTGGTCGACAGCGAGATTCATCAGCGCCGGCCCTTCTTTGGCGGATTCTTCGCCGTTTTGCTCTGCGGCGCCGGAGCCGGCTCATCCGATGGCCGGGCGGGACCGAGCGGATGGCGGTTCCAGTCTTTGTAGATGAGATATTTCGCGGGGACTTTGCCGATGGCGCCGAACCACTGCGGGCACCACGGTGCCATCCAGATGAAATCGCCGGCGGTGACGGGATACCACGAATCGCCGAGGCGATAAATGCCGCCGCCTTCGAGCATGAGCAACCCGTGTTCCATGACGTGCATTTCGACCATGCTGAGCGCGGCGCCGGGCTGGTACACCATCGAGTTCACTGCAAAATCGAATTGCATCGTGTCGGGAAGCAGGTGCTTCACTTCCAAGGCCGTATCGCCGTCCAGCGGCTCCGAAGAAATAGCGTCTTCCGAGGAAAGAATGGCGCGGGGCGATTCGAATGGGGCGAGTGGCTGATAGGTTTTTTCGATGATGGCCGCACGGCTCGCCTTCGCTGCCACTACACGATGCGAGGCGCCTTCGGGAAGGTACGCGTAGGCGCGGACCCCCAGGTCGTTTTGGCGGCCATCCACCTCGAGCCTGAGCTGGCCTTCGAGGACGTAAAGGAAGCGCTGCGCGTTGGTGGGGCCAAGTTCGCCGCCGGACTGGAATTCGGCGGTGTACTCGGTGAATCGCGCGCCTCCCGCAAGGCCCGCATGCACGACCCCGAGGCAAGCTTTCATGCCGGGCAACGGGGTTCGCACGAAGGTGTCTGGTGTCAGAAGGAGATGGTTGTGCTTCTGGGAGCTGCGCGTTTGACCAAGATTATGCACGGCACATCCTTTTTTGAAGTTCAGAAGAATTTGCAAGCTGATCGAGCAAGTGCAAGCCGCATTCGAGCGCTTTGGCGACGTCTCCCGGTTCGACGGATTCCGCCGGGTCGTGGCTGATTCCACCGGGAGAGCGCAGGAAAATCATCGCGGCAGGAACCTTTTCGGCGAGGATCATGGCGTCGTGTCCGGCGCCGCTTGTCATGCGGTGCGGTTGGCAGCCTGTGCTGCGAATGGCTTCCTGGATCTGGTCGATCAGAAATGGGTCCATCGCAACCGCGTGCTGGCTTAGCAGCACGCTTTGCCGGAGGGTCAGGCCACGGCGCGCGGCAATTTCGCGGGCCAGCCGAACAAGCGTTTCCGCCGCGCGTTTGAGAATGTCGTCCGACTTGTGGCGAACATCAAGACTTACGCGCGCTTCCGCGGCAATCACATTCGTCGCGCCGGGTTTTGCTTCGATTTGGCCAACGGTCGCAACGAGGCCGGGATGATTTTCGGCGGTGCGCTCGACGGCCAGGATCCATTCGGCGGCGGCGGCGATGGCATCGTGGCGGAGATGCATGGGCGTTGTGCCGGCATGGTTGGCCCTGCCCAGAAATTCGAACGACATGCGAGATTGCGCCGCGATGGCTTCGACGGCGCCAAGCGACCGTCCCAGCGATTCGAGCACCGGTCCTTGCTCGATATGAAATTCCAGGTAGGCCAGGGTGCCCTTGCTCAGCGCCGCGCGCGGAATATCCTCGAGGTTCAGTCCAAAGTGTTCGATGGCGTTCTTGACGGAGATTCCATTCCCGTCCTCGCGATTCAGGAGATCAGAATCGAGCCTGCCGACCAGAGCGCAGCTGCCGATAAAAGGCGTGCCGAAGCGGACTCCTTCTTCTTCGGAAAAGCCGACGACTTCGATGGCGAAAGGAAGCTGTCGCCCCTCGAGCGCCTCGAGGAGAGCGACGGCGATCACCACGCCTAGGACGCCGTCAAAAGCTCCGGCGTTCGGGACTGTATCGAGGTGCGAGCCGAGCAGCAGGCGGGGTCGAGAGGATTCGGCCGCGCCGTAGAAGCCTCGCAGGTTTCCAGCTGCATCCACGGTCACTTCGGCTCCGGCGGCTTTGAGCCACCGGGCGATTTCGCGGTGACAATCGTGCATCGGCCGGGAAAGGAAAGTACGTCGCGTACCAGTTGGGTCTTCGGAGAAAGACGCGAGTTTACGGCAGCGAGCGATCACTTCATCCGCGCGAATTGTTGTACCGCCCAGTGTGGACACAGAAGTCTAGCCTTTTCGGCCGAGGCGCGCCTCGATCGTGCCGTGAGGCTCGTCGATCGGCACAAAAATCTCGTTGGGATTGTCCTGTCCGAAACGCGAAAGGTCTGCGAGTAGAAAGTGTTTGTTGGGCATCGTCAAATGGATGTCTGCGATTTCGGGAACACCAGCGAGAACGCTTTCACCCATGGCGTATAGCGTGTGTTGCACGGATTTGCTGGCGTGGGCGGCGAAGACGCCCAGCAAAATGTCGCGAACCCTCGAACGCAATGCGCGAAAAGGGACACTGGCCGACGAATAGGTCCAACGCGCGCCGAGAGACGTCGCAAGGAGACGGTCTGTTGTTTCCGGCAAAGTTGTAAGCGAATCCTTGAGGAAGCCCATAAAAGCGGAGTTCGCCGTTTTCAGGATGATCAGGTCTCGGAGCCCCGCCTGGACTGACGGCGCGGCATTTCGCGCCGCGGCAATCGCCGCCGTCTGGCATTCGCTGCTGGATTCGACAAAGGTCGTGGGGTGAGGCTTCCCTTTCAGGTCAAGGTGCCGCCAGGATTTTTCAGAGAGGGTGACCCGGGCGGCCGAGACTTGGGGATTCCGGTCCAGGAAAAAAGCGGCCAGTTCCTTGCCAAATTCTTCCATGCCGTCCGCTCGAGAAGTTCGCGCCAGGGAGTACACAGTGTTCTTCATCGTGTCGGTCGGGAGAATCCTGCTGTTGTCGCCCGCGACAAAACAGGACTCGAAATCACCTTCGAGAAGAATCTCGATGGTCCATTCGCAAAAATCGTGATGGCCGGGGTGGCGCCGCACCTTTGCGAGGCGGACTCGCGATTTGCCGTAGCTATTTTCGGCCAGCGTGATCATGAGCTCAGCTTCCCCGGTACGTCGTATAGCCGTTGGGACTCAGGAGCAACGGAATGTGGAAGTGCGACTGGCCTTCGCGCGCTTCGAAGGTGATTTCGACGACCGGATAAAGGCCTTCACTTTTCTGATGACGATAATAGGTTGCCGTATCGAAGGCCAAGCGGTACGTCCCCGCGCCGAGGGCTTCATTTTCAGGGAGCATTTGAGCGCAGCGGCCGTCGCTGTCGGTACGCAGCAGACTCAGCACGCGCCATTCGCCGGGGGACACTTGCCGCTCGAGCCGTACCGGGACATCTTGGGCCGGCTTGCCGAGTGCGGTATCCAGAACGTGGGTTGAAATTCGATTCATGAAGAGAGCCATTTCCTGAGGCGAAGATGGGTGATCTGGCGCTGCTGCTCGACTGCTTCGTAAAGCTCTGTTCTTTCGTCGCTCTCCAAGCGCCGCTTGAGAATCTCGAGGATTTCTGACGCCGATTTGCCGGTGGCGCACACGATAAAGATGCGGTTAAAGCGCCGCTCATAGGCGCGATTGCCTTCGGCGAGTGCGGTCCTGACGTCTTCGCCGGAAGTTGCAACCTGGCGCTGCTCTTCTCCGGACCAGGCACGAGACCGCGCCGGCGCGGAGGCGGGGGAATGGGAATCGCCTATTCTCGGATGGCTCTCGAAGGCTTCTAGCCAATCGGACTCCGGGAGACTCTTCCAGACTTCGTCACAGGCAGACAAGAGGGCCGTTTCCCCAAGGATTGGTCTCCGGTTCGCCATCGCGAGGGCCCAGGCTTTTGAGCCGCAACAGGGCAGGATTTTTTCGGCGGCTTCACCGAGCGGCAGATCGTTCCATCTCGCGAGTACTTTTCTGGCGTTTTCGCTCCGCGCTCCGTGCGCTTTGAGGTTTTCGAGAAATTCGGCGACAAGGTTCCCGGCGACTGCCGCTCGATACCGGGATGTGGAGCGAATATCGTCGATCGGCCGGACCTCGCTCGCTGCCATCGTTTTCACTAGCGGAATGAGATGCGGATCGATGCGATTTCCTTTCACGAGCCGTTCTGTCTCGGCCAAACGCAGGGGAACGGGCGCTACGCTTCCCATGGCAAGACGAAGGTCGTAGACAACGCCATTCCGGAGATGCCCCAGCCCCGCGAGGCACACTTTCGAAATGGCTTGCGCATTGCGCGCCCCAACCTTCCGCGCATGGGCATAGTAACCTGAAAACTGTTTCTTGAGGCAGACCGCCTTAACCAGTTCGCCGGGCGCGAGCCGGGTTTTGCGGTAGCCAATGTGAAAGTCCCTGTAGGGCACGCGCCGTTCTCCTCCGGCAGAAACGAGAAGAAGCTCTGCCTCGTAAACCATAAGCACAGGGAGGGAATCGGCTGCCGGAGAAGCGTTCACGATGTTGCCGCCGATCGTCCCGCGATTCTGGTTGGCGATGCCGCCGGTCCAGGCTGCGGCACTGGCCAGCAAGGGGAACTCACGGTTGATCGTTTCATTTCGGCGCAAATCGGTATAGGTCGATCCGGCACCAATCTGGATTTCGTCGGAGATACTCTCGATCCGGCGCAGCTCGGGAAGATTCCAGATGCTGACCAGCTTCTGCCGGAGAAGTTTTCCAGCGGAATATTGCACCATGACGTCGGTGCCGCCGGCGATGGGTAGCCATGCGCCGGGATCCTGAGCGAGAAGCGAAAGGACGGCGGGCAGCGTCGGCGGCCGAACGAGTTCATATTCGGCGGGATGGGCCCTCACGTCGCGGCTCCCCGGCGGCCGGCTTCCGCGACGGCTTCGAAGATTTGCATGTAGCCCGTGCAGCGGCAAAGATTGCCGCTGAGGCCTTCGCGGATTTCTTCGAGCGTGGGCTCGGGTGTTTTCTCCAGTAGATGAAGGGACGCGAGGATCATTCCGGGAGTGCAGATGCCGCACTGTGCAGCGCCGCAGTCGAGAAAAGACTGCTGCAGCAGTTCCAGGCGGCCGTCAGAAGCCAGGCCTTCGATCGTGACGATCTTCGCGCCTTCGGCTTGAAGCGCGGGGATGAGGCAGCTGTTCACCAGCGTTCCGTCGACCAAAACGGAGCATGAGCCGCACTCGCCTTCGCCACACCCTTCTTTCGTTCCGGTCAAGCGAAGCTCGTGGCGCAGGACGTCGAGCAGACGCTCCATCGGGTACACGTGGACGGTTTCGAGCTTTCCGTTGACCGTAAAAGAAATGTCGCTTTTGGCCTGGCCCTCGGGGGATTCGCTCATTCTCGGCCTCCGGCCTCTCGCACGGGCTCGGCGGAGCTTTCAGGCAGCGCAGCGAAAATATCTTCCGGAAGCAGCGGGATCGAATGGAAGGAGACGTGCAGCGCGTCTTCGACGGCGTTGATAATCGCCGGAGCCGGGCCGTCCATCGGGAGTTCGCCGATTCCCTTTGCGCCGTACGCACCGTGAACGTTGCCCAGTTCCTCGAAATAGACTCGAATGGGAGGAAGATCGGCCGAAGTGGGCATGATGTAGTTGGTCATCTGGCCGTTTTGCATGCGGCCCTCTTCCCAGACGACTTTTTCGTATAAGGCAAAGCCGATGCCTTGGGCGACGCCGCCGACGATTTGTCCTTTGGCAAGAACAGGGTGCAGGACTTTTCCTACTTCCTGGAGGGCCACGAAATCGTCTACCGTGACGCTGTAGGTGGCCAGGTCCACGGTGACTTCGGCGACGTAAACGGCCCAGGCAAAGGCGGCGTACGCCGAGCCGCGGTATTTTTCCTCATCCCACACAATGTCTTCGGGCTGCTCGTACTCGGCCAGGCTGCGGATTTTGCCGTGCTTTCGGGTGTAGGCCCGGCAGGCGGCGCGGAATTCTTCGGGCGAGTAGGAGTCAGAGAGCAGGCCACTTGCGGTCAGTGTTTTCAGGACTCCCAGGGCCGCTGATTGCACGAGTTTTCCAACGACCATGACCGTGCGGGAGGCGACCGTGGGGCCGCTGTTGGGGACTTCGTCGGTGTCGGGCTGGGCAATGCTGACGTCTTCATAAGCGATACCGAGGGCTTCGGCAACAATTTGGCACAACACGGTATTGGTTCCCTGGCCGAATTCCGTGCTGGAGACGAGGATGCGCAGGCTGCCGTTGGCGCTGGCTTCGACGCCGACTACAGAGCCGAGAAAACGCTCGCCGGAGCCCGTGAATCCGGCGCCGTGGAGGAAAGAGGCGATGCCGACGCCCTTTTTGCGCGAGGCTTGATCGTTTCGCCGCGCGAAGTTTTCTTTTTTTGCGTGATAGTCCGAGAGTTCGAGGGCGCGGCTGAGAAGTTTATCGAGATCAATCTCTTCGTTTATGGTCTGGCCGGTTGTGGTGGTCTGGCCTGGTTTGAGGAAATTTCGGCGGCGGATTTCGACGGGAGAAAGACCAACGGCCTGGGCGATGCGGTCCATGTGGCGTTCGAGCGCGAAGAGCGACTGGGGCGCGCCGAATCCGCGGAACGCGCCGTGCGGCGGGGCGTTGGTGGCGACGGCTTTGGCGCGAATGCGGACACTCGGCCAGTAGTACGGGCCGCCCGAGTGAATGGCGCCGCGAGAGAGAACGACCGGGGAGAGGGTTTTGTAGGCGCCGCCGTCGATGGTGAAATCGATCTCTCCACCGAGAATTCGGCCGTCTTTGCTGACTGCGGTGCGGAGCCGGGTGCGGGAGGGATGACGCTTGGTGGTGGCGGCCATGTCTTCCAAGCGATCGTAAATAATCTTCACCGGTTTGCCGGCCTTCCTGGCGAGTAGCGCGGCGTGGGCGGCGATCATCGACGGATATTCTTCCTTGCCGCCAAAAGCGCCGCCGGTTTCCATTTGTACGACGCGGACCCGGTCGGCGGCGAAAGCGAAGAGCTTCATGAGGGCTTTGTGGATGTAGTAGGGACACTGAAGCGAGCCCCAGACGGTGATGCCCTGCTCGGGGTCGAAGGCAGCGATCATTCCGTTATTTTCGATGTAGAGCTGCTCTTGCGCTCCCGTGGTGTATTCCGCTTCGACGATATGGTCTGCGTTTTGCCAGACGCAGTCGACATCGCCTTTTTCGATCAGATAACTCTTGAACGTGTTGTCGGCGCCCCAGATGATCTGTTCGAGCGACTCGCTTTCTTCGAGGGAGAAAATCGCGGGCAGAGGATCGTATTCGACGGAGACCGCGGCGACGGCTTTTGGGAGAAGATGGCGGTCCGGATGAGCGAGCAGGAGAAGCGGCTCCTCGGGGTGATTCACGATGCCGTCGGCGAGGCAGGGTTGGTCATCTTCGATGAGCGCGATGCAATTTTTACCAGGGATGTCTTTGGCGGAGACGATTACGAATTCGTTCCAGCGGATGCCGGGGCCGAAGGAGATCTGTTTGATTTTCGCGCGGGGAATGCGGCTGCGGACGGTGGCGCCATAGAGCATGCCGGGTAAAACCATGTCGTCCACGTAACGAGCCTGGCCGGTGACTTTGCCGCGGCCTTCCATGCGGGGGACCGAGGTGCCGACGATGGGTGCGTTTTTCATCCGGATCGCGGCTTTCGCCACGGGTTTCTTGCTTCTATTAGTGTATGACAGACAAATCGAAACGCGGCGTTCCGGTTGATACAAAAATCAGTTACGCGGCATCGCGGATTTTCTTCGGCCGCTGTTCGCTAAAGGCGATGCTCGACGCCGATGGGCTCGCCCGGGAATTGGCCACCGCCGAAAACCAGGTGGCCGCGAAGATAGGTGGCTTTCACTTCGCCACGCAGTTTTTCTCCGAGGTAGGGGGAAACCGGGTGACGGTAGTGCAAGCGGTCTCGGGTGACGACGAATTCGGTTTCGGGATCGAAAATGACGAAGTCGGCATCGTACCCTCGGGCGAGACGGCCTTTGTGCCTGTGGCAGCCGGCTAGATTTGCTGGAGCTGCCGACATCCAGCGGGCAATGTCTATCAGCGAAAATCCGCGGTTGACGGCTTCGGTGTGCATCAAGGGAAGAGCCAGGGAAAGGCTGGCGATTCCGCCCCAGGCCGTGCGGAAATTTCCTTCAGCGAGGCGCTTCATCTCGGGCGGACACGGAGAATGGTCGGTGACGACGAGGCCGATCGTTCCATCGCGGAGAGCCTGCCAGAGTTGATCGCGATTTTCGCGGTTGCGAATGGGCGGGGCGCATTTAAAGAGCGTTGCGCCTTTCGGAATGGATTCGGCGGCGAGATGCAGATAGTGGGGGCAGGTTTCCACGGTTACCGGAAGGCCTTCGGCCTGAGCGGCGCGCAGTTCGGGAATGGCCTTGGCGGCCGAGAGATGGACGATGTGGAGGCGGAATTTATATTCGCGGCAGAGGGAGAGGAGCATTCGAATGGCGGAGAGTTCGGCTTCCTCGGGACGGGACTGGAGATAGGTCTCGTAGAGAGACCAATCCGCGTTTGCCAAACGCGCGGTGGCGGCATCTATCGGGGCGGGGAGTTCCGCGTGGACGAGGAGTGGCAAACCGGTCCGGGCGACGTGAGGCAAAGCGGCGCGCAGCTCGGGCTCGCTGACCATCGTGAAGCCGTCGATGCCGGGAGGAACCAGAAAACACTTGAAGCCAGGGACACTGGCGTTTCCGAGCGGCTCGATGTCGTGGGAATTGCCCCCGACGACTCCTCCCCAGGCCATCCAATCGACGCGGCATCGGCCTCTTGCGGCGGCGCGTTTGGTTTCGAGCGCAGGAACACTCGTGGTCGGGGGGAGACAGTTCAGAGGCATGTCGACAAGTAGCGTGTAGCCGCCTGCGGCTGCGGCTCGCGTGGCGGTTAGGAAGCCTTCCCAATCGGCGCGGCCAGGGTCGTTGATGTGAACGTGAGAATCGACCAGGCCAGGAAGGATCGCGGCATCGCCGAAATCCCGGATTTCGGCGTGTTCCGGAATTTGATGGGGGGCGACTACTTCGAGGATGCGGTCTCCTTCGACCAGCAGAGCGGCGGGACGCACGGCGTCCGGCGTTACAACACGGCGGGAAACGAAGGCGCTGAGACTCATAGGGAGAGGCGGATCCGCAGAAAATCTCTTCTGATGGAG
The DNA here is from genome assembly GCA_013289955.1 of Acidobacteriota bacterium. Taxonomy (GTDB): domain Bacteria; phylum Acidobacteriota; class Terriglobia; order Acidiferrales; family UBA7541; genus Acidiferrum. Next base: position 65,445 of record JABCYZ010000022.1, read on the forward strand.
ACCCGAGCGTAGACTGATATCCCGAGGTTTTCAAGTCGGCAAAATTGATTATTCAACTCGAAAAAAGTGCTGGGCGGCGGATGCTGAGGCTTATACTTGCCGGTTGGCGAAGCCCCGGGCTGGGTTCCTGGGGAATTTCCGGGCGCTCGGGAGTCTTGCCTGGGGACGGAAGGATCGGCGGCGACAAGATTTGAGCAATATTTTCATGGCGCGGGCAATTCAGCTTTCGATTGAAGGAGTTCAATCGGGGCGCGGAGGACCGTTCGGCGCGGTGGTTGTGAGAGACGGCAAGATCATCGCCGAGGGTTCGAATGAGGTGACCTCGAAGAAGGATCCGACGGCGCATGCGGAAGTTCTGGCGATCCGGCGGGCATGCGAAAAGCTGGGCGCGTTCGAATTGAAGGATTCTGAGCTGTACACGTCCTGCGAACCGTGTCCGATGTGCCTCGGTGCGATTTATTGGGCGCGGCTCTCGCGGATTTATTTCGCCAGCACCGCCGAGGATGCGGCCAGGGCCGGATTTGACGACTCGTTCATTTACAGCGAGTTGAAGATGCCTTATTCGGGGCGGCGCATTCCCACCACGCAAATCATGAGGGACGAGGCGCTGGCCGGATTCCGGGCGTGGGCCGACCGGCCGAACAAGATTCCGTATTGAGATTTCCGTGCAGCGCCGGATGTGTTTTTTGCTGAACCCAGTGAGCGGAGAGGCTCGGCCAGAGGACACGCGCGCCCGGGACTTCATGGACTAGCTGCATTCGAAGTTTAGCCGCTGGCGGATTTGGTTCCGATCGAAGATGGGCCGGGTACGGGCGCGGAGGGACGATTGATCGATCGCTACTTCAAATTTAAAGAGAATCAGACGTCGGTGAAGCAGGAGCTGCTGGGCGGGCTTACGACGTTTGTGACGATGGCGTACATCGTCGTTGTAAATCCGCAGATTCTGGCGCAGGCGGGAATGCCCGCGGATGGCGTGGTGTTTGCGACGTGCCTTTCGGCCGCGGCGGCGACGCTCGTGATGGGATTGTACGCAAATTATCCGATTGCGCTGGCGCCGGGGATGTCGCTGAATGCGTACTTCACGTATTCGGTGTGTCTCTCGATGCACGTTCCGTGGAGAACGGCGCTGGCAGTGGTGTTTTTTTCGGGCGTGCTCTTTCTGGTTCTGACGGTAACGAAAGTGCGCGAACAGATCGTGAATGGCATGCCCGATTGTTTGAAGCACTCGACGGCCGCGGGAATCGGAATGTTCATCGCCTTTGTCGGATTGCGAAATGCCAAGCTGGTAGTGGCCAATTCCGCGACGTTTGTAGGCCTGGGCAGCTTTGCGGATAAAGAAGTGCAAACTGCGTGCTTCGGGCTGGGGCTGACGCTGGTGTTGATGGCGCGGAAAATCCATGGCGGCATTTTGCTGGGCATCCTTCTAACTACAGTTCTCGGGATGCTGCGCGGCATTTCGAGCTGGCCTGACACCTTCTTTTCCATGCCGCATCCGTCCTCGACTTTTCTTCAGCTGGATTTTCGCGGCGCGCTGCATCTCGGGTTTCTCGAAATACTTTTCGCGTTCCTGTTCGTCGACCTTTTCGACAACGTGGGAACACTGGTGGGCGTGTGCGAGCAAGGCGGATTTATCAAGGACGGCAAGATTCCGCGCGTCGGCCGGGTATTGCTCGCGGATTCCGTGGGAACGATTTTCGGCTCGCTGACGGGAACTTCGACGGTCACGAGTTATATCGAGAGCGCGGCGGGCGTTGCCGCCGGTGCGCGGACCGGTTTCAGCAATATCGCCGTGGCAGGGCTTTTTCTTTTGGCCATGTTTTGCTCACCGCTCGCGACGGCGATTCCGGCGTACGCGACAGCTCCGGCGCTGATTCTGGTCGGCGTTTTGATGTCCGGATCCCTGGCGCTCGTGAACTGGAACGACTTCAGCGAGGCCTTGCCCGCGTTTATCACCATGCTGGCGACGCCGCTGACGTTCAGCATCGCTACCGGGCTGAGCCTTGGCCTGATTTCCTATACAGTGGTGAAATTGGCGTCGGGCAAGTACAAGGAGATCAACGCGCTCGTTTGGATTCTCACGATTCTGTTTATTCTGCGTTACGTATATCTGGCCGCTGCCTAGAGATCCCCGGGATTAAAGGCGGCCGGCGCGACGGCGGCTCATCCAGAAGACTCAGTTCAGATAAAAGACTTCCCGCATCATCGCGAATTTCTCGCCCGGTTTCTGGCCCGGCACCGGCTCGAAGAGCAGAGCCATTTCCTGCTGCCATCTGAGGTTGGTGGGATCCCGGTCGAGCGCCTGCCACGCGGCATCGAAATCGTCCACATGCATGAACAGGAACAGGTCCTGCTCCCGTCGAAAGATGGAATATTCCGAGATGCCGACCTCTTTCAGTTTGGCGAGCAAAGCAGGCCAGACATTCCTGTGAGCGGCGTCGTATTCATCCTCCTTGCCGGGCTTGATGCGCAGGCGAAACGCGACTCGGGGCATAGGCTCCTCCAAAGTGCCATAGTGTAATGGCCGGCGCCCTGTTTGATCGAGAAGAGTGTTCTGCATTCTGTTGACAGGCGGGAGCGGATGCCGCTACAGTGCGCGACGCCAACCGCCAGAGCGCCAGCAAAGCATTTTTAGCAAGCCTTTTACTCGAGCTGAGCGCGACCGGGAGAACCCTTCATGAGAAGTCGAGGAGACGGCATTCGTAACCTGCTAGGCACGATAAAACTGGCGGCGGCGTGTTTCCTGCTGTTTCCAGCGGGCGCCGGCGCCCAGACGGCGAAGCCGGTCAACCTCGAATGCGAATCGCTGACAACGCCGCTCGGGATGGACGCGGCAAAACCGCGGCTCGCGTGGAAGATTCAGGATTCGCGTCCCGGGGCGCGGCAAACTGCCTATGAGATTCAAGTCGCCTCGAAAGCGGAAATGCTCGCTGGCGGCAAGGGCGACGTTTGGGACAGCGGGAGGGTCGAATCCGGTGACTCTCTGGGCGTACCGTATGGAGGCCCCGCGCTTCGACCCAGCAAGCGTTATTACTGGCGAGTCTTGCTCTGGGACGAAGACGGGAAGGCCTTGACTCCCAGCGAGCCGAGCTGGTGGGAGACGGGACTCCTCGAACAGGGAAACTGGACGGCGAAGTGGATCGGCTACGAGGAGCCCGAACTGCGGCACGTGCGCGAATCGGGTGCCGCTTGGATTACGAACGCCGATGGAGAAGCGCCGAAAGACGCCACGAGCACAAAGCACGACTTTCGGCTCCATTTCGACCTGACGAAGCCCGTGCGGCGCGCTGTGCTCTATCTGACGGGAGAGGACTCGGCGGGCGCCTGGATCAACGGAAAACAGGTGATGGAAGCGGCGCCGCTGACGCCATGGCGGCAGATGCCGTGGAAGACCTATGCGTTTCAGGACGTTCGGGGAGCGTTGCACGCGGGCAGGAACGCGCTGGCGATTGAGGTGGTGCGCTACGGAGGGAACAACGGCGGGGCGAATCACCCGAGCCAGACGCCGATGAGCGCGGTGCTCTACGTGGAAGCGGCGGATGGCACGGTCGAGTTATTCAAGAGCGCTCGGGAGGGCTGGCGAGCCAGATTGAATGCCGAGGGAGACTGGCAAGCCGCCGAATTCGATGATTCTTCCTGGAGCGGAGCGGTTCCGTACGTCATGCCGAGTTCGGGGTTCGAAAACGCCGAGCTCGGAAATCCGTGGCCGACGGGAGCCGTGAAGTCTCTACGGCGGACGTTCGAGGTTCCCAAGCCCGTGGCCTCCGCGCGAATTTATGCGACGGCGCTTGGTTCCTACCAGCTTTCGATCAACGGCAGGCGAGTGGGCAACGAAATTCTGGCGCCTGGATGGACGGACTTCAGGGAGCGCGTCGTTTACCAGGCGTACGACGTGACGGCGGAAATAAAATCGGGCAAAAATGCCGTGGGGGCGCTGCTTGCACCCGGCTGGTACTCGACGCCCTTGCAATGGTTCCGGCAGGGCTACAACTACGGGAAAACGCCGCCTGCACTGCGGGCGCAGCTGAGAATCGAGTACAAGGACGGGTCGGTGGATTGGATCCTGACGGACGAAACGTGGAAGGCGGACATCTCGCCGATTCTCTTCGCTGAAATATACGATGGAGAGACGTACGACGCGCGAAAGGCGCAAATGAACTGGAACACGGCGGCGTTCGACGATCGCCGGTGGAAGTCCGCGGAGTTGGTTGAGCCCGAGGAAACAAAAATCGTCTGGCAATACTTCCAGCCGATTCGCGCGGAAAAAGCGCTCGATGCAAAGAAAGTGACGAATCCTTCCGCGGGCGTATACATCTTCGATTTCGAGCAGAATCTTTCCGGGGTTGCGCGCATCCGGGCGGAAGGCGCAGCGGGAACCGACGTGAAACTGAGATTCGCGGAAGTGTTGAACCCGGACGGCACGCTTTATACGGAAAACCTGCGAACCGCCAAGGCGACGGATCATTTTATTCTCGCAGGCAAAGGGAACGAGGAGTTTGAGCCAACCTTTACATTTCATGGGTTCCGGTATGTGGAAGTTTCCGGGTTGAAAGAAGAACCCAGGACGGGCGATGTGAAAGCCGTTGTCTTTCATACCGACGCTCCCTTCACGGCGACGCTGAAAACAAGCAGCCCGATGCTGAATAAACTGTGGAGCAATATCCTGTGGGGCCAGCGCTCGAACTTCGTGGGGGTTCCCACCGACTGCCCGCAGCGGGACGAACGGCTGGGATGGACCGGGGATGCCCAGGTCTTCTGGCGCACGGCAACGTACAACATGGATCTGGCGGCTTTCTCGAGGAAGTTCGGAGCGGATTTGCGCGGCACACAAGCGGGCACGGATATGTATGGAATTTTCGCTCCGGGAACAAACACCGCGCACCCTGCCCACGCCACGGGATGGAGCGACGCAGGAGTGATCATTCCGTGGTCGTCGTGGATTCAGACCGGCGACACGGAAGTCGTCGAAGAAAACTGGGAGGGGATGCGAAAGTATCTTGCCGCCATTGAAGCGGCGAATCCCGATTATCTCTGGAAAAAGAATTACGGCATTCCCTTTGCGGACTGGCTCTCGCCGGAAGGGGTGACGCCCGTGGACCTGATCGCCACAGCGTATTGGGCGTACGACGTCACGCTGATGAGCGAGATGGCCCGCGCCATGGGAAAAACGGATGACCAGCGAAGATACGGCGAGCTGTTTGAAAAAATCAAAGCCGCTTTCAACCGGGCGTACGTGCGGCCGGATGGATTTGTCGGCGGCGTCCCACCGCCGCCGGTATTCGCTTCGGGGACGGCGAAGCCGCTCAGTGACCAGCCCGTCGAAACACAAACGGGATACGTACTTGCGCTGCACATGGATCTGCTGCCTGATTCGCTGCGAAGCCTTGCGGCCAAACGTCTGGTGGACCGGCTCGAAGCCAATCATTGGCGCCTCGGCACGGGATTTCTCGGCACTCCCTATTTGCTGGGGGCGTTGACCGATACCGGGCACGCCGATGTCGCCTACCGTCTGCTGCTCAGCACGGAGTATCCGTCCTGGGGATATCTGGTCGAACACGGCGCCACCACGATGTGGGAACGCTGGAACGGCGATCAAATGCGCGGCGATCCGAGCATGAATTCCTACAATCACTACGCGTATGGGGCGGTCGCGGACTGGATCTACCGCTATGCAGCGGGAATCGATACGGTGGCAAGCGATCCGGGATTTCACGTCATCCGGCTTCATCCGAACTTCGACAGACGTTTGGGGAGCCTCGATTTTTCCTATGAGTCCGCGTCCGGCACGATTCACTCGGCATGGTCGATTTCCGGAAACAAGGCCACCTGGAATTTGACGATTCCGGCAAATGCGACCGGGCGGTTGCCGGTCAGAAAAGAGCAGGCGGAGTCGTTCGCGCTTGACGGAGAGTCGCTCCGAAAAAGCAGCAGAATTCACGCGCTGAACAGGGAAAACAACGATCTCGAATTCGAGATTCCCGCGGGCACGTACCGATTTGAGATCACTCTGCCTTCCGTCGATTAACCAGCCCCGGGAAGCGGCATTCGAAGCTTCTTTTCCTGGCCGGAGAAGAGCCGAAAGAGCTCGAGTTATTCATAACGCAACGCTTTGATCGGATCGAGGCGGCTGGCACGCCACGCGGGGATGTAGCCGGCGGCGAGTGCGACCGAGGCGAGCGCCACGGTTGCCAGAAGAAGCGTGGCGGGATCGTGCGGCGAGAGGCCGAAGAGCTGGCTTTTTACAAGCTTCGTCAGGGCCAGTGAGGCGGGCACTCCTGCGGCAACGCCGATAGCCACAAGAACCAGCACTTCACGCATCACCATCCAAATGACATTGCCCTGGGCGGCGCCGAGAGCCATGCGGATCCCGACCTCGCGAGTGCGCTGGGCGACGGTGTAGGCCATGACGCCGTAAAGGCCAATGACGGCGAGAAGCGTCGCGAGAAAACCGAAGACGCCGGAGAGGCTCGCGATCATGCGTTCGGTGGACAGCGAGTTGCTTATTTGCACTTCGGTGGTACGCATGTTCGAGATGGGGACGTTGGAGTCGAGATCGCGGACCTTCGAACGGATCGAAGACATAAGCAGAGTGGGGTCGCCAACCGTGCGGACGTAAATGACCATGCCGCCGATGAAACGGTCGGCGATATAGGGAAGATAGGCCTGAGCGGGAATTTCGTCGCGGAGGTTGGTGTATTTGATGTCTTTGACGACGCCGATAACTTCCATGTCGGTGGGAGTGCCGGGGTCGGATCCGAAACCCAAATGCATGCCGACGGGATCGCGGCCGGCAAAGTATTTCTTGGCAAAGGTTTCATTGATCATGACGAGGGCCGGATTCCATCCGAACGGGTCGTCGGGGTGATGATTCACTTCCTGGGTATCGGAGGGACGGAAGTCGCGGCCGTTGACGATGGGAATGCCCATGGTGGCGAAATAGTTGGGGCTGACTTCGTTCATGTAGGGCTCAGGATGGGCGTCTGGAGTGGGAGGAGAGAAGCCTTCGACGGTCATGCTGCTGTCCCATTCGTTATCTTCGAGGATGCGCAGGGAAGCGAGGCCAGTGGATTCGACGCCGGGAATGGAGGAGAGGGAATCCAGTAACTGGGGATAGAAAGATTTCAGGCGCGCAACGCTGTAGCCGCTGTAGGAGGGATCGATTTCAAAGCCGACGAGATTTTGCGGGTTAAAACCGGGACCGAGGTTGCGAAGATTGCCGAGGCTCTTGGTGAAAAGACCGGCACCGATCAGGAGCAGGAGAGAAAGGGTGACCTGAGCGATGACGAGAGATTTTCTGAGGGCGCCGTGACCACCGCCGACGACGGCAGCGGCTTCGTCTTTTAGAGTCGTGGCGACGTTGGGCTTGGTGGTCTGTAAAGCGGGAACCAGGCCGAAGAGTACGCCCGTGGCGGCCGTGACGGCCAGCGTGAACAGAAGAATGCGAAGGTCGGGCGAGGTGGAAATTCGCAAGCCTCCGGAATCGGAAGGCAGATAGGCGGCCATGAGAGCTTTGTCGGCCCAGTAGGCGAGAGCGAGTCCGGCGAGGGCTCCCAGCGTCGCGAGCGAAAGGCTTTCGATCAGGAGCTGCGAGATGATGCGAGGGCGTGTGGCGCCCATGGCCAGGCGGATCGCTATTTCCTTTCTTCGCGCCGACCCGCGGACGAGGAGAAGATTGGCAAGATTGGCGCAGGCAATGAGAAGGACGAGGCCGGTGGTGGCCATGAGAACCCAGAGAGGCGTCGAGAGCGTCTGGCGGGTGTAGGAGCGGCCTTGAGAGCCTGGCAGGAGGTCGATATAGCACTTGAGGAATTGCTCGCGATCATAGGGTGACGCGTGAGCGAAGGCTTTTTCCTTAACCTCCATCTCGAGCATGGAATGCATGAAGGGCTGGAGCGACGCTTTTGCCCGTTCGCGGGTAATACCGGGCTTGAGGCGGCCAAAGACGTTGACCCAACGGTTGCGGCGTTCCTTGAGCATGTCGGTGGGATTGCCGACCATGATCTCCTTTTGCATCATGAGGGGAACGAAGAGCTTGGGGGAGCGGCCGAGCTCGACGCCATCAAAGCCGGGTTGCAGTACGCCGACGATGGTCATGTTTTGGTTGTTGAGGATGAGAGTTTTGCCAACGACGTTCGGGTCGGCGGAGAAACGCGATTTCCAGTAAGCGTGGTTGAGGATGACGTAGGGATAGGCGTCGGGGAGGCGGTCGTCTTCCGGGGTGAACACGCGACCGAGGTAGGGATTCAAACCGAGGTTGGAAAAATAAGTGCCGGACACCATTTCCAGCTGGACGTGTTCGGCCTGGCCATGGAAGGAGACACTGGCGTCGAACGGGAAACGGGCGAACATGTCGGAGAAGACTTCATTGTGGGCGGCGAAATCGCGGAACATGGGATGAGAAATGGCATTGCCACCCCAATTGCTGCCGTAGTGGCGGCCGCGCATGGTGAGGAGGACGAGTTCCTGGGGGTCCTTGACGGGCAGAAGGCGGAGCAGGACTTGATCGAGAAGGGTGAAGATGGCGGTATTTGCGCCGATGCCGAGAGCGAGCGTGAGAATGGCGATGGCGGTGAAGCCGGGAGTGCGGGCGAGCGTGCGGAGAGCGTACTTAAAATCGCGATAGGCGGTGTCGAGCGAGGCGATGATATTCATTCGAGAGGCCTTATCTTTCCGAGGAGATTCGGCAGCAACCATGAATACGCTTTTTGGCGGGAATAGTTCCCGCGAAATCAGCGTTTGGCGAGGCTCCCCCTACTCACGGATCTGGCTAGATCTTGAGACGATTCGAGAGGCAATACGTCTTGAGAGATAGGGGGGAGAAGACAGATTTCGGCGTTGGACGGTGCCCCTGTGGGTCAGGGTCCCCAGTGAGAATGGCCATCCATCCACTGGAACAAGACCTGCGGATGGCAGGCTGACCGGGGACGATTCTCCATGCGTAAAAAGATGGTCGACCGCTCTTCTCTGCCAATCGGGGCGAGGGTCTTGGTGCTCTTCGCAGCGGCATTTGTTTATCCGAGAGATGCGGCTCCGCAAAAAACGCCGCCGGAATTGCGCGAGAACCAGCCGGCTGAAACGGTTTTTAAAAATATTCAGGCGCTCAAGGGCATGCGGGCGGGCGATCTCCAGGGAGCAATGTCCTTTATCGCGAGCTCGCTCAACGTGGATTGCGATCATTGTCACGTGCAGGATTTCAGCAAGGATGAGAGGAAAGAGAAACTGCGGGCGCGCGAGATGATTCGCATGGTGCGTCAAATCAATGAGGAGTCGTTCGCGGGGAAAAACACTGTAAATTGTTTCACCTGCCACCAGGGCCACGCAGAACCAATGGCGTTAGCACCCATCGTGCCGCCTCCGCCGAGAGCGACGGAAGCGGCCGCCGGAAAACCTGCCGGCCCGCCGCTGCCAAGTGTTGGCGAAGTGCTCGGCCGCTATGTACTAGCGCTCGGTGGACAGGAGGCGCTTGACCGGGTGAAGAGCCGGATCCTAAAAACGGTGCGACTCGATGGCGGGAATTCCGGATCCGTAACGATGATCTTTCAAAAGGGGCCGGGGAGGGTGCTGCGCTCCCGGGAATCACCCGGTTACAGTCTTTGGGTGGGATCGAACGGAACGCATGCCTGGGCCGAAGATTCGCTCAAATCCTACTGGGGTTTGCTGAATACGTTTGAACAGCATGCCATCCTGCGAGATGCGGAGATGTATCAGGGCAGCCGGCTCGAAAGCCAGTATTCGAGCGTGAAAGTCAAAGCCGCAGAAAAGCTTCAAGACGAGGACACCTACGTCGTCAGCGGAACGTCGCCCGAAGGCACGAGCGAGGACTTCTATTTCAGTGTCGAGACGGGATTGCTTCTCGGCCGCCACATCGAGGAACAAACCGTTTTCGGCGCGTTCCAGGTGCGGGCGGATTTCGAGGACTATCGCGAGATCGGCGGAGTGAAGATGCCGTTTGTTGTGAAATGGTCGAGTCCCGGCGGCGCCTGGGGGACAAGAACTTCCTTCAAGGTTTTGGATGTTCAGCAGAACGAAAACATTCCGGACGAAAAATTCGAAGGTCCGCCATCCAAATCAAGATAGGCGTCATGCCGTGGCGCCCCGGGGTTATAAAAAAATCGCCAATTCCCGAGAGCTTCCTTCAGACGGCGGTGCTGGTGGCGGCGCGCGGTGCGCTGGCCTCTTCCTTTTGGCGGAAGAAGGCCGTAACGCGGTCGATGATTTCGTTGAGCGACGTTTGAGGGCGGAAGCCGGTGAGGGCCTGGAGTTTATCGACAGAGGGGACGCGGCGCATCATGTCCTCAAAGCCCGGTTCATAGGCTTGATCGTAGGGTACAAATTCGATCGGTGAAGCGCTGTGCGTGCGCGCTTTGACCAGGCGGGCCAGGGCTTCCATGGTGATTTCTTCCGTGTTGCCGACGTTGACGACCTCGCCGACGGAGCGCTCGGTGTCCATAAGGCGGATGAGGCCCTCGACGGTATCCCGGACGTCGCAGAAGCAGCGTGACTGTTTGCCGTTGCCGTAGACGCGGATGGGCTCATTGTCGAGCGCCTGCTTGACGAAATTGGGCAACACCATTCCGTAGCGGCCGGTCTGGCGCGGACCTACGGTGTTGAACAGGCGGACCACTATGACGGGAAGTCTTTTTTCTTTCCAGTACGAGAGAGCGAGAAATTCATCGAGAGCTTTGGAGGCGGCATAGCTCCAGCGGCCTTTGGTGGTGGGGCCGAGGACGAGGTCAGCGTCTTCGTGAAAGGGGACATTGGTGTTCTTGCCGTAGACTTCGGAAGTGGAAGCGGTGAGAACGAGTTTGCGTTTTTTGCAGGCGGCTTCGAGGATGCGCTGGGTGCCGTTGACATTGGTTTCGATGGTGCGCACGGGACTTTCGACGATAAGCTTTACGCCGACAGCGGCGGCGAGATGGACGATGACGTCGGCGTCGTCGACCAGCTCGGCGAGCAGCTGAAGATTTTCGATGTTGTCGAGGTGATATTCCATCTGGCCGGAAGTCTTGAGGTGGCGGATGTTATCCATGCTTCCGGTGGAGAGGTTGTCGAGCAAGACGACACGATCGCCGCGAGCGAGAAGCCGCTCCGACAAATGAGAACCGATGAAACCGGCGCCGCCGGTGATCAAGTAACGCACAGTGCCTCCTTATAATGCCTGATCGTCATCGCGATGGCGCGGGGAGCGTTCGGAGACGGATCCAACAATATCGTCGTGTTCCTCGGGAGATTCGGCCGCTTCTTGAGGGCCATAGCCATAGGAATAGGGATAGTACCGATAAGAATAGTAGTAGTCCGGAGCGCCGGAATCGACGGCATTCAGAACGACGCCGAGGATGTGGCACTTCACGCTGACGAGCAAATCGCGCGTGCGCGTGAAAGCCTCCTTGGGCGTTTCACCGCTCCGTACGACCAGCAGAACGCCGTCTGTCTGGACGGAGAGGATGACGGCATCGGTGGCGGCCATAATGGGAGGCGAGTCGATCACCACAAATTTGAACTTGGTGCGCAATTCAGCGATGGCCTCGGCCAATTTGTTAGAGGACAACAAGTCGGCAGGATTCGGAGGCAGCGGGCCGGTGGGAATCGCGGCGAGATTGGGAATATCGGGGTGCGGCACGATAACAAGATCGAGGCTTGAAACACCGGCCAGGTAAGAACTCAACCCCGCGTACTTGCCGCCAGACATGTTGAGCAGCCGGCCGACACCGGGCTTGCGCAAGTCTGCGTCGACGAGCACGGTGCTGTCCCCCAGCTGGGCAAGAGTGACGGCCAGGTTTGCCGCGGCGGTGGTCTTGCCTTCGCGCGGGAGGGCGCTGGTTACGAGGATAACTTGCGGCGGGCGGCCGGGCTGGGAAAGCAGGAGGGACGTGCGCAGCGCACGGAACGCTTCCGACATCTGGGATTTCGGCAGGTGCTGGGCGACGAGCTCAATGCGTTTTTCGTGGCCATTCGCGGCAATGCCTTGCAAAAGGCGCCTGCGCGAACCGTTGCCGTTCGAACCCGCAAACTGCGGCACGACGGCCAGGGAAGGCAGGCGAGCGAGAGTCTCGATATCGTCGGGTGTCTTGACGGTGTTGTCGAGGTACTCGCGCATGAGAGCAAGACCGATGCCTCCGACAAGACCGACCAGAAAAGCCAGGACGATGTTTCTGGCTTTGGCGGGACGCGAAGGGTAGGCGGGGATCATGGCCGGATCGACGACGCGGATATTGGAGGATTGCAAAGCCGCAGAAATTCCAACTTCCTTGAGCTTGGTCATCAACCCGTCATAGAGAGCTTTGGAAGCTTCGGCTTCGCGCTTGAGGATGTTGTATTCGACCATGCGCTCGGCCATCTCGTTCGCCGCCACCTTTTGCTCATCGAGGGCCTGGATGAGGAGGTTTTCGCGTTCCCGGGATTCGCGGTACTCGATTTCGATGCGGCTGAGGGCATTGACATTCTCCCTTTGGATGAGCTGGTCAATATCCTTCAGCTGGGCCTGGAGGCGCTGCACCTTGGGAAAATTGGGGCCGTACTGGTTCAGAGCTTCGCTGTATTCCGCGGCAGCGGCCTGCCGCCTGAGAGTAAGGCCTTGCAAGACGGGATTGTCGCGGAGCTGAGGAACGCTTGCGATATCGCCAGCCTTGGCAAACTGGAAGAGCGCTTCCTTGCGCATGCGCTCTGACTGAGCATCCGTCAATTCCTTGTTGGTATCGGCGAGGCGCTGGGTGGTGATATTGGACTTGTCGTCGAGCGTCCAGATCTGGTTTTTTCGTTCGTAGGCAATACGCTTGTCTTCCGATTGCTGAACCGTGATCTTGAGCTCCTCGAGCTCGTTGCGGAGCCAGGTGGTGGCCCGGGTAGTCTCATCGTAGTGACTGCGAATGTTCTGATCCTGGAAATTCCTAATATGCTCGTTGACGATGTGAGCGGCGAACTGCGGGTCTGTCGACTCGAAGCTGACATCCACCAGCCGGCTGTTGGGAACGCGCCTTACACTGAGACTCCCGAGAAAGGCGCCGAGCTCCGCGGGGCGCTTCTGGTTTTCCAGGCTGCCGATCGCCACTGCTTCCGAAGGCCCGCTGGGAGAAGCAAACTCAGGCCGCGCGCCGAGGCCGCTGCTACGAATGGTTTCAAGGGCCAGAGTTTCGCTGGTCAAAATCTTCGACTGCGTCTCGATATAATTCTCGAGATCCATCTCGTAGCCGTAAGGATCCATACCCTGGAAGGGCAGGATGTTGGCATTCGAGGGGTCCATTTCGACACGGGCAGTGGCCACATAGACGGCTTGCATCCGGAAAGTGGCGATGGTAACGATGGTGACCACAGCGAGCAGGAACGACAAAATCAGCCATTTATGTTTGCGCAGGATCAGCAGGTAGTCGTAGAGATGTGGCTCGCGCGGCGAGAGATCCCAAGCCTGAATACGCGCGGATGGCGGAATCAGCTCCACGGCGCCGTTGGAGCCGTTTTCCTTGGGAACGAGTTTGTGGTCTTCTGACATTTTCTTCTAGTGATAGGCGAGACGGTAGAGGGCCACGCCTGAGCCGAGGGCGATGCCAAACTCGACGGACCGCAAAACGGCCTGTTTGGCTCCGCTCTGCGGAACATACAGGATGTCGCTCGGCTCGAGCTTCATATCCTCCGCCTGGCGATTCTGAATTTTCTTAAGGTTGAGCGCCACCTCATGCTGCTGTCCCTGGGCATCTTTGCGGATGATGACGGCGCGGTCTGTCTTGGCCACGTTGGTGTAGCCGCCGGCCAAGGCGAGAATCTTCAGCGTGCTCAATTGCTCGCGGTCGTTCGAGAGCACAAATCCGCCGGGCTTGGCGACCGCACCCAGGACGTAAACAATGCCGGCATGAGGAACGGTCACAACATCTCCTGCCGCGAGCAGGATGTTGTTCGCGGTATTTCCGGCTTCCATCAACTGGTACAAATTCACCGTGATGGTATCGGCGGCCGGATTCGAAGCGGGACTTGCGCCGCTCGTGGATTTTTGCTCGGTAGAGTTGGGCGCAGGCAATTCAGGAGGGTTCGCTGCTGCCGCGTTTTGGGCCGTAGATGGAGCGGCTGCCGGCGGCTTGGCCCCGGATTTCAAAGGTTGCGGGTCGAGAGGAGGGGCACCGGAGGGGCCGATCTGCGGCGGCTCCGAATCGTCGAAAGTCATGGTTGGTACGGGCCGGGTAACAATGACTTCATCTCCGGCATCGTTGGCAAGCCCGCCGGCTTCGGCAAGAACTTCAAGGAGCGTGACCTCGCGATCGGCCTGGTACACCAAAGGATGTGCTACGGCCCCCACAACGGTAATGGGCTTGCTCTTTCTTTCCTTGACGGTAACGTTTACCTCGGGATGCGAGACCAGACCATCCGCTTCGAGCACTTCGGTAATCTTTTGCTGGGCCTGGATCTCGGTGAGGCCGGCGACATGCAGGCGCACGGGTACGAGCGGGAGGCCGATGGTGCCGGTCTGGCTGACGCGGACATCGCGGCTCAGCTCTTTCACGTCGAAGACATCGATCGAGATCAGGTCGCCGTTGCCAATCACGTAGTCATGCGGCGCTACGCGCGCGGCGGCGGAAAGCTCGCGAATGCGATCGTTGGTTTGTTGCGGCGTCTCGAGAACGGCCTGCGCGCGGGCGGGCGGCGCCAGAACCAGAAATCCGAGGAGAGTTGTCGAGACAAGACACAAAGTCCCCGCAGCCAGTCTCGCTGGTTGCATGCGTATAGATGACCCCCAATTGATTATACAGGGAGAAAGAGGAAGTCCATCAGTCATTTCAAGGCGATTGGCCGAAGTGTTCCGTTCTGGGAATCGGCGGAGCGGCTGGCCGAATCTCGCTGGTCGCAAGACTTGCCATGAGAAAAAACAGGAGAGCGTTAGCCGGAATATGCAGATTGAAATCGAAAAGTGCGTGAGTGAGAAAGCCGAGGCACGCGGCCAGTCCTGAGAGCTGAATGGTCGAAATGAAAGCGCCATCGGGCTGAGTCAGCCTCCGAAGCGAATCGAAGAACAGGACACCCAGAAACCATACGCAGCACAACCCGCCGGCGAGGCCCGTCTCCGCAAGGCCTTCCAGATAATCGTTGTGGGTGTGATTCACTATTTTTCCATCGTAATGCGTCTCATAAGCGGGGAAGACGGTCTCGAGGGTGCCCAGGCCAGTGCCCGTCCAGGGATGGTCGAGGAAGATTCGCCAGGTGTCCGCTCTCATGGAGGCGCGCTTCCCGCCGGTAATCTCAAGGGAGGCGAGGGAGGAGAATCGATCCACGAGCTGCTGGACACCCAACCAGGAGACCATGAGAAAGGCGAGCAAAAGGACGGCACCTCCGGAGAGCAGGTGTCGACCGACCGTTCGGCGAAGAATCAGCCACACGACCAGGACGCCGACTTCCACGGCAAAGCTGACAAGGCCTCCGCGAGAGGCGGCGAGAAAGAGAGCGCCGATAGGCACCACGGCAAACAGACTGACAAGAAACCACCGTTCCCTGCGTACCTTGCCGAGGACCAGAGGAACCAAAGAAACGGGAATGACGAGCTCCGCAAAACCGGCAAAATGATTGCGATTCACGTACGGACCGAAAGGAATGCCTCCATAGTGCATCTCGCGGAACCAGTAGAGCTTGCCGTTAAAAGTGAGGTGCTGCAGGATCCCGAAGATGGCGACGAGAAATCCGAAACTCATCACAAACCAGACGAAGGCGCGCCAGTCCTCGATCGTCCGGAAGGCTTGCGCAGCCAAAAAGACAAGAAGGATATCGGCGAGAAGAAGCGCGATTTCCATGCGCGTGGCGTAGGAAGAAGCGGTGCGATGAAACAACCACTGGCCGAGAGCGATCAGCAGGAGAGCGACCAGGGGCAAGAGCAAGGGGGAAATGACGATCTGGTGTTCCTCGGTGAAATACGCGCGGACGGCCCAGACGAGAAAGAGCAGGGCTGCGCCGGTCTCGAGCACGGCACGCGCCCAATCCTCGACGGCGCCGTGCGCCAGGACGCCAAAGACCACCAGCGCGCAAATCCCGATGCGTAAGAGCTTCATCGGCTGGAGCTCTCGGCGGACGCCCGGACCAGGACAACATCATCGATCCAGGCCGACCCCCGAATCTTGCTGTCAAATTGTGCGCTTGGAAGGCGGCTCACGCAGAGCTGCAGTTCATGGATATCCTTCGCCGAAGTCCACGGAAGTTCGACTTTCTTCCAAGGCAGCGTGCCTCGCACATCTTCGGTCCAGGCAACGGAATTGTTCGGATCCTCCACGGAGCGAAGGCCAAAGCGCACGCCCTGATCGGTCGACAAGGAACGCGTCTCTACCCATGCGGAAAAAAGGTAGGGAGTGGAAGGCTCTACGGGGACGAATTGGCACACATCATGGAAGGCGAGGTTCTCGAGGCCGTTAAACGTGAGGCGGAGAGAGCGGTTTCCGGAATGTTTTTCCTTCGTATCGAGGGTGAGCACCACGCCCGCGGTGAAGGGCAAGTAGCGCCAGGCGAATCCACCGCCGGTGACGTTTGTTTCAAACCCGCCATCCCACACAAGAGAGCCGGGAGGATCCGGAGGGCGCGGCAGCCGGGCAAAGGAGAGAGCCTCGTCCCAGACGCGCTGCGCCTCCGCCACCTGCCGCTTCTTAAGGAGAGCTTCGAGCAGCGGAAAAGACTCGCCGAGCGGGAGATGCGGGGGAAGGTCAGCCAGCTTCGACCAGACCATCAGGGCTTCCCCGGTTTGTCCCTGCTCTGCGAGGGCAGAAATAATGTTCAGGTAAGCATCCTCTGAGCGAGGCACGACGCGCTCCAGAACGGAGTGGATGTCGGGATCGAAGCGCATGCTGAGAGCGAAAGCGGCTGCTCCCCGCTTGGGGTCGGCTTCGAGAGCATGCTTGATCTCCGCGAATCCGGCGTCCAGCTCTCCCCGCCGCAGCAGAAAATTCCCGTAACGCCAGGAGACTTCGGGCGAAAGCGGATAAGCGCGTTTGGCCTGAACAAAGGCGTTTCGGGCGGCGGCCGCGTCACCTTCGGTTTCATACGCCATGCCGAGATCCAGCCAGGTGTCCGCGGATCGGGGATCGAGCGACAATGCCGTTTGATAGGCGCGGATGGCGCGGCGCGCGTCGGGCTCTTCGAGGTTGTACTGCCAATAGCGGCCGAGGAGATACCAATTGCTCGAGTCATCCGGTTCAAGCCTGGTGGCCCGCTGATAGCCGTCGAGCGTATTCCGTCCGGAATCGCGGACAGCAAGGACATTGCGGATGCCGGAGTAGGAAAGGCCGGCGGCGAGGGCCATCGCGAGAAGGACAAGAAACACGCGCACCGCTGGACTTGAGAGGCGAAGAATCATCCCGCGATACTGTGCATAGGGAAACTCTCAGATGCAAGATGAAAGTCTCGATCGCGGGGCGGAACGCGGCCGGCGATTTCTTTCTGGCGCTACTTGCCCATGGAGGCCGAGAGAGTTTCGTCGGCGCGGCCGCGGCGGCGGACGTCGATGCCCAGCCGCTTGATCTTTTGATTCAGCGTGGAAAGAGGAATCATAAAACGTTCGGCGGCTTCTGTTTGGTTCCAGCTGGTTCGTTCGAGCATGTCGATGATAATGCGGCGCTCGATTTCGTCCATAATTTGAAAGAGCGAAGGTTGCGGGTGGTCGGCCCCGGAACGCGAGCCGGGCTCGCCCGGCAGCGGCGGAAGAAATTCCGACAGCTGCAGGCGGACACCGCGGACGATTTCCTTGCTGCGAATGCTCTCGGGAAGCAAATCCACGTCGACGCGCTCCTGGGTGGAAAGCACGACGGCGCGCTCGACGGCGTTTTCCAGTTCTCGCACGTTGCCGGGCCAATCGTAGTCCATCAGGAGTTTCAGGGCGCCCTGTGTGAACAGGCGCATGGGCTTGCCGTTCTCGACGCAGTAGCGGTCGAGGAAATGGGCGAGCAGGGCGGGTACGTCTTCGCGGCGATCGCGCAGCGGCGGAAGCTGGAGATGGATCACATTCAGGCGGTGGTACAAATCCTCGCGAAAGCGGCCTTCACGGACCAGAGTCAGCAGCTCGACGTTCGAGGCAGCGACGATGCGGACATCGACTTTCAGCTGTTCGGTGCCGCCGAGGCGCATGAATTCGCGCTCTTGAATGACGCGAAGCAGCTTGGCCTGCGTTTCCGGGCTGATGGTGGCGATTTCGTCGAAGAAGATGGTGCCCTGATCGGCGACCTCGAAGAGCCCCTTTTTGGAAGCGACGGCGCTCGTGAACGCGCCCTTGACGTGGCCGAAGAGCTGCGATTCGAGCAAATCGACGGGAATGGAGCCGGTGTTGACCGGGACAAACGCCTTGTCCGCGCGGGTGGAAGCGGAGTGAATGGCTTTGGCGATGAGCTCCTTGCCGGTGCCGCTTTCTCCGCTGATCAGCACGGTCGAGCGCGAGGGCGCTACCTGGGTAATCAGATCGAACAGCGTCAGCATCTTTTCGCTCTTGCCGATGATGTTCGGGAAATTGAAGCGTTGCTTCAAGGCGCGCTTGAGCTGGACGTTTTCTTCACGGAGACGGCGGGACTCGACCGCCTGCGCCACTTGCGCGAGAAGCTCGTCGTTCGACCACGGCTTGGTGATGTAATCGAGAGCGCCGCCCTTGAAGGCAGCGCGCGCCATTTCAATCGAGCCGTAGGCGGTGATCAGGACAACGGAAAGATGCGGATCGCGTTTGCGAATTTCGCGCAGCAACTCGAGACCGTTCCTGTCCGGCAAACTGACGTCAAGGAGAAGCAAATCGAACGGATGCTCTTCGAGTTTGGCGAGGCCGGATTCACCGGTCTCTGCGCTCGAGACCCCGTACCCTTCACTCGTGAGCAGAAGTTCAAGGCCTTCGCGAATTTCCGATTCGTCGTCAACAACCAGGATCGAACCCTTAGACATGAACGGACTTTCTGACCGCGGGGAGCTCCAGGTGGAAAGAAGTACCCTTGCCCGGTGTCGAGCGGACGTCGATCTTGCCGGAGTGTTCCTTGATGATGCCGTAGCTGACGGAGAGGCCGAGACCGGTGCCGCGGCCGCTGGCTTTTGTGGTGAAGAAGGGGTCGAAGATGCGGTGAATATGTTCGCGCGGGATGCCAGCTCCGGTATCCACGACTTCAATTTCGACGCTGCCATTGTGGGCGGCGGTGCGCACTTCGAGCAGGCCGCCGCCGGGCATGGCGTCGCGGGCGTTCAGGAAAAGATTCAGAAACACCTGCTGCAGTTTGTTCGCTGAGCCGCGGACGGCGGGGAGCGTTTCGCCCAGATGTTTCACCACCTGAATCTGCGAAGTCTTCAGGGGATGGGAGACGAGAGAAAGAGTCTCCTCCACCACGCGGTTCACGTCGATGTCCACGGCTTCGGGCGCTCCCGTGCGCGAAAAATTCAAAAGATTGTTCACGATTTCGCTGGCGCGGAAGGTTTGCTTCACAATTTTCTCGATGATGGACTGCCGCGGATCGCCATCGGGCATCTGTTTTGCGAGCATCTGGATGTAATTGGAGATGACCGCCAAAGGCGTGTTGACTTCGTGCGCGACGCCAGCGGCCAGGAGGCCCAGCGAAGTGAGCTTCTCGGTTTGCGACATCTGCTCTTCCATGCGCTCGCGCTGGGTGACGTCGTCAAAGAGCAGGAGCCGGCCGATGCGCTCGGCGGACTTGCTGACCAGGGGGGTGATCGAAACGTTCAAGGTGAGCGCTTTGCCCTGGTGGTGCAGGCGCTGTTTATAAATGCCGGTGATTTGCTCGGCGTCCCCGCGCGCCGCAATCTCCGATGCAAGCTCTTCCGGAAGCAGGGAGCGAAGCTGGCGACCAACGGCGTCCTGCCGGGCCACGCCGAAAAGCTGCTCCATGCGCGTATTCCAGGATTCGACGATGCCCTCCAGATCCACGGCCAGCACGCCGACGTTCAAGGACTCCACGATGTTTTCGCTGAAGTCTTTGAGGCGCGCGATCTCGAGGGCTTTCTGCTCGAGCGACGTGTACAGCTGCGAGTTGTCGAGGGCTACGGCGACGTATCCTGCAATGGTTTCCACAAGCTCGACGTCGTCGCTTGAGAGGTAATCGCCGTCGACGGTCTTGCCGAGCCCCAAAACAGCTACGGTGTGCTCGCGAATCCGGCAGGGCACAAAGTAATTGAGGTCCAGTTGCTCGAGGGTGCGCCGGACGGAGTCGCTGACGTCGCGCGCGGCGCGGGGCGACTCGAAAAAGAGCGCCCCCCGCGCAAACTCGGGCCGGGCCGGTCCGAGGAAACTGAGGTCCAGAGGCTCCGCGAGACGCACGCCCATCGAGCGGGCCAGCCGGAGATTGCCGGGACTGGAAACATCCTCGACGAAAATCGCCAGGCGATCGACCAGGAGTGTTTGCGAGACACGGTCCATCACGGAGCCGAGCATGGGTTCAAGCCGCACTTCGTTCGTGAGCGTGCGGCCGAATTCGATCAACGTGCGGCGATAGTCGAGACGATCGCGATAGAAGAAGCGGTCGAGGCGCGCCTGAATCCATTCGCGGAAGGGCTGGAAGAGCAGCGCGGCAATCACAATGGCGATGACGCCGCCGACCGGGCCGCTTGTCTGGGCATGAAAGATCTGGGGAATCAGCGCCACAAAGAAAAAGTAAATCGTGGCGATGGCAGCCGTTGCCGCGGTATACGCCAGGCCGCGTTTGAAGATGATGTCCACATCCATCAAGCGGTAACGAATGATGGCGTAGCCGAAGCACAGCGGGATGAAAACCAGGCTGACGGTCGAAAATTTCATCCACGGCCTCGAAGCCGCGTCGAACACGAACGGCACGATATACAGGACGGCAAAGGGAGTCGTCCCGATGAAGGTCCCGGCCGTGAGCCATTTCAGCTGCTGGCGCAGGACGCCGGCAGGCGCCGCGCGAAAATTGCGATAGAAAACCAAACCGGCAGCCAGCAGGCATGCGCCCAGATAGCTGTAGGCGATTTTGTCCAAAAGGATGCGGGAACCCAGCCAGGGAACCCAACCCAGCACGCCGAGTGCGGTGCTGACATGAATGAAAAGAATCGCGAGCGGCGGCAGATATACAAAGCTTAGCTTCGAGAGGGACCGGCTGGCCGGTTCGGCGCGTTCCGGGAAGACCAGCGCAAAATGCAGCAACAACGCCGGCATCAGCACTTGCGCCAGTATTTTGATCCAGTAAACCTCGTAGTCGAAAGTGTCCAGCTTCCCGCTGTAGTGGAAGGAGAAGAAAATGAAGGACACCAGACAGAAAATGTAGAAATGCACGGCGCGAGGCGCATTCCAGCGGCGCGCAAAGATGAAAAGCCCGATGAAAAGATAAATCAGGCCGAGGACGCGCGCATAATTTTCGATGGAGGTTGGTTTCTCGGCCGGAGCGGTGACGAGCCGAGTCTCAAACTCTTCGTCATTGCGCGCCAGTTTGTAGCGGACTTCGGTCCACAGTCCCGCCCGCCAAAGGCGCTTTGTTACCTGCACTTGCCGGGTGACCGGGCTCCCGTTGATGGCCAGAAGATGATCCCCGGGGCGAACGCCGGCGCGGGCGGCCGGAGAGTTCCGGGCCACCTGCTGGGCTTCGACGCCCTGGGTCGTGTCGAGCCAGACAACTCCGTCATCAGGACTCTCAAATTCGGTTCTTTGGACGAAATTCAGCCAGGCAAAAATCATGGCTGCCAGCGTGGCGAGCGCTAGCACAACGGCCCCAAGGCTGACTCTGAGGTTCTGCTTCATGACTGGCCCAAGCAGGGTGACACCCTGCCACCCGGACTTTGGTGCAAACCAATGTCCATTCTTTGGAAGAGTCGCTTCTTAAAAAATACCTTATATTTCAATGACTTACAGAATCTCTGGGTTGGACACGTAGCAATAATCCGTTTTCTGGAAGGAGACATACAGCTTTCTAGAGCCCATTTTGCGACTAGAACTGCAGGCTTAGACCACCCCGGAACGTGCGGAAAGCGGGCATCAAGGTCACACGACCGTCCTGGGAGCTGAGAGTCACATAACCCTGGGCCAGGAGGTTATCGCACTCCGCGTTGGCCTCCCACCGGCCCGGGCCAAACTTGGGCAGCCGTTGGTGCACACCGACGTGAAGATAAGGCTCCATGTCAAACAGGGATTCGCCAAAGCCATCCACCCGCGAGAGCGTTGGTCCGCCGATCCACTGGTAGCCCGCCGTAACCCTGGTGCCCAGGCGGGGCACTCTTCCGGTGACTTTGGCCCCCGCCGTATGGCGCCCGGCCGTCCGGAATAGTTCGCGGAGCGGACCGGCAGCTGCGCTCGAAGGGGTCAAGGCGCCTGCAAAGGCATAAAGCACGGTGAGTTCGACGTCATCACTCAGCTTTTCCCGATACACGGCGCGTGTTCCCCAACTGGTCGAAGAGCCGCCGTCGTAGGAGAAGCCATTCGAATAGACGTCCTGGAAAAAGTCGCCAACCGGTAGATTCGAGCCGCGCCCGAAGACCGCTACGTGGCTATCGTCTTCGTGAAAGGCGGCAACCTGCAACTTGCCGCGCGCTCCCATCCTGCGTTCGACAGCGACCTCTTCATGGAAGCCGCTCTCGAGCACAGGATGCCCGCCTCGCCACATCAGGACGGGGAACGCATCCATCTCATTCAGGGCCGCCGCGAGACCGTTGATGGCTTCCCCTTCGGGCGCGTCAAGGGGTTCGGGACCAGTGGGCATGGAGGCAAAAATCAGCGACGCGTGCCAGTCCTCGGAGAGTCTCGTGTCCAGCTGCATGCGCGGCCGCAAGGAGCTCGCCGAGCTGCCAAGCCCAACCAATACGTATTCGCCGCCATATTCAAGAACGGCGCGGGTTCCAAAAGACAGGGAACCACCCTGATCGATGCGGATGCCGCGGAAGGTCGGTCCTACGTCTCCGAGCTTCGATTCGCGCAAAACGAGCGCCGTGTGCGGGCCGGCACCGAGCGAGCCAGTGGGAAGCCAGACCGTGGCGATTCCACCGGCGGGTGACTCGCCGTCATAACTCATCAGACCCGCAAGCAGGAGCCGGCTGGCAAGGCCCAGCCGCTGGTCGTAGGCAAACGCCGTTGCAGGACTGGCGGGAAGATTCGAGACCGAACCAGGCTTCCGGGCGCCATCCATAAATTCCAGGCGGCCGCGCACTGGCTCGACGGGAATAGAGTCCGAGCCCATGGCCGCCGCGCTGATCGGGTCGTCTTCCATCCATTCAAGAACCGGCCGCACCGAACTTGCCGAACGCAGCACCCACTTCCAGTCATCCGATTCGCTGGCCGCGGCAGAAGGAGCGCGGCGCAATTGTTCGAGGGAGGCAAACATGGATTCCAGCTGAATACGGACGAGGGTAGTAAGATTGGCGCTGACGCGAACGTGTTTTTCGAGAGTGGGGAGAAAGCCTGCGAGCGTGACGCGAACGGTGTAAAACCCCGGAGCGAGCTTCTCGCCGCGGAAAACGCCTTGCGTGTTCGTCAGAAATCCGATGGCTGTAGCCGACAGGCCGGATTCAGGGATTACCTGGACGCTGGCACCCAGCTGAGGCGTGCCAGAAGTGTCTCGCACGACTCCCGACAGGATCCCCTGAACAGACTTCAACTGGGCCACCGCCGGATTCGCTCCCAGCAACGAGAACGTTACGGCCAGGACGAGAGCCCCCATGACTCGGACCTGTCCTTTACTCACTTCTGACTACCTCCCCGGAACCGTATTGGCTGCCGCCTTGGTCGGTTCCTGTGGCCCCTTGATCGTAAAATCAGCGGTCTTTGAAATAGACTGATTGGAATTGCCGTCGGTAGCATTAATTTCAATCGTGTATTTGCCGGGAGCCAGCGTGGCCAGGGGCAGCCATCTCTCGATGGTGACCTGGTCGCCGGTTTGTTTCATGTCCGCCGAGGTTTCCTTGAACTGCATGACCTGCTCGGGACCCTTCTTGACCGTGTACTGGAAAGTAGCATTGGACTTGTGGGTCTTGTCATCCGGCTTGAGGTTGTAAACCTGGAGATAGATTCCCATGCGATCGGACGGCGCAAATTCGCTATCGAGGCGCGGTCGGACTTTGGTCGAGCCGAGAACGAATTGTCCGGTGCCAATCTGTTTGGCGGGGACGTGCTCAAGCTGGTCCGCAAGAATCAGGGTGCTGGCATCGAGCTTCTCGTCCGCGTAGCGCGGCACGGCCAGCCTGGTGTTCACGACGCCGACATTGCCGCTCTGCACGTCCTTGATAACGATATCCAGGCGGTACAGGCCCGGGCGGAGAGGCACGGCTTTTTGATAGATGGACTGCAATTTGAGGGATTGCTGAAACAGGGAATCAGGAAAATCCTTCGAAACGGGATCTTCGAAAGTCTGAACCACGCGTCCCGTCAAGGTGCTGACGCGGCCAAAAACGTTCATCGTGGCCGAGTGGATGCCATCCTTGGATTGGAAATTCAGCTGACCGTTCGACACCTGGATCGTGATGGGAACCAGGACCGTGTCGTTGGTTACCTTCATAAAATCCGTGCGCCAGGTGAACTTGAGCTGATCGCGAACAATGCGCGCGGTCACAATCGCTTCGAGGTCCTTGAACTTGACCTCCGGTGGCTTCTGAATCTTGGCGTAGAGGTCCAGGCGGTTGAATTCGTCCATGCTGGCTGGCGTGCCACCCATAGCAGTCGGAAGATTGGTGCCGTCGGAGCGCGTGAAGCGGTCGGTCTTTGAGGCCAAGCCCATCGACTCGAGCAAGCTCAAGCCGGCGCCGGGCACGTGCAGCAGGGCGTCCTTTTCAGAAGGATCCATGGTCATGTGATATTCGCCGGAACCGGTCGTATCGACGAACTCTATTTCGATGTTCTCGCCGATTCCTTCCAGATAACGCCAGCGCCAGGTCTCCCAGGGGTAGGTGGTGGTCGAACCTCCGCCGTCTTCCATCGGCCGGTCCCACGTGCCGCCCATCGGATGCGAATCTACTTCGTCGGCTGGCCCCCACATGATGTACAGACGGCCGCGATCGGTCTTCCACCCTGGAATGCCCGAGGCGAAGTGCTCGTTGGCGTAGGCGATGCGTCGATAGTGCTCTTCCTTGAAGTCATTTTCCGGAAGGTCGGGATTGCTGCTGCGACGGAGCCAGAACTGTTCGATGAATTGCTCCCGCTCTTCATTGGTATCGAGCTGGAGAAAGGCGTTCCGCTCGTCGGGCGAAATGATGTAGACGACATCTTCGTTCAGCCATTGCTTGTACTGGCTGTCGAGTTCTTTCAGGGTCCGGCGCGCTTTGTCTTTCTGCGCTCTCCGCTGCTCTTTGGTGAGCGTTTGAGGTGGCGGAGGGTTCGTAGGATCTTGCGCCTGCGGAACCTGTTGAGCTGGTACGCCTGGAATAAGGATGGCAAGCGAGAATGCAGTAGCAATTAGGGTACGAATTACCCGTGGCATTGGCACACCTCAACTTCTAGGACGTCTGGATTCTACGCCCGGACAAGCCGCCCGTCAATCGAGGAATCTCCTGCATTATGTGGGACTTGTCCCCCCGATTGCGGTTAGACTCGTAATCCAATCCAAGGGTTGCCTGACAGTTTTTGTCCTGAACTTGCGGGCAGGTTTGCTATAAAAAAGGAGCGAGCTGAACGGTGAGTTATTGAACCCGATGATTGAATACGTCTGAGCCAACCAGGGTATCGAAGATCGCGAGGACGTGTCTCCGGTATTCCACCATGCGCGTGAAGATGTCCCGCAGCTCCGGCTCGCGTTCCGCTTCCTTGTGCCACTTCGCCAGAACCAGAGCCGGCACTTCGATATCCCGCCGGAGTTTTTCCGCAGAATGGCCGCGCAGGAAGAGGCCATAGAAGAAAGCCGCTTCTCGCTGCGGGAAGTCGAAGTCGTGTACGACTTCTGACGGAACGATTTGTGGCAGAGTCGCCATAGAGAAAAATGCAGTTTACCGAAAAGATTTTCCGAGTCAAGTAGTACAGACGGTTTACTGCCGCCACTTGAGCAACTCCCTGTCCCAAGGAGTTAACCATAACCCTGCGGCAACTGGTACAATGGAACGGTTGCCGGCGGGCGCTAACCGCCCTAGGATGCGTAAAGCCATGGCAGGGTTACACAACTCGGTGTCGGAAGGGGCTTTCGGGCGGCTTGCCCGTTTCGGGCTCCTGAAGGGGCTAAGCTCGATCGAAATCGATCGGGAAGACTTCCGGCGGCAACTCAAGAGAAAGCACAAACTGGACGTCCTCGACTTTCGCCACATGCACCTTGTGCCGCTGGCGCGCCTGGATGCCATCGCCAAGATTCTGATTCAGGACACGGAACGGCTGGCGCTGCTTGAAGGAGCGGGCTTTGGGCTTGGTGGGATGATTACGATCATCCCGGACGCGGGTTTGCTGACCATCCTGACGCTGCGCCTTATTCAAAGACTTTGTCTTTTATACGGATTCGAGCAGCGGGGCCAAAGCGAACGGCTCGAGTTGTGGATGGCTGCAGCCGCGGCCACCGGTGTTGACTACGGCAAGGATCTTGCCGAGAAGCAGATCCTTGAAAGACTTGCGCCGCGCATCGCGGAACGGCTGGCCGTTAAGCTTGGACAGGAAACCGCGGAAAAATGGGTTGGGCGCTTGATTCCCCTGGCCAGTTCGGTGATCGGCGGAGCGCTGAATTTCACCTTCGTACGCGCCTGGGGCCGCCGCGTACAGCGCAACCTGCGCTTGCGGCATGTTGCCGGCCGGCCAACGGCCGGGTCGCGTGCTCCTTCTCCTTCGGCGTATCCTCCTCCGCGCGCCCTGCTCGTCTAGACTCTCCGGCTGTTTTGGCAGAGACGGAACGCTATCTCCCATGCCAGGCTACTCTGAACGTTCGGCGCTCCAGTCGGGAAACAAACGGCCGACGCCGGACACCCGGAAGAATCGCTGGCGCATGCGGTTGCCATCGCTTCTCGCAGTACTCTCTTTCCTGACATTTTTAACTGCGCCGGCCGCTCTGGCCCAGGACCCGGAAGAGATGAAGGGCACGCCCGCCGAGCCGGCCGACGCCCGAGAGATTCGCGATCAGATTGCGGCCGTCGAGAAACTGCAACATGCGCTGCCCGACCGCGGCGCAGCGCTCTATTTTCTCGCCGCGGCAAAACAACACCTGAGAGAAACGCGGGAAGCGCTGGCGCTCCTCAAGGAATGTCTCGCGCTTGAGGAAGGCTTCGATCCGTCCGGCGATCCTGCCTTTCTGGGGTTGAAAGAAACAAAGGAATTCTCAACGCTGATAGAAAACGTGCACCGGGACTTTCCCGCCGTGGCGCAGGCGCGCGAGGCGATTCGGACAACGGAGAAAGACCTGGTACCGGAAGGACTGGCCTATGCCGCCGGGAGGAATGTCTTTTATCTCGGCAGTCTCAATCGGCGGAAGATTGTGGAGATTGGCCGGGACGGCAACATTTCCGATTTCGTTCCGTCCGACCGCTTTGGACTGCTGCCGGTTCTCGGCATTCGAGCCAGTCCCGGCGACGGCACGGTATGGGCCGACTCTTTCAGCGACAGCGGGCGAACGGAGCTGTTGCATTTTGATTCCGCCGGGAAACTGCTGGGAAGATTCAAGCCGGAAGGTTCTCTGAAGCATGGCTTCAATGATCTGGTCCTCCGTAAGACGGGCGAAGTGATTACCACCGATAGCCTCGCGAACGCGGTGCTCCGCTTCGATCCTGCCTCGGGAACTTTCTCGCCTCTGCCCGTTCATCGCCCGCTCTTTTATCCGAACGGCATTACCTTGAGCGAGGACGACCACACCCTGTATGTCGCCGATAGCCTGGGCGTCGTGAGAGTAGACCTTCTCAGCGGAGAGAGCCGCGACGTCGATCCCGGGCCACGAAGCACGCTCGCAGGCATTGACGGACTGTATTGGCACAACGGCAGCTTGATCGCCATTCAGAACGGAATCGGATCGCCCCGTGTTGCGGCCTTCCGTCTTTCGGGCGATGGCCTTCGCGTGACGCGCACCACGGTCCTTGAGAATCGCAGCAATTTTTGCGTTTTGCCGACCACCGGGGCCATTCGCGGCTCCGACTTTTTCTTTATCGCGAACAGTCAGATCGACAACCTGAACAACGATCGAGTCATGGACGTGACGCGGCTCGAGGTGATCCGCATCGGCGTCCTGCGCTTGCCTTGACCCGGGGGGCAGGCCGAGAACCGCGAGTGGAAATTAGGGCGATAGCAACGTAGAGTACTAACCAGCTTTTCCTAGGTGCCGTCCGGCGCGGGAATGCGCCAGGTTATTCCGTGGGAGCGAGACATGCGAGAGTCACAAAAACTTTTTGGCGGACTTTTTCTTCTAGCGGCGGCGCTTGGGTTGGCACTGGCTCCCGAACGGGCTTCCTCGCGCTCGGGTCCGCAAGACGTAAACACCGAACCTGTTCCTGCCTTCCACGATACGGTGCCAGCGGGACCGTTGCCTGAAACGTTGAGTCCTTCGCTCTTTACCGAACCGGTGGCGCAGAATGCGTACGCCCTGGCGGCCCGCATCAAAAAAATTCTTTATCAGCAGCCATGCTATTGCCACTGCGACCGCAGCCAGGGCCATGGCAGCCTGCTTGACTGTTACGCGGGCAAACACGCCGCGGTCTGCGGGATTTGCGAGCGCGAAGACTTCTACGCGTACGAGCAATCGCGCAAAGGCAAAACGGGCGCGCAGATTCGCGAAGGCATCGAGCGCGGCGCCTGGCAAGGCGTCGACATCACAAAGTACGAGTCGCCGTTGCCTGCCGCGACAAAGTGATTCTGCCTGCCCTTTCTCTCTTTGGCGCGGCCTCGCGGAAACTTCACTCGACCCTCTGACCGTGTCAGCCTTCGAGAATCCTGAAACCCCCGCGCGCGTCCTTTCGTCTCTCTTAGAAGACGTGTCGGCGTGTGGTGCCCGAACGCGGCAAACTCCATAGAGTGGCTACAGGCAAAAAATCGGGGGAAAACATGCGGGATCGTAACTATCCGGTGGGAATTGTTGTGACGGCATTGCTGGTTATGGCCACGACGATGGCAGGTGTCGGACTGCGTGCCTCGGCGAAACCTGCCGGCGACGCCGGTTACTGGGGATTCGACACGGCAAATCTCGACAAGACCTGCAAACCCTGCGACGACTTCTACCGTTTCGCCATGGGCGGCTGGATGAAAGCGAATCCGATTCCGCCGGAATATTCCACGTGGGGATCCTTTACCCGGCTGCTCGACAAGAACCAGCAAAACTTGAAGCAAATTCTGGAAGCAGCGGAGAACGCCAAAGCCGCTCCGGGCTCCCCTGAGCAGAAGATCGGCGACTTTTACTCGAGCTGCATGGATACGGACGCGATCGAAGCGGCCGGAACAAAACCACTCGAAGCCGAAATGGCGAGCATCTCGGCCATGAAAAACGAGGCGGATCTCGAAGCGGAAGCCGCGAGGCTGCAACAAGAAGGCGTGGGAGTGCTGTTCCGGTTTAGCGCGAATCAGGACGCGAAAGACAGCTCCCAGGTCGCCGGCGCCGCCTGGCAAGGAGGACTGGGACTGCCGGAACGCGAATACTATCTGAAGCAGGACGAAAAATCGAAGCAGTTGCGCGACGCCTACGTGAAGCACGTAGCAAAGATGTTCGAACTGCTGGGCGATCCGGCGGACGGGGCAGGGGCGGAAGCAGCCACGGTCCTCGGGATCGAAACCTCTCTCGCCACTGCGTCCATGAAAAACACCGACTTGCGCGATCCCAACAAGACCTATCACCGGCTGAAGATGGCGGATCTAGAGGCGATGACGCCGGATTTCAGCTGGGAGAGCTACTTCCGGGCACTGGGCCACCCGGAATTGAAGGAAATAAATGTTGGCCAGCCCGACTTTTTCAAAGCGCTTGACGCGCAGCTCAAAGCGACATCGCTCGCGGACTGGAAGATCTACTACCGCTGGCACCTCGTCAATTCGGCAGCGCCGTCGCTCCCGGAGAAGTTTGTGGACGAGGAATTCGAATTTCGCGGCAGGACACTGACGGGAGTGAAAGAGATTCAGCCACGATGGAAGCGTTGTGTGCAGGCCACGGACCGGTCTCTCGGAGAGGCTCTCGGCCAGCTTTACGTTCAGAAGTATTTCCCGCCCGAAGCCAAAGCTCACGCGCTTCTCATGGTGCATAACCTGATCACTGCGCTCCATGACGATCTGCAGACGCTTTCCTGGATGAGCCCGGAGACGCGCGCGGCAGCCACGGCCAAGCTGGAAGCGTTCGCCGTCAAGATCGGCTATACCGACAAGTGGCGCGACTATTCCCAATTGAAGATAGATCGCGTCTCCTTCCTCGGGAATCAAAGGCGCGCGGCGGCGTTTGATTTTGAGCGGCGTCTGGGGAAAATCGGCAAGCCCGTGGACCGCACGGAATGGGGCATGACGCCGCCTACGGTAAATGCTTACAACAACAGCAGCATGAACGAAATCGTTTTTCCAGCCGGAATCCTGCAACCTCCGTTCTACGATCCAAAAGCCGACGACGCTGTGAACTACGGCGGCATGGGTGCGGTGATCGGCCACGAAATTACCCACGGTTTCGACGACCAGGGCAGCCAGTTTGACGGCCATGGCAATTTGAAGAACTGGTGGACGCCCGACGACTTGAAGAATTTCAAGGAGCGCGCCGCGTGCGTAGAAACACAGTTCGACAACTACGTGGTGGACGGCGACCTGCACGAAAACGGCAAGCTGGTTCTTGGCGAAAGCATCGCGGACCTCGGAGGCATCGCGATCTCCTACGCGGCTTATGAGAAATCGCTCGAAGGCCAGCAACGTCCGCCGGACAAGGATGGTTTCACTCCCGAGCAGCGCTTTTTTCTGGGCTGGGCCCAGGTCTGGGGCGCGAACACGCGGCCCGAACAGGAGCGCCTGATGGCCAATACCAATCCACACCCCCTGGCGCGTTTCCGCGGGAACGGACCGCTCTCGAACATGGCGGAATTCGCCAAGGCTTTCGGATGCAAAAAGGGCGACGCTATGGTCCGCGAGCAGGTCTGCAAAATCTGGTAGACTCGCCCGGTCCAAAGTGACCTCAAAACACAAAGCCATTCTTTCTCTCTCGGGCGCCTTTCTTTCGCTTGCTCTCCTCCTCGCGCCAACGGCTTCGGCGAAGTGGAAATACTTTCGCGCGGGAAACGCTGCCGACAGCCGGGCGACGCCGCGGCCTGGATTCGCGCTGATGGGCGGCGGCGAGCAGGACCCGGCGCTCAAGTTTTTATGCGAACGCGCAAACGGCGGCGACTTCCTGATTCTCCGCGCCGCGACCGAGGACGACTACGCGCAAAAAGTAAACGAAGAGATACGCGCCCTCTGCCCGCTGAACTCCGCGGCGACCATCGTCTTTTCCGAGCGCGACGACTCCGAGGATCCGAAGTTGCTCGAACGCATCGAGCAGGCGGAGGCCATCTTTATCGCCGGCGGCGACCAATCGAATTACGTGCGCTTCTGGCAGGACACGCCCGTCGAGGACGCGCTGAACCGGCACATCCGGGCCGGAAAGCCGATAGGCGGATCGAGCGCGGGGCTGGCCGTGCTTGGCGAATTTTCCTTTTCGTCGATGATTGACACGATTCATTCCGAAGCCGCGCTTGCCGACCCTTACGGAAACAAGGTGACCCTCTCGCGAGACTTCCTGCGGATTCCGCTGCTCGCCGGGATCATCACGGACACACACTTCGCCAAAAGGGACCGCATGGGGCGGCTGCTCGTATTTCTGGCGCGCATTCTGGAAGATGGCTGGGCCCGGCAGGTGCGCGCCATCGCCGTCGAGCAGGACGCGGCGGTTCTTCTCGAACCGGACGGCAGCGCGAAAGTCATCGGATCGGGGCCGGCCTATTTTCTCGAAGCGAAAAATTCGCCGGCTGTCTGCAAAAGAAAGATTCCGCTTGGCTTCGATGGGATCACGGTGCACCGCGCGCCGGCGGGTGCTTCCTTTAGCGTGAAGGACTGGAAAGGGACGGGCGGCGACGACTACCAGCTCTCTGTCGTGAAGGGAGAGGTAAGGACGGCCGGCTCGATGCACGGCATCTATTAAGAGCCCGGTCTCTCGACTCCTTAGAAGTGGAAAACAACCCCGGCCATCAGCTCAAAATTGTTTTGCGACTGGCTGAAATAGTTGGTGCGCACCCAATCGGCTTCGAGGCGCCCCGACAAGCGCGGATTGAAACGATAGTCCGCGCCGCCTCCCACTTCGATGGCGAAGGCGTTCTTGCTGTTTCCGGCAGTTTGCGGTTGCTCATGGCCTCCGCCGAGGATGGCATGGGCCCAGGGTTCCCATTTCCTCTCTCGCCAGGCGATCTTGGGTCCGGCGCCATAGATCAGCACTTTCACGTGTTCCCCGGCCAGGATTTCCGGAGCGTAGGTGCCGGAGACCATTCCTTCGACTCCGAACCAGTCATTCAAAAAGTACGTCACCGAGCTTTTGACGCCGACGGCACTGGCATTGAACAGCGAGTTTCTGAACCTCAGCCAGTCAAAGCCGATAGCGAGTTGCCAACGGAAATCGTCCCGCCCGCCGTAGAGAAACTTGGGATCGGGTGCTGGCGAGGGCGCGGGATCGGGCGCGGGGGTGGCGAACGATGGCCCGAAGGCAAAGTTTGCGGCGGGAAAGAGAGCCGTGCCGGCGTCGGGTTGAAACAGGTTTGCGCCCCGGGCGGGCGACGGCGTAAACACCGCCGCGACATTCTCGTTTGCGGGCTGGCTGTCCAGAACGGCTTCTTGTGCCTTAGCGGTGCACGTCGCCCCAAGCATCAACGATAGAACTACGAGTTGCCTCTTCATGATTCTCCCCTCAGAGGTATGACCCCACGCCTGGAATCAGCCACTCTGCTACGGTAAACAAGACCAAGGGCGTTTGTCTATGTTCTTTCGCGGGCCGGTCGAAAGAAAAACGGGGCAGGGAGGGTTGCCCCCGCATGGCGGGTCTCGAGGGAGCGCCGGCCTTTAGCGCCCATGCCTCAGGTAATCGTCGGTTTTGTTTAACCAGTCTTCCCGCGGCGGATCAAAGACGTCCAAATCAATGGTGTCCTCAAGAGCCCAGGCTTCATGAGGCATATGCGGCGGAATGCACAGCACTTCGCCCGCCCGCACGACGATCTCTTTGCCATCGATCGCAAACTTCAGCGCGCCTTCCAGAATGTAAGTCACCTGCTCGTTGTGATGATGATGCAGAGGAACGTGGGCGCCTTTCTTCATGAGCACGCGCGCCAGCATGATCTTGTCTCCAACCAGCATTTCCCGGTCAATCAGCGGATTCAGCGGCTCGCGCTCGACGTTTTTCCAGGAAATATATTTCATTTCAGAAGCAGTGCTCATGGTTTGGCTCCGTACAGCTTTGCCGCATTATCGTGCAGGTACATGCGCGCCAATTCAAGAGCCTTCTCCTCGCTGAACGCGCCTTCCGAGACCAGTTCCGCCAGCGCGGCAGCCACGGCTGTGCGCGCCGAGCGTGCCGCCAGCCAGAAAGTCTCCTCGGCTCCCACCGCGTCGTTGAACGGGAAGGCATCGGAGCCGAACATGATGCGGTCCGGAAAGAGCGAAATCCACTGCTTCAGGATGTTCTTCAGTTCCGAGGGGTAGACGTAGTAGCCCATCAACGACGAATCGGTGTACACGTTCTTGGCCGCCGTCATCCAGATCATATCCAGGGTGTAGGGATAGCCGCCGTGGATGAGCACGAAGTTTATCTTGCTGTTCCGCGGATCGCGGACCACATTTTCTAGATTCAGCGGATGGCCATTGCGCAGGCTGAAGTAATCGCCGATGCCGACGGCGCTGTGAAAATGCACGGAAAGATTCAGCTTCCCGGCTTCGTCGATCAGCACATGAAAGATGTAATCCTGAAACGTCCGGTATTCCTCATCCGTGGGAACTCCGCCGGAATGATACTTGGAGTAAATGGCCGCGGCTTTCTCTCTGGGAGGATCGTCGAAATAAAGCGAACGAAAATAAGCGGCTTCGAACTTCATGGCCACTCCGCCTTTTTTCTTGTTGTCAGACACTGTCCGGCGGACGAAGGCCTCGTATCCGGCGAGATCGGAAGGGAGGCCGCTCACGTTTTCCTGCTTCCTGTAGCGCTCAAGAACTTTTTCCTGCAGCGGAATGTAGACGCCCATGTCCGGGTTTTTTCCCGTCTGGTCGCGGTTGTCGAGCGGGAAAAGGAAGGAATCTACGAAGAATACCCAGTGAAAGCGTTTGGGATTGAGATAGGGCGCCAGCGCCACGCGATTCGCGAGGCAGGTTTCGATATTCAGTTTGTCGAGAATGCTGTCCCAATACGCTGTGCCTCCGGCCGCTTCGGCGGCCTTTTTCTTCTCGACGAGCCACTTCGCGTGTTCGGGCTTGAAATCCTCGTAGGGATACCCGAAGAGCGATTTCGCCGCGGCCACAAACTCCGGATTGGTTTCGCGCAGGCGCAGAACGGAAGTTTCATCCGGGGGAGCGGCTTGCGCGTCCATGTCGGAATCGTCGGGGAAGGTAGCGTGCGAGTGATTGTCAATGATAGGGATTTGATCGATCTGCTTGAGAAGCCGCTCGTAGATCTTCGGCACATCCGCGCCCGCAAGGGGCTTGGCCTGGGCAGCCATATTTGCTCGACCAAGGAACGCAGCCAGAACGCCAAGCAGCAGTGTCTTTCCGACCGTGTGGCTTCTCATCGTCCTGCTCTCCCCTGGAGTTTTTTCCTGGGAGAGACATTCCTGCCTGCCTCTCCTTCTCTTTCTTCTTTCTCCTGCCTTGAAGCTTTTTTCGCCGTAAAACCAAGAGCCACGGGCGCGCCTATTGCGCAACCGCCGCGCGCCAGCGGGACACTCGCTCGATGCGCTCCAGGGCTTCTTCGAGCAGGTGCCGTGCGCTGACCAGCGAAAATCGCAGGTAATTCTTTCCGGCCGGGCCAAACGCCGCTCCGGCAATCGCTGCGACTCCCGCTTCTTCTAGAAGCAGCTTCGCTATTTCTTCCGCTCTGAAGCCCGTCTCTTCGACATTCACCCAGGCGTAAAATGCGCCGCCGGGTGACTGGCAACGGAATCCCGGAATGCCGTTCAGTCCTCCCACGAAAAGGTCGCGCCGTTTGCGGTACTCCTCGACCATGGCCTCGACGGCGTGGGTCGAATCGCGCAGCGCCTCGATGGCTGCCACTTGCGTGAATTCGGCCGCGCACGTGAACGTATTCAGCACCAGCAGGTCCATGGCATCGACCACATGCTCTGGCGCTACCGCATAACCCAGCCTCCAGCCCGTCATCGCAAAGCTTTTCGAAAACCCGTCGATGATCACGGTTCGCTCCGCCATTCCGGGCAGCGACCAGATCGACTCGTATTCTCCGCTGAACAGAATCCGCGCGTAGATTTCGTCGGAGAGTATCCAGAGATCATGCTTTTCGGCCAGCTCCGCTATTTCGCGAAGCGCCTCCCGGCTGAAAACCGACCCCGTCGGATTGTTGGGGGAATTGAAAATCAGGGTGGTGGTGCGCGGCGTGATTTTCGCGGCAATCTCATCGAGATCGGGCGCGAAGCCGTTTTTCTCCAGCAATCCAAAGGCTACCGCTTTTGCGCCAAGTCCGCGCGTGAACGAGGGATAAATGGGAAATCCGGGATCGGGGCAAAGCACTTCATCGCCCGGCTCGATCAGCGCCATCATCGCGAGCGAGAGCGCCATCTTGCAGCCCGGCGCCACGAGGACCTGTTCCGGCGTCACTTCCAGACGCCGCGTCTCTCTCAGATATTCCGCAATCGCTTGGCGCAGCGGAGCAATACCTCGCGTCGAGACATAGCGGTCCCGTCCCGCCGCTACGGCATCGCGCAGGGCATCCACCACCGGGGCCGCGGGGTGGAAGTCCGGCTCCCCAAGTTCCAGGTGGATGATCGACCGTCCCTCGCGTTCGAGTTCTTTTGCGCGGGAAAAGACGGCCAGGGCCCCTTCGCCATTCAGTTCGGAAACTCTGGATGCGATTCGTCTCATATTGTTCCGGAGAATCCTATCATTTTGACGCCGGAAGTGGGGGATGCGGCTACGAGCGCCGCTTCGGCCGGGCAAGGTTTCCGGAGAAACGCCGGGGCGCGGTGACCCTTTCCGGTGATAAAAAACCGCGACGTGATTACGGACCCCAGTTCCAGTTAGCGAACTGTTCGCGGAGCGCGTTTTTCTTGAATTTACCAACAGAAGTGCGCGGCAAGACCTCCAGGAAAACGAAAGCGTCGGGGAGTTGCCACTTGGCGAAGGTCTTGGCGAGGAAAGCGCGCAGTTCTTCCGGCGTCGCTTGTGCGCCGTCTTTCAGGACAACCGCGGCCAGCGGGCGTTCCTGCCATTTAGGGTGCGGGATGCCGATGACGGCAGCCTCCTTTACGGCCGGGTGGCCCATCAGGGTATTTTCAATATCCACCGAACTGATCCACTCGCCGCCGGACTTCACCAGATCCTTGGCGCGGTCGACAATCTTGACGAAGCCCTCGTCGTCAATCGTGGCAACGTCGCCGGTCTTGAACCAGCCATCCTCCGTCCAGCGATCGGCCTGGTCCGGGGAATTGTAGTAACTTGCGGCCACCCACGGGCCGCGGACCTCGAGTTCGCCGGGCGAAACGCCGTCGCGGGGAGCCTCGACGGAATTTTCCCGAGCGTCGGGGCGCATCACGCGAAGTTCAATGAAGGGACAGGGCCAGCCCTGTTTTGCGCGCACTTCGTACTGTTGATCGCTGGTCCAGTCGCGCATGTGGCGCTTCAGCTTGCCCACTGTGGCGATGGGAGTGGTTTCTGTCATGCCCCAAAGGTGCAGGATGTGGAGACTGTGCTTGTCGAGCGCGCGCATCAGCCGCTCCGGCGGGGCTGAGCCGCCGCAAATGATGCGGATGGGCCACCCGAATTTCCAGCGCCCGGGATTTTTCTCAAGAGCAGCGAGCACGCTGAGCCAAACCGTC
Organism: Acidobacteriota bacterium; assembly: GCA_013289955.1. Lineage (GTDB taxonomy): Bacteria > Acidobacteriota > Terriglobia > Acidiferrales > UBA7541 > Acidiferrum. The sequence continues at coordinate 102,270 of JABCYZ010000022.1, forward strand.
GGAACGCCGCAAGCAATGGTTACGTGCTCCCGGGCGATCAGGTCAAGAACGCTTTCGGGGTCCACATTAGGCCCCGGCAGAATCAGCCGGGCGCCGGCCATGGTGCAGGAATACGGCAAGCCCCAGGCGTTGGCATGGAACATGGGGGCCACGGGCAGGACGGTGTCGTGGTGGCTGATGGCGAAGCAGTCCACGCTGAGTTCGGTGAAAGAGTGCAGGACAAGAGCGCGGTGCGAATAAACGACGCCTTTTGAAGTGCCCGTTGTGCCGGAGGTGTAGCACATGGCGGCGCCGTCGTTTTCCTCAATCACCGGATAGCGGAAATCGCCGCCTGCCTCGGCGAGAAGCGCTTCATAGTTCAGCGAGCCTTCCGGAGCCGGATCGCTGCAGCCGCCATAGGGAACGACGATGACGCGTTCAAACGACACGCTGCTGCGGAATTTTTCGAAGGTTGGAAGGAGCACGTCGTCGACAAGCAGAAAGCGGTCGCCCGCGTGGTTGACGATGGCCGCGATTTCGTGAGGATGCAAACGCAGGTTCAGCGTGTGCAGTATTCCGCCCGCGCAGGGCACGCCGAAAAAAGCTTCCAGGTGTCCCGTGTGATTCCACATCATGGAAGCGACGCGGTCGCCGGGCGAGAGGCCAAGCCTGGTAAGGGCGTTTGAGAGGCACCGCGCGCGGCGATAGAAGTCGCCGTAGGTGGTTCGAACAATGGACCGGTCGGGCTTGCGGGAGACGATTTCGACGCGATGAAAAAGCTTGCTCGAGCGCTCCAGAATCGTAGGCAGCGTCAGAGGAAAATCCATCATCGTGCCGCGCATATTTTATATTTTCCTGCTGAGGATCAAGCCCGCGGCATCCTACCACCATTCGCTCCAGATAGGTGCCCGAAGCGCACTGGACGGAGAGATCTGGAAGAGACAAGTCCGCCATAGCCCGAATCGTGAAGAGTCGAGAGTGCACCGGGGGCTAGACTCTTTCCCATTGCAAAAGGGGTTAATTTTCGAGAGTATGCCTCTGACCGCTGAAGTGCCGGTCTCGCCCCGCGGTGGCTCGGCTTCCCCGGCTGCCCGTGAACGATTGCTGTCCTTCAGCGCGCTCCGCGACTCACACTTGGGTTCCGGGCAGAAGGAGTGGGCAGGTGAAGAAGCTCTACATCGGCAACCTTCCGTTTTCCGCGACGGAAGAGCAGCTTCAGGAATGGTTCGCACAAGTAGGCGTTACTCCCTCGGGTGTCAATCTCATTCGTGACCGCTTCACGGGACAATCACGCGGTTTTGCGTTCGTCGAAGTGCAGGGCGACGAAGATGCCGATCGCGCGGTGAACTCGCTGAATGGTCAAAATTTCGGCGGGCGGAACCTGGTAGTCAATGAAGCGCGGCCGCAAGCTGAGCGCGGCGGCGGCGGTGGCGGCGGCCGTCCTGGTGGCGGCGGCGGTGGTGGTTACGGCGGACGAGGCGGC
>JABCYZ010000023.1 GCA_013289955.1 Acidobacteriota bacterium
CCGCACGAACCAGTGCCCGCAACTATCGCATTGAGAAACGAGCCGGAGGTAGCCGTGTACTGCGGCATTAAAAACCAGGAGCCCGTCTAGATACGCCTCTCTCCCCGATTCTTCTGGGTGCGAGGGCAATAAAACTTCGACTAGGCTCCAACCGTCGCGGCGAGGCTCACCGAACGCTACCACCAATTGAATTTCGTGCATGAAATCGTCCACAATTTTCTTGAGCAATTTCGTCTTTTCGCCGAACTTCCCTTCATAAATGCGCGTGTACGCGTCGCTCGGGTATCCCGCCGCTGCAACCTCGCGCTCAATCTGGTTAAGGGCTTTAATCACCCCCTCAGTCCGCACGAAGTTCGGCCCTCCACGCCTTCGGTTCAGGTGCTTCACCAATCCCGCAGCGGAACAAAACGCTACGTCCGGGCCGAACTTGAATGGCAGTGACCGTAACCCACGCTTGATCATATTATGCATGACTACGCTTTTATACCCACTGGCGTGGAATTGCAAGGCATAAATGAGCACAGAAAGGAGCAATTCTCATGGAGATGACTAAGTTGCTGCTGAATGTGAAGGAAGCTGGCGCGGCTCTGGGAATCAGTCCGTGGACGGTCCGTCGCTTCATCAACGAAGGGAAACTAGGGGCGGTGCGCCTGGGCCGCCGTGTCTTGGTGGAGCCCTCGGAGTGCCTTCGCTTGATTGACGAAGGCCGCAAAGTGCTCCCACAGCGATGAGCCCTAAATAGTTTGCCGGGCCCGCGCCTTTCACGCGCGAAGCCCGGCGCTTTCGATTACCGGAGAACTGAACCATGAAAGCATCCAGAAGTTTCAAGCTAGTTCCAAATCTTTCCCAGATTGTTGGGCCGGACGAGGCGGAAGCGGCGCTGAAACGCGGCTGCGACGATTTGATGGCCATCGCCGAATATGCATTGCAGGACCGGCCCTGGGCTCTCAGCAACGCCCGCGAGGCTTACACCGTACTGTGCGCGCGTTTGTACCGCGCCATCGAGGAGGCCAGCCGGTGAACCCCAATGCATCTCAGGACTTGAAAGAGAAAATCCTCGCGGCGCTCACTCCAGAGCAAGTGTATGGCGAGCACGTCGAGCTGAGGCGGAGCGGCAAGAACCACAGCGGGCTGTGCTGCTTTCACTCGGAGAAAACGCCGTCGTTCACAGTATCGCCAAAACTCCGATTCAAGTGCTGGGGCTGCGACAAGGAGGGCTCCGCATTTGATTTTGTGATGGAGACGGAGCAAACCGATTTTCGGGGAGCCGTGGAGCGCCTCGCGGCAAAGGCGGGCATTTCTCTCAATGGGTCACCTCCAAAGCAAGTGCCGCCGGAAAATCGTATGTCGCCCGTCGAAAGCACGAATCCCTCACAGCTCATCACCGTTGCCGCTCTGGCCAGCGACAAAAAGTTGCCGGAAAGCGACTTGCTGAGTTTCGGGCTCAAAAACACTTCGAGGGGTGTCCAGATTCCCTATTTCTTAACGGATGGCTCCCTAGCGCCACGCCAACGAATCCGGACGGCTCTCAGCGCGAAGAACGGGAGCCGCTGGGATAACAGCGAAGGGACGGTTGTGCCTTACGGTTTGCCCCGTCTCCCGGAAGCTCGCGCTGCCGGGTTTCTTTGTCTCGCGGAAGGAGAATCCGACCCATGGACGCTGTGGCATCACGGTTTTCCATGCCTCGGAATTCCCGGCGCGAGCTTGACGGGCTGTCTCGAAGCGGAGCACTTAACGGGCATCCCGAAGTTGTACCTTTTGCGAGAACCGGACAGGGGCGGCGTGACATTTGTGGCTGGCCTTGCGAAGCGGCTCGGCGAAATCGGTTGGAACGGCCAGGCCCTCGTTCTTTCCACGGCTCCGTTCAAGGACCCCAATGAACTGCACAAGGCGAACCCCGAACTATTTCCGGAGAATTTTCTCACGCAGCTCGATGCAGCCGAGCTGTTAAATCTGGAGGCGGTTGGCGTGTTCGGCCAGCTCGCCTCCGAAGTGACACTGAGGCGAATCGAATGGCTTTGGAAGGACCGAATCCCTCTGGGCAAGATTACCGTGCTCGATGGCGACCCTGGGCTGGGTAAGTCGGCTCTCACTTTGGACCTGGCCGCGCGCGTTACCAGCGGGAGTCCGATGCCGGACGGCTCACCTTGTGTCGATTGCGAGGTGGGAACGCCATTGCCTCTCGGAGGCGTGTTGGTTTTGAATGCGGAAGACGACGCAGCCGACACAATCGTTCCCCGACTTACGGCCATGGGCGCGAAACTGGACCGCGTGCGCATCCTGAAAGGCATGCCCGCATCCGACGCAGACGGGGAGCGGCAGCCGGAAATCCCCCTCCATCTTGCAGCCATTGAGCGCGCTGCGAAGTCCGTTGGCGCGAGGCTCATCATCATTGACCCACTCATGGCGTTTCTTGCCAGCACCACGAATTCCTTCCGGGACCAGGACGTTCGCCGGGCTCTGGCTCCGCTCGCTGGGCTTGCCGAGCGCCTGAATGCGGCAATCGTAATCGTTCGGCATCTGAACAAGAGTAGCGGCGAAGGAAATCCGCTTTATCGTGGCGGCGCAAGCATTGGAATCATTGGGGCCGCGCGTAGTGGCTTGCTGGTGGCGGGCGAACCGGACGACGAGTCCGGCCAGTCGCGCGTCCTGGCTTCTACGAAATCGAACCTCGGCCCTCTTCCGCCCTCGTTGCGTTACATCATCGAGCCTCATGATGATTCCATCCGCGTGCGCTGGTACGGAGAATCGGAACACAAAGCCGTCGGGTTGCTGGCCGCTCCCGCCGATGTAGAGGAGCGAACGGAACTTGCGGAAGCCACAGAGTTCCTGCGTTCAATTCTGGAGGAAAAGCCCCTCTCTGCCAAAGAGCTGTTTTCCAAAGCCAAATCCAATGGCTTTTCAGAACGGACTATCAAGCGGGCGAAGGCACGCGCGGGCGTTGTGACGTGGCGTCAAGGCTTTGGCCCTGAGGGCAAATGGATGTGGGATGTTTCGTCTAAAGTGTCCGCAAAGGGGGCCAATAACCAAAGTTTGGCCCCCTATGAGCAAGTTTCTGATTCAAAGCCAATTGACTCAATCGGTTCGCCAAAGGAGGCCAACTCTCAGGATCTGGCCCACAATGACGCAGGTTTGGCCCCCTATGGCGCGAAAGGGATCAAAGGCTCCGAGGGCAATCTCTAGGAAAAGAGCATGGAGACGGTAACTCAACGCGTTGAAAAACAACCCGGAAACAGTGCCGCCGAGCGTCACTACTCCCCGGCGGAAATCGCGGAGCTTTGGCACCTCAGTGCCGAAGAAGTTCGGAGGATTTTCAGCAACGAGCCAGGCGTTCTGGTTATCGGAAATGCAAAACCTCGATACGGTCGGCGACGCTATGTCACGCTCAGAATTCCCGAGCAAGTTTTGGAGCGGGTGCACCGGCGACTCTCGAACGTGTAGACTACGCGGCTATGCTAACCATCTATCGGCGACACCGAAGCGACTGTCCACGGCGGGACAAGTTCGAGACGCGAATCCATCTCGAAGAGGACATGTTTCTTCGCAAGGGCAAAGACAGAGGCAGTTGTTCTTGCGCGCTTTGGGTGCACGGTCTCCTCGGCGGCGAGAAACTACGTAAACAACTCGGAACACGGGACTGGAAAAAAGCGCAAGAAAAAATCCGGAGTTGGCGGGCGCAAGAGAAGGACCCGAAGAGCACGGTTGAACCAGAGCGGAAGACGATAGCCGATGCGTGGAAAGACTTCCTGGCCGATGTAGAGGCGCGCAAGTTGCATGATTCAACCGTGCGGAAATACAAATTGCTGCAACGCCAGATGGAAGAGTTCGCAAAAGGCTGTGGGTTTCGTTTTCTGGCTGAGTTCGATTTGCCCTCAGTGACTCAATTTCGCTCCAGTTGGAAGGATCGTCAACGTTCGAGCGCGAAGAAACTGGAGCGGCTCCGTGCATTCTTTCGATTCGCTCAGAAGCGAAAATGGACTCCCGAGAACCCGGCAAGTGAATTGAAATCTCCGAAAGTGACGCTATGCCCTACCTTGCCGTACACCCGCGAAGAAATGGTGCGAATCCTCGCCGCCGTTGACGATTACACGAAAGAAATGCCGCGCCATGGAATCGAAAATGCGCGACGCATTCGTGGCCTTGTTCTCCTACTCCGCTACAGCGGGATGCGCATCGGGGATGCCGTGAATTTCAGCGAGGACAAACTCCAGGCCAATCGGCTCTTTCTCTATACGCAAAAAACGGGGGTGCCCGTGAACACGATACTACCGGATTTTGTCCTAAGGGAACTCGAAGCCACGCCGAAAGTAACTGGTGGTTTTTTCTTCTGGAGCGGCAAGGGGAAGCTAGATAGCGCGGTGCGCAGCTGGCAAACGCGGCTGCGTAAACTCTTCAAGCTCGCCAAAGTTCCTGACGGCCATCCCCATCGCTTCCGAGATACATTTGCGGTTGAACTTCTTCTGGCTGGAGTTCCGATAGAACGCCTCTCAGTGCTCCTGGGGCACCAGAGCGTGCGCATCACCGAGCGGCACTATTCGCCATGGGTGCGAGCACGCCAGGAACAACTGGAATCCGATTTGACTAATGCGTGGAGCCAGGACCCGATTGCACTGCTAGAAGCAAAATGTACAAAAAATGTACAAATGAAAGAGGGCCGAATTAACTAATTTATTTTTCAACCGCTTAAAATGGTGCCCGGGGTGGGAGTCGAACCCACATGAGGAAAAATCCCCGGAGGATTTTAAGTCCTCAGCGTCTGCCATTCCGCCACCCGGGCGCTGGCACTACAAATCTAACGAACACAGTCACTTACTGCAAGACCATCGCCTGAACCGGTGGTTTCGCCATGGGCGCGGTGTCAGTAGAGATGTCTGTTGACTTGTCCAATCGCTCGACGGCGGCCAGCATATGTCTGGGCATACCTGACCGTCCTGGCGATGAGTTTGAGCCCGATAAGCCCTTGCGCGCTCCGAAGATCAATGATTTTCTCTCGCACTGGGTGCCAGAGCGCCCACTCTTTGGAAATATAAACGCATTGTAACCTGATTGACTTCCCGGGAATGGCGCGGTAATTTTTCTTGTTCCGCTAGATGGCCACTCGCATCTAGGGAGCGCCACACGCGAACACGCGGGAGTTTTCAAAGGGCGATTCGCCTCCCGCGAGAGCGTCTGCTTTCAATTTGGCGTAAAATCACCTCATCCGTTCAGTAACGCGGTGCATCAAAACATAGCGAAAGGTCCGCGGGAGCCGTTGCGGCCCGCCACAGGAGCTAAAGTGAGCCAGCCGAATCTCGACCTGTTGAGCATCAACACCATCCGGACACTGGCGATGGATGCCGTGCAACAGGCAAATTCTGGTCACCCTGGCGCGCCCATGGGCCTGGCGCCAGTCGTCTATGAACTTTGGCAGAAGTACTTGCGTTACGATCCCGCCGATCCGACTTGGCCCAATCGCGACCGCTTTGTTCTTTCCGCCGGCCACGCTTCCATGCTTCTCTACGCCACGCTTCATCTCGGCGGCGTGAAAGAAGCCACCAAAGACGGCAAAATCCTGGATTCCCTCGCCGTTTCCATGGACGAGATCAAGCGCTTCCGTCAAATCGGCAGCAAAACTCCGGGGCATCCTGAATCGCACATCACGACCGGCGTGGAGACCACTACTGGCCCGCTTGGACAGGGCGCCGGGAACAGCGTCGGAATGGCCATCGCCAGCAAGTGGCTGGGTGCAAATTTTAACAAGCCAGGCTTCGATATCTTTGATTTCAACGTGTACGCCATTTGTGGAGACGGCGATCTTATGGAAGGCGTTTCGAGCGAAGCCGCATCGCTCGCCGGCCATCTCAAACTCTCGAACCTCTGCTGGATTTACGATAACAACCACGTCACTCTCGATGGCCCCGCCGATTGGTCCTTCAACGAAGACGTCATGACCCGTTTCTTGGGCTACGGCTGGAGCGTTACGCACATTGCCGATGCGAACGATCTGGATGCCCTGGGACGCGCCTATGAGGTGTTCCAGCACACAGTGGGACGCCCTACTTTGATTGTGGTGGATAGCCACATTGGCTACGGCTCACCGCATAAACAGGATACCTACGAAGCGCACGGCGAGCCGCTCGGCGAAGCCGAAGTGAAATTGGTGAAGAAAAATTACGGCTGGCCTGAAGATGCAAAGTTCCTTGTGCCTGACGGCGTCTACGATCAGTTCAAGAACGGCATTGGCAAACGCGGCGCGGAAGCCCATTCGGCCTGGAATGCGAAGTTCGCAGAGTATAAGAAACAGTTCCCGCAGCTCGCCGATCAGCTGACCTGCATGCAAAGCGGCAAGCTCCCCGACGGCTGGGACAAAAATCTCCCGTCCTTCCCTGCCGATCCCAAGGGCATGGCCACGCGCGAGAGCTCCGGCAAAACGCTAAACGCTCTCGCGGCGAACATTCCCTGGCTCATCGGTGGCTCCGCCGATTTGGCCAAATCCAACAAGACCAATCTCAGTTTCGAAGGCGCTGGCGATTTCTTTCCAGACGCCTATCGCGGCCGCAACATCCATTTCGGCGTCCGCGAACATGCCATGGGGGCGATCGTCAACGGCATGACGCTTTCTAGGCTACGCGCGTTCAGCGCGACGTTTTTCAATTTCAGCGACTACATGCGCCCCAGCATGCGTCTCGGCGCGTTGATGGAAATTCCCGCGCTTTACATTTTCACGCACGATTCCATCGGCGTCGGCGAAGACGGGCCTACGCACCAGCCCGTCGAACAGCTTGCCGCCTACCGCGCCATGCCCAACATGCTTGTGTTTCGGCCTGGCGATGCCAACGAAGTCGTCGAAGCCTACAAAATCGCCATGCAGCACACGCACGGTCCCACAACGCTGGTCTTAACGCGCCAGGCTATGCCGACCTTCGACCGCACAAAGTATGCTGCCGCCTCGGGTGTCGCTAAAGGGGCTTATGCCCTCGCGGATGCCGCAGGCGGAAGACCGGAGGTCATCTTGCTCGCCAGCGGAAGTGAAGTCGGTCTCTGCGCCGCCGCTTATGAAAAGTTGACCGCCGAAGGGATCAAAGCCCGCGTCGTCAGCATGCCCAGCTGGGAACTTTTCGAAAAGCAGGATGCGGCCTACAGAGAGAGCGTTTTGCCATCGAACGTGACGGCGCGCGTTTCCGTCGAAATGGAGTCCGTTTTCGGTTGGGACCGCTACGCCGGCCCCAAAGGCAAAATCATCGGCATGCGTTCCTTCGGGGCGTCCGCTCCGATCAAGGATTTGCTCAAGAAATTCGGCTTTGAAGTCGAAAACGTGATCGCCGCAGCCAAGGAAGTTTTGGCAAAGTGAGCCTCAGATGAAAGTTGTGATTGGTTCCGACCACGCCGGCTTTCAACTCAAAAATGCCATGGGCGACGTGTTGCGATCGATGAGCAACGAGGTACTCGATGTCGGGGCATTCAACGAAAATCCCTCCGACTATCCCGATTTCGCCGAGGCCGTGGGCCGGGCCGTTCTCGATGGCAAAGGCGAACGCGGCGTGCTTATCTGCGGCAGCGGAGTCGGCGCCAGCGTTGCCGCCAACAAACTCCCCGGCATTCGGGCTGGCATGTGCCACGACACATATTCGGCGCATCAGGGCGTCGAGCACGACAATATCAATATTCTTGTGCTCGGCTCCCGCGTGATTGGCGTGGCCCTGGCCCACGACTTGTTAAAGGCATTCATGGGCGCAAGGTTTTCCAACGAAGAGCGGCACGTGCGGCGGCTCGGCAAAGTGAAAGCCCTGGAGACAAAGTACTGCCCCGGCTCATAGCCTCCGCCTTGCATTGGCCTATGAGCAAGCGAGCGGAAGTGAACGGCGCTGCCGACTCCCAAGGGGTACAATAGAGGTTCAATGGGTTTTGAAAGCTAGAGGAGAATCATCATGACAACTACCACCACAGTCCCAAATCTCGGTACCGCTGAAGACGCCAATCCCCTGAAGGCCCTGTTGGCTTTCGGCCAATCCCCCTGGATGGACTACATCCGCAGAGATCTGCTCACCAGCGGCGGCCTGAAAAAATACATCCATGACGATGGGCTCCGCGGCATGACTTCCAATCCCTCGATTTTTGAAAAAGCCATCACTGGCAGCAACGTCTACTCCGACATCCTCAATTCGCCCGAGGCAAAAAAGCTCGACGCCAAAGGTCTCTTCGAAAGAATCGCCATCCGCGACGTGCAAGACGCCTGCGACATTTTTAAACCCGTCTACGCCGAATCCAAACGCCGGGACGGCTACGTCAGTCTCGAAGTCTCTCCCTATCTCGCCAACGACACCAAGGGCACGATCGACGAAGCCCGCCGCCTCTGGAAGTCTGTCGATCGACCGAATGTCATGATCAAAGTTCCTGCCACCCCCGAATGCATTCCCGCCATTCGCCAGCTCCTTGAAGACGGCCTCAACATCAATATCACGCTGCTTTTCGCGCAGTCGGCTTACGAGCAGGTCGCGGAAGCTTTTCTTGCCGCTCTCGAAGCTCGCGCCGCCAAAGGCCAGGACATCAGCCAGATCGCCAGCGTTGCCAGCTTTTTTGTGAGCCGTATCGATTCCCTGATCGATGGCAAGGTCGACGAGAAGCTGAAGACCGCGGCTGACCCCGCGCAAAAAGCTTTGCTTGAAAGCATCCATGGCAAAATTGCGATTGCCAACGCCAAGCTCACCTACAAGAAGTACCAGGAACTTTTCAGCGGCGCTCGCTGGAATGCCCTGGCCGCCAAAGGCTCGCAAACCCAGCGCCTCCTCTGGGCCAGCACCAGCACGAAGAACCCCAAGTATCGCGACGTCCTCTACGTCGAAGAACTAATCGGCGCCGACACCGTGGACACGATTCCCCCGGCGACTTTCGACGCTTTCCGTGACCATGGCAAACTGCGCAACAGTTTGACGGAAGATCTGAACGCAGCCCGCACCACCATGGACAACCTCGCCAAAGCCGGCATCTCCATGAAAGAAGTTACGGACAAACTCCTGGTCGACGGCGTCAAACTCTTCTCGGATGCATTCAAACAACTCCTGGACGCCACTGGAAAAAGCGCAGGGGTGAATGCGTGAGCGTAAATTGCCAGGCTTACACCCTCCCCGAAAAGCTGACAACAGACGTAAACGCCTCACTTCAGGATTGGAAGAAGAACGGCAAAGTAAAACGCTTGTGGCAAAAAGATGCCTCGCTTTGGGCCGGCACCGACGAGGATAAGTGGCTCGGCTGGCTGGATATTACCGAGCAACAGATCGAAGACGTTGACAAGCTGAAGCAGATCGGCAGCGACATCAAGAAAGCCGGCTTCAAGAATGCTTTGCTGCTTGGAATGGGCGGCTCCAGCCTTTGTCCAGAAGTGCTTCGCATGACTTTCGGCAAAGCCGCGGGCTATCCCGACCTTCATGTATTGGATTCCACCGACCCCGCCCAAATCAAATCGATTGAAGAGAGCGTGGACCTCGCCAGCACCGTCTGCATTGTTTCCAGCAAATCCGGGAGCACGCTCGAACCCAATATTTACAAGCAGTATTTTTTTGATCGCGTGAAGGCCAAGGTGGGAGATAAGGAAGTTGGCAACCGCTTCATTGCCATCACCGATCCCGGCTCAAAAATGCAGCGTGTCGCCGACAAGGACAAATTCCGCAAGACCTTTATGGGCGTGCCGAGCATCGGAGGACGCTACTCCGCGCTGTCAAATTTCGGCATGGTACCAGCCGCTGTGATGGGCATCGACGTCGCAAAGCTTTTGAAGAACACGAAACAGATGGTGGATGCCTGCGGCGAGGATTCAGATGCCTCGACGAACCCCGGTGTCATTCTGGGGACAATTCTTGGTGTCGCTGCGAATCAGGGCCGTGACAAGATTACATTCGTCACTTCGTCCGGGATTTTCGATCTTGGCGCGTGGCTCGAGCAGCTGATCGCCGAATCCACCGGAAAGTCCGGTAAAGGCATCATTCCCGTCGATCGCGAACGCCTTGCCAAACCAGACAATTACGGCAGCGATCGCATCTTTGCATATCTGCGGCTCGAATCAGAACCGGACAAGGAACAATCCGCCGCGGTCGATGCGCTTGCAAAGGCTGGCCAGCCGGTCGTGCGCATTGTGCTGCCGGACATTTACAGCCTCGGCCAGGAATTCTTCCGATGGGAAGTCGCTACAGCCGTGGCCGGCGCCCTCATCGGGATCAACGCCTTCAACCAGCCCGATGTCGAGGCCAGCAAAACAGAAACGCGCAAGCTGACCTCCGAATATGAAACCACTGGCAAGCTTCCTTCGGAAGCGCCATTCTTCACAGGCGACGGCGCCAAACTCTATGCCGACTTGAAAAACACCGCCGCGCTCAAGGGCGGCGCGACGCTCGCGGGCTTTTTGAAGAAACATCTCGCGCGCATCGGCGCCGGCGATTATTTCGCCGTGCTCGGCTACATCACCATGAACGAAGCCCATGAAGAAGCGCTGCAATCGATTCGCCTCGCCGTTCGCGACAACAAAAAAGTTGCCACCGTCCTCGGCTTTGGTCCGCGTTTTCTGCACTCCACGGGGCAAGCCTACAAAGGCGGGCCCAACTCGGGTGTTTTCCTGCAGATTACTTGCGACGACGCCGTAGACATTCTGGTTCCTGGGCAGAAGTACACCTTTGGCGTTGTGAAATCAGCCCAGGCACGCGGCGATTTTGCCGTGCTCGCAGAGCGCGGCCGCCGCGCGTTGCGTGTTCATCTCGGCAAAGATGTAGCGGCGGGACTAGCCACTCTGGCGGACACCATCAACCAAGCGCTCGCATAAAGACGATTCGCTTGGACCTAAGAACAGTCGGTATTTACAAAACGAAGGCACAGGAGCAACCGCAATGCAACTTGGCATGATCGGGCTGGGGAGAATGGGCGCCAACATGGTGCGGCGCTTGCAGAAAAATGGCCACACTTGCGTAGTCTACGACCGCAGCGCAGACTCCGTGAAGCAGCTTTCAGGAGAAGGCGCCACTGGAGCCGCTTCGCTTGACGATTTCGTGAAGAAGTTGCAAAAGCCCCGCGCCATCTGGCTGATGGTTCCGGCAGCGGCTGTGGATGCCACCCTGCACGAGCTCACCACCAAGCTTGATGTCGGCGACATTGTTATCGACGGCGGAAATTCCTACTACATCGACGACATTCGCCGCGCCAAGGAACTCTCGGGCCAAGGCATTCATTATTGCGACGTCGGAACCAGCGGCGGCGTGTGGGGTCTCGAGCGCGGCTACTGCCAGATGATCGGCGGCGAAAACGACATCGTGAAGCACCTCGATCCCATCTTCAAAACGCTTGCCCCGGGCCGCGGAAACGCCGAGCGCACTCCCGGCCGCGAAAAGGTTGGCGGCACCGCTGAAGAAGGCTACCTCCATTGCGGCCCATCCGGCGCCGGACATTTCGTGAAAATGGTCCACAACGGCATCGAATACGGCCTCATGGCTGCCTACGCGGAAGGCCTCAACATCCTCAAGCACGCCAACGCCGGAAAATCTCAACGCGAGACGGACGCAGAGACCACCCCTCTTCGCAACCCCGAGCACTATCAGTACGATTTCAATCTCGCGGACGTCACCGAAGTCTGGCGCCGCGGCAGCGTGGTCGCCTCCTGGCTTCTCGACCTCACCGCCATCTCTCTTTTGGAACAACCCACGCTCGAGCGTTTCTCCGGGCGCGTCTCCGATTCCGGCGAAGGCCGCTGGACCATCCTTGCGGCCATCGAATCGACTGCACCTGCGCCTGTGCTCACTGCATCTCTATTTCAGCGATTCACATCGCGCGGCGAAGATGACTTTGCGGACAAGGTGCTTTCCGCCATGCGCTTTCAGTTCGGCGGCCACATCGAGAAAAAATCCGGCCACTAATCATTTCGCCGGCAGAACGGCCAGCTTAGACAGGACTACTGGATGACTCAAAATCAGACCGATACCGCTCCGATTGGCTCTCCCTGCGTCATGGTGATTTTCGGGGCGAGCGGCGACCTCACCAAGCGCAAGCTCATCCCCGCGCTCATCAATCTCAAGCAGGAAGGTCTCCTTTCCGAGCAGTTCGCCATCGTCGGGTTCGCCTTCGATCAAATGAATACGGACTCTTTTCGCGCGCTTCTCAACGAGGAGATCACGAAATTCGAAGACCACCCCGTCGATCCGAAGTTATGGCAATGGTTTCTGGACCGCATTTACTACGTTCAGGGCGATTTTAAGGATCCCGCCGCGTACCAGCGTCTCAAAGACCAGATCGCGGAAGCCGACAAAAACCACGGCACACAGGGCAATCTTTTCCACTACCTCGCCGTATCCTTTGAATTTTTCTCGCTGATCGTCCAAAAGCTCGGCGAAATTGGCCTCACCAAGGAAGAAAACGGTAAGTGGACGCGTGTGATCGTGGAAAAGCCGTTCGGCCACGACCTCGCCTCCGCGCAGCAATTGAACAAGGAACTAAAGGAAATCCTGACCGAAAAGCAGATTTTCCGGATTGACCATTACCTCGGCAAAGAAACCGTCCAGAATCTGATGGTATTCCGTTTCGCCAACAGCATGATCGAGCCGCTTTGGAATCGCACGTACATCGATCACGTGCAAATCACCGCCGCCGAATCGGTCGGCGTCGAGCACCGTGGCGCCTTTTACGAAACCGCCGGCGCGCTCAAGGACATGGTCCCGAACCACCTTTTCCAGCTCCTCACTCTCACCGCCATGGAACCGCCCATTTCCTTTGAACCCGATGCCGTCCGCGACAAACAAGCCGAAATCCTGCATGCCTTGCAAATCCTCACGCCCGAAGATGTCTTACACAATACCGTTCGTGGCCAATACGGAGAAGGTTCGGAAGACGGCCAAAAAGTTCCCGCTTACCGGAACGAGCCTAACGTCTCGCCAACCTCCAATACCGAGACGTTTGTCGCTCTGAAACTCAAAATCGATAATTGGCGATGGGGAGATGTGCCGTTTTATCTCCGCACCGGAAAGCGCCTCGCCAAGCGCGTGACCGAGATCGCCATCCAATTTCGCAGGACGCCTTTCATGTTGTTTCGAAAGACTCCTATCAAGGACCCGCGCACCAACCGCATGGTGATCCACATCCAGCCCGACGAGGGCATTTCCTGGCGCTTTGCCGCCAAAGTTCCCGGTTCCGTCATGAAGCTGGGGCTTGTGAACATGGATTTCGACTACGCCCGCGATTTTGGCAAGTCGCACAGCACCGGCTACGAACGCCTTCTTTACGACTGCATGATGGGCGACGCCACACTCTTTCAGCGCGCGGACATGGTCGAAGCCGGCTGGGCGGCCATCGAGCCGATCATTGACGTGTGGAAGGCGCTTCCCGCTCGTGGTTTCCCCAACTATGCTTCGGGCTCTTGGGGACCGAAAGAAGCCGACGAGCTTATGCAACGCGATGGCCGCGCCTGGCGGAAGATCGGCGAAGAAGAGGAAGACGCTAAGAGTTCTGCGACGGCCACGGAAAATCTCAAGGGCCCGGGAGCAATGACTAAGTGACGTCGTAAACGCATGACTCTGGTCAAATCCATCGCGGAAGTTCACATTTTGCCGGATAGCCTGGCGATCGCAAATCGCTGCGCGCAAAAATTTGTCGAGATCGCCGCTGCAGCCGTAAAAGAGAAGGGCTCGTTTGATGTTGCGTTGGCGGGTGGTTCCACCCCCAAGACCCTCTACGGCCTTCTTGTGAATGATCCCGCTCTCCGGGCACAAGTGCCCTGGGATAAAATGCATCTGTTCTTGGGCGACGAGCGCCACGTTGGCCCCAGCGACCCGCAAAGCAACTTTTCTATGGCCCAGGAAACGATGATCTCGAAATCGCCGCTCCAACCGGCGCAAGTCACGCGCATTAAAGGCGAATACCCGGAAGCCGAAGAAGCAGCGAAGGAGTACGAGCGCGATCTTCGAACCTATTTCAAATTGCCGGACGGCCAGTTTCCGCGTTTTGACCTGGTCCTGCTCGGCATGGGCAGCGAAGGCCATACCCTCTCGATTTTTCCAGGCACAAAGGCGGTGCGCGAAAATCGCCGCATTGCGGTGCATAATTGGGTAGGAAAAGTATTGATGGATCGCATTACGCTCACCGCCCCGGCCGTCAACAACGCCAGAAACGTCATCTTCATGGTCGCTGGCGCCGACAAAGCCCCGGCCTTGACCGCGGTTCTCGAACGATTTTACGAACCGGATCAACTTCCGGCTCAATTGATCCAACCGGTGAACGGCACTTTGCTTTGGCTGGTGGATACCGCCGCCGGAAGCATGCTCACGCGGGCAATTCGCGAATAACCTAGGAGACGCACATGGCAACCACGACAAGCACAGGAAACATCGAGACGTACCTCGGCGCAAAAGCCGACTATTTTCTGGGATACAAAACGCCGAAAATCTCGAAGGAGCGCTTGCATCTCCCCGGCCCCGATTTTGTAGATCGCATTTACGCGGCTTCAAATCGAAATATCCGGGTACTCACCAATCTTCAGCGCATCTTCGGCCACGGGCGCCTCGGCCGCACCGGCTATCTCTCGATTCTGCCCGTCGATCAGGGCATCGAACACTCCGCAGGCGCCAGCTTCGCCAAAAATCCGGACTATTTCGACGCGGAAAACATCGTCAAGCTGGCCATCGAAGGCCAGTGCAACGCTGTGGCCTCCACGTTCGGAGTTCTCGGCGCCGTGGCCCACAAGTATGCCCACAAGATTCCCTTTATCGTGAAGATGAATCACAACGAGCTGCTCACCTTCCCCAACAAATTCGATCAGATTTTTTTCGGCACAGTAAAGGAAGCCTGGGACATGGGGGCGGCCGCCGTTGGTGCCACCATTTATTTCGGTTCCGACCAGGCCGACCGCCAGATCGTCGAAGTCAGCCGCGCTTTCGCTGAAGCTCACGAACTGGGCATGGCGACAGTTCTCTGGTGCTACCTCCGCAACAGCGCCTTCAAAAAAGACAAGGACTACCACCTCTCGGCCGACCTCACGGGCCAAGCCAATCATCTCGGTGTCACGATCCAAGCCGACATCATCAAGCAAAAAATGGCTGAAAACAACGGCGGCTACATGGCCCTCAACATGGGCGATTCCAGCTACGGAAAATTCGACAAGCGCATCTACACCGATCTCGCCAGCGATCATCCCATCGACCTCTGCCGCTATCAGGTCGCCAACTGCTTCATGGGTCGCGCCGGCCTCATCAACAGCGGCGGCGCTTCCGGTGCCAACGATTTCGAAGAAGCCGTCACTACCGCCGTCATCAACAAACGCGCCGGTGGCACTGGCCTGATCTCCGGCCGCAAAGCCTTCCAGCGACCCATGTCCGAAGGTGTGCAACTCCTAAACACGATCCAGGACGTCTATCTGAGCCCAGACGTCACCGTCGCCTGAGCGGGACGCTCTCTACGCGCGCATGGCTCGACTCCAGGCGGTCAGGGGCTATAAGTCTGTCCGTAACCCGACGCGTGGCCAAAAGGGGCTTGAGTCTCATCGGAATGCGGTCGGCGGCACCGGGCCGGAGGAATGGTCCGCCTGGCTCCTTCGAAAATCGCACGCGCCCTGCCGGGCTTCATCGTCAACCATCAACAGATAGTCGATCTCTCGGAGCGTTCGGCGCGCGCCATCAACATGCGTCCCCAGCGATCCGGAGCCGAGTCGCCGATAGCACCAAACAGTGCCTTCCCTTGCCCGGTATGGAATGAGCCGGGGCCAAGCGACAGCGCGGGCTCGAGCGAGAAGCGGTTCGCTGCCCGAAGCCATCCTTCGTCATACTCAAAGCTCGCGCTTTCCTGGCCTTTGCGCGCGCGCCCACAGCCGCCCGCAAAACTGCTGCGCTCCGTCCAAACCGACATACACATAGACCAGCTCGTCCATTTATGTGCGCGCTCAATGCGGTTCATCAACGTTAACGTTAGCGCTTATCGCAGAAGTGAAATCGCCTGGATCGCACCTGGGCAGATGCTGGTGGGGGCGAGCAGCATAAAGGCATTTCCAAAACAGATTCGGCATCCACTCCCGACCTCCGAATAACCGGATTCCTTGTACGTTGGTGAAGTCGTCAGACAAGCGTTGGACTGGTCAGACAGTTTCCACGTATTGCGAACATTATGGAATCTCAATGTAAGTCTATGAGAGAAAGAGAAATAGCGCAGTCGGAGTGATTCGATTGGAACCGCCGGCCTCCTGGCCGAGCACCGTCGAGCGGAGGAGCTTGCTCCTCCCTCTTATTTTTCCATCCAATCTTTTCCCGGCTGCCTTTTCCTCCCGCCTCGCCAGAGTCCGGCGATTGGGTGTCCCCGCCGAATCGCCACACACACAAATTTGATCTATTCTTACTTAGTGCGCGCTCCAACCCTTCCAAACGCCGCTGCACCAACCAGAGCACCCGACTTGCAATCGAGCGAACACTCGAAAAAAGTTCGCCGCCTCCTCCTGCTCTCCTTCAGCTGGCTTCTCGCCCTTCTGATTGGCGCCGGAACGGACGCTCTTCTCTCCGTTCGCCGCCTCGAACGCGCCTCCCGGGCAGTGAGCCGCCGTTTCAGTGCCCGCAATCACGTTCTCGGTACGATCGTCGTTTCCGTCCGGGTCTATGACGACCAACTCGAACGCTTCTTGCTCCAGGATCAACTTCAAGAATCCGCACCCGATCCGTCCGACGTGAAATTGAAGATCGCTGCAGTCCACGCCGTCCTCGAAGATTTCAAGAGAGAGTTTGATCCCGATGAGCAAGCTCTTCTTGAAGCGATGCAGCTGCAGCTTCAGGATGAAGAGTCCGTTTGCGCCACCGTTTTGGCCTGGCGCACCGAAATCCGCCAGCAACGCGCCTATCAGTTCATAGGCCAGCAACTCATCCCGTGGCGCACGCGCATGTTCGAACTCAGCGCGCAGGTTTCCTCGCTCGACGAACGGAAGCTCGCCCTGGAAAATCTCGCCGTCGCCGAGCGCTTTCAATCGCTGGAGTCCCGCCTGGTCTGGCTCGTCTCCCTGGCGCTCGTCGCCGGCGTCTTGATGTCACTCATCTGTGGGTGGTACATCCTTCGACTCGAGCGTCAGGCCCGCCTCCGTTATCAAGCACTCGCCCGCAGCCGCCTCGAACTCGAAGGCCTTTCTGCCCGCCTTGTCGAGGCTCAGGAAGAGGAACGCCGCTCCATCTCCCGCGAACTTCATGATGAAGTCGGCCAGTCGCTCGGCGCACTCCTTGTCGAAGTGGGCCAGCTCGGCAAGCTCGTCGCACCGGACGACCACGTCACTCAGGCGCAAATCATGCATATCAAAACCGTCGCCGAATCCGCCGTCAAATCCATCCGCGACATCGCTCTTCTCCTTCGCCCGCCGATGCTCGACGATCTCGGCCTGGTTCCTGCTCTCGAATGGCAAGCCCGCGAAATTTCCCGCCGCAGCGACATGGAAGTCGACGTTCATTCCGAAAATGTTTCTGAAAGTCTAGGCGATGAAACCAAAGTTACCGTCTACCGACTCGTGCAGGAAGCCCTCAGCAATGCCGCCACGCACGCCTCCGCCAAAAACGCAAAAGTAGCCATCGCGCAAGGTCCCGATAGAATCAAGGTGGAAATCATCGATGACGGCCACGGCTTCGATCCCGAACGCCAGCGCGGCATGGGTATCCTTGGCATGGAGGAGCGCGTCCGGCGCCTGGGCGGCACGCTAACGATCGATTCCGCCTCCGGAAGGGGAACCACCGTGAAAGCCGAGCTACCGATCCATAAACCGGATTCCCTGTAAACGAACGACCATGAGAAAAATTCGCGTCCTCCTGGCTGACGATCACAAACTTATCCGCGGGGGCTTGCGCCTCCTCGTCGAGCAACAGCCAGATCTCACCGTTGTCGGCGAGGCCAACGACGGCCGCGAAACTGTGGCACTCGCAAAGACTCTAAAACCCGAGGTCGTGGTTATGGATATCGGCATGCCCAGTCTCAACGGCATCGAAGCCGCCCTTCAAATCACGCAGGCCAATCCCGAGATTTCCGTCGTCATGCTCAGCATGCATTCCGATGAAAGTTACGTCCTCCGCGCGCTAAAATCCGGCGCCAAAGGCTACCTCCTGAAGGACTCTGCCGAGTCCGATCTCATAAAGGCCGTCCATGCCGTAGCCGACGGCAAATCCTTTTTCAGCCCCGCCGTCAGCAAGGTTCTTCTCGACGACTACGTCCGCAAACTCAAACGCAGCGGCGCCGAAGACGCCTACGACCTCCTTACCCCGCGCGAGCGAGAAATCCTTCAACTTGTCGCCGAAGGAAAATCCAACAAAGACGTCGCCAACCTCCTGAATCTCAGCGTCTACACAGTCGAGACTCATCGCTCCAACATCATGGAAAAGCTTAATCTCCGCGGCATTCCCGAACTCATCCTCTTCGCCGTCCGGCGCGGCATCATCTCCTAATCTCGCTTCTCTGTGCCTGCGTGCCCTGCGCCCGCTGTGTAAGACTCATTTCCTTCTTCTCCCGAAGCCCCGCCGCGCCCTACCCAGTCGCTGGCTGCCAATATCCCGGACGCCAGGGAGAATCAATTCCTCCCCTCCAGCGTCCAAATAAGTGCCATGCGAATCAGCAGCGCCAGCAACGCATCGGTTGCCGCGATTCGCGTTTGAACTAGGCATCAGAACGAAGAGAGGAACCATGAATCCAATCAGATCTTTGCTCGGCTCGAGACCCGCCGTTCTCGTGCTGGGTTTTGCATTGGGCGCAGCAGGCTTGGGCTTGGCCCACACCAGGGAGAAATCATTTTCATCCAATCCCCCGGCCACACTAAAGCTGGCGGATCCCGGCGAAGCGCCGAGCAAAAGCAGCTACGCTCCGCTCATCAAAGAAGTCTTGCCATCCGTCGTCAACATCTCTTCCTCGAAAGTCGTGCACAACCGCATGAGCTCCGAAGAAGGAATGCCGATGGACCCATTCTTCCGGCAGTTTTTCGGACAAGAAGGAAATGACGGCGCCGGCCGCTTCAACATGCCGCGTGACTCCCGCGAGAAAGCTCTCGGCTCGGGCGTAATTGTCAGCCCCGAAGGCTACATCCTGACCAACAATCACGTGGTCGATGGCGCGACGGATGTTCGCGTCACTCTTTCCGACAAGCGCGAGTTCAAAGCCCGCATCGTCGGCGCCGATGCAAAAACCGACGTTGCCGTCCTGAAAATCGACGCCCAGAATCTCACTCCGATCACCATCGGCGACTCCTCCCGAGTACAAGTTGGAGACGTCGCGCTGGCCATCGGTGACCCTTTCGGCGTCGGCCAGACCGTCACCAAAGGCATCATCAGCGCCACCGGCCGCGGCGGTCTCGGCATCGAGGACTATGAGGACTTCCTCCAAACCGATGCGCCCATCAATCCCGGAAACTCGGGCGGCGCACTCATTAATGATCGCGGCGAACTGGTTGGCCTAAACACCGCCATCATCTCCCACGGTTCCGGCGGCAGCCAGGGCATCGGCTTTGCCGTCCCGGCCAATCTTGCTCGCCAGGTCATGGACCAGGTCCTGAAAAACGGCCATGTCACCCGCGCCTATCTTGGCATCTATCCGCAGGACGTTACACCCGCGATGGCAAAGGCTTTCGGAGAAAAGCAATCGGAAGGAATTGTCGTCGGCGATGTCTCTGCCAACAGCCCCGCGAAAGAAGCAGGGATTCAGACAGGCGACATCCTTCTCGAAGTCAACGGCAAGCCCGTTACCGACAGCAACCAACTCCGCATGAGCATTTCGATGATGCAGCCCGGCACAGAGCTCAAGCTCAAGACCCTCCGCAACGGCGCCGAACGCGACGCTACCGTCAAGCTCGCCGAAATGCCGGCGGAATCCGCGAAAGCCGATTCGAAGGACGAACAGGGCGGCAGCAAGGCTCTGGAGGGTGTCGAAGTCTCCACGCTCAATCTACGCACCGCCCGCGAACTCGGCATTCCCGAAACGACCAAGGGCGTCGTTGTCACCGACATCGACCCCGCCAGCAAAATGGCCGACTCCGGCCTCCAAAAAGGCGACGTCATTCAGCAGGTAAACCATCAGCCTGTTTCGACCGTCTCTGAGTTCCAGAGCGCCATCAGCAAAGCGGGAAGCGATCCCCTGCTCCTCGTCAACCGCGAAGGCAGAACTCTCTTCATCGCCGCCTAACCAATCGTTCGATATCCCAGGTCCTTCTCCGTCCGGTGCCGGCCAGCAATGGCCGTCACCGGCCCGGAAGAGGAAGCCAAAACGGAACAAGTCCGAACGAGCCGCACCATTTCCCTTGGCAGCGTCTTCGGATGGAAACATGAGGAAACAAACTTTTCACGACCGCGTATCCAGGAACCCATCAGAGGAATCAAATCATAGAAGGGCGTCAGGCGATGAGCAACAAAACGATCAACAAAGAGCCCAAAACTTTCGTCGAAGAATTCCGCGAACGCCTCAATCGCGAAGACCTCGAGCGCCGCTGGAAACTCGAGGCCCTCGACCATCTCTTCACTGAATCCGAGGACCAACCCGAAAAATTCCATCGCCTCTGGATCAAGCCTCTCATGTCCGCTGGCCTATCCCTCGAATCCGCCTTCGCCCTCGTCGTCGAAGCCCGCTTCCGCCCCAACTGATCGGCACTTCTCCGAGATCCCTTCCTCTCCCACGAACGCACCACAAGCAAAACGTGCTAATCTCGGCTCAGGTTGGCCGGCAAAAGAAGCAATCATGACGCCATTTGCTGAGTTCATTGGTGGCCGCGTCGCAATTGTCCTTGCATCGCTGCTGGTGCCGGTGGCCGTGGCATCGCAGAACTCGCGCCCGGCTCCGCCCATTCACGTATCGACACACCTGGTTCAGATCGGCATCATCGTTCGCGACAAGAATGGCGCCGCGCCAGCTCTCACGAAAGACGATTTCGCCGTCTTTGACCGCGGAAAGCCTCAGACCATCAGCGTCTTCACCGCGGAATCCGCCGCGTCGGCTCCGCAGCCTCTGCCACCTCAGCCTCTGCCTCCCAACACCTTCTCTGATCTCCCGCAGGTCAACGGTCCCGCGGTCCGCAGCATTACCATCGTTTTGCTCGACAACCTTAATACCCTTTCTGGCAACGGACATGAAGGGTATGAAACCAGTCCCTACTGGATGGAAGATCTCGCGCTGGCCAATGCGAAAGCGCATCTTATCGAATTCATCAGCACCCTCGATCCTAGAGATCGCGTCGCCATATACGGTTTAAGCGACACTCTGCATGTCCTGTCCGACTTCACGGGCGACCGCGACCGTCTTCTCCCCGTCCTGAAAAACTACCAAACCACTTCGAGAACCAACCGCGATGAAGTTGAGCCAGGCAAATGGCACACCCCGGTGCCCGGGGAATTTAACCCCTACATGGACGCACAAGCTCTGCAATTGGCCGCGATTACAAATGAGCGTCGCGCCGCAGCAACAATGTCCGCTCTCCAGTCCATCGCCTCCCACGTTGCCAACATTCCTGGCCGGAAAAACCTCGTCTGGCTCACAGCCAACCTTCCTTTTTCGGGCTCAGCCCTTGCACGTATCCTGGGCCCTGCACAGATCGCCGCATATCCAGTCGACGGGCGCGCCTTGCTCACCCGGAAAAGTCCTGGAACAGAGTGGGAAATAGACGATCAGCTTGGCGGTGTCTTGGGGATTGGCATGCCTGCACAGTCGTCGGAGCCCATTGGCATTGACACAATGCAAAAGCTAGCCGAGGAAACGGGCGGCCGCGCTTTCGTCAACACCAACGACCTCACTGGCGCCATTCGCGACGCCGTCGAGGACTCCGCCGTCACCTATACACTCGGCTTTTACATCAATTCCGACTCGCTGGACGGGAAATTCCATGAACTGAAAGTCCAGCTCCACCGCTCCGGGTTCGGTCTCCGCTATCCTAGAGGCTACTTCGCACTGAAGGATGCCCCGGCCACCCAAGATGACCGTCACAACAGCTTTCTGATTGCTATCAAGAGTCCGCTGGACTCCTCCGCGATTCCCTTGCAGATTCAGGTGTCTCGGCTGAATCAGCCAACGCCAGATTCCTTAAGCCTTTCTGGCTCAATTGGCATTCACGATATTCAGCTCGCCGAGGGCGACCAGCTCCGTACAGGCGCTCTCGACATAACGGTGATCGAACAAGACCAAACCGGAAAAGTGCTCCGCGAATCAGCCAATCGCATCCATCTCCGCTTCAGCGAAAAACAATATCCGGACATTTTGAAATCAGGCATCCGCTTTCGCAAGTCCGTTCAGCCGCAATCCGGTGCGACCACTCTGCGGGTGCTTGTCCAAGACCCTGCCACCGCCGCAATTGGAAGCCTGACCATTCCTCTCGCTCACGTGGACTGATTCGGAACCTGCGAGGAGCCGCCCCAAGAATCAGGCGGAACCAGCTGAGGTCTCGGTTTTGGCTTTTCCACACTTTTCCACAGTCTTACCAAGCCGTCTCAATCCGGCCAACCCCCACTCATCCTTCGACTACCAGCTCTCTCAGGCGAATTTGCCTCGCACGCTTGGCCCAAGACAGCCGTCTCGGCCGAATTCGGTCCCGCTTTTCCTTGCGCCAGAAACGGGCCCGCAACATTAAACTGTTACTCATATCGGCGTTCCATGTTGGGAAGGCCCTTAGTCAGGCGAAGGGAGGCGTGACTCGTGTCAAAACGCTTGGAAGGTAAAGTAGCCGCTATCACCGGCGGTAACCAGGGCATCGGCTTGGGAATCGCCGAGCGCTTCATCCAGGAAGGCGCAGCCGTCTCGATCTGTTACCGTTCGGACGGCGAGGGCTCCGAACGGGTCGCTGAAAGCCTTCGCGCCGGCGGCGGAAAAGCCATCGCCATTCAAGCCGATATCTCAAAGCTTGCCGACGGCCAGCGCTTCCTTTCCGAAACCGTCTCGCAGCTCGGCGAACTGGATATCCTCGTGAATAACGCCGGCGTTGAAAAGCGCGCCAGTTTTTGGGATGTGACCGAGGCAGACTACGATTTCGTGCTCAACGTAAATTTGAAGGGCCTGTTTTTTGTCACGCAAGCGATGGTCCGCTACCTGAGGCAGGCCAAGCGCCCGGGGAAGATCATTAACATCAGCTCTGTCCACGAAGAGCTTCCCTTCCCGCATTTTACTTCCTACTGCGCCAGCAAGGGCGCGCTCAAAATGATCACCCGTAATCTTTCGATAGAGCTTGCGCCCTTCAACATCACCATCAACAACATCGCCCCCGGCGCGATCGAAACGCCTATCAACAAGAATCTGCTGAATGATCCCGTGAAGCTCAAGAGTCTCCTGGACAACATCCCGCTTCGGCGTCTCGGAAAGCCGGAAGACGTGGCGTCCATAGCGGCTTTCCTGGCCTCCGAAGAATCCAGCTATGTAACAGGAACAACGTTTGTCGTGGATGGCGGTCTAACTTGGAATTATGAGGAACAGTAGCGGCCTCTAAACAGTCTCGCGACCCACCAGGGGACAAGCTACCTTTCGGCCGGCCGGCCCGCCCGTGAAGCGATATTTCAAACGCTGACGATCCGCCGCTTGCGCGCTTTCCCGGAAGCCGCGCGCGCTGCTTCCAAAAGTTTGCGTGCATTTTCGCGGATATCGCCGTGGGAAAAAACGGCATTGCCGGCAACAAGAATTTCCGCGCCCGCGCGAACAATATCGCCGACAGTATCGAGCGCGACCCCTCCATCGATTTCTATGCGGAATTCCAGCCCGCGAGACACGCGGAGGCGCGCCAGCGATTCCACTTTCTTCAGCGAGTTGGGAATGAAATGCTGTGCGCCAAATCCCGGATTCACGGACATGACCAGAACGTGATGTACGAAATCCAGAACTTCATCGAGCATGTGCACCGGAGTCGCCGGATTGATGACCACGCCTGGCTTGCAATCGTGCGACTCAATCAGATGGAGCGTGCGGTCCAGATGAACGCAAGCTTCCTGATGGACGGAAATCCAATTTGCACCAGCTTCCGCAAACGCCGGAATAAATTGATCCGGATTTTCAATCATCAGATGGCAATCGAAGGTCGCATCCGGAATAGTTTTGCGGAGCGAAGCGACCACGGGCGGCCCGATGGTGATGTTCGGCACAAAGTGCCCGTCCATCACGTCCAGATGCAAAACCGTGCCGCCGCCGTCGAGCGCAGCTTTCGCCTCGGCGCCCAACTGCGCGAAATTTGCAGATAAAATCGAGGGTGCCAGTTCAATGACGGAAGCCACTTCAGCGCTCCTCCCGCTTCTACGACTTTCTCGCGAAATTCGATTATACGCGAGAGCCGCCCGTTACTTTCCTAAAACGATGTGCGCGCAGTTCTATCGAACTACAGCCGTCGTCCGGTAAGAGCGCTCATCTCGTGGCGGGCACGGAAATGGTCCGTCGCTCCCTGCTGCTCCGGCACGCGAGTTCAAGCAGGCGCATAAGGTCGAGCGCCCAATCCGGCGATACGGCCAGCTCGGCCTTGCCGAGGATGGCGTCGCGCAAGTTGGCGTAGAAGTCACGATAGTCGCAGCTCGCCGAAGGAATGCGGCGCTCGGTGGGCGTGCCGTTCCCTGAAAGCGTCAGCAAACCCCAATTTTCTTCCGGCTCCGCTCCCCAGGCCCCGTCCACGGGAACGTGGCCGCGTCGAAGATTATTTTCCTGCGGATCGAACGACTGTTTGAGGAATGCGCCTTGCGTCCCGTGCAAGAGAAAACGAGCGCGAGTCGCGGCAGCCAAAATGGAGGACCGCAAATCAACGCGCAGGCCGCGAGGATAGTGAAAAGCGAGGTCGAACGCATCATCGGCAACGGCGCCCTCGCGCTCGATACGAATGTCAGCCGTCAACGCCTCGGGCAAACCGAAAAGCAAAAGCGCGTGATCGATCAGGTGCGGACCTATATCGAAAAAGATGCCAGTGCCAGGCCCGGAACGTTCGCGCCACGCGCCCGGACGAAGTTGAGGACGAAAGCGATCGTAGTTCGATTCAAAGCGAACGATTCTTCCGAGCGCGCCGCTCGCGACAAGTTTTACGATCGCCTGAAAGTCGCCGTCGTAACGGCGATTCTGATAGACGGTGAGCAGACGGCCTTGTTGCTTGGCAAACTCGACCAGAACGATCGCTTCCGCAAGAGTTGTGGTGAAAGGCTTGTCCACGAGCACGTCGCGCCCCGCGGCCAGACATTGCTGCGTAAGCGGAAAGTGCGATTCGTTTGGCGTGGCGATGACGATGAGGCGGATTTCTTGGATAGCGAGAAGCTCATCGAGCGTGCGGACAATGCGGACATCGGGATATTTTTCGGCCGCAGCGTTTCCGCTGCGTTCGAAAATCGCCGCGAGCCGCAATCCCGGCACCGCGCGAATTACGGGCGCGTGAAAGGAACGTCCCGCGAGTCCAAATCCGATGAGGCCAACATCGATCATAATAATATTCCGAAAGGGCTTGTCTAAGCATCCAAGAAACGGTCATAAAGCCGTCCGGCGCGCGATCGCGAGCGCTTCCGAAAAGGCGCTCCATACTATCGCATCGTATTATGCGGGGGACGGGATTTTGAAGTGGCGGGGATTACATTTTCCATAGGCGAAAAAAGGACTCGGGAAACGCCGTGTTGCTCGCAAAGCTGCAGTCCTGCAGAATGGTTGATAACCAGTGAGCACAGAAGCTATCGCCAGCAACGCCGCAGCACGCCAGCGCTATTTGCTGGTCTTGCTCTTCGCCGGGTTCGTTCTGACGGGCGTCGAGATTACGCTCGCCGGCCCCTTGATGCCGCAGTTCATTGCGCGGTGGTCGCTCAACGATTCGCGAGCCGGCATTCTGCTGGCCGTTCAATTTTCAGGATCGCTTGCGGGCGTGTGGCTATCCAGTTTGGTCACGCATTACTTCGGCACGCGCACTTCTCTCGTTCTCGGTTATCTAATGATCGGCACTGGTCTCCTAACGTTGAACAATTCCTCGATGACCGTGGTGCTATTCGCATTGGGAGCTCTCGGAATCGGCTATGGCTTGGTGGTTCCTCCGACAAATCTCGCCGTAGCGGAAATCGGCGGCGCGAAAAGCGCTTCGCTCGTCAGCCTGGTGAATTTCGCGTGGGGAGCGGGAGCCGTTTCTTGTTCTCCACTGGTTTTGCTGGCGCTGAAAAAAGGATTTCTTCCCGCGCTTCTTTTCTTTCTCGCTGCCTTCGGCGGCCTGCTGGCTTTTTCTTTTCTATTTGCGGCGTTTCCCGAAGGGAAACACAGGACAACGAATCCCGCATCCGCTTCGCCTGCCATTAGCCCGGGCTTCCTTACAACCGTCACGCTTGCCGCTCTGTTCTTTTTGTACGTAAGCGTGGAGGTAAGCCTTGGCAGCTGGTCCGCTGCCTATGCAAAACGGCTGCCCGGCGGAGGAGAAGGCATCTCCACGCTCGCGCCCATGTTTTTCTACGGAGGTCTCCTAGCGGGCCGCGCGGTCGCGCCGTTCGTTCTTGCCCGCATCCGCGAATTTCATTTGGTGATGTTTGCGCTGATGCTAGTCATCGCCGGGAATACCGTGTTTGTTCTGGCCGCCACCCAAAAAATCTCTTTCCTCAGCGCTGCCGTCGCCGGCCTGGGGTGCGCGGCGATTTTTCCGGTTTACGTTGCGTGGCTCTCGCGCTGGTACGGACCGAGAGCGGTAAGTCTCGGCAGCCTTATGTTTTCCATGTCCTCGGTGGGATCCGCGGTTGGCCCGTGGTTCGTGGGACTCGTTTCCGCGCACGCCGGCGGCTTGCGCGTGGGCCTGCTTGTGCCCCTTGCCGCAGCTGTCGCGATGGTTTTTCTGCTTCTCCTCGTGCGGCGCCAAGCCGCTGCCTGAGGTATTCTCTCTCCGTGCCAACGACTTCACAGCGCTCCCCGACGACGGGGCTTCTTCTCGGGCTGATCATCACGCTCGCCGCGGTGGTAGCGTATTCGTTTTACATTACGGTGCAACTTTCCGGCCTGCGAAAATTGCAGAGCGAAATGGTTGACCGGAACCGCAGGGATTCGCTCGAGCTCTTGCGCGTGCAGAACGATTTGAATTCGGTGGGGCTGGCGATGCGCGACATGCTGGACGCGAGCGAGCCCTATCCGCTGACGTCATGGTCGGCACAGTTCGAGCGAATTCAGGAGGATCTGGACGTCGCAATGCGTCTCGAAGAGCAATTGGGGGGAGCCAATCGCACACAGGAACAGCGAGACTATCTCAGCCACTCTGTGGCGCAATTTTGGGATGCGGTGCATCGCATGTTCAGGCTGGCGGCGGATGGAAAAGACGCGGAAGCGCGCGAGCAAATCCGGCTGACGCTGCAGGCCAGGCAGGAATCGCTGAGCACAGCGGTTTCGCGGCTGCTGGTGCAGAATAACGAAGGCGAAGAGCAGGCCGCCGGGCGAATCGCAAACATTTACAACGGCGTGCAGCGGCAACTCTATTTGTTCTTGGGAGCGACACTCATTGCGATCGTGCTGACGAGTTTATATTTGATTCGCACGAACCGGATTATTTTTGCGAGACTGGCGGCACTTTCCGAGCAGCGAAGCGATCTGGCGCAAAAACTAATTTCGACGCAAGAGTCCACGCTGCGGCATATTTCGCGCGAGCTACATGATGAATTCGGCCAGGTGCTCACGGCCATTGGCTCGCTGCTGGGCCGCGCTGGAAACCACTTACCGGAAGGATCGAAGGTGCGGGAAGAAGTGCAGGAGGTGCGTGAGATCGCGCAATCGACGCTCGATAATATTCGGAGTTTGTCACAAGCCCTGCATCCCGTGCTCCTGGAAGAAGCTGGACTGGTGAGCACGCTGGACTGGTATATTCCGACAGTGGAGCGCCAGACGGGCCTTGTGCTGCATTATCAGAAATCCGGGACGGTTTTTCCGCTCGAGGGAGGCGCCAGCGTGCACGTGTACCGCGTATTGCAGGAGGCGCTGAACAACGTGAGCCGGCATTCGGGAGCAAAGGAAGCCTGGGTGCGGCTGAATTTCTCGGAGGATGCGCTGGAGCTGGAAGTGGAAGATCACGGAAAAGGAATTGTCGCGGGAAAAAATGGCCGCGGGATCGGATTGGTAGCCATGCGCGAACGCGCGGAGATCATCGGAGGCACATTGGAACTTCTGCAGCCCGCAAACGGAGGCACAACGGTCCGTCTGCGAATCGAGCGCCAGAAAGTCGAGAGCCATGGGAGCTAAGCTGAGAGTTTTGTTGGTGGACGACCACGCGCTGGTGCGCCACGGTTTCCGCCGGATTCTGGAAGATGACCCGGAGATCGAGGTGGTCGGCGAAGCAAGCAACGGCGAAGAAGCGGTGCGTCTGGCGACTAAAGAAAAGCCGGCGGTGATCGTGATGGACTGCGCGATGCCGGGGATGAATGGTTTGGAGGCGACGCGGAAAATACTCGAAGAGAGGCCGGAAGCGGCGATTTTGATGTTGAGCATGCACTCCGAAGACACGCTGGTGCGGCAGGCGCTGGAGGCGGGAGCGCGCGGATACATTCTGAAAAATGCGATGGAGCTCGATTTGGCAAACGCCATTAAACGTGTGGCCAAAGGAGAAAAGGTTCTCGATCCGCAGGTGGCTCGCCCGGCGGCCCTGAAGGGCGAACGCGAGAGCGGATTAACGCCGCGGGAGCTCGACGTGCTGCAACGCATCGTGGCGGGAAAATCGAACAAGGAAATTGCAGCCGACCTGAATTTGAGCGCGAATACCGTGTCCGTGCACCGCGCGAATATCATGGACGCGCTGGGGATTCACAAGACGGCGGAGCTTGTGGTTTACGCGATTCGCAACGGCTTGGTGAATCTGCCTTGAAGCGGCGCGATTTTTTATGGAGCGCGTGCGCGGCCGGGATCGGGGCGGGGATTTCTCCGGCACGGGTTTTAGCGCAGGCGGGAAATGATCCCGGTTTTCATCTTACGAATGTGACAGCAGCGGCTGGCATTCAGTTTCAACACAACAGCGGAGCCTACGGCGGAAAGCTTTTGCCGGAAACACTGGGGTCGGGCTGCGCGTTCCTGGATTATGACCGCGACGGGTGGCAAGACATTCTATTAGTGAACGGGATGGACTGGCCTGGACACGAGCGGCAGCGATCGACGCTGAAGCTCTACCGGAACAATCGCAACGGGACATTCAGCGATGTGACCAAGGCCGCCGGGCTCGACGTGGAGCTTTACGGAATGGGGGTGGCCGTCGGCGATTACAACAACGATGGCTTTCCAGACATCTATATCAGTTGCGTGGGACAGAGCCGCCTGTTTCAGAACACGGGCAAAAGCACGTTCGTGGATGTGACGAAAGCGAGCGGGTTGCTTGGCCGGCAAGGATTCAGTACGTCGGCGCTGTGGTTTGATTTTGACCGCGACGGCCTGCTGGATCTTTTTGTGTGCAACTATGTCCGCTGGTCGCCGGAACACGATGTTTTCTGCAGCCTGGATGGGGCTCACAAATCGTACTGCACGCCGGAGGCATACCGCGGAGACACCTGCTGGCTTTTTCACAATCGCGGCAACGGAACGTTTGAGGATGTGACGGCTTCGAGCGGACTTTTTGACAGCAGCTCGAAATCGCTGGGCGTGGCGATGTTCGATTACGACCAGGACGGCTGGCCGGACTTGCTGGTGGCCAACGATACGCAGCCCAACAAACTCTACAAGAATTTGCGAAATGGGAAATTCAAGGACGTGGGAGTTGAAGCGGGTCTGGCTTTCAGCACGGAAGGGAAAGCTCGAGCCGGCATGGGAGTGGACACCGGAGATTTTGAAAACTCTGGCCAAGCCGGCGTGGCGATCACCAATTTCGATAACGAGATGATCGGGCTGTACCATGCCAGCGGTGCTGGGTCCAAAGGCGCGACAACGTATGACGATATTGCGATTCCTTCCGGGTTGGGGCCGGCTTCGCGAAGCACTCTTGGTTTTGGATGCGCATTTTTCGATGCAAACCTGGACGGCTGGCTAGACCTGGCGGTGGCGAACGGGCACATTGACGAGACGGTGAGAAATATTCGCGGGAATGTCGGCTATGCGCAAGCGCCGCAACTTTTCCTGAATCAGAAGGCTGGAAAATTTCGCGACGTGGCAAGAGAGGTGGATGGAGGTTTTCTAACGC
The DNA here is from genome assembly GCA_013289955.1 of Acidobacteriota bacterium. Taxonomy (GTDB): domain Bacteria; phylum Acidobacteriota; class Terriglobia; order Acidiferrales; family UBA7541; genus Acidiferrum. The sequence continues at coordinate 30,032 of JABCYZ010000023.1, forward strand.
CCGTCGTGGGGCGCGGGCTTGCGTATGGCGACTTCGACCGCGATGGCGATCTGGATTTGCTGATGACGACGAATAACGGGCCGGCGTATTTGTACCGGAACGACCAGACGAGCGGGAACCAGAGCATACGGTTCCTGTTGGTGGGAACAAAATCGAATCGCGACGCGATTGGAGCGACGGTGCGAATTTTTGCTGGCGCACACGGCGGGCAAAACCAGTCGAGAATGGTCCGCGGCGGGTCGAGCTACCTGTCACAATCCGAATTGCCGGTGACGTTTGGAGTCGGGAAGAGCGAAAAGGTTGAGCGGTTGACGGTGGACTGGCCCAGCGGGAGGAGCGAAGAGTACAAGGATCTGGCTACCGGAAGAGCCTACGAGATCATTGAAAGCAAAGGAGTTACAAAATAATGAGCATTCTAATCGTTTTGCATTATTGCCAGTTCCTCCTCGGCTCGCTATAACACGCGTAACGAAAACATTGCTTCCTACCTTACCGAAATTAGGCGACGTGGAGGCACCCCAAAGCACCCGTGGCCGGATGCCCGCACAGCATCCGGCCACCATTTTTTTACGGTGAGAAGTCTGCGAAAATAGAGCTTTGGCCCATCGGTGCGCGGCGAAATCTATGTGGAGCGAGGGCGCATGACCTGGATCAAGACAGTTCGCATGGAAGAGGACGAGAGCGTCAAGAAAGCGATTGAAGACGAGCGGAAATTTTACCCCGCGGAGTATGCAACACCGGTGTCTGCGGTTTTTGCGGGAGTGGATCAAAGCATCGTTGGATCGCACTCCTTGTTTCCGGATGTGCTTTTTCATGCGTTCAGCACGTTCGGGGCTTTGATGTCCCCGGAATTACCGCTGAAGCGGCATCAGCACGAAATGATCGCTACGATGGTTTCGGTGACGAACCGGTGCCACTATTGAATCGAATCACACGCAGAGTTTCTGCGCAGGGTGACGTTGGATCAAGGGATGGTCGAGGCGCTGAAGAAGGATTACCGGACGGCGCCGATCAGCGAGCAGGACCGCACGATGCTCGACTACGTGGTGAAGCTGACGAAGGATGCCACGAAAGTTTGGCCGGAAGACCATGCAAAGCTCCGGGCCGTGGGATTTGATGATCGCGGGATTTTGCAGATTACACTGATTGCGTCGTGGTTCAACTACATCAATCGAGTGGCCGATGCTCTGGGAGTGGGGCGCGATGGGAATGCAGCGCCTGCGCCGAAGTGACAGGCTGTTCTAAAATTCTTGGGCCGGAAGTTTTTGATCCCGCGGTCATACGGCGGTAGCGCGGGTTCTGAAGCGGTCGGCTACGCCGCTTTCCTCCAACCACTTCCCGGTAGTCGTCTGCCTGAGGTCATAGCGGAGTAGCGCCCGCAGGTCGGATTCATCGTCCACATCCATTTCGAGCCTTTCGTTTCTTCTCAGGATCATTCTGGCGCCGGCTTGCTCGGCTTCGCGGCGGTGTTTCAGGAAGCTGTTTGGGCCGAAGTGCGAGGGGAAAATCGCCGGTGGGGTGCGAAGAATCGCGTTCGTGCCGGTGCCGTCGCGTGACGGCACCAGGACGACGGATGGCCGGGTGCATTCTGTCAGGAGCAGCTCATCAATGTCACTGGCTCGGACAAGCGGAAGGTCCAGCGGCAAGCGAAGCAGCGTGGTGACTCCGCGCTCGGCAGAAAGGCGCGAGGCATAATCGACCGAGGCGCTTTCCGAAATTTGCTGCCCCTCGCGCAGAATTTCCCAGCCGAGTTTCGCGGCCGTTTCCATCGCTGGCTCGTAATTTGTGACAACAAATATCTTATCGGCGCGCTCGACGCCGCGGACGGCAAGGATAGTGTCGGCCAGCATGGCTTGCGCCAGGCCAAATCGCTCCTCCGGTGTCAGGACCCGCGCGAGCCGCTGCTTTGCGTTTCGCAGGTCTTTGATCGGCAGCAGGAGGGCGCGAAACTCAGGCTGCGGGGCGGAGCGCCGTTCCGGAGGGTGTTCAGAAGGTTGTGGCGGCCGTGCAGTTTCCATCATTGGCCCATCAGGTTGCGTGATATCGTTTGCTCTCGTCCCCTCTTCCGAGCGCACGAAATGCTAAAGCTATCGTACCAGAGGCGGCGGCGGAGAACAGCCGGTGCGGTGAGCGAATACGTCCTCGGAAGCGCGCGGAACATCGGCAGGCCGGAGTAAATTTGCGATGAGCGGAAAAGTTGGGATTCTTGGCGGAACCGGTCCGGAGGGATCGGGGCTGGCGTACCGCTGGGCGCGAGCGGGCGAAGAGATTGTGATTGGTTCACGGGACGGGCAGCGTGCGGAGGAGATGGCCGCCCAACTGCGGGCGCGGATTGGCGGCTCGGCGAAAATCACGGGCGCGGAAAATGCGGCGGCGGCGCAGTGCGATGTCGTCGTCCTGACGGTGCCCTTCGCCGGCTGCGCGGCGCTTTTGAAACAGTTGAAGAGCGTATGGAAGCCAGGGACGGTGGTGATCGATACGACCGTGCCGCTCGCGGCTACGGTGGGCGGAGCGGCTACGCGAATGATCGGGGTGTGGCAGGGGTCGGCGGCGGAGCAGACGAAAGAGTTGCTGCCTGCCGGGATCGGCGTGGCGGCAGCGTTTCAAAATCTTGGTGCGGAACTGCTCTGGAAAGATGAGGACGTCGATTGCGACATTCTGGTGTGCAGCGATGATGAGAAAGCCAAGCAAATCACTTCCGAGCTGGCTGGGAAAATTCCCGGCGCGCGCCCGCTGAACGGCGGAAAACTGGAAAATGCGCGGATCGTGGAATCGCTTACGGCGCTGCTCATCGGGATCAACATGCGGTATAAAGTACACAGCGCGGGGATACGCTTCACGGGCTTGCCAGTCGAGTCGCCGGGAAGAAAGAGCTAAGGCTTCAACACGATGGGAGGACTCACGCGTACCGGCGGGTGGCTGCCGGTTGAGCTCGATGGGGAAAGTTGCAAGGGCATGGCCGGATCGCCGAAGAAAATCCAGGTGCGGCGGACATCGTTGTCGGTGACGCCGGATTCGCCCGAACAATGGCAGCGGCGATGGGCGTCGACGGACTGGTCTTGAGAATTTGGAGAAGCGCCTGATTCATGGAAGCCTGAGGCGGCTGATTGGTGAATCCGGAGGAAGCCCACACAGCCACGGCGCCGCCGTTGGGAGCGAGCAGAAGCGTTTCCGCCAGGCTGGTGGAGTAAACGTCCTGGAAGAAGCCGTTTAGGCAATCCATAAGCAGGTAGACGGACAATTGATCGCCATTGGTAAGCGTGGCGCCCGAAGTATCATCCAGAAAATCCGAGAACGACCATTGTTCGACCGCACCGTGACCCGAGTAGTTGACAAGCAGAGGGCCGCTGTTGAGCGCGGTGTAAATCTGTTGCGTGACGACGGCAGGATCCATGCCGTCCGCAAAGATTTCCGTGGGTTCTAGCGACGATGGCAAATCCGTGGCCGCGAACTTGGTGGCCGCGGTGAAATCCGAGCCTATATTCTGGTCCGCAACGAGCAGAGCTTGCTGGTTGCCCGATCCGCCGCCTGCCAGACCCTTCTCGTAATTCACGATCTTCGAGACCACCAACGTGGCGTCGGAAGCGGTGCGGACCGGGATGCGCCCCGTGGCGATCGTCTCGAAGCCATTTTGCTGGAAGTCGCTGAACCAATCGTCGGAAGCGGTCTTGAACGCGGCTGTTTCGATGATCCGCGTGGGAACGAAATCGAAATCGCCCATGCCGAGGTAATTGCGCGGGTCCAGGGAAGCGTCGCCAACGAGCAATAAATATTGCGGCTTCATAATCCACTTGGATTCGGCGCTTTGCAGGAAATCGCGAATAGCGAAGGGGCTGCGTTCGCCGTAATTGAATGCGTCGAAGACTTCGTCGATGGTGACGACCTTGACGGACAGGCCGCGAGATTGGTGCAGGCTGACGAGCGGGCCGAGTGCGGACTGGAAATCAGGATGCGTGATGATCACCATCTGGCTGCCAAAGCTTTGCGCGCCAAGCGCGGCAGAGGCGTGGAAGGCCAGCCCCGATGGTGGGGCAACCTGATCGCCGGAGAAGACGAGGAGAGTGCGCTCCTGTCCAGCGGCGGGCGGGACGGCTAACGTGATGCCGTAGGCCGTGTCATCTTGTCCAACAGAGCCCGTGAGCTGCGAAATGGCCAGCGGATTGGTGATGTCAAAGACCTGAATCTGCTGGTTCGTGAAACCGGATACGTGCACAGTGCTGCCCGCTGGAGCCGTGGCCTTGAGCCAATTGGAGTCCGCCGTGTAGGTGTGCGGATAGTGCAGGGCGATGGACTGCACGGCGCTTACGTCGTTGTCGCCTTGCAAAGCCGTGAGCGTGATGGTGTTGACGCCGTCCTGGAGCAGGCTGCGATCGACCGGGAAGGTGTTCGTCACGTTCGCGAGATTCGCGAAATCCATTTCGCCGATGCTCGCGCCGTTGAACATTACGGAAACGCTGTGACCCTGTTGGTCGGTGGCACCTTGCAACGTTATGTCCACCGAGACTTGCATGCTGGAATTGGGATCGGCGTGGGTCACCGTGAGTGGCTGGTCGACCGGTTCTGAGGTGACGGCGGCGCCAAAGAAGTTGTCGTTATTTTCGCCGTTGAGCAGGGTGGCGAAATAGGTGGTGCGCTGCTGCAGCACCACAGTAAAGGGGAAGCTTTCCGGTCGGGATAAGCCGGGCGTCACGGCGGGAATGGGCGCGATGCGCATGCCGGGACTCGAACCGCGAATGAGCCAGTAAACGCGTGTGCCGGAGTATGGCGTGTCGATGCCCGTTCCGTAGAACTCAATACAGTCGTTGGGGCCGAGCGCGCCGACTTGGCTGCCCAGGATCAGCATGGGTTGCTGGATGCCCTCGGCGTAGAGCTGGAGAGTCCGTGCGTCGGCGCTGGGGTCAAGCCCGGCGGCAACGAGCTGCGCTTTCGAGACTTGATACCAGCCTTCGCTTTGGACGGAGATTTTTACGGCTGCGTCCCCGTCGAGAGATACCGGCACCTGTCCTGGCGCCGGCGCCGGAAGTATGGGCCGCGGGGTGACTGGCCTGCGCGAGAAGAGAACGGCGGGTTGCACCGTTGCGCGGTTCAATTGCGTCAAGAGAAGCGGCTGCGCGACGGCGCCCGATCTCGGCGCCGCCGAAACATCCATAGAAACGGGGCCGTGGGTCGTGCGCGTGCCGTTGAGATCGACGTCATCCAGCTCGTACGCCGACTGCGAGGTGCCGTCTGGATCGAACCACTGATAGGTCTTCGCGGCGTGCTGCGGACGTCCCCCGCGAATCAAAAGCGCTGAGCCCGCAATGATCGAAGGATTCAAACGCTGGCGGCCCGGGCCATCCAAGCGATAAAGGTTGAAGCCGAGATTGCGGATTTCCTCGCGGGTCTTCCATTCCAGAAGGACGCCGCCGCCCTGCCGAGGCAATGCCCGGAAAGAAGCCAACTGAACGGCAGTCGGACTCAGGATTGTCGAAAGGGACGAGGAAGAATTATTGGAAGTGTTCGGATCGGTGGTGGTCGCGGAGACAGACGCTGTGTTCGTTGATTGCGTCGAAGAGGAAAAGGTGTTGGCGGTGACGTTGATGGTAACGATGACCTGTCCACCGACGCTAATCGGGCCGAGACTGCAGCCGACCGAGTTTGTCCCCGCGGCGTAGGCGCATGTGCCCTGCGTGGTAGACACGGAGACATAGGAAACTTCAGGCGGAAGCGGGTTGTCGCTGACGGTTACGCCTTGTGCCACCGCGGGGCCGTTGTTTGTGACTTGCAAAGTGTAAGTCAGGTTTGTGCCCTGATTTACGGGCTCTGGAGAAGCGGTCTTCGTTATGGCGACGTCGGCCTCCGTGGCTGACGCGATATACACTGTCGTTTGGGCCGTGTTATTGCTGCAAATCGGATCGCTCGCCGCCAAGCAGGGAATATTGATATTCGCGGTGTTCACAACGGTCGTCGGGGATGCCGGCGTGCCGGGCGAAACTCCCTGATTCACCTTGACGACGAGGGGGAAACTGGCCGTGGCGTTCGCTGCAAACGAGGCGGTGTTCGTGCACGAGATAGTTCCTGTTGCGCCGACGGCGGGTAGCGTTCCACAGTTCCAGCCGGTGGGAACAGCGAAAGAAACGAAAGTCGTGTTGGCGGGAATGGTGTCGGTGAAGGTCGCGCTTCCGGCCGCAGTCGCGGCAGGACCGTTGTTCGTCACGACTTGCTTGTAGCTGATGTTATTGCCATCGGTGACAGGATTGGGCGAAGCCGAGCTGGTCACGCTTAGGTCGGCCTGGGTCGCTGCTGCCACGGTAACGTTTGCGGTCGCATTGTTATTGCCGGTATTCGGATCCTCGAGGCCCGAAACGACGCCGGCGGTGTCGGTGATGATTGTCCCATTCGCGGTCCCTGCGGTCACGGTCACCACAACGGTAATCGTCGCAGTATTTCCCGATGGCAGTGCAGGCGCAGTCGTCTCCGAACAACTAATGGTGTTCGGGGTCGTGGTAGTTATCAGGGAGCAAGCCCATCCCGCTGGCCCGGTTGCCGACACAAAGGTCGTGTTGGCCGGGAGGCTCTCGGTCACCGAGGTATTCGGGGAAGCCGACGGTCCATGATTGGTCACCACTTGCGTATAAGTGATATTGCTTCCGGCGGGGACCGAGGTCGAAGACGGAGTGTTTGTAATCGAGTCGTCCGCCTGAGTGGACAGGGTTACCGAGGTCGTTGCCGTCGCCGAATTGTTTGTGAGAATCGGGTCAGATGTTCCGGATGTCACACTGGCGACATCCACAATCTGCGTACCCCACGCGGTTGACGCCAGCACAGTAACGGCAAGCGTGAAGGTTCCCGCTGCCGACTTCGCCACATCGGGATTGGTGCAAGTGATAGTCCCGGTTCCGTTCACTGCGGGAGTGCTGCACAGCCATCCCGCAGGGTGAGTGAGGGATTGAAATGTCGTGTTGGTGGGTACCTGCTCCGTGAAAACAGCGTTCACAGCATCCAGTGGACCGTTGTTGGTTACTACCTGCGTGTAAGTTATGTTGCCGCCGACGAGAACAGGATTGGGCGTAGCGGTATTCGTAATGGCCAAATCTGCGGATGCGCAGTAGGCGCCCGACTGCGTTCCTGGTGTCTCGGTGATGACGAGGTTCGTGGCGGAGATACCCGCTTGGCCGGGCGTTGCACCAAAAGAATCCTGCGCCGTGTCAGTGTTGCCGTTGACGCCGCCGCTGACGCTAATGCTTGTAGGAGTGCCGGAAAGAAGAACCACGCCACCGCCACCGCCGCCGCCCGGACCGTGGCGCTGGCCAGGAAAGCCTCCGGGAGCCTCGTTCGGCCAAGCGGCGCCGGCATTGCCACCGTTGGCGTTGACCGTGAGCCCGGTGAGTGCGCCGTTGTTGGCGAAAAAAATGATTGTGCCACCTGCTCCGGCCCCGCCCGTGCTGTCGTTGAGGGTGCTGAGTGTGGATTGTCCATTCGAGGTGATCGTACCGGTGCCTGCGACCGTGCCCGTGTGGACGATCACAATGCCGCCACCGGCTCCTCCGCTGCTGTAGATGCCGGTGCAAGTAGGCGTCGTCCCCGTGGAGCAGCCGGCGTTCAGCGAGGTCGAATTGTTGTTCGCGGCCGAAATGTAATAGGAGCCGTTGTTCGTGGTGCCCGCGCCACCACCCCCGCCCATTACAATGGCGCTCGTGGTTGCCGGGAATGCCGAGCCTCCAAAACCTCCGTCGGTGGTGTTGAGCGCAACATAGCTGTTCCAGCCATAACCACCGAGCCCGCCCGCGCCGCCGTTGCCACCCGCGCCGCCGCCGGAATTGTAGTCATTGTTAGCGGGGTCTCCATCAGTCCCGCCACCGCCGGCATTGCCGGGCGCGCCGCGCGCAAAGCTTCCGTTGGGCAAGCCTTCCACGGCAGCGGTGCTTACGGCTGCAGTCGTGGTGGTGGCTATCGTCGCCGGGGCAAGGTAGTAGGGGGTGCCGGCGATGCCCTCCCCTTTCGAAGCGTTTGCTGCGTTAGTGGATAGTGTTCTGTAATCGGTGTCGGAGCCTGTTCCGCCGGTGAGCAGTAATCCGCCGCCGCCGCGAAATCCGAGGCTGTCGGCAGCCACCGTTCCGTTCAGAGTAAGTTGAGAGGCAACGTCGAGAGCAAGTACCCCTCCAACGGCGCCATTCCAGGCGAGAGGAACGAGACCGGAGCTTAGCGTGGCTGACGTATATTGAGGAACGCGAATTACCTGATACGTTTGTTGACCGTTGGCCCCAGCCTTATAAGCAGCTTCTACGTAAGTATTCAAGAGGCCGCCGCTTGCTCCCGTGCCTTGGAAAGTCAGCGTGCCGGTAGCAGCGGCAACCGTGCTCGTGGCAGTGACATATTCAAAGAGCCCGGTGTTCTGGATGTTCGTCGAACCGGTAGCCGGATCGCCGGCGCTCCCGTCTCCATAGGCGCCAGTGTTCGTCGAACTGATGAGGGCATCCTGCATCTGGATGATCAGCAGAAGATCGCCGCTGGCAATCTGCTTGGCGGCACCCGAGGATGTACCCAGTTTGACGGTGGTTGCACCGGCCGCGAGGGTGCCGGCGGCTTTGGGGGGATAGTAGGTATTGATTATGCCCGTCAGGTTGCCGCCCGCGCCGTCATTGCCTGGCGTGGCGCAAACCAGAGGCTGCACAACGGTAACCACGGTGGCGCTGTTGTTGGCGGAAACGGGATCGGTGGTGGAGGTGCTGACCGTCGCGGTATTCGAAATGGGGCCAGAGGTAGAAGGCGTTGTGACGGTGATGGTGATTGTTCCGGCCGCTCCTTGCGCGAGGGTGCCGGTGAGGGAGCAGAGGATCGCGGTTGTGCCCGTGCAAGCCCATCCAGTCGAGCCGTTCGCGGACACAAGAGTAGTGCCCGTCGGTATCGTATCCGCAACTTGTACGGCTGCGGCGGAACTCTGCCCGAGGTTTTGCACCTGGATTGTGTAAGCCAGGGTCGAAGAGAGGAATACGGGCGTGGGCGTTGCGGTCATGAATAGAGCCAGGTCCGCATCCGCGGCGGGCTCGACAAGCACAGTCGTAACGCTCGTGTTGTTGTTCGGCACAGGATCGATGGTCTGGGAGGTCACGGTGACGGAGTTCAGAATCGTCGTGTCGGCGGCCGTTCCGGCATTTACGCTCTCTGTGATGACGATTGGATCGGCGGCTGTCGTGGCGCCGTTCGCCAGGGCCAGGTTGTAGGTGCAGATGATAGGACCGGAATTGCCCGCACCCGGCGTGGTGCAAGTCCAGTTTGCGTCGACCGTGATGCTCTGAAACGTGGTGCTGGCCGGCGTCTGCTGATAGATGACCAGCGTATTGGCTGGCACCGCATTGGGACCGTTGTTCTGCGCGATTTCGGTGTAGTTGAAATTGACGCCGGTGTCTACGACGGAAACAGAGGTGGTTTGCGTCATCGAAAGATCGGCCTGGGCCGACACTGGCGATGCATTGAGAAACAGCCCGAAAGCGGCAATCAATCCGAAGCACAAAGAACTCGCCGAAAAGCGGCAGAGGCGCAACGCCGAAGCCAGTTTCAAGCGGTGCATCCAGACGCGCGCTGCATGCAAGCACCTGGTGCCGGGCCTTTCCAGCGAAACTCTAAGCCCATTCCGCTCGATGGCTATCACTTTGCCGAAAATCCGATTTACGGCAGGATCGTTCTCCTGGCTGGCGTCGCCACGCGTAACAACTTCTCCAGCGGATCCGTCCGTGAAGCGAACGCGGTGCACACGAAATCTCTCTTCGCCATAGGTGAGTGCCACATCGCCCCGGGCGATCGGTTGCTCCGCGGGAGCCACAATCACAGCGTCGTTATCGAGAATATTCGGTTGCATGCTCTGACCCTGAGCACGAAACCGCACACTCACGCCCCGATCGAGCAGCTCCTCGCAAACGGCGGCGAATTGCTCGGAGTTCCGCCTCACTATGGGTTTATGCTCCCGCACGGCAGATGGCCTCCACGGCGGATTCATCGGGAACAAACTGAAAAATGGAGCAAGGAACCTGGCGGGCGACGCGATCCAGAAAATCCAGCGTGAACTGAATGCCATCCGCGGAATGGTGTGTCACGAAACTGCGGGTAAAAAGTTCCGCTGCCGCCCGGCCCGCCGCGAGCGGAAACTGTTCGTTGCATCTCCCATGCGCCAACAGATAGATTCCGGAAAGCGGGGCACAATCCGGCGAAGCGATGCCTGCATCGCCATGCCACGGCGTGCCGTGCATCCAGATTTGTCCGTCCTCGACACGCAGGATGATGCGATCGTCGCTGAGGATGCGCACGCCGGGACGATCGATCCACAAGCGGGCGGTCGTGCTCTTCCCGGCTCCAGAATGTCCGAGGAAAAGATGGCCACGGCCGTTTTCGTCCGAAATCCCAACCGCATGCACTTCGACACCCTCACCGCGTGACAGCCGGTGAATCATCAGCAGTTCGTCGAGCGGGTACTCGAGAGGATAGACAGGTCGATCCGTATCGAAGTATCGCCGCGACAGCAGCACGCGCCCGGAGCGAAATTCGGAATCAAGCCAAGCTTCTTTGTAAGGAGTCATCCCCAGGAGAGGCGAGAGAAAGCTGAAGCGGTATCCGCTGGGCTCCGCGAACAGCGACCACAATCCGCCGGAATGGAACAAGAGCGTGGAAGTCGGCACTCGAAGAGAATCCGCCCACGCAACTTCTAGGTTCACATCACAAGGTCCGGGCTCGACAGCAAAAGCGCTGAGTTCCCGCTCCGGTGTAAGACGCAACTCGCCTTCCGCTTCTAGCCCGAAGGTGATTCCCCCGATTCGATAGGAAAGTTGGGAAGCGCTCGGGAAGTCTGTTTCGTCGGGCGCTTCCGCTTCTGGAAATTGCTTTTGGGATCGCAGCATTTGGATTCCCTGCCCTCTCACGATCCCAGCGTCCTGCAAGATACGAACGAGCGGCAGGAGGAGCTCGCCACTGGCCCCATGGCGCCGGTAACTTTGCAGTGTCCAAGCACGGCTTCTTCGGGCCGCAGACTTACACGGATGACTTTGGGCGGCTCGTAAGCTCCGCTCTTTCCATGCCCCAGTGGTTGCTTGTCGTTCTTGTCGTTCTCGTCTTTCACGACCACACTTCTTCCTTCACCGATGTATCCGGCAAGAGCCACACGCTGCACCGCTATTTCCGGACGCAGGCTGCAAAATATTCAAAACGGCCGAGGCCGGCCGACCAACCGGACCAGGTTCAGAGCCCGGCTTCACGTTCTTCAGGCGCTCGGCAGATCCGAGCAATTCCCCGTGATACGTTCCACCTTCGCAGCACTTGCAGTCCCCATGTTCCGGGACGCTATAGCCCAACGCATAAGCGCGAAGATGCGCAACCTGGCACAGGAAATCGACGGGAGACTCCTGGTCGCCATTTTCAAGTTCGCCGTTCGCAGGGCACATGCTGCACAACGACTGAATCTGGCACCGGTCGCAGATCGAGGGACGCGTCCGTGGCTGATTGCGGATTTCGCGCAGCGGACCTTCCCAGCCTTCCCGGAAACTCCCTTGCCTGATGTTGTAGCCCTGTTGATGCGAAATCACGCAGATGCTCATCGTGCCGTTCGGATCGATGGCGCAGCCCGCCACTCCCCCGCCGCAGGTGTATTTCTGCCGTTCGGCTTGCTCAACCACCGGTGGCATGGAAAGTTCCTGCTCGGCCATGCTGCGGTAGTCTTCCTTGCGCCTCGGCTCGGAGAAATCCAGCTCGACAACTTGCTCGGGAGAGATGCGCACCGCGAGTGGGCTCTGCGAGCAATCGATTCGCGGATTGATCAGGGAATCGAATTTGAATTCGACGCCGAATTCTTCCTCAGCCAGCCTTTTCATTTCGAAGGTCTCATGCTGGTTGATAGTGGTGGGCACGGTCTTGAGCTTCAGAGGCAGGCCTCGCTCAAGAAGCAGCCGGATGCCTTTCATGCAACGGTCATAGGAACCGGGAATCTGCGTGAGCGCTTCGTAGGTCTCGCGTGTTGCGCCGTAGAGCGTAATCTCGATCGCAAAGGGCCGGTATTCGGCAAGGTAATTGGCGATGCGCTCGTTGATCATCGTCCCGTTCGTGAACAGCGTGATCAGGAAGCCGCGCTTCTTGGCCTCCGTGTAAATCTCAAGAAAATCCTTGCGCGCGAAAATCTCGCCGCCCGTGTAGAGCAGCCACAGACAACCCGCCTCGACGAGTTCATCAAGGAGGTGGCAATGCTCTTCGAAGGTGAGTTCTGCGGCGCGGGCCGCGTGGTCGCTCATCGGCAGGTTGTTGTAGCAGTGGAGGCATTCGAGCGGGCAACGGCGCGTCACCTCGATGGACACCTCAAGCGGCGCTCGTTTCCCTTGAAAGCGTTCGTGAACCAGAGTCGTCAAGTCGCCGTAAGCTGCCGTTTGCACTTCTAACCGCCCACTTTCTCCGTGAAAATCTAGTACTCTCAGTACCTACCTGAAATGAGCACTCCCCACACTTCAAGCGTCGTGCCTCTGTGAAGGCAAGCCGAGAAGGAGGGGACTTACTAAACCGTGCGAACCAAGCCAATTTCCTGCAGTTCAGCCAGATAGCTCTGAACGTCTGAAAATGCCTGTTTCGCATCTACTTCATAGTGCGTGGCAACCCAATCCGCCAAGTCTTCCACGGAATGTCCCTGTTCAAGGAGGTGCCACAAGCTTCGACCGACCGGATTGAAGGTATAGACGGAATCGAGATCCCCCACACCACGGCAAATGGGTACAACGATCGTCTCGCCAGCAACTTCGCGGGAGACAATAGCCGTGTTCCGAGTGTGGCGGACCGGTGTCGTATTTAACCTGGGGGTTAAATATTCAGACCCTGGAAGCTCTGAAAGAGGGCTTGACATGGTTCTAGTGTCCGAAATGGAACAGGGGTTGTCACGTTCCGGGAAGTACAGTGTTCCGTACTAGTACCCTCGTAGTACGGAGTGCCTAACGTATACATCGCATTACTAAGCCGCTTCTCTACTATGATTTACTTGGCAATGGAGGATATGAGGATGCCGGCGGTTGCAGGTCTCCAACCCAGAGTTTTGAGAATCGAGGAGCCCTGCCGCTCAAAGTGGAACAGCTGGCCGGGTTCTCACGATGCATCACCTCACGATCCCTAGAAGTTCGACCGAAGACTCGGAAATACTGCGGTTTACTCACACATGATTTCCGCCGTGGCGCGGCTCGTAATCTCATCAAGGCGGGCGTCAGTCCTCATGTCGCAAAGAAAATCACCGGGCACAAAACCGGCCATATTTTCGACCGCTATACCATCCAGAACACTGCCGACGTACGCGAAGCTCTCATTAAGGTCGGTCGCGCTGGAGCGGTTGCTGAAATGTCACCCTCAAGATAAACTTAACGATCAGCGGCGCTATGGTGCAAAGGTTAGCACGCGGCCCTCTCAAGGCCGAAATACGGGTTCGAGTCCCGTTAGCGCTACCACTCAATAAGGCCTTTTGTTCTTTCGCACCGGCTGAAATGTGAATGAATAAAAAGCTACCGCTCCCCACTAATTTAGACAGCCAGGGTCTCCTTTTTCGGTACACCTGCGAAAGCCAAGAAGGCCTCGTGCGGCGTGCGATTCCCGACTCCGCGATGAGGCCGGTCGTGATTGTATTCTTCGATCCGAACCGTTCGATGTAGCTGTTGCCTTCCGGGCGATGATAGGCCGTCCTTCGACTGCGATTCAAGGAGCTGCGCCACCCGCCAGGTGTGATGAGCCTGGCTTCAAAGAACTGCTAGGGTAGTGTGCTAATGTCGCTATCCGCGCCGCCAACCACAATAAGACTTTAGGAAAGAACTCATGTTGCGCAGACTGAGCATCGCAATTTCTTATTTCGTTTCGATTGTTTACTTCTTATTGATTCTGTTGCCTTCTGTCTATTGTCTTCAGCATGGATGCAGAGGACCGGAGGGTGATGCTTTTATGCCTGCCTTCTTTCTTACTCCGTTTGGGGCAATCGCTACCGCTTTCTCATTGCACAACAGCATACAGCACATCAGAAAAAGACAATCATGGTCCTGGGTTTTCTGGCCTCTCGCAATTGTTTTCGCAACCGTCCTCCTGGGTGCAATTACCTTCATCGTATGGTTGATTTATGAACTCGCAACTCATCATCGTTAAGGGCGAAGCCGCTGCAAGTGAACTGGACCCAAGTGCCTACTCATCCATTAATAGAACTTCTTAAGGCCCAGAGATTCGAGTAAGACAAGCGCAACAAACTGTGTTCCATAAATAAGGTAGCGGTGCCAGAGACGCCTTGGCTCGTGCGACAATCGGAAAAACCACTCAAGTCCATGCTCGCGCATCCACAGCGGGGCTTGCGCGATTCTTCCAGTATGAAAGTCAAACGCGGCGCCCACGCCCACCAACACGGGCGCCTTGAGCCGGCCTTGGTGCTCGGACATCCAGCGTTCTTGTTTAGGAGCCCCGAGGCCGACCCAAACAACATCGGCGCGGACGCTGTTGATCAGGGAAACTACGTCTTGGTCCTCTTGTCGAGTCAACGGGCGGAATGGCGGGCAGAATGCGCCCGCAATCTGCAAACCCGGAAAACGAGCAGCTAAACGGAGGGAGAGGTCCTCGGCGACTCCCTCTGCACCGCCATAAAAGAAATGGCGGTAGCCTTGGGCAGAGGATTCTAGGCAGAAGCGTTCCATCAGCTCCGGGCCATAGACTCTCCTCTGAAGTGCAAGCCCTTTTCGCCGGCCCAGCCACACGAGTGGAAATCCGTCGGGAACGACCAAATCCGCACCGAGCAAGATCTTCTTGAAGCTTTCCGCATGTTGCGCCTCCATCAAGCTGTGCATATCCGTGACGGCAATGTAACGGCATGCGTCACGTCGCTTGATCCATTCTTCCATGCGCGACACCACCTCCGGAATTTGCACGGCGTCCACCCGCACACCGAGCACTTCATAAGATGGAGATTTGTACTGCGATGCGTGCGGCATAGGCTCTGTCAGCTCGATGGTTCGAGACACCGATAGACAACCAGGTTATTGGGAAAAATCCGCAGGCCGATCTTGCGCACGGTAGCCTCAGGAAACAGAGCGCGCAAGGCGCCAGCGGAAAGCAAATCGATAGGCGCGTAATGCCGCAGATAGCCCGGCGAAAACCGGCAAAATTTGCGCTGCCATTCTGGAGATAGAAATTGATAAAAAGGAAGAAGCGTGTGGGGATCGATGGGGAAATAGCGGTCGGGAGTGGCTACAAAATAACCCTTTCGCGCGACACGCCGGATTTCTTCTGCAAACCGCTGCTGCCTGTAAGCCCCGCCTACGTGTTCGATAACCGCATTGGAGAACACCCAATCGAAGGAACGGTCTGGAAAGGGCAAGGAGCAGCCGTCCGCTATTTCGCACTTCACGTGCTCCAACCCCTTCTCTCGAATCACTTGTGGATCCAGATTGACAATCCTAACTGCGGTAAAATACCGGTATATGCGGGCGAATTCACCAAGGATTCCCGTCCCGCCGCCGACATCCAGCAGCGAATCGCGCCTCCGAGGCCGCAGAGCGTCAAAAAAAAGGTCGCACTTCTGTGAGCGTAATTTCAGGTGGATCGGAGTGAGCAACCTCAGAATTGCTTCCATTCAGCCTGCCCCTTTCCGGCGTTCCGATAAAGCCTTGGCTTCGCCCGGAACAAAGGCTTTGACCAAGGCGACGGACTCCTTACCTCTCGGATCTACCGATTCGTAGGCGTTCTCCAGGCTTTTGAGCGCTGAGCGGGCGTTATATTTCGATTCGAACTCCACCCGCGCGTCCAAGCCCATGGTTTTCGTTTCGTCGGGATGGGTCCAAGCCCATTCGACTTTCAGGGCGAGGTCTTCGGCGTGGCCCGGTGTGAAATACAATCCCGTGTACCCATCGCGGACAATCTCGGCCAGACCTCCGTGGCCGGCCGCGATGACAGGGACTCCGCAGGCGTAAGCTTCCGCTATCGCCATCGGAAAACCCTCGTAGCAAGTGCTGGGAACGATCAGAAATTTCGCGGCGTGCAGCCTTTCCATTGTCGCCTGAGCACCGAGCCATCCGGAAAAATGAACGCCTCGCAAACTGAATCGCGCGAAGTCGCGTTCCAGGGAGGCACGCAGGGGCCCCTCGCCCACAATTTCTAGTGGAATTACGGCGGACAGATTCGACCACGCAAGTGGAAGAAGTTGCGGACCTTTTTCTTCCGATAGTCTGCCGATGTAAAGCGCGTTTTGACCGCCGTCGATCCGGCGTCCGGGATCTGGAGCGATGAAGTTGGGTTTGACGCGGATTCGAGCCGGGTCGAAACCTGCGTCGACGAATTTTCTGCGCGCAAATTCAGTACAAACCAGGAAGAGATCAACCTGCTCTGTCCAAGTTCGCAACAGCTGGTGAGCTGTTAGCATGCCTGCCAAAGCAGCGCTCGCGAGCCGCGAGTCGTGATAGCAACCATGAACAATCGAGCGAAGCAGAGAATGAGAAATGCATTCTTCGCAAATCTCACCGTCCCGAAAGAGGTTGCCGCCGGGGCACAGAAGCCTGTAATTGTGGAGTGTCTGCACGACGGGAATTCCCGCCGCGTGGCAAGCGTAATATGCGGAAGGAGAGATAAGAGGAAACGTGTTATGGAAGTGGGCAACGTCAGGCAATTCCCTTCTGAGAATGTCCCGCAATTCATGATTCGTGCGTTCCGACCAGGAAGTGCGCCAACCGAGGCTAGCTTTCTCTAGAAAGGAGTATCCCCGAATCTCCTCGTTGTGCCGGCTGTATTCGATGACCTGGTGCCCGGCTTCGCGCAGAAGCCTGATTTCAGACTCGCAAACGGCGTCCTCGCCGCCCGGCTTCTGATAGAAGTTGTGCGCCACGAGAATTTTCACGGTCTTGGACTTTCGAAAGCGCTTGCCGCTGGGCTCTTTTTCTTCACGTCTTGTGGGCGCTCACGGCAAAGAAATGTTGCATGCGTCGTCAGCAGCCGTGCGTAAATCCAGCCGGGGATGACACTCTTCAGCGCTTCTTTAATGATTGGTTTGGCCCTG
Source organism: Acidobacteriota bacterium (assembly GCA_013289955.1). Classification (GTDB taxonomy): domain Bacteria; phylum Acidobacteriota; class Terriglobia; order Acidiferrales; family UBA7541; genus Acidiferrum. The sequence goes on from JABCYZ010000023.1 coordinate 47,040, forward strand.
CGCGCGCCTTTTCTCCCGTAGAACTCGACCTCGCGGCTCAACAAATCCGTCCGGCTCAGCAAAATCTCCTGCCCGCAATCCTGTTGGAGAAAACTAGCGATAGAACGGGAGCTCCAGAATTGGACGTGGCCCGCGCTGGCGGCGGAGGCGAAAGGCTTGCCGAGAATTTTCGTACGAATCGTATTGCTGAGGACTATTTCGGTTGGGACTTCGATGACCACGTAGTCCGCCACTCGCGCGGCGCCACGCACCGCACCGGCCGGATTTTCCAGATGCTCGATGACATGGCTGAGGATGGCAACGGAAAACGATTTCTCCGGGAAGGGCAAGGTATCCGCCGGCCCTACGTACGCATTGCTCAGCAATGACCCGCACGACTTTTGGGCGAATTCGACGGCAGCCGCGGAAATATCGGTCGCTACGTAGCGATTCGCAAAGTTCATGCAGCCGAGTTCCCGCAAAACTGCTCCCGTGCCGCATCCAATCTCGAGAACGGAGGAAACGGAGATTTTCCGGCAGACATGGGCAATGTTGATCGCCTTTTGCCGGGCACCGGCTTCCCGCCATGCAAGGAATGCCTCGTCACGGAGCGCCTCTCGATATGCGGCGTTGTAATCAGTCCACATCGGCTGTCACCTTTCCTCCCCAGGACATCTCCGGCAGTCCGACGGAAGGGCTTGGGTTCTCATGCTCCGTTTTCTTCGTGTCTTTCCACGGCTGTTTGCGGTAGAGACGCACGCACTCCCGCCAAACGGACCATCAGGCGAGTGGGTGGAATGAATCGCGCGAGAACCTTGCCGGGCCCAGCGCACGGATCAACCTCCTGCACAAAAGACTGCGTCTGGAACTGTTCAATCCCAGAACTCGCCAGAAGTCCTGTCAATTCCTTGCGGGTATAGCTCTTATTGCCCACAAAATTGTCAGGAAGAAGCCCCAAACGGCGCAGAGGGTTGTGCCACCAGTTATGAAAGTCCACAACCGCAGTTCCGCTGCTGTTGAGGACGCTTTGGATACTTCGAAGGAGTTTAGTCTCGTGCCACGGTCCGCGAATGAGAGTGTCTAGGCAAATGAGATGATCGACGCTGCTCCGAAATGGCGGTTGAAAATAGTCCGCATGAACGAAAACAATGTTCTCCAAATGGCTCGCTCTCGCCTTTGCGCTGGCATACGCGAGCGCGTCCATCGACAAGTCGCAATGAAAGACCATGCGGTATTCTTGCGCAGCTCTAAATGTGCAATGCCCGGCGCCTGCGGAGAGGTCGCAAAAAACTAAATTCGCTTCACAGGGCTCTACCCGGAGGAATTGAAACACTTCACGGGCCTGGCGTTCCCTCAATCGCAGCCATTTCTGTGAACGGGCCTCAGGCGCTCCCCAAGCCCGGGCGTCAGCCCGAATTTCCGATGGGCGGAAGAATTCGGTCAAGTAACCCTGCCTATAGAGCGCAGGTTCGCTTCTCCCAGGAAAGGTGATCGGCCGCGAGGGGAGAAGATCCAAAATGTTAGTAGACAATAAAGGATAGAAACGATGGCATTGCTCGCACAGCACGCCGTTCGCGCTTCTGGCCATCGGGGCGCCGTCGTCCGGGCAACACAGGTGTAATGTGACTTCATCGAGGCTAAACGGCATAGGCACACAGCTCCGAGTTGGTTACGCCTTTCAGCTCTTCTCGCCACCGGCAAATGGTCATCAGGAAGTTCTCAAGATTTTCCCACTGGCCTTGCTCCTCGATTTCCCAGGAATGGCCCCAGAGGTGAAACACCCCTCCACGCTTGATGGCTCGGAAAAACAACTCTTTCGCGAGCGCAGCCCAATCCCGTGCTATCAGCCCTACCCTTGGGCGGAACATCACCGAAGAGGAGAATCTCTTCAGAGCATTTTTGGCGTAGGCCGAAGGACCATGTGGAAATACCTGAACCGTTGTAGGAATCAGCCAGAGGCCGTCGACGCACTGCGGGCTCCTGGTCGAGAGGAGCTCAACGGTCCGCGCCGCCTGATAGCCCGCCTCGCGCACAAGCCGCAACTGCTTATTCCGAAACTTGCCGCCTGGGAAGCAGAAGACGCGGCAATCCTTCCCGGTCAGTTGCTCAATCCACTCTCTCGAGCCGGAAAGCTGAACCCGGGCGTCGCCTTCTGACAGCCGGTCGATGGCGACGTGCTCCAGAGTATGGCCACCGATTTCGAAAGTTTTGCTCAATTCGCGGATCTCGGAGACGTGCATCACGGCCCGCTGCCCCGAGCGTGGCACATAAAATGTTCCAGTAAGTCCGTACTTGGTAAGCAGTTCCGCCACTCTCAAATCGAGCGGATCGCCGTCGTCCCAACTTGTGGTCACCAAAACGCTTCGCTCTGTTTCAACAGGTGAACTCGCTTGGGGGACAGGAAACGGCAAAACCTCAAGAATCTCAATCCCTTTTCGAACTGCCGCTAGACTGTGGGAACTCTCGCCGAACCATACTTCTGATTTCTGCCGGGCGCTTTGTAGCTCTTGGCCCCTGGCGGCCCCCCATTGCAATCGCGGCTTTGCCAGGCACTCTAAAATTCCCTGCTTGAACCTTTCGACCATGGCCTCGATCGAATATTTCTCCGCAGAAATCGCCGCGCCCTCACGAAGCAGCTGAAGCTCCCGCGGATTTGACAGGAGCTTGGCCACCGCTTGTGCGTATGCTTCTGGGTAAGGCGCCGTGATCAGCCCATTACGGCCCTCTTCTAGGTACTCCATTTCCGGCCCATGAATGGGAAGCTGCGTCGCAATGAGAGGCAGACCGGCGGCGAATCCGTCGAGGACGGCAAGGCCCGCTCTTCCGGGAAGTAGAAACACATCCGCGATCGCTAGCAATTGCGATTTCCGGTCGCCGAACTGTGGCCCCACAAAATGGACCCAAGGCTGCTTGGCAGCACTCCGCTTGAGCTCGTCTTCGTCCGGACCGCCGCCAACGACAATCAATTGAAACTCGGGGATACTTTCGCGAATCTTCGCGGTCGCTCGAATCAGAAACGGAATAGACTTCACCTTGTGGAGCATGCCAACGAATATTCCCACCGGCGCGTATGGCGCGATGCCCAGCTTGGCGCGAAGCGCTGTCTTTGCGTTCGAGCTCAGATTCTTTACGAACTTTTGAATTCTTCGCGTGTCGACGGAGTTTTGCACGGTGGTGATCTTTGCCGCAGACACTCCATGCTGCTCTAAGTACCGCGCTGTGCCCTCCGTGTAGGCAAACCACCAGTGGACCCAATCCAGCGTTCTTTCCTTGTACCATTCGGAAAACGGCGAGCGGTCCGCCTGCAGATTTTCGCCTAAACCCCAGAAAGCAACCCTCTTGATTTTGAAGAGCGAAAGCGGCAGGAGCAGATGATTCAGAAGGAATCGGTTTGCCTGGTCGACGATGACGAAGTCGGCCGAAGCGATCTCACGAAATGCCAGCTGGAGAAGCAGCCGCCTCTGCCCTAGCCAAAAGCCTTTTACCTTTGCACCGTACGCGCGCGGCAACTCGCAATTGTCGTGTTTCTGCACTTCCAAGGGCCCCGGAGCGCTGTAAACGACCTTAAGATCTACACCCTCCTTGCCGAGCGCGCTGTTCAAACGGTCGTAGAAAGGTTTGCGGTATCGCTTGATCTGCGCTTCGATAATCAGGACTTTCTTCATTGGCTTCTCTGTGCCCTTAGGGAACTTCTTCCCGCCCCACGGTTCGAGCGTTCAAACCGCTTGCACGAATGTGAAAACTTCCTTCCGCGGGCAGACATAAGAGATTCTCATTCCGTATTTTTCGAGTTGCGCGAGGGCTATTCTAGTCTTGTCCGTTCCGACGGAAGACAGCCGGTGATGAAACTCCACGAGTAGTTGTTTGACGGGTATCTTCTTGCCCACAATTTCTTCGATCACCGCGTATTCGGCTCCTTCGATGTCCATTTTGAGTACGTCAACCCGGTCATGCCCTTGAAGCTTCATGGCCGTGGACAGCCGCATGACGGGAAAGCGTACAGTCTGCCGCCCGTATTGCCGTGCTTGAATGACGGAATGCGAAACCCAGTCTTCTCTTGGAGGCAGATAGAAAGTCTCTTCTCCGTCGTTCGCGGCGATCCCCGCTTCATGGAAATGAAATTGCCGTGGTAAGGATTGCGTTCCGAGCCATCTCTTGACCTTCGGAGTTGGATCGAACGCTTCGACTTCGATGCCGAAACGATCGATCAGCGACAAATCGAAGGAAATGTCCTCGCCGATTCCCAGGGAATAGACAATCGCGCCGGGGTGAATCGTCGAAACGTCAAGGCAGTAACCACCGTAGTCTGTTCCAAATCTTTCCAGGCAGCGATTCAACTGTACGCGCGGAGGGGCAAACCTCCACTGGGGATACACGCGAAGATAGTTTTGGAGCTGGGAGGTCAGGTTCATGCGAGATTGCCCCGTTGCGGAAGCATCGCGGGCCGGGGAACAAAAGCACGAGAAGATTCCCCGACTTTGGTTGGTGCGTAGGCGATGAGATAACTGGCGATCCCAGCCCAAAACAGCAGCCAGGTCGTCGTCTGCACCGAATCGATCAGCATGGTTGTCGACCCGTAGAGAAAGACATTTGCGCCAATGGAAGCGACGATGGCCAAGAGCACACTCCGCTCAAGCCCTTTGACTTCCTTGGCAGCCCGAAGAGCCCTGAGGAAGAGCCTGATGAAAAATGCGAAGAACAGCACTGTAGCTGGGAGGCCGAACTGAACAATCGAATATAAAGCTAGATTGTGGATTTCCTGCGTTTCCCTCGACTGCAGGTGGTAGAGATCCGTATACCCGCCGGTTAATAGGAGTTCGGGGTGCGCCTTCATCAGAGTGAACGCATCCGAGATCATTTCCTGGCGCCCTTCAAAAGACCCGAATTGATCCCAGTCAAATAGCCCCTGTGTCAGGAACAGAATTGCGATCACACCTGTCAACACCGATACAGTCGCCAAACGCAAAAGACCCCGACGCCGGCTCAGGAACAGATACACCGTCATCATCGAGGCAGCAAAAACCAGCAGGCCGGAACGGAACATCGTGAAGAGAAGGCACACAAACATCACCGCGCTCGCGATGAGGCAGATGATCCGTTTGCGTTTTGGAAGGCCTCCGAAGAAAGCCAGGGTGGTCACCAGGCAAAGTGGCAGCGAAAGAAAACAAGCAAACATGTTTGCGCCGGTATAGAGCCCGGTTGGCAGAGAATTCTGGACGCCGAGAAAACCGCCGAAAATGGAGAGCTTTGCGTACCCTGTCTTAAATGCTTGCCATTCGGCCTCATCCGGCCCTGCAAACCAGAGGTAGTTTCCAGTGGTGTATTGCACTATTCCGAGAACGGCATTTGCGAGCGCGAAGATACACGCCAGTTTGATAAGTGTGTGAATTTGTTCTTTCTCGAGACCTGCCTTCAAGAAAACGAGAAGGAACAGAAAGGGCATCATGAGATCGCGATAGACACTCGCGGCGTGCGTCGTGTTGGATTCCAAAAAAATAGCCGGAAAGGCAAAAACAGCCAACAGCAGAATGATCAGCCGTTCCGGGTGCACTTTTTCGACAGGGCCAAGACGTTTCCCTTCCCACGCACGCGCCAGGCACACGAGGGCCAAAACGAAAAGAGAAAGCTCCGAAAGATCGAAACTGAAACTGCTCAAACGCAACCGGTATTCGAAGCTCAATAGCACCGGCAAAACGTAGATCAGCCGCAATGGGCTGGCCGCGACCCAAATTAACGCCGCGATCAGTGCGATAACAAGAATGGGAATAATCGGCAACATGCTTCAGGCCACCATCATTCCGGCGATCTGCGGTCCGCGGACACGCCAATCCCACTGCTGGACCATTACCCTTCGCGCGGTTTCGCCAAGGAACTCCCGCCTGTCCGGCGCATGAAATAACGCTAGAACCTCGGCTGCGAACTCTTTATCCGAATACCCTGCCAGAACTCCTACATCGCTTTTGCAAAATAGCTTCCCCACTTCTCCAACAGGATTGGTCACTGTGGCTCGGCCGGCCGTCAAAAAATCCAAGATCTTCGTCGGCCATCGCGCACGGTCGTTCAAACTGTCTTCCAGAGGGCAGATGCAAACATCCGCGCATCCGAGAATCCACGGATAATCTTCATCGCTTACCCAACCCATCCGGCCGATGCGGTCCTCAATCGCCAGTTGCTCCGCCAATTCCCACGCCGGGCGGGCCACGTTTCCAATCAACAAGAGCACTGACTTGGGCGCTCGCCGCAGAACCTCGTCAAAAATGCGCATCTCGCGGCACATATCTCCGTTGCTTACCGCCACGATAATCGGCGAATCCTCCGGAAGCTGGAACCGCTCGCGTGCTTCTCTTCTGTTCCTGGGCGTGATGTACTCCGTCGGCGCGCCATTCGGGATGTGCGTCAATCTCTCCTTGGGGATGCCAATCGAGAGAGCGCGATCCTGAAGCACTTTTGACGTCACGCTGACCCGCGCCGCGCGGAAACGAATTTTCTCTTCGAGATAGGAATCGATGCGGTGGGCAATCTTCCATCCCCGGAACCAGTTCGAGCTGCCACCAAACCAGTCGCACCAGTCCGAATAAAACGCATAGTGTTTTCGCCGCTGCGTGAAATATACCGGCCAGGAAACATTGGGCTGGTATTCAAATCCGAAGACAGCGTCGTAGTTGCTTGTCTCCAGTTCGCGCGTCCGTTTCCAGATATCCAGAGGACCCCAGCCCGTGCCGGGCAGAAAACGGTTGCCCCATGCGGGCCCTTCAATGAGCCGGATCCATGGTCCGGCGCCGCGCGGCTCGCTCGATTCACCGATCCAGTCGCGTTTATAAGAAATTGCGGAACGGAAACGCGAAGTGCGCGAAACCGTCGCCAGAGTGACCTTGTGCCCCGCGCGCGCCAGCTCTCGGCAAAAATAAAACGCACGTAAATACGTGCCCACTCCCTTTTCGGTGAAATTCAGCGCCAGTATCTGCATTAGTGTTATTCCGTATTCAACGCCCGTTTCGCTTGAACGCCCTGAATTCTGTTTTACCTTTGTCCGCTGCCTAACATCTGTTCCCTGCCGCTCGACCCGCCACGTTTCTAGCCCTGTTCCGCTTTCGTTCGAGCGCGGCATCCAGCAAGGCTAGCGGCTCTTCGATAAAATGCTGCCGCAGTTTTTCCTCCTGCCAAGCGCGGATTTCTTCCTGAAGGTCCTGCGAGGCTTGTACACGTTTCACGCGCCGCGGCAGTTCTTGCAGATCGCCGCAGAGAACTTCGGGGTGGCAAAGCAGCCGGTGATACGGCTTGTCTTGTTCGCCAAAACAAATGCATCCGAGAGAAGCCGCGTCCGCCAACCCCTGACCCGCGCCGCTTCCCCTCCCGAGACACAAGTAATACTTTTGCCGGCCGAGTTCGCGTAGAAACTCCGCTGCATCACCCCACTGCGGCGGATCTTCTCCGTGATATAGCCCCATGGAAAAGAAACGGAATGCCACCGGCAAGTGCAGCACTTTTTCAAGCCGGCGCGCCGCTGCCTTGATCGCTTCTGCACCGTTTCCATTGTTTGTTGCGCCCAAGAAGGAGAGCGTCCGCCAATCCGCCCAAACAGCTTCTTCGCGTTCGGTTGCCGAGAAGAGTGCACGAGTCGATTTCGGATCACGGATATACGGAAAGGAAATGGCCTCGGGCAAACTCCCTTGCGACTCTGGAGCGTCCATCATGTGCGCGAGGAACAAGTCGGCTTTTCTCATTGGGCGATGAAGGGAAGTGCGATACCTTCGGTCCCAATGTTCGACGACAAAATATGCGAACAATGTCCGAGAGCTGCTAGGAAAGTCGAGAATCGGATCGTTGGTGATGACCAGATCGTACGAATCATAGGGAATGTCCTCGGGCGCGACGACCTTTTGCGTGTACTTCCGCACAATCTCCGCGCTGCCTCTCTGCTTCAGCACCGAATCATAGGTATAGTCCGTGTTGACTTGTTGTGGGATGATGTACCAGTCCGCTCCTAAGAGCGTGGTCATCTCCCAGTGCAACGCCCGGCTGGGCCAAATCCGAAACAAACCCTCCGGTGAGGTTTCTTCCCAGCGAATGCTCGACCATGGGCCAAAGGTGTCCAGCACCTGTTTGACAATCGCTACCTTCATGCTTTCTCCCCGCCCTGAAATATCTCGCCGTAGCATGGATGCGATCTCTTTGCCGCCACCACCATCGCGTCGTAGCCCTCGCCCGTTCTCCGCTGGCGAATTCCGCCTGACTCCGGATCCAAGAGAAAGAGTTCATATCCGAATTCTTCGAGCTGCCACATCAGTTCGACAGGATGGTAGTGAAATCCCGCCGTGCACCAGCTATAGCCCTCATAAAGAATGAGTGGTGCGTCCGGCCGCTCGAGTAGCTTTCGGCCGCCGCGGAACACAAGCAATTCCGCTCCTTCTACATCGACCTTCATTACATCCACGCACGAGATTTTTTCTCGCGCCACAAAGTCATCCAGAGTGATCGTCCGTACCACTTGGCGTCCCACGACTTCCGAGTCGCTGTGGCTGGGGTCTTCGAGTGAGTTCAGAGAATCCTTTAGCTCTGCGTTGAGGTACAGATTGGCCTCCCCGGTTTGGTCGCTCAATGCCACACGAACGCCGCGCACCTGGGCGAGTTCATTCTTCAGAAGGTTCTTTTCCAGGATCGCGAACGTCGACGGACAGGGCTCGAACGCGTACGTAGCAGAAGGCTGGCCCGAGAGTTTTTCTCCTACCGACAAACTGAACAATCCAATATTGGCGCCGACATCGAAAAACGTCATTCCTGGCTGAAGCATTCGTAATATGAATTCCAGTTGGGCCCGTTTGAAACGCAGTCCCGACCAGGCTTGAAACGCGATAGTGCCTTCCGGCACAATTTGAAATTCCACGCTGCCCGCGCTTACTTGAATCGCCGCATTTCTCGTCACGAGATTCCGCGCCTTGAACGCCAGCGCCAGGGCGGTTCGGTACCACAGAAATAGTTTTCCCGATATTCGCCGCCTGATTCCTCGCAATACGTCCGGCAGCGTGAGATAAACATACATCCTTCGCCACTTAGCCAGCGGCGCGCCGACAAACACCAGTAATTCAATCAGCTGCATAGGCGTTCCCTGTGAAGAGCGGTTTCGAAGTGCGCACGTCCCACAAAAAATAGAAACCGCACGCTGACAGCAGCAGTGCCGATGCTCCGATAGAAACTTCCAGTCCTGCGCGCATGTCGAGCGAGGCCGTTACCCAGCTTCCGGCCAATGCTAGCGCCCACATCGCGGCGGCAAATCCGCAGGTCCGCAAATCGAACGGAAGGGGGTAATACCGCCTGCCAAACACCGTCATCAAACAAATGCTTGCCGCCAAAGCCGCGGACCAGGCAAGCGCCGCGCCCAGAGCCCCGAGTCGCGGCACGAGCACATAGTTCAAGACAATGCACAGCACAGTTCCCGTTGTGGCCAATGGGCCGAGCCATTTCGTTTTGTACCTGAGATAAATTGGAAGGCTGCTCCAGTATTCCAACAGGCGGAACACCACCGGTAGAAGTAGCCATGGCAACAGCTTTTGCACTCCGGCATAAGAACGGCCCGCGAAAACGCGAATCAAAAATGGCCCAAATAGAATGGTCATCGCGGCAAGCAGCGTAGCCACCAGCAGTGCATACCCCAGGATCTTGGTGTAGGTAATCGCCGCGTTCGGGCGGTGCGCGATGGGAAACGCAGCGCCCGCCCACGCGCTTCCAAACGGCTGCAAGAAGCCCATCGAAAGGATGTTGGTAATCTTGATTCCGACCGTATAGCGGCCCACTTCGGCGAGACTCTGGTACTGCGCAAGGAAGTAACGTCCGGAAGCATCCAGCAGCAAAGCCATCAACGCGCTCAAAACAAGCGGGAACCCATAGCGAAGCATGGGGCCGAGCAGCTCTTTGCGCACGCGGAGCTGCATCCCCGGCAAACAAAACACAAGAAGAATGAACAGACACGCTCCGTCGCCTGCCAGCCAGCAATGCAATACTCCTCGCACACCTTCGCCATGCAACACCACAAACCAATAACCCGCCGCCACAAGCACCAACAGCCGCGTAACGGCCGACAGAACGTACGCCACGGGCCGTTGCGCCGCTTGCAAGCTGCTGAAGAAGATGCCTTGTGCGTTTCGAAACAACACCAGTGGAACGAAGATCCAAGCAATCCGGGTGTCGCCGCCGAGCCATTCCCGGCCGAGGGACCCTCGCATCACCACAGCGAGAATGACTCCGCCCATTGCGGCTGCCGCTAGTCCTGCCGCCACGCTCGAAGCAAGAATTTCTCCCCGCCTCGCTGGCTCCGTTTCCGCGTACCACCGCAGGTAGGTCGTTCCCAGCCCCATCTGCGTCGTGGTCACTGCAATTAGCAGCGAAATTTCGACTAGGGCGTAGGCGCCGAAGTCCGAAGGCGTGAGGAAACGCGTGTACATCGGCACGAGAACAAAATTGCCCAAACCCAAAAGCACAGCCCCGGCCAGATAGATCATCGAATGTCTCGCCAGCGGATAGAGAGTTGCGAGCAGCGGGTGCTTGGCAATTGCCTCCTGGACGCGGCTCCATCGGGGAGGCCGCAACCCCGTATCGTGTGCCGCTCTTTCCGTCCCGAGCAAATTCACTGTCCTCCTCCCTCAAGCACTACCGAAATCGTTCGCAGAAGAATGCTGGCGTCCAGGCGCAAGCTCCAGTTTTCGATGTATTCGAGGTCCAGCACTATGTTGGTGTCGAAGGAAGGATCGCGCCGCGCCTTTACTTGCCAGAGACCCGTCACGCCGGGTTTCACGTCCAGACGCCGCAAATGCTCGAGGCTGTAGCGCTCGAAATCGTCTACCGGATGAGGCCGCGGCCCAACCAGACTCATCTGGCCAAACATCACATTCAAGAGTTGTGGAAGCTCATCGATGCTGAATTTCCTCAGCCATCGCCCGCACCGCGTGACGCGCGGATCGTTCTCCATCTTGAAACATGGGCCGTTGCGCTCGTTTGTCCCGCGCAGAGTGTCTTTCTGCGCGTCTGCCTCTTCGACCATCGTGCGCAGCTTGTAGCAGCGGAATTTTCTACCCTTCTTTCCCACGCGCATCGCCGGATACAATACCGGCCCGGCGGAATCGCAGCGAATCCAGATGGCAGCCATCGCCATGACGGGCGCCGTCAGCAAAAGCAGCGCCACGGCTCCCAACAGGTCGATGCCGCGCTTCACCGCCAAACCCATCACGGGAATCGGCTCGCCATGCAGCTCGATGACCGGGAATCCCCCGATGGTTTCGACAGGAGCGCGCCAACCCAGTCCGTCGTAAAGATCCGGCACAACGTTCAGGCTTAACCGCAAACGCCGCGCCTCGAGAAAGATTTCTTTGACCATTTCGCGGTCCGCAGGCAGCGTGACAAACAATTGGTCTGCGAACTGGCCCAAAGCCACCTTGCGCAAATCATGGACCGATCCCAACACGCGCGCGTCCCCGTTGGGGTGAGGATCCAAAAATCCGCAGACTTGGTAGCCCAGCTGCCGGTTCTCTTCCAGCCAAGCCGCCAGCGCGCAGCCCAGTTTTCCAGCTCCCACGATCAGCACACGGGATACGCCTTCGCCACGCTCTGCTCTTCGCAGGACGTAGTGCCGCTTCGCGTAGCGCCAGCCTGCCAACGCCGCCGCATTCGACGCCCCGGAACAAAGGACCACCAGCCGCGAAATCTCCTTGTTCCCCGAAGTGAAAATAAACAGCACCAAAAGGGCTGTCGCAAATCCGACGGCTTTCACGGCGATGGCGGTTTCTTCCCACGCGCTCCGTTCGCGCACTGTGCGGTACAGGTCCTGGCTCATGCAAGCCAGTACCACAAGGCCGGCATACAGAATCAGAAATCCCAGGTAGCTGGCGGACAGAACCTGCTCGAAGAGACTCGCCGGTGAGAGAGCCGCGTTGGAAAAAGGACTCGCCAAACCAAACCGCAGCCAAAATACGCCTGCTCCGCCGATGCAAACGAGAGCAAAGTCGATTGCCACATAAGCGGCCTGGCGCGCCAGCCCTGTATGTTTGTGGGTGGTCCTCGTGCGCCCCGGCGGAGCTTTCGCGCCAGAAAGCCACAGCTCCGGCGCAAGATCGTCGAGAGACTCCGCCTTCGTCACAGAAGGTGCTCGAGACCGGCCTGTGGCTGTTCCGTTCATTGTTCCTCTATCCGAGGCCGTTTCGTGCCGCGCGCGCTAGATCCGCACCGTCCGAAGGCTTCTGCTCTTCCTGGGAGCGCGCTGCGTTTTCAGAAGAATTCGCACGCAGCCGCAATCGCGCGAGCATTTGGACAAGCGCAGCCGCCGCCGGAGCGGCGCGCAAAACGTCAGCGCGCAGCGTTCCCGCCACTTCCATCGCAAATTGTTTTCCCGGATCCTGCGGATCGATATCTCGCCAGGCCCGCCGGACGAAAATCCAGACACACATAGCGAGAAACGCGAATGCGGCTCCCGCCATGGTCAACAGGCCTCGAGGCGGAAACGACTTTTTCGTCGGCACCACCGCCACGTCCAGCACTTTTACGCTGGGCACTTCTTTGGCTTCCTGCACTTTGGCCAGCTCATACTGCTGCGTCAACAGCTCGAAAACGGTTTCCTGAATTTTTGTCTGTCGATACAGGTCGGCATACGTCACGCCAAGCAGTGGAAGCTGTCGGATGGCCGGATAAAGCGAAGCATCTGTTTCCGAGGACGGCGCCGCAGAAGTTCCGCTTTCTCCTCCCATTTTTCCAAGCTGCGCGCGAAGCTCCGTCACTCGCGCGCGAAGCGCACGCACGCGCACATTCTGGTCCGTATACATGGCTTCCAAACCGTGAAGCTCGGCTTCCGCTGCGATCAACTGGCCTTCCAGTGTGGCCGCCGCTTCCACCATGGCTTTGCTTTGCGCGGGAATGTCGATGGCGGTATTCTTGCTCGCAAAGATGCTGAACTTCTGCGCTGCGCTGTCAAGGTCCTGCTTCACCGCGCGAAGTCTCTCTTCGAGGAAAACTCGTTCGCGGCGCGCCGAAGACGTGCTGACCTGCTCGACCAGCCGGTCGAGTTCGTCGACATATGCCTGCGCCATGGCGGCGGCAAGACGCGGATCGCGGTCCGTCACCGTGACCGCGATGATTCCGCTCTTGCGGTCTTCCACAATTCGCGTGTGCGCGGCAAGCGCTGCGCGCGCGTCTTCCATCTTTCCCGCGTGATAGGCCTGCTGCAGTTCGAATTGCCCGATCAGGCGGTCCTGAACCGTGCGGCTTTCGAGAATTCCGACAAACAAGGCTCCGGAGTTTTTAACTCCCAGCAAATCGCCAGCGGCTCCTCCGAGCGCCCCGGCGCGTCCCGCCACCGCCGATAACATAGCCATTCCCGAACTCGACTGCCCCTCGGGAGGCATCAGCTGTGTCGTGGCTTCGTACCGCGACGGAATCAGCAGAGCGAGCCCCAGGCTGACCAGTGCCCCGAGGAAAAACGCTGCGCATAAGCGCTTGCGCGCATCCCAGAACGGACGAAGCTGCATGACCAGCCGCTGGCGCGCGTCACGCTGTTCGTTCCGGCTTGCGTCGCTTTCCAGCTCCGTAGGCAATGTGCTCACGCTCTTCCAGCGCTCCTTCCTCTTTTTTCACTCGAGCGTATCTTCCTGCCGCGCCGCGGCTTCAAGGAATCGCCACGGCGGCCGCGAGCGCTCCGGCTTGCGCAATCTGCGCAATGGCCACCAGATTCTTCCAAACGCTGCTGCCAACCACCGCCCGTTCCGGAACCATAATCGTGTCGCCGGGTCCGATCGTCGAAGACTCAACTCCTCCGGACCACATCCCGCCGCTCCCGCTGGTCACCGAACCACTTGCGCGAATAATGAAAATGGCTTTCTTATTGGCCAGCCCCGTGGCTCCTCCGGCTCGAGAGAGATACCAAGCCGTGGTTTTTCCTGGCGTATAGGTGATGGCATTCGAGTTGTAGACCTGACCGACAATCAAAACGAATCCTGGCTGTTTGGGAATATCGAGCGAATCTCCCGCGCGCAGCTCGATGTCGTCCGGAGAACCCGGGAAATCCTTTTGCCCCTGGCGGATGTGCACGACAAGGCGCCCGCTGATCGGAGCCCGTCGCAGCGCGTCCACAACGCGCTGGCGCTGTTGAATGGCGGCCTGTTGCAGCGCCGCTTCTTCTGAACCGCTGGTGGTTATAGACGTCTTCACCACCGTCGATTCCTGTTCCATCCGCTGAATCAGATCCTGTCTCGTCTGCTCCTGCATCTTCTTCACTTCGATACGTTCGAACACCGCCGCCGGCGGATAAGCCGTGGGCAACATTCCGCCTGCACGGCGCAGCAGCGAGGTCAGCCGTTCGCCCGGCTCGATCCCGTAAACACCCGGCTTGGCCACTTCGCCGTGAAGCGTTACCGTCGCTCCCATGTCTTTCCAACGTGTCTGCTGCGGCACTGTCAGGACGTCGCCGTCGTTTAGGAAAACGTCCGCACCTGCCTCACCGCCCAGTGCGCTCGTCAAATTGACGGTCTGTTCGCCCGACGGCCTCGCTGCCGCCCCTTCCAAAACCGCGTAGTGCACCAAATCCGCGCTTTCCGGATTCGCGCTTCTCAAAAATCCGCCGGCGGAACGGACCAGATCCGAAACTCGCATGTCGGAAGCCAGCGGATAGCGTCCCGGCCGGCCCACCTCTCCCCGTACGTACACGCTCGGGGGATTCACTCTCTCCGGCTGGCGATGCACGAGAATCCTGTCCCGCGGTTCGAGCAGGATATTGTTCAACGGGTCTCCATCGAGCGCTGCGCGCAGAGAAATGCTGAAGACTTTTGTGGTCCCATCCGGAAGGACGCGGAAAAGCTGCGCCGATTCCAGCCAGCTATCCGGCGTAAGGCCGCCCGCCTGATAAATGGCATCGCGCAAGTGTTCCTGCCCGGAGGCGCGGTAGCGTCCCGCTGCGCGCACTTCGCCGATGACCGCAATTTCCGGCGCAGCTTCCAGCTCGTACCGTCCGAAAATCCGCACCGTGTCGAGCGGCTCCAGTTTTGGCGAGTTTTCCGGATGCTCGAGAGCCGCGGCCAGGTTGAAGCTTTGCACTACCGGCCGGTTATCCGGCTGAGCGATGCGCACGATCTCGGCATAGCGCTCCGCCGGCTCCGGAAGCAGCTCTTTGTACGAGGAGACGAGATCCGTCAGTTTCATCCCGTCGTGAAAGGAATATTGTCCCGGGCGCAGAACATGCCCTTCGAGATACACGCTTCCGCTGTTGTATGGCGCAATCGGGAAGATATGAATGTCATCGCCGTCCTGAATCTGGAATTTTTCAAACGCGATGCGCAACGAATCTTTGTCGCTGTTTTCTCCGACATCGAGGCTCAACATCGTCCGCTTTTCGTGCGCTTTCATGCGCTGCACTTCGATGTGCCGAAGCGCTGCCGCCGGCAGTATGCCTCCGGCGAGGTCCAGCACTTCTTCCAGATTTTTTTCTGCGTGGAGTTCGTACACCGCCGGCCGCCGCACCATTCCCTCGACCGTAACGCTCGGCCCGAGCGGCGGAACGCGCAATGAATCGCCGTTTTCGAGACGCTTTAAATCTCCCCGAATGCCATGCAACAAAAGATCGTAAGCATCCACCTCTTCGAGAAGCGTTTTCCCGCGATAGTGTTCGATACTCCGCAAGGAACCGCGCGGCGTCACTCCGCCGGCCGCAAACAGGGCGTTCAGCGGCGTCGAAAGCGAGCTGACGTCGTACGCTCCCGGCGAAGCGACTTCGCCAACCACATACACCCGCACGCTTCGCAGCCGCAGCAGAGAGACGTCCGCCGAAACGTCGCGGAATTGTGTTCGCAACACCCGCTGCACCGATTCCTGCACTTCTCCCAGCGATTTTCCGGATACCAGGAGCGGTCCCGCCTCTGGCAGCTGCACCCGTCCTTCGCGGTCCACTGTTCGAAACAGCCTTTGCGAGACCCCGCCCCACAGATCAATCGAAAGGCCATCTCCCGGCCCGACGACATACTCAGGGCCTACCGGCAAGTCCATCGGCAGCGCGCCCGTGTTTGCGCGGTCGTGCCGGAAAACGTCCAGCCCAAACCGCTCCGCATGCTGCGCGGGAGCAGCAGCCTGTACGTAAAGGTCATACAAAGAAGGCACATCGGCATACGGATTTGGCCGGTGCACCATTCGAACGGGCTCGAGTGCCGCGGCTGCCAACTCGTAAGCCGTGCCGTTAGAAAGTCTGCGTTCGGCGTTGTTGCGGCTGACGCGTGGGGAAGCGTTTTCTGGCTGGGAGAGCTCTCCCGGCATCGAAGGCGCAAACTCGACAGCGGTGCTCGAAACCGCCCCTTCTCCCTCTCGCGACTCTCCTCCGGCACGAAGATTTGCGGAATTTCCTGATGTGTCCAGGCTTCCTTGCCCTAGCGAGGTCAGCAACGTCTCTCCGGTATCGGAAGCGGACAGATCAGCGCGCAAATCTCGCGGTGCTTGCGGCGTGTCCGTGCGCGATGGCGCTGATGGGTAGCCCTCGTACGGATTCGGTAGGTCGGCGGGGCGGCTCGGCTGCTCCTCACCTCCTATTGGCGAAGAGGTGCGACGCGTTCCGCGGGCAGGAAAATCGCAATCGGAGGAAATCTCCGGGTCGCAGCCGGCCGTCTGCGTCGCTGGCGGCAACGTGCGCGGTTCAGCGTTGCGTTCCATGGAGTGGGCTATGGCGTAGGCGCGGTCTTGCAATACGAGGCTATGTTCGGCGGCAAGGTCCGAATCCGGATTTACCTTCGGTAGCAGATAACCGTATCTTTGCAAAAGCCGCGTCGCCAGCACCCGCGCTCGTAAATCTTCGTTCAGCCGTGCAATGACCGCCGCATCCGTCAAGTCGGTTTCATCCAAAAGCTGCCCGGCCGACCCGGCGTCCTGAGCCAAAATCCGCTTGAACTCCACCATCAATCCGGCATCTTTCCCCAAAAATTCCAGGATCTGCTCGGCGGTGGCTGCCACGCGATCAAGGTTGTCAGTAGCCACATCCAGGGAAGGCCTGGAACTTCTATTCGCCGCCGTTTGCGAAGCTTGTTTTCTCGCCTCCTGCTCTCTGACCGTTCCGCTTCCCGCGCCACTTTCCTGAGGTAGAGCCACCGGGGATCCTATCGAGCAAATGCACAAACCAAGGAGCATCCCTCTCTGGGCTATATATTTCGTCCAATGCATTCTCTGATTGCGAAATCGGGTCGCTTTCCTCACGATCCTCCTCCCGTCCGCGTCGGTTTGCCACGCATCACTTCCAGCAGGGACTCTTCGCTTGCTTCCATTTTTGTGGAATGAATCTCCAGCGACGCCCAGTAGAAAATTCCGATGTTCGTGTTGGGGGCCACCGCGATAATCCGAAGCCCGGGAAATTTCTTTAAAAGTTGGTCGCACAGCGGCGGACGCCGTCTCGATTCATCCAGAGCAATCAGTAGAAAATCCGGTTTTGTCTCCGCCACCATGGAAGGGACGTCCTGCTCGTTCTCCGCTTCTCCCACGATGCTGATCCCCTCTTGCTCGGACAGAGTCGATAGCACCAACTCCCGTAACAGCCGCGGACGGTTGGCTACCAGCACGCGGATGCTCGTTTCCATCGACCCCTCCTGGGCTCAAAGAGCCTAAAAGGCTTTGCGTTTCCGGGGCAGGCTGCAAATGGTACGGGGAGTGAGGTACTGGACTGCTCTGGGCTAGTACTTTGAAGGGGGGACTCGCGCGGTACGAAATCAGTATTTCGCGGCGCCGTCTTCGGCCGCTACACCGGTTGCCCGTTCTGCCGGCAACATGGGACGCAGCGAGAAAAACTTGTGCCGGCACGGCTCGCACCGCACTGCGAGCAGCCCCAGCCAGCGCCCCAGCGCGGATGTAGGTCCGGAAACTTTCTCCGCGGAGATTCGCTGCAGGTCCGGGTTGCCGCAAATGCCGCATCGCGCATAGCGAAGCTGCCGAATCGGAATTACCCGCGCGTGGAAGCGTGTTTCACAAACCATGCAGCGCCACGGAACCACACCTACAGCGCCGAACAAATATTCAGAGATGGACCGCCGCCTGGAACGCCGGCAAGCTACAGCTTGACACGCTGGACAGTTCATCGAAAGTTTCTGGAGGTTCCTCTTGGCAAGAGAATAGGGGATGTGCCCTGTTTCGGCAAGAGGCTGTCGCCTCCGAGTCATCTAACAAAGTACAATAGGAACCGTCATGGCTGACTACACAGCGGACCACGCCCGCGCGGGCATCGAAACAAAATTACCTAAGCTCGATACCTGGCCCAACCAATACCCCGGCTACGTCATCACCACGCGCTTTCCCGAATACACTTCCGTCTGTCCCAAGACAGGCATGCCGGATTACGGCATTATCACCATCCAATACATGCCGCAAAAGGACTGCATCGAGCTCAAGGCTCTCAAGATGTACCTCCTCGCCTATCGCGATCTCGGGATCTTTTATGAAAACGCGGTGAACAAGATACTTCATGATATCGTCGATGCTGTTCGTCCTGAATGGTGCGTGGTGCGCGGTGAATTTACTCCCCGCGGCGGTTTGAGCACTTCCATCTTCGCTCGCTGGCCCGAGCGCGCTCCGGGCCGCAAATCGGGGAGCAAAGCCGGATCGCAGCGAGGCAGGGCCCGCTAGCCGCGCCCATAGACACGGCGCGGGTTGCGGTAGATAATTTTATCGGCATCCAGAACCTAGCCTGGAGCCATGACTGAGGAGGGGGAATGAGCATTTCTCCAAATGTGCCGAGTCCGGAAGAGTCTTATCGTTACGAATCGACGGGAACGCCGCGCTGGATTCCGGCGCTGTTCGTCGTGCTTATTATTGTCATGGGCGCGCTCGGCTATGTCGGTTACACCGGGATTTCCCGGCTCGAGCAGAACCTCGCCAAAGAACAGGACCAAGACAAAGTCTTGACCGCGCAGCTCGAACAGGCCAATGCGCGTCTCGCCGATCTGAAGGGCCACATCGAAGTTACAGAACAAAAAGTCGGCATGACCGTCGCCGAACTGGCGCAGGCCAAGAGCCGGGCCGAATCCATCCGCAAAGAACAAGTGGAATCCGACCAGAAGCTGACCGCCCAATTGTCTCAGGTAAAAAAGGAAAGCCAGGAACAAATTGGCGCGGTCGCCACCGAAGTAGGCGGAGCGAAAAAAGATATCGAAGCGACGAAAACGGATCTTGAAGACACCAAGGGCAAGCTCGCGCGCGCCACCGGCGACATGGGCGTAATGAGCGGCCTCATCGCCCGCAATCACGACGACCTCGAAGAATTGAGGCGCCGCGGCGACCGCAACTACTACGAATTCACAATCACGAAAGCGAAGAACGGCCAAAAGGTCGGACCGACCCAGCTCACCCTCACTAAAACGGACCCGAAGAAATCCAAGTACACGCTGACCGTCTTGGTCGATGACCGCACCATCGAAAAGAAAGACAAGACCGCCGGCGAACCCGTGCAGTTTTACGTTAAAGGCGCCTCGCGCATGGCGCCCTACGAAATCGTTGTTTTCGACGTCGGCAAGAACCAGGCCACCGGCTATTTGTCCACTCCGAAGGACGTGGGCGCGAGCGCGGCTCCCGCTGCTACTCCGGCCGCAGCGCCGGCGGCTGCTCCGACCAAGCCTTCTTAGCTTGAGCATCCGCTTGGACTGGCCAGAAATCCCGAGCCCTGTTCCGCGTCCTGGAAACTATCCGCGGGACAGGGCTTCTCAGTTTTCGGTTGCCATTCTACGATGGCAACTCCGTCCATGTTTCTTTCTTCACGCTGCCGCGCTGCTCTAATCTTCCCATGCACTCTCCTGCTCTCGACTCCCGCCCTTCCCCAACAACCGGCACCGCCTCCTTCCGGCATCCGCATCACTGTGGACCGCGTCGATGTAGGAGTCATCGTCACCGATTCTAACGGGCAGTTTGTCGGCAGCCTGCGCCGCGAAGACTTCCACCTGTTCGATAATGGTGCCGAGCAACCCATCACGGATTTCCTGAGCATCGACGAACCCGCCCAAGTCCTGCTCCTTATCGAGGCCGGCCCGGCCGTTTATCTCCTCCAGGGTGGCCATCTTCAGGCTGTCCACGCCCTCCTCGATGGCCTTTCACCTGCCGACCGCGTGGCCATCGCCCGTTACAACGAGGCAGCTGAACCAATCCTGAATTTCACGTCAGACAAATCGAGCGCCGCAGGCGCGCTCGACCAGTTGCGCTTCAATCTCGGCTTCGGTCAGCTAAATCTCGCCGCGAGCCTTTCCACGGCCCTCGATTGGCTCGCGCTTACTCCCGGCAAGAAATCGCTTGTCTTGCTCTCAACGGGGTTCGACACTTCCCCGCCCGCCGCCGCTCGGACTCTTCTTGCCCGCCTCAAATCGACCGACGTCCGCGTGCTGGCCATCTCTCTTGGCGGCGAACTTCGCGGCGCACAGCCTGTCGAAACCAAGCGTTCGAAGAAAGCCGCGGCCGCTCCGGAAAAAGCCCAAGCCGTCGAGGAAGGATTTGCCCAGGCTGATGAAGTGCTGAAGACGATTGCAGAAGCCAATGGGGGGCGCGCTTACTTTCCCAGAACTGCCAAGGATTTTGCTGACGTTTTCACCGAGATCGCGCAACTCGTTCGCCACGAATACAACCTGGGTTTCCTTCCACCCGTCGACGACGGGAAACTCCACGGTATCGAGGTCCGAGTCACGAGCTCCGCCTCCGGTGCCCCGCCTGCCCCAGCCTATCGCGTTGACCATCGGCAGGCCTACATCGCTCCGCCGACGCACGAGTAGCAGACAGACACTCTCGCCTGTCTTTTCCCTTAGGGTGGAAATTCCGTCGCTCTATTTCTTGTCTCTTGGATCCCTGTGGTTTGAAAATCCCGAGGAAATGCTAATCGAACTGTTTCAGCGTCTTCGCCATCTCACTTAATTTGTCGTTCATCAAACCAAAAATCGTCCCCGGCTCGAATGTCCCATCCTCATTCCGGCGTCCAGCCGCCGACCTCGTCAAAACTTCAATGCCTTGCTCCACTCTGCCCACCGGCCATATATGAAACTTTCCCGCTGCCACTGCGTCCATCACGTCTTCCCGCAGCATCAAGTCCTCAACATTGGACTCCGGCATCACTACGCCTTGGGTTCCCGTCAAACCCTTGATCCTGCACACATCGAAAAATCCCTCGATCTTTTCGTTGATTCCGCCGATGGCCTGAATGTCTCCCTGCTGATTCATCGATCCCGTCACGGCGATGTCCTGCCGCAGCGGCATTCCGGAGAGTGCCGAAGCCAGCGCATAGATTTCCGTCGAACTAGCGCTGTCTCCATCCACCCCCGAATAGGATTGTTCAAAACATATGCTCGCCGACAGCGACAATGGTTTGTCCTGTGCAAACAGTGTCCGCAAATAGCCAGAGATGATATGCACGCCCTTGTCGTGAAACCGGCCGCTCAAATTTGCTTCGCGCTCGATATTGATGACGCCCATCTTGCCAAGCGCTGCGGACGCCGTGATACGCACGGGCTTTCCAAACGAATATCCCCCGATTTCGAGCACGCTCAACCCATTCACCTGCCCTACGCGCTCTCCCGTCACGTCCACAAGGAGCGTGCCTTCTTCGATCATCTCGCGGATTCGCGTCTCGATCAGGTTGTGCCGCTCCATCTTTGAAGCCAGTGCGTCCCTCACGTGCGCCGCGCGCACCACTCTCTCGCCCGCAGCGGCCGCTGCGTAGTGGGCCTCGCGCGCCAGGTCCGCTATGTCCACAAACCGTGCCGTTACTTTGTTGCGCCGACCCGCCTTTCGCACTCCGTACTCAAGCATCGCCGCAAAAGCACCGCGATCGAAAGGATAGAGACCCTCTTTCTCAGAGAGCGTCCGCAATCGCCCCGCATACTCGGCGATGACGCCGTCGCTCATCGGCATCTCTTCGTCAAACTCCACCCGCACCTTGAAAATCTTCTGAAAATCCTCCTCGTATTCGTACAGCATTTCGTACAGCTGCCGGTCGCCAATTAAGATCACCTTGACGTTGATCTCCACAGCTTCCGGCTTCAGCGCGCTTCCCCCGAACGGGTAGAACATCTCCAGGGGCTGAATTTCCAGCCGGTTGTGATTTAGCGTCCGCTTCAACGCGCGCCAAACTCCCACCTCCGAGAGCGCTTCGAGCGAATACATAATCAAAAATCCGCCGTCCGCCCGCAGGAGCGAACCGCCGCGCAGGTCCATGAAGTCGCTAGTCCAGCCGCCGCGCGTGTCATAAGCCCGCTGAATCGTCCCAAACAGATTTGCGTACGTCGGCGTGGTCTCGAAAATCACCGGCGAACCTTCGTCGTCGCTGTGCGCCAAAATCACGTTGACGCCGTATACGCGGAACGGGTCGCGCTCCGGCCCGCCCGAGCCGGGCATCTTCGGCAACCCGTCCGGTGTATCCCCCTCCGACTCCCCTTCGCCTTCCCGCTCTTTGAACGGATCGAGATTGTCGAGCAGATGGTGCCGAACTTCTTCGAGATACTCCGAAACATTGGCCCCCGGATATTTTTCCTTCAGCTCCTCGATGACTCCGTCCACCAGCACCGAGGCCGCTTCCTGCTCCAAATAACTCAGCTCGCTCGCCAATTCACGTGATAACGTCAGCGTCTTCCGGTAAACCACTGTAAATTCCTGCCGGAACTGCTCGTACTTTCTCTCAATATCCTCCGCAACCGGCGACTCGAGCTTACCCTCATGCACCATTTTCGAAATATCCTCGATCGGCACCATCTGCCCTTCGAGCACCGGAAAAATCTCCGGCAGAGCCACCGCTCCCACCTGCATGTGCCCTAGCGCAAACTGCTCGCGCGCGATGCGCCGCGTGAAATCGTCCATCAGCTCTTTCTCGCGCACCGTAAACCGCTCGACGATCCGCCCCTTTTGCCTCTGGAACGGTTCGCCTTCAAATACTTGTGGAATCCGCCGCCGCAGAAAATCAATTCCCGCCTGCACATCTTTCTTGAACGCGTTCGCCTGCCCTCGCGGCAGGGAAAGCAGTCTGGGCCGGTCAGTAATCTTGAAATTATTGACGTAGCAACGATCCAGGGAGGGTTTTGTCTGCGGATGCAAGTCCTCGATCATCTTGGCGATCGTCCCGCCCCGGCTGGTTCCCGCCAGTCCGCAAACAAATACGTTGTAACCCGGCGCCGACAATTCGACGCCCATCTTCAAAGCGCGCAGTGCACGCTCTTGCCCGATGAAGCCTTCGCGCAATTCCGCCTGTGCCGTCGTCTCAAACGGTATGCGCGGGAGCTCGCAGCGCCAACGCAGTTTCGTCGGCGCCAGCTCTGCATGTTCAGCGGCGGGTTTTAGTGTCTTGGAACTCATCCGAGCCGGGTACTCTAGCACACCCATGCGGCGCCGACGGTAGTTTCCCCGTCAGCGTTTCCCAGCTTGAAAGCCTCGCTCCTTGAATGGCCAACTTGCCGGCACTCGGCTGGGATGGAATCCCTGGACCCGGGAAGCGCAAGACTGTGCCGATCACGCACCCTTCGCCGCCAACTCATCGCGATGCTCCATATACACCCGGAACACCCCCATGGCCGCCGCCACAATCGTCGGCCCGGCCACCAGCCCCAGCAGCCCAAACGCTTCCAATCCCCCCAGCACACCAATAAACAGCAGCAACTCATTCAGCCGGGTGCGGTTCCGCAACAACATCGGACGGACGATATTGTCCGCGACTGTCGACACCCCTCCGCAAATCACCACCACCAGCAAGGCCCTTCCCCAGTGTCCGGTGAATCCAAGCCATAGCGCGGCAGGCCCCCAAATGAGCGCCGAACCCACCACGGGCACAAGAGAGAAAAACGCGATCAAGGCTCCCCAGAAGATCGGCGAAGAAATTCCTGTAATCGCAAACGATATCCCGCCCAGGACTCCCTGAATCGCCGCTACCAGCAGACCCACCGCCACGCTCGCGAAGATCAGCTCCTTCGATTCCTCCAGCATGTCCGTCTGGATGTCCTCATCAAACGGGAGCAAGTGCTTCGCTCCATGTACGATGTCTTCGCCATCACGAAACATGAAGAACAGAGCAAAAATCATGATGAACAAATCCACAAAGAAACTGACGAGATTCTTCAGCAACCCCGTAAATTTCGCCCCCAGGAACGACGCAGTTTTTTCCGCCGCCTGCTGTACCGGGTCCGACATATCCATCCCCCGCCAGGATTCAGGGAGCCGCGACCGGACCCATTCTTCGACGTGCATCACGAGCCCCTCGTCCGGCCCTTGTCCATGCACCATCAACTCGCTCTGCAGCCGCGCCGTCGCATCCAGCGCTTCCCGCGCCGTATAGACCAGCACCACCAGCGCCGGGACAATCAGCAGCAAGGTCACCGCGAGCGTGCTCGTCGCCGCCGCCGCCGATGGCTTCATTTTCCGCAATACTTTTTCGTGCAGGGGATAAAAGAAAATCGCCAACACCGCCGACCAGGCCAGCGGGACCAGAAAAGGCTCCGCAATCAGAAAGACGAAGTACCCTAAAAGCAGGATCGCCCCGTAAGAAAGTACGGTAGTCAACTGGCTACTTGTTGTAGTCTTCGGAGTCGTGACGGCTTTCATGCGCGGTATATAATCTTTCAGCCCCTTGCGATCCAGGTCTCTCGTGGCCAGTTGAGCAAACCAACTATGGCGTCGAATCCTACTCCGCTATCTTCCTACCAAATTCGCCTTCTTGCTGTACTTGCTTTGATCAATTTTGTCAACTTTGCCGATCGCCAGGTCGTCGTTCCTCTTCTACCGCTACTCCGCCAGCAAATGAACTTATCCGACGCTCAACTCGGCTCCCTGCAAACCTGGTTGCTCGTTGTGCTTGCCGTCGCCAGTATTCCCTGCGGCCTCTTCGCGGATCGCTGGAGCCGCACGCAAATCATCGCTGCCGGCGTCGCTGTCTGGAGCCTCGCCACTATTGCCTGCGGCTTCGCTTCTTCCTTTATGCTTTTGCTCGTCGCCCGGGCTTTAATCGGTGTCGGCGAAGCTGCCTACGCTCCCGCCGCCCAGTCCATGATTTCCGATTCATTCCCTTATCAACGCCGCGCCATGTCTCAGTCTATTTTCGCCGCTGGCATGCTCCTCGGGGGAGCGGCAGGCCTCGCCTTTGGCGGTATCATGGGCGAACTTCACGGTTGGAAATTTACATTTATTATTGTCGGCTTGATTTGCTTCATCCCGGGGCTTCTCGTCCTCCGATTGCCCGAGCCTCCGCGCCGGCCGCGCTCGGAAGTCGTCCCCTTATCCAGTCTGCTCAGCGTCCCTGCGTATCTTGCGATGATTGTCGCCGGAACGATGATCACCTTCGCCAGCGTCTCGCTCCTCACCTGGGGCACCGATTTTGCCGTCAACTACAAGGAATTCAGCCTTCGCGAGGCGGCCCTCTCTCTTGCCGTTGTCGCCTTGCTTTCTCTGCTGCTCGGTGTGCTCGCCGGTGGCTATCTCGCCGACCGCATCCAGAAAAAATATCCTTACGGCCGTATCCTCGTCATCGCCGCCGCTTTTTTGTTGGCCGCTCCCTTTGTCCTCCTCGCCATTCAATCCGACGAAAAGTGGGTCTTCCTCACCGCTCTTTTCATTGGCGGTTTCTTTATGTCCTGGTATCACGGCCCAGTCACCGCGGTCCTGTGTGATTTGACGCCGCAACGCGCCCACGCCACCGCCATAGGCGTCTATATGTTCGTCACCCAGCTTTTGGGAGCTCTCGGGCCGCAACTCGTGGGGAAAATCTCCGATGCCAGCGACCTGCAACTCGGCCTTCAGGTAGCCGTCGCGGTTATGGTTTGCGGCTCACTCTTGATGTTTCTTGTAATCTACTTTGTCCGCCGCGACGGCCTGCACCATCCCCGTCTGGCCGCCTTCCACGCCGAAGCCAATGACTGACCATATCGCTGGCAACAGCGGTTTGACCAGAGCGCCGGCGCGGTAATTCCTGTCCATGCCTGAGCGCTGCCGAAAAGAGACTCGAGGTCTTCCGGGCGAAGTTCCCGTCGGCAGACGAGCGGGGCGTCTCTCACGTGGTCCTACTTGATCCCCACCTGTCCGATGAGCCTCAGCACATCCGCTTCAGGCACGTCGTAAAGCGGCCGCTCATCCTCTTCCTCGAGCCTCTCCCGCAGATACTCGGCCGCAACAAAACTCGCCTCCCGGTCGGTCAAATCGCGCCCCGCCTTCTCGCGGAATTTCACGAAAGCCGTGTGCGCCAATCCCACCACGTACGCGCCGCCCTCTACAAAAAATTTCGTATCGATCGTATCGCTATGCCGCGTAGCCACGCCATTCCACATATGCGAAAACCGGCACTGATATACTTTCCCGCTCAAACTTGAAGTCACCTCAAACGCTCCGACAAACTCGCTCATCGCCCCAGCATTCGCAAGTACCGGCCGTGTCGTCACAATTCCCCTCTTCCTCTTGGCGTCCTTACTTCCTTTTTTCGTTATTTTTATCGGCTTGCGGCCGCCGCGGTCTCCGCATGCGAATAATTCTGTATCGCCCCCGCCACGCCAGCTCCGGCCGGCACACGGTAACCCTGATCCTGCAATACTTTCTCCATCGCCGACAGGAACAGCAACACAAACGGTTTCTGACTGCAATGCCCCATCAATCCCACACGCCAGATCTTCCCCTTCACCGGCCCGAATCCGCCCGCAATCTCAATGTTGAATTCGTCCAGCAACTGATTCCTTACCTTCACGTCATCAATCCCACTCGGAATCATGACCGCCGTCACCGTGGGCAACCGATCCGCCGGATTTTTCACGAGCAAACCCATCCCCATTGCTTCCATACCCGCAATCAACGCCAACTGATTCACGCGATGCCGCTCCCAGCGATTCTCGAGTCCTTCCTCAACAACAATTCGCATCGCCTCTCGCAATGCGTATATCAAAGATATGGGCGGCGTGTGATGATACAACCGTTCCTTCCCCCAGTAATTCATCGCCGTTGTCAAATCAAAGTACCAGCTCTGCACCTTCGTCTTTCTCTTCCGGAAAACTTCCTCGGCTAGGGGGCTCACCGTAATTGGCGACATTCCCGGCGGCGCGCTGATCGCCTTCTGTGATCCGCTGAAGCAAATATCGATCCGTTCCCTGTCCACATTTAGCGGCACTGCCGCCAGCGACGCCACCGTATCCACCACCAAAAGCGCGCCTAGTTCATCCGCAACCTTGCGGTAAGGCTCGATCTTCGTCAGCACTCCCGAGGAAGTTTCTCCCTGCGCCAGACCAATCATCTTGATCTTTTTGCCCTTGCCCGCCCGGCGCACATCTTCGGCATCCACAGGCAACCCATACGGCGCTTCCACCTTAATCACTTTTGAGCTGGCCCGCGACGCAATCTCAAACATCCGCTCGGAGAAAACTCCGTTCACCGCAACGATCGCCTCATCGCCCTCTTCGAGAGCGTTGAGCACGGAGGCCTCGATCCCGCCCGATCCCGACGCCGACAGCGGCATCGTCAATCGATTCTCGGTCTGAAAAATCTGCCGCAACAAAAACTGCGTCTCATCCATGCACGTCTTGAACCATGGATCGAGATGACCCACGAGCGGTGTCGCCAGCGCACGGTAAACACGCGGGTCCACGGACGACGGCCCCGGCGTCAGCATCAAGCGATAGGGTGGATTGAGTTCGCCAACATGTTGCGTCATTGTCCCTGTCCTTCTTTTTTCCTGCTCTGGAATGCTTGAATTGCTCCTGCCTTCATTCTTCTGGGGACCCTAGGAGCCAAGCCGGAAGCTCGATTTTCGCCCAACGCCACCACCACCGCAACCGACAATTTGGCTGGAACTCCTGGCCACGGCCCTTCTCAAGCGCTTTTCTTGATTTGCAGGCAGCCGCCGGCGAGGAAAAACAACGCCACGGCCACGGACACGTATACCCCAAAGAATGGCCCCAGGAAGTGCAGAAGCAGTCCGGCGTTGGCAATCATCGTCGCCGCGCAAATCAGGACAATCCGGCCGCCGCCCGCCATCCCGCTCGCCACCATCGCAATCACTGCCAGCGCCAACATCTCACCCGAAAAAACCAGCCAGCAGCCTTTCAAGATCACATCCAGAGGCGCTTTCATCCCGCTTTCTGCGATCATTTTCTGGACGTCTACGATCCGAAAGCCATGCCCGATGCCCGTCAAAAACAAAATCACGCTCCCAATCCCCGTCAACCATCGCGCCGTTTTCATCCGTCGCTGTCTCCTTCAAATCCTCTTTCCGAACTCTGCCGTGCGCCGGATTGTACAATGCCTCCTTCCGTATTGGTATTCCCCCGCCTTCCCCCTAATTCCCATCCAACGTTTCACTTTGGCACCGTTACTCTCCTGCTCTGTCTCTTTCCCTGGCTCTGCTATCTGTCTGGTAATCTCCGGCAGACGACCGCATACTCAGGACAGAACGGAACATTGCTCCGCTTCCGTGGCACGCGACACTTATAATCTCAATGAAGGCTGAGGCTACGCGTTGCAATGGCAGGAAAGAAAATTTTAATCGTTGAGGATGAGGTTGTTCAGCTCACCGCTCTTGCCCGCCGCCTCAAGTCTGCCGGTTTCGAAGTTGTCGCCGCCCGCGACGGCTTGACCGCCATCAGCACTGCCCGCAAGGAGCAGCCCGATCTCATCGTTCTCGATCTCGGTATCCCGGCCGGCGACGGCTTCGTCGTCCTTCAGCGCCTCTCGATGCTGATAAACACAGGCACCATCCCGGTCATCGTCCTCAGTTCGCGGACTCCCATCGGCAATCGCGACGCCGCCCTCAAGGCTGGAGCGATCGCTTACATCCACAAGCCGGTCGATGTGCCCGCCCTTCTGAAAGCCATCAACGACGCCCTCGGCCTCTCTCCGGCCGATCCTTCCCCACCGCCCTCGCCTCCGCCCGCCGAGTCTTAGAGACCTGCTCAAAACGCCGCGGCCAAAGAGTATGCCTATCCGCTCTGCCCGTGAAACCCGCCAACAGCCTGAAAAAAACTCAAACCGATTGTTGAACAGGGCCTCCGGCAACACGCTTTTGCTTCAGCGACTCGTCGACCTTGCTGACCAGGCTTTCGCGCGAAAAAGGCTTCTGCAGGAAGTAGCTTCCTTCAAGGAACTCGTCATCGCCTTTGTTGAATTCCAGGTACCCGGACATGTAAATAACCTTCAGGTCCTTGCGGCTGGCCTTCAAAACTTTGGCGAGTTCCGGCCCCCTCATATTGGGCATCACTATATCTGTCACCAAAACGCGAATCGGCCCGGAACGCCTCACCACCGCCAAGGCTTCCTTGCCGTCAGAGGCCGTCAGCACTTTGTACCCGGCCGACTTCATAAATTCCGCCGCCAACTCTCTGACCGCTTCCTCATCCTCGACAATCAGCACCGCTCCGGAGTGGTGTGCCGCGCTCTTGGGCGTGTCCTCCACCGGGACACTCTTCTCTTCCTCCTCGACCACCGGCAGATACACTTCAAATCGCGTGCCCTTCTGAGGCTCCGACTCCACCCAAATGCACCCGCCGCTCTGCTTCACCACACCGTATACCGTCGCCAGCCCGAGCCCAGTTCCCTTGCCCATCTCTTTTGTTGTGAAAAACGGCTCAAAAATTCGCTCCTTTGTCGCCGCGTCCATGCCATGCCCGGTATCTTCGACTGTGAGCCGAATGTAGTCGCCGGGCAACAACGGCGGCCGCGTCTTGGCCAGCGCTTCATCCACAGCAACGTTCCGTGTTTCCACCACCAACTTCCCGCCCGTGGGCATGGCGTCGCAGGCATTCACCGTCAAATTCATGATCACCTGTTCGATCTGCCCGGGATCTGCTTTCACTCGTCCCAGCGATTCCCCCGCCCTGAACGTAAAGGAAATATCCTCCCGCACTAGCCGCTTCAGCAAACTGCACATCTCCGCAACCAGCACATTCAAATCCAAGACTTTTGGCTCCAGCACCTGCATGCGGCTAAACGCCAGCAGCTGCCGCGTTAGAGAGGCCGCCCGGTTGGCTGCTTTCTCGATCTGCGTGGCATTTCGTTGCAGTGGATCGCTGGCCAGCAACTTGTCCAGCATCAAATCCCCATGTCCTTTGATGATCGTAAGCAGGTTGTTAAAATCGTGGGCCACTCCGCCCGCCAGCCGCCCCACCGCTTCCATCTTTTGCGCTTGCCGCAATTGTTCTTCCAACTGATGTTTGTGCAACTCATCGCTCTTCAGCGTCTTCCGCATTCGGTTGAACGCCCGCGTGACCTGAGCAACTTCATCGGAACCCTCAGCCTCGACTGGATAGGAAAAATCTCCCTTCTCAAGCGCCTGAACGCCCTCCACCAAACGCGCCAGCGGCCGCGTGAATCTGTCCGAAATCACAAAAACGAGCACGCCTCCCGCCAACACCGCCAATATCCCCAATCCGCCAAGCGACTGGTTCTGCTTCTCGAGGTAGGCCAACGAATCGTTGTAAGATTTCAGAACAATAATGCTCACGGGCTTCGCGCCACCCGTCAAGTCGACGGAACTCGCAAAAAACCGCTCGCCGTCCAGCGTGACTTGTTCCTTCCAATTCCTCGGGCGCAACTCTGCCGCGAATTCCTGCTGCTTAAATAAGGACAGCGTGCTGGCCACTATTTGGTTGTCATAGCGAAACACCACGTTACTCGACGAAACCCGCCGAAGTTCTGTGGCCTCTGGATCGATTCCGCGACCCACAATCACCGTGCCCAGCAGATTGCTCCTCGCTGGCGCACCGGCATAGACGGGTTTCAAAACGACCTGATAGAGACGCGTCCCGCTATACCACCACCCGGTTTTGTCCCGATCTTGCAGCGCATGCCCGAGGACTTCCTGAGCGGTAGCCATCGGAAATTCATCCATGGTCGTGTGCAGAGCGACAATCTTCCCGCTCGCGTCCGCCAGCACAAGCAAATCGCACTCGTCCGACTGCCATGGATCGTTCCCTACGTCCTCGATGGCCGCTGGGTCTCCGTTTCTCAAGGTCACCAGCGAGGCCAACAAATCCGCTTTATGCATCAGCGCAACCACATGCCCCTGCTGCAGCACCTGAAACGTCATCAGGGCATTCTGCAATTCTTCCTGTATCTCCCGCTGCACGCGGCCCTCAGCGGTGCGTCGCACGACCAGTAAGGTCGCCCAAGTCAGGCCAGCGATCACGACCGCCAGCGACACCATGAATTTAGTACGAAGTCTCAAGTTACCCTTGTTTTCCGTGGTTTTGCCGCCAGGGACACTTCCCCGCGCTCGCTCAAAAGCCTCACGTCCAGTCTAGTGCTCCCGAATAAATGAGGAGAATAGCCTTGAGGTACTAGTGTTCCACCCCCGCAACCGCATCCCGGTTTCTCCTCTCCTCGGACGGCACGCCGCTTCTGTAACCCAGGCTCAGGTCGGCCTCCCTGGCTTTCGACTTTCGGGCCACCGCCATGGCTAGAGTGGCGCGGCCCGGGTTAGGGTACCGGCACGCTGAGAGAAAAGGAACTCTATTGGCTGGATGTGCTATCGTCCGTCTACCAGACAAATTCGCAATTTTACACACACTCCGATCCCTTCATAGCGGAGGAGCAGAGGAAAATGGCTGAGCGCCCCGTACTCGTTGGACTGATACCTCAAGTCGTCGTACTCGACCCCGGAGATCAAATCTCCTGGATCTCCGACGCCGGCAATCTTCGCGTCGAATTCGACGTCAACCGCTGCCCCTTTTCGTCCAATATTTTTCAGGCCCCTGCGGGTATGCGTCTGTTGAGCGGCCCGCCCCGCGTCGGCCTCAAAGCCGCCACCTACAAGTACCGCCTCTGGCTCAACGACCAACTCGTCGGCCAAGGCGAAGTCATACTCCGAGAGAAGTAATAATAAGAAATAGTGCCGCAAGAAAAACGCCCGCCAGCGTGAACTGCCAGGCTAGGAGCGATAGGCGCATCCGTCTACCACATGTACTTGCCATGCTTCGTCTTCTCTTCTTTCTGGTTCACGCCTGGCCGCGAAAAGCGCCCATCACAGCCTCCTCGCGTTGCGGATCCTCGTCTTCTTGCTTCTCACTGGAATACCTGCCATGAAGAGCCCTGGCTTGCTGAAATTCCGGCAGGACGGCGAAGAAAGGAAAGTGAAGTCAATACGGAAGTGGGCCAGATCCGCTGGCCAATGGGAGATGGGAAGCCGGCTTCGCGAGAGCGTTTCCGAAACCCAGTCTCCGGCCGTCAGTCTCCGACGACGAGGCTGCGAACTGTTTCGACCGATTCAGCCAGCCCACGGCGAACCGGACCCAGCACGAACGCCGGGACTTCGCGCTCCGGAGCCAGCGAAAGATTGGTGGCTCGTCGGGGAAACTCGCTCCGATGATCCAGCTTCAGCCCAGCTTCGCGGAGGAACTCGGCGGAGAAGCCCATATCTTCGGCGCGGTCCACGCCCCAAAACCAAAGTTTCTCTTCATGGCGCTGGAGGAAGTCCAAAGACTCCTCAAGCTTCTTCATGGCGCGGTCGAAAGACGACGCGAGGAAAAAAACCCCCAGTTTCCAGGCGTGACGAGGGTAGAAAACCTGTATCCGGACACAATACTTCCCGGCCTGATTTCTTTCCATGCTGCAGCGGTAGTCGTTGCGGACCGTGGGCGTGCGGGGTGCCGGCTTCTTCGTATTCATAAGGTCCTGAGGTCTTGGCGCTGGGGGGCCATGGCGGATTTTCGTCCGGTTTCAGCAGGTTTCCGCCCCGAGACTTGAACGACAGCAGTCCATTCCGACGGCGGAGGCCCTGAATGAAATCGGCCTTTTAGGAGACACCCATAGGCTACCGGGATGAGGCGAGAAAGACAAGGATCCTGCAAGGAGTATCTAAAGGTTTTCTTATCAGATACTTAGACTACCCAGCCTGGCCAAAGTTGCGAAGCTTTTCGGGCATCAGCTTCAGTTTGCCCTCTTTTTTCAGGCGATCCTCGAGCGCCGTTCGAAAGGCTTCGAACGCGATGGAGCGCTTGTTTTGCAGTACAGAATCGGTGATTTCTTTCTTTTGTTTGTCAAAATCCTCGGGCTTGGGCTCTTGCCGGTCGACGACTTTGTAGACCAGCCAGTTGGCGCCGAGGCTGAGAGGCGTACCGACGTCACCGGTCTTCAACTGGAAGGCTGCCCCAAGCTGTTTGCCGCTGGCGACGTTCGGAATCGAGCCCGAGCGGGCGAAATCGTCGCTGGTTTTGGCTTCCAAACCGAGGGCTTTGGCTGCCGCGTCGAACTTTTCTCCCGCTTTTGTCCGCCTGGTTAGCTCGTCCGCCTTCGCGTGAGCTTCCAGGGACGCCTTCTCTTGTTTTAGATCGGCAACCACTTTGTCGCGTACCTCTTCGAGTGCCCCCTGGTGAGCGGGAAGAATCTGTTTGAGGGAAAGGACAAGATAGCCCCGATCCGTCTGCAGCGGCAAGCTCAGTTCGCCCTGGCGGAGCTGGAAGATAGCATCGCTGACCTTGACCTGCGTTGAGTTCCCCAATTCGAGCAAGGGATCGGTTGCAGCGACGGGGCGCGTTTCGCCCACGCTCAAATGGTACTGGTTGGCCAGGTCGTCGAGAGAAACCTTGTTCGACTGACGGATAGCCTGGGAGAGCTTGTCGGCGATATCGCCCGCCTGCTTATCGGCCTCGGAAAGAAGCAGCGGAGCTCGAATGGATTCCTTAACCTCATCGAACGGCTTGGTGTGGGCCGGTTCCTTATCGATGATCTTGATGATGTGGAAGCCGTACTGCGTCTTGATCAGATCTGAAATGCTGCCTTTGGGAAGTGAAAACGCCGCCTTTTCGAACTCTGGCACCGTCTGGCCCTGGACAATCCATCCCAGATCCCCGCCCTTGTCTCTCGAACCGGGATTCCCCGGAGTCCCGCCATCCTCGGAATATTTCTTGGCAAGTTCCTCAAAATTAGCGCCTTTTTTGGCCTGGTTCAGAATGTCTTGCGCTTTCTTCTTGATCTCCTCGACTTCGGCATCGGGTTTGCCAACGGTCATCAGCAGGATGTGCTCGACATGCACGCGGTTCGGCACCTGGTAATCCTGAATGTTTTTCTGGTATTGCGCCTTCAACTGGTCGTCGGAGATTTGCATGCTCTGGCGAATCTGGTTCACGTCGAGGATGCCGTAGCGCACTACGCGCTTTTCCGGGACCTGGTACCTTGCTTTGTTCTTTTCGTAGGCGGCCTTGACCTCGGCATCGTCCACGGTGATTTTAGATTGCAGGTCTTCCGGCTTGATATACGCGTAATCCAGCTTCACCTTTTGGTTGCGGTAGACGAACTCTTCCTGGATCTCCGCCGGGCCAGCGCTGATGCCGTCGGTCACGAGCTTCTGGAATTTTTCCTGGAGCATGCCCTGGCGGACCATCTCCTCGAACTGCGGAACACTCATCTGCGTACGCGATTGGACCAGTGAGGCGTACTGATCCGGGGCGATAGGCGAGTCTCCGTTAAAGGCGGCCGGCAAGATCAGCTTGATGCGGTCGGCGATTTCATCATTCGAAACGCGGATGCCGAGCTGGCCTGCTTCATACTCCATCTCTTTCTGAAGCAGAAGCTGCTGCAAAATGCGCTGCGCATAATAAGGTTCAAGCATCGGGGGAACCTGATTGGTCTGCTTGATCTGGTTGAGCTGCTGGCGAATTTCGGCGACGGTAATGGTCTGATCGCCAACCTTGGCCACCGCATCCGTGGACATCTGCGTGTCACCCGGACCGGTTGGCACGAGATAGAGCAGCATGCCACCCGAGAGCGCCAGCACTACCACACCGAGAAAGATGCGGGAAAAGATTTTTTGCGTGTTATCCGAGCTACCAGCCATCCGCTGAATCCCCCAGGTCCTAAACAAACACATCATTATAGGAGATACGAGCCCCGCGCCTCAAATGGAATCGTGGAGGCGCGGGTGGGCGCGCCCTGGCTCTCTGATCGAGCTGCCTCCGGGACAAGGACACCGAAGGCAGCTCTTTCGGGACTTCCGGCGAGCGAGGGAGATTTCCTTTGTTCGGTGACGGCCGCCAGTTATAGCTACTCGGAAACTGGCCAGTTATCGGCGGACGCCGTGATGGGAAACCGCGGCGATGCGCGTATCATCTAAACGCTACGGATGATCAAACTCAAGGTGACAGGAAAGCAGACGCCGCTGTTTGTTCCAGTGCTCGTTCTGGTTTGCTTCGGCGCACTCCACCAGGGGAACTCTTCGGGGCCGGCAGCTGACGCGGAGAAGCGCCGCCCCGGCTCGGGCTCGCCGACTTTTTACCGCGACGTGCTGCCGATTCTGCAGCAGCGATGCCAGATTTGTCATCGGGCAGAAGGCATTGCACCCATGCGGTTTGAAACCTACGAGCAGACGCGCCCATTCGCCGCAGCGATTGACGCGGCAACTCAAAATAAAACCATGCCGCCGTGGTTTGCCGATCCTCATATTGGCCGCTTCTCGAATGACCCCTCGCTTTCCGCGGGCCAAATCGCCGCGCTCAGAGCCTGGGCGGAGGCCGGAGCGCCCGCGGGCGACGCGCATGACGCTCCTCCGCCGGTTCATTGGGCGGGGAGCTGGACCATTCCGCAGCCGGATTTAATTCTGAAAATGCCCAAGGCGGTGGCCCTGCCGGCCAGCGGGGAAGTCGAATACACTTACGAAATTGTTCCCACGGGTTTCAAGGAGGATCGCTGGATACAAGCGGTAGAAGTGCTTCCGCTGCTGCGTGCCAACGTGCATCACGCCGTGGTATACGTGCGGCCGCCGGATTCGAAGTGGATGCGGCATGCGCCCGTGGGCGTGCCGTTCTCCTCGTCTGCGTTGACCGACCCTGAGGATCGACGGGGCGCGCACTGGACGGACAGCGACGTGCTTCTTGTCTACGCCCCGGGGAGCTCGCCGGACAACTGGCCGGACAACCTGGCAAAATTTATTCCCGCCGGCTGCGACCTCGTTTTTCAGATGCACTACACAACCAATGGGCGCGCCGCCAGCGACCAGACG
Organism: Acidobacteriota bacterium; assembly: GCA_013289955.1. Taxonomy (GTDB): domain Bacteria; phylum Acidobacteriota; class Terriglobia; order Acidiferrales; family UBA7541; genus Acidiferrum. Next base: position 82,927 of record JABCYZ010000023.1, read on the forward strand.
AGCGTAGGCCTGATTTTTGCGCCGCACGCTCCTGCCCGGCGGGTGCTGACATTGCAGCTCACGAACGATCACTTCGTGATTCCGCCCGGTGTGCCGGATTACCGCGTAGAGGCTCGCGGCACTCTGCCGAACGATGCGACACTGCTCAGTTTCTTTCCCCACATGCATCTGCGCGGGAAACGCTTTGAATACAATATCGTTCACAGAGAAGAAGATTCGGGCACAAGGCCGGGCCAGAAAATCGAACCGCTGCTGGACGTCCGCTACCATTTCCACTGGCAGATGAGTTACAGGCTCGTGGAACCGCGATTACTGAAAGCGGGGACCGAGTTGCAGGCCGTCGCCTGGTACGATAATTCGCGCGATAATCCGCATAACCCGGACCCCGAGGCGGCGGTGCGCTGGGGCGAGCAGACCTACGACGAGATGATGGTTGGTTTCTTCGACGTCGCGGTGGCGGCCAGCCTCGACAAGCCCAGCTACTTCATCCGGCACTGAACACGATTTCGAGCGGTGCTCTAGAGACCGGAGGAGACGAGATGGAAATCAGCAGCGCCTATGTGCAACTGAGCGTGAATGACGACACCACTATGCGTGCTTGGGTGGCGCGGCCAAAAGAGGAAGGCTCCTACCCTGGCTTGCTGGTTTTTCAGGAGGCGTTCGGTGTGAACGCGCATATTCGCGACGTGGCTGGCCGATTTGCCCGGGAAGGATTCGTGGCCGTGGCGCCGGAACTTTTTCATCGCACCGGCGCGGGCCTTGAAGTGCGCTACGACGATTTTCCGAGTGCCATGCCGCACATGAAAGCGCTGAACGACGCGTCGATGACGGCCGACCACCGGGCTGCGTTTGACTGGCTGCGCGGAAGCATTGGAACGGAGTTGCCGATTTTTGCGATTGGCTATTGCATGGGAGGGCGCGCTGCGTTTCTGGCGGCGCTCACGCTGCCACTGGCGGGCGCGGTCTCCTACTACGGCGGCGGTATCGCGCCGAATGCGACGAATCCAGGGCTGCTGGGGCGAGCGAGCGGCCTGCAGTCTCCTCTACTGTTCTTCTGGGGCGGGCGCGACAAGCACATTCCGCCCGATCAGGTCCGCGCGGTGACCGATGCGCTGCGCGGGGCGGGGAAAAATTTCGTGAACGTGGAGATTTCGAACGCCGACCACGCCTTTTTCTGCGACGCGAGGGCCAGCTACAGCCCCGCTGCGGCGCTGCTCGCTTGGCCGCTGACTCTGGCGTTCTTGCGCGCAAAATCGTCCTGAGAGTTCCTCGAAGGATCGGGCCTAACCGGTAAAGAACCTGAGAGCAACCTGGACTGTCCTTTCGGACAAAATCTCCTGTCCGAACGTCTAGTACGCGCAACCGCTATTTGCTGTTTAACCACCGCAAGCTCCAGCGGGCGTCCGCGTTCTAATTACTGTGTTAGATTTCAAGATTGGCGGCCTTGCTGCGCGAACACCCGTGAGCACGCAAACACCACACGACCCGAACCACCCGAAGATAAAGCGGGTCGAAGTGTATTGGCACACGGTGACGTACAAGACCGTGGCCGTTTACGTGATTCTGCTTGCGGCGATCGTTTTCGCGGCGGTTTATCTCATCAACCCGAATTTGTACACGAAGGCATACGACAAGCTGAACAAATCGATCGGGAACGGCGACCCTGGTGCCGAGCCCATCACAGAAACGCAGGCCAAGTTCGTCAACCTCGATGGGAAAGTGCAGGTAAAGAAAGTCAACTCCGTGCAGTGGGTGGACGCGGATTTTCGCACCTCGCTCGACAAGGGCGATCAAATTCAAACCTCTGCGGACGGCGCGGCGCGCATCACCTTTGCCGACGGGACGACCTACACGGTGAAGTCCGGAACGTTCATTACCGTGGAAGAAAATTCGATGGGCCGCGAGCAGCCTTCCAGTTCCGCGGTTCGCATCAACACCGGACAAGTGGACCTCAAGACGCCGAATTTCCCCTCGCCGGATTCCAAGGCTGCCGTCAGCATGGAAGACACTGTGGCGCAATTTCCTTCAAACAGCAACGCAGCCGTGAAGTCAGACCCGGTTAACAAGGAAAACGAGATCGTGGTTTCCAGCGGAAGCGCGGAGGTGCAGCGCGGCCAGGAGAAAGTGGAGATCGGAGCCTATCAGAAAGCGAGTTTCGCAACCGGCGGCCCGATCACGAAATCGGACGTGCTGGCGCCGCCAGACTTGAGTTCGCCGCGCAACTTCGAGCCCCTGATCGTGGAGAATCCAAAAACGGCGGCCATTCATTTTGAATGGAAGTCGGTGCCCGAGGCGATTTCCTACACGCTGCGGATCAGCACGACGGCCATGTTCACGAAAACCGTGGGCGAACCGAAAACGGTTTCAGGAACCGGCGCGGATGTTTCGGGACTCGACGGAGGCGACTACTTCTGGAACGTCACGGCGACCAACGCGAAGAAGGAAACCAGCGAGGTCAGCGAAACCTTCCGGTTTACGCTCGTGGCGCAGGGAAAAACCCAGGAGATGGCGCTGGAGATTACCGGCACGCAGATTCATGGCCGCGTTGTGGAGATTATTGGCCATACCGAACCAGGCGCGGCACTGATCGTAAACGGGCAGCCGGTGCCGATTATCGCGGCAGACGGCACTTTCCGCCACTTTACCGAGCCGCTTGAACCCGGCCAGCATACTATCGTCATCATCGGAGAGAACCGCCGTGGAGGCACGGCACAACAGAAGGTGACGATTGTTGTGCCAAAGTAAATGTTTCAAACGCTGATCGTTTTCGAGCGCACCAGAAATAGACGCAGGCGTGACTTTGCGCTGGCCGCCAAGTCCAGAGACAATGGTCTTGTTCGGCGCGCGGCGGTCCATCTGGACCGCGATGCTGCAAAGCAGCCCGTTGTCGGCTGGACGGCGGAGAGGTTTTCTTCGCGGGGGGCGGGGGGATGAATAAGAACGGTTACAACCTGAGGTCGGTCTTTAGCTTGTTTTCTTCCGACCTGGCCATCGATCTTGGGACGGCGAACACGCTGGTGTTCTCGGCCGGCAAGGGCATCGTGGTAAACGAGCCCTCGATCGTGGCTATTAACAAGTCCAGCGGCGAAGTCGTAGCTGTCGGGCGGGAAGCCAAAGAAATGCTCGGCCGCACACCGGGCAACGTTGTCGCGATCAAGCCCATGAAGGACGGCGTCATCGCCGACTTCAAAGTCACCGAAAAGATGCTCACGTACTTTATTCAGAAAGCGCACAACCGCCGCGTGCTGGTGCATCCGCGCATCGTCATCGGAGTCCCCAGCGAAATTACGCCGGTGGAAAAGCGCGCGGTGCAAGACTCCGCTTATCGCGCACGCGCCAGCGAAGTCTATCTCGTGGAACAGGCCATGGCTGCGGCCATCGGCGCTGGCCTGCCCATCGAAGAGCCTTCCGGCAACATGGTTGTCGATATCGGCGGCGGCACCACCGACATTGCTGTCATTTCCATGAGCGGCATCGTTTACTCGCGCTCCGTGCGCGTCGCCGGCAATGAGATGGACGAAGCGGTGATGCAGTACCTGAAGCGCAAATACAACCTGCTCGTCGGCGAGCGCACCGCCGAACAAATCAAAATGGAAATCGGCTCGGCGTATCCGTTGGAAAAGCCGCTGACCATGGAAGTGAAGGGCCGCAACTTGATCGAGGGCGTCCCGCGCACGGTCACGATCGACGACAGCGAAATTCGCGAAGCCCTCAGCGAATGCGTCGCAACCATCCTGAATGCTGTGCGCGTAGCCCTGGAGCGCACGCCGCCGGAACTTTCCGCCGACATCAGCGATCGCGGCATCGTGCTGACGGGCGGCGGCGCGCTGCTCAAGAATCTCGACAAGCGCATCCGCGAAGAAACCGGCCTCCCGGTTTCCATTGCCGATGACCCGCTGGCGTCCGTGGTGCTGGGCACCGGTAAAATGCTGAGCGATTTCAAATTGCTGCGCCAGGTTTGCATCGACTAACGGATTTTCCGGACTTGACGCGATCGTAAAAATCTCGAAGCGCACAGGGCAAGGGCTGTGCTACTGGACTCCATGGTTGGCATTCCCTCTCGTCATAGATCACTCTTCCTCCTCGGAGGCGTCGTGCTTCTGCAGGTGCTGCTGCTGGCCGTGCAGATCAAGCGCGACTCGCAGGGCCGCCTGATCCGCGTGTGGACCGTTGGCGCCGTGTCGCCCTTTGAACGCGCCGGCGCTCACGGGATTAGCCACATCCGCGACACCTGGAATCATTATTTCGCACTGCAAAACACTTCTCGCGAAAACGAAGAATTGAAACGCGAAAACGGCGAGCTGAAGCTGCAAATCACACGGCTGCAGAGCAAAGCCGGCGAAGCCGACCGGCTGGCCGCGCTTTTGAAATTTCGCCAAACAAACGTCGACGTGCCCATGGTCAGCGCCCGCGTGATCGGCGGAAGCGCGGATTCCGCCAGCCAGACCATCTACCTGGACCGCGGCGAACGCGACGGCATCCGGCGAAACATGGGCGTCATCACGCCGGACGGCGTCGTCGGCAAAGTCATCGAATCCTACAAGGACACCGCCCAGGTTCTGCTGCTGACCGACAAAGACAGCGGCGTCGGCGCCATGCTGGTCGAGTCGCGCGTCCAGAAGCCCGTCGGCGGAACCGGTGAGCCGTTTCTAGTCCTGAAATACGTCTCCAACGAGGATAACAGCGTGAATCCCGGAGACCGTATCGTCACCAGTGGCATGGATCGCATTTTTCCGCGCGACCTGCCCGTGGGATCGATTGCGGACATCAAGCCGGGCAATACCTTCAAGCAGATTCGCGTTAGGCCGGCCGCGAATCTCGAACGGCTTGAGGAAGTGTTTGTGCTGCTGTCGATGAAGCCGCTGGAGATGAAACAAGAGTCCGCCGCCCCGGATTCGCCAGCCTCACCGGCCGCCGCTCCTTCCGCCTCCGCCACTAACCCGGCTGCGCCCGAGAAACCATGAACGATACATACGACATTCGCAGCAGCGAACTGCACATCGAGGTGCACAAGTTCCGCGCGGGCGCGATCATTTTGGCAACGGCTTTCGCGCTCGTGCTGCAGGCTTTTCTTCCCATCTATTTCCCCAAAGCCGCGATTCTGGATCTTCCGCTGCTCATCACCGTTTACTTTGGTCTGAGCCGGCGAAATCCTTCCACGGGATTGCTTCTAGGCATGGTGATCGGCATTTTGCAGGACAGTTTGAGCGGACCGACCGTTCCCCTCGGTCTTTATGGCATTGCGAAAACGGTCATCGGTTATCTGGCTTCCTCGATCGGGGCGCGCCTCGATACGGAGCACCCCGCGGCCCGCTTCGCCTTAACGATCGCTTTCTTCGGACTTCACCAGGGCCTCATCGCTTTGACGCACCGCCTCCTGCTCTCTCAACCCGAGCCCTGGTTCACCATGCATCTCGGCATCGCCGCCCTCGTCAATGCCGTCGTCGCCGTCTTCCTCTTCATGCTCCTGGACCGCCTCCGCAAACCCTCCTGACCCTCACTGACCCAGAAGAAATTGTTTGAAGTCGTCGTAGGCGCTGGACATTGGCAAGGACAATTTCTCGCGCTTCAAATAGGCCGCGAGACGATCCGGGAGCGGCGGCGCCGAGCCGATGGCGCGCTTCACTACGTCGGCGAATTTTGCGGGATGGGCGGTGGCGAGCACCAAGCCCTGCGCAGGCGCAGAGTGCTCGCGCTTGTAGGCTTCCCAGCCGAGCACGCCAACGGCCGTGTGCGGATCGGCTATATAACCGAAGCGCTCGTGAAGCGCCTTCATCTCCTCGAGCGTCTCCTGGTCGGTCGCGGCATGGCCCCAAATCTCGCGGCGCACGTATTCGATGCGTCCGCGGCACAAATCCAGCAAGCGCGGGAAATTATTCGGGTTGCCAACGTCCATGGCGTTTGAAAACGTCTGCGTCGCCGCCCGCGGATGAAATTCCCCGGACCGCAGGTACTCGGGCACAACATCGTTGGCGTTCGTGGAAGCCACGTACATGGCCACGGGTAATCCGATGCGCTTGGCGAAAAGTCCGGCCGTCAAGTTACCAAAATTCCCGCTGGGCACAGAAACAATCAGCGGGACCGACGCCACCGGCAATTGCCGGTAAGCGGCCACGTGGTAGAACATTTGCGGCAGCAGCCGTCCTATGTTGATCGAATTCGCCGAAGTCAGAAACGCGCGCTTGTTCAGCTCCACGTCCGTAAACGCCTGCTTCACCAGCCGCTGGCAATCGTCGAAGCTCCCCGCCACTTCGAGCGCCGTGATATTTTCGCCGAGCGTTGTGAACTGTTTCTCCTGTGCCTCGCTAATGCGCTTTGAAGGATAAAGAATCACTACGCGAATGCCCGGCACGCCGAGAAATCCGTGCGCTACCGCGCTTCCCGTATCCCCGGAAGTCGCCACCAGCACCGTCAGCGGCCGCGTTTCTCCGCGAACGAAATAGCCCATCAACCGCGCCATAAACCGCGCGCCAAAATCCTTGAACGCCAAAGTGGGGCCGTGAAACAGCTCGAGAATATGCAGTCCGGGCGAGAGCGATACCAGCTTTACAGGAAAGTTGATAGCTTCCGCAACGATTTGCCACAGCACCTCTTCCGGTACATCCGGCGTAGCAAAGGGCCGCACCACACGGAAACAGACTTCCGTAAACGGCAAGCGGCGAAACTCTTCCAATTCCTCGGGCGAACGCCGCGCCAGTTCCACCGGCAAATAAAGTCCGCCATCCGGCGCCAGTCCCCGCAATACCGCTCCGCGCAGCGACGTGAGCGCCGCTTTGCGTCCCGTACTGCGGTATCTCATCGCCCGCGCCCGAGCTGGCTGTGAATTTTCGAAAGAAACGCCGCCGAATCAAACCTAGGATCCCGCAGTTCGGCCACCTGCAGCGTGCAATGCGCCAAAGTCTCATAGCTCTGCCTGCGAGCTGAAATCAGCGCAGGATAGCAGCGCGCAACAGTCTCTTTGGGCGATTCGCCCCGCTTTGGCTGAAAGGCGCCGCCCCACAGCACAGGCTTGGGGTCGCCCAGATAGCGCTCGATCAAAAGTTGCTGCTCTTCGGTCGATGCCGCCAGATAGACAACCGTCATCCGCCGCCGCAAGCGCAGCAATAAATTATTCCCTGTGTAAATCACGCTGCCCGTGGTATCGAGCACCAGCGGTCTATCGGGCTCGCGCTCGAGAGACGTCAGAGCCTCGCCGAGCGTATGGATCTCTGCCTCGAGGTACTGCGCCTCGCGCTCCGCATACTTCGGATTGTCCGGCCAGCCCATCCAGGCCGCCACGCCGTTGATTCCGCTGTAACCGCCCGCGGCCAGCCGCGAAGCCAGTTTCGCCTCGATGCGGTCATCGCAGGAAATAGCGGTCCATCCCTCGGCAGCCAGCTTCTTTGTCCAAAAGGATTTTCCAGCACCGGACATACCGACAAGGGCCAAACGCAGGGGCGAGGAAAGTTCGCTTTGCATGAGAACAATATAAATACGATAGCGCTTGCCGCCGCCGCCGAGCAAGCCTTCGAAGCAAGGACGTTCCCATCCTCCCGGCGCGGCCCAAAACAAAAAAATCGCGCCAAACTCGCGTAGGGCAGGAAACATTTGCCTCCCCTAAACGTCTTATGGATAAGAGAAAGGGCCTCTGGTGCCCTCTAGGCCTATATGAGAGAAAAGCGAGAAAACCCCGGGGATCTCCTGCAGGGAACGCTGGACCTGCTGATTCTTAAAGCCTTGGCCCGCGGGGCCATGCACGGCTACGGCGTCGCCGAATGGATTCATCAAACCTCCGAGGACGTCCTGAAGGTCGAAGAAGGCGCGCTCTACCCCGCTCTCCACCGCCTGGAACTGCGCGGCCTGCTCTCGGCCGAATGGGGCGCTTCGGACAACAACCGGAGGGCAAAGTTTTATTCCCTGACCTCGTCGGGGAAAAAGCAGCTGGCACAAGAGACCGAGTTCTGGTGCCGCATGTCCGGCGCTGTCGCGCGCATTCTCCAGACGGCTTAGGACATGACCCTGCTCTCCGAGTGGCGCAACCGAACAGTCCTGCGGCTCAAAGCCCTCTTTCACCGCAAGCAGCTGGATTCTGACCTTGAAGACGAACTTGCCTTTCATCTTTCCATGACCGAGCAGAAAAACCGTCGGCAAGGCCTCAACCCGGAAGAGTCTCGCCACACCGCCCGCCGTCAGTTCGGCAGCTACACCCAGACGAAAGAGAGGAGCCGCGACATGTGGACATTCGCAGCGTTCGAAGGCGTCCTAGGCGACATTCGCTTTGGCACTCGCATGCTCGTCAAAAACCCGGGGTTCTCGCTCGTCGCCGTCCTCACTCTTGCTTTAGGGATCGGCGCAAACACCGCCATTTTCAGCGTGATCAACGGCGTCCTGCTCAATCCTCTTCCTTACAGGGATCCCGAGCGGCTCGTGACCATGGAGCAGAATGACTCGCTCCAAAACGTAATGGATATCCGGCGCGAGACGCGCACGTTCTCGGAGGGCGGCGGAATCAATATCGAAAACATGGATTACACGAGCGGCCCGGAGCCGCTTCAGATTCATGCTGGCTATGTCGATGCCGGACTCCTGGAAACTCTCGGTGTTCCACCTATGCTGGGCCGCATGATCTCAAGGGAAGAAGACGTGAAGGGCGGCCCGCGAGTGATCGTCGTGAGCCATCCGTTCTGGCAAAACTTCCTGAACGGTGACCCGCAAGTCCTCGGGAAAACCATTTCGCTGACAGGAAACGATTACACGGTGATCGGTGTGATGCCCGCCGGCTTTGCTCCGCCCGGGGAGCACCCGGATATCTACGTTTCCCTCTGGGTCGCTTATCCGGAAGCGGCTCCCTTCCGCGGCGTGCATTTCATGCGTACCTACTGGCGATTGAAGCCGGGCATAACGCTCGCCGAAGCCCAGGCAGACATTTCTTCGATCGACCATCGCCTCGCCGAACAGTATCCCGACCACGAGGGAACCCGCAAAACGCTCGTCGTCCCCTTGCACGAGTTTATGGTCCGCGACTCGCGGACGGCGCTGCTGGTTCTCTTCGGCGCCGTCGGATTTGTTTTGCTGATTGCTTGTGCCAATTTCGCCGGCCTGCTTATAGCTCGCAGCGTGGGGCGCCGTCCGGAGCTTGTCATCCGCGCCGCGCTTGGCGCGGGCAAAACCCGCCTTATTCGTCAGGCGCTGGTGGAAAGCACGCTGCTGGCCGCGACCGGCGGAGCCGTGGGACTTCTTATCGCCAAATGGGGCACCAGTCTTCTCTTATCGCTGAAGCCTGCGGCACTCGAGCGCTTTACCGGCATTCAGCTCGACGCTCGCGTACTCATCTTCGTCTTCGGCATATCGCTCCTGACGGGCATCGTTTTCGGCATTGCACCTGCCTGGTCTGCCACGCTTACCGATCTTGCGGAATCGCTGAAGGATGGTGGCCGCAGCGCAACCGCCGGCCCCTCTGGCCATCTGTTGCGCCAATGGCTCGTCATTGGAGAGTTCGCTCTCGCTCTGGTCCTCCTCGTTGGCGCCGGTCTTCTCATCAAGGGATTCTCGCGTCTGCGCTCCGTCAACCCTGGGTTCAATCCGCAAAACGTCATGACCATGCATCTTCAATTGCCCCCCGCGCGGTACGCGGAAATTCCCCCGCAAACCCAGTTCCGCCGCGAACTCCTTTCGCGCATCAATTCCCTTCCCGGCGTCGACGCCGCGATGATCACCGATATTCCGTTTGGCGAGAATTATCTCAATCACAGTCTCGTCATCGCCGGCCGGCCTCCCGTTCCCGTCGGCACCGAGCCTCGAGTACAGACTCTTTCCGTCATGGGCGACTACTTCCGCGTGATGCGCATTCCTGTCCGTGCAGGCCGCGGCTTCACGGATATGGATCGTGAAGGCCAGCCGCTCGTCGCCGTCGTAAACGAGTCGTTCGTCAGGGAATTCTTCCCCCACGAAAATCCTATCGGCGGGCGCATCGATTGGGCGCGATCGGAATCTCCAGAGTGGATGACTATCGTTGGCGTGGTCGAGGACGTGAAACACTCAGGCCTCGATGAGCCTGTCGATCCTGCGGTTTATGCTCCATTTCCCCAGTCCGACGAAGCCTGGCGCCGCTGGATGACCCTCGCCGTCCGCACTCCCGGCCCGTCTGCCGGTCTGGTTGACGAGGTGAAAAAACAGGTCTGGAGCGTCGACCGCCAAATTCCCGTCAGCGACATCCAGTCGATGGACACACTCATGTCCGTTTCGCTGGCCCAGCAGCGTTTCAATATGCTGCTTCTCGGACTCTTCGCTGCTCTCGCGCTGGTTCTTGCCGCCGTCGGAATTTACGGCCTCATGGCGTACGCGGTCAGCCAGCGTACCCACGAAATAGGTGTGCGCCTTGCCGTAGGAGCGCAGCGGCGCGATGTTCTCAGCCTGGTTGTGGGCCATGGCGCGAAACTCGCGCTGCTCGGCATCACGATCGGCATTCTGGCCGCCCTGGTTTTGACCAGGCTGATGGCCAGCCTGCTCTTCGAAGTGACGCCGGGCGACCCCGCAACCTTCGCTACTGTCGCCGTCCTGCTGGCCATGGTTGGGCTCGCGGCGTGTTACCTCCCTGCGCGCCGCGCCACCCGCGTAGATCCCATGGTCGCGCTGCGTTATGAATGAGCGCTGGGTTCCAGAAATCTGATTTCACTGGATTGGGAAGTTTCGGAGCTTGAACGCATGCAAGGATGGCTGCACAAAACGCGCCTGCGCCTCGGAGCGATCCTCAAGCGCAGCGATCTCGATCGCGACCTCCAGGAGGAGATGGCGTTTCATCTCGCTATGCGCGAAGAAAAAATCCGCCGCGATGGCATCGCCGCTGAAGAAGCCCGCTATGCCGCGCACCGCCAATTCGGCAACGCAACCAGTCTCAAGGAGAGGAGCCGCGAGATGTGGACACTCGTATCGCTGGAAGGTTTGCTGCAGGACATTCGGTTCGGCGGGCGCAAGCTGCGCAGAAGTCCAGGGTTCACTTTTGTCGCAGTGTTGACCCTCGCTCTCGGGATCGGCGCGAACACGGCCATCTTTTCCCTGATCCATACCGTGATGATGAAGAGCCTGCCCTTCGCAAATCCGAGCGAACTCTACCGCCTCGGAGAAGGTACCGATTGCTGTGTGCTCGATGGCCTGCAAGGGAATTTTGGAATTTATTCCTACGCACTCTACAGGCAGTTGCGGGATAACACGCCAGAGTTCAGCCAAATGGCTGCGTTCAGCGGCGGCCTGCATGTAATCAGCGTGCGCCCCGCAGGCGGAGCCGGGCCGTCCGAACCGTATGTCGGCGAGTTCGTCTCGGGAAACTATTTCTCGACCTTCGGCCTCGGCCCCTACGCGGGGCGGCTCCTTTCCGAAGCCGACGACCAGCGGAACGCTCCGCCCGTGGCAATCATGAGCTACAGAGTTTGGCGCGAACATTTTTCGCTCGACCCGGGCGTCATCGGCGGAAGCTTTCTTGTCAACGGACAGCCCCTGACCATCGTGGGTGTCACCTCGCCAGGATTTTTCGGGGAAACGCTGCGTCGTGATCCGCCGGATTTTTGGGTTCCTCTCGCGAGCGAACCGATTCTGAGGCTCGACGGCTCGCTCCTCGCGCACCCGGAACTTCATTGGCTTTACATCATCGGCCGGCTGAAGACGGAAGCAAAACCCGACCAGGTGCAGGCGCGCGTCACTCTTGAGGTGCAGCAATGGCTCAGCAGCCAGGGACAGATTCCCGAGACGTATCGGCCGCAAATCGCCAAGCAGCACGTCACGCTAAGTGCAGCGGGAGCTGGCGTGGCGCGCATGCGAGCGGCCTATGCCGACGGTCTGCGCTTGCTGGCGGCCGCCTCCGGACTCGTTCTGCTCATTGCCTGTGCAAACGTTGCGAATCTCCTCCTCGCAGAAGGAACCGCACAGCGCGCACAGACGGTAATGCGCGTCGCGCTCGGTGCACCACGGTCACGCTTGATCCGGCAGGCTCTGACAGAAGGCCTCATGCTGGGGGTTCTCGGTGGCGCGGCAGGTCTTGCCGTAGCCTATGCGGGAACCCAGATTATTCTGGCTCTCGCTTTTCGCGGCGCACACTATGTGCCTATCCAAGCCGCCCCTTCGCTCCCCGTGCTCGGCTTCGCTGCCCTTCTTTCGTTGCTCACCAGCGTGGCGTTCGCTGCCGCTCCTGCGTGGATCAGTTCGAAGGCCAACGCCGGCGATGCCCTTCGCGGCGCCCAGCGTAGCATCCGTGAAGGTTCCAGCGTTCCGCAGAAGTCTCTGATCGTACTGCAAGCCGCGCTCTCGCTGGTGTTGCTCGCCGGAGGGGGCTTGCTCACAGAGAGTTTGCGCAACCTCGAACACCAGCCGTTCGGCTTTGAAACCGAAGGCAGACTCATCGTCAAGATCGATCCGGCACTCGCCGGCTACACGGCCGATCGCCTCGACGGGCTCTATCGCATGCTGAAAGAGCGCCTTCAACAGATTCCCGGTGTCCAGAGCGTCAGCTTCTCGCTCTACAGCCCCATGTCGGACGTGAACTGGTCTAGCGGCATCAGCGTCGAGGGCCGCCCCGCCCCGACCAATCCCGAGGATTTCGATGGCGCCTCCTGGGTACGAGTTAGCGCGGACTATTTTGAAACCATCGGCACACGCTTGGTCCGCGGCCGCTTCATCGATGAACGAGACACGGCGGGCTCACACCACATCGCCGTGATCAACGAAGCATTCGCACGAAAGTTTTTTCCCCAAGAAGATCCGCTCGGAAAACATTTTGGCCTCGGAGACCCGAGCCACGCCGGCGATTACGAAATTGTCGGAATTGTCGCAGACGCGAAATATCAAGATGCGCGCGAGCTTGCCTACGCCACTTTCTTCCGTCCTCTCTTCCAGACGGAGAAGTTTACGGACGCGGGCGAGCAATCCTCGGAGACGCGTTCGAACTGGATTCACGACATTGAGCTGCGTGTTTCCGGACAGCCAGAAAATCTTCAGCCGCTCATCCGTCAAACGCTTGCGGGCATCGATCCGAATCTGCCGGTCGTCGACATGATGACTTTCAGAGAACAAGTCACCCGCAATTTCAACCAGGACCGCTTGATGGCGCGCCTCGCCGGAGTTTTCGGACTCCTCGCCCTCGCGCTAGCCTGTATCGGTCTCGCGGGAGTGCTCGCCTATAACGTCGCGCGCCGCACACAAGAGATCGGCATACGCATGGCCCTCGGCGCTGCCCGCTCCGGCATTCTGCGCATGGTCCTCGGAGAAGCCCTTCTCCTCGCCGGCCTCGGCGTGGCTATCGGCATCCCCTCGGCGCTGGCCGCCAATCGCCTGCTCTCGAGCATGCTCTTCGGCCTGAAGGCCACGAATCCCGTGGTCCTGTCTCTGGCCGCGGCCTTTTTGCTCCTGGTCGCCATGGCCGCCGCCTGTTTCCCGGCGCACAAGGCTTCCGCCGTCGACCCACTGGTCGCCTTGCGCCACGAGTGATAGGGGTCGATCCCTGGAACTCTGGAGTTCTCGGTTGAGGGAATCCTGGAGAAGAAGAGCATGCGAGCGTGGGTAAGCGAAAGCTGGCTGCGATTCAAGACGCTGTGGAAGCGCCCGCAACTGGATCGCGATCTTGAGGATGAGCTGGCCTTCCATCTTGCGATGCGCGAGGGCAAAATCCGCGCCGCCGGACTCCCCGCGGAAGAGGCTCGCTACGTCGCGCGCCGCCAATTCGGAAACACAACGCGCGTCAAAGAAAGGAATCGCGAAATGTGGACCTTCTTCTCCCTGGAAAATCTCTGGCAAGATTTGCGCTACGGCTTTCGCTTGCTCGTGAAAAATCCAGGATTCACCTGTGTCGCCGTCCTCACTCTCGCTCTCGGCATCGGCGCGGCCACCGCGATTTTCAGCGTCGTGTACGGGATCGTCTTTCGCCCTTTGCCCTATCAGAATCCTGAACGTTTGGTGGCGATCTGGACGAAGTTGCCCGCCGGAGGAGACGACCGAGTGCGCTCCTCGATGCCGGACTTCAACGATTGGCAATCCCAAAACACAGTTCTCGAGGGACTCTCCGCTTATGCTTACAACCGCTATGAGCTTCCGGAAGAGGAAGGAGGAGAAAGTATCAGGGCGGCTTTGGTCAGCCCCAAGTTTTTTTCGATGCTGGGCATAAGGCCGGTACTCGGCCGAGGGTTGGCCCCGGAGGATGATCGTGACCGTGTCGCGGTTCTCAGCTACCAGTTGTGGCAGCAGGTTTTTCACGGCGACACCAACGTGATCGGCAAAACCTTACGCTTGCGCGACCACGACTTCGAAGTGATCGGCGTGATGCCTCCTTCCTTTCGCCTGCCGACGCCCGACATTACCTTGTGGCTGAGCTTTGCCGATATATATGCTACTTCCGGTAATCCGAGTGTCGGCGATTGGCTGACGAATCGTGGTCTGCGCGGCTACGGCGTGATCGCGCGCCTAAGAAGCGGCGTGAGCGTAACAGAAGCGCGGGCGCAAATGAACGCAATGGAAGCGCGGCTGGGCCAATCCTTCCCCGAAGAGGACAAAGGCTTTGGGATCGAGCTCGTCCCTCTGCGCGCCCAGGTTGTAGGAGGCGTCCAACATGCGTTGCTTCTGTTTCTGGGCGCCGTGGGCTTCCTTCTCCTGATTGCCTGCGTAAACGTTGGGAATCTCCTGCTGGCCAAGGCCACGATTCGCGAACGCGAGATGGCGGTCCGGCAAGCCTTGGGCGGCAGTGTCGGCCGGCTCATCCGGCAAGTGCTGACGGAAAGCGCGCTGCTTGGCGCTATCGGGGCCGTGCTCGGAGTACTTCTGGCGTTTTGGGCGGTGCAGCTCTTTTTGCGGCTTATCCCACAGAACATTCCCCGCTTAGAAGACGTCAGCGTAGACGGCATTGTACTGCTCTTCGCATTGGCCGTGTCGCTTGCCGCGAGTCTGCTCTTCGGTCTCGCTCCTGCGCTGCGTATCCGCGGACTCCGGTTGAACGACTCACTGGGTGAAGGCGGTCGGGGCACCCAAGGGAGCGCTCGCAGCCGTATGCGGGGCTTGCTCGTAAGTTGCGAGATTGCTGCAGCCACGATCTTGGTCGTCGGCGCGGCACTGATGCTCGAGAGTTTTGTGCGCCTCGCCTCGCTCGAACCCGGTTTCTCCCCCGACCATTTGCTAACCGCCGACGTCATGGCATCGCTCGATCGCTATTCCGAACCGTGGCAGCAGACAAAGTTCTTCAATGAAGTTCTCTTGAAGATTCGTCAGCTCCCGGGAGTCCGTTCGGCGGGTGCTTGCACCAGCCTCCCACCGGATATTTCCCAGGAGTCAGACCCATTCACGATTCTGGGCCGTTCGGCTTCGGACGCCGGGACGAGCCCGGACGCGTGGTATCTCCCCGCGACGCCCGGGTTTCTCGGAGCGCTCGGCCTTCCGCTGCTGACCGGGCGTGATTTCAGCGAGTCCGATAACGCAGGCGCTCTTCCGGTCGCCATCATCAATCAGCGGATCGCGAGAGAGTACTTCCAGCGGCAGGACCCGTTAGGACAAAAAATAAATTTCCGAGGCATCGACCGCACCATCATCGGAGTGGCCGGCAACACCACTTACAGTGGCCTCGGCATCCCCGCCGACTTTCAGATTTATGTCCCCTACGCACAGGGCACATTTCCAGGACTTCATCTCGCGATTCGCTCCGTGGGCGACCCGCTCACGCTCGTCGAAACCGTGCGCTCCGCGGTTCGCGAAGTCGGACCCGAGGCGCGTGCCACGCGAATCTCTACAATGGAGCAGCTGCTCTCCCAGTCGATCGTCGCACCGCGCTTCTATGCCTGGCTGCTGGCTGTCTTCGGTTTGGCCGCACTCATTCTATCCGCGATTGGAATCTTTGGCGTGATGTCCTACTCCGTCTCGCAGCGAACGCGCGAGATTGGAATACGCATGGCCATGGGAGCGGAACGGTCGGATGTGCTCCGCATGGTCATCGGCCACGGTCTCAAACTGACGCTAGCCGGCGTGGCGTTCGGTATTGCAGGCGCTCTCCTGTTGACACGGTTCCTGTCCAGCTTGCTCTATGACGTCAGGCCTTCCGATCCGGCTACCTTTGTTGCCGTGTCGCTGCTGCTGACCGGCGTCGCCCTGGCCGCCTGTTATTTCCCGGTGCGCCGCGCCATGCGCGTCGATCCGCTGGTGGCGCTGCGCTACGAATAGCTCATGGTTCTTCGAACCACAACGAACGATGAAAATAAGGTCGAGATGGATGTATGTTGGAGCAGCCGTCAAGTGGACGAAGGCCGATTCATTCTGGCGCGATTAGAGCCCGA
>JABCYZ010000024.1 GCA_013289955.1 Acidobacteriota bacterium
GTATACAAGATGTCATCTCTGGGTGCTCCGAAAGAGAATGCTGGGTTCGCTAAAACCCAATGTTCATCAATCTTTTAGAGCACCTTTTCTTTTTTTGCTAGCAAAATCGTGAATAATCCAGGCTAGGGGAATAATCGTCCGGCACGGACATAATATTTTCGGGTTTGAGGTCCCGATGGACAATCCCGTGACTGTGCGCAGCGGCCAAGGCGTCGGCAAGTTGGGTACTGGCATCGAGGATTTCTTCCGTCGTGAAACGGGTCAGAGCAAGCTCTTCGCGCCAGGTGCGGCCTTCCACATACTCATAGACAATAAAACTCCCCTCGCCCCGCTCGACAAAATCATAAACAGTGGCGATGCCTGGATGGCTCAGGGCGGAAGCTGCGCGGGCTTCGGCTGCAAGCCGACGGCGCAGCTCGGAGTCGTGAGTCGTATTGGGCGGAAGCATCTTCAGGGCAACGAGACGATCCAAGCGCGTGTCATAGGCGCGCAAAACGACTCCCATACCACCGCGCCCAACTTCCCGCTCCACCTTGTACCGGCCCTCTATGAGCTCATTCAGCACGGTTGAAGTCTACTCCATCAACGACACTAATTTCTGGTACGGCGAAACCGGAGAGGTGCCTACTCCTGACGCCGCTCGCAAAGCTGCTCGGACTCAGAAAGCCGAAGCCAGAGCCAAATGATCTTCCCTAGACGGCACCCGAAGAGGATCTCCATGCACCCCAACTTCAGTGAAAAAGACTCGGCGTTTGCCTTGGCGAACGTCAACCCCCCGGAAGATCGGCTACACGGAAGTTGCCTCGGGTTCGAGGAATCGAAGCAAACGGCGGCAGTACTTGGACGATGAATTTTAACTTGCCCGTTAACAACAACTTCGTCTACAGATCTATCGGGGCTGTGCGCACAGGCGTATAGTAGTGATTTAAGTTTGCGCACTTTGCGGTGGAGGGCCACGACTATGCGTCTACTGGCCGGACTTTCTCTTCTCGTAGTCATCTTTCTGCCTCAAATATCCAACAAGTCTGTGGAATCGCGCTCCGGAGCTCCTGGAATCAAAATGACTACGCGGTTCGTAGTAGACGGAACCACTGAGGAGCAGACAGTTTTCCTTGAGGCAGACCGAAGCAGAACGGAATACCGGCCTTGGATGCACCCAGTGCATGGCGATGGGACGCTCGATACACGGCCGGGGCCTCTGCTCGCGAATATCGCCAGATGCGATCTTGGGCAAGCGTTCGACCTGAACCTTGAAGACCAGGAATACGTGGTTAAGGCGTACCCAGGATTCAAGCGAACAAAACAGGACATTGAGGCGCGAACGGAAAACGCCTTTCAGAAAGTCGCGCCGTGGGTCCCGACTGTACGCGAAGAAACGACCACTGTTGATACCGGGGAAAGAAAGGATTTCTTTGGCCACGAGGCTCGGCACGTTGTCACGACGTGGAAAGAGACTCCGCTGTCCGGTTCGCATTTGGAACCACGGGACAATGTGATGGATGGGTGGTTCATCGACCTGGACACGAATGTTTCCTGTGAATCTCGACGGCAGCCGCATAATGTGGGCCGTCGGCACGAATATTATGCGGTGGGAGGCGAGAGATACGAAATCATTGATGATGGAATCCGAGTCATAGGGTTCGCCATTGAGCGCAGGCGCACTTCGCGATCGAACGTTACGGGCTCGGACGGCGCGAAACGGCCAAACACTTACATTAGCGAAGAAAAAATAACTGAATTCTACGAAGGCCCATTGGATCCCGCGCTGTTTGAGCTACCGGGCAGTTTTCGCAAAGTGAGTGGGTTGCGCCTTCAGGCTCCGCTAACGCTCGCGGACCGGTGGTACTTCACGCGCGCGTGGGTGCAGAGCCTGGCCCGCGACCTTCTTAAATGAGGCGAATGAAATGTTGCACGTTCATTTCGACGTCATGCTGCCTATAGCTCGGATTATCCGGCCTGCTCAAGGAGTCCTCCTCTTGCGTATTTCGGATTTTTCGCCCACGGACCTGGCGATTAGTGTTTTTACGTCCCTGGAAAGACGAACTCCGTCGGTGAACGGCAGAGAGCCTATCACCAGATAAAAGTCCGGAATATTAATTCCCGGTAAACCCTAACTGCGTCTTCGACGCGTCGGGCCAGAACTCGTCAGAAAGGCCGCCCAATTCGGCCTGCTGGTCACGCCAACTCATGTGCGAACCCATCAAATCAGGAGGTTTCCAGGGAGTCATAGAGGGTGTTCCTTTCTGTAGCGGAATGAGCCAAGCACCCAAACCCTACTCCAAAAAGGGGTGCCCTTTTATAATCCGTGGGTTTCGCCGGTCGGCACTTGAACGAGGTGCAGTGAAAGCTTTGCGTCCCGATTCGAGGGGATTTGGACTGTTCTTTGGAATGGTCCTAGTGGCTGCTTTGGTCGCAACGATTAATGCGTAATTGAGCAAGGCCGTTTCTCAGCTCGATTCTCTTCGAGTATTCTGGCTAACGAGGCGGCAGCCATCTCAAGCGAAAAGCAAGATCGTAGCCCGTATCCCTCTCTGGCCGGGCAGAGTGGGGCTGTTCAGCTATTGGACGCGCAGCAGAGCAAGGCTGCGGGCGCCACTCCCTTCAGCTGGTTTTCTCCCGCCAAACAGCCACCTGATTCCGGTGAAATCGATAGTCATCATACCCTCCTCGCCCTCGTGCATCGGATTTACTCCCAGCAGCTGACCGGCAAGTTACAACTCGTCTTTGGACGGGTGGAAAAGGCGCTCTTTTTCGATGCCGGGGAACTGGTGTTTGCCACGAGCAGCGACAGGCAGGATGGGCTCGGCGAAGTGATGCTTCGCGCCGGAGCCCTGACCCAGAGCCAGTTTGAGGAGGCGTCAACGCTCGTCGAGACGGGCCAACGCTTTGGTTCTGCAATAGCCGAGATGGGGATCTATGGAGTCGAAGAGATTGTCAGCTGGGTGCAACGCCAGGTCCTGCAAATCACCGCGTCCGTGCTCGACTATCCTGCCGGGCGCTACTTTTTCTTCAGCTCTCTTGAAAAAAATGTGGTCCCGGAAATCGGCATCCCTTTGCCGCTGGGAAGGCTGTTCCTGGCGGCCGTGCGCAAAGCCGGCGACCTGCCTCTGGACCGACTCGCCGAGGACGCCGATCTTCAGGTTGAGCTTTCGTCTGAGGCGTTGCGCCTTTTGAAGGTCGAGGACCTGGAAGATGGAGAGCGGCAGTTGCTCAGCCTCATCTCCCAGCACATTTCGGCCAAACGCGTCGTCGCACAGAGTGGCTTGCCCAGGCCCGAAGCCTCCCGTGCACTCTATGTCCTGTTGCTTTTGGGATTTGTCGTCGGTGTACCAGACCATGTACGGCCGGAACCAGCGCCTATCGTTTCCAATCCGCCTGTGGCGCCCGAGGAACCGAGAACACTCGAAGCTCCCAGCGCCGCGAATATTCCGGAACAGCGGACCGCGGATGTTTCAGTCTCCGCGGAGGAAGCGACACAGGCAAATGAAGCGCCTTCCGCAGGAGACATCAAGCACGCGCAGACTCATGTCGAACAGACACCCGGCGATCCGGAGGAACCGAAAGAAACGGAAGCACCTCCTGCGACCCCCCTCCCGCTTCTCAAACCGAATTCGATCTCGCGTGTAGTGCTAGTGCGAGCCACCGGTATTTCACCAGCCAAGAATGAGCAGGGGCGCCAGCTTTTCAATGAAGAAACTGCTTCTGTACTGGTGGCTGAAAGTGGCGGGGTGATTCGGTTGTCCGCCGCGGTGACCGCCGGACAGCTGCTGGCACTCGCCAACCTGGAAACGAAGCGCGAAGTGATCGTCCAGATAGTGCGGAAGCGCTCCTACAAACCGACCATTTGCTATCTGGAAGTTGAGTTTGTCGAGGCTGCACCGCGATTCTGGGGTATGGAGTTTTCGGCGGCGACGACTTTGCTACCGAAGAACGCTCAGGACGTGGAAACGGCCGCACTGGTGATCACTGCGGAGGCCACCGCCGACCAACCCTGGACTCTTCCAACTGCGCCCGATGCGAGCGAACTGCAAATATTCAAGCGGGAAGTGGAAGAGCTGCGCGGGAAACCGGTCTTGACGGAGACGCCGACCACGAACGCGGAGGCAAGTGCTCTGGCACAGCTGAGAGGCGAAGTTTACCCGGCTTCCGCTATCCCTGAGCCGGGCGACCCAATGAGTACGGAAGCGATTCTCGAAAGCGGGCTGGATGCGGCAGGTGCGGTTGCGCCAACCAAACGCGCTGCCGATCGCGCGCGAGGGGAAGCAGCTGAGCAAGTGGAAACGCCGCAGTCGGTTAGCGATTTTATCAATTCATTGCCGAAGTCGAAGCGCTGGCGCTTGCCGCGCGGCGGCTTCACCCCCGAATTCAATCGGATAGTGCTTATGCTGGCGATTCTGCTGGCGGTGTTGGGGGTTGGCACGGCTTGGTTCAAGAATTGGCTGCCCTGGAGGTCGGCGGGAGCGAAGCCCAAGAAACCTGCAGCCTACGACACCATGAGGGTGGCGAGCGATGCTCCGGTGACTTCGACAGGAATGTCTGCGAAAAGCGCGCCGGTATCCGATCCGGACACGACGGCCCCCGCGGATGGGAGTGCGGCACGCGCGGAAGCAGCTTCGTCGGATGCCCCGGTTGAGCCTTTGGCTTCGAGGAAAAAAGCGCCTCGCGCAATGACGCCGGCGAAGGCCTCATCCGTTCGGCCTGCGGCGAAGCCTGCAGCGGGTACGGAAGCGAATTCGGGGAAAGACAGCGCTGTCGTTCCGCCAAAATTGATTCATTCGGGGCAAGCGGTGGCTTCGCTGGAAGCTCTGCGGGATTTCGAAAGAGGAAATGTGGTGATCGATGCCGTCGTGGGGACGTCAGGCGAGGTGCATTTCATCAGCGTGATCTCCGGGCCTCCGTCATTGCGCGAACCGGCTGTGGAATCCTTGAAAGAATACAGGTACGAACCTGCAACGCTGAGCGGCCAGCCCGTTCCCGCGCACGTTACCATCACCATTCACTTCCGCTTCGAACCCTAAAGAGTCTGGGCGCCGGCGCAACGCGTCAGCAGTTGCATCAAAATAGTCCGACTGCAGGTTGACACGCCGACGGCCCACATTCGACAAGAGCCCAATCCTGCCAGCTGCACCGGACTATACTTGTTTGCCAGCGCGAGCAATTCCCCAACCTCGATAGATCAAGTAAAGAAGGAGATTGAGATTAGGACATTGTAAGGGCAAGGGAGTTGAGAAGGCACTTTTCTGGTAACCGCGTTCTATCGGGCGTTACACGATTCTTCGCCCCCTAACGCAAAACGCTTTACACAGACTCACCCTGAATCCAGAGTGGAAGGTGGCGCCCACTCTTGCTGCCAGAGTAACGAAAGTGATTGTAACGTGAACCAGGACCTAAGTAAGCAAACCTCAGGCCCCCCCGCAGCGCGGGGTATATTACGCAGACTGGGCCTCGCAATTTCGTATTTCGTTTCGATCGTATACGTCTTATCGATTCTGTTGCCTTCTGTTTACTGTTTCCGGCATGGATGCAGAGGACCAGGCGAGCTCGATGCTTTTATGCCCGCCTTCGGCCTAACTCCGTTTGGCGCAATCGCTACCGCTTTCTCATTGCACAACGCCATACAGCACATCAGAAAAAGACAATCATGGTCTTGGGTTTTCTGGCCTCTTGCAATCATTTTCGCAACTGTTCTCCTGAGTGTAATTGCCTTTGTCGTGTGGTTCGTTTATGAAACTGCATCTCGTCGTTAAGGGCGACGAAAGCCGCGGAGTGTGAACAGCTTCATTTGGATGCGCAGCCGGGTTGCCAGAAACTTGAGATTCCACATGGACAGTAACGCTCGTAACGCCATCTCAAATAGGGGAATAGGATTAAGCGCAATGGCTCGCGCCGAGACCAACAAGTGGATTGTTTTGGCAGCCTTTGCTTTGGCGCTTTCTGCGCTCGCGGCGACGCTTGTTGCCCCGGCCTTCGCCTATCTCTTCGGCCCCGGAAAATACTGTGGGGTTGTCGTGTTCGACCGTTGGGGCACTTGCTATCTGGTGAGCGGACCATACCTAAACTATGTGGCTTCTGACGTTAACGGCGACCTCGCGCGTTACAAGGGTAATGCTATCGAAGTTGACGCATCGGAAGTGAGTGCGGGCGGCCTCCGTCTTCAGGACCCGATGATTCGCAAATACAAGATACTAGGCCCGGCACCCGAGCCCAAATGGATCACAATCGATGGCTTGAAATTGGTAGCTATCCCAGCCTTTGGTCGATATACGCGGCCTCAGTTTCTGATTGAGATTCGTAATGTTGGAAAGTCTCCTGTTAAAGTCGGCCGCTCTAACATTGGCGTCTTGCTGTTCAAGTCAGAAAAACCAGAAATACGCTTCTCTGATGACGGCTCGGTGGCCATTATTTCCCGAAGTGGCATCGAGGATGCATCTTACATATCGACCGAACAGACCGGAAACAGGAAAACTTCGTGGGGTTACATCGTTGATATGACAACCCGGCCTGCCGCAAGTTTCACAGTTGAACCCGGCCAGTCCGTGAGAATTCGGATTCGATTTAAAATCTACCCAGGACAATATCAATTTATGTTTGCCTACGGAGGGGGCGTAAGTTCAGAGAGAACACTCGTCAGCAACGCAATCTCCTTCGACGTTGGTCCTGACGGTCGAGCATTACAGGTGCAGCAATGACCGGCCCCGGGCGTCTGAAGCATAACCTCACGGTCTCCATCTCAGGTCCGATGATGAACCGAGTGGCCCATAGCGCCCGATAGGTGGTGCGATTTCTTCTATAATCTGTGGGGCCCACGACCCGTGGCGTTCGCCCTGATTGAGCACAAGGAGCCGACCAGCATGAAGCCAAAGAACACGATCTGCCTCTGGTTCGACAAAGACGCGCATGAGGCGGCGCGCTTCTACGCCTCCACCTTTCCGGATAGTAAAGTAACCGCGGTTCACGAGGCTCCTGGAGATTATCCGAGCGGCAAGAAGGGCGATGTGCTCACTGTGGAGTTCACCGTCCTGGGCATTCCCTGTCTCGGTCTCAACGGCGGCCCGGCGTTCCGGCACACCGAGGCTTTTTCCTTTCAGATCGCGACAGACAATCAGGAAGAGACGGACCGTTACTGGAACGCGATCGTCGGCAATGGCGGAACGGAAAGCGCATGCGGTTGGTGCAAGGACCGCTGGGGCCTCTCTTGGCAGATCACCCCGCGCGCGCTGACCGATGCGCTTGCAGCTGGTGGTGATGAGGCAAAGCGCGCCTTCGAGGTGATGATGACGATGAAGAAGATCGACGTCGCTGCCATCGAAGCAGCGCGGCGACGCTGACGTGAACACGCCGAGCGTCCTTATCTGTCCTGAATGATACGGGGGCCGGAAACTATCGGTTCGTGCGTCGGAATAGACCGACCAAGGCCCTCGGTTTCTGATTCACGCACCGCACGATCTTCGGAGGTCTTCCGGTCGCCTCTGCCGCAGCGCCGGCGGCGAACTGGAACAAATTCAATTCCTTCCAGGCCATGTTTCAAGGGGTGGTGAGATTTCATTGCCCGATTGGCGAGGTCAAACTTGGGTGCCTGATGTGAACTTGGCGGATAGGTGCCCCGTAGAGGACGGGACTAAGGGTCCGAGTTCGCTTCAACGGAATTTGCCGGAATCCTGGCGGCCATGTGGATGTGCCAAAATAGAACAGAAATCGAGAATGAGACCTGAACGAGCGATGACCGACGCTTTTCTGCGCGATTAATTCATTTGAAATGAATATCTTGTAAAATTGTCTGCGGTGGCAGCTATCGTGCTGCTTCTTCCGGCGAGGCGAACCGTATAGATTTTAGTCAGTATCTAACCATTCGTCGGAAAGCCCCTCCACGACTCTCCATCCCGTATGTTTTTGCCAACCAGCCAATCAACGTGGCTTGAACTGACCACAGGAGCAATCCTACTAGCCACCATCGGATTCGCGGTGGGATGGTGGCAAACTCGGCGCTTGGCGGAGAGCCTCAAGAGCCAAGAGGAACTCGAGAAGTCTTCGCGGGTTCTCGAGGAAGAACGCCGAGTCCTGGAGCTCATTGCGAGAGGCGCCTCGCTCGAGGAAGTTCTGGATGCCTTGACGGCGGCGATCGAGCGGATGGCCGATAATTGCTTCTGCACGATTCTTCTCCTCGGCGAAGACCGGCGACACTTGCACGGAGGTTCGGGAGGCAGTTTGCCGGCGGCGTACATGCAGGCGATCGAAGGGCTGGAGATCGGGCCGGAAGTCGGGGCTTGTGGTTCGGCGGCCTTTAGCAACGAAACGACGATCGTGGAAGACATTGCTACCGATCACCGTTTTGCGTCTGCGAAGGATTTTGTGATGTCCTTCGGGTTGAGGGCTTGCTGGAGCGTGCCAATCCGCGATTCGAAGAAAAATGTATTGGGAACGTTTGCCATGTATCACCAGCACCCCGCGAAGCCGAGACCCCGCGATTTGCGATTGGTCGAAGCAGGCGCGCACTTGGCTGGAAACGCCATCGAGCGACTAAGTGCCGAGCAGAGGCTTCGAGAAGATGCCCAGCGATTTGACCTGGCGGAGAAGGCGGCGGCGTTCGGTGTTTGGCAAATCGCCATCCCCACGGGCACCGTGACCATCTCGGCAGGATTCGCGGCGTTGGCGGGGCTAGTTGGCCAGCCCCTTCAATTGAGCGCGCGCCAATGGTGGGAATTGGCCCATCCTGACGATCGCGCGGCGGCAAAGGAAGTTATCGACCATGCGATCTCTGCCGGGGAAGGATTTCAAACCGAATACAGAGTGGTGCTACCGAATGGCGCCATCCGGTGGCTGCGGAGTCAGGGCGGACCGGAACTACAAGGCAAGAGAATCACAGGAGCGTCCATAGATATCACGGAGGGAAAAGAGATGCTGATCCGCCTGGAGCAGGCGCGGGCGGCCGCCGATAGCGCAAACCGCGCGAAGTCTGAATTCCTTGCCAACATGAGCCACGAGATTCGCACGCCTATGAACGGAATCATAGGAATGACCGAACTCACGCTGGACACGGAACTGGACACGACACAACGCGAATATCTCACCATGGTAAAGACGGAAGCCGACTCCCTGCTTTCATTGATCAACGACATTCTCGACTTTTCCAAGATCGAGGCCGGAAAGTTTGATCTCGACCCCATAGCTTTTAAGTTGCGAGCCAGCATGGCGGAGACGGTAAAACTCCTGGCAATGCGCGTTGAGCAGAAAGGACTGGAGCTACTTTGCGATATTGACGCCGACGTGCCAGATGAAATCGTCGGCGACCCCACCCGGCTGCGCCAAATCATCGTCAACTTGATCGGCAACGCGATCAAATTCACTGAGCAGGGGGAAATCGGGCTTGAAGTCGGCATGGAATCGCAACAGGGAGATGAGCTTAAGTTGTCTTTTTCTGTTCGGGATACCGGCATCGGCATCGCACGCGAGAAACAGAAGATTATCTTCCAGGCGTTTTCCCAGGCCGATAGCTCAACCTCTAGAAAGTTTGGAGGAACCGGACTAGGGCTGACCATTTCCTTGCGACTCGTGGAAATGATGGGCGGCAGAATCTGGCTGGACAGCGAGCAAGGGAAAGGCAGTTGTTTTCACTTCACCCTAAAGGCGTACATTGCGGCGGCTACAGGTCCGCGGGAAAAAGTCGAGCCGCAGGCCCTTCAAGGACTTGCAGTTTTGGTGGTGGACGACAACAGAACAAACCGCCTGATACTTGCCAAGATGCTGGAACATTGGAAAATGCGCCCGGTGCTAGCCGCCAGCGCCGCCGAGGCAGAAGAGCGAATGCAAGAAGCGAACAAGGCAGGCTCGCGCTTTGCTCTCGCTCTGGTCGACGTCCAGATGCCAAACGTAGACGGTTTCTCCCTAGTCGAGCATTTCGGCAAGTATACGAACCTGCGTGACATCGCCGTCATGATGCTGACCTCAGCCGGACAGCGAGGCGATGCGGCGAGATGCAAAAAGCTCGGCATCGCAGCCTATCTCATCAAGCCTGTCGCCCAGGGAGACTTGCTCGATGCCATCCTGACGGTTCTTAAAGAGCGGGAGCCAGAGATCGCGGCGCCACGTCTAGTTACGCGGCACACCTTACGGGAAGGGCGGCGAGCGCTTCGCATTCTATTGGCTGAGGACAATGCAGTAAATCAGTTGCTCGCGGTGCGCACGCTGGAGAAGCAGGGATACACCGTTGCGGTCGCCCACGACGGCGAAGAAGCGCTTTCTGCTCTGGAGCGCGAGAATTTCGATGTCGTCTTGATGGACGTCCAAATGCCCAAGATGGATGGATTTGAAGCGACAGCCGCGATCCGAAATCGCGAAAAGGCAACTGGCCGTCCGCATCAAGCCATCATCGCTATGACGGCCCACGCCATCGCTGGTGACCGCGAGCATTGTTTGAAGGCAGGAATGGACGGATACGTCTCAAAACCATTCCGCACGGCCGATCTCCTGAGGGAGATCGAAGCCCTCACACGAAGCACGGCTTCCATCTGAAGCCAGTGACCCGCATCCCGATCAGTCAGATAGCTCACTGCACGTCGCTAACCAGACGAGCGTCGTCTGCGGACCAGAAACGCTAGTGATTTACCGGTAGCGTGCTCTCGGCGAGGTTTTGGTTGTGGCAGAGTGCTCTGACGGGATTTCGATAAGGCCGTTTGAAAAGAGTTCGAAGCATTGAGCGAAACAAACGGTCACGGCATTTGGACGATTGATGCCGCGCTGCGAAGCTAGTTCCTGTGTTTGTGAATCCAGGCATGAATGTTTGACTCCCGTTCCAGGTATGCGATTACTGCTTTGCAGCTGGAGCAATTCGGGAGGTGTTTGAGAAAGTTCTTGGTGACAAGCATCCGCTTGAACCTAGGACACGGCTGGGGTTCGTCCTCTGCCATGCTCAAGCCTATAAACATTTCAGAATATGAGTGCCGCCAAAAAGGCTGTTAGGAACAAGCAATACGCTATAGCCGTCAGCAGCGATGATTGGCTGGGACGAACTGCGTGGATGACATGATTCTGGGAAGTCATGTTTTTCCTTTACAGTCCTAACTGAAGAATATTTACTGTGAGCTACATACTCTATACCGCCATCTTTTGTCAAGTCGGTGCGTTTTGACAGTCGGTGCGTTTTGATAAAACAGGACAAGAATGACGATCCATTGCATACCCTCATGAAAGAGACCCGCTACAACTCGCTTCTGATAGAGACGGTGTTCGAACTTCTTGCCGAGAAGAATATCTTGACTGGTGAAGCGGTCGTGGAGCGCTTCGAGAGGCCTGGAGAAGACGGCCCGTCAAACCCCTATGGTCTGCACTAAGCGGAGCGTTGCCGGGGGCTCGATCTTAAAATTTTTCACACATACATTTTAAGGAATACGCTTAATGTAGTTACCGCACAGTTAGAATCTGTTAGTATCCGGCAGCCATGGGCGTCTTTCCTCTCCCCGTGCTATGGCTGTGGGCTTGCAGTATTCTGGCGCAACTGCTCGTGTTGGCGCTTCTCTTCTTGAAGAGCAATTCTCGCAAACTGCCATTCTTCACTGCCTACATAACCCTTAATGTTTGCCAGGCGGCCTTTCTCCTGGTTGTCTATTCGCATTCGTGGAGCGAATCTTCCACCCCTGCCACCCTCGCCTGGACGTCGGAATGCTTCACACTTCTCGCGCAAGCTCTGGCCACAACCGAAATCCTTAGGATCACCCTCAGACAATATCAGGGCATTTGGCAGCTTGGGTGGCGTGCACTGACAGTGGCCTCGGGACTCGTCGTCCTTCTCGTCGTGCTGGCAGCTCGCGGCCACTGGGCTTCGGCTCGCTGGTTTGAAATTGATCGCGGCTATCATGTCAGTTTTGCCTCAGCTCTTATAATCTATTTCCTCCTCGTCCGTTACTACTCAATTCCGATCCTGCGCGAATACAGGATGATACTAGGTGGGTTTTGTTTCTATTCCTGCTCAGAGATTGTGTTTAACACCCTTCTTCAATTGTTTTTCGACACAGATTTGTTCGCCCACCAAAAAGTGTGGCAGCTCCTGAGTTTGTTTTCATTTATAGTCGTCCAAATTGTTTGGCTGGCGGCTCTCAGAAGGCCTTTGCCCGTCGAGGATCGCCAAGCCCGTTTGCTATCGGATGGCGAGAGTAAACGGCTCACCTCCCAGATGGATGAGGACCTGCGCATTCTCAATGAACGGCTCCTGCGGCTCTTCTAAGGAGGAGAAAATGCAAATTGAACCCGCATTTTCTCCCTATGTGCTTCGCATACTTTTTGGAACTGTTCCACAGGGCTGACTAACACATTATAAAAAGGGCGCCCGCTGGAAGTAGAATTTGATCGTTCGCATCAACAGCTACGCCAAGCAGCACCCTCATGACTGGTTCGAGAAATCGCGGGTGTCCTTTTTGTTCCTCCGATCCTATTCGTGCACGAGTTTCGCAATGCTGAGGAGCCTGGAGCTGATTTTCAGGCCAGCGCGTTCTGCGGCAAGCCGGTTGACCTCAAAATGAACCTTGTTTGCTTCGACCGTCAGATTGATGATCCCACCCTGGACAGCGAATCCGTCGGTTTCACCAACCGTCAAAGTACTTGATCCCTTGAGGCCACTCACAATCTTGTCGGCGTGTTGTTTCTCCGTGGCGGGCACAAATACAATCTGGCACAGACTGAGTCTGTCATTTGGTTTCAGCGTCCTGACCTCCACGGGATGGCCGCCCACATTCCGGGTGCGCAACTCACCCTCAAGGACTTGGCTGAATGGGTCATGACCAACGATGCAGATCAGCAGCGGCGCGCTCGGGTCTCGATAGGACTCCGGCGGCCACTCGACGAACTTTGTAAAATTATAAAGGAACGCGAGTTTGACCGGGTATTCCGCGCTTTCCTCTTTCTGCGAAAAAGCACTGGGCGAAGCAATAAGGAAGAGGCAGAAAGCGATGATCCCGAAGACAGTACCTCGCCAGATTTGGCGCGAATCACCGCCAGGGACTGAACGCCAGCCGCTACGCGATCTCGTATCACTGTTATTCTTCTGAAGCCATATATTCATCATTGGAATCTGTATCCGACTTTGATTCGAAAATTTCGGCCATCCTGAACGATAGTGTCCTCCACCAGTCCGTTGCCACCAGGGTCGGAATATCTCTGATTAAACGCGTTGTAGATGCTTGCCGAGAGCTCCCATCCCTTTAGAATCTTTCGGCTGAATAGGGTGAAATTGGGAACGACATAGGATCCCGTGTACTGGCCCGTCAGCGTCGCTCTCTTGCTGACATACTGAAGATCCATGCTCGCGAAGACCTTTTGCTGGAAGAGAGGAACACTAAGGCTTGCCTGAACGAGGTGTTTGGGAGAATTGGTGAGAGGCATCGGGTTGCTTGGGCTCCTTACGTCCTGAAAGGAGTAACTGACCGTGCCTTCCACGCCGCCGGACAGTTTTCTCGCGAATTCAAAATCGACGCCTCGAAGGTCCAGTGATCCGGCGTTGGTGAAGAATGCGTTCCCGGTTGCGAGGTCAACTTGTTCGCCGATCAAGCCATGAATGGGGTAATAAAAGGCCGACATGGTCATGCGGAAATGATTGGCAAAGTATTGTTCCCACACCAGCTCCATGGTCTTGACGGTTTCAGGCCGGAGAGACGGGTTGGATTCGTTTCCGGGGGCGTCGTAGTAAAGCTCGAAAAAGTTGGGAGCGCGGAACGACTGGCCGTAAAGGAGCTTGAAGGTAGACCTCTCCCAGGGGCTATAGATCAGAGCGGCGCGCGGATTGGTAGTGCCACCAAAAGTCGAATAGTGGTCGTAGCGGAGGCCCACATTCAAAACGAGGTTTTTGCGGAGGTGAATTTCGTCTTGAGCGTAGACAGAAAATATATTTGAGGTTCTGTAGCTGGTGAAATACTGGACAAACGGTTGGAGGTCATAATTTCCCTGATCCTGCTGAAAGTTGTCACGAAATTCAGCGCCGAAGGTCAATCGCTGTCTGGCAAAGACCTGCCTCGATAAAGCCACTTCATCGCCCCACCATTTGCCGTGGGCGAAGTTCTTGTTCATCACGCGGGAAGGTCCACCCGAGGAGGAGTAATCGTAAATATACGTACCGTCGTTGTTGTACTGATCGTAGTAGAGACGATTGGTGAGGCTCCAGCCGCTGCCAAGCTTCTGGTCGTATCCCAGATCGAGGTAGCCACGGGCATCGATCGTGTGGGTTCCAGTGACATTGAAGACGGATCCGAAGGGAGCCGTTGGAATCCCCTTGTCGCGAGACCCAAACACGCCGTGCAATGTGAAGTGGCCCCAGGAGAGATTGCCAAGGAACTGGTGAGACTCATCATCGTCCGCGTTCAGGGCAATACCGTTGTTGGTGGCGGGAGTGTCGAATTGCGGGAAGAAGAGCTGGTCCTGGCCATGGGAATCATAGAAAGAACCGGAAAGAAACAGCTCCAAACCGTTCTTGAACTGATTGCCGTAACTGACACGGCCCTGGTACGTGCCGTAGCTGGCAGCACTGCCTGCCACGCTCACCTTCTGTGAATCCCGTCCCCGCTTTGTAATTACGTTAATGACGCCCAGGAAGGCACTGGCGATATAAAGGGAGGAATTAGGCCCGCGGATGATTTCGACGCGGTCAATCGAGTCGACGTCAATCGGGAACTCTGTTCCAATCAAAGCGGCGTCGAAAATGTTGTCGTTTAGCCGGTGGCCGTCAATCAGCAGTGTGATGCGACTGTTGTAGTCCCCCGGAAGTCCGTAACCGCGCACTCCCAGGTAGCTGTAGTTTCGGTCGTTACTGACATAAAAACCGCGCACGTTCCGTAAGATGTCGGCGAGAGTCCGGTAGCCGTGCCTTTGGATTTCTTCCGCTGTAATGATGGTGACGGAGGCGGGCGCTTCCGTCACCTTCTGCTTGAAGCCGGAGACACCGGAAACGGAATCGATGTCGAGTGCCATCAAGTCCTCAAGACTCATGTCGAGCAAGTTTGCAGTTTCGTCCTTTTTCTGAGGCGAAGCGCGGGTCGAGGCCAGGAAAGGTAGAAGACAGAGCAGGATCAGGACAAATGCTCGTTCTGCGGAAGGGCAGCGCGAGGAGTGCAAGAGCCGCGTCCAAGAATTCTTTAGTCTGGAAAGAGTGTGTCCGAACGACCGGAGAGACACAATCGGCCGGACAATCAAAAGCCTAGTCACGGAGAAGCTACTCTTATACTTTTCCGTTATTCTCCCCGTGGCAGGCGCTACCCTGACTCGCAGCGGGGCCCGGAACGCACCGCCAATGGGTAGGCTTCTGTTCGTGGACGCGTGTTCCGCAAAATTGGCCATGAGGATCCCCCCCGCCACAAGGGCGGCAAAGACTTCAAAGAAGGGGGACGTCACGAACCAGAGAAGGAAGTATCAGACTCGTGGCGCAGTTGTTCTGCAAATTAAGTTTGGCGCGTGCCAGCAGGTTGCCGCAAGGAGTAAGAAGAAAGGGTACGCCAATATGTAACGTGATGAACTCGGGCACCGGTTTCTTCTCGGACTCGCATTTTGCTTAGCCGGTTAGAATCCCGCTTGAGAGAGGCTGGAAACTTCAGTTCAGGTTCGCGAGCGGCACCGGGAGGTGGTCTGCCTCATAACGCTTCCGATCGCCCGAGCGTGGTGAAACCAGTGAGGGTTGACGGGGCTTGTCGCAGGCGCCGGGTTTATGTCTGCGCTTCGTGCAAGCACCAGGATCACTCCAGTCTCAAGACGCAAGTTGTGCCCCGAGGTGCCTAGGACCGAACTGCCCTGCGGACCAGTGGCTACGCCCAGTTTCACGTCGTTGAGGCCAAAGACCTGCCCTTGAGTAATTGTCAGCGGCACTATGGGCTTACCTCCCTCGATGGCGGGAGCATTCCTGGCAGCGGCGGCCCCGCCCCTTGACCCTTCGCCGATCCCCACCCCTGCGGAATCCGAGAGGGCAGGAGGTGCAGGAGCGAACCCTATCACCGATATGATGGTCAGAGGCAAGGGTTTCATGTCGTGTCCGCCACACTCGCCGCTCTCAAAAAGCAGCGCCACACCGGAATCTTTGGCGGTCTTGGAAGTGGACTGCAGAGCGACGATGCGGCCTTTGACCATGGCATTCTGCTTAAGCGTGCAAGTCGGATCGGACCATGCGACCTTCACTCTCGCTTTGACCGAGTCTCCCACCTTTGCATGGCCAGCATCCAGCGGCTGAACAAGTTCTGCCTCGACGGTGACGGATGGTTGCTGAGCGTCGGCCATGAACCAATAGAAGGCCGGGGAAAAGACGAATGCCAAACGCGCAATGGTCAGAAGATATGGATTCACTGAGGATTTAGAGGCAGACATGTCACGCACCTCTCGAGACGATAAACCGGCCCATCCCACAACCAGTTATGCGATTCGCGCTTCGTGGCTGTGCGGCTTCGGGTCCGCCCTTCGTAGTATAGGGTCCGCGGGGTGAGAAGCGAAGGCAGGTGTAACAGATGAGGTTGCACCTGCCTTCGTGACTGCAGAAATTGCAAGAAGCGGCTCTAAAACTCCACCTTCAACGAGAACTGTACAATTCTGCCGAAGGAGTTCTGGTTCCCGAAGGCCGACGGGTACGCCGTCGACGATATGGTGCCAAATTGCCCGCTAAGATCTTCCGGGCCGGAGGTCACTGGTCGAGCGAGGATGTGCCGGTTGGTGGCATTGAGCAAGTCCGCGCGAAGAAGGACGTCTGTCCGTTCGGTGATTTTTGTGCGCTTGTTGATGCTGAAATCTTCGTTGAAGAAGGGCTG
Source organism: Acidobacteriota bacterium (assembly GCA_013289955.1). Taxonomy (GTDB): domain Bacteria; phylum Acidobacteriota; class Terriglobia; order Acidiferrales; family UBA7541; genus Acidiferrum. The sequence continues at coordinate 16,764 of JABCYZ010000024.1, forward strand.
GCTTCGAACATTGCCGATGACGCGTCCCAAAGTGCCAAAGGTGTAAGGCACACCCGGGGTTCGAGCCGCGACGTAGTTGGGATCAAAAAACGCGGCGCAGTTGAAGTACAAGTCCGAACTTGGCAGGACTCCGAGGGCGGCATTGCCAGGATCGTCGACGAAGTGACCGTCTCCGGTGGGATCGCATTTGGCGGCGTGAAGCGAATTGATGGGGTTGAAGGTGCCATTGCGGACCGAAGCGCTGGTCAGGGGCTGGCCGGCAACCTGATCATATCGAATGCAGCCATTGAAAGCAGGAACGCCCGTAGCGCAACCAAAGGAGAGCGGTTGGCCCGATTGATAACGCTGGACAGCGCCAACTTCCCAGCCGCCGACCACCCGATTTAGGATGCCGCCCTGGTTGAGGAACCTTTGACCCTGACCTATGGGCAGCTTGTAGAGGTAGCTCAGGACGAAGGTGTGGGGGATATCCTGCGTACTGAGGCTCTTGTCGCCCTTGTGGTCGTAGGGATTCTGCGGCGTGCCGCCGCCGGCGAAATTTGCAAAGTCTGGCAAGATGCTGTCCGCCGCATCAGTAAGTGTCTTCGAGAAGGTGTAAGAAGCCAGGAGAGTGAGTCCATTGTTGAAGCGGTGACTCACGGAAGTTTGAAGAGCGTCGTAGGAAGATTGGCCCTCGTTTTCGAGACAGCAGTCATCGTTGACAACGCTGTACTGCGGGAACCGGACCAGTGCCTGCGCGACCAGCGCGCTTGCTGGAAAACCAGCATACGGGGCGTTGACACCTGCCGCACTAATGGTCTCATTCAACTCGTTGCCCATGCTGAAAAAGCTGGGATTCAGCGTGTTGAGATTGTCGAATTGGGATCGCAGGTGTGTTCCTCGCGTGCCCACATAGGCGACATCCAGTAGCAGATCCCAAGGGAGTTTGTGTTGAACTTCTAGGCTCCAGTTCTGCACCATCGCCGGCCGCCCCCAGGAAGGATCGACATACCACGGACTGGCGAGAAAGCCGAGTTGGCCGGGGTCGAGGTTCGGAGGAGGTGGATAAGCCGGGAAACCGGTGCCAATGTTGAAGGCGGGCGAAAAACCGTTCGGGCTGGCGAACCCCGGGTTTGCGGTAAAGCCCTGCAGGAGGCCGCCAGCGCCAAAATCGGCATAGACGATGGGGCCGTAATAGATGGAGTAGCCGCCACGGAGGACGGTCTTCTGCTTCAAAAAGTCCGGAGCCCAGGCAAACCCGACACGGGGGGCAAAATCCTTATAGTAAGTGTTGGCCCACTGCTCGTGGACATTTCCGTTTCTGCCCGCCCCAATGCCGGCAAACACCTCTGCGCCCGGGATGCCTCCTGCGTCGGGATCCGGGGTTGTTGGGCTGAAGTCCGTGTAGTTGCCGTGGACCTCGTAGCGAGGAGTGTCCACCGACCAGCGGAGCCCAAGATTGAGTGTGAGGCTCGAAGTAACCTTCCAGTCGTCCTGCGCGAAGAACGCATAGTAACGTTGAACGAATTTTGGCGTTCCCGCGTAGGCCGAGGCATTGGCGTTATCCACCTGGCCAAGCTCGAAGCCGGCGAGGCCGTAGCCTGTACTGGGAGCGTTCAAAAAGGCGGCCGTTTCTCCGGTGCCGAAGTTGAAAGTTCCGGATTCGTTCTGCTGTGTAGTGGGATCAAAGACCTGGAGATTCAGATTGGTGCCGAACCGGAATGTATGCTTGCCGTGCACCCAGCTCAGCGTGTCGTTGACCGGATAACCGTTATCAATGGTATCGCCATTGATGTTGTAGCCGGCGCTGTCCAGTCCGCCGCCAAAATTGAAGACGGGGAATATATTGTTTGTTGGCAAGCCGGTGATGCCGAGTTTTTGGTCCCAATTGACTCCCAGGGCGCCAGAGCTTCCGACGTTTAGGCTGTTCGTGCGGTTGTAACCCACAGCAAATTGATTCAAAAGGGTCGGCGTGAATGCATGATCCCAGCCAACTCGAATGTAGTGAGTAAAGAAGTTCTGAAATTGGCCGCCGGGATAGGCCGGACCGCTAAACTGAATGTCGAGAGGTTCATGGGCATTGTCGCGGCTGTTGTAAGTAAAAAAGACCTTGTCCTTCCAGCTGAAGTTATGGTCGATGCGGACGGTCATCAGAGTGTCATTGATGGTGCCGCTGGAACTGAAGTCGAGATTATTGGTCAGGTTCGAGTTTTGCGGCGCGGGGATTAAAGCCAGAACCGCCGCGGCCGTGGAATTGACTGCTGGAATGACGTTATTCGTAGCGAACGGAAAACGGCAAGGGACGCCGCCGACGGTCGTAGTTGTCGCGGGATCAAATATCTGATTTTGCAGAACTTGCTGGCCAGTGCAGGGGTTGATCACAGGTTGCCCGCTAACGGTTACTGGCGGGCCCAGAAGTGCCGAGAAGTCGCCGGTTCTTTCAGCAGCAGTCGGGACGGTGCTGATGACCGTTGCGCCCTGATTCTGCTTGTACTGTTCCCAGGAAAAGAAGAAGAAGGTCTTGTCGTGGCCGTTGTAGAGCTTAGGAACCCAAACAGGGCCGCCGAAGGTAAGCCCGTAGTCGTTCTTGGTGTCTGGAGGGCGGGGGGTGCCGAAGGCGTTGTTGAACCACCCATTGGCGTTGAGATCGGCGTTCTGCATGATCTCATATACATCCCCGTGGTACGTATTTGTACCACCTTTGGTTGAAAACGTTTCCCACCCACCGGTCGAACGGTCGAAGTCGGCCGACGGCGTCGAAGTGACAACCTTAAACTGCCCGATGGCTTCGACCGAGGGCCCGGCTTCGTCAAACGAGGAGCCATTTTCGGAACGTTCCATGCTGGCGCCATCCAGCAATACTTCCGTTCCAAAGTTTTGTCCGCCGCTGATTTTCGATTCGAAAACACCGCCGGCGCCATTGTTGGTGCCCGGTCCGGTGGTTCCGGGAACGAGAAAGACGAAGCCTTCCGGCGAACGCGTGGCGCCGACACCGCCCAGGGCCAAGGGGAGATCGAGTACTTGTTGTGTTGTGATCACCGTGCCCACGTCCGATGTCTGGGTTTCCAGATTCACGGCCTCCATGTTCACGGTCACGCTTTCACTCCCGCTGCCTGGCTGAAGCACAACATCTACGTTTCGAATCGAGCTCAATTCAACGATCACGCCATGGGAGGTGGAAGCCTTGAAGCCGGGGGCGGCAACGGTCACGTCATAAGTGCCAACGAGCAAATCAGAAAAACGATAATCTCCGCTGCTGCCCGTCTTGACCTTGTACGTGGTTTGGGTATTGGCCTCGACAGCGGTTACATCGGCACCCACGACGACGCCACCAGAGGAGTCCGTAACGACGCCGGAGATCGCTCCGCGCGTGGTTGTCTGGCCGCAAGCTACGCGTGAACCTAGGAAAAACAAAAGCAGAAAGCTTAGACAGAGTGCGCTAGCTCTGGAGGCGTTCCCAAGTGCGGATATGGACAAAGAATGCAGCTGCTCACCTTCCATCTTCATTGCTACCCCCTCTCAGGAATTCACTGTTTCCCTGGAGCCCAGAATCACGGCGGATCGTTCGACGGTAGGATGTTGGCAAAAGAAGGCAAAGTAGAGCTCCCGTGCAAACGTTTTCTCGCACAGGTCCAAGGACTAGCCTTGCTACTAGTAACACCACGCCTCCCCGGTAACATCTGCCTGAGTTTTCAAGCAAACGTTTGCTCAAGTAATGCTTTTCTACTAGAGCCCGCAACAGCTGTCAAGAAGTTTATTTCATGGGTCTGATTAAAAGCTTCTCTAACGCTTTTCGGGGGCCGCGCCGAGTCTTCTAGCGCTGAGTGGGAGGTTGAGCCGTGGAAGGCGCCAGAATATGCGGCTGCTGAGTCCTTTTGGCCTTCTCTTCTTTGTCGAGTTCGAGCGCTATCTGCAGCTCGCGGTTTGATTCTTCCCCCCGGCCGAGGCGCTTTAAATCCAGGCCGTAATAGTAGTGCGCCGGTTGGTACTTGGGGCTGCTCTCTAATGCCGCTTTGAAAAAGTCTTCCGCCGCCTGGTATCGCTTTTGCCGGTAGGCAACGATGCCCATCCCCGTCAGCGCACCCCCGTGATGTGGATCGCGGCTGAGAACTTCCCGGAACCGGGTGGAAGCCTCGTCAAACTCCCCGGCGTTCAGCAAAATGTCGCCCAACTCGTAATACGATTCGGACTGGGCCGGTGCGATCTCGATGGAGCGCTCGAACTCCTTCCGTGCTTCTTCGCTTCGCTCCAGCATGCGCAAAATGCGTCCCAGGCCATAATGTGCGGTTGGATCGCCAGGCCGTTCGGCGAGGTAGTCGCGCATATGCTGTTCGGCCGATGGCATTTCCTGGACAGCAAGCTCTGCGCGAGCCAGCGCATACACCGTTTGAGGGTCACTCTGACTGAGAGAATGTGCTTCCCGAAGGACCAGCAAAGCATCCTGGTTCAAAGACATCTCCAGCTCCATCATTCCCAGGTCAAAAAGCAGATGCGATTCATGCGGGTCGGCATTTCTCGCTTCGAGGAGAATTCCCAGCGCTGCTTCAGGATCCTTTTTCGCTCGCGCCGCCAGGGCCAGCTGCTCGGCCAATGCCATCAACCCGCGTTTGGCGGTGGCACTCCCGGGATCAGCCTTGAGTGCGATTTCATATTCTCGTAGCGATTCTTCAGGACGCGCGAGGTTGACCAGGAGTAGAGCGAGGTTTTCATGAGCTGCGGCGAGTTGCGGGTTGATCCTGATGGCCTGCCGAAAAAGGTCTTCAGCCTGTGCGTTCTCTAACCGCTCGGCGTGGATCACTCCCAGAAGAACGAGCGCCCTTGCTTCCTGCGGATCTTCCTTCAAGATGCGCATCAAAAGGGACTCTGCTTCCGGCAATTCGTGGGCTGCGATCTTCGAGGCTGCTGCACTCAACTCCGCGGACCGCTTTGGAGTGGTAACTTCCTTACTCTGTGATTGATTTCCGCGCGGCGGAAGGGAGGAAGAACTCAGGAGAGGCGAAGCGCGTCCCGGAGAGAGGAAAAATGCAGCCAAAAGGGAAACGGCCAGTGCTTTGGCAAATCGCCGCCCGCACACCCGGGTGAGCACTTGGTGACCTTCGGTCCTAAGGATTCTGGTCAACTTCCCGTTCGGCATGTGCTTTCTTCCGTTGCTCAAGGTTTGCGGACTCACGTGCATCGGCGGCCGCCTTCAAACGCTCGAATTCTTGCATGGCGCGCTCCACGTCCTGGGGCCTCTTCATGACGCGGTAGAGCCGCCCGAGTTGGTAGTAGGTCCGCTGGGCAAGCTCGCTCTCGGGAGAATCCTTGATGACGAGCTTGAATTGCTCTTCCGCCGCAGCATTTTGCCCAACTTGCGCCAGTCCGCGCCCCAAATAATATCTCGCGTCCGTGAAATTCGGCTTTTCCTTGAGGACCTCTTGAAGGACGGGAAGCGCGGCGGGGCCATTCCCCCGCTCCACGCGAATTTCACCGAGGTAGTACATCGCCATTAGATTTTGTGGGTCGAGTTCGAGCTCGCGGGAATACGCCTGCTCGGCTTTGTCCAATTGGGTGGACATGCGATAAGCATCACCAAGCCCCTCATTGAGACTCGGTGCGGTGGGCGCGATCTGGATGGCCTTCTGATATTCCGCGATCGCATCCATATAGCGTTCCGACTCCGCATATGCCTGGCCGAGAACTTGATGGACGCGCCAAGACTTTGGATCGGCTTCATACATTTCCTGATAGCTGCGGTTCGAGACGGTGAGATGAGCGCGGCCACGGTGGTAAAGAATGTCAACATCCTTGGGGGCAAGCTCGGCGGCTTTGTCGAGTGGCGCTATCGCCGCTTCGGGTTCGCCAGCGGCCAACTCTACTACTCCGAGCCACATCAGCGCGTTTGCGTCCTTGGGACTAAGTTTTATTTCGCGCTGAATCGCGGTACGCGCGCGGGAGAAGTCATTTGTTTTGTAATAAGCGATGCCCAAAAAAAGATTCGCACCTCGCAGGTCGGGTTTCAGGCGCAGCGCCGATTGAAAATCACCGGCGGCATCTGCCATCTGACCTTGTTCCTGACGGGCGAGCCCGCGATTGAAAAAGGCCTCTGCAAAAGCCGGACGCTCGGCGATGACCGCGTCAAACTCCTTGATGGCTTTTCCGAAATCTCCGTCCGTCAATGCCTGCGTGCCGATTTGAAAGTGATCGTCGGCCGATAGTCTCGCCTGTTGCGCAGGAAGGGTCGTCCCGGCAAGGCAGACAACAAGTAGTAGCGCCAGAAGCGGCGCATTTCGGCGTGCACGCGGAAATGCGGTCAATGAGTCTCCTTTGCGTCCGGGGGTTCTTCGATCTTCACCAATCGATCGCCCTGCACGCTGCTCAGATGCTGCACGGTTCCGCCGGGCCATCGAATCTCGATACTCTTCGCCTCGGTGTTTTGCCCCAAGCCGAAATGGACGCGTTTGTCGCTCGCCGAAAGATAACTGCCGGCGGTGCTGACCATCGCATACTGGGAGCCATCCTTGGTCGTCAACTTGATTTGCGCGCCGATCGCATCGCGATTGCTCTTGTGTCCTGTCAGTTGCAGTGAAATCCAGTGATTGGCTGTCCGTGTTACATTACGCAGAATGTACGCGGGGCCGTCATTGGTTGTAATCACTGCGTCGACGCGCCCGTCATTGTCGATGTCCCCCGTCGCCAGCCCGCGCGCCACCCATTTTTTTGCGAAAACGGGTCCGGAAGAGGCCGTGACATCCGTAAAGTCCTTCCCGCCGTTGTTTTTCGCGAGCAAAAGCGGTTCCCGGTAATGCAATTGCGGCGATGACAGCTCAATCGTATCTAAATCGTGCCCCTGGGCAATGAGCAGGTCTTTCCAGCCGTCATTGTCGTAATCCAGGAAGCGAACCCCCCACCCGGAATGCATCACCGTCATGGCTGCGATCCCCGTGGGTCCGCTCGCGTAGGTAAACGATCCGTCGCCGGTATTCCTGTAGATCGCATAACGTTGATTCGCCAGATTCGTGATCACCAGATCGGGCCAGCCGTCGTTGTCGTAATCGGTGAAATCAATGCCCATCCCGGCGTATGTCTTCCCGTTGTCATCGAGAGCGATTTCAGAGGAAAGCCCTACTTCGGTAAATTTTCCGCCGCCATCGTTGTGATACAGGAATTCCGGCATCGAATCGTTGGCGATGACTATGTCGGGACGTCCGTCCTTGTCGTAGTCGCCGATGGCCACTCCCAATCCCTTGCCGGGCTTAGCGAATCCAGCCTGCTGCGTCACCTCCGTGAAATGGCCATTCCCATCATTGTGATAGAGCATCGGCGCTATCGGTGAAAATAGATCCGGGTGACAATAGGCGCGATAGCCCTCCCGGTGCTCGCCGCACCAGAAATCGTCCCAGTCCCAGGTCACATAACGCAATACCACCAGATCCAGCAATCCGTCGTTGTCGTAATCTACCCACGCAGCGCTCGTAGACCAGCCAGACCCTGCCAAACCGGCGCTGGCCGTAACATCCGAAAACGTTCCGTCGCCATTGTTATGGTACAGAGTGTTCCGCCCGTAGCTGGTGACGAACAGGTCTTCATAGCCGTCATTGTCATAGTCACCCACGGCCACTCCCATTCCATATCCGATCCCCTGAAGACCGGCCTTCTCAGTGACGTCTTCGAACGTACCATCTGCCTTCTGGTGAAAGAGGCGGTTCCAAGTGCCTGGACCATCTTTTTGCGGGATTGTTCCTTTCAGGGTCGGATCGGCGATTGGTGCTCCGTTGACCAAAAAGATGTCGAGCCGCCCGTCGTTGTCGTAGTCGAACAACGCCACCCCGGACCCCATCGTTTCGATGAGGTATTTTTTCGACGTGTGAGAGCTCACGTACCGAAAATTCACGCCGCTAGCTTCCGTGATGTCTTCAAACGCTGCAGGTGCAGCGAGTCGCGTGCTGGGAGAAGACGGCGTTTCCGCCGCCGACGACAACCAAACCAGAGCGATCGCCAGAGTGGATGCGAGCGGGACTGCCCATGCTGCCACGGCGGCCATTCGAAGGACGAAGCGCATCGGATGAGCAGGAAAACGCTTTCTCCAATGGCATTGTAGACGCGTTTCCGGGGACAGGCAACGTAGACCAAAGACCAGATCTTGTCATTCTTTCTGGTCCGTGCGGTGTGCTTCGAGGCACGCCCGGCCTTCCCAGAGCCAGTTGCGGAAGGGTCAAGAATACGCTTACTCTGTTCCTGTCGGAACAACAGGTGCTGTCTTTTCTGGCAAACTTCGCGATGAGTAAGAGAGCGGCCGCATGTGTTCTCGCTTCCGCCCTCTGGACCCTCCTAGCCCGCGGCGGATTTGCGCAGTCCAATTCTTTCGATGACGCCATGACACTGTTTCGACAGAAACAGTGGGCCGCGGCGGCAGCGGCTTTTGAAAACGTCGAAAAATCCGAACCTGCCAAGACGGCCGCTCTGCTTTTCGCTGGAAAATCATTGGTGAACCTGGAGCATTTCGCGGAGGCGGCCAACGCACTTTCCGCCTATCTCGCGTCCCACCCCGAATCGGATGAAGCCGCCTATCTTCTCGCGTATACGAAGTTCCGCGAAAATAAACCTGTGGACTCCTTGAATCTGTTTACCGCGGCGGCCAAAATCAAGCCGCCTCATGCCGATGACCTCAAGATCGTCGCGCTCGATTACGCACTGCTCGAGGATCAGGCGAACGCCGCCAAATACCTGGAGCAAGCACTTAGGATGCAGCCCGGCAATATCGAAGTCCTCTATTATTTGGGACGCGTGCGCTACCAGCAAAATCAATTTGATCTTGCCATCAAGGCTTTTGAGGACGTTTTAAATCGCGACCCTACCCATGCCAAGGCTCAGAACAATCTCGGCCTGAGCCTCGAAGCCATGAATCGGACCGAGGAAGCAATGACTGCCTACCGCAAGGCCGTGGCACTGGACAAGTCGTCGAATCACCATTCCGAGCAACCTTACCTGAACCTGGCGACTCTGCTCATAAGGTTGGACAAAGCCACTGAATCCGTGCCGCTCTTACGTCAGGCCGTGCTCATCGCGCCTGACTCCGGCCAAGTCCATTACCAGCTTGGCAAGGCATTGTTCAACCTGGACCGGTTGGAGGAGGCTCGGTCTGAACTGCAGGAATCCCTGAGGCTTCAGCCGGCCGAGAGTTCCACACACTACTTGTTGGGCCGACTTTACCGCCGCCTAGGCGACGCCGAAGCCGCGACTCGCGAATTTGCTCTGACCGAGGACTTGCTCGACGCGAAACGACGCAAATTGGCGCCTACGGGACAGGAACCGGCGAAGCCCCAATAACGATCGGGAGCAGGCTTGCTGTCCCCATTGGATCCGAAGTCTCACCAGCATCGGTGCCACTCCGTCCACTCCATTGGTTTCTGACAGAAGCCGGCAGCCGGATTACAAGCGAGCGGCCGTCGATGTATTCCTTCTTCTTGGCAAAAGAAAACCAGAGAGCGAAACTCTTTTTGTGCGGCGCGTCAGGCTATTGCTTTTTCACCTCAAGCGACACGGGGCACGCCACCGACCGGACGTCTGGATCGTAATATTCATAGACACGCGACTGGAACGTTCGGGTCCGAATCGGGTACTTCGCGCGCAGCCGGAATTTCAATTGCACTGTCTCTCCGGCCGCGAATAGGTTGAAATATAGAATTGCCTGGGTCGCCGTCTGGCTGAATTTTTCCAACCGGCCGCTTTTCAGCTTGGACGATTTTTCCAGATACTCCTCGAAATCCTCGCTTAGCAAATCGAATCCGGGCGGAATTCCCAAATCCACCATCACCATGTTCGCTGATTTTGGCAGATGGTTTCCGATCGTGACTGTCGCGGTCACAATGTCATCCTCGACCAGCTTCGTGCGGTCGTAATTCACGGAAATCGAGAACGGCTCCTTCTCGCCTTCCCGGTCCCAGGGAATGAAGTATTGGCCGGCGGTCTGGTACCCGAGCGTGCCCTTGCCGTCGTAGCGAATCTCCACGAGATTCGACCCGCTGCTCTCTATCTCCTTCAAGACAAACTGATGCAGCAGGTCATTATTCTCTCGAGTCAAAACCAGCTTTTCGGCAGTCTTTCCGTTGACCGCTATCTCCACCGTTCCGCGCAAATCGGCCGTCCCTTTTTCGCTCGCCAGCAGCAACGCGCGCAGCGCCATGATCGTTGCCTGCGTGCTGCCCCAGGCGCCGGTCGCGTCCTTTTTCGACGTGAGATAAGCCAGTGCTTTGCGCGTCGTTGCTGACGCTCGCCCCCATTTCAGCAGAGCCTGCACGGCCAATCCCGTAGTTTCCACGCTCGCGCTCGTTCCGGTAGAGTAGATTCCCGTTTCTTCCGAGCTCCACCAGGCCTGCTCCTCCTTTTCCGTGCGGGCGTCCAGGAGCATCTCTATCGCCTGCCGGGTGAACTCGGCGTCCTTTCCGGAATCCACCGCGAAATTGGCCAGCACCGCCAGCGTGTAGGGATCGGACTTCAGAGAAAGATTCTTCTGAATGTATTCGCTGGATTTCCCAAGCGCAGGCCCTTGGTATCCGGTATTCGTTAGCGACCAGGCAATGTAGGCCGTAATGCGCAGCACATCCTTGTTATAGCGGTTCGTCGCCCCTTCATTGATAAACTGCGTATCCGGTTTCCAACTGCCATCTGCCTGTTGCTGCGATATGAGCCACTGCTGGGTGCGCTGAATCACGCGCAGATCCACGTCATACACCTTCGACATGTCGTAGAACTCCATCAGGCCGTACGCCGTCAAAATCTTGTTCGCCGGAGCCTGGCCGAACCAGGAAAATCCTCCGCTTTGGACTTCAAACGTCAGCAGCCGTTGATACCCGTTGGCGATGTATCCTTCCGCCCTGGCATGCACCTCGGGCGTCAACTTCTTCGTCCGCTTCATGTAATCCAGCGCCAGCACGTTCGGATAAGTGCTTGACGAGGTTTGTTCGAAACATCCGCCCGGCATCTGCAAAATCGAATCCATTCCTTCGATGATCTGGCTCAGCGGCCCCGGGTACAGGCGCACAAAAATCTTGCTTGCGCCGTCAATCGCCATCGGGGGAAATTCCACGGTCTGACTCGTCTTCGACTCCAATTGTCCGTTAAATACGATGTTCTGCTCCCGTCCGTTCGGAACCACTTCGATTTCACGCACCACCACGTCGCGACGCTTCGAGTTTCCTCTCATCTCGGCGGTAAGTGTCAGCTTGAACTTCCCGATTCGCTTCGCCTCCAGAGTGAATTCTGATCCGCCAACATGCTGCGAATCGACATCTACGGACTTCTCTCCGGAATCATCCACCAACCTAAACCAATCCTCGTCCTTCAGCTTCAGCCGCACCGCGCCTTTCGCATCCGTATAGTTGTAGATGGCAACCGGCAGCGACACTTGATCTCCCTGCGTCAGGACGACCGGCAGGTCCAGATCCACAAAGAAATCCTGAAAAACTTTCAGGCCGGAAGTCGCCGTACCGAGCGTCCCGCGTTCGGTCGAAGCAATCATGGACATCCGCCACGTCGTGATGTTGTCGGCCAATGGAACGGAAATCTCCGCCATTCCGTTGCGGTCTGTGATGATCTCGGGATTGATGTAGAGCGTCTCTGGAAAATACGACCGCACGTGAACGTTTGCCGTTTCCTTGTCATCGGCATCCGCGGCGGCCATTTGCGAGACGTTCCGGCCAGTCTCCTTGAGATCTTTCACCATCATGGGCATCGGTTTTGGCGGTGGCGCAGCCCACGCTTGCCCGGCAATGACTCCACCGATCACGCCTCCCATGGACCCGCCCGGAACTCCCCCCGCAAATCCGGCGCCAGAGCTCCTCCCTTCTCCAAATGCAGCTGCATCCGTACTGAGGATCACTACGGAACGAGCCGACACCTCGACACTTTCCGTAGCGGATCCGACTTCGAGTCGCGCCTTGATTTCTGCGTGGTCCCGCGCCTCGAGTTGAAACGTATCCTCCGCTTGCCGAAAGCCCGGGCTGCTGACGGTCACTTTGTAGATGCCTGGACGTAGCGCCGACAGGTGAAACTCGCCTGACGCGTTCGTGTGCGCGAACTGCGCGCTGGCAATCGTCATGTTTGTGATCGTTATGATCGCATCCGGAATGACCGCGCCGCTCGGATCGATTGCCAAACCCGAAATTTCCGCGCGATTGTTATTTGGTCCGCGGTCGTGCCGAATCTCGACACTCAGCTTGGTGCCGCCGGCAGCCGCCGTTGTCACGATCGGGCTGCGCCGGAAATAGAGCACGGCTCGCAAGTCGTCTGCGGTATCGAAACTCTTGTCTGGCCCGGCCCCGTGAAGCGTGAACATTGTTTTGGCGTTATCCCAGGGCGTGCGCTCGACTTTCAGTTTCGTTCCCCACGCATCGCGAAAACCCGGCTTCCCGGAATCCGCCAGCTTCTGGAACGCCTTCTCGAGGTCATTTTCCTTCGGATCGCTTGCAATCGCATGCCGCAGCTGTGCAGCGATCTTCTTGGCATCCTCCTGGAACTGTGCCTGGTAGCGGTTCCAGAATTCGTAATATTTTGTCCGGGGAATTTCACGCCCGGCCTCGCCATCGAATCGGTTCTGCCTCACGATTTCTGTAGCCGAAAAGAGCGCACGTGCAGCAACATCGCGCTCGGCCTCCTTATCACCGGAGACCGGCTCGATGATCTCCGGCAGCCCGACGGAGTGAATCTCGTACCGCGGCTTCATCACCTCCTGTTCGAGGTAAAAGAACACTTTCGCGAAGCCAGGCTTCTTTTCAGCAAGCGCGAATACCGCTTCGTCCACAATCTCGAGCCCCAGAGCAGCGCGCACTCCTTCTCCGTTCTTGTCGGTCACCCGAAAACGGATGTGCGCGTCGTCACCCGGCTTGTAGACGGGGCGATCTGCTACGGTCTCGACTTTCAGCTCGTCTGCCGGCTCGACAAACACCAGCCGATGATCCGCGACAGGTTGTGCATTGGTTCCGAACATGTAGGCACTCAGGTCCACGGTGCCCGCCAGCTCGGGGCTGGCGGCGAGCGTCAGCTCCGCTTCCCCTTCTGTAATGTCCAAGTCCCGAGTCAGAATCGTCTGCCCGTCTTTCACTACGTCGACGTAAACCGTGCCGCGCTTCCTGGTCGCGAGAATCCTCACCCGAATCGAATCCCCGGCGCGATAGACGGCCTTCTCTGCTCGCAACAGTACCTGGTCATCGCCCGCGCGAGACTCGAGTGGCACCCCCGCGGAAACACTTTCTCCCTCTTTGTCCGTCGCACGAATCTCTAAGACCTCCTCCCTCTGCGGCTTCTTCAAGGTGAGCGCCGCGAGGCCACCCGCATTGGTCGAGAGTTCTTGTTCGTCGCCGGACCTTGACCGCACCTTAAGGTTCGCTTCCACTGGCGTTCCATCCGGATAAGACGCCACCAGGAACACCTGATTTTCCAGGCCGGGAACCAGCGTTCCGCCCTCCGGAATCGCCGTCAGCAGAAACGCCGACTCACTGACCGTAACAGGCTCGCCGCGGGTCTCGGAATGTCCCGCCGCGTCTTTTACCGTCGCTTCGATCAGCACTTTCGCTGCCGCTCTCTCGAGCGGCCTTCCCGCCAGATATCCAGGAAGCTGCAAATCAAAGTGGTAAGCGCCGTCGTGATCGGTTTTTCCTTCTGCCGAAGAAGCCGTGAAGGCGGCGACATCCATTCCTTCGGCTTTGACAGAAACTTCGGCGCCATCCAGCGCTTTTCCAAAGAAATAATTTGCTTCGACCGTGCCGGTCACGTGATCCCCAGGCCGGTAGCCGTGTTTCTTCTTCCCTTCGGGTGACGCGAAATCCAGCTCGACCTTGAATTTCGGCAGCACGTATTTCTCCACGTCCAACGCAATCTCCGCAGTGTTCGTTGAGTCCGTGCCGGCCTCTCCGAGGGTCGCGCGCACGTGATAGGTTCCCAGATTCACCTCGCTCGCCAGGCCAAAGTCCGCGGACCCGATGCCAAACTCATCCGTCGACGCGGCTTTCCTGAAGACCTTGTTTCCGTGGGAGTCCTCCACCTCGAGGAGCAGGTTCCGTTTTTCTACGGCGCGGTGGTCCGCACGATTCAGCGCGAGCGCCCGCACGTGAATCCTCTGTCCCGGCTGATAGATCGTCTTGTCGGTGGTCAGCAGAATCCCGACTTTGTCCTGCAGCCGGATGGTTTGCGTGTATTCCGTCGTTCCGAGTGAAGTATCCGCCGTGTAATGCAAGTTGCAGTTGCCGGTAACGCCTTCCGGAAACTGGAACTGAGCCTCGGTCGTGCCGCGACGATTCAGGCGCCCTGTAAAGAGTGTCCACGGTTCTTTTCCTTCGGCCTGCAATCGAATCCGCACCGCGCTCCGCCCGGGAATGACATCTCCTTCCGAATCGCTCACAATCAGCCGCACGGCTGCTCTGCTGCCGCCCAGATAGGTTTGTTGTCCCAGTACGCGCAGTACGGGGAGCCGCAGAATGTTGGAGATGGACTCCACGCCCGCGAGCGTTTCCACTTTTGCGTCGTCATAGCGAAACTCGTATCGCAGCCGATGCCAAACGAGCTCATCGAGCGGCACCGCCTTATCGAGCTTCATTTCTGCCCTGAACCGCGACGCGCCTTTTACCGCGTCAACGGTCTTCTCCATCCGCCCAATGACGCGATTCTCCGGATCCAGGACTTCTGCGGTCAGCCGCCCCGCACCCGCTTGCGCGGCGCGGTAGGGGATCACCACGCGAAGCACTCCGTGAGAATAAGTGGCCCACTCTCCCGTCTTCTCGGCCCCCGCAAAAGTCTTCACAAGCGCAGCCGCCAATAGCACTACGAGCAGAGAAACGACACCCGCAACAATTCTTTCCGGAGATGTTTTTCGGAAGTTAGGCCACATCGGTTCCTCCCTCAGGTGCCGACGCGATCCCGGGCCAAACTCCTGGATATTCCCGGCGCCTACCCTTGGAACGACTTGGATTTCAGTTCTTGCACGGACTCTTCGGGGGGTGCGGGAACCTACCCACCTCTCATGGACACCGCGCCAGGAGATTCAGTTCCCTCTTTTTGTCTTTTCAGATGTTGACTTGGACCACCCAGTTGCCCTTCACCCGCTGTTTCTATCCACAGCGAACGGGCACCTACCTGGAGGGGCGTTATCGGAAAACGGGCCGATCCTGATCCGGTATATTGGACAGTATGAGGGAATTTAATCCTGGGCGACTCCCTGACAGAAAACCTGATCCTGGATCTTCTTGAGTGGCTGACCGAAGGCGATCGAAGCTACGAAGAAGTGATGGATGCATGGCGTACATCGTGCCCGAGACTCCCGGTTTGGGAGGATGCGAACGATCGCGGGTTTGTCAAGAAGGAGCAAGTGCAAGGACGCTCGATGGTTAGGATTACGTCATCCGGGCTCGACTTCCTTGTGCAGCACAGGCCCCGGAACCATCGAGCGTCCCCCAGAGTCTGAAGTAAGATTTCGATGCTGGACAGGTCACTCGGCGCTTGTATGACGCTGAACCTGCGGCGCTTCGGACTCATCGGTGTATACTCCCGAATGTTTGAAATTCGTCAGCAGCTTGGGCAATTCCAATCGAATAAGCCGCTCATCCTGTAACCCTAAAACTCTTATTTGCCGGTGGCTGGCAGTGCGCGGCGGAAAGCGAATCCATGATTCTCACTCGAGCCTCGAAGCTTTGGCGCTCTTTGCTCTATGCGGTTGTTCTCGCCTTTGCCGTCATACTCTCTCTCAACGCCGACAACACTCCAGCCTCGCGCCCGGGCTACTATCGATTTCCCGCCATCCACGGCGACATTGTCATTTTCACGGCCGAGGGGGATCTCTGGTCGGTAAATGCCAAAGGCGGGGCGGCCAGGCGTCTCACCTCGAATCCGGGCGAGGAATTCCGCGCAGCTATTTCTCCCGACGGCAAGACCGTGGCCTTCACAGGGGAATATGAGGGGACCGACGACGTTTACACCATGCCCGTGGATGGCGGACTGCCACAGCGCCGCACTTGGGACGCCGCAGCCAACGTCGCGGGCTGGACTCCTGACGGGCGTGTCCTTTACCGGACGGAGCGTTATGCAACGCTCCCGGATGCGCAACTCGTCGCCATTAGTCTTGAAGGCCACCGGGAAATCATTCCGCTCTCGCAGGCCGCTGAGGGCAGCTTCACTCCGGACGGCAAAACTCTTTTCTTCACGCGCTACAGCTTCCAAGGAAGCAGCACCAAGCGCTATCAGGGAGGTACGGCTCAGAACATCTGGCGGTACGATTCCGGCTCCGAGGCCGTTCCCCTCACCGCGGATTATCCCGGCACATCACGCAATCCCATGTTCTGGGAGGGTCGGCTCTATTTCCTTTCCGACCGCGACGGCACCATGAACATTTTTTCCATGGACTCGAACGGCCACGACCTCAAGCGGATCACACATCACAGCGGCTTTGACGTTCAATTCGCCTCACTTTCTGAAGGCCGCATTGCCTATCAATGCGGCGCCGACTTGTGGCTCCTCGATCTGACGACCAATCAGGACGCTGTTATTCCCATCACGCTGGTTTCCGATTTCGACCAACTGCGCGATCACTGGGTCAAGAAGCCGCTCGAATATTTGACCATGGCGCACCTTGCGCCCGACGGCAGCGCCGCTGTTTTCACCGCGCGCGGCGAAGTTTTCACCCTTCCGGCGGCAGCGAGCGGCCGCATAGTGAAAGTTGCGGGTAATTCCGGCATCCGCTATCGCGATGCCAGTTATATGCCCGATGGAAAATCCATTCTTGCCATTTCGACGGAAACCGGCGAAACCGAGTTCTGGAGTTATCCCGCCAATGGCGAAGGTAAACCCGGGCAGATTACGCGCGATGCAAAAACTCTCCGTTTGGACGGAGTTCCCTCGCCGGATGGCCACTGGCTCGCGCACCGCAATAAGAATCAGGAGCTTTGGGTCTTCGATCTCAAGACCAGAACTGACAAGAAAATCGGGCAATCGATGAACGGCGACTTCGACGATCTGGCTTGGTCTCCCGACAGTCAATGGCTGGGCTATGTCGAATCCGCCGATAACACTTTTTCCCAAATTAAAGTGCTGAACGCCAATACAGGCGCCATCCACGTTCTCACTTCCAACCGCTACAACAGCGTCAATCCCGCGTGGAGTTCCGATGGCAAACGGCTCTATTTCCTCTCCGATCGCATGCTCAAGACCGTTATCCGTTCTCCGTGGGGACCGCGACAACCCGATCCCTATTTCGACCGCGCAATGAAAGTCTACGAACTCGCTCTAACCCCCGGTCTGCGCTCTCCCTTTGCCCCCGTCGACGAACTTCATCCCGAGCCTGCAAAACCCGATACCCAGTCCGCGGACGAGAAAGAAAAGAAAGAGGGGGACAGAGAGAAATCCTCCAGCGAGAAAAAACCGGCTGACGACAAGAAAACGGCCGAGGAAAAAAAGCCAATCCCCGTCGTCAACATCGATTTTGCGGAAATTGCTTCGCGCTTGAACGAAATTCCGGTGCCTGCTGGAAATTATTCCTCGCTGCAAGCCACCGAGAAGCGATTGTGCTGGCTCGATAGTTCGGCCGAGGCTCAGCCCAAGAAGAATTTGCAATGCGTTGATATTGCCAACAAAGGCGAAGCGCCCGAAACCGTCTGGGCCGAAATCAAGGCCTACGAAATCTCACTCGATCGCAAGAAGATGCTGGCATGGAAGGGCGACGACTTTTATATCTTCGACTCCGACGCCAAGCCCTTTACCCTTAACGATCCGAAGGTCCTCGGAAAAGCAAAGATTGAAATGTCACGCTGGACGATTCTTACCAATCCCCGTGCCGAATTCCGGGAACTCTTCCTCGACGCCTGGCGCATGGAGCGCGACTTTTTCTATGACCGCAATATGCACGGGGTCGACTGGCCCCGGATTCGCGACCGCTATTTGCCGCTCGTCGATCGCGTTTCTGACCGCAACGAACTCAACGACGTCATCGCGCAGATGGTCAGCGAGCTGTCTGCCCTGCACACCTTTGTGTTCGGCGGTGACGCCAGGAAACCTTCCGATGAGATTGATATCGCTTCGCTGGGCGCGATTCTCCGCCGCGACCTAAAGGCCGGCGGCTCCATTGTGGATCACATCTATCTGTACGATCCCGACTTGCCGAACACCGCCCCTCCCTTCGCTCGTCCCGATTCCTTGGTACACAATGGCGAAATTATCCTGAGCATCGATGGTGAGGAAGTTCTCGGAGTCCCGGATGAACGCGCGCTTCTTCGCGGAAAGGCCGGGCGCAAGGTGTTGCTCAGCGTGAAGAATGCCGCCGGAGTGACACGCGACGTCCTCGTCGTGCCCGTTTCCGAAAGGGAGGACCGCAATCTTCGCTACAACGAATGGGAATACTCGCGTCGTCTTAAGGTCGATGCTGACTCCGAGGGCCACATCGGATACGTGCATCTGCGCGCCATGGGTTCCGGAGACATTGAACAGTGGGTGCGCGACTTTTACCCCGTATTCGATCGCCAGGGGCTCATCATCGACGTCCGCCACAATGGCGGCGGCAACATCGATTCCTGGATACTCTCCAAGCTTCTTCGCAAGGCCTGGTTCTACTGGCAGCCGCGCGTCGGTAACCCCACTGCCAACATGCAGTACGCTTTTCGCGGACACGTCGTTGTTCTCTGCGACGAAGGCACGGGTTCGGATGGGGAGGCTTTCACCGAGGGTATTCGCCGCCTCGATATCGGCAAAATCATCGGCACGCGCACTTGGGGTGGCGAGATTTGGCTGTCCTTCGACAACGTCCTGGCCGATCAAGGCATCGCCACGGCCGCCGAGAACGGTGTCTACGGTCCGGAAGGCAAATGGCTGATCGAAGGCCACGGCGTCGATCCCGATATCACCGTCGACAATCTTCCCCATGCCACTTTTTCCGGCAGCGATGCACAGTTGGACGCCGCGACGAAATACTTACAAGAGGAGATCCGCAAGGATCCGCGGCCTGTTCCCCAGCCGCCCCCTTATCCGAACAAGGCCTTTAAGTACGACCAGTAGTTCCTGGCCGAGCGATCGTTGAAGGGTCTCAAGAAAGAAAAGACTCTCGGAAGCCGATCCGCGCGGGGCTTACGAAAATCAGAACTATTTCTTGGACATCGACTGATACACCTGATACCAGTCCCCAACGATTGCCTTCTGCGCGTCGGCGAGTGTCATCTTGCCGTGGCAGATCTGACCATTTAGATATTTTTCGACCTTGTCTTTGTATCTTGCTCCGCCGTCCGGAATCGAGGCCTTGTAAGGTTCCGGCCACAGATTCTTAGGGTCCCTCGGGTCTCCACCGAGTTCGAGCGAGATTAGATGATCCTCTTCGTAGTCGCTCTTGTTGTGATCGGAAAGACCGTACTCGTCAAATCCCTTCACTTTGAGCGGGTCGGTATAGCTGCTCGGAGGACGCCGAGGTGGCGCAGTGAAACCTGCCACGCAAATCGTCGTCTTGACGTTGTCCTGCGTGACATCGGAGGCCGCAACCCCAGGCGTGATGCTCAGGTCCGGATAGATGTCGGCCGGTCCGGCCTTGCCAGTACTTCGGGCTTCGAGCGTAACTCTGCGTTCCGCCGCGACCGGGACTGGCGCCGCAGCATGCTTCGTAGCACAGCCGGCGCCAAGAAGTACGACCAGGCTCGAAACTGCTGCAAAGGATTGAGTGCGGCAGCGAGGTTTCATAGGCCGGCGCCTTGCGAGCAAAAAAAACACCCGATCCTCCGACAGCTTTTTCGCCTCTCAAGCGAAGGAGAGCGCAGAAGGAACTGCCCCGTACAAGCCGAACTGACTCCGGGATGTTGAAATTGGCGGAGGAGCATCATGTCCTATGGATTGCTATGGATGTATTGAGTGATCTGAGTGTTGTCGGCACTGATCTGCTTAAGAAATGCAACCATAGCATTCACAAAATCGCTGGCGTGACCTTGTATGCTGCTCTGAAACTCCGGACGGTTGAGATAAACCAGGTAACGCCGGATGACGTCCCCTTTAACCTGAGACAGAATTTTCTGGTCCGATATTGGGGTCAGATTCACAATTGCATTGACCAACTCCGGATGATGCTGTGCACCGCCTTCGAACGTGGTGATTTGCGTCGCCAGTTTAACGAAGTCTTTGCGTGTCTCGCCGATTCCGCTTCCGCTGGTGCCGACCGCATAGTAAGCGACCGCCGTGCCTGGAACGAGCGCCCCGTTCTTCATCACCATTCCAGAGGGCGCGCCGTACGAGGTCAAAAACGTTACCTCGGCAAGATCAATTTCCCAGGGATGCGTGGCCGGGACCAGATTGACCATGACGTGACGATCCAGCTCAGCGGTGTAGATTGCCAGAAAATCTGTCGCTGTCACTTGGGCCGGAGCGGGTAAGGTCGCATAGTCGGAAGAGTTGCAGCTGGTAAGGACCTTTAGTATAGCCGTAAAAAATGGGCCCGCGTCAGGGGTTGTAGCAGGTTTCAAATACGCTGCCATTTCCGTCAGATAGTCTCGATCGGAAGGATCCAGGAGCGAACGCCCTGATGCCACAGCATAACTCCTCCCGGACTTCACGTTGGGCTTTTGGTATCCAACGTTGTAAAAATAATCCGCCTGATTGATGGTAACCAGTGTTCCTGAGCCGCTTGCCAGCAGGGCCATATCGGCGCTCGCGTCTACCGCGATACTGGGACTGGCGCTTGGTTTTAGGTTGGAACTGGAGATGAAAGGTTGAATGCCGCCCCGAATAGTCTGCGGCGAGAATGATTTTCCCTGGATTTTCGACATCACCGATTGGAAGTCGGCTTGACCATTCTTGAACATGCCGACCACCTGCTGGCTGACCTCCGAATCGAACTGATTTACGTCCGCTACTATCTGGTCCGCGGGGGCGATCGTCACGGCTTCCCCATAATCGGCTTGGGTTTTGTCGAAGATGCCGCTTCCGCTGGCCTGCATCGCCTGGAGATAGGTTTGCCCTAGAAAACCTGAAAGGTCGATCGTGCGATCAGCCCCTCGCGGGAGAAGGACCGTTCCTGCTGGAGCATTCGTGCCAAAGGAATGGATGGCTCCGATTAGCAGAAATACAAACAACGCAGAACCCGAAATCAGCGACGGACGCAGCGGTTGCTGGTCAGCAGTTTTTCGGCAGTAGATCGCCTTAGACATTGGGACACCTCTCTGAACTTTCCCTGAATTCTGGTTAACGTGCGTAGTCCGGGCTGGTAAATTAGCAAGATATATATCACAACTTGATCGTCAGTCGCTAGAATCATTCTGTCGTCCAGCACTGTGACATGACTCCAGCGCAGCGGGGATCACGATCTCCGCTTCGTGCTGTTGACAGCGATTTGTGGGCGAGGGTAGAGTTTGCCGGATGTCGTGCGAGTTCCTCACGTTTTAAGTCCTGCCAGGAGGAGATACAATGCAGTTCGATCCGAAGAGTGCGCCCGAAGCGACAGGTGTCGTCACGCAGCCGATTTTGGCGCCACTTTCACGCGCGGCGATCTTTCTGGTGGCGACGCTGAAAATCGGGGACGACGCTCGCCGGACGCTGCGGTCCTTCTGCGGAGACCTGGGCGGAATCTTCCGCGCGGTAGAGTATCGCAACATTGAGGCGGGCCTGTCCTGCATTATGGGGATCGGGTCCAGTGCGTGGGACCGACTGTTTGGACAGCCGCGCCCGGCAGAGCTTCATCCATTCCGCGAGGTTCATGCCGGAGCGCGACATGCAGTCTCCACGCCGGGCGACTTTCTGTTCCACATCCGCGCGAAGCACATGGATCTGTGCTTCGAACTTGCCACGCAGATCATGGCGCGCATCGGGAATGCGGTTGATCCGGTGGACGAAGTGCACGGCTTCAAGAATTTCGACGACCGCGATCTCTTTGGCTTCGTGGACGGGACTGAGAATCCGAGGGGTCGAGCGGTGGCCGAGGCCGCGCTCGTTGGCGAGGAGGATTCCCTGTTCGCCGGCGGAAGCTACGTAATGGTGCAGAAATATCTCCACGATATGAATGGATGGAGTGCGCTGTCCACGGAGACGCAGGAAAAAATTATCGGGCGCAAGAAGCTGTCCGACATCGAATTGGACGAATCGGTCAAGCCGACCTGCTCGCACAGCTCGCTGACGACGATCGAGGAGAACGGCAAAGAGAGGAAGATCCTGCGTGACAACATGCCGTTTGGCAACGCCGCGCAAGGTGAATTTGGAACGTATTTTATCGGCTACTGCCGAACGCCGCGCACCCTCGAGCAAATGCTCGAGAATATGTTCGTCGGGCGGCCGCCTGGCAACTACGATCGCCTGCTCGACTTCAGCCGCGCCGTCACTGGACACTTGTTCTTCGCGCCGTCCGCGACTTTTCTGGAAGCGCTGGCGGATGACTAGCGTTATATCGGCTGCAGACATTGAAGCGCTGGACTCGCGACGGCCGGTTCCAGCAGCACCGCTGAAAGCGCGATTGTCATCACCAGACCCGTCTTTTTCATGATACGCTCTCCTCGTAGCCATCCTATTATTTAGTATAGCTAACAAATAGTCTACCTAAGGATCTGGCATGCCAAGCGAGGTCTCCTTAAGAGTCGCCGCGGCTGACGCCCTGCATTCCGGCGCGATACGCCTGCTTCGGCTCGTCCGGGCGGAAGATGCCCAGGCAGGCATCGGCCCGGCGCAGCTTTCCGCCCTTTCCGTCCTGGTCTTCCTCGGCGAAAAAACCGTTGGCGAACTTGCGGGTCTCGAACAGGTTCGACCACCCACCATGAGCAGGGTGGTCGAAGGCCTGGTACAGCGCAGGCTCGTCCAACGTGTCAGTTCGCCAGGGGATCGCAGAGCGGTTCGCATCACCGCTACACCATCTGGTCGCAAGCTCCTGCTGGCCGGAAAGACTCGCCGGGTCCGGGCGCTCGCGAAGCGGTTCGAAAGATTTACCAGAGACGAAGTGGAGACACTCCAGGCGGCGGCCGAACTCATGGCGCGTCTTTGAAGAAGCTGGTGTGACCAGGACGAGGGACCGGCTGGCCGCGTGTAATTCGCCTGCTTCTTACCGGACACTCTAGTAACGATTATTCCCCCGAAGTTAATGCCGAAAGGCGGGAGAACGCAGTGGTCGTGGAGTGTGCCCGCACGGCTTAGACCGCAGAAGCAAAATGATCTTGTACTACGGTTCGACGTAGTGCGAGGCCGACCCCCGCGCCGCGGGTAGATTCAGCAGGATCGGCAGTTTTGTGGCCGGTTCACCCGCGCTCGAGCAAGCCTCTGCGTCCAGTAAGGCTCCCAGCGAATGGTGCGATGGTTTCCAAAAAAACTAGGTACCATGGTATATTGGTACCAGAATGATGGAGGAGAGCCGATGATGGAACGCGTCAAGGAATTAGGAAGGTTCTGCCGCCTCGAGTTGCAGCTGGGCCTGATGCAATCGAACCCATGGATGACTCCCTGAAGAAGGAGAAGACTGCCAAATGAATCAGCGACTCAAGAAGTTTGCCATTCCCGGATTGCGGTGGACCGTGGGCGTGGTCGTATTATTGGAATCCATTCACTTTACACTTTCACCTTCTGCAGGCCGGGAACTCGCCAAAGCTGGTCTGCCTCATTGGATCCGTCCGGCGCTCGGCGGTAGTGAAGCTATAGCCGCACTTTTATTCCTGGTGCCTGCGGCAAATTCGATTGGCGGCTATTTGCTTCTTATTGTCTTTACGATCGCTGTAGCCATTCACTTTCTCCTCGGCGAATCTAACGTTGGCGCTATTTTTGTCTACGGCATGGCCGTCGTTGTCTGCACGAGCCACCGTAATAACGCAGCACTGGAGTCCTCCCATGACCGATGAGGAGTTCATCGCCAATTTCGAGGATGGTAGCCTGGGTATTGAGCTCTTTCACCACTCGGACCATGTGAGAGTGGCCTTCCTGTACTTGTGCAGCTACCCGGCCCTCGAAGCCCTCGAACGCTTTTCCACCTCGCTGGTTAGGTTCGCGGCAACCCACGGCAAACCGGGGCTTTACCACGAGACCATCACTTGGGCTTTTATGTTTTTGATTCGTGAGCGAATAGCCCGGGCGGGACACCAACAAACCTGGAGCGAATTCGCGGCTTGTAACGGAGACCTATTGAGCTGGAAAGAAAATATTCTGAAAAAATACTACCGCGACGAAACACTGCACTCCGATCTCGCGAGAAACACCTTTCTCTTTCCGGATAAGATCAGTACCCAGCCTTGATGATGCCAATGGAAGATGGTACGTGGATGCGTTTCTGGAGAGTTCCCTGTGATTCAGGAACGACCACCAATGGTATCGGAAATGCTGCATCACGTGCATAATCAGACGACCGCCATCCTTATGTGGCCTTGACTGAGTAGGTTCCGCAGTGTGTAATTCGCTTGCCGGGCTCCCTCGACCGCAAAGGGTCACTACGTCAACCCAAGGGAGGACAAAATGACAGCCGATAATCGGGTGTTTTCCTGTTCCGCAGCGCTCCTGCTTCTCATCGAGTGTGCCGCGACAATATCCGCCCCTCCCATGGCGCGCGCCGCTCCTGGCAATGCGCAGATCACTGTTCTCTACGATGCCTTCGGCAAAGTATCCACGATGCAGAAGGACTGGGGCTATTCTGCGCTTGTCGAATACAGCGGAAAACGGATTTTGTTCGACACCGGCAACAACCCTGAGATCCTTGCGCAGAACGCGAAAGCCAAGGGGGTCGACTTGACGAAGCTGGACTTCGTTGTGATGTCGCACCGACACGGCGATCACATGGGAGGACTGACCTACCTGTTGAAGGTGAACCCCACGGTCAAGATTTACGCTCCTAAGGAGGGGTTCGGGGTTTACGGTGCCGACCTACCCAGCAGTTTTTATCGCAAGGACGCGTCTCTCCCTCCCGAACAGCGCTACTACGACGGTGGGCCGCCAGAAATCATGCGATTTGGATCAGCTTGGCCCGGAGCCAACTTTCAGCTTGTCGACAAGAATATCGAGATAACCCCCGATATCCATCTGATCGCACTGGTGTCCGATAAACCGGGAACCCTGGAATTGCGTGAGCTGTCGCTCGCCATCCATACGCCGGACGGCATGGTGATCGTAGTAGGCTGTTCGCATCCGGGTGTTGACAAGATCGTGGAAGCGGCCGGGACAATCAACCCACGAATCCGCCTGATCGTCGGCGGCTTTCACCTCGTTGTGACGAGCGACCCGGAAATCGAGAATATCGTTACGGCCCTGCGCGATAGATTCAAAGTAGAATATGTCGCGCCTGGCCACTGCACCGGCGAGCCCGCTTTTACCGCGCTGAAGAAGGCGTTCGGCGATCGGTATCTTTACGCTGGACTCGGTACAACATTGGCGCCGACGGCTTCGCAGAAGTAATTGTGGATTCCCGTCTCGCCAATTGCTGCGTCTATAAGGCCCCTTGCGGCCAAGGATGCTGCTCAGAGCTAAAACTTCTGTGATAGATTCTGTGGAAGATATTGACACTTTTATGCAGCCGTATTAGCGTGTCCTGCACGATCGTCGTGAATGAACAGTATCTCTCTCCCACATTCACGGGCCGTGACCCGGCCTTCGCAGGATGTTTGACGTGTGTGCGAAAGCTGGAAGCAGGGACTAAAGAATCGTAGCCAGATCGGAAACTCGCCAACAACGCCAGACAAGAACAAAACGCCGCCGAACTAGAACGGCGGGAATAAGTGAATCGGCCCCTCGCACACCCAGTCAGACGAAGAAAGCCTTGGAGGAAAGGATAGCGCCATGGACGAACGAGAGACGAAGGATAGTCAGGTCGATTGTTCGAACCAGGCGGAAACCGCTCCTGTAAATTTCGTGTCGGTGCTGTGGGAAGAGCTGCATGAGATTCGGAAGCTGCGGGGCCGGCGCGAATGGAACAAGAAAGACCTTTTCACGGCGCACCCGGCCGAAGTGAAAGAGCACCGAGCTGAGGAAGAAGCCGGAAAGCTGCCGAAACAACCAGATGACGATCACGTCTTCAAAACCGCGCACCGGGAAGAACTTGTCGGGCTGGCGTTTTCCGGCGGCGGGATTCGCAGCGCTACGTTCAATCTGGGGGTGCTGCAAGGGTTCGCAAAGCACGGCCTGCTGCCGATGTTTGATTATCTCTCGACAGTGTCTGGTGGAGGGTATATCGGGGGATGGCTGGAAAGCTGGATCTATCGCGCGCGGACGATTGAAGGCGACAGCGAAGACGCAAAAAAGGCGCGTGACGAAGCCGAGAAAGTGGCCCGTTGCGCCACGCCGTCACCGATCGACAGCTCGCCGATCCGCCGCGTGCAGGAATGCCTGAAGCCGGACCGCTCGAACAAAATCGAGCACGGCGAACCGCAGGCGATCCGCTTTTTGCGGGAGTACAGCAACTATCTCACGCCGCGCATGGGTTTTCTCGGCGCAGATGCGTGGACTGCGGTGGCGATTTACCTGCGCAATTTAATTCTGACCCAGACGATCCTGATCTTGTTTTTAGCTTTCCTTCTGCTGGTTCCCTATCTCGCGGTGTATCTGACGCAGCGGCTTGAGTACCTTGCCTGCGCCGGCCTGCGGTACTCGGCGGTGATTGCCGCTGGCGCGCTGGCGTTCCTGGCGTTTTTTGGCGTCGCGGGAAACATGCAGCACCTGACGGGCAAGGACCAGACCGGCGAGTTCCCACCCAGCGCGCGACAAGGTTGGGTGCTGATTTATGTTGCGGCGCCTCTATTCTTGGCCGCCTGGTGCATTTCGGCCTGGGTAAGTTATCAGTATTTCGCGTCTCGAAGCGATGCGCTGGACGACTGGTTGCGGTGGGCAGCCGTGGGGGCGATCGGATTCTGGGTCGTTTGGCTGCCGGTCGCGTTTTGGGGGATTCAGCGGCCCTCAGAGAACAAGGAGCTCTGGAATGCGACGCGCACGCGCTTCATCTCAAGCCTTTGTTCGATTCCCTCGGGCGCCGTGGGCGGATTGTTGCTGTGGGTGCTGGCGGATAAGGTGTTGAAAGTGTGGGCCACGCTGAACGGGCGAATCTGGCACGTGGTGAGTTTTGGGGCCCCGCTGGTGGTGGTGATCTTTCTCCTTGTGGTGACGCTGCAACTGGGCTTGATGGGCATGCTCACTCCGGACCCGCGACGGGAGTGGTGGGGCAGGCTGGGAGGGTTGATGTTGTTGATCAGTATTCTATGGCCCGCCCTCTTCTCGCTGGCTATTTACTCGCCATTGGGCGTGATGTGGTCGAAAAGGCTGTTGACGTACGGCAGCGCGGTGTGGGTGCTGAACACCTTGACGGGCGTGTTGGGGGGAAAGAATAGCAAGACCGGTTCCCTGGAGTCTCCTACGTGGAAAGACACTGCGCTTTCCGTGACGCCGTATGTCTTCATCCTCGGGCTGGCGGCCGGCCTGGCTACGCTGCTGGAGATCGCGTTGGGGAAGATCAATTGTCCGGAGGCGTTGGCTGCATTTTTGAAAGGCAGCGAAATGCCGCAGAAGGTTACGGGCTGGATTATTTCGTTGAACTGGTCCGGAGTCCGTGATGGCGCTGCGTATGCGCAGGGACTGGCGACGCCAGTACCCGCCGCCGGGCCAGCAAGCCATCCGGCGTTTGTGGCGGCACATTGGAACAATCTATACGAAATCCTGAATATCAACCTTGTGGCCTATGCCGCGATCGTGGCGGTAGCATGCCTGCTGTTGGCGTGGCGCGTGGATTTGAACGACTTCTCGATGAATCTGTTTTACCGGAACCGGCTGGTGCGCTGCTATCTGGGAGCTTCGCATCGCAGCAGGAAACCGAATCCGTTTTCGGGATTCGATCCAGACGACGATTTGCTGGTGAGCGCCTTGCAAGATCGGCATGGCTACGGCGGCCCGTTCCCGATTGTGAATGCTGCACTCAACCTGGTCACAGGACAGAACCTGGCCTGGCAGGAGCGCAAAGCTGAATCGTTCGTGTTCACTCCGCTGAGGTGCGGGTTCGATACATGGCTGGAACGATTGGATCTGGAAGCGGAAGCGAAAGACATGGTCGGCGGAGACATCGAGAAGTATGGGTATCGTCCCGCCGCATGCTGCCTCCATCCAAACAGATTTTACAAGCCGGGCGGATACCGGCTGGGTGCGGCGATTTCGATCTCCGGAGCGGCCGCGAGTCCGAACATGGGGTACCACTCGTCACCCTCGCTGGCGTTTCTGATGACGTTTTTCAATGTGCGGCTGGGCTATTGGGCGGGCAATCCGCGCCACAAAAGCGCGTGGCAGAATGCCGGGCCGCATATCGGCTTGTTCCGGCTGATTGCGGAACTGTTTGGCCAGTCGGATGACGAAGCGCGCTACGTTTATCTTTCCGACGGCGGACACTTCGAAAACCTGGGGCTGTACGAGCTCGTGAAGCGCCGCTGCAAATATATCGTGGTGTGCGATGCGGACGCCGATGGCGACTATACTTTCGGCGACCTGGGAGGCGCGATTCGCAAATGCCGCGAAGACATCGGAGTGGAGATTACGCTGACGACCGATAGTTTGCAGCCAGGGAAAGCGGCGAGCGGCGGCGATGACGAGGACGCGAAGGCAGCTTCGGCGGATGAAAGGTTCAGCGAAGCGCATTGGGCGATCGGAAAAGTGCACTACCGTCTCGTGGATCCCGGCGCAGAGGACGGTATTCTCGTGTACTTGAAGACGTCGCTGACCGGCGACGAACCGGCCGACGTTCTGAACTATCACCGGGAACATGCGGATTTTCCGCATCAGACCACGGCGGACCAGTGGTTTACAGAATCGCAGTTTGAGAGTTACCGGCGGCTCGGGCAACACGTCGTGGAGCATCTCCTCGACGGACTATCTTTCGAAGAGCGGCACAAACAAGCCGCACATACGACGGGTCACAGCACGAAACAGATCTTCGACATGCTCCGAGATTACGCAGGACAGGTAGAGTAGACAGCCCGAGCACATTCTATTGGCATTCCCAATCTTCACAGCTCTACGGAAATTCCAGGTCCTTCAGGCAGCCGGGAATATCCCAAAGGCGATAAGCTGGAGGCGGCCGATGTCCGATCAAGAAACCCAGGTTCGAGGAGATTGCCATTGATCTCCTCCAACCCCGTTTCTGGCCAGTGACCGCCACTTTTCCGAGAACTGACCAGGCACTAACAAGCTTTGTGTGCCCTGTTTCTCGATAACTACTTCAACTGGGCATACTCCGCTTTCGCCCTCGTCAGCAGAGGAGCGTCGGCATCGGCGTTTTTGCGGATCGCGAAAAAATCCTGGTAAGCAGCCTTCGCCTTGACGGTCGCGGAGGTTGTTGGTGCACGATCAAACCACAAATTTCTCCAGCGCTGGCACCCTCGAAGGGAATCCGTCCGGTGGCCATCTCGTATAGCACTGCTCCGAATGAGAAGAGGTCGCTGCGTGCGTCGAGCTCCTTTGCGCCCACTTGCTCAGGCGACATATACGCCACTGTGCCAAGCATCGTTCCCGGGCTGGTCATATAAATGGCATCGTGTTCGGCCAGTGTCGTTTCTCCGCTCACCGGCACGGCCTTCGATGCCACCTTAGCCAAACCAAAATCGAGAATCTCCGCGTGACCGCGTTCCGTCACGAAAATGTTCGCGGGTTTAATGTCACGATGAACGATGCCTTTCGAGTGCGCCGCATCCAGCCCGTCAGCAATCTCGCTGCCC
This sequence comes from Acidobacteriota bacterium, assembly GCA_013289955.1. Taxonomy (GTDB): domain Bacteria; phylum Acidobacteriota; class Terriglobia; order Acidiferrales; family UBA7541; genus Acidiferrum. The sequence continues at coordinate 46,370 of JABCYZ010000024.1, forward strand.
AGCGATAACAGTGTCTCCGTGTCCAGGGGATGGCCGCCAATGCGGTGCTTCAAAGTCGTGCCAACCATATATTCCATCGCAATGAATGCGCGCCCGCTCTCTTCACCAATGTCGTGGATCGTACATATGTTCGGATGGTTCAGCGCCGACGCGGCTTTCGCTTCCCGGCGAAATCGTTCGAGCGCTTGCCGGTCATGTGCCAACTCTTCCGGCAGGAATTTCAGAGCGACGAAGCGGTCCAATCTTGTGTCTTCGGCTTTGTAGACGACTCCCATGCCCCCGCCACCGATCTTCTCAGTGATTCGGTAGTGCGATATGGTCTGACCGATGAGCGTGTCGCTGTCCGCCATGTGCCGTCATGTTAAGTTGCGATAGAAGGGCAAGTCAACGAACACGAGCGGCTTGTGGTCAAGTCCAGACGCGCACTCGATTAACTAGATTTTCGCATCACGTACTGCTGTTCTTGACTTTGCTGGCCAACGCGTCAAAATAAGAGTCCCTTCTGAAATCGTTCCCTTGGCAGCCGACTACCCCCTTCAGTCCATAGCCAGGCAGCCTGAAAACCAAAGCTCGAGCTATCAAAATAAGGGCAAAGCGGATGCGTATAATGCGCAAACCGTACATGTGATTTTTCAAATGATGTCCGGTAAACACAGCGGGGATCAGAGCCGTCACGAACTAGTATCTGGACATCAGGTCGCGCATCGATCTGAGCGGGGGCCGTCATTGCTCGACAAGACCTCCGGCGAGCGGCAGCGGAGGGACAGACGTGGCCTCCACAAAAAAGTGCTGTTCGTGGCGATCTTCATAACGGTCTTCCTGCTCTCGGACGGATCCTCGACAGCATCGCTGACATGGGAGGGTTCGCCGCCCTGGTATCTGCCCGTGGGGCTGAGCCTCGCGCTGATGTTGTGCGGGGGAATCCGATATTTGCCATTGATATTCGTTTCCAGTGTGATGGCGGCCATGGTGAACTACCACCGGCCGCTTTTTTCTTGGTGCGGCCTCCCGGGGTCGACAATGCTTTACGTCCCCTACATGGCTGGTGCGGCCTTACTCCGGGGACGATGGCGATTGGATCTGAAGCTCGGCACGCTGCGCGACGTGGGGCGATTTATCCTGGTTTGTTTCACCGCGGCGGTCGCCAGCGCAATCGGCGGAATGCTAACGCTGCTGGGGGATGGTTTCATCAAAAGGTCAGAGATGTACAAGACGACGGTGGATTGGTGGGTCAGCGACGCGGGTGCGGTTGTTAGCTTTACCCCTTTTCTACTGGTCTATGTAGCTCCGAAGGTGAGCTCCTGGCTAAAATCCGAGGCTGACATTCACCCATCGGTGGCTAGGTGGCGTCACGTTTCCAGAACTCAGATCCTCGAGACAGCCGCGCAAACAGTGTCTGTTCTGGCGGCCATTTGGCTGGTGTTCGGCTTTGCACCAGCAACTCCTTATCAGCCTCTCTATCTCCTTTTCATTCCGGTCATTTGGGTTACCGTTCGGCACGGCTTGCCAGGAGCAGCGCTCACCACGTTCGGCGTAAACGCCGGGATGATGTGCGCAGCCTGGAGCACACACGCACACAAAGAAGCACGCCCTCCTGTGCAACTCGCCCTGCTGGCGCTTGGGCTGACGGGTCTTTGCCTGGGAGCAGTGGTCACCGAACGGCGGCGCGCAGACGTCGAGTTGGCAAAGAGGGCGCGCCTCGAGAGTTTTGCCGCTGAAGTCGGGGCGGCGTTGACGCGAGGTCGCAGTTTGCACGAAGGCTTAAAGCTGAGCGTCGAGGGATTCGTGCGTTACCTCGATCTAGCTGCCGCCGACGTTTGGTGTTTCAACGATTCGACCAAGGTTCTGGAACTCGAAGCGAGCACGGGAACCGACGTTTCCATTGCCAGGGAGGCGATTGGGGCACTGAAGATCGGGCGAATCGCACTGGAACGTAAACTTTATTGCACGAGCGACGTTTTGCATGACGTCATGCCCCTGGACAAGCAACGGGATCGAGAAGAGAAGATGGTTGCGTTTGCTGGCCAGCCTTTGATCATCGACGATCAGGTGGTCGGCGTGGTCGTCACGTTCGCTCTCCAGCCGTTCGGGGAGGATACACTCAGATCTATCGCCACGGTCGCGGAGAGTATGGGCCAGTTTATTGTCCGGATAAAGGCGGAAGGAGAGTTGCGCAGAGCCAAAGACGTCGCTGAAGCCGCCAACCGGGCGAAGAGCGAGTTTCTTGCCAACATGAGCCACGAAATACGCACTCCCCTAAACGGAGTGATCGGTATGACCGACCTGGCTCTCGACACCGAACTCAGTCTGGAGCAACGCGAGTACCTCCAGACTGTCAAGATGTCGTCCGACGCGCTGCTCACGGTGATTAACGACATTCTCGATTTCTCGAAGATCGAGGCGGGCAAGATCGATTTGGAAACAGTGGATTTCAACTTGTGGGATTGTTTGGAAGCAACGCTCAAGACGCTTGCGTTGCGCTGTGATGAAAAGGGATTAGAACTTCTTTGCGATATTGCGCGTGACGTACCGGAAATCGTCGAAGGCGATTCCGGCAGGCTACGCCAGGTTCTCGTCAACCTGGTGGGCAACGCGATCAAGTTCACTGCTGAAGGTGAAATATGTCTGAAGGTTGAGCTGCGAGCCGAAGATGGCGGCAAAGGCCTCTTGCATTTCATAGTATCGGATACCGGGATCGGTATCTCTCCGGAAAAGCAGGAACTCATATTCGATCCTTTCTCTCAGGCGGACACATCTACGACTCGCAAATATGGCGGGACGGGCCTGGGCCTGACTATCTCCTCGCGCCTGGTCGCCATGATGGGGGGCAATATCTGGCTCGAAAGCCAGCTCGGCCAAGGAACACAATTCCACTTCACGGTGCAGTTCAAGAGCTTCGAGAATAAAGTGCCTATTGGAGGAATGGTTTCACCGGAGATTCTAAGAGGTGTCAAAGTTCTGGTTGTGGACGACAACCGCACGAACCGCCGAATCCTAGAGGGGATGCTCGGGCGCTGGGAGATGAAAGCGAAGTCCGTAGAAGATGGAGAAGAGGCTCTAACGGAGTTGTCTGCTGCCCGGGAGGCCGCAGAACCGTATGCTTTGATTCTCATCGACATGCATATGCCGGGAATGAGCGGGCTCGCACTTGTTGAGCGAATCCGCCAGAGACCAGAATTATCCACGGCAGCGATCGTGATGCTCACTTCGGCGGGATATCGCGAAGACTCCGAACGTTGCAAGGAGCTGGGTGTCTCTTCCTCTTTGTTGAAACCGATCCGGCAGTCGGAATTGCGCGAGACGGTCACCCTCATTCTTGGCGCCCGCGAACAAAAAGGCGCGATTCCACTCGGAGCGAGTTACCCCCTGCGAGACGCGCAAGGTCCCACGGAGGCCCTGCGCATACTGCTGGCGGAAGACAATCTGGTAAACCAACGATTGGCTAAGCGTCTTCTGGAGAAACGCGGCCACCGGGTTGTGGTTGCTGCGAACGGCCGCGAAGCTCTTGAAGCGCTGCAGAAGGAAAGCTTTGACCTGGTCCTGATGGACGTACAAATGCCGGAAATGGACGGACTCGAAGCCATCGCAAGAATTCGAGAAAAAGAAGTACGTACCGGCGGACATCAGCCCGTGGTTGCCTTGACAGCCCACGCTATGAAGGGAGATATGGAGCGCGGCCTGTCCGCTGGAATGGATGGTTATCTGACCAAACCCATCCGCCCGCAAGAGCTCGACGACCTCCTCGATAAGTACGCAGCTAAGGCGACGGCAACGCGCACTCTTCCGGATTGAACAGAATCGTCAAGGTTTCTCGAGGGAGGAATCGGCCCCATTGCGACGGCAATAGCAACTACCTACCAAGATCGAAGACGGCCTACGGGTCGAAATGCTGGAGGCAACCGAGCCAGAAGTCCCGCTCGAGGGAATGTGGTGCCACGGAAAACTGCTTGCGCTCCGATCTCCCCGAACTCCGTTTCTGGCCAATTCCGAGACTGCCAGCAATCCGCCAGAAAGCTACCGATCCATAAACCATTCCGAAGGTCCTAGGGTTACAAGTTGGCTAAACAATAAGAATGCTTGGTTCTTTTATCCTCATCCTCCTGTGCAGAATGAACGTATGGTGGATTCTTCGGCGCAGAATGGCAGTCATTTACCCGCGTTTCTGATCCTCGCGGCGATTATTTCGATCATTGCTTATGCGATCGCGCGCAGAATATACGTGTTCTTCAAGATAAGAAACACGCCGCTGACGCGGGCCGATACCTTTCATGAGCACGATTCGCAAAGCCAGCCAACTGACACTGTTCGACCGCGTCTCACGTCCGTCGGACACATAGCGGTGATCATCGCTGTCCTGATGGGGACTCTCCTAGTGGGCCTCACTTACGCCATCCTTCACATGTTCGCTGTACATGACCGGCTCGCCAAAGCAGGTCAGACAATCACAGCAAACGTTTTGAGCACGTCGAAGCTCCACGGATACCTGGTCCAATACGAATTTCGAGTCGAGGGGAAGACTTACCACGGCGACTCAAATCTTCCAACGCTCGGTGCTCTGGCGAACGCTCGCAAGTCCAAAGGGCTAGAAGTCCTTTACTTGCCTTCAGACCCGACAATAAACAGGGCGGCTGAAGAGAAAACCCTACCCAACCTCATAGGTCTGCTACCCCTGTCCTTTCTGGCTTTGATTGTTGTTATACCGTTAGGCCAGCTGCGAGGCGATTACCTACTCGCCACGACTGGCCGGCGCACAACAGGTATCGTGGTCGGGATCCTGCCTGGAACGAAATTGTCCTCGTCAGTTTATTATGATTTTCTGAACGACCGAAGTGACGTCACTCGGGGTAAGTCATGGCTTCCCGTTCCCTATTCCTTGAAGGTTCTCTCAGGCTCCTCTGTCCAGGTTCTTTACCTGCCCAACCACCCGGAACGAAATGCCCTGAAACAATCGATCTGTTGGCGGTCCTGAATGGCGATCCATTCCCATGAATGGAAGCACAGACCGAGAAACATTCGAGGTCGAAGAAAGCGTCTCCGGGCTCTTTCTTTTGGATCATCGACCGCTCAGTCCCGCACGACATTTGATGCGCTCCACGGGACTCATCATCTTTCGGCGTGGTCGGTCATTCGGATTCCGGGGTGAATGTAACGGCTGCGTTCCGCCCCGACACCCCCGATGCCCCAAAAAGGTTTTCGGATGTTGGAACGTCCGGCTTTGGCGCGTCGTTGTGCTACGATTCCCGCCGGGAGGCATTCATGAAGATGTTTCTTCTTGGCGCGCTTTTCGCGTCATCGATTTGTTTCGCCGTTCATTCCCAGCAATCGACGCAAACGCAGCGAATTCCGCTATTCGAAAATGACGACGTGAGGGTGTGGAAGTCCGTCATTTTTCCAGACGCACCTCTCGCCATGCACCGGCATGAACATCCACGCGTAATCGTAGCGATGATGGGTGGGACCATGAAGATCGTCGAACAGAACGGCCCCGCTGAGTCCCACGTCTGGGAAAGCGGCAAAGCTTACTGGCTGCCCGCAAACCCACCCAACACAATGCATGCTGATGTCAACGCTGGCGATAAACCGATTGAGGTTGTTGTGGTCGAGTTGAAAAAAGAAAACTAGTCCGGAACTCTGGAAATACTCGATGCCGATGCAGTCTTCGGGATGGTGTATTCCTCGCGGTGGAACAGTGCGCGATGGGTTCCAAGGAGGATGTCTGACATGCCGCGGTTCTACACAAAAACCTCCGGACCAGTGCCAATGCTCACTCTATTCGAATTTGCTTCGGGTCGTCAGCGATGATCTCTGGCAACCCGTCGTAAGCAGTGATTTTGCCTGTGACGCAAATCTTCTTTTCCTTGTAGTCTGTCTCAGGATTCTTGAACTTGCCCCGATTGCTACCCCAAATCACAATCGTAAAGACCTGGTTAGGATATGGCTTGTCAAGGTTAAGAAAGGTTGGCTGGCCTTTTGCTGAATCTGCATATCGAGCGCTGACCACCTCGCCGCAAACAGTCACATTTTCTCCGAAGTGTTCTTTCGCCTCGGCAGAAGAAAGGTGTTTCTGCCCAAGCGAGACCACTGACAGCGAACTTAGAAGCGCAACCGCCAGACCGAACTTCAAAATTGCACGCATAAGTTCTCCCGCATAAGTTTGGATTTTCGGAGCTTCACAGCGCTCTTAACCAGGGGGCCAAGTATGAGTATTGTCCGGTGCCGAGGCTGAGACAAGCGGGGTTGCAGAATCAATAACTAACGGCATACCGAGCGCCTGATGGTCGCTACTTCTAAGCCAAAACGGGTTCGATAATCAACGCGGCAAGCACGAGCGCCCCCGAGCACGCAGATCCATATCCCTGGTAAAAGAGATGAACGAGTCGGGTATACGACGGGAGATGTGCGGCTCTGAATGCACAAGACCTCCTTAGCGACCGGAAATTTCTTTGAAAGAAAGGGCGTCCCACTGCGGGTGTCATCCATCCTGGCTTTCCCCTAGAGACAGGCAAGAGATGAGGGACGCCCTTCAAGGAGCCCTGTTTATATGTGCTGGTAGTTGATATGTCAAGAAAATAAATATGCGTGAGTATTCTTACGTACTATTCTTGTGGTGCTATCATTTTCGAAACCGCGCCATTGTCGCTGTTGCCGTTCCGTCTGGCACCGGGCAGAGAGGTGCGTGCATCGAAAGCCACGCCCCTTTTTCCAGGTCAGAGTGCGATCAGGCGGGCTATCCCCGGACGCTGCGCTTCAGTACTTATGTTCCTTAATGCACAACAAAGTGCTGCTTGAAGAGTGATTAGTTTGGAAGACAGGCACAAGCCAACCCGGGAATAGAAGGGATATGGGGAGATTCCAGTCATTTCAAGTACTCGCCGTACAGCGCTAACGGCTCCTGGCTTTCTCTGTCAGGGCGTAGAATCCATTCCTGCACGCGTCTAGCATCCCTGTGCGTACCAGGTCGTCGATGGCATCCAGGACCTTTATTTTTTCCCTGGTACCGTTACCAGCGGCCCCGAAAAGCACATGCAACTCCAGGCGGTCCTCGCCCATCGTTCCGAACAGTTCCATTACACGAGAGGAAACTGACCTCGTCTTTGTTCGCTCGCTTCTTTTCTCTTCCAAATCATCAGCCGCCAGCATTTTGCGGTCGAGATGTGGTTCTGAACGAGTGACCCCGGAATGGAACACGCAAGGGTTGCCGGCCGCGACCTCACAACTGGGGCATCGGACGGTGAGTAACAGTGCTGGCGTCACATTTTTCATTCTCATTCCTACAGGATACGGCCCGACACCCCCAGGAACTGACCAAATTGGTACATCGGCCCCACATCGTCCGGCCCACCCCGATCCAGACCATCGGGCTTCAGCCCAAAAAAAATCCACATGCTGTTGTGTAAGCAATTCTACGGTATTGACGCTGGGAGCTACGAAGCGTATCTACGGGATGGCGTGGGGGAGGCCAAATATGGATAGCCATTTCATCTGTAGCAATCCTGGATGTCGCTTTATTCTCGACCGTCGTGTCAACGGCGCATCACTGGATGGCGTGCGAAAAATCGTAAACCAATGCCCAGAGTGCGGGAGTGACTGGGTGTCGGCATGCCCGTTCTGCGAGCGCACCTTAACAGTTGAATTTATCAAAGGTCTGCCTCATTCGAGATGCTGCGGACGGAAATTACGCGCGGAAGTGCTAGCGGCGTGAACTGCGTCGGTTTTGGCTAGGTTGCCGCCGCGGACACTCGGGAAGACGAACGAGCGCCTGCTCCATTCGCTTTTGACCAATTCCTGCGAAGCTCTTCGGCGCGGCGGATCACGCGGCCGACGACATCCTCTGAAAGCGGGTCCGTGTCTGTGGAGTTGCCCACCGGCGGAATTTCCAGCGCCGCCAGTTTTTCGAAAACAGGCTTGATGGCGCGAGCAGGGTTGCGGAAAAACTCCGAGCTCCGAAGACGGGTGAAGATCCAACCCATGCGTTCAAGCACGGCCTGCCTGTCCATGTCTTCGAGAATCTTTTCAAGGGGCTGATAGCGGTCGCCGTCGCACTCGATCGCCAGGCGTTTGCCATTGCCCTCGACGACCAAATCGATTCGGAACGTTCCAATCTTCCAGTGCGGGGTGACCCGATATCCTGCCGCCGCGAGACGCTTCATGACTTCCCGTTCGAAGTTTGACTGCGTGCGCTTTTCCTTTTCTTCGAGGGCGCGCATCAGCCGGGCGGGATCCTGGGCATGCTCGATCAGCTGGCGGCGCAGGTCGTCCGCTTTCAGGTCGTCGTGCGGACTGAGCGAATGCACGATCCACATCTGGTCGCGGGCGCGACTGGCGGCGACATTAAAACGCTGTTTGAAGAGTTCCTGATCTCGAAGGGAGAGAGAACCCCGCTCGGCGGTGTCCACCAGGGAGACGAATACCACGTCGCGCTCGTCCCCCTGGAATTGCGAGGCGTTACCACAGAGTACGCGATGGAGTTCGTAGCGGTCGGGCGATACGTGCGCGCGGACCAGGCTGTCAATTTCGATGGCTTGCTCGTCGCCAACCAGAGAAACCACTCCGAAACTGAGCGGCTGGCCGGCGTCATTCTTTTTGTATTGGGGTTGCTCCATGGCGGCCGCAAGGAGCGAGGCGACAGCCAGGGCTTCCTGGCGATTCACCTTGCCGTCGCGTGTGGACCCGGAGACGTGATGCGCGATGGTATGTGGCCGCAGCTGGACGCGGCTCGGGTCGCGAAGGGGCTTGATGCGGCCATTGTAGGAGATCATGTTGCTGAACTGAATGATCTCCGGAACGCAGCGGAAATGTTCGACAAGACAGGTCGTGCCGCCGAACGACTGGCGTGCAAGGTCGTAGATGGAGATTTGCCCGTCGTAGAGATCGGAGTTGGGGATTCCCCGAAGGTACTGGAAGATGAGGCTCTGAATAGCCCCCAAGTCCTGGCCGACGGCCGACGGGCTGACTTGCTCGTGGTCCCCCACGACGAGCACCGTCTTGCCGAGGTACAGAGCGACCAACGCCATTACGTCGCTCTGGCTGGCTTCATCGATGATGACAATGTCGAAACGAGTGGTACGCGGATCGAAGTTTTCAACCACACGCGAAAGCGGCATGACCCAGACAGGAACGGCTCCGCGGCACTCACTCATCTTTCTGGCAGCCTCGGCGCGCAGAAGGGAAACGCGGATTCCATGACCCTTGCCGATGCGACGGATGGTATCGAGCCAACCGACGAGGGCCTGGCGCTGCCGCGACGAGGTGCGATGCGCCTGCGAGGACCACGAGCGTTTGTCGATGAGCTCGACTGTCGCACGGCGAAGCTGTTCGCTGAGTTTTTCGCTCTTGGTCTGCAGGGCTTCGAGCGAAACGCTGGCGCGGCGATCAAGCTCATCATTCAGCTGGCGCCAGATCCAGGCGGAGGTTGCGTCGCGTGGCGGTTCGCCCCGGCCGTGCACGCCCGTGCGATTGCGAATCGCGCCTGCCCAGGCAGGAGCGGCGGTCTCAAGTCTCAGAAGCAGGGCGCGTCGCAGGTCGAGGTCCGCTTGTTTGCTTTTTAGTTCGAGCAAGTGCTCGTATGCGTCGCGGTAGCGATTGGAATCCTCGTCGTTGATTGCCGTCAAAAGCTGGTTGATGGCTCTGGATGCTTTCGCTATGCGGGTAGCAAGTTTGAGCCGGCTTTTGAGATCGCGGAATTCTTCCTCTAGCTCGAGCAGCCTTAGCTTCTTAAAGCGGGAATCCAGGATGGGGAGCAGAGCATCCTTCACCGCGATGTGAATGCGTGCCAACTCGCCGTCGGAACCGACTACCGCAAGCTGCTCGGCGAGAAACTTGTCCCACCGGAAGCCAATGTCTTCGAGGCGCTGCTCGAGCGGAGACCAGATGCGCCCCTGCCATCCCAGGCAGTCCTCGATAGAATCACAGTATTGCATCAGCGTTTTCTCGATCTCCTTGCCCATTTCACTCGAACGAGGAGCACCGAGAGCTGCCACTTGCCGATCCCACCGCGTACCCAGATCTTCGCGAAGGCCTTCGAGCCTGAAGAATTGACGAAGGGCCTGAAAATGTTCGGGAAGGCGCGGCCGCGCGTTATTCACTTTCGTGTGCTCGAGGAACTGGCTCCAGGACTTGTGTGTGAACAACACGAAGGAACCCAGCTTTCCGCCATTCTCGAAATGCGCGACGATTTCGGCGGCGACACGCTCCTGTTCATTGACGGAATTGCCGGAAGCCTCCGGCCCATACCTGACAAACGCTTCCTGGGCATTTGCAGCCTCGCGATGAACCAGCCGCACGAAGCTGACGAGCTGGTCCCAGGGCTGCCGGTGCACGTCACCGTACTTGCCAGCGTATACGGCGGCAAGCTTCCACCTGTCTTCGCCGGAAAGAGGCTCAACGGCTTGAGCGAGCGCGGCCGCCAGCCCCCCAATTTCAGCGGGCGAGCTCTGCGCGGCCCCGGACTCCCACAAATCGGAGCGCAAATCGAGGTCCTCCATGCCGAGACGATTGCGCTCGCTGAGGCTGGCTTCAAAGTCCTCAGCGCGCGGAAGATCGTGAAGCTCGGGAAGATGACCGGAGAGTTCATTCTCATCTTCGCGCGAAATCGACACGCTCGTCCGATAAAGGTCCGCCAGCTCCCCCGGAGAAAGAGGAAGTGGCGCCACCGCGGCGACGGGGCCGGGTATCCAGCCGTGGGTTTCCTTTTCCTCTGCGACTTCCCGGGCGGCATCGGCCGGTGCCCAGGACTTACCGGCAATAGCAATTTCTCGATACTCGTCCGCACGAGCCTCCATTAACTGGTTCCGGATTTCGTCAAGCTTCTTCAGCAGGCCAAGCCGCTCGGACTCCAGTTTCTTCGCTTCCAGTTCGAGAGAGCCCGCGTCGGCTCGCGACAATCTTTCTGCGATCGCCCCCACGGCGCTCTCCAGCTGCTTGCGGCTATCCAAGTCGCTTTCGAGCACGCTGACACACAAGGGACGCAGCTCAGGAACGATGTGGTGGCGTACCATGCGCAGGGCTTTTGTCGTGTGGCTTGTAACCAGCACGCTCTTGCCCTGTGCGAGCAAATGGCCGACAAGATTGCCGATGGTGTGAGTCTTCCCCGTACCAGGAGGGCCTTGCACCAAAACGCCTCCATGTTCCTCGAGTTGCTGGGCAATTCGGATCTGTTCCGGATTGGCGGGTTTGCTGAGCAATACTTCGCTATCCGCCGGGGCGGTACGGATCGCGGTTGGCTGTGCATTTCCTGAATCCGGGATAGGCGATTCTTCTCCAACGATATTCAGGAGGGCCCAAGGGAGATCCTCGCGCGTGCGTAAATCTGCGAGAATGCCCTCGATCGCAGCGGCAAATCCCAGCGTGCGCGCACGCAGGAACAGGACTGGATCCCGTCCAATGCACGGGTCGCCGCCTTCCGCATCCGGCGCGCGGTCCTCGAGGAATTCTCCACGCGGAGAAAGCTGCACGACCAACCGCTTAAAGAAGGCGGACGTGGAACCATTCATCAGTGGATGAAAGCCGCCTTCCTCCAATTCCTCGCGGCATCGGCCGATCGTGCGCCCATCGACATCGCTCATCGATTGGAATAATGCGGAGTAGAGCTCAACCGGATGGTCCGCTTCCGAAAGCGTGAATTCGGGTACCGATGCGTCGAACTGCAACTGGAGGCGCTGGAGAAGGATCGGGTGATAGATGCCTCCCTCCGCGCGACGCCAGCTCAAGATGCCGTCCCCAAGGACGAGCTCGACGCGTTCCGCTTCGCGATCGATGCGACCGTAGAGCGCGTAAAAGGTTTCGAAGATTTTCATCGCCGCACGAGCGGGATTTTCGGTCTGGACCCACTGATCGCGCAAGAGTCTCCAACGCTCCAGGCTCGCCGCGCGAGCCGGGTCGTCTCTGAACTTCAGCACCCTCGGCTCTAAGCCATTCGCGGATTCCCGAAGGGTTTCCTCAACAAAAAAGGCACTCGCGGGGTCATCCCACCCGTCTCTCAGCCACGCGGAAATTGACTCGGGGGGTTCGGGCGCGCGAGTCAATTGCGGACGCCGCACTTTCAGGACGTAGCTCGCGCCGCTGTCTTCCGCGTTCTGGCCGTTTCCGGTATTCGCCTTTAAAGAGCTGGCCTTCGCGCCGCCTCGTTGAATGGAAGGATGCTCGGGAAGATTGCTCAGCGAGAAACTCCAGGGCTGCTCGCGAATCTGCCGTTTCGCAGGATTTCGATGCTGGTTCAACGCTTCCAGATAGCGGAACACCCGTGTGAGTTTGTCGCGGGAAACGCGGAGTTTTTCGGCATCCATGGTTCGCTGCCTTTAGAGAGACACGCCTACATCCTTAGGGTGGGAGTGGAGACTTCAGAATATCAGCGTCGTGGGGGGAGCCTCAATGGTACGCCACTAGTACTCTCCAATTTCATCCGTGACGTGCGTCGTCCCGCAAGTTCTCGAAACGAATCTCTTAGCTTGCCGTGCGGCAGAGTAAAGATCTGTTTCTTGTTGATGAGTTCGGGGCGCGACCCCTCATCTATTGCCTGGCCGACTTAACTCTAATCCATGTGCCCGCTCGAGCCGATCCAGAATTGTTCGAAGCGGACAATCCGCCCACCCCTGGGCTCCGGGACATCTTCTTTCTCGAACCCGGAGCGGCTGGCATATAAAGGATACAGCCGTAGCTCTAACTCACTGCATATAGACGGTTTAGTGCGGGCGCCGGTTCGTTTCCCTGGTCTCGCCGCGCTTCCTCGTCAAATTCTGCGCAAACTTCGCCGGCACCCTTATTTCTTCGGTGGGTTTCGCCGCTCGAAAGATTCTTCGAGCGTGACCAGATCCTCGCCGGTAATACGCATGGCAATCCCGGTAACGCGCCCAACGATTTCCGCTTCGTCGGGATAACGGAACGTCCGTATTTTCTCGGGAGAATCCGGATGCGGAATTAGGGTCAGCAGGCCGCCTTCGATCTCGCACCACCCGCACGCGTAACCATCGCGGATGTCGACAAAATAGATCGGCCGCCGGAACTGCGACTGATCCGGATTTTTCTTGACCGCACTTTTTCTGACCCGAGTCTGCTTTGCGTCGATCTGCACGAACGAGCCCGGCGGAATCAGTGGTTCCATCGTGCGGTCTTCGAGGCCGATGTATCCATAAAGATAGCGGCGCAGGTCGAGATGGCGGAGAAGAGGGACCGGAATATCGCCCCAGATATCCACAAGGCGTGTAAGGAGGTTGGTCTTTTCGAACTGTAATGCCGGGTCCAGGGATGCGGAAGGATCTCTGCTTCCGGAAACAGTTGCTTCGCCCGCGGGAAGCAGGTAGGTTTTCGGCGGGCGTGACAGCGAGCGCTCTTTGGCGATAATCCCGGCCTCAATGCCGAACAGGGCATGCACCTCCTCGATGCTGAGCCGGTAGAGCACGCCCAAGCTCACCAGCTTGAAAACACCTGGAATGAACTTGCCGTTCTCGATGTCCGCAATCCAAGCGCGCGAAAGAAAATAATCCCGGCTCTCTCTTTTCTGGGCGAGCTCGTGACTGCGGCGCTCGACTTCGCGGATACTGAAGCCCAGACGCAATCGTATCTTGCGCAATTTCGCGCCGGCCCGCGCAGCTAATTCCTGCCGCGTCATTGCCGGGATAGTACTCCGAAGTTGTATAGCTGTCGAGGTAATTAGGATAAATTAATATTTTCTTTTCAAAATTGGCATTGCCTGTTGCAACCGGAGCCGGACGGAACACCGGACGATTTCAGAAATCTCGCACAAGTCCACACGCTCTCCTCCACTTTAAGCCGCATGTCCTAAAGGGTGTCCTCGCCGCTTCCGGTTGGAAGCCCAAGGGCCCGGGACCCTTCATGAACGAGAAGCTCCGTCCCCTCTCCTCCAAATCAAAAGCCCCTCAGGAAGCCAGGACAGGCGGGGGAAGTTCACCGGCCAGCCGCTCAAGGCAAACGATTCCAGCGCTTCCTGACCGCATTCGCGGCATCCTCGGGACGCGCAACCTGACCCTGTACAGCGTTTCCCGGCAAATGCGCGAACTTTTTCCAAAGAACCGCCGCTGCCGCATTCCACGCAATTTCTATTTTCGGTTGCGTTCCTCAGGATTGAGCCCAACTATCGGCCAGTTGTTCGGACTCGCCAAATTGTCTTCCTACCGTCTCGCCGACTGGCTCGACGTCTTCGGGTTCCGCGTGGATGAGATTGGGCGTCTCGGCAACACCTTACCCCGCAAGCGAACTGCTCTACTCGACACGAGCACTTATGATTCTTCGATGGAGATCCCCTGGTTCCGGTCCCGCCCTCGCGATACGCCGCTTCCCGAGGTTGCGCCCCTCAGCCTGCTCCTAGAAGCCTCGGGGCCTCGGCGCATCTCGTCCCTCTCCACCATGAACCGAAATGGTTTCTTATATGCGAAAATCGGCTGCGAAGATCCTCTCGCCTTTCCCGAACTGGTTCCCGGGAGCATTGTCCGCGTCAATACCCTCTCTCCCGAACACCTTCTGCAAATATCGAACGGGGAGGTCACTGAAAATCTTTTTCTGGTGGAACATGCCAGAGGGCTCTGCTGCTGCCGCTTGCATCCGTCGGCGAGAAACCGTATCACGTTCGTCCCTACGCAGCTTCCCTTTGCACAAGTGGAACTCGAACTTGGCTCCGAGGCCAGAATCCTGGGAGCCCTGGATCTTGAGTTCCGTCCTCTGAGAAGCAAGAAACAGTCTGGACGATCGGCCTGTTCACTTCCGGAAGTGTCTTCCGATCTAGCAAAACTCTGGAAGCCTTCCCCTCTTCCTCCCCCCGTCCAGCAGCCCAGTACCCTGCTTCGCAGCACGCGGCTCCGTGCTGGTCTCTCGCTTCGGGAGGCCTCGGAGATGAGCCGGGAAATAGCAAACGCATTGGGCGACCGGCGCTACTTCACCTCCCCTGGCTCGCTTTCCGATTACGAAGCCACCAATACGCCGCCGAGGCACATCCACAAGCTTTTCACCCTGTGCATCCTTTATTCCATCCGCTTCAGGGAACTGCTGAGTTCCTTTGGCTATACGCTTACAGAGAGCCGATTCGATGCCATACCCAGCGTGTGGATGCGCCGGGAACGGAAAAACTACGTACCTCCTCCCCGGCCGGCGGCGCCGAAGGTTCAGGAAACACCATTCCTCGAGGCACTCGTCCATCGCATCTTCGGGATTCCTTTCTTTCTGGACAGTGCCATTCCTTCTTTGTCCGGGTTGTCACAGATCTCGCTGCGTGACGTATTTTGGGTCGGCGGACAAACGCAGCCGCTGCATCCTTCCTTAACCGGCGCGCTGTTTGTGATCGTCAACCGTCAGCAGAAGAAACCCGTCGCGTTTCGCCGGAAGTCCACCTGGGACCAACCGCTCTACCTTCTGAGAAAGAGAGACGGAGCCTACCTTTTGGCAAGTTGCAGCCTGGAAGACAGAGTGATCGCGGTGCATCCGTACTCGGAAGGGTTCGTACGCCCGGAGCGTTTTCGGAACGGCGTGGACGCCGAAGTCGTGGGGCAGATTGTAACCGTCATTCGCTCCCTGGCTCCGCGACGGCAGCCAGTCAGGAGAGACCCGGCCGCTGGAATTCGACTCCCTGGCGAAGATTAGAGTCGAAACGCGAACGCCGGCGAACTCAAGACGTGCCCCCCACCAACCGCATCGCGTTGACCGCTACGGAATTCCTCAACATGGTGCCGATTCGCGAACATTTCCCTGTGAGAGTGGCTTCCCTCCGTTTTTGCTGGCACCTTCGGCTTGCGCCTGACGATTTCGAAGGCGCCGAACCGGGGTCATCCGTGCTGAAGCTCAACGGGCAAATCAGAAGCACCCACAATCAAGATGGCGCCATCGTTCTCGATATCCGCGGCGGTCAGATGTTCAGCCTGAACCTTGTGGGTTCGCGCATTCTCGAACTTTTGAAAGACGGATGCACGGAGACCGAGATTGTGGATGAAATCATCCGGGAGTCCGGGGCCGACCGCAAAATTGTCGAAGCCGACCTTCAGGAATTTCTCGTCCAGCTTGAAAAGCACCGGCTTCTTGAGGTTCACCCTTTGAATGGGCAGGCGTAGTTGGGGGCAAGACCAATGAATCGAGGAAGCGAATCGGATACCTACCGTCTCTTGATTCACCAGGTGGACGGCACGGAACTCCTTCTCCGCACAGAGGAACGAGGCCTATCGCTGCCCTCCGTGGAAGTTGCCAAAGGGGAACGAGTCGCTCCGCAGGTCAGGAAGGCAGTGAAAGACCACTGGGGTCTTGAGACCGTTTGTCTCTTTAGTGCGTCTTCGTCACAGGTGGCGCTCTCCCCTGCCCGGTACGAGGTCCTGGAGTCTTACGGGTTAGGAGACGAACCTCCTCATGGATGTGATTGGTTCCCGGTTCAATCCCTTTCCGAATCCTCTTTCCTGGACCGGGAAGAGTTTCGAGTCATTCGATCAGCAAGGGACAGGCTCGAGAGTTATGCAAGCGGACGGATTCCCGGCACATTCGGAAAACCGGGCTGGCTTCGCGAGGTCTTCAAGTGGGTGGACAGCGAAATCGCGGCTCTTGGACTCCGCACCACCGGACAGTTCCGTCAGCTGAATGCATGCCCCACATTCAGTCTCCTCCGCCTTGAAACCAACGGTCCCGCCCTCTGGTTTAAGGCGGTGGGGGAACCTAATCTGCGCGAATATCCGATCACCATTCTACTGGCAAAACACTTCCCTGCTTTCGTTCCAAGAATCATCGCCAATCAGAAGGATTGGAATGCCTGGCTCGCAACTGAAGTGGAAGGTACACACCTGGATAGTAGTTCTCCCTTTGACAGGTGGGCGGCCGTAGCAAGGACACTCGCGGACTTGCAGATTGCATCGTATGGCCAAACGTTGAACCTGATCGATGCCGGTTCGAGGGACTTGCGCGTTTCCTCTCTCGTCGGACTGGTGGATCCGTTTCTTGAAGTCATGGCGGAACTGATGGAGCAGCAGACTCAGGTCTCTCCCTCACCTCTTTGCCGGAGTGAGCTTCTCGAGCTCGGCGCGAGACTAGAGGCTGCCCTTTCAGAGTTCGGCATTTACGGGATTCCTGATACCCTCGGGCACCTCGATTTCAATCCGGGGAATATTCTCATCTCCGGCGATCGCTGCGTCTTCCTGGATTGGGCAGAAGCTTCTGTCGGTCCACCGTGCGTCACTTTCCAATTCCTGCTCGAACATCTCCGGCAGCTTCGAGTGCCGGACCGATTCTTCGAACCTGGACTGGCTCTCGCGTACATCGAACGGTGGCGATTCCTGGTTGACCCCGAGGCAATGTCGGCGGCTATCGCGGCCGTTCCGTTGATTGCGCTTTTCACGTATGCCGTTGCCGGAAACTCCTGGCGGGAGGCTGCCCGTCTTCGCCATCCCTCTTCGGCCGGGCATCTCCGCAGCCTCGCACGCCGGATGAAACGCGAAGCCGACGCACTGGAAGAACGGAAGGCTCTATGTCTCTGCTGAACTCCCGGCCTCACTCGCTTTCCGGACCGCCAATGGTTGATCGTGCGGCCAGACACGCTCCCCCGATGCCGGTCCTCGTTTTCAAAGCCTATCTGCTGTTGGTGCTTTTCGATGTCTTGCTGATGCGTGGCGACTTCCTGAAGCTTTATCAAAAGATCCGCGACGCTGCTCACGCGAGAACAGCAATTCGTCCCGAGGACATCCTCCGGGTCTCGAGAGCGTTTGACCTGGCCTCCATTTGCTACTGGAAGCAGATTCTCTGTCTGCAACGGTCGGCAGCGATTGCCTGTCTTCTCAAGCAGTACGGGATCCGCGCTGAGCTCGTCATCGGCGCACAGGCATTTCCGTTCAAAGCGCACGCATGGGTCGAAGTCGCCGGCTGCGTCGTGGGCGACAAACCCTACACCCATGAAATGTACCAAGTCCTCGATCGCTGTTGAGAGTTCGCAGCGGATCGGGACAAAGCGAGAGAGAGATGAGCATTCAGTTCGGTAGATGGAATTTCGACGGCGGCCCGGTGGACCCAGGCGATATCGAACACGCCTCTGCTCTCGTCGCGCCTTACGGTCCGGATGGCGCCAGTTGTTACGCGGGAGACGGCATCGGCATCATCTACCACGCTTTTCACGTCACTGGCGAGTCCCGCTCCGAAACGCAACCGCACAGGTTACCGTCGGGCGAGATCCTTGTGTGGGACGGCGCGCTCGACAATCGCGAGGAATTGACCGCCGCGCTAAGCGGGTCCCTGAACCCGGCCGCGGCCGACGCCGCAATCGTTGCTCTGGCCTATCAGCGCTGGGGTACCGCCTGCTTCCGGAAACTTCTAGGAGACTGGACTGCGGCCATCTGGAACCCGACCGCTCGCTCCCTCGTTCTTGCGAAGGATTTTCTAGGCGCCCGCCAACTTTACTATCGACTCGACGAGCGTCAAGTCTCCTGGAGCAACCTCCTCGATCCCCTGATTCTCTGCGATAGAAAGACCGTTTCTCTCGATGAGGAGTATATCGCCGGATGGTTCTCCTTTTTTCCGGCCGCTCATCGCTCTCCCTTCGCGGAGATCGAGTCCGTGCCGCCATCCTCCTTTGTCAGGATTTCCAGCGGGCACGCAACCACCCGCCGATATTGGGATTTTGATCCCGGAAAAAGAGTGCGCTACCAGACGGATGCAGAGTATGAAGAGCATTTCCGGCATGTGTTTCATGAATCCGTGCGGCGGCGTTTGCGTTCAGATCGTCCCGTTCTCGCCCATCTCAGTGGAGGAATGGATTCCTCCGCCATCGTTTCGGTGGCAGATGCGCTCCTTGGAAGGGGCCGCTCCGAGGCGCCGCGCCTCGACACGGTCTCGTACTACAACGATTCGGAACCTGATTGGGATGAGCGGCCCTTTTTTGAAAAGGTCGAAGAAAATCGCGGCAGGAGAGGTTGCCACATCCAGGTTGGCAGGCAAGAAGACACTTCGATCGAAGTGCCTTCTAACCATTTCCCATCCACACCAGCTTCGTCGGGAACGCTCAGCGCAAGTGCAAGAGAGTTCTTGGCATGCGTAAACCGCAATGGAAATCGTGTCCTGCTGTCCGGCGTTGGCGGCGACGAGGTTCTTGGCGGGGTGACAACGCCTATCCCCGAATTCGCTGACCTTCTTGCTGAATTCCGCATTCGTCGTTTGCGTGGCCAGATGGCTGCCTGGGCCATGGCGCAAAAAAGGCCCCTCTTGCACCTTGCCGCCGACACGGTCCGGGCCTTTCTTCCCCCGGATTGGGCTGGTATTCCCCCGCATCTGCGCTCGGTCGATTGGATCGCACCAGAGTTCCTCAGACGCCACCGGTCTGCCTTTTTGGGCTATCCCAGCCGCCTCAAGTTTTTCGATGCTCGATTGCCAAGCTTTCAGGACAACCTGAGCACCCTCGACGCGCTACGGCGGCAGGTGGCCAGTTGCGCGCTCCCTTCAGAACCTGCCTATGTGATTCGCTATCCGTTTCTCGATCGCGACCTACTCGAGTGTCTCTACGCGATGCCGCGGGAACAGTTCGTGCGCCCGGGCCAGCGCCGTTCGCTTATGCGGCGGGCGCTTAAGGGAATCGTGCCCGAGGAGATCCTCGGACGAAAACGGAAAGCGATTGTTGTCCGCGGCCCCCGGTTTCGAATCGTTGACGAATGGCGGGACCTCTCAAACGCCACTCCTTTGATGGTGTGTGCCTCCTTGGCAATCATAGACCAGGCCGCTTTCACCAGAGCTGTCGAAAAGTCCCGGTCCGGACAGGAGACTCACGTCGTGGCCCTCCTTCGTACACTGGCCCTTGAGCGTTGGCTTCGGCGAATCAAAGATTCGGGTTGGATATCGTTTCCCCACCGGAACGCGCCCAATACGTCTTTTCTTGCCGGCAATTCGAAACTGGCATGGATGGGAAGGTGACATCATGAATATTCGTTGGGCAGCACTCAGCACGTTGACGCTTGCTCTCACGGTTGCTGGGCTTTTTACGGCAATAGCTGCCGTTCCACAACAACAACCCGACCGGTCGCTTGTTTATCACGACCATCCGCCAGACGCACCGCTACCGGATACGCTTGATCCGGAGACATTCCGGGAGAACCGGACCGCTTTCGCCTCATACACACTGGCCTCGCGAATCAAAGAGGTCCTGTACCAGGTACCTTGCTATTGCCCGTGCGGTGAAAAGGAAGGACACCACAGTCTGCTCGATTGCTACACCAGCAAACACGGTGTGACCTGCAGGATCTGCCAGAAGGAAGCAGTCTTCTCTTACTTAGAACACAAGGACGGTAAAACCCCAGCGCAAATTCGCAAAGCCATGGCTGACGGTGAAGCGATGCGGCTCGACCTCGATAAGGAAATCGACCGCTTCTACACGGAGAGCCCGGCTGCCAAGAAGTAATCCAAGCGCGCGTACGGATTCAGCTAGCTGAAGTGCGAAGTTCAATATGGAAAGGAGGTGAATCCCATGAAATATGAAAAGCCAGAAATCGGCGTAATCGGCCCGGCCGTCCATGCGATCCAATCGCTTGGCGCCAAGAACGGCACCAGTCCGGACGAAGATTGCGGCGGCCCCGTAGGCAGTTTTACTACCTGCCCATTTGCGGCTGACGAATAAAGACCAAGCCGGAGCGTCTGGTCAAACCGGGCGCTCCGGCTTTCTTACTAACTGCCGAAGATTTCATTTCGGACTCAGAATGGCGCACCCAACAGTCGAGAAATGTGATCGTTCGTCCCTGTACCTTGATGGTCTCTGGCACCTCGTGCTAAGCGGAATGCATTCGAACGCAAACCAATCAAGAGTGTGCCCGTCCACATCAAGAAGCCGGCAATCGCTAATTTTGCGGCCGAGGCTTCAAGTACCGATCAAACCATTCGATCATGCGATTCGCACTGTCGACTTGATTCGCGTACCCGGTGACTAGATGTCCCTCACCCTGGTATTTCGCATAGTCCACAGTCTTTCCGAGTCTGCGCAGGTCGACGAACAGCTCATCGCCCAAAAAGGACGCAACCGTGTCATCCGTTGATCCGTGCAGGATGAGCAGCGGGGTGCAGACGCGGTCCAGGTAAAAGACTGGCGAGTTTTCAATATACCGATCGCGAGCCTGCCAGGGAGTTCCTCCGACCAATATCTGACCGGTCTCTTCTGTGGTGCCAAATGCCGACCCGTCCTCGGCCATCTCCCCATACATTCCGATGAGATCGGCAACTCCGTTCGCCTCGACAGCCGCCTTGAACCTCGGAGTCTGGACGAGAAGCGAAAGCGTCGTATACCCTCCGTAACTATGACCCATCACGCCCAATTCTTCGGGAGAGGCAATTCCCATTTCGATGACCTTGCTCACCGCAGGTAGAATAGTCTTTGCCAGGTCCAGCATAGCCGTGCCCATATGCTGGGGCGCATCCGGCATCAGAACCGCATAGCCGCGCGTAGCATACAGCTGCAGGTTGAAGTAGGGCATGCTCCGGTCAAACCCTCCAAAAGCTTCAAGCGATTCCGACTCATTCACGCCGCCGTACACCAAGGTAATCAGAGGATAGCGCTTCCCCTTTTCATAATTGGAAGGCAAGAGAAGAGCTCCCCGCAAGCGAACCCCGTCATCGTCGATCCAGTCGATCAGCCTGCCGGTTCCCATCTTGTATTTGTCCAGTTGGGCGTTCAGATGCGTCAGACGCTTGGCCTTGCTGAATCCCGCATCCGCCACCCAGATATCCGTGGGGTGGCCCGAATCCTCAGAACTAAAGGCAAAGAGTTGACCATCCCGGGATGCGACTGTGACGCGTCCCCGGTGGGCTGGAGAGCAGGTGTAACATTCCTGCCGTTCAAAGAGCTTGCTGGTTGCGCCCGTCTCTAAATCGAGCTTGTAGAATCCATCCTGCTTGTTTTCATCATCTCGAGTCATGACCAGAGTGGATACGCCCCGGTCCGGAGTGACCAGGAAATTGCCAGGCTGCGCAATCAGTTCCCGGATCCGGTGGCCCGGGATCCTTCCGATCTCACGCGTCGCACCGTCAGGGACGCCCGTCTCCCAGAGGCCTCCTTGCCTGAGGTAGTAGACCTTGTCTCCCGTTCGATTCCACAAAGGGATTGCGGTGCGCGTCCAGCGGGAACTTCCATTTGCCCCTGCGTCCACAGGAGAACTCGCGAAATGTGTCAGATTGCGCGGCGGCGAACCATCGGCTGAGGCGAGGTAGATATCGTACGAGGAACTCTTATCTCCTTCCGCGCAATAAACAAGCCGCGACCCATCGGGCGAGAAACTGAATTCACCTGAAAAATTGAGCGGTACTCCAGCCGCAAAGACTCTCTCTTGAGCGCTCGTAAGCGTAACAACACGCAGAGCATACAATTCCTGCTGTGCTCCAGGCTTCTCAAACTGTTCTGGACTCGAATAGGCGACGCTCTGGCCGTTTCCCGAAACCTGGAATGTACTGATCCGTTTGCCTTGAACGAGGTTCACACTCGTTCCCTCCGCGACGTCGACGAAAACAAGATCACGCAGAAACTGATCGAGCGTCCAGGGACCGGAGTGAGCTTTTCCGTTTTCAGGCTGTGCTCGATAAATGATACCTGTCGTGCCTCCGCGGGCCGCGTCTTTGTCCCTCTGGTCAGTCCTATCTGCCACACCGACTTTTTTCAAGTACTCCGGGATGGATAGTCCCTCCGGCACGATGGTCACCAGCACTTTGTGACTATCCGGAATCCAGACGAGCTCTTGTGGCCCCCACAGACGCACCGGAGCTTCAAGGACTTTCTTGATCCGGTCCGTTTCTGCATCCCAAGTCCACAACCGGGCCTGGCCGTCAGCATCGCGGTCCGACAAGAACGCCAGATAACGGCCGTCGGGTGACCACGCCGGAGACCAATTGTCGGCTTTTCCTTCCGTCAGGTTTCTCGTCTCGTTTGTCTTCACATCGGCAATATAGATGTCACTGTCGAAGCCTTCGGGACTTCTTCCGGTCCGGAGTAGCTCCTCTAGTCCATCATTGCGCACTGTCCGTGTGGTTCCCCTCCTCACGACTGTATACGCGAGCCGCTGGCCATCGGGCGCGAATTGCTTGACGCTTCCTGAAATTCGCATTTCAACGATATCTTCCACCCGCATGGGAATGGCTTCCTGGCTGAAGACAGGTTTCTGGCCGGCAACTATCCATCTTAGAAAGAAGAGCAAGAGTACGCGTGCCCAAGTCTTCTGTGATTTGCTCCGCAAGGTTTTTCCCCTCCCTCCAGTTTTTAAAATCATCGAAGACCTTCTTAGGCCAGGCGCGACTGGCATTTCCTCAGATAGCCAGTCGACGGCTGGCAAGTGCAGGAAAGCCCCCGGCGCGGATTGGTTTAGAAGTTCAGTTTGAGCGCTAATTGGACAGAACGCGGCCCGCCCATCTGGTATAACGGGCTCAAGCCCCCTCCACCAACTACGCCCCCGCTGAGATATTGCCCCAGCGTCTCGGAGGAAAGGCCGAAACCGCTCTGGAAGAGCTGATTGTTTGGAGACCCGAAATTGGGGTGATTCAAGACGTTGAACGCTTCCACACGGAATTGCAGCTTGAGTGATTCGCGGATTGGAAAGTCACGGTGTAGCGCGAAATCCCACTGGGCGGCACCGAAGCCTCGCAGACCGTTCCTGCCAAGGTCTCCTTGCCGAATGGGCAGTCCCGTGCTGCTGTCGACCGGGGGATCGGTGAATGCCGCCGGATTGAATCCTTTTCCGCCTGGACAGGACACTCCAAAAACGGCAAAGCAGTTGGACCCGTAGATGTACAGCGGCTGGCCTTTGACTACGTCAGGGCGGATATTGGTCAGACTGTTGCTCCCTAGATAGAAGAAATTCGGATCGCTCAAATCGACGGGTGGCGCGGTTCGCGCGACGATAAAATTCTCTGTCGACCATCCACTGAGGAACGCGCGCGCAAATCTGTGGACGTGCGGAGAAGGAAGGTCGTAGGTGAGACCTGCGGTAAAAGCGTGGCGGATATCGAAATCTGAATCGCCGCGGTTGTCGACGGTAGCGCCCGCAATGTTTGTATTGCTCCTGCCGCCATACGATCCAGCCGAAGCATCATCTATCGAGTGAGAGTAGGTCCAGGAAGACAGCATCTGAAGGCCATGCGAATACCTGCGGCGGAATTGGACCTCAAGTGCGTTGTAGTTGGATGCGGCGGTGTTATCTTCAAACACGCCGTCCACAATGCTGGGGTTCGAAGGCGGGCTGTTCACTTGTGTTGCTTGCAGCAAACGTCTTCCGCTGGCCCCGATATAGGAGACCGAAACCGCCTGTTGCGCGCCGAGCGCCTGCTCGATAGCCACGTTCCATTCGAGCGTGTAGGGCAACTTCAGATTCGGGTTGAACACAAACAAGTCGGTTAGAGTTGCAGAGGGCGGAATGACGGGTGGAGCGATCTGAGCATCCGTAAACGGAAAGGGCACCCTGCCTGGAAACCGGAACGCCCCCAAGGGAGGGAAGCCCGAAGCAAGCAAATTCCCCGCTTCGGAACTTACCAGATCGTAGAAAACTCCCACACCTCCGCGCAGAACCGTTTCGCGATTCTGCGTTTGGCGGAGTTGATACGCCGCGCCGAAGCGCGGGGCTATGCTCCCGAACGGGGTCTTGAACGGCGGCGTGCCTTGAGGTGCCACCGCCAGCGCCGAAAAATCAGTGAGGCTATAGCCTGTGACGGCTGCGATGTTTGGACCGCTGAGAGCCGAAGGGGCAAAGTCCACGTCCCATCGCAATCCGTACGTCAGCGTCAACCGGGCGCGCATCCGCCACGTGTCCTGGGCGTACGAGCCTAGATTCCGGAAAAGCAGAGTCGGACTGGAGGTCGAAGCCACCCGGCCGCCGTCTCCCATGCCCGCCACGGCATCGGCCACTGTAGAGAAATCGACGACCTGGCG
This sequence comes from Acidobacteriota bacterium, assembly GCA_013289955.1. Taxonomy (GTDB): domain Bacteria; phylum Acidobacteriota; class Terriglobia; order Acidiferrales; family UBA7541; genus Acidiferrum. Next base: position 71,223 of record JABCYZ010000024.1, read on the forward strand.
GTACCTCGGTGGCGCCAAGAGGGGCGTTAACCTCCGAAAGTCCACGCCAAACTTCAGGCTGTGCGCGCCCTTCTGCCAGGCGAAACCGTCGACGGCATTCACCTGACGCTGGAGAACATGTTCGCCCGACCCGTCAACCAGATTTGAGCCTACGTTTAAACTGATGAGCTCGAGCGTAAACGATCCATTGCTCGCATTGAAGGGACTTGGGAATGGAAGAGCCGCAAGCGGAACGGCGCCGCCAAAGGCATCCATAGAGGAGGAGGCCTTCGCGTTTACCTGGCTGTAGTTGACCCGTAGGTCGTCCGTCATTTGGGGAGACAGCGTCCATGTGCTCCCAATTGTGGCGGTCTGCGTTGTCACGCTGGAGGTGTTTACAACGCTCAGGGGTGAATTTCCGCTGGAACCCCGATTGTCAAATCCCGAAGGAGAATAATTATATCGCGCGAACAAGGTCCACCGGCTGCTCACAGTGTGGTCGAGTCGAAGGCTATAGGCGTCGAGGGTGGCGGGGTTCGAATACGTCGCGTTGAATTGCGCTTGGCCAGTGGCGGGGTCATCGGGTCCGTTCGGCAAAGGAAAGGCACTTAGATAGGGTTGCATGCCCGCGACAGCGTTTTGCCGCGCGGCAGCATCGGGAACGGTGCTCAGGGTAGTTTCAGGGAGCCGCAAACGAAGACCTTCGTAGGAAAAGAAAAAGAATGTCTTGTCCTTCTGAACGGGTCCGCTGAACGTTCCCCCAAAATCATTTTGCCGCTCCTCCGCCTTCGGCAACGGAGGATTGTTCGTGTAGCCGTTGAACCAGTTGTTTGCGTCGAGTACATCATTCCTCAGGTAATCGAATAGAGTGCCGTGAAACTTGTTTGTGCCAGAGCGCGTAGCGATGGAAATCTGTGCTCCTGGTGTTCTGCCAAACTCCGGCGCAAAGGTTGATGTCTGAATCCGGAACTCCTGCAAGGCGTCCACCGATACCAGACTGTTTGTACCTCCCATCGCGCTGAACGATCCCAAGCTCCCGCCGAGCCCGTTGCCCCCTGCTTGACTGGATGCCACGCCCACGCCAATGTTGGCGCTAACGCCGTCAACCAGCCAATAGTTCGATGCTGCGCGCTGTCCGTTCACGCTGAACTGCCCATTGTCGAAGCTGCTGGTGGGCGTAACCACCACTCCTGGCGTCAAGTAAATCAGCGTCTGAAAACTCCGCCCATTCATCGGAATATTTTCCGCGAACTGCCGGTCTACGACGGTGCTCACGGTCGCGTCCGTCGTATTGATCAGCGGCGCGCCACCTTCCACTGTCACCGTGACCGAGGAAGCCCCGATGGGAAGTGTGAAATTGATCGCCAGCGCGTCCTGCACGTTCAAGATGATGTCCGGCTTTATAATGGTCTTGAAACCAACCTTCGAGACCTGAATGCGGTAGGGCCCAGGAGGAAGATTCGGAATGGAATAAATGCCTTCTCCGTTGGTCAAGGTCACGTACTTCACGCCGGTAAGATCGTTCACCGCGATAACTTCGGCGCCAAGAATAGACTTCGTGTCGGGATCCAGCACGATTCCCGTGACAGAACCGTTCGGCGATTGCGCCAAGACAGAACTGCTGCAAAATAAAAAGAACACCAGAAGGAGGGCTACCCGGTTTCTTCGCACGAATACTCTCCTGTCACTTCAAGAGATGCGGACACTCATGCGGCTTACCAAGTAACCCCCTGCTTCCGTACCACACACATTTCAAAATCTTCTGGAGCGGCACACTCGTGCCTGCGGCAAGAACTTCGCGCTTAGAGGCTACTCCCTCGTCTGCTGCGATCTGCGGCTCTTCTCTTTTCGTCCGCAATTCCGGACGGGCAGACCGTGCATTTCAGGCTGTTTCTGTTCGAGTGTCGCTAGCTAAGGATGGTTCGCGTTTACTTTGAGGTAGGCAAAAAGGAGAGGCTTGCCGCTGGGTTTCTCGCTTCCGCCGTGCGGCTCGACGGTGACAAACACTGCATCAATCTGCTGCAAGGTCTTTGCGTCATTGAATTTCAATACCCAGCGCTTCTTTGCATCGTTGTCCTGGTAAAACATACCGAGGTTCAGTGCCTGCGTGCGGTCGGGACCCCGCCAGCCCCACGCCTGGAAGGTACTCGCGTTTTTATATCCGGGTGCGTCGTTCAAGTCATACCCGTAAAAAATCAGCGACTTCCCTTTTGTGTAAAAGACGCGCCCAAAAGCCTTCTGCGTTTCACCCTTCCGTTCGACGTCGTAGACCTCGGCGACATACAAATCCCTGGCTCCCATCAACTCGCGGATGTCCCGGTCGTGCGAGAGCAGCTCTCGCTGTTGGTCTGTGGTGTGTTCCTGGTCCCTTACGGCCCGCGAGAGATCCTCAAGCTTGGCCTCGAGGCCAGCGGCGTGCGCCAAATCCTCCGAGCGTTGCTGCTCAAGAGCGTCGAGCTTCTTCTCCGATGCCTGAAGCGCTTCCTGTTTCATCTCGAGCTCTTGTGCCAGATGGTCGCGCTCTTCTGCCAATTGCTTCTTCTCCTCCTCTCCCGTTTGCGCGGTCCTCTCTTGTCCGGATTCGAGGGCTTTCAGCTTGGCAATTTCTCCCGATTGAACGGCCATCTCGCTTCGAAGCTCAGTGATCGTCTTGCTTCGCTCTGCGAGCTGCGCGTTGGCGGTATCCCGATCGCGGCTCACTGCCTCCGCTGTTTCGAAGACTGGAGCGGGCGCCACCCCTCCGGTTCCTAGCTCCTCGCGTGCGACATCCGCGCCACGATGAATTCCCATCCTGTAGGTCAGGATGCCCAGCGTCACACAAAGTAAAAAGACTGCGGCGAGCGGCAACCAGAAATGGAATCGATCCAGGCGCCCGGGGAAGCTGGTCCTGGCTGGGAATGGAGCGGCACGAGGAAGCGTTTCCGCTTCGCCTGGGCGTTTTGCGCCTTCGGTACTTTCTTCTGACAATCGCTTGAAGAAGGAGGCTTCGGCTTTCTCTACGGAAAAAGAAGAACTCTCCTCGGGGATGTCGCCGGAAAGGCCGGGGGCCAAAGCAGGAATTGCTTTATCGATGACCGCCTCGAACTGTTCCATCGCTTTCCGGCAATCGGCGCATACCGCTAGGTGCTGCCGCAGCCTGTTGCGCTCTTCCGCAGTGAGGCAGCCGGTGGTTGAAAGCGCGCACAGTTCCAGAAATTCTTCGTGCGGTCCCATACGCGGCCGCACCGCATTGCCCGGTTTTCCCTCCCTATCTACCATATGGTTTTTTGGTCCAGCAATGGAATTGCCCCAAAGCTCTTTCGGAGGATCGCCTAATCCGTGGTGAAGAATAATCTATCACTGGGCCCGCCGCCGTCCAAACACCTTCTGCCGTCGTCCGGAATTCCGGACACTGCCATGCGCTCAGTTCCCTTCTCGCCCTAAGGAGTGCCCGGGACCAAACGGCGCCCTATCGCCCGGGCATGTGCCTACGCAATTTATTTAAGCCACGATAATAATGATGCTTCACGTTCCCCGCGGACTGACCCAGCTGGACGGCGATTTCTCTAAATGTATACCCTTCGTAAAAATACAGCCTCAGGGTCTCCCGCTGGTCTAGTGACATATCGTCCAGAGCTTTGCGGAGCGCTTCCTTGCCAAAATACGCCTCAAAGGATTCATCGTAGAGGCCTGCGGAAGGGGCGGCGATTTTCTCGGCACTCTTCTGCGCCTCGCTCGGCGCGTGACAATGCCTTGCATTCAGATAGGTTAGCCGCGAGATCGCGCGTTGGTAGGTCATATGGACAATCAAAGAACGCGCCGTACCCTTCGAGCTATCAAACATCGCAGCCTTCCGATGGATAAGAAGGAAGACATCTTGCAGAAGGTCGTCAGCCTCCTCATTGTTCCGGAGAATTCTTCTGCCCACGCTCCAAACCAAACGAGCGTAGCGCCTGAAAAGAACGGCCAGGGCCTCCTTGTCTCCGGTTGAGATCTGTAGAAGCAGGGATTCGTCGGAGACTTCTGGTGGCGCTTGTGGCCTATCTTCCGTGACGAGGGAGGCAGTTGATTTCTCTCTTGGCAGAGAAAGGGATCCGAAATTGGCGGTGGCGGAGGAGCTCACCTTTCCTCGTATCCGACCCGCGTTAGCAAACACAAAGTCACATACCAACGCAACGGTCCTAAAATCCTTAGAGCACAAAGACTAGAGCGAAATAAAATACAGTGATATCCATCTTTTACACGACTTTATTGCATTTTGTCGTGCAATATATAGACGCACAATACAACAAGTGCCTCCTGTTTCAAAGTTAATTTTCAGGGGTGTGGTGTTCTGGGCTAGGGAGGGCGACCGCCAGGGCGGTTCTTTCGTTTGGCTTGCAGCGCTCTACGCCCCCCGCTTCGCGGTCATCCTCCCGCCTTTGCGTCCAAGCTCGACGGCGGCGGGGTCCTTCTGCTTTGCCAAATTCTCAAGACAAACTTTGCCTGCCTGCATCAATTCGAAGTGGAATCCGCAGCTCTAGCCTCAGGTGCAGGAACGCGTGGGTTTGAAACAGCTCTTTATAGCAATGAACTCTGGCCTATGGCTCTATGACGTCTCGGATCAGCCGATACACACGACGCAGTTTTTCTTCATTGCACACGTCTATCGCGGCATCTATTTTCCTTCGTAGGGACCGCGCATCTGAATCTTCTCCTTCCAGTAGCACGAAATCATTCACTGGCACATTCAGCGCCTTAGAAAGTGCCATGATCGTATTCAACGTGGGACTGCTACGCCCGTTTTCTAAGGCACTCAAATACTTTGCATCCCCGTGAGTCCGCTCAGCAACCTGCTCCTGGGTGAGTTTTGCTGCCTCCCGAATCGATTTCAGTCTTCGGCCAAACGCTTTCGCGTAATTCACGGTAGTCTCCCGCCACAGACGCTAGCGAGAGCCAATCGTGATGAACACCAGCAATAACACGAATATTCATCACATTCTATTTCTATAGATAGAGCAATATGCTGGGTAACCTGGCCATCTGGCATTTTTGCATGCGATGCTGGTCTTCCTAAAGTAATGCGCATGCTATCTACCGAATGGTGGGACCGGGCAATCGCTTGGTACCTCGTGAATCGAGGGAGCAAGTACTGGCAGGAAAATTGGGAGAATCATGTCGACATGCTGGAAAATGACCACGTTGGTCCGCTCTATAAGACGATTTTGCACCGGCCTGAACAAGGAAACATCTTTGAGAAGCACATCCTCGGCCCTCAGGCAATCTCCGTATCAAAGGTAAACCTGATAGTCAGCATCTTTACGCTATGTATCTGGGTCGTGCTGCTTGTGCATTCGCTTCTCGCAGGCCAACATAAAAGCCCCCTGGGCTGGAGGCATTTTATAGTCGGCGGTATCACTCTATTCTTTATAGTTTTTGCGCGTTTTGGCGCTAAGACGCATTTGGGCTCGCATGAACATGTTGTGACGAAACGTAAAACCACAATAATCGAGAACCAAACGAAAGCGGCTCCAGACGATGGCCTATAAAGTTTTCATCAGCTATTCCACGAAGGACATCCCCAACGTCGATGCATTGCGAAAGCTTTTGCAGTTCCCCGATGTCGAATGCTTCGTGTCCGAGTACGCCGTCACGCCGGGCGCGCCGCTTGCCCCCACTATAAAAAATGCGATTCAGACCTGCGATCTGTTCGTTGTGTTGTGGAGCAAGAACGCGTTGGCCTCGGAATGGGTAAGTCAGGAAATCGGCATAGCGCACGGAGGGCAGAAGCCGATTCTGCCCTTTGTGTTGGAGAAGAACCTGCAGCTTCCGGGATTCATCAAGGAGCTTCGCTACGTCGCCGCGTTTCAGGATCAATTTAGCAGCGCAGGAGGGCACGTGGAGATCGAAATCGGGGACTGCTTCGGCAATCTGGTAAAGCCGCGCGAATGGTTTCTGGTTCCGCTCTTTGTCGTCAACGAACTGGTGGAGCGCATAAGGGACGGTTCGATTACAGGATACGTCTATGATCCGAAGGCTGCGCGTTTGGTAAAGGCGGCCTCGTAAGCAGGTAATTTTCAAATCAAATGGAAGGGTCAGATCCCTTTTGAGTGAGGCAGACCTGACTAGTAGGAAAACCCAGGATAGATGAATGCGCCCCGGATCGTTTCTGCGTCCTTCTCTGAGACCCCGCAGGCCCGAACCGTGTCGTACCAATGGCCCACCTGTGCTCTCGTATCTGCAATGATTTTCTCGGCCTCATCTTTCTGTAATAAAAAGCGGGCGTGCTGGGAAAGAATATTTTTCGCGTTCGCGAACCGACCTTGATCTCCACACACCAGCGCCAGATCGCGGCGGTCGAGGCTTACGACGGGCGACGGAGTGAGGTCGTACGCGGGCGACAGCGCCCAGTCAACGTTTCTGGCCAAGAGGGCATGGTTGCGCGGATGGTCGTCAAGGTTGGAAATAAGGGCATTGAAGCAAATGCGGCGGAAGAGTTCGCGAGCATCTTTGTCCGCCTCTGCGACGATGCGGCGCATTTCCTCGACAAGGAGGATATAAGACCATCTCTCTCGTGCGTCGTTGGTTTCGTCAGAGCGCAGCACGGTGAGTCCGCTCATCATGCGCGCGCGCGTGTAGCCCTCCGCCGTCTTTTCCCGGTCGAACCGTTTGACAAGCAAGACGTCTTTGCCGCCGACGGCTTCTATTCGGCTTTCGGGCACGTTGATTCCGCATTGCCGGGCGAGGCGGAGCATAGCATATTCTACACGAGCATAGTTCCAGCGGTCATCCTGCCGGTTGAATTTGGCCATCCAAAGCCCGCGGTCATCCTGCACGACTGTCTTCGGACGAGCGCCGCCCATCGACGTGCCGAGCAGCAGCAATTCTTGAACCTGAGGAGAGGCCGGGTCCGAGGGAATTTCGTCCTTAATCAAGGCGTCGGCAAGATCCTGCAGTTTGGCGAGGTCGAGGGTCTTGTTGAATTTTTTCTGAGGGGCGGGAGGCACATTGCCGAGCCCGAAGCCGAGCGCGCCTGCTCGGTCATCGGGAGATTCGAGGAGGTAGTCCATCTCTCCGAGATTGGTCTTTCCTGCGTGCTTTTCGATGACACGGCGTCCCCAATAATCGGGACCGGCGTCACGCAGTGCGCCGAAGACGCCTTTCAGATGCACGTTGCTGTAGGTTTCGTTGGACAGCTTCAATTCCACCGGGTCGATTGGCACCGCTTCCGCATTCTTAAGGTAGCTTTGCCCGTAGACAAAGCGTCCGAGTGGTGCGCCTGAATCTGTCTGTTGCAACACAAATTTGCCGGCTGTGACTGCTGAAGTCTTGCCCGGAAGCGTGATGTAGACGAAGCATTCGCGCCCTGGATTAGAACTCATTGTCGAGATCTCCACTCTTATGGGCGCGCTTGCCTTCCTTGGCAGACGCCAAGGCGAGGCCTTCCTTGTCAGCTAAGGGATCTGCTAGCTTTTCGAGCGGACTGAGCAAGTCATACGCCCAGAGCAGGGCAGCGTAGACAGCCACGCCCGTCGATGCTTTGCCGCTCTCGGCATCCCGGATGGCGCGGGATCCCGTGCCAATTCTTTTGGCAGCCTCTTCGATGGTCTGCCTGCGCCGCAGCCTTGCCAGACGTAGATTGCGGCCGACCTTTTTTAACGCCTGCTCAACGGCGTAAGGCGGGGCTTCCAGCAGCTTGTTGCGAGCAACCATGTTCCCTCAAGAGCACGTAAAGTTATTTAATGTGCTCTTAAGAGCATATCGCATATTTTTGTGGAATAGCAAGGAAATGCCCTTGAGGGCAGGTTAAACCGGATAATGTGCTCTTAAGAGCACTAACCAGGCCACCCAGGGCTCTATGGAGCTTGTCAGCAGGTAAACAGGCTTGTAATGACTAATCGTCTCGCGGAAACCCAGCCGAAACTATTCACAGGGGAGGATCTTTCGTACACCGTGCGCCATTCGAGCGAAGACCTCCAGGTACTCTGGAGCTGAAACGACCTCCGTTTTGTCCGTGGGGGCTACCACTCCCAGTGGTGTCGCGTCGGGAAGCGCGCTTTTTCTGTACAGTTCTAGGAAGAGCTCGCGAAAACCATTCTTGCCTTCGTAATCGCCAATTGTCTGCGCCCACGTATTTGCCGCGAAGTCCGCCAACTGAATCAACCATTGAGTTTTCGAATCCTGAAAAAGGATCTTACCTTTCAACATCTTGTTCAGGTCGAACGTCCACCGCTCGGATTTTCGCTCGCCGTACTTGGCTAGAAGAGGATGAGACTCATCCAGACTCGTTGGTATCCTGAGTGGCACGGTACGCGACCAGTTGGCAATCCACCCGAAAAGCGAGTCTTCGAGCAGAAGTTCTTCGCGGTTCCTGGCTCTCCCAGTTCGGTCAAAAATCAAGGTTATCGGATCGTAGTCCGAACGAAATTGATCGCAGTAATATCGGCAGGCAATAGATTCGATGGCCTTGAGAACCGCAATCCCGTAGGAAACGAGACGAGCCATGACGGGTGCGCTCAAACGGCCAAACCGTTTTGCCAAAGCAGCTCTTTCTCGGATCGTCATTGAGGACGATTCCGTTTTGAGGTTATTTTCGATCAGTGAACGAATTCTCGCTGGCGCAGTCGCGAAGAACGATGGGTCATTAAATCCGAGATTAACCGAAAGTGGAATCAACATTACGTCGCTGTGGGCTTTCAGAATTTCGAGGAGTACTTGACGATGAGTCAGCGATAGCAGAGCCCCTTTGGGTTCCCCTTGGCGAAATTCATTGCTGCTTAGCTGGCCTACAAACCAATCAAAATCCGCCTTCAGTCCCTGCAATGCTCGATCGGGCAGGATGATTCCCACAACGAAAGCGAACTTGTAAGCGGCATTACGCGCGGTATTGAAGTCACCGGATTCGTCGAAATATATTTGCATGTGTTTGTCCGTCGCCTCAGAACCCGGCCACCATTTTAGGCGAAGGGGTGTTGATGCTTGAAACTTCGGTGCCTTTCTGGCGACGCTGAGACCCTCGACGGTAATTGGCCATTCCGGACCGACGTTGGGCAACGTATGGCAAGAAAACTGTCTCACTGTAGGGGTGCAGTCGGACGATTTGGCAACAACTTGGGAACAAACATTGACGAATACCGTGCAAAACCCTGATGCAAGACATAGGAAAGTGCTAGACGAACCAACTACTTAGCGTTTCTGCTTTTGCCTTGGGCACACAGGAGGCGCCCGGTTCAAATCCGGGCGCCCCGACCAAGGCGTGCCTCCTTATTTCAGACGTTTAAACGAACCCTGGTTCACCCAAACCTCTCCATTGGAAAACAAGCAGACGGGAGGCCAGGTCGTTCAGGTTGTTCGTTATCAGAGCCCTGGATCACGCTGAACTTCGTGGCGACTGCCGAGAGACAGGCGTGCATCTGAAAAAAACTCCAGCAAGAATACCGGATTTTGACCTGAGTCTGTGGACTTTTTCCAACCCACAATATGGGATGTCTTGTACGACTTCCGCGTGGTTTGGCAGTCCCCGCGGTCTTGTAAGTTGTTCTAAAGCCTAACCACGCTACCCTGATAAGGTCGCGTTCTCGACTAGCAGCTTCGCAGAACTGCGCTTCAGGACAACAAAACACAGTGGACGCCTTCAGGCCGCTTGTAACGGAATAGCTTCCGGATCACTCGCCCGGCGATACGGTTTAGATTGGATGCCATCCTGAGCGCTGCACTCAGTTGGGCTCTTCGAAGCTGACATTTCAGACCGCGCACGCGATCATTGCTGAGCCGGGCACGGTGTGACCTTCAAGCCAGGCCTCGCGCCGGGGATGCCGCGAACGTGTTGCGTAGTCAATATCTCTCCGCTTCTGAAGGAATTGATACTAGAAGCCTGTCAATTTCCAGCGCTCAATAGAAGAACACAGATACAGCGCCATCTCATTGGCCTGATCGTGGAGCTTTTGCATTCCTCAGAACTCCTTCCGCTTCAGCTTCCCCAACCAGTCGATCCGCGAGCCCAGAAGGTCGCCAACTTGCTTCTTTCCAATCCCGCGAATCCACTACCTACCCAGGAGGTCTGCAGACAAGCCGGCGCGAGCAAGAGAACCGTTGAGCGATTGTTCCGGCAGGAAATTCACATGACGTTTGGGCGGTGGAAACAGCAACTGCGGCTGATCTATAGCCTGCGACTTCTGGCGCAAGGACTGAAAATCACGAGCGTTGCTCTTGAGGCGGGATACAGCTCTCCCAGCGCGTTCATATCGATGTTCAAGAATCTTTTGGGAACCACTCCGGGACATTATTTTCGAACGGACTCAAGCGATCTGACGTAGGCAAAATGCCCGGGACTCCTCTTCCATTCCTTTCTCTCTCGAACCAATTCTAGCCACGCGATGGCGGAACAACGGGTGCTGACTCAAGAGCACAATCCATTTCTCCATTTTTGCCGTTTGCCGGGCTTTCTTCGAGTTCTTGCAGGCTGGTGATGTGTGCGGCTTGATCGGCCCTAACCGGGTTGGATCCTGGCTAATGGGAAGTACTAGACCACGATCGTCTGGCCGGGGCGAGTGATCTGGTAGGACTCACATTCCGGGCTCGAATCTAGAATAGTGAGTCGCCCTCCATTTGAAAACGTGAGTATTAGCGTGCCATTTCCCTGGCGATCGAAATTCTGTATCGTGGCGCTCAGGAGAGACACCGTGCGGGCTGCGATTTGCGCTGCACCCGGCTCTGGTTTCCAGATCCATTCTTCCTGTCCATCAAAATAGTTAAACTGGCTTTCGACGTAAATAATCACATCTTCATCGAAGGCAAACTGGATTTGATACACACCAATGTCGACCTGTACGACTTCTCGGCCGTTCAGAAAATTCAAATCCAAGTCTTTGCTCAACCCGTACATCGGTGGTTCCTAGCGGGGCGTGCCCTGATGAATTGTAGATGACAACTCACCCATTTGTGCTCTTCGAATTTTTGGATTTGCCAGGAGGGCTTGGATCATTTAGGGAGGCCGCTGATTCCCGTAAATTCTCGATGTGCACTGAGGGAACCATCAGGAATCACGACCAAGACCCACGGCGTGCTGGATGTAAGAATGTGGGCATGCATGGCCAGCTCGGCGTCATGGTCTGGACGCAGTTCCATCCTCTGTGTGTCCGGCTCATGCAATTCCAGGTTGTGAGTTCTCACCTCGAGAGTATGGACGCCCGCACCTTCTCCGTGGATTCGCAACGTCAGTTCGTTGGCGTCTGTCGCTTCGACAGAGACGGTGAAATCCGCCGCCCGGCTAGCACGCAGTTCGAGGTGATAAACTCCGCCCGAGAGCGCGGTAACCGTGGTGTGGGCCCTGCCCCGGCGAACGCTATATTCTCCTTGCGGTACTTGGGCCCTAAACTTGCCGCTCGCCGGATCCACGAGGACTTGAGTCAGGCGTCCGGTCCTCTGCTCGCGGAACTCGACAGGTTCGCGCGATGAGAGATCGGCGTCTCCCTCGAGGACTGCCTCACCATGCAAATCCTGCATCAGCCAGATCCACTCGCCTACCGGCTGCGTCCACACCTCTTTGTAGGTCCAGCAAATTTGCGTTGGCCAGTAGGGGGCGTCGTTGTATTCCTTTGTTTCGATGCCTACGGGCAATGCGCCCACCATCTGTCCGGAGCGCACGCTGTAGAGCGGTGTCCAGTCATAGCCTTCCCCGTACATGACGCTGGCAGAAAATGGGTTGCGTCCTAGGAGCCACTCTGCTTGCTGCTGCGCCAGGTCTTCGGCTTCGAGGTCCCCGCGCAATTGCCCTGACGCCGAGAGAGCTTTTGTCTCAGATAGCAAAACACTGGAATTCCCTCGGAAGTCAAACCACACGGGAAATCTCCGAAGATAGTATTCTCCTCCCAGGGAAACGCCGCGATGGACTTGCTCGAGATAGGAGTCGCGGTCGGCGGCGCGCAGCGGTGTCCAATCCTTCGATTCGGGCAATAGCCGCGCTTCACTCTCTTTATAGATTGCCGCCGGCAGTACGTTGTAGGGCTCATTGATCTTGGCGGCGGCCTGCTGGTAGTACTTGGAGTGCAGCACGATCGCAGCGTACCACTTCATCCAGTTCTCGTGACTTGGAAAGCTCTCACACAGATGCACCAATGCAATGATGGGCTGTTCCTCTTGCCCGATATGAAAGCGATGAAAGAGATTCTCGCGCTTGGGACCAGTATAAAAGTAGCCGGTCAAGGGGAGGCTCCACGGCTGCAGTGTCTGCTCTTCGGACGCAACGATCAGATCGCCAAGTCTCAGGGCCTCATCCGCATAGCGCTGCTCGCCAGTGGCACGGTATAAGTCGACGGAAGCAATTGCGCCGAACGAAATGCGCTCCAGCTCATCCTGTGCTCCATAGACTTCTGGAAGCGGAGCGGCGGTCTTCCATCCCTCCACGGCGTATTTCCAGTCCTGCTCTGCTGTCTTAAGGCTGCGAACGGCAAGTTCGGGATTGCTCTCTTTCAGGACGCGGGCGGCAAGAGCTTCAACAGCCGCCACGCGGAAGTTCCACTCGGGTTCGTTCACCGCTTGGCCGCTGCGATCGTCGGCGTCGCCGATGATCCCGTTGGTCCAGTAACTGATCAATTGGCCTTTAGCGCGATATCCATCGCCAAAGCTCGTCTTCAGCACCCAATGAAGCCCCCAGGTCGCTTCTTCGAGCAAGCGGGCACGCAGCACAGGATCTTCTCCTTGCTGCTGAAGACGTTCGGCGAACGAAAAAAGGGCATAGGCCATTCCTGGAGTGTTGCCGGTGGCCGAGAGATCTCCCGCATCGTGATAGCCGCCATTGACGATAATGCGTTTATCTCCGTGGATGCTGTAATCGTCCAGGTGGCAGATTCCATGAATCCCCGGAATCTCCATTCCACACCGTTCGCTGTACATAAAATTGATGGCTTTCCAGATGCTGTCACGCCACGCGCCCTGGCCGATCTGAAAAGGGCGGGTCGTCGTGGCGCCCGCGCGAAGGACATATTCGCCGGGCGTCTGAATCTCGGAGAAATCCAGCAACGCGTACTTGCCGAGAAGCGTTGTCTGCTGCTGGACTGCCTTGGTGAGAACAGCCTTGCCGGTATTTTGTTCGATCAAGGAAAATTCATGGACGTCGAGGTTGCCTAGAAACGCCTTCTTCGTCGAGCCCGCGGTATACCCGGCATGACTGAACGCTATTTTTCCGGCTGCGACATCCCATCCCTCGACATGATCCGGCTCCACCACCTCGAGTTCCAGCTGGTCGATATATAGAATGGTTTGATCTCCCAGGTCTGGAAGCATTTTAGGAAGGCTGTAGGCAAAATCGAGCTGTGTGACTTTATCCCGGTCGAGCGGCGCGATTTCCCATACCACGTGATTCCATTCGTGGTTCTTCAGGGGGATCGACTCGTGGCGCCCCTCGTTATAGCGATCCGGAAGACGATGTGCACCCTGATTGTGCAGGACTAGAGAGGCAGAGATCGCCGGCGCCCCGATAACGTCGGGATAAACCCAGATGGAAATGCGGTTGTACCGGCTCCAATCCTCGGAAGGAAATTTACGGCTGGCAACCAGATCCTCCCATTCGCCGGCGCCTCCGACCAGCCCCAAATTTTGCTTCGATCGAATTCGCAGCGAGTGTACCCCGTCTTTCACCGGTGAGTCTGCCAGAGCCATGTCTCCCTCTCCGGCGAACGACCACGTCGATGCATCTTCCATGGAATCGAGTACCCGCGAATCCAGCACTTTCTTCTTCAGCCAGCGAGCCTCCGCCCCATCTTCATAGGTTGGCTCGATCGGCATCCTGGGACCTTCCCTCTGGGCGGCAACATAGTGGCTGCCGAAGGCACAACAAACCCACAACGCAAAGAATTTAAATAGGATTCGACTCCACCTGCCTTTCTCCGCGCCGTCGAAACTCGAGTTCATAAGAATCCCCTCTCGGCCCCAAAGTCTATTTTTGGAGATCAATCTAGGTTTCGAACCATTCGCGGCAATTATAGACGGAACTGGACAGCAGCACCGGTAGCGCCCGTTCTTTTGCTTTTGATTTGGTTTGTGTTGGGGGTGGCTGCTGGGTCGAGTAGTTTGCCCGGTGCTCTCAAGGGAGCCGGAAGAAAAGAAGCCTCGCGGGCGGGAGTGCCGTTCAGCGCCGTCTCCGTCCTGAAGCGGCGTTCGAGGAGGTCCGCATGGACGTCTCCGGACGGGACTTCTGCACCGCGTAGCGGAGTTCATTTCTATGAGTGGTGGCAGGTCGCTACGGAGCAGGTATTTCAGACTTTCCTGGCTAACTTCGTATGCTCTACCTGAAGAAGCATTTCCCCATTGAGCCGCAGGTGGCAACGAGTGACGGGACAACCCCGCAGGCAGACCAGCCATCTTGGACAGATAAGTGCTGACGCGGACAGTCGGTTTTCCTTCGACGGCCAGCGGGGGTATTCAATGAGAATTCGAACCGCGATACGAGGGCTGATGCTTGTCGCAACAATTGGGGGCAGCTTATGGGCTGAGCAACTCGCGCGCGCGCAGGATGTCTCGCTGGAGGTGCGCACCAGAGACGGCCGAGCCGAATATCGCTTGGGAGAACCCATCGCTCTCCAGATGGTCTTCACGTCAACCAACAAGCAGTACGTTGTCGATACTTCTTTTCGCCATCCCGCACCCCAACGTAGTCAGGATGATTTCCTGATCAATCCAGAGGAAGGAACCGGCGACCCAATGGAGGATTATCACAGGGCGATGGCCAAAATGAGGATGTTCGATGGTGGGGGTTTGCGCGGGATGGGGCTTCTGAGGAGCGACCCGATCTTGCTCGATCTGTATTTAAATGACTATGTTCGTTTTTCCAAGCCCGGCCGATACGTATTGACGCTCCGAGACCGTCGAGTGAGCGCAGTTCGCAGATCCTCGGACGAACCCGCCCAAGTAATCGAGCTGATTTCGAAGCCGCTAGGCTTGACCATCCTCGCCGCTGACGCGGAATGGCTGAAACAGCAATTGGATTCCGCTCTGGAAGCTCTAAAAAAACGTCCTGGCGTAAACGCCGTCGCCTGCCGAACCCTCACGTCCCTCGGAACGGCAGAGGCGGAAGTCGCCATGGTAGACGCTCTGGAGGACGAATACGAAACGATGGGCTGCGGCTTCTCCCACTCGCTGCTTGGCGTGAGTCATCGACGAATAGTCGTGGACCGCATGCAGCAAAAGCTTGAGAGTCCCGAGGCAAGTGTAAGTCCACCGTTCGTGGAAACTATGGCTACACTGATGGTGCTCGAAGAGAAGGGAGAGACGGACTTCTCCCAACTACAGAAGGAGGCCCGCAAGCAGATCAATGACGATCTCTTCGCTCTTCTGGCCGAAAAGAAAGGCCCGGCCCGGATCGCGGCAATCAGCACGCTCGTCAATGAGAGTCTTCAAGACTCAGGAATCGAAGGCTCAATGCGAAGCGCGCAAGTTTTGCGGCTCGCCGCGGAGGTCTTCGATCAGTTGAGCTCACAAGCGCAGAATACATTGCTCTCCGCGCGCTGGGCCGACATCGCCGGGCCGGCGATGGTGCCGGTTCTGCGCCGATGCGCCGAGGCGGACAGCGCGGTGAGTTGCGGCACCCTGCAGGGGGATCTACTGTTGACACGCTTGAATCAACTTTCGCCTTCCGACGCACGCGAAGTAATTCTTGCAGACATCCAACGGGACAACCCGCGCTTCCCCAGCCGGTTGCTCGGGATCTTGCCCGACAAGGAACTTCCAGAAATGGATGGCGCCCTCCGGGAACACCTGCAGTCGAAGAACGGAAATTTGGATACCACCGCGGGATTGATCCAGCGGTATGCCTCAAGCGGAATCGCTGGAGCCGTCGTTTCGTTCCTTGACGAACGCGGGCTTGGCAATCTTGGCGGCCAGATTGTGCCCAATCTCATTGCCTATTTGCTTCGGGTTCAGCCGGACGCCGGGGAGCAGGCGCTGAAGGCCGCCCTGGCAACAAGGAATGAAACTGGTTCGTACAAGTATCTGCTTCGTGATGTCGCGCAGCGAACCCGGAGTTCGAAAATCCAAGGAATCGCCATCGACGCTCTCTCCGACCCGGACCATGACGTAGTTCTGAGCGCAGTGCAAGCCCTGGCACTCACGGGAGATACTCAGGCGAAAGCCACTCTCTTTGAGCGTCTCGGTGAATGGAACGCGCGATGGATGGGCCGGGAGCACGATATTTTCTGGATTCCCGGCGAGGGCCCGGTCACCGACGACCGCTACCTCGGCGACGAGTTGATTCGTGCCATCGCCACGGGAGCAGGATGGCTTTTAACGGAAGAAGACCAGGGGCGACTCTTGCAGAGTGCGGTGACAGAAAACCAAAAACGGCAAACGAAGCAGTTCGTGGACACCGCCAGGGATAGGCCTGTTTCGATTACCATCTTCAATTCAGGTTTTCCGAATATCCATATTGCGGTTGCGCAATACAACTACGAAAACACGGAGCCAGCGCAGCGCAAGTTATCCCAATTCCCGGCTGCCACCACCTTTCTGCTGCAAAACATCCCCAGGGAGAGCCCCGAAACACAGAGTGCGGTCGCAGAGATTAAATCCTTCCTCGCACAACACGGAATGTACCTCGATTTGCGCAAAACTAATTAGGTGTCCCGTTCCCCGCCGAGCGCGATTGGCGGCCATAAGCCCCGTATCGCTCGCCCACTCTGGTTCACCAACCGTCGGCCGAGAGGGGTTGTGTTTGTCGGGGTCCACAAAAAGAGGCTTGCGCGTTGCATATTGATGTAGTAGCTTTACATACGCTTATAGTAGAGGACAAATGGCGCAACCCAAATTGACGAAACTCGAACTTCAAATCATGGAGGCGCTATGGACGCAGCGCACGGCCTCCATCCGCGAGATTCAAGAGACTTTCCCCGAAAAAGACAGGCCAGCCTATACGACTATCCAGACAACCGTTTATCGCCTTGAAGCAAAGAAAGCCGTGCGCCGCATCAAGAAGGTCGGCAACTTTCACATTTTCGAGGCCACGATCTCCCGCAATGCCGCACAGCGGAGGTTGATCGACGACCTCCTGGCTCTGTTTGGAGGGCGCAGTCAACCCGTAATGGCGCACCTGATTGAATCGGGCAAGCTCACGCTAAATGACGTAAAGGAAGCCCAGAAAACTCTCCGGAGGCTTGAACGGGAGGACAAATCACAATGATTCCAAAATATTTGTCTTTGATGTGGGCCGCTTTCGCACCAGCGCTGGGCAACCATTTATGGCAATCGACGCTCTTTGCCATCGCGGCCGGATTGTTGACGTTGGTTTTGCGAAAGAATCGCGCCCACACCCGCTATTGGCTATGGCTGGCAGCGTCGGTAAAATTTCTAATTCCCTTTTCTTTACTGGTTTTGATTGGCAGCAATCTACCATGGCCACGCGGCTACGCAGAATTGAAACCAGGTTCCTATTTTGCGATCGAGGAGTTCAGCCAGCCTTTTACGCCGCCAGCGATTTCCATGATTTCTCGCAGCACTCCGGCGACAGTTTCCCCGGCTACGCCCCATCTGCTTCCAGCGCTTCTCGCAGCGGTGTGGCTCGGCGGGTTCTTGGTTGTCGTTTTCGCATGGTGCGTGCGCTGGCGGCGGATTTGCGTGGATCTACGGGATGCCGTGGCTATGCGGGGAGGACGCGAAGTGGAAGCCCTGCGTCGACTGGAGCGTCTTGTAGGGATGCCCAAGCAGATCGAACTGCGAAGGTCGCGGGCATCGCTCGAGCCAGGGATTTTCGGGATTGCTCGGCCCGTTTTGGTCTGGCCCGAAAGAATCTCGGAACACCTCGGAGATGCCCACCTGAATGCCATTCTCGCGCACGAGCTTTGCCACGTACGTCGTCGAGATAATCTGGTAGCGGCGATACACATGTTGGTTGAGGCGATCTTCTGGTTTCACCCGCTGGTTTGGTGGCTGGGAACGCGCCTGGTGGAAGAGCGTGAACGTGCGTGCGACGAAGGAGTCCTGGCATCGGGCAGCGAGCGACGCGTCTATGCCGAGAGTATTTTGAAGACCTGCGAATTCTGTGTGGAATCTCCGTTGGCCTGCCTTTCCGGAGTCACGGGCGCAGATCTGAAGCAACGCATTCTGCGGATCATGACTGAGCGTCATGGGCAGAAGCTGGATTTCAGAAAAAAGCTAATGTTGAGCGCGGCTGCACTACTGGCCGTTCTGGCCCCGGTAGTGATGGGCGCCCTGAATGCAACGCAAGGCCAAGCAGATTCACAAACCCCAGACGCATCGCACTCGTATGAGTATGAGGTGGCGTCGATCAAGCCGAATAACTCTGGCACCAATATGGTCCGACTCATGTTCTCGCCCGACGGTCTCTCGGCGACGAACGGCACGCTCCAAATGTTCATCAATGCCGCATACAAAATCGATGATAACCAGATCAGCGGAGGACCGAGCTGGCTCAAATCCGATCACTACGACATTGAAGCGAAAATGGACAGCGCTACGGCCGACGCGCTGCACAAACTCAGCGAAGATCAAGCCAGGCTTGAGAGACAACGGATGCTCCAGGGGCTTCTAGCGGACAGATTCAAGCTGACGATCCACCGCGAAACCCGAGAGCTCCCCATATATGCCCTCGTCATTGCCAAGAACGGTCCTAAATTTCAAGAGGCAAAACCTGGCGACACTTACCCGAACGGGATCAAGGGCCCGGACGGCCGCACGGCTGCCGGCATGATTTTCATGAATGGGCGCGGATCGGTAACGGGCCAAGGGATTCCAATCTCGGACCTAGTACGCTTTTTGTCGCGGCAACTGGGCCGCAAGGTGGAGGATAAGACGGGTCTCACTGGCAAGTATGATCTCACTTTGCAGTGGACACCCGATGAGAACCAAGGCGCGATGTTTAAAGGGCCGGAACCACAAGGCAGCGCTAGTCCACCGCCACCGGACTCCTCTGGGCCTTCCATTTTCACGGCTCTTGAGGAGAAGCTTGGGCTGAAATTGGAATCGCAAAAGGGTCCAGTGGAGATTCTCATCATCGATCATGCGGAGAAGCCTTCGGAGAATTAGCAGCGGAGGAATTTTCAATGTCATGTCCGCACTAAAACATTCCGCGACGCTAATGACGGTTTTTCTTCTAACTGCACCGGGCGAATGCTGCCAGGTCAAGACGGATACGGCACCGCGACTCGAATTCGAAGTCGCATCGATCAAACCCTCGAAACCAGGCTCGGATGGAGGAGGCATTAAACCTCTGCCTGGAGGCCAGACCTACGTCGCGACCAACGTTCCGGTAAAACTGATGATCAAGCTCATGTTCCACCTTAACGATCGTCAGATATCCGGCGGTCCGGGCTGGCTGGACACCGATTTGTACGATGTCGAAGCCAAAGCGGATGGCCCACACAGCATCGATGAGCTTCACGTCATGTTTCAGAATCTGCTCGTGGATCGTTTCAAGCTGGCATACCACAAGGAGACGCGAACACTCCCCGCTTATGAGTTGGTCGTCGACAAGTCGGGAGCCAAGCTGACGGAAAATCAGAGCCCGGAGCACTTCGATATTCCGGTCAGGCCCACAGGTTTTGGCAAGCTCGAGGCAACCCACTGTTCCATGTCCTATTTTTCATGGATTCTTTCGCAGAGGCTTGACCGGCCGGTGATCGACCAGACCCGGCTCACACAATTCTACGATTTCAAACTAGAGTGGACCCCGGAGCTTCCTCCTGGCCTGGCCGCCAGACCAGACGTCGCCGCGAATCTTCCGCCCACCAACGGACCGGACATCTTTACCGCGGTTCGTGAACAGCTCGGTCTGAAACTCGATTCGCACAAGGGCCCGGTCGAGGTGATGATCATCGACCAGGTGGAAAGGCCTTCGGAAAACTAGCAGCGGAAGGAAACATGACTGCGTGTCTTGCGCCGAAACTGTACCTGAAGAGAAAGGCATTGCTCACAGTGACCGGATTGCTGGCACTGGGCACGCCGGTACTGTTTGGCTCTTTGCACTCGACACAAACCCAGGCTCAGTCTCAGGAACAAGGCGGATCGACGGCCCAGCCGGTGTTCGAAGTCGCGTCGGTCAAACTCAACAAACGCGAAAGCGGCATGATGCGGCTCGGATTATGGGGGGAAAGATTCCTGGTATCTGGCTTGACCATGCAGGGGCTTATTCGAGAAACCTTCGGAATTCAGGATGACCAGATCATTGGGCAACCCCGCTGGTTAAACTCTGAAACGTACGACATCGAAGCGAAAGTGGAACAGACTGTCGCAGACCGACTCAACCGTCTCAGCTTCGATGAGCGTTTTGTCGAGTACCGACGCATGCTGGAAACTCTTTTGGCAGACCGCTTCAAGTTGGCATTCCATCGAGAAACCAGGGAACTTCCCATGTTCGCGCTGGTGGTCGCGAAAAAAGGTTCCAAAATCGAGGAGGCAAAACCTGGCGACACGTATCCTGACGGAATGAAAGACCTCGAAGGAAAAGGCCACGGCGACGTCATGCGCATTGAAAGGGGCCAGCTAGTGGGGCAAGGCATACCCATTTCCAATTTGGTGGAAATGTTGTCGCAACTCGGACTCGGATTGGTGATTGTGGATAAGACCGGGCTTACGGCGAAGTATGACTTCACGTTGAGGTGGACTCCCGACCAGGGCACTCCAAAGTTCAAGGGGGCCGACGGGAGCGTGCAACCGGCAGGACCATTGGCGGACTCTTTTGGCCCGTCGCTCTTCACAGCGATGGAAGAGCAGCTTGGCCTCAGGCTGGAAAGGCAAAAGGGACCGGTGGACGTAGTTGTCATCGATCACATCGAGAGGCCTTCGGAAAACTAGCAACAATGGCAGGTTGACGACATTTATCTACATATGTAGACTTTATGAAGCTTCATCGATATTTGCAGCCGAGAGCGGTTGGCCGCCGTTTTCTGCCGGGCGGAGAGAAAATCATTGACGCGATCCCTGGCAACGACACTCAGAGGCAGAGAGACATTTCTCTGTGCTGGTATCGGCGTGGCGCTTTTTTCTGGACTCCTGTTTGCGGGCGCCCGAGACACGCCGCAAGTTTATGCAGAGAAGACGCAGGCCTCGGACGCGCCGCTGCCTTCGTTCGAGGTGGCGTCCGTCAAGTTGAACAAATCGCGCTCGCCATTGCCAGGCATTCATTTTTTCGACGATACGTTCAATGCCACGATGTCGGCGCGAGGTTTGATCACGTGGGCTTACGGCTTGAAAGGAAATCCGCTCACCTCTGATCAACTTTCCGGAGGCCCGGACTGGATGAAGGTTGAACTGTACGAGGTCAACGCGAAGATCGAGGACTCCCTGATTTTGGGCGCATGGAAGAAGCTTTCGTGGGACCAAAAGCGGGATCAAGTCATGCTGATGCTTCGGTCCTTACTCGCTGATCGGTTCCATCTAAGGGTAAGGCACGAGACCAAGGAGCTTCCCGTCTATGCGCTCGTTTTGGACAAGAAGGGGCCGAAGTTCGCCGAAGATAACGCCCATCCCGAAATTGGGGGAATAAGTGCACGTGGTCGGGGGAAGTTCGAGGCCACCTCCTCGGATTTCACCACGTTTGTTTCCATTCTTTCCATGCAGCCGGAGTTGGGGGGACGAATAGTTCTGGACAGGACTGGTCTTCAGGGCCACTACAGCTTCACGTTCCAGTGGACGCCGGAAAACCTGGCTGCAAACGGCAGCCAATCGGCCGCTAACACTTCTTCCGAGTCTTCAGGACCCTCGCTCTTCACGGCACTCCGGGAGCAGCTTGGGCTGAGACTCGAATCTGTCAAGTCGCCGGTGGATACGATTGTTATCGAACATATAGAGCGGCCAGCCGAGAACTGAAGAGCGCGCGCAGGGCAGCCAAGTAAGTTTACGGGCTTTGCGTCCGGCTCCCGAGGCTCGTGAAAGGATGGTTTCTCCCTTTTGAGCGTGTCGCGGATGATCCCGAAAGCACGTGCCCGCATGGCGCGACGGTCAATTCCGCGCCGTGCGATTCTTTGCCTATTTTTGCTGGCGCTTTCCGTTTTCGATCTGGGCGCGTTCCCGGCTTCGGAGTACCACGGTCAAGTTACATTCGGAGGCTTACCGGTCCCGGGGGCAACGATAACGGCTGTACAAGGCGAGAAGAAGTTTGTTTCCGTTACCGATCAAGAAGGGCTCTTTTCATTTCCCGAATTGACGGACGGCACGTGGGCGATAGAAGTCGAGATGCAGGGCTTTTCGACGATCAAACAGGATGTACTCATCGCCCCGGATACTGTTACCGCAAAATGGGAATTGAGCATGCTCCCGCTCGATCTAATCAAGGCGGAGGTCAAATCTCCCGTCGTTGCTACCGCGAGTGGCGCGACGCCTCCTGCCAAGAGCGAAACCGCGAAACCACAGGACAACAACAAGGCCCCAGAGGCTCGCACACCCGAGGACGATCTCAACCAGCAAGCCTCCGACGGCTTTCTCATCAACGGAAGCGTGAACAACGGAGCCGCTTCGCCCTTCGCGCAACTTGCGGCATTCGGCAATAATCGCAATGGCTCAAAAGGTCTCTACAACGGCGGAATCGGCTTCATTTTCGGGAATTCCGCGCTGGACGCTCGGCCCTTCTCCTTGACCGGGCAAAACACGCCCAAGGCCAGTTACAACCGGATCACCGGTGTGGCGACGCTTGGCGGCCCCTTGAGAATTCCCCATGTGTGGCAGAAGGGTCCTGAGTTTTTCGTCGGCTACCAATGGACGCGAAATCGCGATGCTTCGACGCAATCCGCTTTAGTGCCTGATCTTGAGGAACGGGCGGGAAACTTCTCGAGCGAATTGAACTCCCAGGGGCAACCCGTCCAGATCTTCAATCCGGCTACCGGACTGCCCTTCCCGGGCAATATCGTCCCGATCAGCCCGCAGGCGCAAGCCTTGTTGAATTTCTATCCTTTGCCAAACGTTGCCGGTAATCCACGCTATAACTATCAAATCCCGATCCTCAGCAACACGCACGAAGACGCCCTGCAATCACGCTTGGATAAGGAACTCAATTCGAGAAATGAGCTGTATGGTGATCTTGCGTTTCAAAGCTCGCGAGAAGGCAGTCCAAACCTCTTTGGCTTTCTCGATACCACCGATGTGCTGGGCATCAATACCGGAATGCATTGGTCGCACCGCTTCAACCAGCGCGTGTTCCTGAATCTTGGATACCGGTTCAGCCGTTTAAGAACCCGGGTCACGCCGTACTGGGAGAATCGCGAAAATATTTCAAGCCAGGCCGGAATCACCGGTAACAATCAAGATTCGATGAACTGGGGTCCGCCGACTCTCGCCTTTTCAAGCGGCATCGCGGGATTGTCTGATGCTGAAAGCTCTTTCGATCGCAACCAGACCGGTGCCCTCTCGGGCGCCCTGTTGTGGAATCGCGACAAGCACAACTTCACGTTTGGAGGTGACTTCCGCAGACAGGAGTTCAATTACCTGTCGCAGCAGAACCCCCGCGGGACGTTTACCTTCACTGGCGCGGCTACCCAGGGACCTGCAAATGGCGTGGCCGCAGGCGGATCGGATCTGGCCGATTTTCTGCTGGGAATTCCGGACACGAGTTCCATTGCGTTCGGCAATGCGGATAAATATTTCAGGGAATCTGTCTACGACCTGTTCATGACGGATGATTGGAGGGTTAGCCCCCAACTCACTGTCAACGCAGGAATTCGATGGGAGTATGGCGCGCCAATTACGGAGCTCTATAACCGCCTGGTGAATTTGGATATCGTCCGCGTTTTCGCGGCGGCGGCGCCAGTGGTGGCAAACGATCCCGTCGGGCCGCTCACTGGCCAGACATATCCAGATTCGCTTATTCGGCCGGACAAACGAGGGTTCGAGCCGCGCGTAGGGATTTCGTGGCGTCCTATCTCCGGCTCCTCCGTGGTGGTTCGCGGCGGATATGGAATCTATTACGACACTTCGGTCTATCAAACGATAGCTCTCGAAATGGCGCAGCAAGCACCGCTCTCGAAGAGTTTGAGCGTCCAGAACAGTCCTGCATGTCCACTTACGCTCGCAAACGGATTCAACACATGCCCTTCGGTCACTCCCGACACCTTTGCTGTCGATCCGAATTTCCGCCCCGGCTACGCCCAGAACTGGAATTTGTCTTTGCAACGCGACCTGCCCGGCTCTCTGCTACTGACCGCAACATATCTTGGTATCAAGGGAACCGACGGAGTCCAGGAGTTCCTGCCGAATACCTTTCCGATTGGGGGCACTAACCCTTGCTCGGCCTGTCCCGTTGGATTCGCTTACCTCGCTTCGGGTGGCAATTCGACGCGCCAAGCTGGTCAAATCCAGTTGCGGCGCAGATTGCACAACGGTCTTACGGCGACGGTCCAGTACGTTTTCTCGAAATCCATCGACGATGACTCCGCACTCGGAGGTCAGGGGGCAACGGCGGTGACCCAAAACACGCCCCAGAGCCCATTTAGCACGAGCACGATCGTGGCCGGAAGTACAAGCCAGAGTTCTCCCGCCATCGCTCAGAACTGGCTTGATTTAAGGGCAGAACGCGGGCTCTCGACTTTCGATCAGCGACATCTCCTGAACACGCAACTGCAGTACACAACAGGCATGGGACTAAAGGGAGAAACGCTTTTAAGAGGTTGGAAGGGAGCGCTTTTTAAAGAGTGGACGCTCCTCACGCAGATCACAGTCGGCAGTGGATTGCCACAGTCACCCATCTATCTTGCAGCGGTGCCGGGCACAGGAGTTACCGGGAGCATCCGGCCAAACTACACCGGCGCGCCGCTTTATGCCGCCCCTCGAGGTCTTGCTCTGAATCCGGCGGCTTACACGGAGCCCTTGCCGGGCGAGTGGGGAGACGCGGGAAGGAATTCGATCATCGGCCCCGCTCAGTTCACTCTGAACGCGTCGATGGGGCGCACATTCCGGTTGAACGGCCGATGGAATCTCGATCTGCGCGTGGATTCTACGAACCTTCTCAACCACGTCACGTTTACAACCTGGGACACCGTCATTAACAGCGCGCAATTCGGATTGCCGACTGCCGCCAACGCTATGCGCAGCCTAGAAACCACGCTGCGCGTGAGGTTCTGAGCGATGCGAACTGTCGTTGCCGCCATGTTGATATGGGCCCTGGCTGCCGGCCGGCAGCAGATAGGCCAAAATGCGCCGTCCAAAGGAAGCCAGACCCCCTCAATCAACGTCAGTACGCAGCTGGTCGTAGAGACCGTCGTGGTCAAAGACAAGAAAGGAAATTCGCTCGAGGGACTGACGGCGAAGGATTTCATCGTCACCGAGGACGGAGTGCCACAGGCCATCGCCTTCTTCGAGCACGAAAAACTGCCGGAGACTCCCGGCCTTGCGCCAGGAGGTCCGTCCGAGCCTGAAAATATCACTATCTACCACAAGCTCGCGATGACTCGCATTTCGCCAGAGGCACCTGGAAATATCCGGTACAAAAACCGCCGCCTCATGGCTTTGTACTTCGACATGACGGCCATGCCGCCCGGCGACCAGCTGCGCTCATTGGTTGCGGCCAAGAAGTTTATCCAGACGCAGATGACCCCGGCGGATCTCGTTTCCATCCTGAGATATTCCGGCGGTGCGGTCGAGGTGCTTCAAGACTTCACCGACGACCGTAATCGGCTATCGAGCATCATCGAAACAATGGTAGTGGGTGAGGACCAGGCGTGGGAAGAGTCTCCGGACGATGCCAGCACCTCCGATGTCGGGGCTGCCTTCGGTCAGGATGACAGCGAGTTTAACATCTTCAATACCGATCGCCAGTTGGCCGCGCTCGAAACAGCGGCCAAGATGCTGGGGCAACTTAGCGAGAAGAAATCCCTGGTCTACTTCGCCAGCGGCCTGAGATTGAATGCTTTGAATAACCAGGCGCAACTCCATGCCACCATCGATACCGCGATCCGTGCCGGAGTGTCGTTCTGGCCGATCGACGCACGCGGTTTGGTAGCAGCGGCTCCACTGGGAGACGCTACCGTAGGATCACCGGGCAACGCGGGGATGTACACCGGGGCTTCGGCCCTGGCTGTGACGAACAACTTCCAGCAGTCGCAAGATACGCTTTACGCTCTCGCAGGTGACACCGGCGGAAAAGCTCTGCTCGACTACAACGACCTGACGAAGGGAATCGTGGAGGCCCAGCACGCCGTTTCGAGCTACTACATTCTCGGGTACTACACGAGCAACGGCGTCCAGGACGGAAAATTCCGGCGCGTCAACATTTCGCTGGAAGCGAAGCTATCCGCAAATCTCGATTATCGCCACGGCTACTATGCCGGCAAACAGTTCAGCAAATTCACGGCAACCGATAAGGAGCGGCAACTTGAAGATGCGCTCATGCTCGACGATCCGATTACAGAACTCACCATCGCAATGGAAATCGATTATTTCCAGTTGAACCGGGCCGAATATTTCGTTCCGATTGTCGTAAAAATTCCAGGACGGGAACTCGCCATCGCCAAGCGCAGGGGTGCCGAGCGCACTCTCATTGATTTCATCGGCGAAATCAAGGACGACTATGGCGGCAGCATGACGATCACCAACGTTCGAGACAAGGTAAACATCAAACTCAGCGACGAGACGGCCATCGAACTATCCAAACGGCCGATTGAATACGACACCGGCTTCACCCTTCTCCCCGGAAAATACACCATCAAGTTTCTCGCCCGGGACGCCGAAACTGGAAGGATAGGCACGTTTCAAACGACCTTTGTCATTCCCAATCTGAACAAAGAGGAAAAGCGAATCCCCATCAGCTCCGTCGTTCTGAGCAGCCAGCGCATCGACCTTAAGGATGCGCTCTATAACGCAGACAAAAAGAAGGATAGGGAGGAGACTGTCAACCCGCTGGTAGTAAACGGCCAGAAACTAATTCCCAGCGTGACTCGCGTGTTCAGCAAGAGCAAGGCCATGTATGTCTACCTTCAGGCCTACGAGCCGACTGCTCCGAACACGGAACCGTTGGTTGCGTTTGTGAGCTTCTCTAACGCACAAACCAAGGTCTTTGAAACGCAACCGATGGAGGTGGTCGACGGCCTGAATAACCGGCTGAAAACGATGCCCCTCAGCTTCACCGTCACCCTGGATCAGCTTCCGGTGGGCAAATATGATTTCCAGGTGACCGTATTGGACCCCACCAGACAGAAGGCGACATTTTGGCGCGCTCCTGTCATGGTTGTGCCGTAACTTCCGAAAGCGCATAGCATAGCTCCCGTTCGCTCCTGCCCATCACGTCGTTCGTTTCTACATCCGATTGCCAAGCCCGAAGGATCTATTGAGGTTCAGAAACGGGGTTCGGGAGGTCTGGCAATGAGGACGGTCGGCAGCATCAAACTACTTCGAACCGGACTTCTGACACGGACTCACCGAATGGTCCTTCCTCCACGAATCCGGTTTTCCGAGCGCAAGGTCAGAGTGACTAGCCCGCTTAATTCATCAGAGGCGAGAATCGTAGCGCGGAAAGCGCATTGATGACAGGGGGAAGGATCGCGCTCAGTAGTCGACCTTTATAAAGGTTTGTTTTTCCTTTGTTTTGAGCTCACGAA
>JABCYZ010000025.1 GCA_013289955.1 Acidobacteriota bacterium
CTAACACTACGGAACCCCGATGAAGATTCATGAGTATCAGGCCAAGGCCATTCTCGCGCGCTACGGTGTCACCACTCCACGCGGCGAAGTCGCCTTTTCCAAGGAAGAAGCCCGCGAAGGAGCGGCACGGCTGAAATCCAATGTAGTCGTCGTCAAAGCCCAGATTCACGCCGGCGGCCGCGGCAAAGCCGGTGGCGTCAAGCTCGCGCACTCTCCCGACGAGGCCGCCGACATCGCTTCGCACATGCTCGGTGTGAATCTTGTCACCGCGCAGACCGGCCCCGGCGGGCGCACCGTCAAGCGTGTTCTCATCGAAGAAGGCCTGGACATCAAGCGCGAGCTTTATCTCAGCATTCTCGTCGATCGCAGCGTGGGCAAAGTCGTTTTCATGGCCAGCGCCTCCGGCGGCATGGACATCGAGGAAGTTGCGAAGACACATCCCGAAGCCATCATGCGCGAAACCATTCATCCCGCGGTCGGCTTGCAGGCCTATCAGGCACGCAAGCTTGTCTTTGGACTTGGCCTGTCCGGCGATGTCGCCACGAAAGCCGGCCCCTTTCTCCAGGCCTTGCACCGCGCCTTTGTCGACACGGATTCCTCCATGCTCGAAATCAACCCCGCCGTTGTCACCGCCGACGGCCGCCTGGTCGCCCTCGACGCCAAGATGACCTTCGACGACAACGGCCTCTTCCGCCACAAAGAACTGCGCGAATTGCGCGACCTCGACGAGGAAGATCCCCTCGAAGTAGAAGCCTCCAAGTACGGCCTCAATTACATCAAACTCGACGGCACGGTCGCCTGCATGGTCAACGGCGCCGGCCTGGCCATGGCCACCATGGACATCATCAAATACGCCGGCGGATCGCCCGCGAATTTCCTCGACGTTGGCGGCGGCGCATCCTCCGATCAAGTCAAAAACGCTTTTCGCATCCTGATTGGCGATCCGGGAGTGAAAGCCGTGTTCATCAACATTTTCGGCGGAATTCTGCGCTGCGACGTTCTAGCCACCGGTGTAGTGGCCGCCGCCAAAGATTTGCAAGTCAAAGTCCCGGTAGTTGTTCGCATGGAAGGCACCAACGTCGAATTAGGTCAGCAAATCCTCCGCGAGAGTGGCCTTAACTTCACCATCGCCAACGGCATGAAGGACGGCGCGCAAAAGGTCGTGCAACTCGCAGGAGGCGCGCGATGAGCGTCCTGGTCAACGAAAAAACGCGCCTGATCGTCCAAGGCTTCACTGGACGCGAAGGCACGTTCCATGCTCAGCAGATGATCGAGTATGGCACCAACGTAGTCGGCGGAGTCACGCCCGGCAAAGGCGGCACAAAGCATCTCGAACGCCCTGTCTTCGACACCGTTCAAGAAGCGGTGAAGGGAACCAGCGCCAATGCA
The DNA here is from genome assembly GCA_013289955.1 of Acidobacteriota bacterium. GTDB lineage: Bacteria > Acidobacteriota > Terriglobia > Acidiferrales > UBA7541 > Acidiferrum. Next base: position 1,390 of record JABCYZ010000025.1, read on the forward strand.
AGCGTGATCTTCGTTCCTCCACCCTATGCGGCCGACGCGATCCTCGAAGCGGCCGATGCCGAAATTCCCCTGGTCATCTGCATAACCGAAGGCATCCCCGTGATCGACATGGTCCGCGCCGCCGCGACAGTCGACTTCAACAAAACGCGCCTCATCGGCCCCAACTGCCCCGGCGTCATCTCTCCGGGCAAATGCAAAATCGGCATCATGCCCGGCCGCATCCATAAACAAGGCCATGTCGGCGTTGTCAGCCGTAGCGGCACGCTCACCTACGAAGCCGTCGACCAGCTCACGCGCCTGGGCATCGGCCAATCCACCTGCATCGGCATCGGAGGCGATCCCATCATCGGCACTTCTTTCCTCGATGCCATGCGCCTCTTCAACGACGACCCGGACACGCATGCCGTGATCCTCATCGGGGAAATCGGCGGCAACGCCGAAGAAACCGCCGCCGAATGGATTAGAGCCAACGTGAAGAAACCGGTCGTCGGCTTCATCGCCGGCCAGACCGCGCCCCCAGGACGCCGCATGGGCCACGCTGGCGCAATCATCAGCGGAGGCCAGGGCACCGCTAAAGACAAATACACCGCGATGGCCGCCGCCGGAATCCGCACCGTAGAAACGCCCGCGGACCTGGGTTCAACGATAGCTGCCGCGCTGAAGTGATCGCGGATTCTGGATGGCGCATCGGCTTGCCTCGGGCATTTTCGACGCCGGTCGACTCCCGGAGCAAGACCGCCGACCGGTATCAGGGGATTCCGAGCGGCTTGGCTTTGGTGACAGCTGCCGTTGTGTCCGTGCCCGGCCAGATGGGTGGAATTTCGGCGGTGTTGCCGGAATTCATGATGAGCGAGTCGCGATGCTCTCGGCCAATGGCCCTAGCGCTGGATAAAAATTGTCACTAAACCTTGGAGGAATGCACTTGTCTATCGAACGCACATTCGCAATCATCAAGCCAGACGCCGTTGCCCGCGGCCAACAAGGGGAGATACTTTCTCGCGTTCACAAAGCCGGCTTCAGGATCGTCGCCGTCAAATCCATGCGCCTAACGAAAGAAGAAGCCGGCGGTTTCTACGCCGTCCACAAGACCCGCCCCTTCTTCGGCGAACTCACCGACTTCATGAGTTCCGGAAAAATCTTCGCTATGGTCCTCGAAGCCGACGGCGCCATCCTGAAATGGCGGGACACCATGGGCGCCACCGACCCCCAAAAAGCCGCCCCAGGCACCATACGCCATGACCTCGGCACCAGCATCGGCAACAACTGCACGCACGGCTCCGACGCTCCCGAAACCGCCGCCTTCGAAATCAACTATTTCTTCGCGGGCCTGGAACTGATTTGAGTGGCACAGAGTTAGGTCTCGGGATGGTCCGCCAGCAGTCCGCACGCGGAACGGAGAGCTGTCTCAGGGCGGCTCGCGGCAGGAAGACTCTCTCTTCTATACTACTTCTGTGGATCCGCTCCGAGATCTCGGCCGCACCCTGCTTCTGCTCGGTGCTGCTCTAGCCCTTGCCGGGGCTCTACTTTACTTCGGCGCCAAACTCCCCTTCCGGCTAGGCAGACTCCCCGGCGACGTCGTCCATCGCGGCGAACACACGACTTTCTATTTCCCCATTGCGACTTGTCTCGTTCTAAGCGCCGCGCTTTCCTTCCTCTTCTGGCTCTTCTCCCGCTTCCGCCGCTAGAAGAACCGCGGTTTTTCCCCGCCCCGCCGCTCTCCTGATATATAGTTTCCGCGTCCAAAAACGAAGAAACGTAGCGCAGACGACCAGACCAGACAGGAGAACCTCTCATGAAATTTGCCGTTCTGACTCTCCTCGCAGCGCTCGCCGTTTCACACTCTACCCCCGCGCAGTCCTCCTCCGAGAAGTTGTCGCAGCAAAGCGCCGCTCCTACGCAGGCCGCCTCGGATCCATTCGCCAGCGTCCCCGCTCCAAAGCCCGAAGATGTGAAGTCCATCGACAACATCATGGCTGCGGTCTACGACGTCATCTCCGGCCCTCCTGGCGAGCGCGACTGGAGCCGTTTCCGCTCGCTCTTCCTTCCGACGGCCCGCCTCACCGCCGCCACCAAGGGCCCCGACGGTACGGTCCGCCTTCGTCCCATGACCGCCGACGAATACGCTACGCGCGCCGGCGGCTACTTCCTCAAGAACGGCTTCTTCGAACATCCGATCGTTAGTCGCGTCCAAGCCTTCGGCAACGTCGCCCAGGTCTTCAGCAGCTACGAATCCCGCCACGCCGCTGGCGAAGCCCCTTTTGCGCGCGGCATCAACAGTTTTCAGCTCCTCAACGACGGCAAGCGCTGGTGGGTCGTCAGCATCCTCTGGGATGAAGAGCGCCCCGACAATCCTCTTCCCCGGGATTTCGCCGCAAAACCGTAGCCCTTTGCAATCATGTCTGCCAATCGCTTTACAGACTCAACTGCTCCACCTATAGTCCTAACTGCATGCCGTTGGCCTCTTTTAAACGTCTGCTCCTGACCCCGCGACTTTTCCTTCCGCCGTTTGCTTTCTTTTTGCTTTTTCTCGCACTCGCCGCAAACGCCGAAAACATCAAAGACATTCATCCCACCAGCTATGTCACCGACCTCGCGCACATCCTCTCTCCCGACTCCAAAGCCCGCCTCGAGAATCTCTGTCTCGAGCTCGAGCAAAAAACCGGCGCCCAGATGGCCATCGTCACGGTCCGCTCGCTCGATGGCCAGGACGTCGATCAATATGGCAACGACCTGTTCAAGCAGCTGGCGGTCGGCCAGAAGAAGGACAATCGCGGCGTGCTCCTGCTCGTCGCGCCTACCGAACGCACCTATCGCGTCGAAGTGAGCTATGGTCTCGAGCCCGTCATCAACGACGCTCGTGCCGGTGACGCTGGCCGCCTGATGCGCTCCTATTTTCTTCAGGGAAATTACAGCGTCGGCATCGAAGCCGCCGCCTGGCAGCTCGCCAAATTCATCGCCGACGATCGCGGCGTAACGTTAACCGCAACGCCTCCCGCCCGGCCGGTCCGATCGCGCCAAAATGACTCCCGGTCCTTTCCCATCTGGCCGCTTTTTATTTTCATTTTTATCGTGATTCAAGTCATCCGGGCTGCCTCAGGAGGCGGGTCCGGCCGCGGCGGAAGAGGCAGCGGCTGGTGGATCGGCCCTATGATCGGCGGCATGCTCGGCGGAGGCGGCTTTGGCGGCAGTTCGAGCGGCGGCGGCGGCGGGGGCTTCGGAGGTTTTGGCGGTGGCAGCAGTGGCGGCGGCGGCGCCAGCGGCAGCTGGTAAACGAAGCTTAGTAGCCGGAGTTTGCGTATACAGTTTGTGGGTGCGGTCCCCGAGCGTGGACAAGGAGCGGTAGCAAAATGCTGTCGACGGAAGCAAAACTGACGGATCTCGTAAGCCGCATGAAGGAACAAGCGGCAGACAATCTCGAATCCATGATTCTTTATGGCTCCGCCGCGCGTGGCGACTACAAGGAAGGCCATTCTGACCTGAACGTCCTCTGCGTTCTCTCCAGCGTCTCCGCCCGCGAACTAACGCGAGTCACTCCCGTCGTCCACTGGTGGTGCAAAAATCAAAGCGAGCCTGCGCCTCTGTTTTTCACCGCCGAAGAGCTGCGCCGCTCCGCCGACGTTTTTGCCATCGAGCTTCTCGACATGCAGGAGAACCGCCGCGTTCTCTACGGCGCCGACATCGTCGCCGGAATCGCCGTGCCCATGAATCTCCACCGCGTCCAGGTTGAGCGCGATCTCAGCACGCTGCTCCTCAAGCTCCGCCAGCATTTCCTCCTCAATGGCCATAAAGAGAACGAATTGCGCACCGCCGCGGCTAAATCGGCTTCCAGTGTTCTCGCCTTACTGCGCCATGCGCTGATCGCCTTTGACGAAAAACCGCCCGCTGCCGCTGCCGAAGTTTTCGCGCGCATCGCGGCTCTTACCGGCGCCGATGCGGAAGCATTCACAGCCGCGTTCAAGCTTCGCGACCCTCACGCTCATGCAGACGATATCGTGCGCACCTACGGACAGTACGTAAACGCCCTGACTGTGGTAATTTCCGTTTTAGACAAGATTGTTCCCAAGCGCGAGTGGCAGCGAGCTGGCAAAGCCGGTTCCTGATTTTTGCGGAGGAAAGCACAATGAAAGCAGCTCTGGTTGTTCTGGTCGTTCTCGTCATCATCGCGTTGTTGCTAGGCAGCTCGTTTATCTCGCACCGCAACCAAATGGCCATCAAACGCGAGGCCGTGAACGCATCTTGGGCCCAGGTGGATGTAGTTCTCCAGCGCCGCGCCGATCTGATTCCCAACCTTGTTGAAACGGTAAAAGGGTTCGCCCAGCACGAAGAACAGGTCTTCAGCGAAATCGCCAAAGCCCGCGAAGGCTACATGAACGCCACCACTCCCGCCGATAAAATCGCCGCCAACAGCCAGTTGGAAGCCTCTCTTGCGAAAGTTCTTGTCCTCACTGAAAATTATCCCCAGCTCAAATCCAATGAAAATTTTCTCCGACTCCAGGACGAGCTTGCCGGCACGGAAAACCGCATCGCCGTCGAGCGCCGCCGCTACAACGAGACCGTTCAGGACTACAACACCTACATCGCTCTCTTCCCCAACAGCTTCATCGCCAGCATGAGCGGCTTCACCCGCAACGACGCCTACTTCAAAACCGAACCCGGCGCCCGCCAGGCCCCCAAAGTCAATTTCAGCACCAGCCCAGCTCCCTCAGCCGCGCCGGCCCCGGCTCCCGCGAAGCCATAGCGCGGGGATGTCAGTCTGATCATCATAGAACCCATTCCCGGGACGCCTCGATGAGCCAGCTCACCTTCAATCTCCAGCCCACCCGCCGCGCCCTCACCGTCAGTGAGCTGACCGCCCGCATCCGGGATCTCCTCGCCAAGAGTTTCCAGGACCTCCTGGTCGAAGGCGAAATATCCAACTGCCGCGAAGCCCAATCCGGCCACATCTACTTCACCCTGAAAGACGACCGCTCCCAGGTCCGATGCGTCTTCTTCAAGCAGCAACAACGCGGCATCAGGTTCCGTCCCGAGGACGGCTTGCATGTCACCGTTCGCGGCTCGATCAGCATTTACGAAGCGCGCGGTGAATATCAAATCTACGTCGAGAACATCGACCCCATCGGGCTCGGCGCGCTGCAGCTGGCCTTTGAGCAACTGAAAAAACGCCTCGAAGCCGAAGGTCTGTTCGCCGCCGGACGCAAAAAGCCGCTCCCCCTGCTTCCCAGCCGGATCGGCTTAATCACTTCGCCGCGCGGGGCCGCCGTCCGCGACGTCGTGCGCATCCTGCGCCGCCGCTTCCCCAATGTTCACCTGACGGTTTTTCCCGTCCGCGTTCAGGGCGAAGGCGCCGCTGCCGAGATTGTCAAAGCGCTGAAATTTTTCAATCAAAAGAAACTAGTCGACGTATTAATCCTCGCGCGCGGCGGCGGCTCCATGGAAGATCTCTGGGCCTTCAATGAGGAGCCCCTCGCCCGCGCCGTCGCCTCATCTGAAATCCCAGTAATCTCCGGCGTCGGCCACGAAACCGATTTCACGATCGCCGATTTTGTCGCCGACGTTCGCGCTTCCACTCCGTCCGCTGCCGCCGAACTCGTCGTCCAAACGCGCCGCGAATTCGACAAGCACATCGCCGACCTCCGCGAGACGCTCGCCAGCCTGGTCCGCTACCGCCTGCTCGACCTCAGCAGGCGCGTCCACGAACTTTCTGCGCGCCGCGGCTTCCGCCGGCCGCTCGATCTCCTGCGCCAGCAACGCCAGCGCGCCGATGAAATGACATCACGCCTGGCAGCAGGCCTCCGCGCGCGCCTCGATCAGTCGCGCAAGCGCTTCACTGGGCTGCACCTGCGCATCGCCACTTTCGATTTTCGCGTGAAAATTTCGGCGTTCCGCCTGCGCCTCGAGAAACACAGCGCCGACCTGGGCGTCCGCGCCGAACGCCTCTTGCGTACCAAACGCGAACGCCTCGAGCGTCTGACTCTCCAACTCGAGGAACGCAGCCCCTTGAAAGTCCTCGAACGCGGCTACGCCATCGCCACCGATGCCGCCGGCAACCTCCTCCGCGACGCCGCCCAGGTAAACGTCGGCGACGCGGTAGCCATCCAACTCCACCGCGGCCGCCTCACGACGAACGTCCGGACAAAAGATCCGCGATGAGCGAAAGTCAGTTGTCGCCGTAAAAGCGCGTCTTCGGCGGCGGCGGCGGACCGGGCTGCATGTAGGCAGGCGCCTTATCGGGGGTGAGCCAGCGTGTCCAGAACGTGTCGGAAAGTTGGTCGAGATATTTCTTGCCTTGCGGGTCCTGACTGAGAATGCGAACCAGCACTTCGAGGGAGTCGCTGCTGCGGCGCAGCGCGTCGAGGCTCAGCGTATATCCGTCAATGAACGTCGGACTCTTGTAGCGTACGCCTAGTTCGCCGTCTTTCTGGACCCCCGGCGCGGTCGCAGCGCCGTTCGCCTGCTGCCAGTTCTGGAATCCGAGCCGGAAGTCGTACGGCGGCTGCAGATAGTAGGGACGGTAAGCGCCCGCCAGGAATTTTTCCATGGCTCGCTTCGCGGCTGCTTCGATTCGCTTGGCTGCTTCGCCTTCGGGCAAGGTTTCCGCGAGCGCGCGGCTCTTCGCAGTTTTCACAACCGCGTACTCCAATTCTGGAAAATCCGGCTTCAACTCTTCGCCGAGCACCTGGTCGCCGGAAACCATGATGACCGGAATGCCCCAGCGTGCCGCGGAAAGCGCCACGATGTGCGTTTCCGTAAAATCCACTCCGTTGATGCGGTAGCTGATGCGATCCGTCACCGTATGCGCCATGAAACCGTTTGTATTTGCGTGCGCATGCATGGCGATGCAGACAATGGCGTCGACGGAACCGTCGATGCCGGTGTTGTAGGGATCGAAGTCGTAATTGCGAAAGTCGAATTTGGCGTGCGGATCCATCCTGTCGACGAGCAGATCCGGTTCATTCACATTTCCTGAGCCGTGGCCGTCCTGTATCCAGACGGGCCCAGCGCCGCCGGCCACCAGCCCGCGGATCGCCGCATTGACATCCGAGGTCAGGGACTCGCGCCCCTTTGCGTACTCGTCAGGGCGCTGGAACCAGAGCATTTCGTAGTGTGTCACGCCCGAAACGCCTTCCATGTCGTAGATGATGAGAACTTTCGGATGATTTGCGGCGGACGCAAGCGACGCGCAGCCGAAAACGAAAGTTGCCAGAAAAGAGAGAAATCGAAATGTGCCCATCGAATTGCCTCCGCGTACAAGATGCGCGCGAAGCTACTGGTTCCCGGACGCTGCGTCAAGAGTGCATCGGAATCCACGGTGCCCTTTCTTACTCAGTCGTCGTCAGAAGAGGAGGCAACCTTGAGGACCGCGAGGAATGCTTCTTGGGGAATATCCACCTGCCCGACGCGCTTCATGCGGCGCTTGCCTTCTTTTTGCTTTTCGAGGAGTTTGCGTTTGCGCGAAATGTCGCCGCCGTAGCATTTGGCGAGCACGTTTTTTCGAATCGCCGCCACGGTTTCGCGAGCGATGACCCGGCTGCCGATGGCCGCCTGGATGGGCACTTCAAACATTTGGCGCGGAATCAGTTTGCGCAGCCGCGTCACCAATTCGCGGCCGCGTTCCGCTGCGAAATCGCGATGGATGATGAGCGCCAGCGCATCCACCGGTTCGCCGGCGACAAGCACATCCAGTTTGATCAGATCGGACTCGCTGTACCCGGCCAGATGGTAGTCCAGCGAAGCGTAGCCGCGTGAAACGCTTTTCAGCCGGTCGTAGAAGTCGAGCACGATTTCGTTGAGCGGCAATTCGTAGGTGAGCATCACGCGGGTCGGCGAAAGGTATTCGAGATTTTTCTGGGTGCCGCGTTTTTCCTGGCAGAGCTGAAGAATTCCGCCGACGGACTCATTGTTGGTGATGATCATCGCTGTGATGATCGGCTCTTCGATCTTGTCGATGTCACTGGGGTTCGGAAATTTCGCGGGACTGTCGACTTCGATCACTTCGCCGCTGACGCGCGTGATGCGATAGCGCACGCTGGGAGCGGTTGTAATGAGATTGATCCCAAATTCGCGTTCGAGCCGCTCTTGCACAATTTCCATGTGCAGCAAGCCGAGAAACCCGCAGCGGAAGCCGAAGCCGAGCGCCACGGAATTTTCCGGCTCGTAAAAAAAGGCCGCGTCGTTCAACTGCAATTTTCCGAGCGCGTCCCGCAAAGGCTCGTAGTCGTCGGCGAGCACAGGAAACAGGCCCGCGAAGACCATCGGCTTGATGGCTTCAAATCCCGGCAGCGGCAACGCAGGCCGCGCAGCTTCGGTCACGGTGTCGCCCATGCGCGCATCCGCCACGCGCTTGATATTTGCGACGATGAAGCCCACGTCGCCGGCGCCGAGTTCCTCGAGCGCGACGGGTTTCGGAGTGAGCGTGCCGAGCGTTTCGACTTCGTGGACTTCGTTGCTGTAGCACAGCCGGATTTTTGTATGCTTGTTGACGTGGCCTTCCATCACGCGCACGAGGACCACGGCTCCGCGATAAATATCGAACCACGAATCGAAAATCAGCGCTTGAAGCGGATTCTCTGAGCTGCCTTTCGGCGCAGGAATGCGATGCACGATGGCTTCGAGGACTTCGTCCACTCCAAGTCCGCTCTTGGCACTGATCAGCAGAGCGTCCGCCGCAGGAATGGCGAGCACGTTTTCAATTTGTTCCTTGACGAAATCGGTTTGCGCGGCGGGCAGATCAATTTTGTTGATGACAGGAACGATCGTCAGATTGTTGCCGGCGGCGAGAAACGTGTTCGCTACCGTCTGCGCTTCGACGCCCTGGCTGGCATCGACGACGAGCAGCGCGCCTTCGCAAGCGGAAAGCGCCCGCGAAACTTCGTAGGAAAAATCCACGTGGCCCGGCGTATCGATCAAATTGAGCTGGTAGGTGTTTCCGTCTTTCGCGGTGTAATGCAGGCGGATGCTCTTCGCCTTGATGGTGATGCCGCGCTCGCGCTCGAGATCCATGGAGTCGAGGACTTGCTCATGCATTTCGCGTTCGGTAAGCGCTCCGGTCATCTCGAGCAGACGGTCCGCGAGCGTGGACTTGCCGTGATCGATGTGCGCGATGATACAAAAATTGCGTATGAACTTCGGGTCCATGTATGTCGGTTATCGCTTCCGCTCTACGACTGCTTGTTTTTTCAGTTCCCGGCAGGAGCCGCATGCTTCGAGGAGCCAACACACCAGGCTGCGCAAAACCGTGCCGTATGACAGTTCAGTTTGCCACAAATCGGCATTCCCCGCAGCCAGCCGTTGCGCGCGGCTCCGGGGGCGCGGCGAGACAGGAGAGTGACCGGGAATCGAATTTATCCTCCTGCCGAGTCGTTTCCACTGGCGTCTCCCTTCGGGCAGACAAAAGTGCTCTTCGGGGCGGGACTACAGCTGCTTTCATTCAAAAGGAGAGCCACTTTGGACAGCGACAGAGGAGGTAAAGGCCACCGGAGCCCTTCGAGGCTCGGGCCGGAATGGGAGACCGGAGCATTTTCGCCCGGTTGATCTATACTGCTCGCCAATTCGGGACACAAGAGTCTAAAGGCGATAAATGCTGTGGAGGGTAGGAAGATGAAACGACTATTCCTGATGTTCCTGCTGGTAACGATAGCGATTCCCGCGCTCGGGCAGGAGCAAAAGACGCCGACGCTCAAGAGCATCCTGCTCGATCAGTTACGCAGCACCCATAACACAAGCGATTGGTTTGTGTGCGCGGACGTGGCCGTTGCGGGACTGACGGCGGAACAGGCGAGCTGGACGGATGGCAAAGGGAATCACTCTGTGGGACAGCTTGTGAATCACCTGGCGTTCTGGAACGAGCGGCAGCTGGAGAAGCTGACGGGCCAGAAACAGGCTCAATACAGCGGCAACAACGACGAAACCTTCAACAGCTTTGACAGCAAGAGCTGGGGCGAGACGGTGAAGCGTCTGGACGCCGTTCTGGCGGAGCTGGAAAAGCTCGTCGAAAACGCCGACGAGGCCAAGTTGAAGGCGATCGCCCCCGGAATCGCGCACGTCAGCGCGCACAACGCCTACCACATCGGACAAATCGTGTTCGTACGCAAAGAGCAAGGCTCCTGGGATGCGACGAAGGGAGTGAAGTAGGGCACAAACAACATCCCCGGCGTCACTCGTCGCGGAGGGTGCGGAGGGGCTCGACGCGCGTGGCGCGGTAGGCCGGAACGACCGTGGCGAGAACGCCGACCGCGATGAGCAGCGATGCAACCGCCGCGAACGTGAGCGGATCGGTGGGACGCACCCCGTAGATAAGAGACGAGACAACGCGACCCAGTGCCAGCGCCACCGCGAGGCCGAGGCCGACGCCGACTAGAATCGGTTTCATGCCATCCGCTACCACCATTTTCAGGACGTCAGAGTGCGAGGCGCCCAGTGCCATGCGAATGCCAATCTCGCGCACGCGGCGGCGAACGGCATAAGAAAGTACGCTGTAAATGCCCACTGCGGTGAGCATCAGCGCGAGCCCTGCGAACGCGGCCAGCAAAAGCATGTTAGAGCGCTGAGGCGTCAAGGTACTGGAAATCAATTCGTTCATGCTCATGACCTCCGTGACGGGGGTTTCCGGGTCGACCTCACGCACGGCGCTGGTTACCGCGGTCGCGACGCTCATGGGATCTGCGGCGGTACGCACCGCAAGGCTCATGGGGAACGAGCGCCAGGCTTCAGAAGGCGGCGCAAAGATCTGATCCAGAGGCCAATAGACCGTCGCGACCGGCCGGGTCTCGTCGAGAGAGTCCAATTTCACGTCGCCAACGATTCCGACGACCTCCCGAGACACACCAGGGTAAAAGGTAAGCGTGAGATGTTTGCCGAGCGGGTTTTCATTGGGCCAAAAACGTTTGGCCATGGATTCGCTGATAATCACAGCGGGATTTCTGCCGGCCAGGTCGTCACCGGTGAGGTCGCGGCCGCTCAAAAGCGGTATGCGCATCGTGGGAAGATAGCCTGGACTAATCAGGCGCACATCCAGTTCCGGCTGGTCAGCCATGGGCACAACAGGCTGGCCTTCGATCGCGACGGGCTGGTGCGAACCGCCGTCGCCCATCGGCAGGTCATCGATGACGCCGGCCGACGCCACACCCGGAGTGGCTCGAACCTGCTGGAGTACGCGTTCGAAAAAGGCGATATACATGGCCGGCGTGTTGAACTTGTGAGCCGGAATCGAAATGGTCATGGTGAGCAGGCCGTTAGGGTCGAACCCTGGCTTGACGTTGCTGAGCTGCCACAAGGTGCGGACCATGAGGCCTGCGCCAACCAGCAGAACCAGAGAGAGCGCAACTTCGGCAACAACCAGAAGACCGCGAGTCCTGCCGCCACCGGAATCGGAGCTGCCTCGGCCCTGGCCTTGTTTGAGAGCTTCATTGACATCCGATTTCGTAAACCGCAAGGCCGGAAGAAGTCCCGCGAGGACGCCAGCGAATAAGCCGAGGAATGCCGTGAAAGCCAGGACGGGAGCGTTCAGGGTGATCTCTGCGAAACGAGGGAGCTGGCCCGCGAGGAATTTGACAATCAAAGCGGTACCGAAGCGGGCTAGAAAGAGACCCAACGCGCCCCCGGCCACGGAGAGAAGCAGGGTCTCTAGAAGGACGAGGCGAATGATGGCGCCGCGGGTAGCTCCGAGAGCGGAGCGAATTGCGATTTCTTTTTTTCGGGCGAGGATTTTGCCGAGCACGAGATTGGCGACATTGGCGCAAGCGATCAGCAAGACGAAAGCGACGGCGCCCAACAAGACCAGGAGAGCGGGGCGCACATCTCCAACGAGTTGTTCGCGGAGAGGAAGGATGGTCGCGCCCCAGCCTTTGTCGTCCTCGGGATAGAGCTGCTCGAGACGGGTGGAAATGGCGCTGAGTTCGGCCTGCGCCGCGCGGATATCCACGCCCGGTTTGAGGCGGCCGATGACCTGATAATTGTGATTGCCGCGGACGGCCCGCCTTTCGTCGGTCCAGGCCAGAGGGATCCAAAGCTGGGCCCAACTGGGGAATTTGAACTTCGGTGGCATCACTCCGACGATCGTGTAAGGCTCGCCGTCCAGAAGGATGTTCCGGCCAATGACACCAGGGTCAGCGCCATAGCGTTCTCGCCAAAAGGTGTTGGCGAGGACCACGACGTGGCCGTGGCCGGAGCGGTCTTCGTCGGGGGTAAAGCCTCGGCCGAGTACAGGTTGCACGCGAAGGATAGAAAAGAAGCCTGGAGCGATGGAGGCGGCTTCAATGGCTTCCGGGCGTTCCTTGCCGCCGACGTTGAAGCGCGCGCCCCCCAAAGCAGCCATGTCTTCAAACGAGTGGTTCATGCTCCGCCAGTCGAGGTAGTTCGCCGGTGAGACAGAGAACCGAGTCATCCCGGGAAAGCTCTTGGCGGGAGGGACGTGCCAAATTTGCATGATACGGGACGAGTCCTGGTAGGGCAGCGGGCGGAGGAGAACGGCGTTGACTACCGTGAAAATCGCGGTGTTGGCGCCAATTCCGAGAGCGAGCAGGAGAATAGCCATGACGGTGAAGCCCGGGTTGCGAAGGAGAATGCGAAGGCCGAGTTGAAGGTCGGAAAAGAGGTTACGCATAAGAAGGCGCTCCTGGCCGCCGATGAAAGGCAGGCCGGCGGCGGCCTGCTTAGAAGACGAGCGGAACGGCAAAAGGTTCCACGGAATGGGCGAGGCTAGGCGTGCCGGATACCACAAGGCGCGATTGCGCTTTTTTTGCGGCTCTTGCCACCGCGGTATATAGTGGGACAAGGGCGCGCGCCTCTCGCTTCGCGTGCAGCCCCACACGATTTTCTAGTCAGCCGACAGGCAAAGCAAAGGCAACCCGGACGGATGGCCGCAGACGTCAGCAAGCATTTGGACCGCGCCAAGCGATTCCTTGAAAAGAACCGCGTCGAGGACGCTATCGAAGCCTACCTGGCCGTGCTGGACGAGGCGCCGCAGCACCAGGAAGCGACGCAGGCGCTGGGCGATCTTTACGCGCGGATGGATCAGCCGGAGCGCGCCGCTGTTTATTACGGCTTGCTCTTTGATTTGCTGATCGAGCCACGCGATGAAACCAAAGCGCTGGCTATCTATAATCGGTTTCTAAGAAGCGGCTCCACGGCACAACCTCCGGAACGCATCGCCCGATATGCATTCTTGCAGCAAAAACAAAATCATCCCGAAGAAGCCATCGATCAGTACACCAAGGCGGGAGAACTCTTCACGAGCGCGGGACGGCATGAAGATGCGCTGTTTTGCTGGGAGCGCATCGCGCAACTGGATCCGGAAAATCTCGGCCGGCAACTGCGGCTGGCGGAGGGAGCGGAGCAGATCGGGAAGAACGCGCTCGCGGCTCGGACCTTTCTCCGTGCGGGACAGCTGGCGTCCGCGGGCGGCGCCGAAGTCGATGCGCTGAAGCTGCTCGGCCGGGCTCACAAACTGGCGCCGCAAGAACGCAGCGTTGCGCTGCTCTACGCGCAGGCCAAGCTGCGCAGCGACGAAGCGGCGGAGGCGGCCACGCTTCTCGAACCATTTGCGGGAACGGAGAGCGACACCGTCTTTCTCGAGACCTTCGGCGATGCGCTCATTCGCGGCGGAAATCTCGACCGGGCGCGCGAAATTCTCGAAAAACTCTTGCGCGAGAAAAACGCGGGTACCGAGCGGCTTTTCGAACTTGCCGACGCTTATGCGGCTTCCGCGCAGACGACCAAAGGTGTGGACGTGCTCCAGACGCTCAAACGCCGCATGTTCGCGGACAAGCGGCAGAATGATTTCGCCACGCAATTGGATGCCGTGGCCTCGAAGCACCCGCATTCGCAAGGCATGATGGAGTTCTGGGCGACGGTGTACAACGAGCTGAATCGCGAATCACAATATTTCGAAATTCTCGTAAAACTATTCGATGTTTATTTCAATGCGGGCGACTTCCGGAAGGCCTGCGATTCGCTCGAGCGGCTTGTGGACATCGACGCCTACGACTACCGCAATCAGGAGCGCATGGAAAAGCTTCGCGGGCATGTCGACGAAGCATTCCTGAAGCGCGTAGGCGGAAGACTTGCCAAGTCCATGAGTACGGCGCCCCCGCCGCCGACCCACGCTGGAACGGGAGCAGGGGTCTCGCAAGGAGCTCCCAGCACGGAAGAAGGGCGTCATGCGCAAGCCCTCGAAGACCTGATCGTTCAGACCGAGATTTTTCTGCAATATTCCTTGCAGGCCAAGGCGCTCGAGCGGTTGCAGAAAATTGCTGCGATGTTTCCCGGAGAAGAAGCGCGCAACGCCCGTTTACAGAATCTGTATCAGATGGCGAATTGGTGGCCCCCCGGTGCAGCGAAACCCAGGCAGGAACCCGCTGCGCCGGCCCCGCCACAGCCGGCGGCGCCGGTCGTCGAGGCGCAGCCCGTGCAAGTCACCACGCGGACCGGCGTTTATAGCGCGGAGACGTTGCGCGATTTGTCGAAGATTTCCGAAATCAATCAGAAGATTTTCCGCCAACAGACGCCGCGTGCAATGCTGAACACCGCGGTGAGCGAGGTGGGTTCTCACCTGCGGACCTTGCGCTGCATCGCGGTCGTCGGTGCCCCGGGCCGGCCTCCGGAGATGTCCGCGGAGTTTTGCGGCCCGACGAGCAAGCCTGCGCCGGGAGCACAGGTAGTTCTGCTGCTGGCGCAGATGGAGAAAGCGGAGCCGGATGAGCTCGGTGGATTGGTGGTCGATGCTACCGAGGGATCCATTGTGGCCGAGATGGGGCTTGCCACCGCTCTAGGCGTGATGATTACCGACAAGGAAACGCAAGCGCCAGCTGGAATGCTGATCGTGGGCCACGCAGAGCCCCACAAGTGGAAGCCCAACGAGGCTTATTTTTTGCAAGCTATCGGCGATCAGATGCTGATGAGCGTGAGCCATACGAGGCTGCGTTCGCTGGTGCGGCGCATGGGCGTTTCCGATGAACGAACCGGTTTGCTGAGCCGCAGTTCGTACCAGAGTTGCTTGCTGACGGAAGCGGACCGGGCGCGCAGCCAGGGCACGCCGCTGGCGCTGGCGATTTTGCAGATCGACCGCGGAGCGGAGATTTTGCGGCAGCAGGGAGAATCGCCGCTGGAGAGGTTTTTGGAACAACTGGCGAGGTCGCTGCAGCCGATCGTGCGGCAGAATGACGTGGCGGTGAAGTATACGTCGTGGTCGCTGGCGTTTATCTTGCCGGATACGACCCTGGCGGGCGCGCAGAATCTTGCGGACAAGTTGCGGCGCGCGGCTTCCGGTTTGCGGCCGCCATGGGATACGACGCAGATCACGCTGAGCGCGGGAATCGTCGAAGCGGTGGCGAAGCATGAGTACGACAGCGAGGATATCGTTACGGACCTGATTAATCGCGCCGAGTTTTCTGTCGAAGAGGCGCGAAAAAAGGGTGGCGATACCGTGGTCACGCTGGATACGCCGAAGGGTTGAGTTCCAGGCTAGGCTGCGCGGAGCGATTACCGGCCATCTCGAAAAGTGCCCCATAGAAGCTGAAATTTCGGGCGAGTCCGAAACTAGGCTGGCTCTGATGGATGGGGATGGGAACGGCCGGCAACGAGAGCTTCCGGTAGCCTGTTTGTACAAGAATCGCCTGAATCTAAGACACTCCTAGAGGGTCCGAAGCAAGAACTCTCACCATTTGCTAAGAGCAAGGCCCTGAAACCCGCCCAAGAATGGGATGGCGGGCGAATGGGCATTCTGGCGGAGGAAGAAGTGCTTTTTTTTGGGTTTGAGGAATGCGAAGCGAGGTGAATTCACGAATGTGCAAGCCATCGGGTGGGCCTCGGCTGGCTGCTGAGCTAAGATAACAAGCGACCATTTTGGAGAAAGAGGGAACCATGTTTCCAACGGATGTGGTGATTGTGGCGGGGGCGCGGACGCCGATGGCGCGGTATACGGGGGCGTTTTCGGAGGTGAGCGCGATTGAGCTGGCGGCGCATGCTTCGCGGGAGGCGATCCGGAGGTCGGGAGTGGATCCGGCAGAGTTTGATCATGCGATTTTTGGGAACGTGATGCAGACCAGCGCGGACGCGCTTTATGGCGCGCGGCACGTGGGGTTGAAGGCCGGATTGAAGGTGGAGACGCCGGCGGTGACGGTAAACCGGCTGTGCGGGTCGGGGATTGAGGCGGTGTCCCAGGCGGCGCAGCGGCTTTTGCTGGGGGAAGCGACGATGGTGCTGGCGGGCGGGATGGAGAATATGACGCAGGCGCCGTTTGTGGTGCGCGGCGCGCGGACGGGATTGAAGTTGGGCGGCGGGGCGCTGGAGGATTCGTTGTTTGTGGGATTGACGGATAGTTATTGCGGATTGCCGATGGCCATGACAGCGGAAAAATTGGCGGAGCAGCATGGCATTACGAGGAAAGATGCCGACGCGTATGCTTTGCGCAGCCAGCAAGCGGCCGATGCGGCGTACAAAGCCTGCCGGATCCGGGAAGAACTTGTGCCCGTCGAGGTGAAGCAAGGCAGGAAGACGATTGTGTTCAGCGAAGATGATCACCGGCGGCCGGAAACGACGATGGAGACTCTGGAGAAATTGCCGCCGTCTTTCAAGAAAGACGGGATTGTGACGGCGGGGAATGCCAGCGGGATTGTGGATGGCGCGGCGGCGGTGGTGGTGACGCGAGAGCCTGCGGCGAAAGAGCGCGGGCTGAAGCCGCTCGGAAGAATTGTGGCGTGGGCTACCGCCGGAGTCGATCCGAGCATTATGGGGATTGGGCCGGTGCCTTCGTCCGAAAAAGCGTTGAAGCTGGCGGGGCTCACTTTGGAGCAGATGGACCGCGTTGAGGTGAATGAGGCTTTTGCGGCGCAGTATCTGGCGGTGGAGAAGGCACTGGGGCTGAATCGAGACAAGACGAATGTGAACGGCGGGGCGATTGCGTTGGGGCATCCGCTGGGAGCGAGCGGGACGCGGCTCTTGATTACGATTTTGAATGAGTTACGGCGGAATAATTTGCGGTATGGGCTGACAACGGCTTGCATCGGCGGCGGGCAGGGGATTGCGATGATTGTGGAGAGCTTGCACTGAAGATCGTGTCCGACCGAGACACGTCCTGGCTCGCGCTGGCGTGTCAACTTTCCCACGGGCCGGGGACAGGCCACACGTCAAAAGGGATTCTGGTAAACTTTCCGGGCCCGCGAAGGGGTTCGGCCGCGGTATCTACGAGGAAAATCAATTATGGCAATTCGGAAGGTGGGCGTGGTTGGGTGTGGTTTGATGGGGTCGGGGATCGCGCAGGTGAGCGCGGCTGCGGGGTTTGCGACCGTGGTGCGGGAGGTGAGTCCCGCGATTGTTGAGAAGGGGATTGCGGGTATTGAGAAAAATCTGGCGCGGCTCGTGGAGAAAGGGACGATTACGGCGGGGGCCCAGGCGGAGACTCGGGGCCGATTGCGCGGTACGACGGCGCTCGAGGATTTGAAGGATTGCGATTTGATTGTTGAGGCGATCATCGAACAGTTGCCGGCGAAGCGCGAACTTTTTACAGCGCTGGACGCGCTGTGCCCGCCATCGACCATTTTTGCGAGCAATACTTCGTCGCTGACCATCACGGAAATTTCCGCAGCCACCAAGCGGCCGCAACGGTTTGTGGGCTTGCATTTCTTTAATCCGGTGCCTGTGATGAAGTTGGTGGAAGTGGTGCGGACGATTGCAACGGACGCGGATGTGTATGAAGAGATGGTGGTGTTTGGGACCAGGCTCGGAAAGACGGCGGTGCGGGCACACGATTCTACCGGATTCATTGTGAACCGGCTTTTGGTGCCGTATTTGCTCGATGCGATTCGGGCGCTCGAAGAGGGCGTGGGTTCCATCGAGGATATCGACAATTCCATGAAACTCGGCTGCGGGCACCCCATGGGCCCGCTGACTTTGCTGGATTTTGTGGGGTTGGATACGACGTATTACATTTCGCAGATCATGTTTGAGGAGTTTCACGAGAAGCGATTCGCTTCGCCGCCGCTTTTGAAACGGATGGTATTGGCGGGGTGGAATGGGCGGAAGGCCGGGCGCGGATTTTATGATTACGCCGATGCGGCCAAGCCTAAGGCCATGAAATTCTAAAGAGGAAAGAAAAGGATCTTACAGAGAGGCCACGGAGAGAGGGCACCGGGAAGAAAATGGATTACGAGAATCTGATTTACGAGAAGAGAGACGGCATTGCGTTTCTTACCTTCAACCGGCCGAAAGTCTTGAATGCGCTGAACCGTCGGACGGTGGAGGAGTTAGAGGCGGCGCTGCTCGATGCGCGCGGGGACGAAACTGTGCGGGTCTTGATTTTGACAGGCGCGGGGGAGAAATCGTTCGTTGCGGGCGCGGATATTGGCGAGCTTTGCTTGCAAACGCCGGTCGGCGGAAAAGAGTTCTCGCTGTTTGGGCAGAGTGTGATTCATTTGCTGGAGACGATAGGAAAGCCGTCGATTTGCGCGATCAACGGGTTTGCGCTGGGCGGCGGGTGCGAGATCGCGCTTGCCTGCACGATTCGAATTGCTGGCAAGTCGGCGAAGCTTGGGCAGCCGGAAGTGAAATTGGGAATTATTCCCGGATATGGCGGCTCGCAGCGCCTGGCGCGGTTGTGCGGCAAGGGTGTGGCGCATGAACTTTGCCTCTCTGGGGAAATGATTGGTGCCGAAGAAGCTCTGCGCATCGGACTTGTGAATCATATTTATGAACCGGCAGAACTTTTGCCGGCGGCCGAGACACTGGCGAAGAAAATTATTGCGAATGCGCCGGTCGCGGTGAAGTACACGATGGAAGCGATCGAGCGGGGCGTTGAAATGCCGCAGGAAGAGGGATTGTTTTTGGAGGCGACGCTTTTTGGTTTGGCTTGCGCGACCGAAGATATGCGCGAGGGGACGAAGGCGTTTTTGGAGAAGAGGCCGGCGAAGTTTGTGGGAAAGTAGCGGGAAAGGAAAAGAATTTTACAGAGAGAGCGCTGAGGATACGAAGAGCACGGAGAAGAGGGAGTCAGGCGGAGAGATGCAGACAGGAAAGGTTGAGGGCGGGTTGAACGCGGCGGGATTGCGGTTTGGAATTGTAGTGAGCCGGTTCAATAGCTTTATTACGGAGCGGCTCCTGGCGGCCGCTGTCGATGCGCTGGAGCGCGCGGGCGCGGCTGGCAAAGATGTCGACGTGGTGCGGGTGCCGGGGTCGTTCGAATTGCCGCTGACGGCGAAGAAGCTTGCCGCAACCGGCAAGTACGACGCCTTGGTCGCGATCGGATGCGTGATTCGCGGCGAGACTTCGCACTACGATTATGTCTGCTCGGAGACGGCGCGCGGGTTGCAGCTTGCGCAGATGGATTCGGGCGTGCCCATTATGTTTTGTGTGCTGACTTGCGACACGGTGGAGCAGGCCATTGACCGCGCAGGGCTGAAGGGCGGCAACAAGGGATTCGAAGCGGGTCTCGCCGCGATTGAGTTGGCGCAATTGTCGCGTAAATTGCGCGGCGCGCAGGCGAAACCGTCGGCCAGCAGAAAGCCCCGGCGGAACTAACGTGTCCCTGCGCACGAAATCACGCGAGTTTGCGATGCAGATGCTGTTCCAGTGGGACATGAGCGAGCAGGAGCCAGCGAAGCTGGAAGCTAAATTCTGGCGCGCGGCGAAGGCGACGGATTCGACAAGGGCCTTTGCGAACAAACTTTTCGAAGGAGCCGTGAAAGACACCGCAGTGATCGATGAGCTCATCGTCAGGCAAGCGGAGAATTGGCGGCTCGAGCGGCTCGCAGTGATCGACCGCGCGATTCTTCGGCTGGCGATTTATGAACTGCGGACCACGGACACGCCGCCGAAAGTCATCCTGAATGAGGCAGTCGACTTGGCGAAGAAATTCTCCTCAGAAGATGCGGGGTCGTTCGTGAACGGAATTCTCGACGCCGTCCACAAGAGTATCGCGGAAAAATAAATCAAAATGGGTGCCATCCGGCGTGCATCGGTGCGCCCACCGGAAGCTATTGCTGAGGGCCGCGCGACGCGCGTGTCAGACGGTGATCGTGCCTTCGAAGACTTTGACCGCTGCGCCGCTGACGCGCGGGACCAGCTTCTTGCCTCTTTGCGTGACTTCCACTTCGATGTGGCTGGGACGGCCCATTTCTTCGCCTTGAAGAATGCTGAGCGTGTGGCCTGCCGCGAGCTTGCCGTGCTTCACGAGATAGGCGCCGAGCGAGCCGGCGGCGGAGCCCGTCGCGGGATCTTCGTAAATTTCCCAAGGCAGCATGCCGCGCGAGAAGACTTTGCTGTTGCCGCCCAGCGCAAAACAGTATGCCATCGTCGCGTTCTTGCCGAGCAGCTTGCGCAGCTCAAACATGTTCATGCCGATCTTGCCGAGTGCGGCGCGACTCCGGAGCGGCACCATGAGATTAAAAATTCCGGTTGAAACGCATTCGGGCTCAAGATGAGGATCGAGATCTTTTAGTGACAGCCCCAGCGATTTGGCCAGAGCAGCCTTCTTGAATTTGATGGGGCGAAACGCCGCCTCGGTTTGCGTCATAGTGACGCGTTGCGGCCGGCCATCTTTAAAGCGAATCTCTACGGGAAGAATGCCAGCGCCCGTTTCCTGCATGACGTGCACGCCGCCTTCCTGCGCGGGAACAACCCCAAGCTCCGCCAGGAGAAACCAGGTGCCAACAACAGGGTGGCCGGCGAGCTTCAGCTCTTCGCGCGTGGTGAAGATGCGCAAGCGAGCCAGAGCGCGCTCATCGGTCGGTTTTTGTACGAAGACCGTTTCGGCCAGATTCATTTCGCGTGCGATGGCCTGCATCTGGTCGTTCGAGAGGCTGTCGCCGTCGGTGAAGACCGCCAGCGGATTGCCTTCGAATCGCGAATTCGTGAAAACGTCGAGAGTGTAGAAGCGATGTTCCATGGGGTCTTGGCCGGGCAGGAGCGGGTGCCGAAATCAGATATGCTCGAGCTGCGCGACGGTCCTTTCGTTGGTGATGTTTCCCGTATTGAGTGTGGATTTGGGTTCCATCAAGATCAGGTGGACTTCCTCGTCTGCGACCGGGCAATGCTCGGTCCCGCGGGGTACGATAATGAATTCACCTTCGCGCACGAGTGCTTCGCGGTCGCGAAACTTCATGCGCAAGGTTCCTTTGGCGACAAAGAAGAGCTCGTCTTCGTTGTCGTGATGATGCCAGACGAACTCGCCCTTAAGCTTGACCGCCTTGATGTGGCAGTCGTTCAGCTCGCCGAGGATGCGGGGATTCCAGTAGTCCGAGAAGTGGCTGAATTTGTCCTTCAGGTTGATCGCTTTCATGTGTGCACCTACAGTGCCCGAACAAGTTTGGCTACCGCATCGAGAGCGCGCTCGGTCGTTTCCTGTTTCGAAGTCTCGCAATAAACCCGGAGCAGATTCTCCGTACCGGAAGCGCGTACCAGGAGCCAGCCAATTTCACCGAGATAGATCTTGATGCCGTCCATATTTTCGCGGCGCGCAATCGGCCAATCCAGCAGGGTGGTTGTCTTCTCGCTGGAAAAGTACGCGATGGCTTTCTGTTTCTGCGCCGGCGTGACGTTGAGATCGTCGCGGCCGTAATGATATTCCCCGAATTCGGCGTAGAGCGCGCGCAGCATGTCGCCGAGAGATCTGCCGTGCCAGGCCATCAGCTCGGCAAGAAAAAGCGCGCAAACGGAAGCGTCACGCTCGGGCAGGTAGAGGCTCATGCCGATGCCTCCGCTCTCTTCCCCGCCTATCAGGATGTTTTGCTCGAGCATCAGCTCGCAGATGTATTTGAAACCGATCGGAACCTCGTGGAGCTTGCGGCCGAACTTGGCGGCGAGTTTGTCGATCAGTTTGGTGACGCTAAAAGTTTTAGCGATGTCGCCGGGCAAATTGCGGGTACCCGCAAGATGCCAGACAAGAAGCGCGAAAATTTGATGGGGGTTGACGAAGGTGCCGTCGCGGTCGACCGCGCCGATGCGGTCGCCATCGCCGTCCGCACAGAGGCCGGCGTCATATTTTCCGGCGAGCACGGCTTCTTGAAGAGGCGCGATATGCGGCGGAATGGGTTCCGGGTGAACGCCGCCGAAGTGCGGGTCGCGCTTGGCGCGAATTTCGTCGCAGCTGATTCCGTTGCGCGCGAAAAGCGCGGGCAGCAGGCCGGTCGCGGACCCGTGCATTGGATCGGAAACAAAACGCAGCTTCGCGTCGCGCAATCGCTGCCAGTCGATCAGTTTCTCAACGGTGTCGAGATAAGGAGCGCGCGGCTCGAGCGACTGGATCAGCTCTTTCCGGGGAGGAAGCGGGGGCACGACACTCTTCTGCACTTCGGCGAGTTCGATTTCGATTTGCGCGACGATGGATGGCAGAGCGCTGCTGCCGTAGCTGGCTTTGTACTTGATGCCGTTCCATGGATAAGGATTGTGGCTTGCGGTGACGAGGATGCCGCCTGCGGCCCGACGCTGGCGAACGAGCAGCGAGATGGCGGGTGTGGGACAGGGTTTGTCGGCAAGCCAAACGGGCGTGCCGGTCGCGGCAATCACTTCAGCGACGGCCGCGGCCACACTGTCGGACGCAAAGCGATGGTCGTAGCCGATCAGCACGCCCTTCTGTGCATCCTCGCAGCGCACTACGTAGCGCGCGATAGCTTTGGCCACAATGCGCGCATTCGCAAAAGTGAAGTCTTCGGCGATAATGTCGCGCCAGCCATCCGTTCCAAATTTGATCGCAGTCATAAGGGACAGAGGGAAGTATACGCGAAGCGATATATCCGCCAAACAGCCGCATTGGACTGAGACTGCCGGGAATCCGCTACAGCAGTTTGGCGAGCTTTCGCTCTTCGAGCGACTTTACGATTTTGGCGACGTCCTGCGCGCGGTCGCGGGGGACGATCAGAAGCGCGTCGGGAGTTTCTACGACAATGAGGTTGCGGATGCCGATGGCGGCGACGAATTTCGTCGGGCTGTAGAGAAAATTGCCGGTGGCATCGAGAGCCAGGCCGTGACCGGCCATGACGTTGTCGCCGGAGTGTTTTGCGAGGAGTTCGTAGACCGCGGCCCAGGAGCCGATGTCGCTCCAGCCGACGTCGGCGGGGATGACGTATACCTGCGGCGCGCGTTCCTGGCGCGTCGCGTTTTCGAGGATTGCATAGTCGACGGAAATGTTTTCCAGTTTCGGATATATGGCGCGCAGGCGGCGCTCGTAGGTTTTCTTGCCGATGGTTTCAGCCAGCGATTCGAGAGCTTCATGCGTTTTGGGAAGAAAGCGCTTCAGGTTGTCGAGAAGCGTCGAGACGCGCCAGAAAAACATGCCTGCGTTCCATTGATAGTCGCCCGAAGCGACGTATTGTTTCGCAAGATCGAGCGCGGGCTTCTCCGTGAAGCGCCGCACAGCGAATGCGGGAAAGTCGCCAGAGCCCAGAGCGTCGCCCATGCGCTCGACGTAGCCGAAGCCGGTGTCAGGCCGAGTCGGCGGAATGCCGAGAACAATCATGCGCCCCGCCTCGCGCGCCCGTTCGAGTGCCGCGCTGACGATTTTGCGATATTTGTCAGGTTGCGCGATGAAGTGGTCGGCAGGCACCACGGCCATCAACGCATCGCCTTTTGCGGCGTGCCTCACGTGGAGCGCGGCCAGCGCGATGGCAGCGGCCGTGTTGCGGCCAATGGGTTCGGTCAGAACGCGTTTGCGGGCCGCGACGGGGAGCTGCTTTCTTACGGCGGCGGCTTGCTCGGCGTTCGTGACGCTCCAGATGCGGTCAGCAGGAATTAAGGGGAGCAAGCGCGCGACCGTTTGCTCGAGCATCGTGTCTTGGCCGACGATATTGAGGAGTTGCTTCGGCGTGCGCGTGCGGCTGCGGGGCCAAAAGCGCGTGCCGCGGCCTCCGGCCAGAATCACTGCGTGCGTCGTCAGCTTTTCCATCGCCATGGGTATCCCGAGTCTAATCGAAAACCGTTTTTTCGAGCTCTTGACGGGAATGACCGGCCTCTTCCAATCCAGCACGCAGCTGGGGCAGATCCGGGACGTATGTTCTGAGAATCTTCGTAGCTTCTTTCGGGTTTAATCTAAACTTTCCCAAACCCGCGGGAACAAGCCAGCATTCACCGCTTTGATACGCCGCCCGGCCAGAGTCCCAGGTCAAATCCCCGCCGCCAGCCAGAATGATCAGCAGATCAAAGTGTACGTCACTGGAACGAGACTCAACCGGCGTCGAAGCCTTCCATTGTTCCGTAGCAAAGTAAGGGCAGGCAGCGAGAAGGTACTCCTCTGGCCCTTGCCCGGGCAGACGTATTCTCGAGGTTTTGCCGCGAATCGGCAGGCCAGTTTCGATTACATCGAGGGCTTTTTTGACGTGCAGTTCGCGCGGTTTGCCGGATGCATCCACTCGGCCGTAGTCGTATACGCGATAGGTGATGTCTGAATACTCCTGTACTTCGCACAAGATCATTCCCGGACAAATTGTGTGAGGCGTGCCGGCGGGAACAAAAAAAGCATCACCGGGTTCGACGGGCCAGCGAACGAAAAGATCTTCCAGGGTTTGGGTTTCGATGGCCCTCAGGAGTTCTTTCGCATCCGCTTGGGGCACCAATCCAATCATGACGCTTGCCCCCGGCTCGGCGGAAACCGCGTACCACATCTCGGTCTTGCCTCGGCCGCCGGCAGCTTGCTCGTGCTTTGAAGCATAGGCGTCGTCCGGATGCACCTGTATGGACAGCTTGTCTGTCGGAAAAATAAATTTTACGAGCAAAGGGAAGTCGGACGTCGACACGAGACTCCTCCCGCGCCATTCGGCCGGCATTTCCCGCCACGCCTCGCCAAGCGATTTCCCGGCGAACCGTCCATTGGCCACTTTGCAGTCGACACCAGTGAGCCAAGCCTCACCGAGTGGCTCGGTGAGATCCGTTTTTTCGGGGAACAGCGGCGCCAGAGACCGCGCGCCCCAGATGCGCGGACTGAAAATGGGTTCGATGCGAAAGGGTTCGGGCCTTGTCTGAAAAGCACTCACGTTTTACGCTGCGGCTTCGACGCGAGTGAAGAAACGATCGAGGCGGCGGAGCCCTTCGTCGATGCGTTCAATGGACGTCGCGTAGGAAAGACGGAGATAACCCGGCGCGCCGAAACCCTCGCCGGCAACCAGCGCGACGCGCGCCTTGTCGAGCAGCAGCTTCGCAAGCTCGGCCGTGTCCATCGCGATGGCGTGGCCGCTTTCGCCGCCAGAGAGATGCGCGGCGACATTCGGGAAGGCATAGAACGCGCCGCCCGGCATTTCGCATTTCACTCCGGGAATGGCGTTCAAGCCTTCCACGATGCGTTTCCGGCGCCGGTCGTACTCGGCGAGCATTACAGGGATCGAGTCCATCGGGCCGGTCATGGCAGCGACCGCGGCGTATTGCGCGATGGAAGTGGGGTTGGACGTGGACTGGCTTTGCAGTTTCGTCAGCGCCTGGACAAGTTCCGCGGGCCCGAGCGTGTAGCCGATGCGCCAGCCGGTCATCGCAAACGTCTTCGAGACCGAGCCGATAATGATGACGTTGTTCTTCGAATCGGGTGCGCTGGCAATGGAGAACGGTTTGTGCGGCGCATACGTGAAGTGCGAATAGCACTCGTCGCCCATCAACCAGACGTTGTGTTTTTTGCACACGGCCAGGATGCGCGCGTACTCGTCCGGCGGAACAACGCCGCCCGTCGGATTGCTCGGCGAATTCAGAATCAAGAGCTTTGTCTTCGGAGTGATAGCTTTTTCAATCGCGGCAGCTTTCACGCTGAAACCCTCTTCAGGCCGCGTCTGGACGTACACCGGCGTGCCACCTGCGTACTTAACGATGTCCGGAAAACTGACCCAGTACGGCCCGGGAATAATCACTTCGTCGCCCGCCTGCACCAGCACGCTGATTACGTTGAAAATTCCATGTTTGCCGCCGACGGTAACGATGCATTCTTTCGGCGCGTAGTCCGAGCCAAGCTCGCGCTTGTGCCACGCGCAAATCGCTTCGCGCAACGGCATGATACCGCCCGTTGGCGTGTACTTGGTCTTGTTCCCCTCAATCGCCAGAATGGCTGCTTTCTTGATGTGGTCGGGAGTCGGAAAGTCCGGCTCGCCCGGCCCGAAGTCGGCGATGTCCACGCCCAGCGATTTCAGCCTGTCAGCTTCGGCAATGACCGCCGCCGTCGGCGAGATTTGTATGCGATTGATGCGTTCGGTAAGTTGCACTGCTTTCTCCTGTGGGACAGGCTCCCGCCTGTCGCGTTCACTCTATTTGCGCCGAGCCCGCCAGCGCATAACCTACAAAACCTTCGCCCGCAGCCGCTGCTCCACTTCCGGGGGCACGAGGTCCTTCAAAGGCCCGCCAAGCTGAGCGATCTCCCGCACCAGCTTCGAGCTCAAATAGCTGTACGATTCTCCCGGCAGCATAAACACAGTTTCGAGCCGCGGCTCCAGTTTTCTGTTCATCAAAGCCATCTGCAACTCGTATTCGTAGTCGGAAATCGCGCGAATCCCGCGCAGGATCACTCCCGCGCCGCGCTTGCGCGCATAATCCACGAGCAGCCCGTGAAAAACGTCCACTTCGACGCCCGGCCACTTCTGCGTCACCTCGCGTAGCATCTCGACGCGCTCCGGCACCGAAAACAGCGGCCGCTTTTCCACGTTGCTCAACACGGCCACAATCACCAAATCAAACATTTTCTCGCCGCGTTCGATCAAATCGAGATGGCCGTTCGTAACCGGGTCAAACGAGCCGGGATAGATAGCGATGGACGTTTTCATGGCCGCACAGAATTCCTTATTCTAACCCATGCCGCGAATCGGATGCGCCGAAAGTTTCGGGAACGGGAGGCACGCCGCGGTCTGAAGCCGTGGATTTTCTCTTCGCACCGGGCAGCGACTGTGACAGTATCCTCCATGCCGCTCCGATGGACGAGGCGGCCACGGATTCTTCCGGATGGCAGTTTTAAAAGGAGCCCTGAAAACATGGCGGGAGGCCCCTCGAAGCGAGGTCTCGGTTTGTTGGTGCTTGGCGTTTGGATGATGTCACCTTTTACCGGAGCGCAGGAGCAGCGGCCGCTCAACCTGATGCCCGTCCCTTCCAGCGTCCAAATTGGCGCTGGCCGGCTTCTCGTGGATTCTTCTTTTTCTGTGGGGCTCACCGGTTATACCGAGCCGCGCCTGGATCGTGCGGCCGAACGTTTTCTTCGTCAACTTTCCAGGCAAACGGCAATTCCCTTGGCGACGAAACCAGGCGCTTCGGCAAAACCCGTCCTTCTGATTCATACCGACCACGCCAGTAAGGAAATCCAGGAGCTTGGCGAGGATGAGTCCTACGTCCTCGAAGTGAGCGCCACCGGCGCAAAGCTGAGCGCCCCGACTCCGCTCGGGGCCATGCACGGTCTCCAGACTTTTCTCCAACTGGTCAACGTCTCGCCCGATGGCTTCGCCTCTCCCGCCGTCACCATTCACGACAAGCCGCGCTTTCCGTGGCGCGGGCTGATGATCGATTCGGCGCGCCATTTCGTCCCGCTGGATGTGCTGCGAAGAAACATCGACGGCCTCGAAGCCGTGAAGATGAACGTCTTCCACTGGCACCTTTCCGAAAATCAGGGCTTCCGCGTCGAGAGCAAGAAATTTCCGAAGCTCCACGAGATGGGCTCCGATGGTCTTTACTATACGCAGGATGAAATCCACGATCTGATCGAATATGCGCGCGACCGCGGCATTCGCGTCGTTCCCGAATTTGACGTTCCTGGCCACAGTACGGCTTGGTTTGTCGGGTATCCGGAGCTCGCCAGCGGTCCAGGTCCTTACGAAATCGAAAGAAAATGGGGCGTTTTCGATCCTGCATTTGATCCCACCAATGAGCGCACCTACAAATTTCTCGATCAATTCATCGGCGAAATGGCGAAACTCTTTCCCGATCATTTTTTTCACGTCGGCGGCGACGAAGTGAACGGCAAACAGTGGGACGCCAATCCCAAAATCCAGGAATTCATCAAGGAACACAGTCTGAAGAACAATGAGGGACTGCAGTCCTATTTCAACAAACGGCTCGAGCCCATCGTGAGCAAACATGGCAAGAGCATGGTCGGCTGGGATGAAGTTCTCGATCCATCGCTGCCAAAGGACATCCTCATCCAGTCTTGGCGCGGCCCGGATGCTCTCGCCGCAGCAGCCAAGCAGGGCTTCCGCGGGATTCTTTCAAACGGCTACTATCTCGATCTCGGGTGGGCTGCGGCCCGTCACTACGCCGTGGACCCCCTGAGCGGCGCCGCGGCCAATCTCTCTCCCGAAGAAAAAGCCCGAATTCTCGGCGGCGAGTCCTGCATGTGGGCGGAGTACATCAATCCGGAAAACATTGATTCGCGCGTCTGGCCGCGCAACGCCGTCATCGCGGAGCGCTTGTGGTCTCCGGAAGAGACCAAGGACGCCGCTTCCATGCATGCGCGCATGGAAATTCTCAGCACCCGCCTTGAGTGGCTTGGCCTCACGCACAAGACCTATCATCACCAGATGCTTCAGCGCATCGCCGGCCCAAGCACTCCCGAGGAATTTGCCGCGCTCACCACGCTCGCCAGCGCCGTCGAACCGGTGAAAGACTATACGCGCGAGGAAACCGCAACCGCCGAGCCCACCAGCGCCACGCCCCTGAACCGCCTCGTGGATGCAATCCCACTCGAGAGCGCGACCGCCCGCCATTTCGGCGAATCCGTCGACAAATTTATCTCCGCCTCTTGCCAGGATGCCGCCACGGACGCACGTTTGCGCGCCCAGCTAACCGCCTGGCGCGATAACGACCGAGATCTCCGGTCTTTGGCCCGGCGGTCTTACCTCGTAAAAGAAGTCTCGGCGACTTCGGGAGATCTTTCGACGCTTGGAGCGATCGGTCTCGCCGCTCTGGATTTTATTGCCAAGAAACAACGAGCCCCGGACGATTGGAAGGCGCAACAGCTTGCGGTCCTCGAGCAAGTACAGAAACCAAAAGGGCAACTCTTGCTGATGCCGGCGCCGGCCGTTCAAAAGCTTGTGGAGGCCGCCGCAGCTGGCGGCGCTTGTTCTTCGCCGAACTAATTTCCGTCGACGAAAAGCTGTGTAATGGCGGGGCCTGTTTGCCCTCTCCGGGGTTCGCCCGGGTAGGCTAGCTCCTGGGGACGGCGTGCTGCGGGCACTCGCCGGAGCCGGAGTCGGTGAATGTCTCCCCTTCTACCGGAATGAATTGCCAGGTGTAATGCCCGGGCGTCAGCGTCAGCTTGATAACGCCATACGTATCCGTGTTTCGAACCTCGCTATTTGCAGTCGCAAACCCCAGCGGATCGTGGCTCCGTCCGCCGGTACCTACAACAATTTCGCGAATCCCATTCACCGGATCGGCGTGCCCGTCCGGATCCTGCGGCGCGAATCGCTCGTAGGAATGCTCATGCCCCACTACGACCAGCGCGGCATGAGCCGCGTAAAGGTCCTTCCAGAGTTCCTTCAATTCCGGATGAATCGCATGACTCTTGAACACGCCGCTGCTGAAAAGCGCATGATGACCGTAAGCCAGGACGCAGGCATCCGGATGCTCCGCGAGGTCCTTCCTGAGCCACGTCTCCTGCGGTGATCCTCTGGCGCAACCGCCCAGATCCCTTGCGCCACAATTCGTGTTCAACGCCACGATATGCCACGACCCGAGCTCGTAGCTGTAATAGCCCTTGCCCGGAGGTCCCGCCTGCGCTCCCCAATATTGAAAATATCCAGAAGCCGTGGGTTCGGCATATTCATGATTGCCCAAAGTCGGCTTCGTGCGAGCCTTGAATTCTCCCCAAGTCGTCCCGTAACAATTCTGGAATTCGGCCACACTGCCTCTCTCGTAGGCAAGGTCCCCGGCGGCAAAGACGGTGCCGGGTATTTGTTCGATCAGCTTGGCCGTCGCGCGAGCCCCATCAGGCTGCCGGCAGCTGGCGATATCGCCCGCACCGACGAGAACGAAAGTCTTCCCGTCCTCGGAAGCCTCGGAAGGCGACGGGTCCCTACGAGCCTCGACCGCCGCTGGCTGGGCCGACTGCGAGCACCCCGCCGGATAAAGCGGAGCAAAGAAAAGGGCGATAGCTGACAGTCCTCGGACCCGCTTCGTGTTCGAGCGCATCTGGCGCGTACGGCTATCAAAAACCCATGCTTCGCTGATCATTTTCGTCATCTCTCCGGCTAGCCTACCACGAGGCGCAAGAATCTGATCCGGGCTGCCGTTTACCTCTTAAATTATGCCGTCCGCTGCCTGATACGACCATTCGCAGCAATTCGCTGGCAAGTCCGACCAATTCAGTCTTATTATAAGCCGCACGAAATAAAGGGTTTGGAAGGGAATACAAGGCCCCTACGTTTGACTTGGAAGGCAAAACAGAGTATCCTCTGATTGCGACTGATTCAGTCGCATATCCTGCGGGGGCAGGAAAACCAGAGTGAGCAATGTTTAAGCTATCCAAGAAAGCTGATTACGGCCTGATTGCCGTCAAGCATTTGGCGATGCACCGTCAAGAACACGCGTGCAGCGCAAACGAAATCGCCGAGGAATACGGCATCTCGGTCACTCTGATGGCCAAAGTGCTGCAAAGACTGGCGCGAGAAGGCGTAGTAGTTGCGAAACACGGTTCCACCGGGGGATATCAACTGGCGAAAGACCCCGGACAAGTCAGCGCGCTTGATGTGATCTCGGCCATCGATGGCCCCGTGCTTATCACGTCGTGCGTCACGAGCCACGGAAATTGCGAAACCACCGAGAGATGCTCGGTTCGCGAGCCGCTTCGCAAGGTGAACGAAAGTATTTTGGGAGTTTTGAGCACAGTAACGATTGCCCAGATGAGCGAGGACCCCAACGAGCCCGCGCTTGTCGCGTTGTCCGGCCCGATGCGTTCGGGTTCGCACATGAGTTCGAGTTAGGAGACCAGGAAATGGCCGTAAAACTGCCGATTTACATGGATAATCATGCAACCACGCCTGTCGATCCGCGGGTGGTCGATGCGATGCTGCCGTATTTCACGGAAAAATTTGGCAACGCGGCAAGCCGCAACCACAGCTTCGGCTGGGCCGGCGAGGAAGCCGTCGAAACGGCTCGCCAGCAGATTGCTTCGCTGATCAACGCCACGCCCAAAGAAATTATCTTCACCAGCGGCGCGACCGAATCCGACAACCTGATGATCAAGGGCATCGCGGAAATGTTCCGCGAAAAGGGCAATCACATCATCACGCAGGCCATCGAGCACAAGGCTGTGCTGGACACCTGCAAGCGCCTGGAAAAAGACGGTTTTGAAGTCACCTATTTGCCGGTGCAAAAAGATGGCCGGGTCAACCTGGATGAGCTGAAAGCCGCCATCCGCCCGACGACCATTCTGATCACCATTATGTATGCCAACAACGAGATTGGGATCATCAACCCCATCGCTGAAATTGGCAAAATTGCCAAGGAACACGGCATTTTTTTCGCTTCGGATGGCGTGCAAGCCGTTGGAAAAATCCCGGTCGACGTGCAGAAAGACAACATCGACCTGCTGGCCATCAGCGGCCACAAGATTTACGGCCCGAAGGGTGTTGGCGCGCTCTACGTTCGCCGGCGGAACCCGCGCGTTCAGCTCTCGGCCATCATCGATGGCGGCGGCCACGAGCGCGGCATGCGTTCGGGCACCCTCAACGTGACGGGGATTGTCGGCCTCGGCAAAGCCTGCGAGCTGTGTCAACAGGAGATGAAGGAAGAGGCAGTTCGGCTGAGCGGACTCCGCGATCGCCTCAAGAAGGGCCTCGAAGCCAAGCTAGATGAAGTTTTCATCAACGGCTCGCTCGAGCATCGCTTGCCGAATAATCTGAACATGAGCTTCGCCTACGTCGAAGGCGAGTCGCTCCTTATGGGCATCAACGACATTGCCGTATCTAGCGGTTCAGCATGCACTTCGGCCACTCTCGAACCCAGCTACGTCCTCAAGGCGCTGGGGGTCGGAGAAGACCTGGCGCACACCTCGATCCGCTTCGGCCTCGGTCGCTTTAACACCGAGGAGGAAGTCGACTACGTCATCGACAAGATGGTCCAGGTCGTCACCAAACTGCGCGAGCTTTCGCCCCTTTATGAGATGGCTAAGGAAGGGATCGACATCTCCAAGATGAAGTGGCAAACCGCCTGAATCCCGCATCTAAGGGGTTAGGCAGGACGAGATCTCAAGAAGAGTAAGAAAAGGAACAGCGATGGCAAACGAAGGCACAATCCGAATTCACCGCTCGATCGGCGGCACAGGAGCCGCTTTTCGAGTAACGTTCGTACCCTATGAAGAGGGCGAAGAGGCCCCCGCCGCAGGCGAGCGCTCTTTCCATGAACTCCAGCAAGTACGCGCCTTTTTGAAGATGCTCGGCGTTGGCGCCGAATTCATCAAGGACGCTCTCCGTCAGCTCACTGCGGGCCGGTCGGCATCCGTGCCGAACGTCTCGCTTTCCGAGAAGGCCGTAAAGAGCGCAGGCTTTGGAAATCTCGTCAATTTGGCAAGGAGCAACAGCTAATGGCATATAGCGATAAAGTGGTTGAGCACTACAACAATCCGCGCAACGTCGGAAGCTTGCCGAAGGAAGACCCCAATGTGGGAACGGGTCTGGTCGGCGCTCCCGAGTGCGGCGACGTGATGAAGCTGCAGATGAAGATCAATCCAGAGACGCAGGTCATTGAAGAGGCCAAGTTCAAGACCTTTGGTTGCGGCTCGGCGATTGCCAGCTCATCGCTCGCGACGGAGTGGGTCAAGGGCAAGACGGTCGAAGAAGCTCTCTCGATCAAGAACACGGACATCGTGCGCGAGCTTTCGCTGCCGCCGGTGAAGATTCACTGCTCCGTGCTTGCCGAAGATGCCATCAAAGCCGCCATCGGCGACTGGAAGAAAAAGCACGGCATCGAAGTCCCGGTTGCAGAAAAGGTCGCGCACTAATTCTGCCGGAGGTTGGCTGCGGCGTCGCGCGCCTCCTTTTCGAGCCGGGCACGGTCCGCCGTGGCTGGCCGTGGCCAGGCTAGATTCGTACAGGACCTCTGGAGTATCTGAAAATGGCAACAGAAGTCGCCAATCCGACAATCGCGAAAATCTCCCTGAGCGAGCGAGCCGCGAAAAAAATACGCGAACTCCTTGAAAAAGAAGGCGTCCCGCTTGAACAGGGTGGTCTGCGCGTCGGCGTACAAGGCGGCGGCTGCTCGGGCCTGTCGTATGCCATGCGCCTGGACACGCAAGCCCGCGACCGCGACAAAATTTTCGAAGAATTCGGCGCGCGGCTCTTTGTAGACCCGAAGAGTTTTCTGTATCTGAACGGCACAACGCTTGAATACGAAGAGACGCTGATGCGCCAGGGATTCGTGTTTCAAAATCCCAACGCCGCTAGAAACTGCGGCTGCGGCAGCTCATTCACGGCGTAGAGCCAGCACGGGGAGTCTTGGCTGTCGTCTTCGGTTTTGGTTTTTCTGTCGTTTGTTGTTAGTTTCCAGCGGGGGAATTCCAAGGCGAGTCAGACCAGTGGTTGGCAGCCGCACCCGCCAGCCACTTTTTTTGTGCCCGGTTAGAAATGATCGATCCCTAAATGAGCATGCCAGCCACATCCAAGACGAACGCCCCGGCGCAGGACTACTTCGCCATTTTCGGCCTTCCGCGCAAGCTCTGGATGGAAAGGGACGCGCTCGAGCAGAAATACCTGCAACTGAGCTGGAAGCTTCATCCGGACAATTTCGTCAACGCCACGGAAGAAGAACGCGAACGATCCCTTCGCCGCAGTTCGGAGCTGAACGACGCCTATCGCACGCTCGAAGATCCCGTGGCCCGCGTCGAATACCTCCTCAGCCTCGAGAACATGCGCAAAGAAGGCGAACACAAGCAACAGGCCCCGCCCGAGTTGCTCGAAGAAGTCTTCGAGCTGAACGAATCGCTCGACGAACTACGCGAAGCAAAATCCGCCGGCAGCGATCTGGCTTCGTTGAAGTCGCGCCTCGAATCGGCCGAAAAAAACTTCGGCGAAAAGCTCGGCGAAGTGGATGCTCAGCTTCAGGTAACGGCCCGCGAATGGGATGACGCCCTCGATCGAAACGCGGATGACGTCGCGCGCAGGAAAATTATGGGACGTTTGAACGAATTGCTAAACCGCCGCTCGTATGTCCGGAATTTGGTCGTCAACGTCGCCAAGGAATTGGGAGAGGCATAGACAATCGGAATGGGACGCATCGTTGGCATCGATCTTGGGACAACGAACAGCTTGGTGGGCTATACGGACAGCCAGACGGGTCAGCCGAAGTGTATCCCCGGCCCCTACGGCAGCACGCTATGCCCGTCGGTCGTAAGTCTTGACGCCGATGGCAGCATTATTGTCGGCGAAGCTGCGCGTAACCGCCTGCTGACGCAGCCCGAGCGCACGATCTATTCGGTCAAGCGCCTCATGGGCCGCGGCCCGGCGGACGTACAAAAGGAACTGAAGCTGTTCCCGTTCCGCATCGATCCAGCAAGCAAAAACGTAATCCGCGTCATGCTCGGCGACAAGGTTTTCACTCCCCCCGAAATTTCCGCCTTCATCCTGCGCGAGCTGAAGAGCTGGGCCGAAGCGTTTTTCGGCGAGCCCGTCGACCGCGCCGTCATCACCGTCCCCGCTTATTTCAACGACGCGCAGCGCCAAGCCACCAAAGACGCCGGCAAAATCGCCGGCCTCGAAGTTCTGCGCTTGGTCAACGAGCCCACCGCCGCCGCCCTTGCGTATGGCCTGCACGAAAAGCAACGTGGTCGCGTCGCCGTCTACGATCTTGGCGGCGGCACATTCGATATTTCCGTCCTCAAGCTCATCTCCACGGCCGAGGGGGACATCTATCAAGTCCTTTCCACCAACGGCGACACGCACCTCGGCGGCGACGACATCGACAATCTGTTGCAAGCCTTTGTCCACGAGCAAGTTCTTCAGTCCCGCGAAATTGACTTTTCACCTCACGGCGAACTTGCGCAGGAACTGCGCAAGGCTTTGATCGGCATTAAACATCAGCTCTCGGAAGCCGACTCGGCAACCCTCCGTTTCCCGTTGCCGGATGGCGCAGTCTACGTCCACGAATTCACTCGCGGCGCTCTGGATGCCCTGATCTACCCTGTTGTTGACCGCACCATGGGCCCAGTGAAGCAAGCGCTCTCTGATGCGAAGCTCAAGCCAGCCGAGATCGAGGAAGTAGTGCTCGTCGGCGGCGCCACACGCACACCGCTGATTCGCCGCACCGTCCAGGAATTTTTCGACCGCAAGCCGCACACCGAGTTGAATCCCGACGAAGTCGTCGCGCTCGGTGCGGCCGTCCAGGCTAATATTCTCGACCGCGGCGTCACCAACATGCTGCTTCTCGATGTAACGCCGCTTTCGCTCGGTATAGAAACCTACGGCGGCGCCGTCGCAAAAATCATCCCGCGCAATTCCACGATCCCTGCAAGCGCACAAGAGCTTTACACGACCGGCGTCGACAGCCAGACCGGCATCGACATTCACGTCCTGCAAGGCGAGCGCGAACTGGCAAAAGACTGCCGTTCGCTCGCGCGTTTCACACTAAAAGTTCCGCCAGCGCCAGCCGGCCTGCCGCGCATCGAAGTAAAATTCCTGATCGACGCCAACGGCATCCTGCAAGTCGCCGCCAAGGATCTGCGCACCGGCGAGCAGCGCAGGATCGAAGTCCAACCCAGCTACGGCATCAGCGACAGCGAAATCGAGCGCATGCTCGAAGAATCCATCGAATACGCCGAACAGGATTTCGCCGAGCGCCAGCTCATCGAAGCCCGCACCGAATCCGAATCCATCCTTCTGGCCACGGCAAAAGCGCTGGCCAATCAGCAATCGACCAATCTGCCGTCCGAAGAGCGCGCAAAAATAGAAACCGCGACCGCCGCGCTGAAGGAAGCCGCCAGAAGCACGGATTACAAACTAATCCGCAAACGCATCGACGATCTGAACCACGCAACGGAGCACCTGGCGGAATTACTCATGAACAGCGCCGTAAGCAGCGCGCTGGAAGGCCGCAACCTGGCCGAGGTTTGAGATTCTGACGGGCACGGCACGCCGTGCCCGTCTTATGGTTTTCTTTGTAGCGGCGCCGCATGCTGCGCCACTACCGGCAACATCGACAAAGCGCGAACGCCTCAAAGCAATCGCCGAAATGGAGTAAACAAAAATGGGCGGCAGCAATCCCTACATCGAAGAAGTCAAATACACGCCCGCCACGAAGAAATTCAAAGTGACATTTCTTCCCAGCGGCAAAACCATCGAGGTCGATCCGGCGAAAATTCCCTACGGCCACAACGGTCTTCCCGGCAGCATTCTCGACATCTCCGAAGGCATCAAAGCGGGCCTGGACCATGCTTGCGGCGGTGTGTGCGCCTGCTCCACGTGCCACGTCTTCGTGAAACAAGGCCTGGAATCCTGCAACGAGGCCACCGACGCCGAACTCGACGAACTCGACATGGCCCCCGGCATCACCCAAAAATCCCGTCTCGGCTGCCAGACCGTGCCCGACGGCACCACGGATATCGTCGTGGAAATTCCGGAGTGGAACAAAAACTACGCCAAAGAAGCCGATCACTGAGTTCCGCGGGCTCAGACTCCAGTCCGGAGCTCTTTGACTGCTGATCACTCACGCGTAATATCGCACCCTTATCCAGGAGCCCTACATGCCGCCCACATTCGGCTGGGACCAAATCGAAGACATCGCCATCGGACTAACGGACAAATTCCCGGACACCGATCCGCTCACCGTCCGCTTCACGGACATGCACAAATGGATCACCGAACTCCCCGGTTTTTCCGGCGACCCGGCGGCCTCGAACGAAAGCAAACTCGAAGCCATCCAAATGGCCTGGCACGAAGAATTCCTGGACCGCCAGACGTAGCGAAACGAACGACAAAACAGCTGTGAAAATCGAGTAGTGATGGCATAATAGCGATCTATTCCGGGAGTGAGTTAGTTATGAAGACAATCACTCTTCCGCTGCTTGTGGCAGCTTTTTTCTCATTAAGTTCTCCTCTTTTCGCCCAAGCCCCACCGGCCTCGCAACACGCGCCCGACGGGGGCACCCGAGAAACGTTTGCCAGTATCACGATTCCCTCCATGCCTAAGGCGCCCTTCGCCGCGACCGTCAATACGGAATGGATCCGCCAACTGCCAGACGGTAACAGCATCACTCTCATAAATCACAGAACCGTAGCCCGCGATTCCCTGGGCCGCATCTTCCAGGAACGCGCGTGGTTCGTTGCGAACGACGGCAAGCACGAGTCAACCCCGTATCAGATTGAGATCAGCGATCCCGTATCCCACGAACGTTACGTTTGCAGAACTGCCGACCACGTCTGCCGCCTGGAACAGTTTTTCGCTCCTAATTTTTCTGTCTCGCGCACAGCCGCTCCTTCCCCGGGCCCGTCTGGCGCTCCGACCATCGAGAATCTCGGTACACAAAACGTCTCCGGTCTTGAAACGATTGGCACCCGCGAGACAACTCTCGTCGAAACACAAACCATCGGCAACGAAGCCCCAATTCTGGAGAGGAAAGAATTCTGGTATTCCCCGCAGCTGGGCGTCAATCTCATAACCAAGCGGCAGGACGCGCGGTTCGCCGCACAACAGAATTTTGAGGTCACCAACATCGCGTTGGGCGAGCCTGACGCGCAGCTCTTTGAAGTTCCAGCCGGCTACAAGGTGATCGACCTGCGAAAGCCACCGGAGATTTCTCCCAGGCAGGACACCTCTCAAAACTAATCTTCTGCTTTGAGCGATTCCGCGGGGCGAAGGCTCGAGCAACCTTCGCCAGTCCCGCGCGCGCTTGTTCATTCTCCCGATTTCTCTTATTCTAGATAGGTTCCACACTCCGCAAAATGTGGCGCTATGGTGCAACGGTTAGCACGCGGCCCTTTCAAGGCCGAAATACGGGTTCGATTCCCGTTAGCGCTACCAGATCATCTTTCTCTCATGGATTGTCCGGGCTGTGCTATACGAGTCATCGATCCCGGCTATAATCGTGCAACTATTCCTAGGATCGAATAACGCCTCACGTCCATGAGGAGCCGCTTTGAGCTTCGCTGAAAAACATCTCATTCAGGGTGAAACGATCCAATATCAGACCAGGCTGCACTGGATCGTCATGCTTGGCCACGCCGGCCTCACGGCGTTTTTCGTCCTGGCGGGTGCCGCTCTTCTCGTATTTTCCTGGAACACTGGATACAGCGCCGATTGGAATTCCCATATTCTGGTTTGGCTGGCTCTCGCCGCGTTCCTTGTCGCCGTTATTCTTCTTGGAGTCGGCCTTATCAAGCGAAGCGCCACCGTAATGGTGCTCACCAACAAGAGAGTGATCGTAAAGACGGGCCTTGCGAGCCGCCGCACCATCGAGCTGCTCCTATCGAGAATTGAAAGCATTGCCGTGGAAGAGCCCGCGATGGGCCGAGTCCTCGGCTACGGAACGGTCGTGATTCGCGGCACCGGCGGTACTCCTGAAATCTTCGAGAAAATTTCCCACCCGCTCGAATTCCGCGAACAGGTCCAGAGCCAGATCGCAAGCGGCCAAAAACAGACTTGATCCGAATCCTCTCGTAGGACCAACCCGTTTGGATTTGTTCGTCGGGGCAGAGTAAACTGAACTCTGTACCCTCTCGGAGGCCAGCCATGGCGGGTCTATTGCGTACGTCCAATCCAGCTCTAAACGAAAGAGCGTTCAAAGGCCAAGTGGCCGTCGGCGATCTGATGACCTTGCAAGGCACCGTCAATAAGACGGGTTTGCTTTTGCTCTGCGTTGTCGCGACCGCTGCCTGGACCTGGGGCCTTTCACACTCGAACACGCCGGAGGCCGTCTACCCGTGGATGATCGGTGGCTTCCTCGGCGGCTTCGTCGTCGCGCTTGTGACCATTTTCAGGAAAACCTGGTCCCCGTTCACCGCCCCCATGTACGCCCTCCTCGAAGGACTCGCCCTCGGCGGCATCTCCGCCTTCTTCGAGAAAATGTATCCCGGTGTCGCCATCCAGGCCGTAGGCCTCACGCTCGGCACGCTCTTCGTAATGCTTCTCGCCTACAAGACCGGCATGATCCGCGCCACCCAAGGTTTCAAGATTGGCGTGATCGCAGCCACTGGCGGCATCGCCGTTTTTTACTTGGTTGAGATGGTTCTTGGCTTCTTCTTTCACATCCAGGTTCCCGCCATAAACGGCAGCGGCCCGTGGGGCATCGCTTTCAGCCTCTTCGTCGTCGTCATCGCCGCTCTGAACCTCGTACTCGATTTCAACATGATCGAAACCGGCGTTAGCGGCGGCGCACCCAAGTACATGGAGTGGTACGGCGCCTTCGGCCTTATGGTCACGCTGATTTGGCTTTATCTGGAAATCTTGCGACTGCTCGGCAAAGCGCGGCGACGGTAGCGGACCACAGGCCCCAGCAAGACCCGCCAGCAAAGCGAATCGTCGGGGACCACGGCTAGTCCCGGCTAGAAATTTGTCTGTAAGCGAACAGCGTAACTTCGCGGCGGCCCAATCGCGTTTCCCGAAAAAAGGCCTGCGAAATCAATCACATTGAGCCGGTTGTTCAGATTCGCCGCATCGAACTGCATCCTCACGGCCAGTCTTTCTGTCTTCCAAAGCTCCGCGCCGAGCGACGCGTCCATCGAAAACGACGGCCGCACCCGCCCCTTATCGAAGTTCACGCGGCTCACGACGGCCGGCCCATACTGGGCAAGCGCCAGCGCCCGATCGCCGGAAAATTCAAAGGGCAATCCGGATCCGTACTCTCCGCCGATGCCTCCCCACAAGCGCTTTGTGAATTCGTAGCGCACGCGGGTCCGAACGGTATTCCGTTGGTCCTGCGAATCCCAAAAACGGCCGGTCCGCTGGCTCAAGGCGTTGCTTGCGTCGTCGCCCAGAAAAAGGCCGCCGGTCACCGGCAGGTAGGCCGATCCCACAATGTAGGAATAACTCAGAAAGCCGCTGAAGCGATTCCAGTGAGGGAGTTCCAGCTTTCCCTCCGCTCCGTAGATGTATGCCTTCAGGAACGCGATCGGAAAGCTTACTGCCGTGCTCAGCAGTTGATCGTCGTCCGCGTAGTTGTTCACGCGGCGATCGAAAACATTTGCGTCAAATCTCAGCTGGCCAAAGAAGTCCTTGGTCAGTCCGGCCTCATAATAATTTCCATGAGAGGGCTCGACCGGCAGCCGCAGCACCAGTGGATCGAGAGATGTCACGGCGGGCGAGCTGGATACCAGGATATTTTCGAACGAGGGCGTTTGGAAAATCCTGTCATAGGATGCATGTAAAACGATGCCAAGGCCTGGAATGTAGCGCCCCACGCTCAGTCGCGGGCTCACGGCGTTCTGATTCACCAGCAATTGATAGTGATCCCAGCGCAGTCCGGCGTTGACCGTCCAGTTCCCCAGGCGAATCTGGTCCTCGAGAAACGCAGCTTGCTCGAGGTCCGGCTTACTGCCGATAAAACTGAACGCAGGGGGCGTGCCAGGATCGAATTGCGTGAAGTCCGTAATCACGTCGCTGAAATTCTCATGCAAGAACGTCGAATCGGATTCGACGCCGGCTTTCCACTCTTGCCTGCCGTGATGCACCGAAACCGTTCCCTTGAAATATCCTTCGCGAAAATAGTTG
Organism: Acidobacteriota bacterium; assembly: GCA_013289955.1. Lineage (GTDB taxonomy): Bacteria > Acidobacteriota > Terriglobia > Acidiferrales > UBA7541 > Acidiferrum. Next base: position 41,956 of record JABCYZ010000025.1, read on the forward strand.
TGCTGGAAGGCGATGACAGGCGTGGAATACGGGTTGGAATAAAGATCGTTCGAGTTTTCGCGAACCATCCCGCGGAAATCAGCGACGACATTTGGCGAAAAAATGTGCTCATAGGAAACGATTCCCATCGTTTCGAAATTGTCCGCGTTCTGAAGCTGTGCCCCGAGTGGCTGTGTCGGATCCAGGGGATCCGCGTGAGGAGTCTGCTGCACCTGTTCGTTAGGGATTTCATACCGTGAGAGTTCGCGGCGAACTGAAAGCGTCAGCCGGTCCCGGCTGCTCAAATCTCTTTCGTATCGGACAAAAAAATCACCCGTGGTGCCCGTGTTCGTGAAGTTCTCCGGCACCACCGGATTCAGGTAATGACTGGTCATGTCTCCGCTGCCGCTGACGCTCAGCGTATTCTTTCCCCAGACGTACTGGCCCATCAGATAGGAGCCAGCCGTGTCAAAGCTTCCTCCGGACAGGACGGCTTCGCCGTGAAAGCCGTCCCGCGTGTCTCTCGCTGTATTCACTTCCACTACCCCGCCCATCTTCCGCCCGTATTCCGCGGGAAATGTTGCGGTGTAAATGCTCATGGACGCGAGGTCATCCGCCTCGATTTCCGGCCCAAAGCTCGGTGATCGATTGTCGGTCAGCGGAATTCCATCCACGACAAATTGCGTTTGATATTCCGACCCGCGCGGATGCAGTACGGCATTCCCCTCATACAGCCAGCCGGGCTGAGAATTCACCAAATCCTGCAACGACCGTCCAGGAAGCGAGCCCACGCGGTTTTCAATCGTGTCTGTGCCTATGCGATGAATCGTTCCGGTGCGGTAGGGATCGATGAGCGTATCTGAATCCTTGACCACCACGGTGTCGCTCGCTGTGGCGAGGCTGAGCCTGGCCGTGAACGCCAATGGAATCGCGGAACGAATCTCGAGGGAATCCGTGAACGCTCTGAACCCGGAATGCTCGACCCGCAGCCGGTAGACTCCAAATGGCAATCGCTTTGCCACAAGATTTCCGGCGTCATCGGTCTCGAACCTTTCTTCGAACTGGTTCGCCTCGCACACCAGCTCGACCGAGCTTCTCGTCCCGAGGCCGGAGGGATCCGTCACACTCAGGCGCAGTTCACCTGTATTGCTCTGCCCAAAGAGCGGAGAGACGCATGCCAAAAACAGCAATAGAAATCGCTTCATTGGCGATTGGCCCCGATGAAAAAGTTGTAGTCGCGCTGCGCCAGATGCTTGGGCAATCGAAGTCCCTATCAGCCCTATCAGGATGTTACTTCCCCGGTCGACGGGCGACGAAGATAAATCCAATGGAGGCGCTCAGGGACGAGTAGTCTCTGGTGGTTTCTCCCCGATCCGCCACGAATGGGACGATTATCGGAGACTACGCCACCAGATCAACCTGGGTCTCTACCGAAGCTCTCGCGGGCCCTCCCGTCGCTTGCCGCTTCCGCCCACTTTCGGCAGAATACCAGCCTGCCATCCAGGGAATGCAAAGTGCCGCCTCCACATACCACTCCGGGCGCGATCTTCACCATCGGCCACTCAAATCTCGACTTGGAGGATTTCGTTGCCGTCCTTGCCGGCCGCGGCGTCCATACCGTCTGCGACGTGCGCAGCCGCCCCGGCAGCTACCGCTTTCCCCAGTTCAATCGCGAATCGCTGGAGGCCTGTCTCGCTGCCTCAAAAATTCAATATGAATTTCTCGGCGAGGCTCTCGGCGGACGCCCTTCCGACCCGCGCGCCTACCACTCGGACGGCATTGTAAATTACGAAGAGCGCCGCAAGGCCGCGGATTTTAGGGCCGGGGTGGATCGTGCGTTAGAGTTGGCCCGCGCCTCCAATATCGTTCTGATGTGCGCCGAGGAAGATCCCCTCGAATGTCATCGCTTCCTGATGGTCTGCCCCGCGCTGCTCGATCGCGGCGTTACGCCCGTGCACATTCGCCGTGGAGGTGCGCTGGAATCGCAGCGCGAAGCCGAAGACCTCCTTCTCAAATTGCATGACCTTACTGCTTTCGACAGCGGCTCTCTGTTCGTCTCGGAGCGCGATGCGGCCATCAGGGATGCGCTCCGCCTCCAGGCCAAGGAGTTTGCCTTCCGCGCGTCTCCGGAAGCCATTGAGTACTTCTGATCTATGGAATTTCTCCTTTGCACGATCGGATTCGCGGGAAAAACTGCCGAAGAGTTTTTCCGCCTCCTCAAGCAAGCCCAGGTGGAAAAGCTCATCGATATTCGGCTCAACCGGGGCGGCCAGCTTTCTGGTTTCGCCAAGCATCCGGACCTTGCATTTTTTCTGCAGAAGGTCGCCGGCATCGATTATTCCCACGAGCCGCAGCTTGCTCCGACCTCCGGCCTGCTCGACGCCTATCGCGACTCGCGGGATTGGGCTGCTTACGAAACTGGATTTCTGGGCTTAATGCGAGATCGCGGGGTCCCAGAAGCTTTCGATGCGGGCATGTGGCCCGAACGAGCGGCGCTCCTTTGTTCCGAACCCGGTCCCGAGAAATGTCATCGTCGCCTCGCCGCCGATCTCCTTGCCGCGCATTGGCGGGAGCAAGGCCACAGCGTCGAGATTCGCCATCTCATCGGCGCCCGCGTGAAGCCTTCCAGACCGCCCCGCGCCAAGCCGAAATCCGCGCCATGACCCGGCTGCTCATCACCGAAATCACCCGCATGGGGCCGGCCTTCTGCGTCATAGGACTACAGCGTGAAAGCGGCAGAATTCGTTCCGTTCGTCCCGTTACCTCGACCGCCAACAGCTGGCTGCATTTCCCCTATCGCCGAGGGGACGTGCTGCGATGCGATCTCTCCCCTTTCTCCGGTGCCAAGCCGCACATCGAAGATCGTGTTACGGCGCATGGCTTTCAGAAAGAATTGGCTGTTCCCGAACCGGGGGTCGTTGCTTTTCTGCGCAGGGCGGAAATCGCGGGCTCTCTGGCCGATCTTTTCGGCTGCGCCATTCATGAAAACAGGAACGGCGGCGGACTGCATGCCAAGCCTCTCGAGCCGGTGCGTTCGATTTGCGGAACCGAGACCAAAAATCTTCGCTTCGAGCTTTGCGCAAACGAACCTCGCGCTACTCTGGTTCTTTCTTCGGGCGAGGTCTTGCGCGATCTTCCCGTCGTCGACCGCGATTGGCGCGGCTTTATCGATGCCGCCCTGGCTGAGGCGAGAGGCGCGAATCGCGTTCATCGCCTCGAGCGCTTCCTGAACTCCCAATTCCATGACAAGGTCCTCTCTTGCCCGCACCACTTCCTCCGTCTCGGACTTACTCGGCCTTATCATGATCTCTGCTGGCTTATGCTGGACACCTTGTTCCCGCTGCCTAAACAGGAATGGCTCGAGGAGTTTTGATGGCCCCCATCACGGATGAAAATGGCTGGCTGCGCCTGGTCCTGGAGTGCTTCCGCCGGGAAGCTGGCTCCGAAGCTCCCCTTCCCGATTCCTCGCTGGACCTTATCGAAACCGGCGCGCTGGACTCCATGGGCTGGGTCAGCTTTCTGCGGGCGCTGGAATCCGCCAGCGGCGTCAGCGATTTGGGGGCATTGCTCAGGGAGCAAACTCCGTCTTTGGAGAACACGTTTCTGGCCTTAAAAAACGCTCGATCCGGAAGCCCCTCTTCCGGGGCTGGTCCTTCCTCCAAACACCAGCCCTTAACGCAATCCTCGGCCATTATTGCAAGCTCGGGCGCGGCCCTCGGCTCCCGCAAAATCCCTTCCGAGGAGGTTGACCGGGCCTTCGGCATGCCCGCCGGTAAACTTCGCCTTCGTGCCGGCATCGAATCGCTTGCTTATGCAGCGGAGGACGAAAATGAACTCACGCTCGGCGCGCGTGCCGCACAGCGGGCGCTTCGCGCTGCCGCTTGCGGCCCTCAAGAACTCGATTGGATTATCGCCACCACGGAAACCCATCGCAGTTACCCTTCGCTCGCCGCGCAGCTTCACTCTCAACTGCTCGCTCGCGAAACCTGCGGCGCCCTGGATGTCGGCGGCGCTTGTCTCGGTTTTGTGAATGCGCTCGCCGTCGCTCAAGGACTTATCGCGTCGGGACACGCCCGCACCATCGCCATAATCACCTCCGACGTCCATAGCCGCACTTTCAAGCCTGGCCGCGTGGCTGGAGAATTCGGCGGCTTGTTCGGCGATGGCGCCAGCGCATTTCTCTTGCGCGCAAAAAACGGCACCCGGCCACGGCCAGCGTACGGCCTCGGTGAATTTTTCTTTGGCTGTGCAGGGCAATACGCAGGGGCGATCCGCGTGGCGGACGCCCCCAACGGAAACATCGATGCGCACTTTGATGGAGAAGCTCTCTCGCGAGCGGCCATTACGAGGTTGGAAAAAGTGGTAGGAGACATCGAACTGCGCAGTGGCATCGCCCGGTCTTCGCTTCAAGGCTTGGCCACTCACCAGCCCAATCCGCGTCTTGTCACCCTGCTCGCGAAGCAGTGCGGTCTTCCGCTCGAGAAATTTCCAGTCGTCGCTCGCCACTTCGGCAACCTCGGCTCTTCCACTTGCGGAGTCGCCCTTGACGCGATTCTCGAGTCGGCGTCGAGTCTGCCGGCAGATAAGTGGGGTGCCATATTCACGGCATCCCTGGGTCCAGGCCTTCTTTTCGGCGGTGGATGGCTTGTTCCCGCTTAGCTGCGCACCGTGTTTCAAGGGTAGCGACCTGTAACGTTTTGTTACATTCCCTGGGCTCACTCCTCAAGCTAAATTCCAAACATGCTCATAAATTAAAGAAAATAAACATGTTAGTCGGATGCTTCGCTTGGCTGCCTTCGTGCACATCTCTGGGCGACTAAGACGGGATTTATCCCGGGGCAGAGGTGTAGGAATGCAGCGAAGAAGCAAGAGAGCGCAGCAAGGATTCTCACTGGTCGAGTTGGTTACCGTCGTCGGGATTACCTTTGTCCTGGCGAGTATGGCCGTCATGTCGACAAGAAGTTCGACATACGCCTCACGGGCCAATGATGCCATGTTCCAAGTCATCTCCCAACTGCGGACCGCGCGCGAAATTGCAGTGACCAAGCGCCGCAACGTGCTGATCACGTTTGGCGCCCCAAACCAGATCCAGATTGCGGTCCAGACGCTCCCGGGCGAGACGGCGCCGGCCGCCATGGCACCGGTTTTCCTGAACGACGGAGTGCCCGGTGGCTGCACTTTTTACGTTTATCCGGGACTGCCCGACACACCCATGGGATTCGGCAATTCGAGCGCACTTACCTTCGCTCCCGCGAGCGGCGGGACCTCAGGCCTTGCCATCATGTTCAGCACCTCAGGTAGCCTGGTCGGAACCACAGGCGGCTCCGGTTACAGCACAGTTGGGAATAACAATCCGGTCAACGCATCGATCTTTACCGGCATTGCCGGCCAGCCCAATACCGCGCGCGCTGTCACTGTCATGGGAGCCACCGGGCGCGTCCGCTCGTATTCCTGGACTGCGGGAGCGACGGGCGGCACGGTCCTGAATTGGCAAGAAGAGCAGTAGGAGAGAAGCCCATTTATGAAAACACAGCGCAAACGTTCGCGACACCTGGCCGGCTTCACGCTTCTTGAAGCCATGATCTCAATCTTCGTACTGACCTTCGGCGTCTTATCGCTGGCCGCGGTCTACGCCCAAGGCATCTTTTTCGCCAGCCTCTCTCAATACGACTACGTAGCCGAGAAGAAGGCCGAACAGGCTGTGGAAGCTATCTTCACGGCCCGCGACATCAAGCAGCTGACCTGGGCTTCCATTCAAAACGTCAGTAACAACGGCGTTTTCCTCGATCCCCCGCAGCCCATCCTGGTTCCCGGCACGGACGGCCTCGTGGGGACGGTGACGGATCAGGGCTCCGCGGATGAAGTCATCACCATCGGCCCCGGCCCTGACGGAATTCTCGGTACGGCCGACGACCAGGTCGTCGACCTGAATCCCTGGATGAAACGCACCATCGCGATTTCCGCTGTGACCGGCGAGACGAACCTTCGCATGATCACCGTCACCATCACCTATCAGGTTGGCAAGATGAGTCGCAACTACACGCTGATCAGCTACATCTCAGCGTTCGCCTAGAGAGCTTATGAGGACTTTGGACATGAAGAAACAATCTGGGTTCACGCTAGTCGAATTCTCAGTGGCCATGGCCATCACCTTGGTCTCCCTGCTGGCTACCGTCATGGCCTTGAATGGCCACGTATTCAAACCAGAACGTCACCCAGCGCGAAGATATGGCCGACAACATCCGCGCCGGCCTGAACCTTCTCGAGCAGGACGTCATTATGACCGGCATGGGCGTTCCAACTGGCGGCATTACGATCCCGAGTTTCACCGCCACGACGGCTTGCCCGGGCGGCACTTCCAATCTGGCTCGTCCGCTCCCGACCGGAACAGGTACCTTTCCTATCTGCAACACGACCTTGCCGGCCATCGAACCTGGCAATGCCCTGGGGCCCTTCATCACCGCCCCGGACGCCACCTCGAGCGTGAACACCGACATTCTTACGGTCGTCTACGCGGACAACACTTCCAGCTCCACTTCCACCATCATCGGCATGAACGCCCAGCCCATCAACGGCACAAGCTGCCCCCTTGGCACCATCTCGGCTACCGGGAATTCCGTTACCTTTGACTCCAGCTGCTTCAACCTCACGAGCCTCGCTGCAAGCGGCGTACAGATCAATCCCGGCGATCTGATCATGTTCAGCAATACGAATGGCAAGGCTCTTCAGCTGGTCACGAGCGTGTCCGGCCAAACGCTGGGTTTCGCTTCCGGCGACGCTTTCCATCTGAACGGGATCACCAGCGCCGTGGGCGGCACGATTAAACAGCTCCAGAATTCCACCGTCAATGGCACGACCGGCGTTGTCACCTATCTTGGCACTTATCCGCAAACATCGGCCACGCGCATTTGGATGGTTTCCTACTGGCTTGATAACGTGACCGACCCCATCCACATCCGCCTCGATCGCGCAGTGAATTTCAACGCGCCGCAGCCGGTGGGAGAGACTCTCGAGAATCTGCAATTCACTTTCAATTTCAATGACGGCATCGCTGTGAACCAACTCACCGTTCCCACGGGCTACTCCGAAAGCCAGATTCGCTCCGTGAATCTCTTTATGAGCACGCGCTCGACCAGCATGCTCGGCCAGACGAAACAGTACGCCCGTGAAAATTTCCAGACGCAGCTCAGCCTTCGCAGCATGGCCTACGTCAACCGGTATCAATAATGAGGAGCCTTATCATGAATGCCCCGAATAGACAGATGCGACGCGATTCCGGCATCGCCCTGCTTACCACCCTGTTGCTTATGCTTCTCATGTCCAGCCTGCTGGTTGGCTTCGTCCTGCTCATCAGTTCCGGACAGAAGCTGAGCGGCTACAACAACGACTACAGCAAGGCTTTTTATGCAGCCGAAGCCGGCATGGAGAAGTTGACGGCGGACATTGGCACGCTCTTCGACACGAACTATTCGCCTACTGGCACCCAGATCAACGCCCTCACAACTACTCCTCCGGGTCTCGCCGGCATCAACTACGTCCAATACAACGGGGCCAGCGGCTACAATATTTCTTTTCCGGCGGACTCCAACGGCAACCCTCTCGCCACCACCAATGTGATTGATTCGGGTGCGTATGAAGGTATGACGGCGCTCCAGACCCTCTACACTCTCAATGTGACGGCACGCACGACCTCCGGCTCCGAGGTGAAGCTGCAGCGCACCACCCAGACCGTCGGCATCCCGATGTTCCAGTTCGGCGTCTTTTCCAGCACGGACCTCAGTTTCTTTCCGGGCCCATCCTTTAGTTTTGGCGGCCGCACCGCTACCAACGGCAACCTGTTCCTCGCTACGAGCGGCGGCCCTCTATCCCTTACCGAGCCCGTCAGCGCCTATCTGAACGTTATCCGCACCAACCTTTCCAATGGCTTTCCCACCGCCAGCTCGTATAACGGCCCCGTCAACGTTTTCAACGGCAGCGGCACACGGCCCCTGGCTTTGACCGAGGGCAGCCTGGTAGGCACAATCGGGTCCGCCACTAACTCCAACTGGCCTACTATCTCTCTGGGCAGTGCCGACTATGCCGGCAACTTGCGGAATGGCGCCACCGGCGCGAACCAGCTGAATCTTGGCATTGTGCTGCTAGGGAACGGCACCACGCAGCCTGTCGACATGATCCGCCGTCCCTTTGGCACCACGGAGAGCGCGTCCGTCACCAACCTGCGCTATTTCGCGCAAGCCAGTCTTCAGATTCTGTTGTCGGATAACCCGACCGACATTATGTCGCTCCCTTGCGTTGATACGGGCACGCAGCCGGTTAACCTGGCTCAACTTGCTTCTCCCGTTTCCACCTGGACGGGACTGGGAGGTAATCCAGCGGCTCTTTACACGAAAATGAACTCCAACAACACGGCGGGGTACAGCACGCTTCCCGTGCCGCTGGCAGCATCGGGAGCGGTAATGAGTGCCACGGCTTACAGCCCGGGTGGTACCGCCACACTCAATGGAAACGGCTACTGGTTGCCGAATCCCGGCGGCACCGGCTTCACCACCGCATCCGGTCTGCCCGTCATAAAGGGCTACATCAAAATCGAAGTGCAGACTGCTTACGGCAATCCCTGCGGCACTTGGAAGGACGTGACGATCGAGGTCTTGGGCTACGGCTATGCAGGCCGCAATATCTTCCCTCAGGGGGGCCTCGTAGGGTCACAGTACGGCACTTCTGAACCACTGTTGCCGCCGCCAACGAGCCAAGTAGCGTCTCCCTACAGCGCAGGCTTCACCTGCCCGACAGACGTACATCCAAACGCGATCATCCGCCTGGAGCGTGTTCGTGATAACCCGTCTAACTATGGGACGCAAGGTCCATGCGGCATAACCATCACCGCCGGCAAAGTTACTGCTGCCCCGGCGAACCCCGCCGATTATTGGCCGAACGCCCTCTTTGACACTCGCGAGGGCAACTCACGCGACATCATCCCTGCCGGCAGTATTGGCGGCGGCGCTAATGTCATTAACTATTCGCAGATGGTTACCCTCGGCGGGGTCATGCAATACATCGAACTCGATGCCAAGAACCTGGCAGCTTATTTCGCCGGCACGGGCGTCTACACGGGCGGGTCTGGCCACCTGGCCTATGACGGCGTTACCGCCCCTAACGATTACACCGTATACATCTCCGACCGCCGCGGCAACTATACAGCGTCCGCACTCACGAACGTCTGGCCTCCGCTCTCGCCGAGCGGTCATGAGACGGGCGAGTACGGCTGGAATGACTTCGTAAACCCCCTCAGCGCCTACGGGTGCCCCAACAATACCCAAGATACCGGAGAAGACCTCGACGGCTTGGGCACGACAGGTTTCTACAACTATGGAGCGAACCCGACCTACATCATGGACGCTGGCGCAGTAACCACGGGTATGACCCTGGCCACTGTGAACACAACCCTGGGCTTCGGACAATACGGAATGTTTGGTCTGGCCAGCCCCGGCAATCTTTACGGCGCAAGCACCACCGCCAATGCTATAACAGCCAATCCGAACTGCACGGTTACCGTGCCTTCCACCATCTGGCCTTGGGCTGAGGTTATCCACGCGAATGAAGCGCGCGAAAATCCCAACCCCTTCTTCCGCAGGGCCGTAAAAGTGGTGGACGGCAATCTCTTGAGTGCCCTTGGCACTTGCCCGGGAGGGGTTCCTTGCGGCTTAGCGATTGCCACGGAGAACCCGGCGTATATTCAGGGCGACTTCAACGCCAACGCCGCCGGCGAAGGTTTCGACGACGCCACAAACGTAGCGGTTTCTGTGAACGCCGACGCGTTGACGCTGCTCTCGAACAACTTCAACGACGTGAACAGCTTCGCCTTTCCCTACGTGACGTCGAACACCCAGCGCAATGCCGTAACCACTTATTTCCGGACCGCCGTGATGGCTGGCAAAGGAGTCTCTTTTCCGCAACCCACGACCTGCGGAACGGTGGCTTGCTACGCGGACTTCGGCACCGATGGCGGCGTCCACAACTTCCTGCGCTTTCTCGAGGACTGGGGTGCCAATGGCGGTCAGACCCTGTTCTACCGCGGCTCGATCATCAGCATGTATTACAACCGCCAGGCCGTCGGCACGTACAAGGACGGCCTATCCAACACCGTCTACCAACCGCCAACACGCGGCTACAACTTTGATACGGAGTTCCTGACTCCTTCTCTTTTGCCGCCGCGCACGCCGCTCTTCCGCGACGTGAACACCACGGGCTTTACGCAGCTTCTTCTGCCTAGTCAGTAGAACGCAGCCCCACAGCTGCACCCTCGACCGGCCCCGGCTACCCCTCCGGGGCCGGTTGCATTTTGCATGGGCCCATCCGTAGAGCGAAATCTGAATAATTTCTTCCGTTTGGTAGCGGATCCCTCCGCGGTTAGCTCGTTTAACAGAGTCATGCGGATTATTTCAGAGTGTTCCAGGAGGAAACTCCGGCGCTATCGAGCGCTGCATTTACTTGCATTAACAACCTGTCTTAAGTATGGTTAATCATGCGAACGCTAGGGATAAGCGGAACCTGGACGGGAACCACTCTGCGTTCGGCACTTTCGATATTCGCTCTTGTCTTGTCGTTTCATTTCCTCTTGCCTGAACTGACCTTCTCCCAGGGTGAAACCACCAGCGCCATCGTCGGCCAAGTGAGCGATGCCAGCGGTGCGGCTGTGCCTCATGCGACGGTTACGGTCACGAATAAAGACACCGGACTGAAGCGCAGCGCGAAAACCGATGACTCCGGCCGGTTCAACTTTCCGCAGCTGAAGCCCGGTCCGTACTCCGTCAAGGTGGAAGCGGAAGGTTTCGCACCGCAGCAGAATGATGCGGTGACTTCTGCGCTCGACCAGAAGCAAACTGTTGATTTCACGCTTAAGATTGCGCGGTCAAACCAGAGCGTGGAAATCAGCGGCGAGGATCCCATCCTAAACCCGGAAAATGCCAATACTTCCACGACTCTTAATGCCCACACGCTCGAAGACCTTCCCAATCCAGGAGGCGACTTAACCTACCCGCTGCAGTTTGCGGCAGGAGCGCTGGTCAATACCGGGGGCAGCAGCAATGATTTCGTCGGCGGCACGAATGGTTATGGGAACGTGGAGTTCAACGGCCTCCCCGCTCTCTCGAACGGTTACATCGTCGATGGCCTGGAAACGAATGATCCGCTGACGAACTTGAACAGCGGTCTGTCGACAAACCTGGTCCTCGGATTGAACTCGATTTCCGAAGTGACGGTCAATACTTTGTCCTATACCGTTGACGAGGGGCGCTATGGAGCGTCGCAGACCAACTACGTTACAAAGTCCGGTACGAAGCAGTTTCACGGAAACCTATATGAGTTGTGGAATGGTTCGAGGTTCAACGCCGACGACTATTTCACGAATGCTACTCCGGGAAATTACAAACCGCGATCGACGGTAAACCACTTCGGGGGCAGTGCGGGTGGGCCGATTGTCCGCGACAAGCTGTTTTTCTTTTTCGACAGCGAATGGGTTCGGATTGCACTGCCGATCGTTACGGCCACTACCGTCCCAACCGCGGCGTTCCAGAACTACGTTTTAGAGCAACTCCCTCTGGGAGGCACCGATTCCGTCACGGGGTCGGTCTATCAGCCGTCACCGCTTTCGGTGCCGTTTTATCAAAAGATGTTTCGGCTGTATGGAAATACCAGCGGAACGCCGCTTGCGGTACTGGGCTGTCCGTTCGATGCCGGTGGAGCTCGACCCGCCGTGGCCGATGACGGGAACGGTTGCGCCAATCGCCAGAGTGTTTCGCATTCGAGCGATGACCATGAACAGGTCCAAACGGCTCGGATCGATTACAACATCAACGAAAAAAACAGCACCTGGTATCGCTTTCAAGCGGATACCGGGCTGCAAGCCGCCTTCACCGATCCCATTAACCCCTTGTTTGACGCTCTCTCCCCTCAACCGCTCTACTCTTTCGCCGCGGGCTATACGCATGTTTTTTCGCAAAATGTGGTGAACTACTTCAACCCGGCATTTTCCTGGTACGAAAGCCTGTTCGGGCCGTCGGATTTTCAGAAGACTCTTTCTGCTTTCCCCATCGTCTTGCAAGGCAGCGGAGCAAATGCCCCGTTCACTACGCTCGGTGGGCTCGACAACACCTGGGTTCAGGGAAGACGCGCTTCGCGATTCTTCATCAATGACAATCTGGCTTGGAGCCACGGCGGGCACGAGCTGCGGTTTGGTACCAACATACGGATCCTCCGCCTGAATGACTATGACTTCGGCGAAGGTTCGATCCCGACGGTAACTTACTCCACCTTGCCGCAATTCATTTATGGAGTGGCGTCCACGGCGTCGGAAACATTTCCGGCTTCAGCCAACCAGCCTTTCCATTTCCTGAATCTCGACCTCTACGCGCAGGACACGTGGAAATTGACCAAGAAGCTGACGTGGACCTTCGGCATTCGCGACACTCTCAATTCCAACCCATTGAATCCGCATGACGAAATTGCCCGGCTTCGTGGTTCTTTCAACTCCATCTCGCACGATGTGAATCAGCCGCTGACCGCGGCCATTCAGACCGGTCTCGGCAACGTGTTTTCCTCGACGCCTCTGGCGATCCTGCAACCAAGAACCGCCCTCGCCTGGCAGTTTAGACCCAAGACCGTGCTGCGCGCGGGCTTCGGGCTCTTCAGTGATCTTTTGCCGGGCAGTATTGCCGATATAGTGGGTGTCAATCCGCCCTATGTGAAAACCTTTCAGGGTGGACTTCTTGGAACAGTGGGAGGCGCAACCATCGCGCCGGGAGTCCCAAACAGTGCGATTGATGCTGCGGTGGCTGCCAACCAGACCTTCCGTTCAGGATTTGCATCGGGCCAGCTTTCCTGCGCCTCCGCTCAAGCAGGCCCTGCAACTTGTCTTCCTCCGGTGGCCATCACGGCGGTCCCCGAAGGGGAACTTCACGCGCCCTACTTTATGGAGTGGAGTCTCGGCCTCGAACACCAGTTGGGATCTACGGGAAGCGTTCGTGCCCAGTACGTTGGCACTCGCGCGGTGAACCAGCCTTATCTCACCCAAGCGAACGGCTATCAGACCGTTTGCGCGGGGTGCTTTGCGCCGTTTCCCTATGAACAACCTACCGATCCTCGATTCGGGACAGTCACACAATTGTCTACCGGCGCGAACAGTCACTATGACGGATTGCAAATAACCGCGATGAAGCGATTTGCCCATGGGCTGATGGGACAAATCAATTACACCTGGAGCCGCTGCATGGACACCGTCTCAAACGGCGGATTCCTGCAATTCTCGGCGGGAGGAATCTTGTCGCCGCTTCCCGGAGATTTGGCTCGCGACTACGGCCCGTGCGACTACGACATCCGCAACAATCTCAACGCCCAATATGTCTATCAGCTTCCGGTCAAAATCGGAAACCGGCCGCTGGGATTCGCGCTAAACGGCTGGCAGATGTCGGGAACCTTTTTTTGGCACAGTGGCATTCCATTCTCCGTGCTGAGCACGCCCTATTCAGCGAATGGGAATGGCATCGTGAATGGCAGTGGACCGCAATTCGCGAGCATCGTTCCCGGCGTACCCCTCTATGAACGTCATCCGATTCCCGGGGTTACACAGCCAGGTACGCTGCAGTGGCTCAACCCCGCCGCGTTTGTCTCGACCGTGAACCCGAGCACCGGTAAATGCTATGACCCGAGCGACCCTAACAATCCGAATCCCGACATTCCCGAGAATTGCCAGTTCGGGAACCTCGGCCGCAACGCACTGCGTGGCCCCCATTTCGCCTGGAGTGACTCCTATCTCACAAAGTGGTTTCGGCTGACCGAGCGTCTGAAGATGCGCTTTGACACACAATTCTTCAATGTCTTCAACCACCCGAATTTCGCGCTTCCGAGCATGGTGCTGGCGGGAATTCCAGGAAAGCCTTCTACCCAGACTGGTTTTGGAGCGCTGACTTCCACGACCTCTCCGCCTACCGGCTTGCTCGGGGCCGGTTTGGGCGGTGACAGCACGCCCCGTATGATTGCGTTTCAACTGCGCCTGGAGTTCTAGGCCGTCCCGGCATGTTCCAAATCCGGCAAACACAGGAAGGATTTGGTGTCGCTGCGTCTTCTTCTGGCACGATGCTTCTGCTTCCTGACCGGTGGCCTTTGTGCCACCCATCCATGATCTGAGAGTGAAGCACAAGGAGGTCAGCGTCCTGCGCCTGTCGTCGAGGGTGCTGCCCCTCAGCCCTCTTGCCTCCTGGCTCCTATTACAGGTTGAAACCGAGCCGGCAAGCCAGCACGGTTTCCACTCCCCGGTCGGCTTCTCTAGGACGAACAGCTCACGGACGAGCTTCGTAGACGACGTTAAAAGGTGTCTCCGCGGCTCGCCGGAAACGACTGAAGCCGGCCGCGGTGACCACCTCGCGAATACGCTTTTCGCCGGACTGCGCGCCCAAGCACAGCGCAACTTCCTGTGAACGCGAACAGGGAGTGCACAATAAAGTTGAAAAAGAGTAGTACACGCGACCGACTGGATTGAGATTGTCTTTTAGTTCGTCGTGAGCAAACGGTTCGACGATCATCCATGTGCCGTCCTTGCTGAGTGAATTCCGAACGTGGGTTGCGGCGCCGATTGGATCACCCATATCGTGCAGACAATCGAACACGGTGACCAAGTCGTAGTCTTTGCCAGGAAATGCCTTGGCTTTCGCGACGCCAAAGTTGAGGCGAACCTCGAGGCCCTCTTTGGCGGCGGTTAGGCGGGCGCCCTCGATGGATTTGTCGTGATAGTCAAAGCCAAAGAATCGCGATTTCGGGAAGGCTTTGGCCATCAGCACGGTGGACGCACCCTTGCCGCACCCAACATCGGCAACGCGCGCGCCGGCCTCGAGCTTAGCCTGGACGCCGTCGAGGGAAGGAATCCAGGAACTGATAAGGTTTGCCGCATAGCTCGGCCGGAAGAATTTCTCGCAGCCATGAAACACATCTTCATCATGCTCATTCCATCCCATGCCTGCGCCGGATCGGAAGGCCTCGGTAATCCTGGGAACTGCGGCCAGGGAACCGAGGGCCAACTGGAAGGCGCCGGGAAGATAAGCGGGACTGTCTTCGTTCGCCAGCGTAAATGCTTGCTCTTCGCTCAGACTGAACTTGCGAGTCTGCTCGTTATAGGTGACGTAACCGCCGGCAGCTTGCGAGCTCAGCCATTCGCGCACATAACGTTCATCTGTTCCGGTTTTAACGGCCAGTTCGGCGGAACTCAGCGGGCCTTCGGCGAGAGCCTTGTACAACCCCAGCTTTTCGCCAATCACTACCATGCCAGAGTGAACTGCCGCGCCCAGATCTCCAACGAATTGCCCTACAAACGCATTCAGTTTGTCCATATCGAGTGCCATTCTGATTCTCCTTGGTAAATGATTTTTTGACTTTTCAACCAGTGAAGCTCGATCGCGGGTTTCTCACGATGCTGTCGTCTTCGATCAGACCCAGGAAGCGACGGGAACCGCTCCCCGGGCTCTCTAGCGTGCTCGCCTTTTGTCGGCGGGCATCGACTACCTGCTCTTGCTAGGGTCGTCTTCGGGATGGACGTAGTTGAACTGAAGCGGAGACTGTCCGTGGACCTGCACCACGGTTTCTCCGGAGGCCACGGCGTAGTGGTGCATGCTCGGATCGAGGAAGGCGAAGCTTCCGGCAGTGAATGCGTTCATCTTGTGGGGGTCAAATAGATCGCCCATGCCGACCTTAAACGTCCCGGAAATGATGGTGACGTTTTCCCTTTTCGGGTGCCAATGGGGCGCGATGCGGAACCCATCAGGCATTTTCAGGCGAACCGTGTAGTCCCCCGTGGATGCAGTTGGGTCGCCTTCGAGCACGGCAAACTGCGCGCCCGGACGCACAACGGTCGGTGCTGCTCCCCAGGAAATGGAATCCGGAGTAAATGCATTTTTTTCGTGGGAATCATCGTAGGCGGTACGGGTGGAAGCCGGCCGCGCCAGAGCGAATATTCCAGCCGCTGCAAGGGTAAGAAACAGGTATCGCTTCATTGTCGAACCTCCATTGTTCGGTATCAAACTGTTGGAATGATGTCCTGAGCGGATGACTATTCCAATCAAGCGTTTATACAATTTGCCTAACTTTTCTATATCGTCGCAAATTACTCATTCTTTGTGGATAATGCCCAGTAAGAACCTTATGCGACGCGCACGATCGGCAACGGACGAGATGGAGCTGGACCTGGGGCGTTACGAGCTTCGCCGCCACGGCCGGCGAATCAAACTCGAAAAGAAGCCCATGGAGCTTCTGATTTTTCTGGTCGGCCGCCGGGAACAGCTGGTTTCGCGCCAAGAGATCATAAGCAAGTTGTGGGGCTCCGATCTGTTCATAGATACCGAACCCAACATCAACAACATTGTGAGAAAAATCCGCGCCGCTCTGGGTGACGACTCCGCTAAGCCTCGTTTTCTCGAAACCGTGGTGGGCAAAGGCTACAGGTTTGTCGGGCCACTGAGAGTGCGCGACGCGCGTTACCCGCAATCCGATTTTGGATCGCGTGTTGCGCGCGCGGCCGTCCCGGAAAAGACGGGCGTGTGGAGCGAGCGCACTTCTCTGGCCGTCTTGCCCTTGATGCTTCTCGGCAGGGCCACGGATGATTATGGCGTGTGCCTTGGATTTGCCGATGCACTGGTCGCGCGCCTCGGGAATTTGCCGGGCGTGGACGTCCTTCCAACTTCAGCAGTGCTGAGTGTGCCGGCGGGGGTGACGCCAGCGGAAGCCGCTTCGCGACTTGGCGTGCGTTTTGCCATTCACGGCGCTATCCAGATGTCCAAGGGCCTTTGGCGTCTCTCCCTGGAAATGTTCGACACGCATCTGCAAACCATTTGCTTCACAAGGAAGCGTGATCTTGACCTCAACCACCTATCCGACCTCGAGGACGAGTTCGCCAAGCAAATCGCCATGGCACTGAACCGGCCGCTGGGTCCAGCCATGGTTCAACGCTCCCTGCGCTATAGCAAGGACCCTGTGGCTTATGCGGAGTTCATGCGGGGCTACAAGCTCAGCTCGTCTGGCGATCCGGCGATGCTGGACGAGGCTGCCCGGCACCTGAGCAATGCGGTTGCCAGGGATCCTGCATTTTCTCTGGCCCATGCCACACTTTCCGTGGTCTGCGCGACTCGTCACTTTGAACTTGATCCATCGAGCGCGTGGTGGGAGAAGGCCGAGTTTCACTGTAGCCGCGCGCTCGATCTGGATCCGGATCTGCCCGAGGGGCACGTCGCCCGCGCGTTTCTCTTTTGGGGGCCGTCCAGGAACTTCCAGCACCTGGAAGCGATTGACGAACTCAAGCGAGCCTTGGCGCTGCAGAACAATCAGCCCCAAGCGTACAACCGCCTGGGCACGATCCTGGCTCACATCGGGCTACTCGAGCACGCCCGCGAAATGTACGAGCGGGCACGGCCGTTTCATCCCAGAAAAGCTGTCAGTCACAGCATCGTGCAGGTCTATGTCTGGAACCAGGAATACGACTTGGCACGCGAGGAGATCGAAGCTTGGCGCGCTGAGACTCCAAAGAACAAGTATCCTGTCTACTTTGCCGTTCAGCTGGCCTTGCTGACAGCCGATTTGAAAGAAGCAAGAGCCCTGCTGGATGAAGCGGTTCAGCTAGTGCCGGAGGAACCGCTCATTGTCAGTCTGGAGGGCGTCTATTACGCGTCGACTGGATTGGCGGGAAAAGCGCTGGATTGCCTGACGACGGCTTGTGCGAGCCCAAAATCCTTTGGGCATGCGCACCACAGCTACTATCAAATCGCATGCATACTTGCGATGTTGGAGCGGCGTCAAGCGGCGTTTGAGTGGTTGGAGCGAAGTGTCTCGAGTGGCTTCGCGTGCTGGCCTTTTTTCCTCAAGGACCCTCACCTAAAAAACTTACGCGAGCTGCCAGAGTTTGAGGTTCTGGTGTGCTCGCTGCAAGCCAAGTATCCCGAACATCTCGGATTGCTCTAGCTAACCATATGAAAATACAATGGTTATGGGCTTAATCAGAGAATCTAAAAACCCGGCTGAATAGAATGGATCTTCAGAATTCCGTGAACCAAAGGGCTGGCGGTGCCGTCTGGCAGTTGTACGGGGAGGGCGAGCGTTTTCGGCTCGCACAAGAGACCTAATGCAGGAGCTGGTTCTGATCCAGCCAGGCCGTACCGCCGAGAAAGAGTTCGCGCCGGAAGCGGCTGCGGCTACCCGCCGTGAGTTCGAGGAGCGGCTTCTGGAGTGCGGGCCGCTGGCGTTTCGCGTCGCGCGCGGCGTGCTGCGCAACAGCGCGGATGCGGAAGACGTCGCGCAGGAAGCGCTGCTTCGGGCCTACCGCCGCTTTGAGCGTTTGCGAGATCGCACGCGGTTTCGCGCCTGGCTCGTGCGCATCGCGTTTCGACTGGCGATTGATCGAGCGCGCTCCTCGAAGCGCCGCGAAGTGCGCGAGACGCTTTGGTCAGAATCAGCCCCGCGGCCTTCGACAGAAGACCTGGCGGCCACAAGCGAATTTCAGGCTCATCTCAACCGCGCCATGGACGAACTCCCGGAGAAGCACCGGCTTGTGCTTCTGCTGGCGGCGATAGAGGGCCACTCGGTCGAAGAGGTGGCGGAGATGCTCGGCCTGCCGATGGGAACGGTGAAATCGAGATTGTTTTTTGCACGAAAGCAACTTGCGGAGAAATTGCGATGCCATGCCAAGAATATAGAGAAGCGCTGACGGAAGCGGCCGCCACCGGTTCTGCGCCGTCACGCGAATTGCGTTCACACTTCGACGTTTGCGAATCATGCCGCGCGGCGTTTAGCGAAGAGCTGCAACTTTTCGCCGCTATCGACACTGGTCTGCGCGCCGCCGCCAACGCCGAACTACCGCCTTCTTATCTTCCGCGCGTCCGCGCCAGCCTCGAAAACGATTCGGCCTCACCGGGCCGTTGGATGCCTTTTCTGATCTTTGCCGCCAGCGCCGCGATTGTGTTGATTGTTTTTATCGCTGCTCGCCCGGGCCACAGGAGGAGCAATGAGCTTGCCCGGCAAGCTCTTCCGGCACCCAGCCGCCAAAAGCCCGAAACAAGCGCCCAGAGCGAAGCGCCCGGGGCGCCTCGGGTCGCTGCTTCCTCCCGTTCCTACCACGCCGAGGCCCGGAGGAATTCCGCTCCAGCGAATTTCGCGTCGCCCGCCCAGCCGGAGGTCCTCGTGCCGCCGGAGGAACGCGAAGCGTTCGCCCGGTTTATCGGCTCGCAGTCTGAACGAAACGAGGTTCTGGTCGCTGTCGTGGCACCGGCCCCGGACAACGCGGCTGCGCTACTGAGCGTTAAGCCGCTGGAGATTTTAGAGCTTGAAGTTAAGCCGCTCGAAGCAACTGCGGGCGAAGATCCGGATGGAGCGGAGGAAAAGCAGTAGCGAACGGTCGATCAAAAATCACGTCTAAACGGAGGATGAAATGAGAACCAGTTCAGTACAAGTGGCGTCGCTTCTGCTGCTCGGTATGCTTTCGCCGATCGTTCTGGCGCAAGACAAACCCAAGGCGGATGAGAAGGCAAGGGTCGAAGCACCATCAACACCGATAAAAGCGCAGATCGTTTTCGCGGAATTTGAGGGCGACAAGAAGACCAAGAGTTTGCCATACGCGATCTACATGAACGCTCCCGACTCGACGGAGCTTCGAGCCGGCTGGACTAGATTCCGCATCGGGAGCCGACTGCCCGTTTATACGGGCAAGGGTGAAATGCAGTATATAGATGTGGGCACGAATGTCGATGCCCGGGCCGCCTACACGGGCGACGGGCACATACTGCTTCAGTTGATTCTTGAACGTTCCTGGGTCGAGGGCGAGGTTTCTGTTCCAGTGACGAAAACCGACGGCTCTCCCTCGGACCCTTCTGGCGGCCACTTTCAGGAGCCGATCATTCGTGGTTTCAAATCGGAGCTGGACATGAAATTGCGCGAAGGACAGCCCGTCGAGAGCACGGTGGCGACGGATCCTATAAGCGGCAAAGTGGTGAAAGTTGAAATCAGTTTTACCGTCGTGAAATAGTTTTCTACTCTTCCGAGTTCTGTTTCAGAACATTTTTCAGTGCCGCGGACAGGTCCGCATGCCGGAAGTCGTAGCCGAGCTTTTGCAGACGTTGCGGCAGGACGCGCTGGCTGGATAGGAGCAGCGCGTCGGCCATTTCGCCAAGGGCCAGGCGCAGCGCGAAGGCCGGAGCAGAGAAGAGTGCGGGGCGATGCATCGCGCTGGCCAGGGTTTTCGTGAACCCGGCGTTTTGCACGGGTTGCGGGGAGACCACGTTGATTGGGCCGCGGACGTTTCCGTTCTCGATCGCCAAGCGCAATATTTCAACAACATCTTCCATCGCAATCCAGGACATCCATTGCTGGCCGGAGCCAATCTTTCCGCCTGCGAAAAAACGGAAAGGAAGCATCATGGCGGGGAGTGCGCCTCCGTTTCGCGCGAGGACGATTCCGAAGCGGGCGAGGACCACACGAATGCCAATCGCCTCAGCCTTGAGCGCTTCGGTTTCCCAGTCCTTCGTCGTCTTCGATAGAAAATCATTTCCCGGGGGGCTCTCTTCCGTCAGCAGTTCATCGCCGCGATTGCCGTAGAAGCCCGTCGCGGACGCGGAAACAAGCACCCTGGGACGGGCGTTCATTTTCTGAAGTGCAACGACCAGCGCGCGTGTGGTATCGATGCGGCTGGCTTGCAAGACGGCTTTGCGCCCGGCGCTCCAGCGCCCATCGGCGATCGATGCTCCGGCGAGATTCACGACGGCTTCCGCGCCAACGGCGGCGCCCCCCAGTTCTCCTGTCGCTGGATTCCAGCCGACTTCGAACCCGTCGTGCGCGGCATCTTTCCTGACAGTGTCTGGCCTCACGAGTCTGCAGACTGTGTGGCCCGCCTCGACCAGCGCGGGCACCAGCGCGCTCCCCACCAGGCCACTCGATCCCGTTACGAGAATCTTCATCGCGATTTCGCTCGATCCGCTCCCACAAAAAGGAGAAACCAATCTATTCGAGAACGCTACTGAAGCAGCCGCGCCTGGTCAAGCGATAGAAAAGTTCAAAGCGATTTTTCCGTTCAAAAATGTCGAAGCCGTCCTAGGCCATCCCAACCCTCTGGTCTGTTGGCGCTAAGCGCGCAGGCTATAGCCCGGCACACTTCTGCAGGTTACAATTCCTTTGTGAGCCCCTCTCTACAGACCGCGCGCGTGAAAGTCCTGTTTTTCGGGCGAGTCAAGGAAATTGTCGGCCATGCGGAAGACTCGGTGGAGCTGCCAGACGGCGCGCCGATCGAAGCGCTTTTCTCTCACTATGGTGCGAATCATCCCGAGCTTAGGCGATTCCGCGCTTCGCTGGCCGCTTCGCGCAATCAGGAATTTGCCGCGTGGAGCACGCCGCTGCATTCCGGCGATGAGGTTGCGTTTTTGCCTCCGGTGAGCGGAGGCTAGCGCGATTCTCCATGAACAAGTCTCTACAGCCCGATCTGCTTCTGCTCGTGCGCGACCCCATCGATCACGCCGCTCTCATCCAACACGTCCGCGCGGCCGAAGATGGCGCCATCGTCACGTTCGATGGCTGCGTGCGCAATCATTCTCACGGGCGGCGCACGCTGTACCTGGATTACGAAGCTTATGAATCCATGGCACTTGGAAAAATCCGGGAAATCGCGGCACAAATTCACGAAAAATTCCCCATCCACCTCATGTCGATGGCACACCGGCTCGGCCGGCTGGAAATCGGGGAGACCAGCGTGTTCATTGCCGTGAGTTCCGCGCACCGGCCGGCGGCTTTTGAGGCTTGCCGCTTTGCGATTGACACTCTCAAGCGCACGGTTCCCATCTGGAAGAAGGAATATTTCGTGGACGGCGCCGTGTGGGCCGAAGGCGAGATGCCTCCAGCGCCTCTGGAGACATGTGCGGCAAAACCTGCATCTTAGTGATTCAATGATCTCTAGAACCGCTCGCCCCTTCGCCGCAGCCGCAGCTCTCTTTGCGGCAATTTTTGCGACGGGGATGACCTTCGCTCAGGACAAACCGGACCGGCCGCCGTGGGCGCAGCCCAGGCCCAAGCTGCCCGCCAATTCCGCTTCGGCCGACTCTACTGCTCCCGTGCCGCCAACGCTGCCAACGCCTCCGCCTCCTGGAAGCATTGTGCCAACGCCGGAGCAGCCGCTCAGGCCGGAAGACGCGGATGCGCAGCGCGGCAAGATCAAGGTCAGGGTGGAACTCGTTAATGTTCTGGCCAGTGTTTTGGACGAACACAACAAGCCCTCGCCCGACCTGCCTGTTGAGGCATTTCAGGTTTACGAAGAAGGCGTGGCCCAGAAGATTGAAGTCTTTGAATCCGAGACCAAGCAGCCTTTGGACCTTGCGCTGATGATCGATTCCAGCATGAGCGCGAACATGGAAATTGCTTTTGAGAAAGAGGCAGCGGCGCATTTCATCCGCCAGGTGCTGCGCCCCGGCGACAGCCTTTCGGTTTTTGGCTTTGATGAAAATGTGACGCAATTAGCGGCTTTCTCGGACAATGTGGCGACGCTTCAGGCTGCCGTGCGAAAAATTCCGCCTGGCGCGGGCACCTCGATCTACGATGCCGTGCTTCTGGGAGCGAAGGCGCTGGAGCACCGCGGCGAAGAACGCCGCCGGGTGATCATCCTGGTGACTGACGCGGGAGAAACCACGAGCCGCGCTGACTTCGACGCCGCGCGAAAAGAAGCGGTTCGCTCGGGCACGCTGCTCTACACCATCGTCATTCGGCCAATCAAAACGGAGAGCGGCCGCAACACGGCGGGCGAGCACGCGCTGACCACGATTACAGAAACTACCGGCGGCGACATGTTTTTTCCTGACACGCCGCAGGAACTGGACGTGATCTTCGATTTGATCGACCGCGAATTGCGAACGCAATACCGGCTTGGCTACTACCCGACGCCGCGCGGGCCAGCCAACACGTACCGCAACATCGAGGTGAAGGTTTTAAACGGGGACTACCACGTGCGGGCTCGAAAGACCTATCTCACCGGTCCGCAGTAAGCGCTCGTGTGCGCCGGACTTCCGTGTAGGGAGTGGGCCGGGAGTGGCACCGCCCCAGGTGCCGGAGAATCGTGAAGTAAACTACTGAAAAGATTGGAGTTGCTGGCGCTTCTGGGCTTCGCTTGAAGATACGGGCGCCCGGGTCGCTCGCGACGGGAGCCTTCCGCGAGGAGAGCGATTCCCCGGGCTACTGCGGTTTCTTGATGTCCGCGCCAGCCTCCACGATGCTGCCCTTCAGCAGCTCCGTTTTTACTTCCGATTTTTGGCCGGCGACCACTTCGATGACCGTCTCAAAGGTGCGATAGCCGGGCAGTTCGATTTTGATGGTGTGCTTTCCGGGGCCGACCAGCAGGGAATGGAATTTTCCGCCGAGCTCGCTGGCGTGGCCGACGTAATTGCCATCGAGAAAGACGGCCGCACGCTTTGGTTGGACGGTGACCTTGAGTTCAGAAGTTATATCCGGAGTCTTTGCGCCAGGCAGCAACTGCATGCTCACCTGGATTTCCTGCGCCTGGCCGGGCTCGACGACGAGCTCGCGCGTGAAATCGGTGTAGCCCGCCTGGCGGACCACGACCTGATGCTTGCCTGGGAGCAACAAGACTTTCTTATCGCCCTTAAGCTCCTTAACGTAGCCGACATAGTTGCCATCGATCCAGACGCCAGAATCCCGATCCAGCTGGGTATCGCCTTCAAAGCGGACTTCACCCATGACTTTGCTGCTCTGTGCGGAAACGATGGCTATCCCGAGCGGGAACAAAAACAGCGCAAACAAACTCGCCGCGGTCTTCGAATGCCACTTCGTAAGCATGATGCTCCCTCGCAATCAGGCCGGGAAATTATCTTAACTCGGATGCGGCAGAGATGCCTTCAAAAACGTAGGCTCGTCGGGTAATAAGCGGGGACGGCGCAGACGCAACTTTTTCTTAGGCTGGTGGTAGAGTGGAGGGCGCGTTAGCGCTTCGCGCCGTACGCTTTGGCGCATTTTCTCCATGAGCAAAGACTACCTGGAAGCCGCGATTGAAATCGCCCGGGACGCGGGCAAAATTCTGCGCGAAGAGTTCGACCGGCCGGCCCAGATCAGCTACAAGGGCGACGTCGATCTCGTGACGCAAGCGGATAAACGCTCCGAGCAGACGATTGTAGGACGGCTGACGAAATATTTTCCAGACCACTCGATCGCCGCGGAGGAGGGAAGCGGGCACGAGAGCGGCTCGGAATTCCGCTGGCACGTGGACCCGCTGGATGGCACGACCAATTTTGCCCACGGGTATCCTTGTTTTTCTGTTTCGATTGCCCTTGCTCAGCGCGGCGCTCTGCTTGCAGGCGTCGTCTACAATCCGTTCTATGATGAGCTGTTTGCCGCAGCGCGCGGGGCGGGCGCCACGCTGAACGGCAAGAGAATTTTCGTTTCGAAAGTGGATGTGCTGGCCACGAGTCTTATGTGCACCGGTTTCCCGGTGCACAAGCGGCTCGCAAATCCGAACATTCATTACTACTGGGATTTCACATTGCGTTCGCACGGCGTGCGCCGCGATGGCTCGGCGGCGCTGGATTTGGCGAGCGTCGCCGCGGGTCGCTTTGATGGATTCTGGGAGTTTGGGCTGAAGGCGTGGGATACCGCCGCAGGCGTTTTGCTGATTGAGGAAGCGGGCGGCAAGGTCAGCGACTTCCTGGGGCGGCCCTACGAACTCGGCGGCCCCGTCATCCTCGCCACGAATGGTTTGATTCACGAAGAGGCGCGCGGGGTGGCCTTCGAGATTTCCCAGCGCGATCCATCCGCTCCTCTGCGCCGGTAATTTCGTTCCTTCCCGGCAATTTCCTTTTACGAAAAGCTAGCAGGCTTCTTACGAATTTCTAATGCCCTTGACGCTAACCTTTTTTGGCAACGATACAGCGCCGTGTGCTTCTTGCAGTCGCCTGACTTACGTCACCGACACTTCCGTTGCCAGGCAGCGATTATTGGAGAGGGATATGCGCGCGTTCCTACAGAGGAAAATACCTGTCTTCGCGATAATGACAGCAATGGTTTATGTCAGTGCAGCTCCAGGGCTCGTGCTTGCCGACGATGATAAGGACAAAAACAACCCGCCGGCAAAAGCCGCCGCTGCCAGGCCGGATTCTGCTCCTGCCGGATTGACGGAGCGCGAGAAGATGCTACTGGATCGCGTGGAACAGCTGGAAAAGCGCGTTGCGGAACTCGAGGCGAAAGAGCCTGCGGGCGTTCCACCGTCTCTTCCCGCGGGACCAACGCAAGCTAGTCCAGGGTCGGCCGGCGTGCCAGGCACGAATACGGCCTCGTTGAGCGCAGCTTCGCCGGTGTCCACCAACGTTCTGAAGAACGGGGGCGCAATTGCGCCAGGAACAGGACTCGCTACTCCAGCCGGTCAGGATCAGACCACGCCCACAAATACGGCGGCGGTTGCGACGACCGGAAAGCCGGGATACGTCGAGCCTTTTTCAGATGCGGACTGGACCTGGCTGAACGGCAGCCCCCGTACCAAAGAGATATTTTGGGACTCGAAATTCTTTACGCCAGAAATCAGGGTCGACACGAATTATGTCGCCGATTTCAACCATCCCACCGATCACACCATCGGGGGGTCGAGCGAGCTGTTTCGGTCAAACGAAGTTCAGTTGGAGCAACTCGGCGTCGGCGGCGACTTTCACTTTGACAACGTGCGTGCCAGGCTGATGACGCAGTTTGGCATGTATTCCGTGACGACGCCCCGAAACGATCCGAGCCCGGGGCACGGCCAGTGGGACCTCGACAATGCTTACCGGTATCTGTCGGAAGCTTACGGCGGGTACCACTTCAATGTGTTGCACGGGATCAACGTCGACGCTGGGATCTTCATGTCCTACATCGGCCTGTTCAGTTACTACAACTTTGACAATTGGGCCTACCAGCCTTCCTATGTTTCCTCCAATACGCCATGGTTTTTTAATGGCGTGCGCGTGCAGATTTTTCCAACCGCACATTTGAAGATTGAGCCATGGTTCATCAATGGTTGGCAGTCCTACGCTTCTGCCAACCACACGCCGGGCGTAGGAGGACAGATTAAATGGACTCCGGCAAACTGGATCAACATCATTTCGAACAACTATGGGGTCGGGCAGGATGACCTCTTTGTCCCCGGCCGCAGGCGCATCCACACGGACAACAGCATCGAGGTCAAATACTTCGACAAACCCGAGAAGACGCTCGATAAGATGGCGTTTACGCTGACTGGCGACCTGGGTTGCGAATATGGCGCTGGCGTGAGTTGCTACACCGATAAAAAAGGGGGGCCCAAGCAGAGCTTTGTCGGTTACATGCTGTACAACCGTTTTTGGTTCCACAACGACCTGTTCGGACTAACGGTTGGCGGCGGGCAGATCAACAATCCGGGACGCTATCTGGTCCTGCTGCCTCCCATCAATGGAGAGACGGCCATTACAGCAGCCACGAATTCTCCCTATTTTACCGAGAATCCTGGGAATCCCTTCAAGGCTTGGGACTCGTCCGTTACCTTCGACTATATGCCGAAACAATATATTACCTTCCGCTGGGAGTATGATTATCGGCATGCCAGCGTGCCTTACTGGACCGGTGCGGGCGGCATCACGCCCCCTGGCGGAAACAATGGTTCTCCGCAATTCTACACATGCAGCAATGGCAGTTCTTCGGGCCAAGCCCTTCTGGGGCCCGCGGAAACGGCCTGTGGCGGCGGAATCAACAGTGTCTGGTTCCCGGATTTGCGCAAGAATGAATCGTTTATCGATCTGTCCATCCTCATAAAGTTCTAGCCGCCGAGCAGGATGAGGAGGTGGAGTTGCCGCAGGGGGCGCCGTCGAGGCACCTAAATGGTGCGCCCCTAGAAAGCCGTGGGAGTGAGTTTTTCGGTAGACAGACCTTGGCGGAGCTTTAGAAGCGAATCGCTGTTCCGACTTCCCATCTGCTGAAGGCCGTTCGAGCTTTTTCTGCTCCCTCCAGGATGAACGTGAGGTTACTTGCCGGCAAAACGGCTTGCCGTCAAATTCGATTGCGTTAGTTCCTTGACGTTGAGCTCACCTTTTTTGCTTTTGTCCAATCTCTCGAATTCCGCTTCCATATACTTCATGAACTCCTGCTTGGAGACGAAGCCGTTCTTGTTGCTGTCCATCAGTGGCAGCAATTGCTTGACCCCGTCCTCACCCATCGCCAGTTTGTTTTGCGGCTTCGGAACGGACGCTTTTTGCGCGGCCGCAGTTCCAAACATGGTCCCAGTCACTATCAAGACTGCCATGACGACTACTATCCAAAGCTTGCCTTTTCCCATCAGCATGAGTGACTCCTTAGAACTATTCCCTGATACGCGGATGGCAGACGCTGCCGTTCCGGATCAGGCGTCCATTGGCCGGGATGGGCAGTTTTGAGTTCCCGGATTCGGCCAATGTACACCCACGGACTTTGAGTCCCTTACGCAAAATATGCATGCACGCAATCCAAATTACCGGGCCGTCCGGGGAAGGAGGGCTCTCGGCGCCATTTCCGCTTGCGCCGAGATCACCCCCGTTGCCTACGCCGTCACGAATACATCACAGCTTCGAGGATCTTCACTTCCCGTGATGCCGCATCGGTATACCTTATAAAGATGGCCGCGGCGTGGGTCCTCGGTCCTGCTGAGGAGGATTATCCGCATGTACAAGCTGGCAGCATTGCTCACGATATGGCTGGCGCTTTCGCCGGCCTGGAGCCCACAAAGTGAATCCCTGAACGATTGTTACAGCCGCTGCAACGCGCCTCCGATCGATCCAGAAATGCAGCGGCAGGAGATTGTGAACCTTGAAAAGGAGGCGGCGCACGCGATCCAGCTGAGCGACGGAACATTTTTCCGAAGAGTGTATAGCGACGACTTCATGGGGACGCTCTCGCGGGGCGAGACAGTCAACAAGGCCGGATTTATCAATGCGGTGCAGTCGACCCTGGTCAAGTACGAAGCCTTCAACGCCACGGATATCAGGATCCACATTTTCCGGGAAACAGCGGTGGCCACCTGTTTGTGGTCCGCGAGGGCCGTCGCGCGGGGCCAGAGCGTGAACAGCCAGATGCGCGTCATGCACATTTACGTAAACAGCGGGAGCGGATGGAAGGTTGTGGCCGGGCAGACGAGTCCGCTGCCACCCTACACGCAGCTTGCTCTCTGATGGTTCTTTCAAATGGCGGATGCGGCACGAAGCCGGGGAAACTGCCGCCGCCGTATACCACCGCCAAAGTGGCTGTCCTCGACTGGTTGTTTTTCTAGAGGCCAGCAGCCTTCATTCATAACGCAGTGCGACCATCGGGTCCACGCGCATCGCTCGCCGAGCGGGGACATAGCAGGCGAGGAGCGCAACGCCTACGAGGAGAAGCGCCACGCCGCCGAACGTTACTGGATCGGTGGGCTTCACGCCGTAGAGCAGACTCGAGATTAGTTTGGTCAGGGCGAAAGCGCCCATGATTCCAAGCGCCACTCCGGCAAATGCAAGTTGCGTGCCGCGACCGATGACCAGCCGCCAGATATCGCCCGGCTGCGCACCGAGAGCCATGCGAATGCCGATTTCGTTTGTGCGCAGGCTTACGACATAACTCATCACGCCGTAGATTCCCATGGCCGCCAAAAGAAGCGCGAGGCCCGCGAAGACCCCGAGAAGAAATGTGGAGAAGCGGCGCGGCGAGAGGGAATCGGAAAACAAATGGTCGAGTGTTATCACGTGCGTTACCGGCAGATTGGAATCGAATTTGTGGACTTCGGCGATCGCGGCTTGCGCCAGCACCGACGGATCAGCGGCCGTGCGAATCACCGTGTACCGCGGCCAGCCTTGGCTGAAGTAAAGATCGAGTGTGGGCGGACCATCGAGGCCATATTGGTGAACGTTTCCAACCACGCCAACAATCGTCAGCCAGCAGGGCGTAGGATCGAGCGAGCACAGATTGATGCGTTTTCCGACAGGGTCGCCGCCCGGGAAAAATCTCTGCGCGATGGCCTCGTTCACCACAATGGTTTGGCCGCTATAGTCGTGCGCATCCAGAGGCCGGCCCAGGCGAAGCGGAATTCCCATGGCTGCAAAGTAGCCCGGACTTGCACTGCGCGTCTCCGCAACGGGGCGCGCTCCGTTTGGCGGAAGCGGCTGTCCTTCGACGATAAATCTGGATGCCGAGCGCATGGCCGATCCCAGCGGCAAAACGCTCACCCCTCCGACGGCTTTGGTTCCGGGCAATGCCTGGATTTTTCGAGCGAGTTCGTCGAACTCGAGCGACTGTTTCCGGGCGAGCGCGAGCTGCTGCTCGGTGGTCAATTTGGCAGCTTCGTCGGGCGACAATTGCGGCTGATCCAACTCCATCGCCAGGATATGATCACGCTGGAAACCCGGGTCGACTTCCACGAGCCGATGGAAACTGCGAATGAGCAAACCCGCGCCGACCAGGGGAACAAGGGCGAGTGCAATTTCGGAGACGGCGAGCAGGCTGCGGAGTTTTTGTCCGCCGGCCCCCGCAGTTCTCGTTCCTTCTTTCAAAATGCCGTGCAGATCTTGTTTCAAAACCAGGATTGCCGGAATCAGACCGCAGACGATTCCCGCGAGAAAGCTCACGGCCAGCGTAAATCCCAGTACCCAACCGTTGAGTCCGGTTTCCTTTACGCTTGCGAGATCCGCCGGAACGAACGCGCCGAGGACACGAAGACCGGCGCCAGCCAGAACAACTCCCAATATGCCGCCAAAGATAGAGAGCACAATGCTCTCTGTAAGCAGCTGCGCAAGCAGTCGCGAGCCGCTGGCGCCCAGAGCGACGCGAAGCGCGATCTCTTTCTGCCTAACCGCGTTCCGCGCCAAAAGCAAATTCACGATGTTGGCGCAAGCCACCAGGAGCACAAGTCCCACGGCTCCGAAGAGAACCAGCAGCGCCACGCGCATCTTTACGGCCGAAGGATTTTCCATCGGCAGCACCAGCACGCCCCAATTCTTGTGCGTGTCCGGAAAGGCTTGCTCTTCTTGACGATTCAAGGTCATAAGCTCGGCTTGTGCTTCTGAAATGCGTATGCCCGGTTTCATGCGCGCGAGAATATGGAACTCATGATGCAGGTGGCTCGTGAGGTCGTCGCCGTATTCGCTGACCGGCATCCAGAGGTCTGTAGAGGGGATCAAGCGAAATTCGGCCGGCAGAATACCAATGAGCGTGAAGCCCCTTCCGTCCAGCCTGATCGTCCGTCCTACCACCGAAGGGTCGGACCCAAAATGGCTTTGCCATAGCCGGTGGCTGATCAAGACGACTGGAGGATTGCCGGGTTTGTCTTCCTCTGGATGAAAAGTGCGTCCGGCAACCGGACGGATACCAAGCAACGGAAAAAGTCCGGAGGTCGCGAGGCTCGCTTCGAGGTGCTCGGCTTGACCGTCACCGGTCAAATTAAACCCGCTGGGAGGGTCAACATAAGCTGCCATCTGCGAAAAACTCTTTGCCTGGCGCTGGAAATCCTGGAAATCGCCTGCGGACATCGGGGTCTGCGGAAAGGCAGGGAGGTATGTATTCCAGACATGAACGAGCGCCGAGGGGTCGCGGTAGGGAAGCGGGCGGAGCAGGACACTTTCCACTACGCTAAAAATCGCGGTGTTTGCGCCGATACCTAAACCAAGAGTCAGAACCGCGACGGCGGTGAAGGCAGGGCTCTTCCGAAGCGCTCGAAAGGCGTGCCGCAAATCCTGCCAAACGTTTTCCATGTCACCCACCTGCTCGATACGTCGTTAGACGCCTGCCCAACGCCTGCGTTTCGATCTCTCCGATGTCCCTACCGCACCGCTTTTGAAGCGCCGACCAAAATGGCCACCCTCAGGGCGTCCGCTATCCGACAGTCGAAAGGAACGGTCGAAATTACGCCATGCGTTGACTTGCCTTACCGCGCACCCTAAGATGAGCGCCAAGGCAGGTCCCGCCTAATGATAGGCCAAACTCTAGGCCACTACCGCATCCTCGAAAAAATTGCCGCCGGAGGAATGGGGGTCGTCTACCGTGCTCATGATGAGCAACTTGAGCGGGATGTGGCACTTAAGGTTCTTCCCTCAGGCACCATAACTGATACTTCCTCTCGTCGCCAATTCCGCAAAGAGGCTCTCGCCCTAGCGAAACTAAGCCACCCCAATATTGAAACGATCTACGAGTTCGATACACAAGATGGTATCGACTTTCTCGTGATGGAATATGTTCCTGGGAACACGCTTGCGGAGCGACTTGGCAGTGGCGCCCTCCCGGAGAAGGAAGTAGTCGCCTTGGGCATGCAGATTACGGCAGCAATGGAAGAGGCCCACAATTGCGGCATTGTCCACCGTGACTTGAAACCACGGAATATCGCCATTACAGAGCGGGGACAGGCGAAGGTGTTGGACTTCGGTCTCGCGAAGCTCTTGCCCAAAGTAAACGAGGTAACTGCCGCCGATACCTTGACAGATACACAAGCGGGCGCTGGCACTCTGCCATATATGCCGCCGGAACAACTTCAGGGCGAGTCCGTCGACGCCCGAGCAGACATCTATACCATCGGCGCGGTGCTTTACGAGATGGCCACGGACCGCCGGGCATTCCCCGAACAGCTGCCGTCGCGCGTCATCAATGCCATTCTTCACCACCCGCCTGTTCCTCCTCGAGCGCTCAATTCCCGCATTTCGCCGGAGCTGGAACGGATTATTCTCAAGTGTCTCGACAAAGAGCCCGGACGTCGTTTCCAATCGGCCAAGGAACTATCGGTGGATCTGTGTCGTTTGGACGGAGCTCCATCAAACGGGGTGGCGCCTCAGCCTCCTCCTCTCCGACCAAACAGTACCCGGTGGTTGGTTGTGTACTCTCTGGCCGCGCTGCTGGCGATTCCCGCGGCGCTGATCGCGTTGAATTTCCACGGCTGGCGCGACGATCTGATGGGGCGCCCCCGGCCAGCCCAGGTCCGGTCGCTGGCGGTCCTGCCCTTCGAGAATCTTTCCGGAGACCCCGAGCAGGATTATTTCGCTGATGGAATGACGGATGCGCTGATTAATGACCTTGGTCAGATTGCTGCGCTGCGAGTGATTTCGCGGACCTCGGTGATGGCCTTCAAGGGGGCAAAGAGGTCACTACCGGACATTGCGCGCCAACTGCATGTCGAGGCAGTCGCGGAAGGTTCAGTGCGGCGCAATGAAGACAAGGTTCAGATCAATGTCCAGCTGGTGCAAGCTTCGACAGATGTTCAGTTGTGGGGGAGAAGCTACGAGCAGGATCTACGAGACATCTTGACTCTACAGAACGCTGTGGCCCGTGCGATTGCGGACGAGATCCAGATCAAGCTGACCCCGCAGGAGCAGGCCCAACTGTCAAGGAAGGATCAAGTCGATCCTATAGCCCACGAAGCCTATCTCACAGGCCGATTTTACTGGAACAAGCGAACACCGCAGGGACTTCAGAAAAGCATCGATTCCCTTGAGCGAGCCGTATCCATAGATCCGAAGTATGCTGTTGCTTACGCTGCCCTGGCCTATTCCTACCACCTGCTTCCCGAGTTGACTTCGGTCCCCGCCAGCGAGGCTTTTCCCAAAGCCAGGACTGCGGCGCTCAAAGCGCTGGAACTTGACGACTCACTCGCGGAGGCTCATACCGCCCTCGGAAACGTCAAAGAGGACTACGACTGGGACTGGAGCGGCGCCGAAAAAGAGTACAAGCGGGCCATTGAGCTCAATCCGGGGTACGAGATCGCGCACGTCTGGTATTCGAACCTGCTTTTGGAGCTAGGAAGGCTGCCCGAAGCTATCGTCGAGGCAAGGACAGCCCAACAACTCGATCCTCTGTCGGCGTTCACGAACGATAATCTTGCGGCCATGTTGTACTATGCAGGCGAGTACGATCAAGCCGTTCAACAATGTCAAAACACACTCGAAATCGACCCTGCCAGCCATCAGGCTCACCGTCATCTCGGGCAAATCTACATTCAGAAGCGGTTCTACCCGGAAGCCATTTCAGAGCTGAAGAAGGCGGTTGACCTCTCGCCCGGCAGCACCGAAGCCCTGGCGGATCTCGGATATGTTCTGGGTGTATCCGGAAAGAAAGAGGAAGCGAGGCAGATTTTGGTCGAGTTAGAAAACTCGTCCCAGCACCAATCTGTTTCGTCCTACCACCTTGCCATCGTCCATATCGGGTTGGGTGAAAGAGAACTCGCGCTGCAGTCTCTTCAGAAAGCGGTGGATGACCGCTCGCCGGGTGTTGTTCACTTAAAGGTTTCGCCCCTTCTCGAGGACCTTCGATCAGATCCGCGATTCGAAGATCTGCTGGTCTACACCGGCCTCTCGAGGAAACCCTAAAACCAAATCTTTGGGCTATTCCTTTTTCGCGTAACTGTTTTCCTCGGAAAGGAAGCGCTCATCCGTTTGAAGGAAACCCTGCGCCGCGGGCTTGCGACCGGTGAGTTCTTGGCAATCTGGAAGGCCTTCTAGAATGCGGCCCAAAATAGGGTGAACGGGCTCCCTGGCAAAATACTCAAAAGTTTGCAAATCCATTCCTGCAGTAACTGATCCTGAGAGGGGTTGTGGTGCGATCTTTTGCCGCGCATAAACCTCAGGAGTTCCCCATCGCTGCCGAAAAGCGCTTCCAGCTCTTTCTGGGTAAAGCCAGGCACTTCTCTTTTTCCCGCGAAATCGATCTGTTTCCTTCCCTCATCCAGAATGGCTTCTTTTTCCAAAAAATCTGCTTTTTTGATTCGAAAACTATTCGCGGCTGCGTTGTCGTGCCAGACGATCAGGCGTCCTATTTCCGCCACGTCGGAATCGGAGAGCACAAGCGTCGTGGAATGAGCCTTATCACCCAGGATCGCAAGGACGGTGCTATCGCGGTGGTGACTGAACATCTTCGCGTAGAAATTCTTCGATTTGTATGTGCCGTGAACAATCACCGTTCTATCCAGCCCCTGCAGGAAGTCCTGCGCCTCCAATACGAGAGTTTCTGATCTTAACTGTCCTTCAAGACGGAGGGATCCCGTGCCGCCTTCCAATTCACCCTCCACCGCTGGAGTGGCGGCGTGCGCAGCCCGGAGTCCTGAATTCGCTAATCCGGCTGCTAACCCCGCGGACCCAATCTTTAGGAAGTCGCGACGTTCAAATGTCATGGCTCTCTCCTCTTATCTTTTTCTGCCATTAAGAGTCTTCACCAGGCACGTTGCTCGAGCGGGTGATTTCCACTATATCTGCGGAAGGATGACTCCAGGAACGGGGTACAGGGCCGAGTCAAACTGCGTAGACGCACTTTTACTCCCGCAGTTTAGGACTGTCAAGTAAATTGCAGCAATTCGGCCGGGGACGATCGATCCGGCAACATGCTTGCGTATTAGTGGGGCGAGCCTCGGCCGGCGGTGGAACCAAACGCGTGAAATTCAAATTCCAGCAAAGCCGGCAAGTGTTCGGCAAAATAGGTCCAGTCGTGGCCGCCGGGATAGAGATGAAACTCGTGGGGAATGCGCCGCGAAGTCAGCAGCTTGTCGAGAGCTGCCGCGCCCACGTCAAAGCCGTAATCATCTTCGGAGCCGCAATCAAAATAAATTTTCAGTCCGGCCAGGTTTGCCGTGCCCGCGATGCTTACGGGATCGTTTTGCTTCCAGAACGCGGGATCGAACGGGGCGCCGAAGGCATCGCCCAGAACGCGCAGTTGGCGCGCTTGCTGGGAATTTAGCGCGCTGGTTTTGGGCCACTGCTCGACCAGCGCCGCGCTGTGGGCGCTCGCGGCGGCGAAAAGCTGCGGGTGACGGAACGCGATGTGCAACGCCCCGTAGCCGCCCATGGAGATGCCGGCAATGCCGCGCGAGCCGCGTCCGGGTCGCGTCCGGTAACGCTTCTCGACGGCGGGAATGAATTCTTGCAGAAAAAAGTCTTCATAGCGGCGCTTGCCATCGCGGGAATTGATATAGAAGCTTGCGCCGGCGGCAGGGGTCACGATCAAAAGCTCGCCTAAGGAATGCTGCTCCCACAAGTCTTCGATAAGATTCATTCCGCCGGAATGGATGAGGAACTGATCGTTGTCACCCAGGCCGTGGAGTAAATACAGGATGGGGTAGCGGCGCGTCTTCTCCACATCATAGCTGGGCGGAAGGAGCACGCAGTAGGGGACGGCGCGAGCAAGTATTTTGCTTGGCTGCGAAACGCATTCGGCGCGTCCAGCAGCCAGTGAGGGAGGCGCCGGAAGGGCAAAGCCAGTCGAGGCAAGCAGCAGCGCCGCCAAAGCAGCGCGTCGAATTTTATTCATACCGCAGGGCCTCGACAGGGTTCAGCTTCGCCGCCCGCGAAGCCGGATAGAGGCCCGCGGCAAGACTCACCAGAACCGCAAGCACGATCGCCAGCAGCACCAGCCAAAAAGGTACAGAAAAAACATCCGTCGGGGGCAAGCTCTGCCGCTTCAAATATACGTTTATTCCGAACGTCACGGCTCTGCCTACCAGCCAGCCAAAGACCACGCCAAGAACGCCGCCCAGAAGGCCCATGACGCTCGCTTCCACAAAGAAAAGCTGTTTTACGTCGCGGTCCGCCGCGCCCAGGGCTTTCAAGATTCCAATCTCGCGCCGCCGCTCCAGAATTGCCATGACCAGGGTGTTGATAATTCCCAGCGTGGCCACTGCCAGCGCCAAGCTGCCGAAAATGAAGAGCAACATGTCGAAAATTCTGAAGAACACTTCCAGGCTCTTCGTTGCATCCTGCAGAGAAAACGTCCCGAACCCCATAGTCTTGATAGCCGTCTCAATGCCTCCGACCAGTGACGCGCTTTTCGCGCGCACCGTCAGGCTCGCATATACGGGCTTCCCGGTCGGCGCTCGGACCGCGTCGCGCAGATCATTCACTTGCGCCGCGCGCAGCGAAGAGGCCACCTCCAGAGGAATCAGCAATCGCCCGCTTCCGAATCC
The DNA here is from genome assembly GCA_013289955.1 of Acidobacteriota bacterium. GTDB lineage: Bacteria > Acidobacteriota > Terriglobia > Acidiferrales > UBA7541 > Acidiferrum. Next base: position 77,873 of record JABCYZ010000025.1, read on the forward strand.
TCCAAATCCTGCCGCTGGCTCCGTTTCTATGATTCCTACAATGCGCAGTTTCTTCTCGCGCGGCACAATCGAGAATCCCCCTGTCTCCCTATCGGCGGCGTGGCCTCCTGGCGTTCTGCCAGCTTCTGGCGGCAAGGCCTGCCTCTCCGCATAGCGCACAATCAAATCCTTGCCAATCAGGCTAGAGGGCTGCGTCGACAAATCCCTGGCAAACTCAATCTGCAAAATCGCTTCGTCCGCGTTCGCACCAGAAAAAAAGCCGCCCTGTATTCCGTCGAACGATCCATTTCCCCGCGCCGACTCCGGTATCCCGGCGACGATCGTCGAATACGGAGTTCCGTTGTACCGGACCTCCGTCGGAAAGCGGACTTGTGAATAAACCTCCACGACATTCGGCAGTCGCTCGAACTCCTTCTTTGCATCATCGTCGAGCGCCCGCGCATTTTTTGCCGGAGAACTTTCCGCCGGCCCACGCCGCATGGATTGCAGACTTCTTCGTTGCGTCACGATTACCGTGTCGAACAGCCCTGAATTTGACAGCCGCTTCGTCGCCAGCGCCTGCAGTCCGATACCCAGCGAAAGCCATGCCACCAAAGAGGCCACTCCAACGGCGACTCCGAGCGTAGTCAGAGAACTGCGCAGCACCGCTTCCCGCAAGTTGCGCAGCGCGAGTTCGCCGAGGTCGCCGGCCTTCATGATTTCACCCCATCGGTCAGCAATTTTCCGTCGGCCAGCGCGGCGATGCGATCCGCGAATCGTTCGGCCAGCGGCCGTTCATGAGTCACCATCACAATTGTCATGCCCAGTTTTTGCTGAATTTCTTTCAGCAGCAGCATGATGGATTCTCCGGTTGCGCTGTCCAAATTGCCGGTCGGCTCATCCGCAAAGAGAAGCGTTGGCCGGTTCACAAGCGCCCGCGCCAACGCCGCGCGCTGCTGCTCTCCACCGGAGAGTTCACTTGGCCTGTGAGTGAGGCGCTTTTCGAGGCGTACACGTTCGAGCGCTTCCTGCACGCGCGCCCCGCGCTCGGCGCGATCTACTTCCGCAAGCCGCAGCGGCAGCTCTACATTCTCCTCGAGCGTCATGCGCGGCAGCAGGTTGAACGATTGAAAGACCATTCCGACCGTTCTGCTTCGATAACGCGCCAGTTCGAGCGAGCTCAACTCCGAGAGATTTCTGCCGTTTGCAAAAATCGCGCCTCCGGTTGGCCGGTCCAGCCCGGCCATCAGGTTCAGCAGCGTGGATTTCCCCGAGCCCGAACTCCCCAGCAGGGCCACAAACTCCCCGGAACGCACCTCGAGCGACACGTCGTCCACCGCGCGGATCACTGCGGCTCCCATTTCGTAGTGCCGCGAAACCCGGTCCGCGTGCACGGCGACACCATTACTTGTCGTCATCATCGTCCCTCGATGTTACTACGCATCCCGCGGCCTTTGAGTTACCAACTGCCGGTGCCTGGTTCTTTTCTCGCCCGGCTCCCTTCGAGGAAAGGGGCAGAAAGCGGGCTTTAAGAAAATTGCCTTGACACCGGAATACCGTAATGCTAGTTTTCTAGCATAGTCGCTGGAAAACTAGCACATGACGCGAAAACCCAAGCCCAACGCCCTTTCCCGCCGCGAACGCCAGATTATGGACATCCTCTACAGGCTCGAGCGCGCCTCCGTCGGTCAGGTCCTCGCCGAGATCGCCGGAAAGCCCAGCTACTCGACCGTCCGCGCCCAGCTGCGCGTCCTCGAAGAAAAAGGCCACGTCCGCCACGAAGAACACGGTTTGCGCTACGTCTACGTTCCGGCGGTTCCGCGCGAGGTTGCGCGTCGCTCCGCGCTTCGTCACCTCGTCGAAACGTTCTTCGACGGCTCGACGGAAAAAGTTGTGGCCGCGCTTCTCGGCGGCGAAGTCGCCCGCATCTCCCCGGAAGAACTCGATCGCCTCGCCCGGCTCATTTCCAAAGGCCGAAAGGAGAGCTGACCATGCGCACGCTCGCCACCTCCGAAGCCGCCCTCACGTTTCTTTTCGCCTGCGGAATCAAAGCCACGGTACTCCTCGCCTTCGCATGGGTGGTTGCCTTCGCTCTACGTAAACGCTCCTCCGCCGCACACCGCCATCACGTCTGGGCAGCCGCCATTCTTGCCTCGCTGGCGCTTCCGTCCTTCGCGCTGCTGCTGCCGGCCTGGCATTCCGCCGCACTCGGAAGCACCGCTGCGCTCTGGAACCCGGCGCATGCCAATGTAGGAAGCTCCAGCGCTCGCACCATCCCTTCCACTATCACCCATGTCACGTCGGGCTCGCCCATCTTCGACAGACTTCCCGCCTTCGCACTCTTCGTCTGGGCTATCGGCTTCTCATTCGTTTTCCTCAAACTCGCCGCAGGCCTCGCGCGCCTGGTGTGGGTCTCCACGCATTCGAGACCACTGTTCGACAACGACTGGATGCGCACCGTCCTCGAGCTCGCCGAGTTTCACAAAATCTCGCGCTCCGTCCGCCTTCTCGAATGCAACAGCCCGCTTGCCATGCCGCTGACGTGGGGAATTTTACGCCCCGTGATCGTTCTTCCTTCAAGCGCCGGACATTGGGATGACGAACGGCGGCGCATAGTTCTTTCCCATGAACTCGCGCACATCGCTCGCCAGGACTGGTTTCTGCAGATTTGTGCCGAGCTGGCCCGCGCCATCTACTGGTTCGATCCCCTTGTCTGGCTGGCCGCGGCCCGTTTGCGCCAGGAGAGCGAACGCGCCTCCGATGACGCCGTCCTGCTCTCAGGAATCGCCGCGTCAGATTACGCCAGCCAACTACTCGATCTCGCAAGGACACTTGAAACCGCCGGCCGCGCCTGGTCCACTGCTCTGGCCATCGCGCGGCCCTCAAATCTTGAAAGGAGATTTGCCGCCATGCTGAATCCGTTGATCGATCGAAGCCGTTTATCCCGCAGAACAAGATTGTTCGTTCCGTTTTTCGCCGTGTGTCTCTTGCTTCCGCTGGCCGCTCTTCACCTGAGCGCTCAGAATCTTTCCGGAAAAGTCGCGGGCACCATCCACGACCCCAGCGGCTCAGGCGTAGCCAACGCGACCATCATCATGTCAAACCACACCTCCGACACGATCGATATGACCACCTCCGACCGCGGCGGCAATTTCAGTTTCAAGGCCTTGCCTTCCGGCGAGTACGAACTCAAGGCCATGAAGCCCGGATTCCAGGTCTATCGGCTTCCGCAGGTGAACCTCGTATCCGGCAGCGATTTCACTCAAAACATCTCCCTGGAAATCGGCACCCTCATGGAGGAGGTCCAGGTGGTTCCCGCCGGAACGAAACAGCCTCTGCCTGTCGGCACCAAGGGCAAGCCTTCCCGCATCAGGCTCGGTGGCGAAATTGAAGCAGCAAGAATTGTCTCCAAGGTCCAGCCCGTCTACCCTGATGCCGCCCGGTCGGCGGGCATAAGCGGCACCGTCATTCTTCATGCCGTTATCAGCACGGATGGCAAGCCGCTATCTCTTCGCGTCATGAACAGGCAGATCGATCCGGATCTCGCCCGCTCCGCCGTCGAAGCCGTTACCCAGTGGCGCTACACTCCCACGCTCCTCAATGGAGAACCCATCGAAGTCGACACCACCATCACGGTGATCTACTCCCTTGATTCGTCCAATTAGTGTTCCAGATGAAAGATGCAGCCGGAAAGTGGGCGGCGAGTGAATCTGAAGTCAGATCTAAGCTTGCTGGCACTATTTCTGTTGGCGGCGCTCATATCGGCTAGCTGTTCTGCGAGACGCCCAATCGCAGCTACGGGCCCTTCTTTTCGTCTGGAGTCAGTCGGCGGCGAGTCAATTCTTTTTTCGCCCTCCATTCCGGCTTCCCATCCGAACGACTCTCAGGTGAACATAACGATGAACCTTCCCTTACAGGATGCATCTGTGAGTAAGAATTGCTTGGTTGAAGAGGGCCCATTTCGTGTGGAACCTGCACGGGAACACCCGGATTCTGTTCAGATTACATTGCCTTCCGCCAAACGGTGGCTTGGAGATGTGAACGGTCTCGTCGGCCCGGATGGCGATGCAGTGGAAGCCCTGTACGTTGTTCTGACCAAGCTTGATCAACTGCAGCAAGACGGGTGCTTCCGTGGCGCCGGCTCTGCGATTCGTGATTTCGTGGTGCAAAGCCTTCCCATGAAGCCGCCCGAAAGCCTGTTCAGTTATTACGGATATCGTCCGGATCGGAGCAGTCTGGACTTGAAGCCAGGCCTACGTCTGAAGGTTGAGCGCGCCTATTTCCGAGCAGCAATGCCCCCCGGGGAGGCACCCTCAACTCAGAATTTCGCGGGTCTCAGTACGGTCCATTTCGACGTGGAGTCGGGAGACGACGGGAAAATTCATTTCCGTCAGATTGGCGGTGTTCAATTCACTCCAGAATCTCTCAAAGGACAGGTTCAGGACGAAAGTCGGGAGTTGGAGCTAATCGGCATTGTGCCGGAATTTCACTATCGCCTGATTTTCTATACATTGTTGGTTTCCAAAGAGCAGAAACTATCGGCGGCCATTGTTGGAGCAGGCAGTCCGAGCCAGTTGGACGAATTCGACCATGAGCTACGGTTGCGACCACTTGGCGGATGCAGGAATTTTGCCGCCACTCATGGAGTTGCCTGCGTTGAGTTCAGTGGATTGGTGACCGTGACCTGCCAGATCACGGTGGAGCTGAATGGCAAATCCAGGCTAATCGACTGGGGAACGCGCGTTAAGGATTTGATAACCAAAAACTCTCTCGGGACTCTCTCGATTCAACGAAAATTCATGAACTCGTACCGCGAGATCCGATTCGATCCAGGGGATCTGAGCGTTCTCTCGCTCGCCCTGGTAGGTGGCGATCGCCTGAGGTGGTCGAAAGGCGCGTCCAGCGGCCGCTGAAGAGGGGCGCTTTCTGCTTGGGGAGGTGTTGCCGATGAAAAGCTTCGCCTTCTTCGACTCGATCCAGCAAGGACATCCGTCAGCGGAATCGGGGCTTTTCTGAAACTTCCGGAGAATGTATCGCTGTCCGGCAACGGCGAGCCAGCAGCACTTGAGGGCTCACGTGTATCCGCAAATTTTCTCGAAATATTGGAAGAGAAGCCATTGGTTGGCCCGCAGCTTTCGAGTGGTCCTGGACGTCCCGACTTGTATCAGAGTTTCGGCAAATCTTCGAAATAACCGGGGCGCTTACGCTCGTGTTGCGTTGACGGCACATTCCGCCGATGTTACGCTCCCGCCGAAGTCTCCAATAACGCATGCGCGCTGTCGACCTCATCCGCAAAAAACGCGATTCCGGAGAACACTCCCGCGAGGAGATCGACTTCCTGATCTCTGGCTACACCAACGGCCACATTCCGGATTATCAGATGGCGGCCTGGCTCATGGCGACTTGGATTCGCGGCCTCAATCGTTCTGAGACCGCTGCGCTCACCGAAGCCATGCTTTTTTCGGGCGAAGTCGTCAACCTGGACGGCATTCCCGGGAAAAAGGTCGACAAACATTCGACGGGGGGCGTCGGCGACAAAACCTCTCTCATCCTCGCGCCGATTGTCGCTGCCGGCGGCCTCACCGTTCCGATGATCAGCGGCCGCGGACTCGGACATACGGGTGGCACGCTCGATAAACTCGAGTCCATCCCCGGATTCAACGTAAATCTTTCGCTCGAAGAATTTTACAGTGTGCTCCGCGAATGCGGCATGGGCCTGATCGGACAAACTGCGGAAATCGCTCCTGCCGACAAAAAAATCTACGCGCTCCGCGATGCCACGTCCACCGTCGAAAATATCGGACTCATCTGCGCCTCGATCATGAGCAAAAAGCTGGCGGAGGGCATCGACGCTCTCGTTCTCGACGTCAAAACCGGGTCCGGGGCCTTCATGAAGCGCGAAGAAGATGCCATTCGGCTTGCCGAAGTTATGGTTGAGACCGGCCAGCGTATGGGCAAAAAAGTCGTCGCGCTCATCACCGATATGAACCAGCCTCTCGGCCGAATGGCGGGCCACTCCAACGAGGTTGCCGAGTGCATCGATGTTCTGGGTGGCGGCGGCCCCGCCGATCTCCTCGAATTGAGCCTTGAGCTTTCTGCCTGGATGTTCTTTCTTGGCGAGCGCACCAAGACCCTAGAAGATGGCCGCCTCCTCGCCGAAAAGATGATCGCCACCGGCGAGGCCAGGGAAAAATTCAAGCAGGTCATTCGTCTGCAGGGCGGCGATGATCGCGTGGTCGACGACCCGCAACTCCTGCCCGAGGCTCGCTCACAGACCGATGTCCCTAGCCCTTCGAGTGGTTTTGTTACTGCGACAAATTGCGAACAATTAGGCACCGCCCTGGCCATGCTGGGCGGTGGCCGCGAAAAAAAGGAAGACGCCATCGACCACGCCGTCGGCCTCGAATTCCACAAACGCATCGGCGACCGTGTAGAAAAAGGCGAGCCTCTCGCCGCAATTCATTACAATAACGGCGCAAAGTTGGCCGAGGCGCAAAGCCTGATTGCTGCCAGCTACGAAATTGGCGAAACCGCCCCGCGCGAAACGTTGTCTCTTATTCGGCGCATTCTCGGGGAGTAGCGCCGAGACCTGCGGTGTCGTCAGAAGTCGTTGGGCATAGACTTGTTCGGCAGAAAGAGGTCCACGCATGGGACGCTACACCGGGGTGCTCGGCCTGCTTACGATGATCGGCCTTGCATATCTCTTTTCGACCGATCGCAAGGCCATCAAGCTTAAAACCGTTCTCTGGGGCCTCGGGCTGCAACTATCTTTCGCAATTTTTGTGCTGCGCTTCAGTGTGGGGCGCTTTCTTTTCGAGTGGGCCGGGCACTACGTCAACCTGCTTCTCAGCTATGCGTTCTACGGGTCGCAATTCGTTTTCGGCGAGCTCGGTCTGCCTTCGGCCCCCTCTCCCGGTTTCGCGGCTTCTCCCGAACACTTTGTTTTTGCCTTCCAGGTCCTGCCCACAATTATTTTCATCGCCGCTTTTTTCGCGCTGCTTTACCACATCGGCGTCATGCAACTGATCATTCGCCTCGCGGCTTGGATCATGACCCGCGTCATGGGCGCCAGCGGGGCCGAATCTCTCAACGTGGCCGCCAGCATCTTCATGGGACAGACCGAAGCCCCTCTCACGATCCGCCCCTTTTTGAATAAGCTCACAAAATCCGAGCTGATGGTGGTGATGACCAGCGGCATGGCCCACGTCTCAGGCGGCATCATGGCCGCCTACATCGCCTTCGGCATCAAAGCCGAACATCTTCTCACCGCGGTCATCATGACGGCGCCAGGCACGCTGCTTATGGCCAAAATGCTGGTGCCCGAAACCGAGCAGCCTCTCACCGCAGGCCGCGTCGAAATGCCCGAAATGGAGAAGGAAACCAATTTCCTCGGAGCCATTTCGCGCGGCACGGTGGACGGTCTTCATCTCGCCTTGAATGTAGGCGCGATGCTTATCTCCTTTATCGCGCTTCTCTATCTCGTCAACGGCATCATGGGCGGCATCCACAGTTGGATCTGGTGGTTTCCCTCCAGCCTCTCCGAAGTTTTCGGCTGGGTTTTTGCGCCGGTTGCCTGGATCATCGGCATCCCCTGGCGCGATTGCGCCCAGATGGGCAACCTTCTCGGCACCCGCATGGTCATCAACGAGGTCGTCGCCTTCCAGCACCTCGGGGAGATAAAGGATACGCTCGACCCGCGCACCTTCACCATCGCCACGTTCGCTCTCTGCGGGTTCGCAAACTTCAGCTCTATCGGCATCCAAATCGGCGGCATCGGCGCCCTGGCACCGGAGCAGCGAGGCCAGCTAGCCAAATTCGGGATTCGCGCCATGCTTGCCGGCACTATGGCCAACTTGATGTCCGCCTCGATCGTTGGCATCCTTTCATGATTTTCGGTGACGCTTCGAGAGGCAGCGTCACCCTGCGTCACTCGAAGGGCCGCAATTGGTGCAACTGGGCTGACTCAAGGTAAAATCCCGACGACAGAATGAGCCCTTCACGAAAATCTGCGAAAAAAGCAAAGCCCGACTCCGAATTCGAACGCGCCGAATCCGCCGCGCAATTCATCTTTTCCAAAACGGATCTCCGCCCGCAAATCGCCCTGGTCCTCGGCTCCGGCCTCGGCGCTTTCGCCGATGAATTTGAAAACGCCACAAAGATCCCTTATGCGGAAATTCCGCATTTCCCCAGGTCCACCGCCATTGGCCATGCAGGCCAGCTCGTACTCGGCGTAGTTGGCGACGTTGCCGTGGCCGGAATGCAAGGCCGCGTGCATCTCTACGAAGGTTATTCCGCCAAAGAGGTCATTTTTCCCATTCGCGTCTTCGCGCGCATGGGCGTAAAAGCGGTGATCCTGACCAATGCTGCCGGCGGCATCAAGCGCGAATTCGTGCAAGGCCAGCTTGTGGTCCTCAAAGATCACATCAATCTGCAGGGCGTTAGTCCTCTCTCGGGCCCTAACGACGAGCGCTTTGGCCAGCGATTTCCGGACATGACCGTGGCCTACGACAGAAGGTTTCGCGAACTGACCGTCGGGGAAGGCAACCGTAATCGCATCGGCCTCTATGAAGGCGTGTATGCCGCGCTGCCAGGCCCAAGTTACGAAACGCCGGCTGAGATACGATACCTGCGCACCATCGGAGCGGATCTGGTTGGCATGTCCACGGTTCCGGAAGTGATCGCCGCTCGCCACTCCGGCATCCGCGTGCTGGGGATCTCTTGCGTAACCAACGCGGCAGCTGGCATTCTCGATCAGCCGCTCGATCACAAAGAAGTTCTCGAAACCGCGGAACGCGTCAAAAGCCAGTTCATCGCTTTGTTGAAGATCGTGATTCCGCGCATTGCCGCCGAGCTTGGCGGATGAATTCAGGTCTTGGGAGGGCTACAGCGTGACAGAACACGACGCACTCGTCGAAGCCGCACAGCAAGCGCGCGAAAACGCGCACGCGCCGTTTTCCAATTTTCGCGTCGGGGCCGCTTTGCATGCCACCTCCGGCAGGATCTTCGGCGGCTGCAACATCGAAAACGCCACTTATGGCTTAACCGTCTGTGCGGAACGCGTTGCGATTTTCAAAGCCATGAGCGAAGGCGAACGCAACTTTGACGCCATCGCTGTGGTCACCGACACAGATACGCTCACGCCGCCCTGCGGCGCTTGCCGGCAGTTGATTTGGGAATTCTGCGGGGATGTTCCCGTAATTCTGTCGAATTTAGCTGGCAAAACGGAAATGCTCCAGATGCACGAGCTTTTTCCGAAACCGTTTGATTCCTCCAACCTCTAAGAATCGAAAAGAAACCATGAAATCACTTCATGTTGCTGCGATGAAAAAAGCAGTTGGATTCGCCTGTAGCTTGATTCTCGGCGTGTCCGCGATTCGAAGCTCCGCCCGGGCGCAAAGGCCGGACAAAGAGGCCGTTTCGGTCGATCTGCTCATCACCAACGCCACCATCGTTACGATGGATGGCGAGCGCAGCATTATCGAGAATGGCCAGATCGCCGTTCGCGGGGACAGCATTTATGCCCTCGGCAGTGGCCCCCTCTTCCCGAAGGGTACAGAAGCCAAGCAAACCATCGACGCTAAAGGCGCGCTTGTTCTTCCGGGATTCGTCAACGGTCACACTCATGTTCCCATGACGCTGCTCCGCGGGCTGCACGATGACGTCACGCTCGACGACTGGCTCCGCAAATATATCTTTCCGGCAGAAGCGAAAAACGTGACCGAAGATTTTGTGCGCTGGGGCACGCGCCTGGCTGCCGCCGAGCAAATCCACTCCGGCGTTACCACCTTTGCGGATATGTACTATTTTGAGGATGCCGTCGCCGAAGAGACCAAAGCTGCTGGAATGCGCGGCGTCCTTGGCGAGACGTTCATCGATTTCCCCGCACCTGACAACAAAACCAATGCGGCGATGCTCGAATACACCGAAAAATTCCTCAAGCGATGGCAAGGCGATCCGCTGATTCACGCCGCGGCCGCACCGCATTCGATTTACACGTGCTCGGCGAGGACTCTCCAGGATTCCGCCGCTCTCGCCCGCAAATATCACGCGCCGATACTTATCCACGCGGCCGAAATGAAGAAAGAACTGGACGACAGCCTCAAACAGAATGGCCTGACGCCCGTGCAGTATCTCGAAAAGCTCGGCGTCCTTGGCCCGGATGTGGTTGCCGCTCATTGCATTTTCGTTGACGAAAAAGACCGCAAAATCCTCGCCGGTCGCCAGGTCGGCTGCGTGCACAATCCATCCAGCAACATGATGCTCGCAAGCGGCGTAGCTCCGGTGATCGAAGAGCGTGCCGCAGGCATTGCCGTTGGCCTCGGCACCGACGGACCGGCGGGAAGCAATAACGATCTCGACTTAATGGAGGAGATGGACCTTGCTGCGAAGCTGCAAAAAATCACCAAGATGGACCCGCGCGCGCTGGGCGCAAAGTCCGTAGTCGAAATGGCCACCATCGAGGGCGCGAGAGCGCTCCACATGGAAAAGGAAATCGGCTCGCTCGAAGTTGGAAAAAAGGGCGATATCATTTTGATCTCGCTCGACGAGCCGAACGCGGTTCCCATGTATGACATCTATGCGCAACTTGCCTATGCGCTGAAGGCCAGCGACGTCGAGACGGTCGTGATCGGCGGCCGCATCGTCATGCGCGACAAAAAACTCCTCACGCTGAACGAACCCGAAATACTGGCCAAAGCCCACGAATATGGGAAAAAAGTGGGAGCGTCCCTGAAGTAGCGCGGCGATGAACACATCCTACAACCAAGTCGCGGGCCAGAGTGTCGAACGGCTTGCTGCCTTGAGCGACGGCATCTTCGGCGTGGCCATGACATTGCTCCTGCTGGAATTGCGCGTGCCCGCCAAGGAGCTTATTCGGAGCGAAAGCGATTTGCGCCGCGCCCTGGTCATGCTGGCTCCGCAGCTTCTCGTTTATTTAATGAGCTTTCTGACGCTCGGCATTTTTTGGGTCGGCCAGCAGACACAGCTGAATCACCTCAGGGGTTCCGAGCGCCACCTGACCTGGATTCATCTGGCGTTTCTTTTCCTGGTCACGCTGATGCCATTTTCCACGAGGCTTTTGACCGGGTTCATCACCTACCGGACGGCGCTGGTCGCCTACTGGGCCAACCTGTTTCTTCTCGGCGCCCTGCTCTACCTCAGCTGGGGACGCGCGACCCGCGCAGGGATGGTCAAGAGCGATACGCCCCCGAAAGTTGTTGACGCGATTTGCCGCCGCATCTGGACGGCGCAAGCGTTTTACGCGTTTGGGGCGTCGCTCTGTGTGCTCCACCCCTACTGGAGCATCGGGTTCATCGTTTTCATGCAGCTCTATTACGCTATCGCGCCGCGCTATGAGCCTGGACAGCAGAAAGGGGTTGCCTAGATGGACCGGTCGAAGTGTTTGCCGATGCTCGAGACGGCGATAGAGGAAGCGCGGCGGGGACTCGCTGAGGGCGGAATTCCGATCGGTGCGGCGCTTTTCGACAGCGCCGGACGACTCCTGGGAAGCGGGCACAACCGCAGAGTGCAAGACGGTGATCCTTCGGCCCACGGGGAAACCGACGCCTTCCGGAAGGCGGGCCGCCAGCGCAGCTACCGCGACAAAATCATGGTCACGACGCTCGCGCCGTGCTGGTACTGCAGCGGGCTGATCCGCCAGTTTGGAATTGGAGCGGTAGTCGTCGGAGAATCTGTAAATTTTCGCGGCGGGATCGACTGGCTGCGTGAGAATGGAATCAAGGTGATCGATCTTGCTTCAGAGGAGTGTGTGGAGATGCTCGCCAAATTCGTCGCGGAAAATCCCGCGTTGTGGCACGAGGACATCGGCGAAGAGTGAGCCGCGGCGGTGCGCTGAACGGCCGTGGTTTGCTGTGCCAGACGAGAAAAAAGAGAAGCGCGGGCCCCGACACGCAGACGGGCGCGCTCGAAAGTTGGAATAATCAGGCGGCCTCATTGTAGGCGTCGTATTTGACGGCGATGTCGCGGACTTCCTGGAGGGTCATGTCACGGAGGATTTTGCCGTCCTCGAGGATGGTTTCAAGCGCGTTGACGCCGAGCCGGGAGCTGTCGGGATGGGGGGCGTCGTTGTCGACTTCGACGGTGGCGAATTCCTTGCCGATGTGAATCAGGTTGAAGCGGCCGCCTTTGCTGGCTTTGGTTGGATCGGTTTTTGGGTTTTTGTAGACGTTGTGCCATTTGCCGGCGCGGTCGATAGCGGAACATTTCAGGGCGAATTTCAGCGTGTCACGATTTACCTGCTGGAGCAGCGCGCCGCCCATGCCGTAGCTCCAGATATCCTGCGACCAGCCTTTGCGGGTGAGCTGGCCTGTTATGTTTTGAATGGTGTAGAAATTTACGCCGTCGCCTTGAATGAAACGGACATTGGGGATGGTGGTCTTCCAGCCTTTTTTATTGACTTCGTAGCCAAAAACTTCCGCGACGATTTTGAAGAGTTCTTCGAGAACGGAGACGGCGTCTCCGGAGTCCGGGCGAATGACCAGAGTTCCCTTACGCTGGAGAATTTTGTCGCGAAGCGCGCCGCCCCAGAGATTGCGCACGGCGTTGTAAATGTCATAGGAATCGCTGACGCAGGCGACCACGCCTTCGGGGCAATTCTCCAACATGTTGGCGTAGGCCTGGCCTTCATTGGCTTCGCCCCACGCGGTGATCGTGGAATGCTCGGAGGCGGGGATGCTGTAGCCGGCGCAGTTGAGCGGATCTTTCGTGGTGAGGTCGGCGGAATAAAACTGGTTGAGAAGCTGGATGGCGGCCAGCGTATCCGTGCCGAGGAAATTGAGAAGATGGGCGGCGCCGCCGATGGCCGCAGACTCCTTGGAGGAGACGCCGCGGAAACCGAAGTCGTGGAGCTTGAAAGGAAGAAGCGAGGGATCGCCGGTGCGCACGAGAGCCCTGCCGATCACTTGCTTGATGGCGCGGGAGAGTGTCGCGACAGTGATGGGATACCAAACCTGCAGAAGAAGGGTTTCCGCCCAGTTGGTAAGCCAGTAAAACTCGGGATCGGTGTTTTCAATGGTGATGAGAGCGTTGTGACTCTTGACGACGGTGCCTTCCTTGACCGCGCGGATGCGCAGGGGAAGGCGCCCGCCGTGTTTTGCATAAAGGGACTTAAAGCCGTCGTAGTTGAAGGACTTAGGGTGGCCCCCGAAGTGCGCATGAGCGACGCGGCGAGCCTCTTCGATATCTTCCAAAGTGAAAACCTGGCCGGCGAAATTGGATTTGACGATGTACTGAAGCATGGCCAGCATAGTTTCCTCGAACATGCCGCCGCGGGACTCGACGTAGGAATATATGTGACGGGTGTCCGGCGGATATTGCCACCAGTGGGTGAGTTTGTAGGAGTCAGTGTTGAGAATCGGGTTCAGCCGCAGCGACTGCATGGGGCTCCTTTGAAGCGAGGAAATAGGATAGCAGAAGAGGGGAATCGGAACTGGCCGCGCGGGGAGCGGAAAAGGGAATCAGCGATCCGATACGGAGGAGTCCGGCACCACTGGAAAAGTGGCCGAAATAGATGTCCCCGCGGAATCGGAACGAATTTCGAGCTCTCCATTCCGTTCGCGGACCCGCTCTTTCATCCCGGCCAAGCCAACGCCCACACTTGTTCCATTTTGATGGAAATTCTCCAACATCCCTGGCGGCAAGCCGATGCCGTGGTCGCGGACCCTAAGCGTTGCCGTCCTGCCATTCGCAATAAACTGGACTTCCGCCTTAGAACTCTTCGAATGCCGCTGAATATTTGTCAGCGCCTCTTGCAGCACGCGGAACAGAGTGAGCTCCAGATCGGGCGGCAAGGGTTCTACCGTGTCAGGAAGATCAAAACTAACCTTTACGCCGGCTCTCTGCGAGAAACCCTCTAAGTAAGTCCGCGCCGCAGAGGTGAATCCGAGTTCGTCGACCAGTGGCGGGTGAAGCAGATGCGACATGGAACGCGTCGAGGACACCGCTTCGTCCAAAAGCGCGCTGAGATCCAGCAAACTCTGTTTTTCGAGCGGGCGCTTCACGAGAGTGTCTGCAATCATCTTAGCCGCGACCAGAGTTTGCCCCAGCCCGTCATGCAAATCCCGCGCGATTTTCCGCCGCTCCTGGTCCTGGGCGCTCAGAAGCTGCGCACTCAGATTCTGGGCGTTGCGCTCCGCGAGTTTGCGCTGCGCCAACTCGCGGGTCAGCCCTCGGTAGTGTTCCCAGAGCATCCAGAGCGAAAGAATAAAGGTGACGGCGAAAATCGCGACAATCCAAAAGAAAAGAGAATTTGTGAGCAACAGCCGGCGGTCCAGCAGTCTGGACTCGCCGTCCCGCATATCCTTGGCAATGGCCGCGGTCTGTCGCGACCAGTCCACCAACTGTGCCGAGTAATTATCCTGCGCTTCGTCCGTGGATTTGCCGGATTCGACCAGTTGCATCGATTCACTCAGCGTACGGCAACGGCCATAGGCGGCTTGTTCCAGTTTTTCGGCCGAGCCTTCCTGATCGGCATTGTCCTCGACCAATACCTTCAATTGGCTGATTTTGTCGAATAGTTCCGTGCGCGCCGCTTCGATGTCCTGAACATATTGATTATCCCCGGTTTCGAGATAGATTTGCCGGGCACGCCCCATCCGGGCGAGGTCGGATTCGATATCTCCAATCAGAACCTGCACGATATACGTATGCCGGACCCACTTTTCTCCGGAATAGATGCGATAGAACGTCCAGACCGAAGCAACGCCGCAAACCAGCAGCAGGAATATTGCGGACGCGAAGATAAGTCGAGGAGGATTGGCTCGCGATGGCAATGCTCAGCTCCGATTAGGCAAACTCAATCTTGCTTAGCAGGCGGTAATCTTAACTTACGGACGCTACTCCGAGAAGCCCGTAACGTTTTTGAAGCGTAACTCATGACGCAGAGAATAGCTTTCTGCTTTCAGGGATGCTATAAACAAGGCGTTAGCCGTATCGGGGATACCAATCGTGCCCATCCGCTCTAACCTGCCCTATCTGTCGTTGGCGTTTGTCGCGATGGTTTTCTTGATGCTTTCCTGCGGAGCAAGTTTGCATCCCGATCGGCTTGTGGTTCACGTGCCGAGTCATTTTTCAGGCAGCATGCGCATCAGCACCTGCGTGGCCGGCGCTCCGGCGGGAGAAGTCACCCTCGATGAACGGGGATTGGGTCAGACCTCTCTGTGCCCCGCTGTAAACCACTCTGTTGAGATAGAGGTCATCGGTTCCGATCGAAGGTATAAACTCAGTTCCTCCGAGGTCCAGATACTCCGCACCGGGGACGGCATCGCCATCAGCATCGAAGCACATCTTCAACAATAAACGACCCATTTCAGAAATGCAGCGGAGCAGTTTTTTGGGGAACGCACCAGGCTCGAAGCTCAGCTGCAGTTCATCGCGCTCCTCGTTCGTTTGAGGACAAACATTCTTACGTGCCAGGAATTCGAGCGGCCAACGAATCAGAGGATCCCGGACTTAGAGCGTCAGATAGATAACTTGGACGAAGAGGTCGCTTCCGAGCATACCTTTAGCCCAGGTAGCGTCAAGATCTGCGAGCGGCTGGGCCGCTGCGGCTTCCTGGTAGGTTTTGCCAGCGGCCTTTAGTTTTTCGATGCGATCGACGGCGGTCACGAGCATATCGCGCGTGCTGGTGAGGTCGGCTTTGTTGCCGAGAGGGCCGTGGCCGGGAACGATTTTGGTGTCGTTGTTGGTGATGGTGAGGATTTTGTCGGCGGCGGCAATCATGCCTTTGACTTTGCCGCTGGATCCCGGGTCGATGAAAGGATAGGCGTGGTTAAAGAAAGTGTCGCCCATATGGATGACGTTAGCATTTTCGAAGTGAACGTAGATGTCGGAGTCGGTGTGCGCAGGCGCCAGGTGCTCGAGGACAAGGGATTCGCCATTGGCTTTCAGTTTGTGGCTGGTCGCGAAAGTTTGTTGCGGCAACGCATCCGCCGGTGAGGGATCGAAGTGCAAACCGAGGACAGGAACGTCATGCGATTCGGACATGCGTTTTTTTGTGTTTTCGTGAGCGAGAACGATAGCGCCGGCGGCGTGGAGTGGAGCGTTGTTGTCGGTGTGATCGAAGTGCCAGTGGGTGTCGATGGCGAATTTCAGGGGGGCATTGCCAAGGCCGTCGAGAGTCTCTTTGAGCCTGGGCCAGGCGGGAGAAACGAAATTGTCGACGATGAACTTGCCGTCGGGACCGTTCAGCACAACGACGTTTCCGCCGGGGCCGGAGAGCAACATGAGATTGTCGGCGAGCTTTTGAGATTGAATGGGAATAGCACCCATTTGCGCGCGAAACGCGGTAGCGCGGTCGGCGGGCGATTGTGAGGCCAGGCGGGGGACGGCGGCGCCGAGAAGGCTGCCAGGGAAGAGTTGCGCCAGAAAGGCGCCGCCAGCGAGCGCAGCAGAACCGCAGAGCAGGTCTCGCCGCGTGGTTTGCATCTTGAGAAGCTCGGAATTCATTTTTTTTCTCCTCTTATGCGTGTGTCTGGAAACTTGTGAGAGGCGATATTTTCCGTAATTCACTTAGGGTAGGCGTTTCGAAGATTGGTTACAACTGCGAATCGAGTCACTCGTCGCGGAGGACGTGCATGGGCTCGACGCGGGCGGCGCGCATGGCCGGGATAAGGGAGGCTATGGCGGCGACGGCGAGAACAAGGAAGATGACGGCAGAGAGCGTGGGGACGTCGTTGGGCGAGACACCGTAGAGGAGGCCCGCCATGAGCCGCGTAGATACCCAGGCGAGAGCCCATCCAGCTAGGCAGCCCAGGATGCACACGGCCAGGCCCTGCCAGAGAAATTGACGGATGATTTGGCCGCGCAATGCGCCGAGGGCGAGACGCAGGCCGACTTCCCTTTGGCGAACATTCACGGAGTAGCTGAGCGTCCCGTAGAGGCCGATGCAGGCGAGAGAAAGGGCGGTGGCGGCGAAAAAGGTCAGGAGAATCGTACGAAGGCGACCTTCGGCGAGCGCATCGGAGAAATGCTGCTCGAGGGGAGCGAAATCGTAGACGGAGCGCTGAGGCTCGGTGTCGTGGATCTGGCGGCGAATGGTTTCGGCCATGGTCATGGGAGCGTTGCGGGTGCGGACAAGGAAATAGGTGCCAGGCTCGGCGATGGGAGCGCACCAGTAGGCGGTGGGAACGGGAAGATGGTCGAGGCCAGTTTCGCGGGTGTCTCCGGAAATGCCGATGATTTCAGCGGCGCCAGAGTAACCCAAATTCATGGATTGCACGTGATGGCCAAGGACGGGTGCGCCGGGGAAATAAGCGTTGGCGAAAGCCCGATTTACAACGACGGTGGGCGGGCCGTCGGTTTCGCGACAGACTTCGCCGGCGAGCAGCGGGATGCGCATGGTGGCGAAGTAGCTGGCAGATACGAAGCGGTTCTCTGCGACGATTTTGGGCTCCGTGTCAGCGCGGCCTTCCATAAGCTTGAGTTCGGTTTGATAACGGAAGGGAACTCCTGGTACGCCGACGGAGATAGCCTCGGCTTCGACGCCGGGCGTCGCGCGCAGCGTTTCGAGAATGCGGTCGGTGAACTGCCGCAATTTTTTCATGTCCCCTGTTTCGCCCCAGTTCATGCTGAGCTGGAAGGTCAGGATGTGGGTGGGGTCAAAGCCGGGGCTGACACGGCCGAGTTGTTGAAAGCTGCGGAGAAGCAGCCCAGCGCCGGCGAGCAGTGTGACAGCGAGGGCGACCTGGATGCCGACAAGGAGCCACTGGAGCGGATTTCGCCCCGAGACTTGCGAGCGGCCAGACTGCGCTAGCGAGGCGGAGAGATTGCGCCGCGTGCCGCGAATGGCGGGAACCAGTCCCGAGAGAAGAGTGACCACCACCGAACAAGCCAAAGAATAGAGGACGATGCGAGCGTCGAGATGGATTTCTTCGACGCGGGGAAGCTGCGCGGCCAGGGAGCGGAAGATGCCAGACGCTGCCGCCGCGAGAAACAGACCGAGCCCCGAGCCGATCAGGGCCAGGAGAAAGGTTTCCGTGAGCAGCTGAACAATGAGCGCGCCGCGTGGAGCGCCCAGGGAGAAGCGAACGGAGATTTCGTGCTGACGCTGAGCCGAGCGGGACAAGAGCAGCGCCACGACGTTGATACACGCAATAAACAGCAGCAGGGTGACGGAGCCAAAGAGCAGCCAGAGAGAACGGCGCGAATCGCCGATAGTGGTTTCCTTGAGCGGCTCGACGCCGACGGAGAGCTCCCCGTCGGTCTTGGGGAACTGGCGGCCGAGCTGCGCCTGCACCGTGGCGAGATTGGCGCGGGCTTGTGCGAGGGTGACGCCGGGCTTGAGGCGCCCGATGACGGTGAACCAGTTGTTCAGGCGCGCTGGACCATAAGACAACCCCGCGGGAACCGGACACCACAAATCGGTTTCGCGATCCGGAAAAGAGAAAGAAGGAGGCATTACGCCGACGATCGGAGTCAGATGACCATCGAGGCGCAGATTTCGTCCGACGATGTTGGGATCGGCGTTGAAGCGACGTCGCCAGAAGCCATCGCTAATCAGGGCCGCAGCCGGCCCATGGAGAGTCTCCTCGTCGGGTGTAAATTCACGGCCCAACATGGGGGAAACGGCCCAAACTTCAAGGAAACGGGGGGAGACCCAGGCGCGAGTTATCCTTTCCGGCAGTGGCCCGGTGGACTCGGAGACATCCTCGCTGTAGTAGCCGGTGAGCGCCTGGAAAGTGGAATTGAGGCGATTCCAGTCTTCCAGCCGAACCGGGGCAACCAAGTGGAGCGGGCTTGAGGTCTTCGGATTGTATTGATCGACGCGCATAAGCTGATCCGCGTCAGGGAAGGGGAGGGGTCTCAGGAGGATGGCGTCGATGGCGGAGAAGACGGCGCTATTTGCCCCGATGGCGAGAGCTAGCGTGAGAATAACGGTGATGGAAAACGTTGGAGATTTCTGAATGAAGCGGAAGGCGGATTTGAGGTTAGCGACGGCGGCGTCGAGGATGCGGATGCGGTAAACATCGCGGACCTCTTCCTTGAATCTTTCCCGACCCCCAAATTCGAGGATGGCGCGGCGGCGGGCTTCCTCAGGCGTCATGCCCGCGGCTATATTTTCGTCCGTGAGTTCCTCGATGTGGAAGCGGAGTTCGGAGTCCATTTGTGCGTCAGAGGCGCGCTTCGGAAGGATGGATTTCCACCAAGACATGACAACCTCCTACTGTGCGGTTTGCATAATATTGGCTACCGCACCCGACAACCGATTCCAGTTCGATTCTTCACTCTCCAGTTGTTTCCGGCCCTTTAGGGATAACTTGTAAAACTTGGCTTGCCTGCCCTTGTCGGAGGCCCCCCACTCGGCCTGAAGCCAGCCTCGTTTCTCAAGTCGATGCAGAGCCGGATAAAGCGAACCTTGCTGGACATGCAGGACTTCTCTGGAGATTTGGCGGATTCTGAGGGAGATGCCATAGCCGTGAACAGGACCGAGGGCCACGATCTTCAAGATGAGCATGTCGAGAGTGCCTTGCAGCAAATCCGATTTTTCAATGGGCATTGCGTCTCCTGAACTCGATCACTCCTTCAACGTTTCAACCGGATGCGCGCCGAATTCCGCGGCGTCACATGTATATAGCTAGCCGGTTCCGCTCTTTTTTGCCTTTGCCTCGCGAATTTGGTGCATGAGAATGTCGCGGACGTAATGCCAATTAGGGACGAGTTCCAACGCTGCCTGAGCGTTTTGTTCCGCAGCTTTCAGGTCCGGCGTGGCGCGATTCAAGTTGGACCAGGCGAGACTCATCAAGAGTTCCGGCTCCCCCCATACTGGATCGAGCGAATCGCTCGTCGCGGCCTTATGGCTTCGGACAATCTCGAGACCTTTCTCGTACGTCTCCATTGCTTTGTCCTGGCCGCCGCCCCGGTCGGCGGGAATATTCCAGTAAATGGGACCGAGAACCCAAAGGAGGCGCGGATTATCGGGCGCAGCTGCTTTGGCTTCCGTTATGGATTGCCGGGATTTCAGAAGCAGAGCTTGCAGCTCTGCGGCATCTTTCTTGTTCACGGAATAGGCGAGGTAGCCGTAACACGATCCCAGGGCAATCTTTGCATCGACAAACGAGGGATCTGCCGACGCGGACTCTTCGAATTCTTTGGCAGCCTGCTCGAGGTCCTGCTGCAGCTCGTTTTTTTCGACGCCGTCGTTAAATCCGTTGATGGCTCTGCGCCAGAGGGCAAAGCCGCGCCAGTAGAGAACACGAGAGGCAATATCTTTTGTTCCCGCGAATGGCGCGAGCTCGCCATAAAGGCGCTCGAGGGCGGGTCGGTCGTCCTCATAGTCGGCCTTCTGGATTTGCAGTACGATTTTAGTGACGGTCTCTCGCTCGTTCGGAGGCGAGCCTGCCAGGCTGGGCTCGGCAGGGACCGAAAGAATTGCTGCCGCAGCGATCAGGAATACAAAGGAATGGTTCTTCCTAGACATTCTACATATATATGGCGTGATAGGTAGAATGTCAAGGAGAGAGTGCCGCTTGCCCACCCCCAGTTTTTAGTTGCCGCTGAGTGGATGTAGCCTGCCGCTTTGTGTTGAGGTTAAACAGCACCGGTCTGGAAGAAAATCCTTGCAATGCATGTGTGTTATATGGCACACATACGATATGAGAGCTAAAGCTGATGGAGTGAGCGAGGTGGAGCGCTGGTTTCGCGAGCAACTCGCACCCTTGTGGC
>JABCYZ010000026.1 GCA_013289955.1 Acidobacteriota bacterium
GCGCGCTGGCCGGCAAATTCGGGCAGCGAAAATAGGGTGCGATCGCCAAGAGCGCCCGCTCCAGCTGGTCATCCCCGGCGAAACCGGCTGTCTAAGACTGCCCCCTGCTAAGCTTCCGAAACTGCTGAGCGGCGCCACCGTATCTTGCATTTACCTTGCTGGCGGAATATACTCTATTTTCGCTCTGAAGCGGGTCGCACGGATGGGTGGGCGCAAGCCCACTTTTTTGTTGGGCCGGTTGGAGGGCAGTGGACACCGGCATTGCTTGGGGAGTCTCTGATTGGATTTGGAAAAAATTCGGGAAGCCGCCGAGCGGGTTGCGCGGTCGGAAGGGCTGGAAATCTTTGATGTCGAGTGGAAAGTAGGGAAGCAGCGCTTTCTCAGGGTGAGCATCGACCGTGTGCCGAAGTCGGGGGCTAGGATGACGGACGCGGCAGGGACGGTTTTGGCGGGCACGGAGGCGCGCGAGGGCGGGGAGTTGGGAGTGAGCCACGCGGATTGCCAGCGGGTGAGCCAGCAGTTGAGCGTGATTTTGGATGTGGAGGAGCTGATTCCGGGGCCGGGCTACATCCTCGAGGTGAGTTCGCCGGGCATGGACCGGCCTTTGCGAAAGCCGGCGGAGTACGAGAGGTTTCGCGGACGGATGGCGAAGATCTCGACCGCCGAGCCTGTCGAGGACGAGAAATACTTTGAGGGGCGGTTGGCGGGATTTGTGGATGGGAAGGTGCGGCTGGAGTTGAAGGGGAAGGTGGCGCGGACGGTGGAGTTGCCTCTGGAGAAGATACGGAAGGCGAATTTGATGGTCGAGTTCTGAAAGGCAGCGAGTAGTGAGTGGAAAAGAGGGAATGAAAAGATAAGGCAGGGGCGGTGAGAAGGAAAGCGGGAAGAGTTCAAGAGAGAAAGAGATTTAAGAGCGAGAGAGACTTCAGGAACAGGAATTAGGAACGGGAAGCGAACTTTACATGGCGAACCTGCTCTATCAGCAAATTGAGATGTTGAGCCGCGAGAAGCACATCGAGACGACGATTGTGGTGTCGGCGATTGAAGACGCGATGGTAGTGGCGGCGCGGAAGCATTACAAGACGGAAGAGGACCTGCGCGCGAAGTTCAATCCGGAGACGGGACAGGTGGACGTCTATTCGGTGCATACGGTCGTCGAAGAAGTGGCCGACCCGAAGAAAGAGATCAGCCTGGCGGAAGCGAAGAAGAAGAATCCGTCGGCGGAGATCGGGACCGAAATTATTGCGACGAAGTCCACAGACGCGTTTGGGCGCATTACGGCGCAGACGTTCAAGCAGGTGATTCTGCAGAAGGTGCGCGAGGCCGAGCGCGACACGATTTACAACGAGTACCACACGCGCGTGGGCGAACTGGTGACCGTGATTGTGAAGCGCGCGGAAGGGCCGGACCTGATCGTGGACATGGGGCGGACAGAAGCGCGACTGCCAAAGCGCGAGCAGTCGAAGCTGGAGACCTACAACATCGGAGAGCGTTTGCGCGTGGTGATCAAGATGGTGGATCGTGCGGCGAAGGGGCCGCAGGTGATTGTTTCGCGCGCGGATGCGAGTTTGGTGCAGCGGCTGTTTGAGATGGAAGTGCCAGAAATCTACGACGGGACGGTGCAGATCCGTCATGCGGCGCGCGAGGCGGGAGAGCGGACGAAGGTGGCGGTAGCGAGCCGGGATAAGGATGTCGATCCGGTGGGCGCTTGCGTGGGCATGAAGGGGATGCGCGTGCAGTCGATCATTCGGGAACTGCGCGGCGAGAAGATTGACATTATTCCTTACAGCGAGGAGACCGTGGCGTTTGCGCAGAAGGCGCTGAGCCCGGCGAAGGTAACGCGCGTACAAATCACGGATCCTGAAAACAAGAAGCTCGAAGTGATTGTCGAGGACTCGCAGCTTTCGCTGGCGATTGGGAAAAAAGGGCAGAATGTCCGGCTGGCGAGCAAGTTGATTGGCTGGGATATCGATATCAAGAGCGAAGAGGAGAAGCGCCAGGAAATTGAAGAGCAGATGACGGCTCTGACGGCGCCAACGACGCCGTTGACGGCGCTGGCGGGTGTTGGCGCGAAGACAATTGAAAAGATTGAGGCGGCGGGGATTACCAACGTCGAGAAACTTGCCGGGATGACGCCGGAGCAGTTGATGGAGATTCCCGGAATCGGCGAGAAGATGGTGGACAAGATTTATCAGGCCGTGAACCGGTTCTATGAAGGCGGAGCGGAAGGTGCGGCGGCCGCGCCGGCTGGCGAAGCGACGGAAGAAACGGCGGTGGAAGGCGAAGCGCCGGCTACAGAAGGTGAAGTGATTGACGGGAATGCGGAAGCAGGTGCGGAAGCCGTAGAGGGCGCTCAAGCGACGGAGGAAGGTTCTGAGAGCGTTGCGACGGACGGTGAGGCGCGGCAAACATCAGAAACGGAACCGCCGGCGGATCACGCCGAAGAAGCGCCTAAAGCAAAAGCAGAAGAAGAGC
This sequence comes from Acidobacteriota bacterium, assembly GCA_013289955.1. Classification (GTDB taxonomy): domain Bacteria; phylum Acidobacteriota; class Terriglobia; order Acidiferrales; family UBA7541; genus Acidiferrum. The sequence continues at coordinate 2,476 of JABCYZ010000026.1, forward strand.
CAAAGCCTTAAGCAGCGAGTGGCCTTGATGCACTGGAGGCCGGCTGATTTTTGACCGTGGAACGGTCTATAGGACGCATGAGCGAAGCAAACCAAGTCCGAATCAACGAACTGGCCCGCGAACTCGAGGTCAAGGCAAAGGCGATTATTGACCTTTTGCCTGGGTATGGCGTCGCGGAGAAGAAGACGCACTCGAGCTCGATCCCTGAGGACGTCGCGGAAAAGGTTCGCAAGAATATTTTGGGTCAGGCTGAGGCCGAAGCGGCGGCAGAAGCTGCTCTGAAGGCGGAAGCTTCGGCGAAGGAGGCGGCTGCCAAAGCCGCAAGGATGCGCCCGGCAGCTCCTCTAGCGCCGGTTGCCGCGGCGCCAACGCCCAGCGCAGCCGTAAGACCTCCGGGGCCAACCGTTGCGCCACCCGCGGTGCCTGTTGCGCCTCCGGTCGTGCCAGCTGCGAGACCTGCCGCTCCGGCGGCTCCAGCTGCGGTCGCACCGGTATCGACTGCGCCGGTTGCAGCGCCAGTGGCTCCCAAGGCGCCGGTTACACCGGCTCCTGCTGGGGCATCCGCTGCCGTGCCACCGGCTCTAAAGCCTGTTTCGCCCGCTGCGCCGGCACCAAAAGCTCCCGCGCCAGCCATTCCGATTCGGCAGCCCTCACCGACGCCGGCAGGGCGTCCGGCGGCTGGGCCCGTTGCAACGCGGCCCGCGGCTCCATCCGGTGGTACGCAAACTTCTACGGTGCGCCCGGCGGCTGCGGCCCCTGGCGCTCCTGGAGCACGGCCCGCGGCGTCTGCCCGGCCATTGCCAACGGGCAATCGTGGACCAGTTCCTGGAACGACACCCGGCAGCGGGCAACGCTCCGGCGGCGGTCCGCGTCCAGGCCAGCCCATGCGCCCGATGCAGCAGGGCGGACAGGGAAGACAATACACACCGCGTCCCGGCGGCCCGGGCGGGACGGGCAGTTCACCAGCGAATCGGCCTTTTGAGCAGCGTCGCGGAGCGACGCCTATGGGCACGCGTCCCGGACCACGGATGCCGGGTCGTCCCGGCATGCTGCCGGCGCTTCCGCCGGACAAAGTGCCGCCGAAGGCGGAGCCTGGCAAACCGCTCTATACGCGTAAACCGGCGCAGAGACAGCGGCCGGTCATGGACAAGCGGGAACAGGAGGGTGAGCGCAAGCTGCACCCCACGCGCCAGCGTCCAGGGGCTGGCGACCGCCGTTCCGCGGCAGCCGTCATTGCGCCGCCCGAGCCGAGGCCGCCGCGCGACGTCACGATTACAGAAGGCATCACGATCCGGGAACTGGCAGAAAAGCTGGATGTGCGCGCGAAGGATCTATTGAAAACGCTCCTCGATCGCGGAGTTTTCGCCAGCATCAACCAGGCGCTGGATGTGCCGACGGCCACCACGCTTGCAGAAGCCTTCAGCGGAGTCGTCAGCGTCGTCTCGCTCGAAGAGGAGATGGTGCTGGAGGTTGCAAAGGAAGAGACCAAGGAAAGCCTGAAGCCGCGGCCACCGGTCGTCACCGTCATGGGGCACGTGGACCATGGCAAGACCAGCTTGCTCGATGCGATTCGCGAAGCGGACGTCGCGGGCGGCGAAGCCGGCGGAATCACGCAGCATATCGGCGCGTACAAAGTGATGGTAAACGAGCGCAGCGTCGTGTTCGTGGACACGCCGGGTCACGAAGCGTTCACGCGCATGCGCTCGCGCGGCGCGAAGGTTACAGACATAGTCGTACTCGTAGTGGCAGCCGATGACGGCGTGATGCCGCAGACAAAAGAAGCGATTGATCACGCGAAGGCCGCGAAGGTCCCCATCATCGTGGCCATCAACAAGATCGACAAGCCGGAAGCGCAAGTGGAGCGCGTGAAGCGCCAGCTGTCGGATGTAAACCTGGTTCCCTCGGAATGGGGCGGAGATACCGAATTTGTGGAAGTTTCCGCGAAACAGAAAAAGGGCATCGACAAACTGCTGGAAACCATTTTGCTGGTAGCCGATTTGCGCGAGTTGCGGGCCAACCCGGACGCGCCCGCAAGCGGGACCGTGCTCGAGTCTCGTGTGGACAAGGGACGCGGGCCCGTAGCGACGGTGCTCGTGCAAAACGGAACGCTCAACTCCGGCGACTTCTTCATCTGCGGATCGGTGTTCGGCAAAGTGCGCGCCATGTTTGACGATCGCGGGCGAGCGATCAAGGACGCGCCTCCATCGACCCCCGTGGAAGTGCTGGGTTTGCAGGGCGTGCCCGATGCCGGCGACCATTTCCAGGTGACCGAAGAAGCCAAGGCCCGCCATATCGTGGAATACAGGCAGGGCAAGCAGCGTGACGCGCAAATGGCGCGCTCGAGCGGGGCACGCATCACGCTCGACCAGTTGCACGAGCAGCTGAAGGCCGGCGATGTGAAGGAACTCGGCATTGTGATCAAGGCGGACGTGCAGGGATCCGTGGAAGTGCTGAGCGAGATGTTGCCGAAGCTTTCGACCGATCAGGTGAAGCTGAAGATCATCGGCTCAGGTGTCGGCGCGGTGACGGAGAACGACGTTCTGCTGGCTTCCGCTTCGGGAGCGATCGTCATCGCATTCGGGATCCGGCCGGACCGGAAGGCCATGGAGTTGGCGCAACAGGAGCATGTGGACATTCGCTCACACACGATCATTTACGAAGTCTCCGACGAAATTAAGAAGGCCATGGAAGGCCTGCTCGAGCCCGTGATTCAGGAAACGCATTTGGGACGCGCGGAAGTGCGGAACACCTTCCGCGTCAAGGGCTCCGGCACGGTTGCGGGATGTTACGTCGTGGAAGGCGTGCTCAAGCGCGACGCGCAGATTCGCGTGGTGCGCGACGGCGCGGTCGTCTATACGTCGAAGCTCAGCTCGCTGAAGCGTTTCAAGGACGATGCGAGCGAAGTCCGTACGGGATTTGAATGCGGCGCGGGCATTGCAAATTTCAACGACGTGAAGGTCGGCGACATTTTGGAGTGCTTCAGCGTTACAAAGCTGAGCGCCGCGGAAGCGGCGGGCCAGACCGTCGGGGCCGCCGGCCGCAAGTAAAAGATAGTCCCCGGAGCGCTCATGCCGGTCGGCCTGCTTACCCTTGAGCTGCACATCCCAGACGCGCAATCGTTGAAGGACAAGCGGCAGGTTCTGCGCAGCTTGAAGGATAAGTTGCGAAGGCAGTTCAATGTCGCGGTGGCGGAGCTGGACCATCACGACACCTGGCAGCGATCGGTGGTCGGCGTCGTAACGCTTGCGAATGAAGAGAAGTACGTCAACGAAGTGCTGCAAAAAGTCCTGGATGAGGCGGATCGCATTCTGGGCTCGTTTCTGATCAACCAGGCGATCGAAATTATTTAGGCAGCGCGCGGGAACGTAAATGAGTCCAGCCAATCACCGTCATGAACGCGTGGGCGAAGAGATCGCTCACGAAATAAACGCCATGCTCGCGGGTGAGCTGAAGGATCCGCGGCTCGAAGGCATGGTAGTGGTCAGCGAAGTGCGCGTGCAGCCGGACATGAAGCACGCACGCGTGTTCATCAACATGCAAGGGTCCGCCAAAGAGCAGAGCGATGCGATCAAGGCGCTGGAACATGCTTCGGGATTTATCCGGCGCGAACTCATCGAGCGGCTGCAACTCCGGCGGCTGCCGGAGCTCCATTTTGCGCTGGATCACTCGCAGGAATATACCGAGCGCATCGATCAGCTTTTGAAAGAAATGAAGAAGGATAAGCCGGCCGCGTCTTAGCAGGCGCTACGTCTTCCAGTGAAGACTTCTCGCTGACTACTCATCGCATGCCACGCCAGCCTCAGCCCGCGCCGTTTGACGGCGCGCTCGTGATCGATAAGCCTCGGGGAAAGACTTCCCACGATGTCGTCGATGCGGTGCGTCATCTCGCCGGCTTCCGGCAGATTGGGCACCTTGGGACGCTTGATCCGCTGGCGACGGGCGTGCTGGTGCTGCTGCTCGGCCGAGCCACGAGACTCGTCCAGTTTTATAATGGGCGCAGAAAGCGTTACTCCGCGGGATTTCGGTTTGGCTTTGCGACAGATACCTACGACTCGGACGGCGAAGCACAAGGGCCGGACCATCCGCCGATGCTGAAGGCCGCCGTTCTCGAAGAGCTGGCAGCCGGGAGCGTGGGGCGTTTCGAACAGATGCCGCCCGCCTTTTCTGCCAAAAAGGTGAAGGGCCGCCCCGCTTACGAGCTGGCGCGCAAGAAACAGCCCGTGGAACTGAAAGCAGTGGAAGTCGAACTGTTCGAATACAAGTTAACGGGGATCGAAGGCAACGTGGCGCGCTTTGTGATCGAGTGCTCTTCGGGCACCTACATCCGCTCGCTCGCGCACGACATGGGGCAGAAACTCGGCTGCGGGGCGCATCTATCTGAAATTACGCGGACAGCGGTCGGCGAATTTTCCATCGAGCAGGCCATCAAATTGGAAGAGCTGGCAGAAACATCACGAGCCGGAAAATTTGCAGATTGCCTGATCAAATTGGAAAACCTGCTTCCAAATTTTCCGCGGGTGAATGTACTGCCGGTCATCGAGAAACGTGTGCGCCACGGAACGAAATTCAACGTGCAAGTCTCGCAAATTCAGCCTGGCCGGTTCGAGCTGCCTCCCGGCGCGACGCTGGAGCTCGATGGAGGCGAAATAAAACCGCCCCGTCTGCGCGTCTTCAGCCAGCAGGACAAACTTGTCGCCATCGCGGAAGCGCTCGTGCCACGCACCTATCAGCCCATCGTCGTTTTCGAACCGTTGCCATAAATGGGGCGCGCGCGTCTGCCCTTTCGATCAAGGTTGCCGCGGCGCCGCGCGCGCCGCGGCGCCCGCGCCGGGGTCGTGGCCGACATAAATGGAGCGGGACACGCGGTCGCGAAGCCGCAGTTTATGCGGAGTGATCAGAATCAGCAGCTCGGTGTCCTGTGCGGTCGTGTTTCTCTGCCCGAAGAGATACCCGGCTCCCCCGGGAAGATTCGCGAAGCCAGGGAGGCCGGTAATCGTGCGGGTTTCTTCGTTATCGAGCAGTCCGCTGATGACCGTAGGCATTTCTTCCTTGATGCGCACGGTCTGGGAGAGCGTGCGGTTGGTAATGATCGGGATCCCGTTGATGCTCGAGCCGGCGAGCGCGCGAATCTCGAACTCGAGCTGCAGCGTCACTTCGTCATTGGGATGCAGCGAGGGGGTGGCCTTGATTTTCACGCCGAGATCTTCATATTCCGCACCCGGGTAGGGCTGCTGCGCCTCGGCGCCGGATACGTTGGAAAACAAGCTCGCTGGGCTCAGGAGAATGGTGACCTGGCCTGCGGTGCCCGACGGATCGTTCGTAATCGCCACATCCGGCAGGGAAGCGCCGCTGAGGCTGGCCGCTAGGATGGCCGTGGGATTCGTGCCGACCGGAAGCTCGAAAGCCGTCGCGAACAAGCCCTGGCCAAGGCCGAGGTAGACCGACACGCTGTCCGTTTGCGGGTCGGTCACGGCAATATCTGGAAGTCCGTCCCCATTGAAATCGGCGATGGCCACGGCTGTCGGCGCCTGTCCCGTGGCGAGCGGCGAGTTTGCCGCCGCTGTGAACGTGCCATCGCCGTTGCCTAGCTCGACGCTGATGGTGTTGTCTGTCTGATTCACGACCACGAGGTCCGGGTGGGCATCGCCATTCAGATCGGCCGAAGCGACGGCGACCGGAGCTTTACCCACCGCGAATGGAGAACCACTCGCGAGAGAAAACGTCGCGTTCCCATTGCCGAGGAGAACCGTGACATTGTTCGTCGTTTGATTCACGAGCGCCAAATCCAGATTCCCGTCCGAATTAAAGTCAGCCGAAGTCAGGGCAATGGGGCCCGTAGCCGTGGTCGGCAGGGGAAAGGGCGAACCCGTTGCCTGTTTGAAGGTGCCATCGCCGTTGCCGAGAAAGAGAGAAAAAGTGTTGTCCAGGAAATTCGTAACCGCAAAATCCTGATTGCCGTCGTTGTTGAAATCGCCCAGGACAATGGAACTGGGTTCCTGGCCAACGGTGATGGGGGAACCCGTGGCCTCCTTGAAGGTATCGTCGCCGTTGCTGAGCAGGACTTGCACGGTGTTCCCGACTGGATCGGTGACCACCAGATCATGAAAACCGCTGGTCGTCAGCGCTGCGGAAGCAATGGAGGGAGCGATCGAGGGCGCGACCGTCCTTGCGGCGCCCAGCGAGATGGGCGAACCTGCCTGGAGAAAAGTTCCCGAGCCTTGATTCTGGAGAATGGTGAGTGTGTTATCGAGCTCGTTAACGACGGCGAGGTCCTGCAGGCCTACGTTTCGGAAGTCGGCGGAAGTCAGTGCTACGGGCCCGATACCGACGTTATAAGAAGCGCTGGGCAAAAGGCTGCCGGTAACGCTGCCGACCGAGGTGGCGGCCGTCGAGGCGCCGAGGCTTCCAGAGAGCAGGGAAAGGGTGACCGGATAGCGGTCACCGACAAAGAAAGAAGCCGGTTTGCCGTCTTGCGCGCGCAAAAGGACCTGGGTCCCGCTGTGTACGAGCGATAGGGCGTCAGAAAACTGCGCCGCAACCGCCGGCGTCGTCAGGAGAAAGGTGGTCTTGCCGCCTCCCACCAGCACGAGCGGAGGGATCAGGGAGCTGAGGGAACTTCCAGCGGCAGAGGAGGTTCCACCGTTTCCGAAAATGCTCGCCAGGAGCGTGATCAGCGTGCTGACGTCCTGGGCTGCCCTCAATTGGGAAATCAGGCCGGGAGTGAGAGAGATCAACTCCACGTTGGAAGGCGGGAGCAGGCCGAGATCGCGCGCCTTGTTGCGATCGACCTCGAGAATCTCTATTTCGAGCAGCACTTCGCCGCGTGTTTTTTCGGCCTGACGAATGAGCGCTTGAGCCAGCGCAAGCCTTTCCGGAGTGTCGCGCATGGTGATGGTGTGGCTCTGGGCATCGAGCTCGACGCGCGTCGACCCCGTCATTTCTTTCAGAACGCGCCCCAATTCGGTCATCTCTTCGGTCGCGACGGCGGCGGGCAAGAGGAACGATTGTTTGGCTTCCGCGGCATATTGGCGGCGCTTTTCCTGCGTGTCCTGAGCCACAAACAAGAGAGTGGATGTTAAGGGGCGGGAGAAGGTGCCGGTCTCGACGCTGAGAATCTTTAGCGCGGTGCTGAAATCGACGTCCTCCAAGCGCAGATGGACGGGTTTCGGGGACAGATCCGGATCGAAGGTAACCTTTATGCCGAAGATTTGCCCCAATTGTTCATAGACTGCCTTGGAGTCGCCGCGCAGGTTGATGTCCTGTTTGCTACCCCGGGGCTTCAGTTCCGGTATGCCGTCAATTTTCTGATCAGGCCCGATGAGCGGCTCGTCTTTCATCGCCTTCATCTGGATCATGCGCTCGGCGACGATGGTGTTGCCCGGATCAATGAGCAGGGCCTTGGCAAGCTCTTCGGTGGCCACATCGGCGTGCCCGGCCAGGGCATCGCGCTCAGCGGCTTCGACGTGTTCGCGAACGAGCTTCGAGCGCATGGATGCGATGCGTTCGATAAGGGCGGTGTCCTGCGGCGCGTAACGCACGGCCTGTTCGAAGTAGTTGAGCGCTTCATCCAGATGGCCATCGGCAAGCGCTTTCTCGCCCAGCTCGGAGATTTTTTTGGCGTATTTCGGATTGGGATGCGGGGAGAGTTCGAATTTGTCTTCCTGGGGAACCGTCGGTGGGGGAGAAGACGGAGTTTGCCGAGGAGAGGCAGTCTGTGCGGGAGACGGCGCGCCGCATAGCAGAAAGGCCAGCAGGATCGAGAGGGCTTGGCGGCTGTAGGCGGCGATCATCATTGAAATGAGCAGGCCATGTAGTTTACCGTAGGTTGCAGCGGGAATGTCGGACCAGACTGGTCCGGTTGACGTAAATTCATACAAAGCGTAGACTTAAAGCGTAGTTGCAAATGAATAACAACTGGAGATGGCTTGCTTCCAGCTTTTCTCATTGCTTTGCGTGAAGGCGTCGAGGCCTCCCTGGTCGTCGGTATCATCCTGGTCTATCTCTCGCGTACAGGCCGCTCGCAACTGGCGCGTTTTGTTTGGTATGGCGTAGCCGCTGCGGCCGCGCTGAGCCTGGCCGTGGCGATTGCCCTGGAGCGCTGGCGGATCAGCGAAGACGGCTTCGAGGGAGTGATGTACCTCGTCGCGGCAGCGTTCGTAGTTACGATGATCTTATGGATGAACCGCGTTGCGCGCCACCTGAAAAAAGAAATCGAGCAGAAGATAGAGAGTTACGTAGGGCGGGCGGGGGCGGGCTGGGGGATTTTCTTTTTTGTGTTTCTGATGGTTTTGCGCGAAGGGGCGGAGCTCGCGATCATTTTGCGGGCGGTGGAGCTGTCGAGCGAGGGGCTCGAGACCTGGATTGGGACGGCTTCGGGAATTGGGGCGGCGGTGGCTGTGGGAGTGTTCTTTTTCAAGGGTACGTTGCGTGTGCCGCTGCAGCGGTTTTTTGCTGTTACGAGCGCCATCTTGATATTGGTGGGGTTTCAGCTTGCATTGACCGGGTTGCATGAGTTGAGCGAGGCGCAGTGGATACCCTCGAGCAAGGCCGAAATGGCCATCATCGGGCCGGTCGTTCGGAACGAGCTGTTTTTCTTCGTGCTGATTTTTGGCGCTGCGGCGCTGCTGGTTTTGCGCGAATGGCAGTCGGCGTCCCATGCCAAGGCCGCGCAGGTAAGTGCCGGTGAAGCGGAGAAACGGCTGCTTGAAGCGCAGAACCGTCGGCAGCGGCGCTGGATGATCGCGGCGGCTACGGGATGCCTTTCCGTGATTCTGCTGCTGACCGGAGACTTCGTTTATACGAACGCGAATGCTGCTCCGCCTTCGGCTCGGCCGGTTGACCCGGTCGGGAAGGAAGTGCGCATTCCTGTGAGCGAAGTGCAGGACGGCAAGATGCATTTGTTTACCATCGGCGTCGGCGGGCAGTCGCTGCGATTCATGATCATTAGGAAGCCAAACGGCTACGGCGCTGCGCTGGATGCTTGCCGCATCTGCGGCGCCGAGGGTTACCGGCAGGATGGGCAGAACGTGGTCTGCAGGCACTGCGGCTCGGCGATTTATGTGCCGACGGTTGGCGAGGCGGGCGGCTGCAATCCGATTGGCGTGCCGTCGCGCGTAGACGGCGCAGATCTTGTCCTGGACGTTTCTTCGCTCGTCGAGGCGACGAAGTTGATTCCGCAGTAGGGCGGGATGATTTGTACTCCCACCTGTGCGGCTTTGTAAATTATGTTTCTACGCCTGGTAGCCGATTCGTTTACGCGCCGCCCGCGCCGCAAGGTGCTGACGGCTGCGGCCCTGTCGCTGGGCATGGCCGTGGTGACGGCGGCGCTGAGCGTTTCGCTCGACGTGGGCGACCGCCTGGCGAGCGAATTCCGCAGCCTCGGTGCGAACCTGGTGGTTACGCCCGAGGCAGACTCGTTGCCGCTGGAGATTGGTGGCGTGGACTACCGCCCCGGGAATGCGGGCGCGTATCTTCCCGAAGCAGACCTGCCGAAGATCAAAACCGTATTCTGGCACAACAACATCATCGCGTTTGCTCCCGTTCTGGAAGTTTCGGCGGCGCTTCCGAGGGTGACCTACGGGGATGGCCAGCGTTCGGACCCCGAGCTGCAGATTCCGCTGATTGGCACGTGGGCCGCGAATCGCGTTCCATTGCCGGACGGAGGCGTTTTCGTTACCGGGATTGCAAAAACCAACCCATGGTTTCATGTTGCAGGGAAATGGTTCTCAGACGAAGGCCACCTCGCACGCGTCGCAATGCCGCCGATGGGGCACTCCTACCTGCCTGCCCCTCCGGAGTGTGTTGTCGGAGAAAAACTAGCGGCGCGCCGGAATATAAAAGCCGGTGACCAGGTGGTTGTCGGCGTAACGACGGCCGGAAGTTCTCAGAATATGCAGCAGTGTGACGTCACAGGAATTTTGTCCTCGGGCGGCCCGGAAGATGACGCCCTGCTCATGCCGCTCGCGAGCGTCCAAGAACTTGCGGACAGACCGGATCAGTACCGCAAGCTGTATGTGAGCGCTTTGACGAAGCCGGAAGATGAATTTGCGCGGCGCGACCCCAGAACAATGAAGCCGGATGAATTTGAGCGATGGTCGTGCAGCCCGTATGTTTCCTCGATTGCGTACTCGATCGGCCAGGTGCTGCCGGGGACGGATGTGCGCGTGATTCGGCGAGTCGCCGAGGGCGAGGGCACGGTTCTCAGACGCGTCCGCGCGTTGCTTTGGATGGTGACGCTTCTGGCGCTCCTGGCTGCCGCGCTCGCCGTAGGAGCTTCTTCGGCGGCCTCGGTGATGGAACGCCGCACCGAAATTGGTTTGATGAAAGCTTTGGGAGCAGGTTCGGGCACGGTGGGATTCCTTCTGGCGGCGGAGCAACTACTGCTCGCCTTTGTCGGCGGCGGCATCGGCTACTCGCTCGGAACCATTCTTGGGCGCCTCGTTGGCCAAAAGATCTTCGGCGTTGCTCCCGCGCCGTCGCTATTGGTGCTAGTTGCCGTTCTAGCGCTCGCCGCTGGAGTCACACTTCTCGGCAGCGCTATTCCGCTGCGCCGCGCTTCGCGTTACGAGCCGGCTCCGATTCTGCGAGGCGAATGATGAGCGCGCCTGGCACCGGCAATCGAGCCATGTTCTGGCGCATCGTTCGCCGTCTGCTCGGAGCCAATCGCGGCCGCCTGTTCGTCATTCTTCTCGCTCTCGGCGCCGGCGCCGCCGTCACCGCCGCGCTCCTTAATCTCCAAGTGGATGCCAAGCGCCGCATCACCACCGAATTTCGCGCTTTCGGCCCGAATGTGCTTATAACCCCTTTCGACCGAACGCAAGGATCTGCTCGTGAGAGCACGCTGCCAACGGCTCTGGCGGACCGCATTCCCCCTGAGTCCGAAGGCGGCCACGTCGTTATCAGCCCATCCCTTTATTTCATTGGTGCCGTCTATTTCTCGAGAGCTCGCTCGGTGTCTCATGTTCCGGCGGTAATCGTCGGTACCGACCTTTCGCAAGTGCGGCAATTCGGCGCGGGTTGGCAATGGAAAAAAACGCTGCAGCTGGAGGGTTCCGGGCATCCGTGCCTGTTAGGCACAAAGCTGTACGGAGAAGCGTCGTCTGGAAAGTGGGACCACGTCGTTCCGGGTCGAAGTCCCAAGTCTCCGTACACTCCCGGCGTCATGACGGGATTCGATGCCATCCCGTGTACGGAAATAACTGAGTTCTCGAGCGGGGGGCCGGAGGACAGCCAGATTTTTTTGCCTCTCCACGATGCTCAGTCGCTCTCGCTGATGGGCGGCAGGATCAGCATAGTGCAGCTGAATGTGCCGGGCACACCGAAACAAGTGGATGCATACATCGCGGCGTTACAACAGCAATTGCAGGGCGCTGAAGTTCGTCCCATCCGGCAATTCACAGAGGGCGAAGCGAAGATTTACGACCGCATCAGTGGATTGCTGACGGCCACAGTCGTCATAGTGCTGCTGCTGACTGGCCTCTGCGTCATGGCGGCGATGACCAACGTGGCGATGGAGCGCAGGAACGACGTCGGATTGATGAAAGCGATTGGGGGAGCGACGCGGCGGGTGTTGCGGCTTTTTATGATGGAGGCGGCGCTGCTTGGTCTTGCGGGCGGCGTGATTGGCGGGGCGGCCGGGATTTTTCTTTCCGTGTGGCTGGGCAAGCAGGTGTTTGGCGTAGCGGCAGAGCCGCGGTTGATTGTGTATCCTGTATCTGTGGCACTCACCACCATTGTCGCGATTCTAAGCGCGTATCCGCTCCGGCGCCTCGCGAGCGTTCGCCCCGCTTCGGTTTTTCGAGGTGAAGCATGAGCGCTCCGGTCCAGGTCCTGCCGGAACAAAAGACGGCCGCGCCGCAAGTTGCCATCGAGAGCCTCGTCAAGAAATACGGCGCACTGCGCGCTCTCGATGATCTCAGTTTCAGCGTCGCCGCCGCCGAATGGGTGGCGCTCATGGGACCCTCCGGCTCCGGAAAAACCACGCTCATCAACATTCTTGGCGGACTCGACAAGCTGAACTCCGGCCGCGTCGTCGTCGATGGCGTCGATCTCTCGAAGCTCACCGAGAACGAGATGGTTCGCTACCGCGCCGAAAAAGTCGGCTTCGTCTTCCAGCAATTTCACCTTGTCCCATATTTGAACGCCGTCGAGAACGTCATGCTCGCGCAATACTTTCACAGCGTGACCCATGAAAAGCAGGCGGAAGAAGCCTTGCGCCGCGTCGGCATGGGGGAACGCATGACGCACCTCCCCGCGCAACTCTCCGGCGGCGAACAGCAACGCGTAGCCATCGCGCGCGCGCTGATCAATCAGCCGAAGATCATCCTGGCCGACGAGCCCACCGGCAATCTCGACGAAGCCAATGAAGAGATCGTCCTGAAAATCTTCCGCGAGTTGCACCATGCCGGCCATACGATCTTGATGGTCACGCACGACCCGGACATCGCCCGCCAAGCCGACCGCCGCATCGAACTCGCCCACGGCCGTCTGCACTTCGACACCGCGCAGCATGGCCCCGGCCATCCTCTCGCCTGTCCCCTCGCAGACACGGCCGATTGCTGCACTACCGTTTCGCCCGACGACGAGATTCGATTCGACCACTTTCTTGAGCAGATCTGGATTTGCTGCGAAGAGGGAAAACCGGCGAATATCAAGGCACTGCAAGCGGCTGGACCTGCTGGCGAACTTCCGGTTCTTCCCGATGAGTCGGCATCAAGAACCTTGAGCCGCATGAGCGAGCGGCATCTGGTCGAACTGCAGCACGGCGAGGCGCAGCTTACGCCGGTGGGTAGCCAGCGCGCACGAGGGGTCGTGCGCCGGCATCGGCTGGCCGAACGCCTTTTCAAAGATACTTTCTCCGTCGACGACACCGAAGCGCACACGCAAGCCTGCAGGTTCGAGCACATCATCAGCCCGGAGCTCGATCAGCGCATCTGCACATTCCTCGGCCATCCCAAGACCTGTCCGCACGGCAATCCTATTCCCCCGGGCGATTGCTGCAACGGAAAGCCTAAGAGCTGACGCCGTCCTTTCCGGCCGAGCCATGATCATCGCCACTCAGCAGCAAGAATTCTCCTGGAACTCGAAATACGAAATGGAAACGCATTCCGCTTTCGCTCAGAAGAAATTCTTGTCGCTCTGCATGACTCTCGCCGTAGATTCCGCGGAGTTCAACGACGATTCGGCGAGTGTGACGTATGACCCGGGTAACACCGGTCCCGAAGAGCGGCGATTCGACGCCTGGGAGCCCAGCTGATATTCAAATGCCCATTCCACTCGATCCGCGAAGAAAGCCCACAGCCGTCAGAGTGCACATCAAGACGGGCGCCGGCGTCGACATCACCTGGGCCGACGGCCACGCGAGCCACTACGCATTTGCCTACCTGCGCGAAGAGTGTCCCTGCGCGACGTGCAATGACGAGCGCGGCAAGAAAGAGGCTTTCTCTGCCGCGGCGCCCGGAAGCGGCTCATTTCCTCCGCTCCCCATGTTCAAGCCCAAGCCAAGCGCCGAAGCCGCCACCGTCGTCGGCAACTACGCCATCCAAATCAGCTTCACCGACGGCCATGCCACCGGCATCTACAGCTACGACCACCTCCGCACCATCTGCCCCTGCGCCGAATGCGCCAAGTCGTTCCGCACCGCAGCTCCCTGATTCCTATCAGCGTTATCAAAAAGCGCCGTTTGGCTAGACTTCGCGCCGGAAAAGTGCGAGCATTTTAATCCGCTGATCGAGATCACCCGTACATGAGCAGCTCTTCCAACACCCCTGCTGCCGCAGGCAGCCGAGGTAACGGTATTCCGCGCGTCATCGTCGCTACGACGGCCCTCCTCACCTTTATCTCTTTCTGGCGAGCAGCCGCCATCGTTTTGAACGATCTGGCCTCCTCGGCCTACTACGCTGGGGGGGAAGCGGAAGGCTACATCGGCAAAACCGCGCCATGGTTCATTCTGGCCATCATGTTGTTCTCGTATGCGGTGCGCGCGGTATACGTCGAAAGCTGCAGCATGTTCGTGCGCGGCGGCGTGTACCGCGCCGTCAAGCAGTCCCTCGGCGGAACCCTCGCAAAATTCAGCGTTTCCGCCCTGATGTTTGACTACATCCTGACCGGCCCGATCAGCGGCGTCGCCGCCGGGCAGTACCTGGCAGGGCTCATCAGCGAACTCCTGCAGTACTCGCACTTGGGTAATCCACTCACGCCAAATCAGGTTGATTTCATCGCGGCAGGCTTTGCGATTCTGGTCACGGTCTATTTTTGGTGGGAGAACACCAAGGGCATTCCCGAGTCCAGCGAAAAAGCGCTCGTCATCATGAAACTGGTGACGGTGATGGTTGTGCTTCTCATCACCTGGTGCATTTACACGGCGGTCCTGAGGCATTCGCCGCTTCCGCCGTGGCCCCACCCGCGCAATCTGCGTTTGAATGCGAGCGCGCTTGGCTGGCTTGCCGGCAGTCCCCTTCCGCACATGTTCGGAATCATCGCGATCTTCATCGCGTTGGGCCACTCCGTACTGGCCATGAGCGGAGAGGAATCGCTCGCGCAGGTTTACCGCGAAATCGAAAGCCCCAAACTGCCGAACCTTAAGAAAGCCGGACTGGTCATCTTCGTTTACAGCCTGGTTTTCACGTCTCTGGTTTCCTTCTTCGCGGTGATGATCATTCCCGACAGCGTGCGACAGAACTACCTTGAGAACCTCATCGGTGGTCTGGCGATGAGCTTGCACGGGCCACTGATTGCCCGGCTGATTTTCCACGCATTCGTGGTCGTCGTGGGAACGCTCATCCTGGCCGGCGCGGTCAATACCGCCATCGTCGGTTCGAACGGCGTCCTGAATCGCGTTTCCGAAGATGGCGTTCTCAGCGCGTGGTTCCGGCAGCCCCACCCGCGATTCGGCACCAGCTACCGCATCATCAATATTGTCGTTCTCCTGCAAATCATCACCATTTTTATCAGCCGCGGCGATGTCACCTTCCTCGCTAATCTTTACGCTTTCGGCGTGATCTGGAGTTTCACGATGAACGGCCTGGCCGTTCTCGTTCTTCGCTACACACGGCCCGGAGTGCGCGAGTTTCAGGTCCCTTTCAATTTCTACATTCGCGGCGTGCAAATTCCTGTCGGCCTCAGTTTGATCACGCTCACCCTGTTCCTCATCGCCGTCATCAATCTTTTTACCAAACCCGTGGCCACCATGGCGGGCGGCACTTTTTCCATTCTGCTCTTCATCGTCTTTACGATCTCCGAGCGGCGCGCCCATCGAGGCGGCTCGGCTCACATGGAGATGGATCAGTTCAACCTGGAGCTGGAATCTGAGCTGACCCCGGAGGCCGTCGGCGCGCGGGCTGGCAACATCCTCGTGCCCATCAGCAACCACTTTAATCTTTATCACCTGGGCAATGTGCTCGATCGCATCAAGCCGGGACGCCGCGATGTCGTTGTTTTGCACGTCCGGTTGTTGCGCCGCTCGGCTTCCGGTGAAAATGAACTGGACGCCGACCAGCTCTTCGGCAGCATCGAGCAGCATCTCTTCTCCCAGGCTCTTTCTATGGCCGAGAAACGCGGGAAGTCCATTCGGCTTGCGGTGGTTGCGTCAAATGACCTTTGGGAAGGCATCCTTCGCGCGGGCGCTTCGCTGCAATCCAGCACCATTGTTATCGGGCGCTCCGCGAAGGACAACACGGAAGAGCAAGCCCGCCAGATCGGCGATGCCTGGGAAAAACTCGGCGACATCAAGCCCCAGTTCAACCTTGAAATTCACTTGCCGAACGGCGACAAAATCTACAAAGTCCTCGGGCCGCACGCTCCGAACCTTACTTCCAACGAAGTCAATCTATTGCATCGCATGTGGCTACGCTTTAGCGACGTCCTGGCGCCCCAGGAACTGCATCATCACGATGTGGTGCACTTCGCTCTCGAAGAGGTCAAAAAAGAGATCGATGAGGGCCAGGAAGATGAGGTCGTCAAACGGCTGCGGGCGCACCTGGAAGCGAACCAGACAAAGAAGCCTCCGGTCTCTTGATGCGGTTTTCTCTCATAGCCGCTCTCCCGCAGCCATTTTGTCTCGAATGCTGAAGTTCGAATACTAGGCCAGCTGGGACGTGCAGTGGCCGCAGCGCTTGGCCTGGATCGGAATGCTCATCGCGCACTGTGGACAATCCTTCGCTGTCGGCGCCGCGGGCTTTTTCGTCCAGCGATTCACGGAACGCACCAGAAAAAACACAGCGAACGCCACGATCAGAAAGTTGATGACATTGTTCAGAAATGTTCCGTAGTTGAGTGTCGGCACTCCCGCTGCCTTGGCCGCTGCAAGCGTGTCATAGTGCGCGGTGGAAATACTGATGAAGCGGTTCGAGAAATCTACGGGTCCCATGAGTCGCCCGAGCGGCGGCATCATGACGTCTTCAACAAACGATGTGATGATCTTTCCGAAGGCCGCGCCGATGATGATGCCAACGGCCATGTCCAGCACGTTTCCGCGCATGGCAAAATCCTTGAATTCCTTCAGCATGTGCGTCTCCTTTTTGGTGGCGTGGGCCAAACGATCGCCTCTGCGCAGGCGCAGAAGCAGAGAGGGCCGTTCGTGTCAGGGATTATATCCGAAGCCGAGCGGGATTTACGCCGTGAAACAGCGGTAGCGGATCAACGCGGCCGGAAGACCAGCGCCGCTCCGAGGACTCCGCGCAGGACCATCAAGACGCCGGCGGTAGTCAGCAGCGGTCCAACCCACAAAAACGGCACGCGATAAATCGCCAGCATGACAACGCCGAGAAGCGTCAGAGAAAGCCCGCGCGTCCAATTTTCCCAGCGCGCCCACCATTGGTTCGGTCCATAAAGCGCCCGCAGCCCCCAAAGGATCAGAGCGCCGCTGAGGATGAGCCAGGAAGGTTTGTGGCGCTCCACAAGAACTCGTCCCGTGAGCGCCAGCCATACGACGAGCACGCCCAACAACAAAAAAATCACCTCGATCATGAGCCGCAGCGCGCGCTGGGGTGTCAGCATCGTCATACGGCGCGATCAGGGGACGCGCTCGATGCGCACTTTTTCGAGCACCACGGGCGTCTTTGGCCGGTCGTTCGAATCGCGTGGCAAATTCGAAATTTTATTCGCTACGTCCTGTCCCTCTATCACCTCGCCGAAGATAGAGTGCTTGTTATCGAGCCAGGGCGTGGCCGCCACCGTGAGGAAAAACTGGCTGCCGTTCGTGCCCGGCCCGGCGTTGGCCATGGAGAGCTTGCCGGCTTTGGAATGGTTCAAGGAAGGATGAAATTCGTCCGCGAACTTGTAGCCTGGACCGCCGCGGCCGGTACCTTGGGGGCAGCCGCCTTGGATCATGAACTGCGGAATGACGCGATGGAACACCAGTCCGTCGTAGAAGTTCTTCTTGAGCTTCTTGCCGGTGCTTTCGTCGGTAAATTCCTTCGTGCCTTCGGCAAGTCCGACGAAATTCGCGACGGTATTCGGCGCTTCCTTCTCGAGCAGTTTGACCACAATGTTTCCCTGCGAGGTCTCGAAAATCGCGTAAATGCCTGATGGTCGGCTCATGCGTTCTCCTCGTGTACCAATTCATCCTACACGAGCCGCCGCGGCCCGCGCCACTTGGCCTGGCATACCCTTGGTGCCGGCGAATTTCTCTAGTTCTGTTTCCTGGCCGAGAATCGCAAGCGCACGTAGTCCGCAGTCCATTTGCCTTCCGCGTCACATAGCTCGGGTCGGAGCGATTCTTCGACTTCCGCGATATAGGAGGGCCTGCTCGCTGGAGGGAGTCTCGAGGTAAAGCTTTCGGCAAACGTCTCGAGCCAGCCGGTGAGGTCCCCTGGCAGGGGAGTCGGGCGCTGTATCAATGCGATAGAACTGACGGCAAAACCGCCATGCACCAGGCGAGTCGAATAGTCCTCGACGGTCGGGAAATACCAGGGGCTCGCTCCTTCTCCATCGGCCCCGCGCCGATGGAGGGCTTCCACCAGTGCCTTGCAGATTTTCGCGCAGCAGCCGTAACCTCCAAGCTCCGCCACGAAACGCCCGTCCTGCCGCAACGCGCGCCGAACGCCAGCAATCACAGCGTCGGAATTTCGCATCCAGTGGAGAGCCGCGTTGCTGAACACAGCATCGAACTCATTCTCAAAACTCAAATTCTCACCGTCCATCACGCGGCAGTCGAGGCCCAGCTTGCGCGCGGCCAAAACCTGCTCTGCGCTTCCGTCGACGCCAATTACTTGGCAGCCCATGTCCGCGAGTTTCAGCGTCAGGGCGCCGTCTCCGCATCCCAGATCCAGGATGCGTTCCCCCCTGTCGGCAGCGAGTAGCTCAACAACAGGCATGCCCAGGTCCGCAACGAAACGCGCGTTGCGCGCGTATCGCTCGGGATTCCATGTCTGAGAATTTGCCATTAAACCGGCCAAGCCATCCCTGAACTGACCCGCGTCACCAGGTCCTTTGTTTGCGGAGTTCTTGAATGTGCGCGGTGTGGTGTTTCCCGTGCCATTCGTAGAGGAAAAGGAGCCAATCGACGTTCCTTTCGCCGTGCTCCGGGTGCACGAGAACGCGCGCGAAATGCTCCGGCTTCAACGAACGCCACAACCGATCCCAGCGCGCGTGCACGGAATCGAGAAGCAGCTGCGAACTTTCTATGGGCGCCGCCTTCGAATCCGCCAGCTCGGCCCATGCGGCCTCGTTATACGGCTTGATGGTCGGCTTGTCCTCCGTGAGAGCGAGTTTTAGCCTGACAAGCGCGTTTACGTGGCTGTCCGGGACGTGATGGACCACCTGGCGTACGGTCCATCCCCCCTCGCGATACGGCGTGTCCAGCTGCGCTTCACTCAAGCCCTTCACCGCCGCGCGCATTTTGGCGGGTGTCGACGCAATCTCCTCGATGGCTTCCTGCCGCCTCTCTGGTGTTACTTGTGCAGGCAACGCGAGTTTTCCAATCGGATAACGCGGATCCATTTGATGCTCTCCTCTGCGAAACTCGGTCTGGAGGCCGAGAGTTGCTTCGAATATAGCCGCGGCGTTCCGTCACGGTCAATGCGGCCTGAAAAAAATGACTCTCCAAATTGGACGCTTGGCAATCCGGTTCGCGAGCGGGGTGATGCTACAATAGCGAGCTTTGAGCCTTTCTTGAGGCATGAATCGAACCGGCCGCCTGCTGAATCTAATAGTACGGAGAAAATCGGAATGGAAAACGTCGTGATTATCGGCAGTGGCTGCGCCGGCCTCACCGCTGCAATCTACGCCGCACGCGCCAATTTGAAGCCCCTGGTGATTGACGGCCAAGAACAGGGCGGCCAGCTCGCTCTCACCACGCATGTGGAGAACTATCCCGGTTTCCCCGACGGCATCATGGGGCCTGAGCTCATCGAAAATATGCGCAAGCAAGCCCAAAGATTCGGCGCGGCGTTTAAGGCCGGAGCTGTGAGCGAGGTCGACATTACCAAGCGGCCGTTCAAGATCACCGCCGGCAAAGATGCCTACGAAGCGAAGGCCCTGATCATCGCTGCCGGCGCCACGGCGCGTTTGTTGGGTTTGGAGGGCGAACGTGAACTCATCGGCCGCGGAGTTTCGACATGCGCGACCTGCGATGGCTATTTTTTCCGCGAAAAGGCCATCGCCGTTGTCGGCGGCGGCGATTCGGCGATGGAAGAAGCCAACTTTCTGACCCGCTACGCCAGCAAGGTCTATCTCATCCACCGGCGCAACGAGTTTCGCGCCTCGAAAATCATGATTGACCGTGCCAGGGCGAATCCAAAAGTCGAATTCGTCACTCCTTTCGTCGTCGAAGAGATTCTGTCTCCGAAAGGCCACGTCGAAGGCGCGCGCCTGAGGGGCCTAGAGAAGAAAGAAGCTCGCGAAATCGCCGTTGACGGGATATTCGTTGCCATCGGCCACGATCCCAACTCCACCGTCTTCAAGGGCAAGCTGGAGATGGACAGCAACGGCTACCTCCTTACCAAACACGGCACCTTGACCTCCGTCCCGGGCGTTTTCGTCGCCGGCGATGTACAGGATCATCGTTACCGCCAGGCCGTTACCGCCGCGGGCTCCGGCTGCATGGCCGCCCTCGATGCCGAAAAGTTCCTGGAAGAGCACACGGACTAGTCGCTGGGGATTTACAAAGGCATAATCATACGGCATGCTCCGCGCGACGCTTCTCAAGCTCTCCGAGAGTCCCCGCTTCGCCCAATGGGTCACCTCCAACGGCACAACGCGCCGTATGGCCCGCCGCTTCGTCGCCGGCGAAACGCTTGATGAAGCCATTGAAGCCGCCCGGGCCTGCAACAACCTGGGGATGCTCGCCAGCCTGGATTATCTCGGGGAAAGCTGCTCGACCACAGCGGACGCCCAGCGCGCCCGCGACGCCTATCTCGAAGTTTTCGAGCGCATCCACAAGGAAAATCTCCACGCCAATGTCTCCTGCAAGCTGACGCAGCTCGGGCTGGATCTCAATGTTGATTTCTGCCAGGGTCTGGTTGTCTCCATCGTGGAGTTAGCTGCAAGGTATGACAATTTTCTTCGCGTGGATATGGAAGGATCTGCGTACACGCAGCGCACTATCGATGTCGTGAAAAACGTGCGCGCCCGCAATCCCGCCATCGGGACCGTCATCCAGGCCTACTTATTCCGAAGCGAAACAGACGTACAGGCTTTGCTTGCCTTCGGCTGCCGCATCCGCCTGTGCAAGGGCGCTTATAAGGAACTGCCGGAGGTCGCCTATCCTCGCAAAAGAGATACAGACTTTAATTATATCCGCCTGATGAAGATTCTTCTGCCCAGCGGCTTTTACCACGGCATCGCCACCCACGATCCCCGCATGATTGCCGAAACCATTCGCTGGGCCGCCGCGCAGCAGATTTCCAAGGACGATTTCGAGTTCCAGATGCTCTACGGTGTGCGTACCGACTTGCAGCGCATGCTTGTGAAAGACGGATATCGCCTGCGCGTCTACATTCCCTATGGCAACGACTGGTTCCCCTATTTCATGCGCCGCCTCGCCGAACGCCCTGCGAACCTGGGTTTCTTGCTCCGGAATTTTCTCCGTTCTTAGCCTTTTCCACTGCCTATTGCTTCCGGCAGACCGTTACGCCATCGCGCAGCGGAATCAAAACGGGATACAACTCCTTCGATGCGTAGACCAGTTTGTTGAACTGCTGCACCCCGAGCGTCGCCCCGTCGTCCGCAGCCGCAGGCCGCGCGGCCTTGCCCGACCACAGTGTATTGTCCGTGATCAACAGTCCCCCGCGCTTGAGTTTCGGCAGCGCCACGCGAAGCGCAGCGGGGTATTGATGCTTATCCACATCGTTGAAGATCAGGTCAAATTTTCCCGGACTTTTCTTCAGTAATTCAAGCGCGTCCCCCACTTGAACGTCTATGCGTTTCGCCACTCCCGCACGCCGGAAGTACTCGCGTGCGCGGTCGGCGTTCGCCGCATCCCCGTCTGTATAGTGCACCTTTGCTTTCGGCCCGGCCGCCCGCGCCAGCCATATCGTCGAATAGCCAATCGCCGAGCCCATTTCGAAAATGCGTTTGGCGCCGGATACTTGCGCGCAGAGTGAAAGCAAGCGCGCAACCGCCGGCCCAATGATCGGCACGCGGTGCTCCGCGGCATAGGCCTCCATTTCGCTTAGAACGGCGTCTCGCGCCGGCAATAACTCGTACAGGTACTGTTCGACGTCATCCTGTATATAGCCGCTGCGCAAATTCTCGCTGCGAATCACAAGCTCTCTCCCGGTTTAAGTGCATGAATCCGGAGCCCCGCGATATCGCCGGTTTCGTTGCGCAAATCATCCACCGTTCCCGTCAAAAAGGGGAATGTCGCATAGTGCATGGGTATCACGTGTTTCACTCCCAGGAGTCGGATGGCGTGCGCCGCCTCGCGCGGCCCCATCGTAAAGCGATCGCCAATCGGCAGCAGGGCAAGCTCTGGTTTGTAAAGCTCCCCGATAAGCTTCATATCTCCAAACAAAGCGGTGTCTCCCGCGTGATAGATCGTGAATCCTCCCGGCATTCGAATCACGTACCCCGCCGGCTCGCCGCCATACACCATCACGCCATTGTCATCGATGGAATTCGAATGAAAGGCATGCGTCATAGTCACCTGAAACTCGCCGACGCTCTGCGAACCTCCCTTGCCCATGGGAGAAGTCTCCTTTTCAAATCCCTTGCTCGCGAGCCAAAGATAGGTCTCGAAGATGGCCACGATCTTTGGCTTGTGCTGCTTCGCAAGCGCCAGCAGGTCGCCGAGGTGATCCCCATGCGCATGAGTGAGGAAAATCACGTTCAGTCGCTCGACGTCCTTCAGCGCGGCCGGACACATGGGGTTCGTCGTCACCCACGGATCAATCAGCGCCGTGTGTCCCGAAGGCGTCGTCAGCGAAAACGTGCTATGGCCAAAATACGTAATTCGATTGCCCTTCGTGTCGAGCATTTTTTGGTCCTCTCCCAACTCTTCCGCTTCAGGGACGAATTTCTATTTTCCCGGCGTTCCGGTGCCCCCACCGTCGCCCAGCAGCCCGCGAATCGTCTCTTCGTACTGTTCCCGGGTCTTCTCCCCCAAAAAGTGAGCTACTTGCTTGCCATCCTTTGAATAAAAAATGGACACCGGCATCGACCCGGTCCACCCCGCAAGTACGGATTGCCGGAAGGCGGCCTCAGCTCCCGCGGTCTTGCGGTAATTCGGAAAGATTGGTTTGTACCGCGCGAGGAACCGCCGCATCAAAATCAGGTCGCCGTCGTCATCCATGCTTACGCCAACGACCTGCAGCCCTTTCGGCGCATATTGCTTCGCCAGTTCGTTCAACATCGGATATTCGTCGCGGCAAGGCTCGCACCATGTCGCCCAAAAGTTCACCAGCAACGCCTTTCCGCGATTCTGTTCGAGGATCTTCTGGAACCCCTGCGCGTCGATCATTTCGGGATCGTGCGGCGTCCTGGCCTGCGGTGCGCCAAGCGCCAGAAGGCCTGTCCCCGCGGCCAACAACACAAATGCGGCAATGCCTTTCCGTATCTTCATCGATATACCTTCCCCCACCATTCTAGCTACATGTGCGGAAGTTGAGAATCCTCCCCTCGCACAGTACAATCAATCCAGTCGCTTGTTGGCCCGGCAGGGTCGTGGTATAAGAAAATTCCGCCAGGCGCTTCCATTCCCCGGAAGTGCACCCGGCGCGTTGTCCGAGCAAAGGAGATTTGAATGGCTTACGTAATCGCTGAGCCCTGCATCGGCACAAAAGACACCGCCTGCGTGGATGTTTGCCCCGTCGATTGCATCCACCCCCGCAAAGATGAGCCGGAGCATGAAAAGGTCACGCAGCTCTATATCAATCCCACGGAATGCATCGATTGTGGCGCCTGCGTCCCGGTTTGCCCGGTGACCGCCATCTTCGCTCTGGAAGATTTGCCGGAGAAGTGGAACAGTTTCACGCCGGTCAACGCAGAATTCTACACCGCGAAATAAAGCGCCTCGTCATTTTTCCAGCAGGGGTCAAGCTCGGAACGCGGCATGCCCATTCGTGCCGCTTTGTTTTTCTCCGCCGTTTGATTCAGCTTTCGAGTCGCGCCGTTTCTGTTCGCCGTGCTCCGCCGCTCAAAGTTCGCCTGCGGACATCCTCAAACGTGGTCGCAAACAGAATCTTCTCCACCGCTCCCTGAACATCTTTCCAAATCTGCTTCAGACCGCAGCTTTCTCCCTCCACGCACACCCCGCCCATCGCTTCGTTGTGCACGCAGCTCGATTCCGCAAACGCCCCGTCGACGACCCGCAACACCGCTCCCACGGAAATCTCCTCGGGCGCGCGCGCCAGCGTATACCCGCCCCGCACCCCGCGCCGGCTCTCGAGAATCCCCCCGCGCTTCAATTCCAGCAGGATTTGCTCCAAATACTTCAGCGGGATATGGTGCCGCTGCGCGATTTCGTGGATGGTCACGACTTCGGGATATTGCAGGCTCAGGTGCAGCACTGCCTGTGTGGCGTATTCGCCTTTGGCTGTCACTCGCATCGTCCACTCTTTACCTGGATTAGCCTTTCACACGCGCGAAGGTGTGTCAATCTCCCTCGCCACCTGGCCTGTGCCGCCGGGGCTGGTTCCCTACGTCTAAGAAAAGTGCGCCTTTCGCTCTTTTTTATCATCTCTTGAATTCGAAATGTGGCGTCGCACGGTATGATGTTTGAGAGCAAAATTGTCCCCATGTCAGATCGCTTTCATCTCGTCCTCCTGATTCATGCCCATCAGCCCGTCGGCAATTTCGGCCATGTGCTCGAAAAGGCCTACAAAGACTCCTATCTGCCATTTATCGAACTCCTTGAAAAGCATCCCCGCGTCCACATGGGCCTGCATTATTCCGGTCCGCTGTTCACCTGGATCGAAGAGCATCGTCCCGAATATTTCACGCGCCTCAAGGCCCTGGTCAGCTCTGGACAAGTCGAACTCATCGGGGGCGGCTTCTACGAACCCATTCTCGTCTCCATCCCGCCCGAGGACCAGCGCGAACAGATCACCCGCCTGGGCAGCTATCTCGAGAAGCACTTCGGCCGTCGCCCGACGGGCGCCTGGATCGCCGAGCGCGTTTGGGAGCCGCAGCTTCCCTCCGCGCTGGCCGCGGCAAACGTCGGCTACACCCTCGTCGACGACATCCATTTTCTTTCCGCTGGCTTCGAGCCCGAGGAGCTCTTTGGCGCCTACATCGCCGAAGACCGCGGCCAGAGTGTTTGGCTCTTCCCTGGCCAGAAAGCGCTCCGCTATTTCATCCCGTTCGGCAAGGTCGAGGAAGTCATCACCTATCTGCGCGATGCCGCGGCCGTCCATCCCGGCGGCATGGCGTCGATGGGTGACGACATGGAAAAATTCGGCGTCTGGCCCGGCACCAACGCCCATTGCTACAAGGACGGCTGGCTGGAAGATTTCTTTGCCGCGCTCGAGAAAAACTCTTCGTGGCTGCGCGTTTCAACACCCGGCGAATACATCGCCGATCATTCGCCCCTGGGCCGCGCCGATCTTCCCACCGCCTCCTATACCGAAATGATGGAGTGGGTTCTGCCCACGCGCGTCCGCCAGCGCTACCATGCCGTCCAAAAGGAGTTCAGTGCGCGTCCCGAGATTCTCTCTTTCCTTCGCGGGGGCTCCTGGCGAGGGTTCTTCCGCAAATACGCCGAATCAAACCTGCTCCACAAGAAAATGCTGCGCGTGTCTGCGCGCATCGCCGCCGTGCCCATGCGCCACTCCAGTTCGAAGGCCAACGATGAGCTTCTCCAGGCGCGCGACATGCTCCTCCGCGCCCAATGCAATGATGCTTATTGGCACGGCATCTTCGGTGGCCTCTACGCTCCGCATCTCCGCACGGAGCTCTGGCGCAATCTCATTCGTGCCGAATCCATCGCCGACCGGCAGTCCGCCGCGACGCTCATTCCGCACGTCGAATTGTTGGATTACGACGCCGACGGCGCGCATGAGCACCTTTTTACCGCCTCCGAGTACCAGGCTCTGCTGAAACCCACGGACGGCGGAACCATCGCCGCGTTCGACTTTCGCCCCGCTGCGGCCACTCTCATAAATTCCATTCAGCGCAGGCCGGAGGCCTATCATGCGCGCCTGCGCGAAGCGGCGAAAACCGCCGTGCCAGGCGGCGTCGCGTCCATCCACGAACAGACTCTCGTCAAGGAACCCGGTCTCGAGCGTTTTCTCCGCTACGACCGCTGGGCGCGCCACGCATTTCGCGTATTGCTTTTTGACCCTGCCCGCACGCAATCCGAATATGAAACGCTGGACTTGCAGGAAGATCCTGGATTTGCCGGCGGCGCTTTCCAGGTCAAATTGTCTTCCGCCAATGATGCTCAACTGATTCGTGAAGACGAACTGAAGTTTACCGCCAAAGCTGGCGCTCCTGCCCCGAGACTCTCCCTGGCAAAGCGCTTTTCTTTCGGCCCTGCCCCGAATGGTTGCGAGGTCGGCTGCGAGATCGGGTTGAAACTGAAGAACTCCCTTGGCAAACCCATCGCCGTCGGCATCGAATCGATCATCAATCTCCTCGCTCCCGCCGAGCCCGACCGCTTTTTTGAAACACCGAAGGGGCCCGAAAATCTTCGCTTCAGCGGAACGCTGCCCGGCCCGTTGCTTCGCATGGAAGACGGCTGGCAGCGCATCCGCATCACTCTTCACGCGCCCGGCGCAATGGAATTTTGGGTCGCTCCGATCGAGACGGTTTCCGAATCCGAGGAAGGCTTCGAGCGCGTTTACCAGGGCTCCCAGATTCTCGCCATTTGGCATCCGCCCTTGGTGGCGCAGGAGCCGTGGTTCGCCCGCCTGGTCTGGCGTATCGAATCCTTTTGATTACCGCTTGCCCGACATCACAGAAGTATCCACTCTCCTACTTATCGCTGGCGGCTCACAATTCTGGCTCTGGCCTCGCGTGGAGCCGCTCGCCGATTGCCCGCGACACGGGCCCCGGGGGCGCCAGACGCCCGTGCTGGACTCCACAACCTTGTCGCAGCGACTACCTGGGCTGGACTATCGCCGTTTTGCGGTTCTGGTTTTTTCTTGGGCTTATGGACTCTTGTCCCGTGAATTGTGCAGGAGGTCGCCCCAATTCACTCCGCGATCAGGAGATTCTGCGCAAACGGCCACTCTTCATCGACCCACTGCCCTTCGCACCGGAACCCCGTCCGCTCCCCCATTTCTGCCGCTTCCCGGATCCGGTATTTGTGCGAGCTCTCGGTCCAAATTGTTTCCTCTTCATCCAGCGACACGCGAAGCCCCGCCGCTGGTATCTCCACGCGCTGCCGGCACGTCGACCGCAAGTGCATCTCCATCCGCCTCTCGGTTGCGTTCCAGCGCGCCTCGTGCCGGAAACACGCCAGATCGAAATCCCCTCGCAACTCGCGGTTGATCCTCGCCAGCAAGTTCATGTTGAATGCCGCCGTCACTCCAGCCGGATCGTCATACGCCAGCATCTGGACATCGGCGCTTTTTTCCAGGTCCGTGCCCAAGAGCAACGCATCGCCCCTCTGCAATATGTTACGCACGCTCCGCAGGAACTCCTCTCCCGCATCGCGATCGAAATTTCCAATCGTGCTGCCGAGAAACAACACGAGCAAATGATCGCCATCGGCGCGTCTGTCCGCCACCGTCCGCAAACCTTCCAAATACGGCTGTTCGTGCCCGACGATGCTCACTAGATCAATCTGCCCCAGCTCCTTCTCGCACGCAGCCAGTGCCGAAGGCGAAATCTCGATCGGAAAGTAATACGTTTTCTGCCGCCTCGAAAGCGCTTCCAGAATCCAGCGTGTCTTTTTTCCGCTCCCGCTGCCGAGTTCCGCGACGTGAACCGGCGACGGCAGCCGCCTAACGATCTCTCTTGCATGCTTCTCGAGCAATCGCGCATCTGCGCGCGTCAGCCCGTATTCGGGCAGGACGCATATCGCCTCAAACAGCGCCGAGCCCACTTCGTCATACAAATATTTCGATGGCAATTCGCGCTGTCCGCTCTTGGTCAGGCCTTCGCGCACGTCGGCTGCGAACTCGGACACATGTCTTAAAGGAAGGGTTTGCGTCAGCATGTCATCTCCCTGGGTCGGGGGTGCGTCTTGCCAGTGCTAGTCTTCCACGCAACGGAATGTTGCGTAGACGTACGGATAGTGCGGCTGGAACCAGTTTCGGAAGGATCGCCGCAACATGCACGCTGCTGTCCGCGGCGACCCTCCCTTCATCACGTAGTGTTTGCCATCAAAGAAATTCGCGGAATAACCGGGGTAGAAAGGCATCGGAACAAAACCGGGGAACGGAGCAAACGGCGTCCGCGTCCATTCCCATCCGTTGCCCACCATATCCTGGACTCCGAACGCGCTCGCTCCTTCCGGATGCGAGCCCGTTGGCGCAGGATCCCACTGCTTAAAATTGAAATTGCCGTGCAGCGCGCTCGGCGCGTCCTCGCCCCAGGGATAGGATCTCTCCTTCCCGCTTTCGCGCGTTCCGTAAGCAGCGCGGTGAAATTGCGCTTCGCTCGGCAGTGCACGCCCGAGCCACTTTGCATACGCAGTGGCTTCCGCTTGGCTCACATAAACCGGCCAATCCAGAGGCAGCCGGATCTCTCCGAACATGGCGCGGTACATCCACAGATTCCCGTCGCGTTTCCAAAACGCCGGGTGCCCGACGCCTTCTTTTTCCTTCCACTCCCACGACTCTTTGCTCCAGAGTGCAGGGTTTTCATACCCGCCGGCTTGCATAAACCGCAAGAAGTCCTGATTCGTGACGTTTCCGCTTTCTATCGCAAATTCCGCCACGTCCGTGGCATGCGCGCCAATTTCGTTGTCCCAGCCGAATTCATCGCCGTTCGCGTATTTCAGCCCGAGGGTGACTCTCCCGGCCGGCACATCTACCAGACGCGACTTGAACCTCGGGTTCCCCAAGCTCGGCCCAATCGGCCCGCGTATTTTTCTATCGGTTGGAAGCCGGTGTAGCATGTACGACAGCGTCTCCGCGTGCATCAACCTGTGCTCGATGGCCACTTCCAACATGGGAATCAGGTGAGGATGGCCTTCCTCCGGATGCGCCAGCGCATGTCCAATTGCGTGATCAAGCTCATCCCGCAGCCGCTGGTTATAGCTTTCCACCTCTCCCCGCGCCGGCCAATCGTTTGGCCCATCGCTCGGTAATCCACCCCCCACGGGGTCGATTCCGAATGCAAAAAGGTCATCGAAGGAGCGATGTGTAGTCTGCAATCCAAACGCGCGCTGGGCGAGTAAATTCCAATCGAAGGCTTCGACGTGTCCAAGATAAAAAATGATCCGGTGGCGCTCAGGAATGGGCCTATCGTAAATAGCTTCGGCGCGCACAATCTGGAACAAGTCGTCGGTCTGTGCGCGCGCGTCTATAAGGCGCGCGTGAAGGTCGTGCCGTATGCGGACAGCAGTCGCCGTGGCTCCCATGGCATCTCCCCCTTACTTGGATGCGGCTTCCGCGAGAAGGATGCGCCGAAATGCGGCACCGACGAGGCTGGGTAGGGTACGATATTCCCCCTCTGGCATGAGGCTGTCAATCGAAATGAATGCGAAACTCGCGGGGACTTCCGACGCTGCCATTGAATTTCGCGGCGTCAGCTACCACATCAACGATATTCCTGGCCGTGCCATCGTTTCCAAGGTTTCTTTAACCGTTTCCCGCGGCGAAACCCTCGTCCTCCTCGGCCGCAGCGGCAGCGGCAAAACCACCCTCCTCAAACTTGTCAACCGCATGCTGGTCCCCTCAGAAGGGCAGGTTCTCGTCGAAGGCTGCCCCACCACCGAATGCGATCCCATTCGTCTCCGCCGCGGCATTGGCTACGTCATCCAAGAAGCCGGTCTCTTTCCACATTTCACCATTTCAGAAAACATTGCCCTCGTGCCCACTCTCGAAAAATGGGACCCCGCCCGCATCGCTTCCCGCGTCGCTGAACTACTCGAGCTAGTAGGTCTCAATCCGGCTGAATATTCCGCCCGCCACCCCCGCGAGCTTTCCGGCGGCCAACGCCAGCGCGTCGGCGTCGCCCGCGCACTTGCTGCCGACCCGCCCATCCTTCTCATGGACGAGCCTTTCGGCGCCCTCGATCCCGTCACTCGTGCCGAACTTCAGCGGGAGTTCAGCGCCCTCGCTCGCCGCCTCAACAAAACGATCGTCTTCGTTACCCACGACATTCGCGAAGCTCTCCTTCTCGGCCGGCGGATCGCCCTCCTTCACTCCGGGCGCCTCGTCGCCCTCGCCTCTCCCTCGGATTTTCTCCGCCTCGATCACCCCGAAGTCCATGCCTTCACTGCCTCCGTCGTCATCCCCAGCGGAGTCTCTCAATGACCGCCTGGAATTTCTTCCTTACCCACCGCTCCGAGATCCTCAGCGCTACGCTCGACCATCTCACGCTGGTACTCATCGCCATGGCTTTTGCCATCGCCATCGCCGTCCCCCTCGGCATGCTCATCGTCGAACATCGTCATCTCCGCACCCTGGCGCTAGGAATCGCCAGCGTTTTTCAAACGATTCCGAGTCTCGCGCTCTTCGGCTTCTTGATCCCCATCCCCTTCATCGGCGGCATCGGCCGCCGCACCGCGATCGTCGCCCTCGTTCTCTACGCACTGCTTCCCATCCTCCGCAACACCTACGTCGGCCTGACCAGCATCGATCCCGCCATCCTCGAAGCCGCCGAAGCCATGGGCATGACCACCACCCAAATCCTCCTCCGCGTCCGGGTGCCCCTCGCGCTCAGCATCATCCTCGCCGGTATCCGCACCGCCACCGTCATCACCATCGGCGTCGCCACGATCGCCGCAGCGATCGGCGCCGGCGGCCTCGGCACCTTCATCTTCCGCGGCGTAGCCATGGTCAGCGACTCCGTCATCCTCGCCGGTGCCATCCCCGCCGCCCTCCTGGCCCTTCTCGCCGACCTCCTTCTAGGCCTCTTCGAACGCCGCCTAAAAGTCGTCTGATCTCTCCCTCCTCTCTCTGATCCCTGTGTTCTCCGCTTCCTCTGTGTTAAATTCCTTCTTTCCATCCATCATGAGAAACGCATCCTGAAATGCGCCAGAATCTCTTCCGAACCCTTTACCTGCTCTATTTCCTTTGCCTCCTCAACCTCCTTTACCTCTCGGCCGCCTGCCGCAAGCCCGCTCCGCCTCACCTAACCATCGGCTCTAAATTTTTCACCGAGCAAGTCATCCTCGCCGAACTCCTCGCCCAGCACATCGAATCCCGCACCCACATCCCGGTCGAACGCAAAACGAATCTCGGCGGCACGCTCCTGGTCCACAAGGCCCTCCTCGCGGGCGATCTCGATCTCTATGTCGAATACACCGGCACGGCCCTTACTGCCGTCCTCAACGAATCCCCCGGCACCGACGGCTCCCCGACGATCTACAACCGCGTCAAACAGCAATATTCCCAGCGCTTCCAACTCGATGTTACGGAACCTCTCGGCTTCGAAAACACTTTCGCCATGGTCATTCGCGGCGACGACGCGCGAACTCTCCATCTCCGCACCATGTCCGACCTCTCCCCTATCGCGCCCAAATGGCACGCCGGCGTAGGCTACGAATTCCTGGAACGCCCGGACGGCTTCCCCGGCTGGAGCGCCCGCTACAATCTCCATTTCGCCGCCGCTCCCAACGTCATGGACCTCGGCCTCCTCTACCGCGCCCTCGTCGATCATCAAGTCGACATCGCCGCCGGCAATTCCACCGACGGCCTGATCGACTCGCTCCATCTCGTCGTTCTCGAGGACGATCTCCGCTATTTCCCGCCCTACGACGCCGTCCCCATTGTCCGCCGCTCCGCCCTCGAAAAATTTCCTCAACTCCGCGCCGCTCTCGCCGATCTTCACAACAAACTCACCGCCGACGACATGCGCCATCTCAACGCCCAAGTCGACGCCGACCTGCGCGACGTCGCGGCCGTCGTCCGCGCCTTCCGCGCCGCAAAAAATCTATAATCGCGAAACCAAACGTTTGCCAGAACGCATCTAATCCCTGTGTGCGCTTCAGGGCCGAAGTCCAGAAAGCAACTTTAGGGGCGCACTTGCCTTCTTTTCGTCGTAAGCTTAACGGGCCACCAGCACCACGCAGCAAATATCCCGGCCATAGCAATACAAAACAAAATCGTTTTTCGGAGGCTTGAATGAAATCTCTTCTAGGACTTCTTGCTCTGCTCTTGCTTTCCACCGTTCCGGCACTCGCGCAAGAAAAACACGCCGCTCCGCCGCCTCACCCTCCGGCCCACGGTCCCGCGCCGGCCAGGGCTAACGCTCATCCGGTCGAAAATCGAAACTATGCCGACAAAGCGGGCCATCCGAACGCCCCTCACGTCCACTCCAACGGCAAATGGGTCGGCCACGACACTGGCAAGAACGATCCTCACTACCATGTCGACCATCCCTGGGCTCACGGCCGCTTTTCCGGCGGCTTCGGCCCTAGCCACGTCTGGCGCATCGAAGGCGGCAATCGCGAACGCTTCTGGTTCGGCGGCTTCGCCTTCAGCATCTTCCCCGCCGACTACGGCTTCTGCGACGACTGGAACTGGGGCACCGATCAAATTGTTGTCTACGAAGACCCCGATCACGACGGCCTGTACCTTGCCTACAACGTCCGTCTAGGCACCTACTGCCACGTCGAATACCTCGGGGCCGCATAGCCCGCCGCGCCCGCGTATCGCGCAACCAGAACGTGGCACAACCAGAGAGGGGCACGCCCGCCGTGCCCCCTCTCTCTTGGAGGCACTGCCGCCTCTGCCAGTACGAATAGTCATCTCAACGTCAAAGAGACATTCGCCGTGCTTTTCCCGCGGCTCTGTAAGTAACCGCAACGACCCGACGGGTCTCGCCTCTATCTCAAGCGAACGCAAGTACCTCCAAATGAACCGCTTAGCTGCCTAGTGTAAGTTTTCTCCCGTTCTAAAGGGTTCCTTGGATTTGTCCCTGAACCTCTTTCCTGCACTTTAGAAAGGAAGGAGAGCAGTCAGGCGAGACACTTCGACAAATTGAGGGCTGGCCAAAACGCGCGCATGAGAATTCTTGTATGCGAATGAAACAAACGGTTTTTCCTCGTCTCGGGTTGGCCCGATTTCGCCTGACCGTATCGAATTTATAGAAAAAATCTATCAGGAGGAAAGTCGGATGAAAGCATACAAAGTGTTGTTTGTCCTGTTTGCAGCTACCCTATGGAGCGCTACGGTCCTGCCCCCCGCGCACGCGGATACCTACAACAAGAAGACCATCATCACCTTCAGTCAAGACGTGGAAATTCCCGGGAAAATTCTTCCTGCCGGAACCTACACTTTTGCACTCCTAGATTCTCCCGCCGACCGTCACATCGTTCAGATCTACGATGCCGATGGAACCCATCTCATCACCACTGTCCTGGCCATCAATGACTATCGCTTGAAACCCACGGGCGACACCGTCATAAAGTTCAGTGAACGCCCGGGCGATTCTCCCGAAGCTTTGCGCGCCTGGTTTTTCCCCGGCGACAATTTCGGACAAGAATTCGTCTACCCAAAGGAACGAGCCATTCAGCTTGCTCAGACCAACCAAAGCGCGGTTCCCTCCGTTGGCGTTAACACTCTAGACGACAGCTCGATGCAAACAGCTCCCATCGCCGCCGTTACGCCTGAAAAGAAAGAAGTGGAAGTAACGTCGGCCTTCCAGACGAGCGCGTCCACTGAGCCAGTCGCAACCCCCGCGCCCGCCGCCGCCCCCGTAACTCCTGCGCCGGCCGAGGTAGGGACTCCCGCGTCTGCGCAAACTGCGCCGGTGACAGAAACCAACGAACTGCCCCAAACGGCAAGCTCCATGCCGCTCGTCGCGCTGCTGGGCGGGTTGGCCATTGGTCTTGCTCTTGGCCTGAAGCTTATACTTAGGTCCGTTTCCTAAACGATCGCAAAGCTTCGCGGCAGGACTTGGCCACCATGTCACGTCCTGCCGCGAGAAAGCATCTCCTTGATTTCCAACTCACCTCGATTCGGCCACCCCACGGGCAAACCGCTCTTGGTCCTTGCCCTTTCCCTGCTCCTGACTGCCAGTCCTGTTTGCTCTGAGTCGCTTGCGGGAAAGCGTTCCACTCCCGCTCAAGACCAAACGAAAATCGCGGTGAGCAGCAGCCTCGTCCTTCTCCCCGTCAATGTCACTGATTCCCGCGGAGCATTTGTCGCCGGCCTGAAGCAGGAAGATTTCCACGTATTGGAAGATGGCCAACTACAAAATCTCACGGTTTTCGACGAACGGGACACGCCCGTAGCCGTCGGGCTCATCGTGGACCACAGCAGGAGCATGCGTGCCAAGCTCCGAGGCGTCGCGGCGGCGATCACTGCCTTTGCGCATTCGAGCAATCCCCAGGATCAAATGTTCGTTGTGGATTTCAATGACGACGTTTCCGTCGAACTCATGAAGGGAAAAGCTTTTTCGAACGATCCTGAGGAACTCGAGGAAGCGCTGAACGCCGTCTCTGCGCGCGGACGAACGGCGCTCTATGACGCCGTTAGCGAGGGACTTCGGCACTTGCAGTACTCCCACCTCGAAAAAAAAGCCCTCATCATTATCAGTGACGGCGGAGACAACGCCAGCCACCTCAAGTATCCGCAGGTTCTCGCCGAGGCCCGCCAATCCCAGGCCGTCATCTATTCCATCGCTTTGCTGGGTTCAGACAACGAGGAAGAAAATCCGAATCTTCTCAAGCGCCTGTGCAAGGATACCGGAGGGATCGCTTACTTCCCGGCCCGGGGAGAAACCGTCGCCACCGTGTCAGCAGCGATTGCTCGCGACCTTCGCGAGCAGTACATGATCGGCTATCCACCCCAGAATGTGAACCGCACGGATGCTTTTCGGAAGGTCGAAGTCAAGGTCACGTCGCCCGGCCAAGGCCAGTTGCGCGTGCGCACGCGCCGGGGCTATTCGCCCGCCCCGGAAAAGCAGCCGGCAGCGCAGTCGGAGCCGGGCACATGAGGAATTCGCTCGCGCTATCCCCACAAGAACTCACGAAAAAGCGAAGGGGTATCCTGCGTATTGCTAGCCGCTCCTTATTCGCTTTCGGCGTCCTCGCGTTGGCTTATGCCAGCTTCCTCTTCGCTGATGCACATCTCTATCAGGCAGAACAGATCCAGCTGCTTGAAAAGCCCAGCCCTTCCGAACGCGGCCTTCCCGTGCCGCCGCCTCTGGCCGAAGGCGGTGTGCTTGGTGAAATTTCAGTGCCTCGCTTGCAACTGGATGCGGTCGTCGTTCAGGGCGATTCGCCCGCCGATCTGGATCGCGCCGTGGGCCACCTTTCAAATTCCGCTCTGCCTGGTGAACAGGGCAACGTTGCACTGGCCGCGCACCGCGACACTTTTTTCCGTCCCCTGCGCAACATTCGTGTCGGCGACGAAATAAAATTCAAAACGCGCAAGCGCAGCTTTGACTACGTCGTCGAGTCCATGGAAATCGTTACCCCCGCCGACGTCAGCGTATTAGAGCCCTCCACCGGGCACGACTTGACTTTGCTCACATGCTATCCGTTTCACTACATAGGCTCCGCGCCAAAGCGCTTCGTAGTCTTCGCGCGCGAAATCGGCCGAACGAGCAGCTCGCCGCCGAACTAAAGTGGGTTCACGCCAGGCCCGTCCAGCCTAATAATCCGGCACAGACCGCCGCCCCAACCGCCTTCCCCGTACTTGCCAGGACCCCACTCGAAAGTCGAACTACCGGGGCACGATGCATCGTGCCCTTCCTGGTTCGGCTCTCCAGGATTCTCGCCTGCCTGCCCTAAGGGCTGCCGGAGGGTCGACTCGCTTTGACTCTGCCGCCCCAGCAACATACAATCCCGCGGGCTCGCGATATTCGTCGCAATCCAACTTCCCAGCTGGGGGCAACCGAATGAAAAAGTTTTTCTCTATTTTTGCCGCAGGATTATTCTTGTTGTTCGGGCAAGCAGCGCGCGTAGCCGCGCAAGCGCCGGAAGGGCGCGCGCCAGAAGCCAAAGCACCGGACAAGTGCGACGCGGCAGCCACCAAAGAAGAATCGTCGGTCACCGATCACAGCATTAGACTCGGCAGCCAAAGCATCCCCTACAAAGCCACCGCCAGCACCACGCTTCTCAAAAACGACAAAGGGGACGCCACCGGTCTTCTCTACTCCGTCGCTTACACGCGGAGCGACGTCAAAGATCCCACCACGCGCCCCGTCTCCTTCCTCTACAACGGCGGCCCCGGCTCCGCCACGATGTGGCTCCACATGGGCGCTTTCGGCCCTCGCCGCGCCTGGACTGTCGACGGCAGCTTCACTGCGCCTGCTCCCTACAAACTCGTCGACAACGGCGAAAGCCTCCTCGACAAAACCGATCTCGTCTTCATTGATGCCATGGGCACCGGCTACAGCCACGCCGTCTGCAAAGCTACGGAAAAGGATTTTTACGGTGTCGACGAGGACGTCGAAGCCTTCGCGCAATTCATCGTCACCTACCTCAGCCGCAACGATCGCTGGAACTCTCCGAAATTTCTGATCGGCGAAAGTTACGGTACCTTCCGCTCCGCCGCTCTCGGCAACTACTTGCAGCAGCACGACACCGTTCACCTCAACGGCATCGTCCTGATCTCTTCCGTACTCGATCTTTCCACCATCACCTTTCCCACCGGCGACGACCGCTCCTATATCTACTACCTTCCAAGCTACGCCGCCGTCGCCTGGTATCACAAAGTCTTGAAAGACCGCCCCGCCGATTTGCCCGGCTTCATCGAAGAGGCCCGCAAGTACGCGCAAGGCGACTACGCCGCCGCGCTTTTCAAAGGCGCCGAACTTTCTTCGAGCGAAAAGGCTGCTGTCGCGAAAAGGCTTTCCTATTTCACGGGCCTTAGCGAGGACTATCTCGGCAGAGCCGATCTCCGCGTAAATCTCTCTCAATTCATGGCCGAACTCCAGCGCAGCCGCGGCCTCACGACCGGCCGGATTGACGCCCGTTTCACCGGTTATACGTTTGATCTGCTCGAGGAAAACGCCCAGGGGGATCCCGAAGGGCCAGCCGTTGGCGGCGCGTATACGGCGCTCATCAACGCCTACAATCACGAAGAACTGAAGTTCGGCAAAGACAAGATCTACCACAACACCAGCGGCGGAGGTGGCGGCTGGAATTTTACGCGCCAGCAGCGTGGCGGCCGCGGAGGATTTTTCCCCAGTGGCCCGAATGTCGAGGGCGATCTCGCGCAAGCCATGGTCACCAATCCCAGGCTCCTCGTGCAGGTGGAGAACGGTTATTACGACATGGCCACGCCGTTCTTTGCCACTGAATTCACTATGGAGCACCTCGGCCTGCCAGCCGACCTCCAGAAAAACGTCAAACTCGACTACTACAACGCCGGCCACATGATGTACCTCCACGACGAGGATCGCGTCAGCCTGCACGACCATATCGCGGGCTTCATCGACCGCGCCACAAAGCCGTAGGGACGGACTCCGCTCCCTGCTCCTGGATCGAAAAGGATACGAGGAGCTGACAAAGCGGGATGACGCCGAACGGGAATTGGAAAAGCGCAGGGTTTTCCGTTCGGCGCTAAAACGGGAACTCACTCAATAAGGAGAAATCAGTGAGAAGAGATCTGGCCCGCTACCGCCGCTTCTGGGCGGCGCTGACAAGAGCCTGATTCTTCTGCTCGGTATAGGAGGCGAACTCTTCGTACGGACCTTTGAAGTCCTCGATCTTGCCGTCTTGGAAATGCCAGATGCGAGTCGCGACTTCATCAATCACATCGTGGTCGTGAGTCACGAGCAGCACGGTTCCATCGTAGCGCTGCAAAGCAATGTTGAGCGCGTTGATGGATTCCAGATCGAGATGGTTTGTCGGCTCGTCGAGCACCAGAAAGTTCGGCTTCTGCAGCATCAAGCGGCAGAAAATCAGGCGCGCCGATTCGCCGCCCGAAAGCGCCCGCGTCGGCTTCAGCGCATCTTCGCCGCTGAAAAGCATCTGGCCCATCAGCCCGCGCAGTTCCTGCTGATTGGCGCTCGGATCAAACTGCCAGAGCCAGTCGATGGCCGTCATCCCCTTGGTGATGGATTCGCCGTGGTCCTGCGCGAAATAGCCCACGGCCACTTCGTGGCCCCACTTGGTTTCACCGCCATCGATTTTGAACTGGCGGTCTTCGTCCTCGACGAAACCGGGCGCGTTCAGCACCAGCGATTTGAGTAGTGTGGTTTTTCCGGTTCCGTTGCGCCCCATCAGCGCGATTTTTTCGCCACGGACCACCGAAGCCGAAAAACGCGGAATCACTTTCAGGTCGTCGTAGGATTTTTCGACGCTGCGGATTTCCAGCGGGTGTTTCCCGGAGTTCCGTTTCATGTCGAACTTGATGTACGGCCGCTGGATGTTCGATCGGGCCAGCTCGGTGGTTTGCAGACGCTCGACTTCTTTTTTGCGGGAAGTGGCTTGCGCGGAACGTGTGCCGGCGGAAAAGCGCGCGATGAAATCGTTGAGTTGCGCGATTTTCTTTTCGCGATTCGCATTTTCCGATTCGATGCGCGCGCGAACCTGCGTTTTGGCCACCACCATGTCGTCGTAGCCGCCGACGTACATGATGATGGTTTCGTAGTCGATGTCCGCGGTATGCGTGCAGACGCTGTTCAGAAAATGGCGGTCGTGCGAAATCACGATGAGCACGCCTTCGTACTCGGTCAAATAACGTTGCAGCCAGTGCACGGAATCGAGGTCAAGGTTGTTGGTGGGCTCGTCGAGCAGCAGGGCAGTAGGACTTCCGAAAAGCGCTTGCGCGAGCAGCACGCGAACTTTTTGGCCACCTTGCAGTTCGCCCATTTTGCGTTCGTGCAGCGAACTCTCGATGCCCAGACCGTCTAGAAGCGTGGCCGCGTCCGCTTCGGCGGTATACCCGCCTTCTTCGCCGACAACGCCTTCGAGTTCGCCGAGGCGCATGCCGTCGGCGTCGGTCAGCTCTTCATGGGGCTTCGCGTAGAGCGCGTCGCGC
Source organism: Acidobacteriota bacterium (assembly GCA_013289955.1). GTDB lineage: Bacteria > Acidobacteriota > Terriglobia > Acidiferrales > UBA7541 > Acidiferrum. Next base: position 40,908 of record JABCYZ010000026.1, read on the forward strand.
TCCTCGAGAGCTTTCCAGAGCGAGGCGTTGCCCATGATGACCGTGTCGATTACTCGGAATTGATCGAAGGCAAACTGGTCCTGCCGCAGAACGCCCATTTTCTTCGGGCGCGTGATCGAGCCTTTGGTCGGCTCGATTTCGCCAGTGAGGATTTTCATGAAGGTGGATTTGCCGGCGCCATTCGGGCCGGTCACGGCGTAGCGGCGCCCGGCCATGAAGGTGCAGGTGACGTCCTCGAAGAGGACGCGGGGTCCGAAGCGCATGGAGATGTTATTGACTGTGAGCATAACCCTCCCATTGTAGCGTGAAATTGTTGCGCGCGCTTGTCACAGTTTGTGACAGCCAGTAGATTGTTTGCTTACGAAAGAAATGATGAATGCGACGTGAAAAAGTGATGCAACGGGGATGAAGAGGACATTTCAGAAGGCGGCGGCCTCGCTCGTGCTCATCGTGACTGTGGCGATAGGTGTGCGCGTGGGGTTTGCTTGGGAGCAGGCGCGGAAAATTCCGGCGGGAGTCTTGGGAACCGTTCCGTTTCAGCAGGAGACGGGGAATATTGCGTATTCCCTGGCGCAGGGCAAGGGATTCAGCAATGTGTTTCGGACCGAGACCGGTCCGACGGCTTGGCTGGCGCCGGTCTATCCGCTGATTGTGGCGGCGGCGTTCAAGTTGTTTGGGGTTTTTACGGCGAGGGCTTTTTTTGCCTGCGTTGCCCTCAACATACTTTTTTCTTCGGCGGCATGCGTGCCGATTTTCTTTGTGGGCAAACGCGTCGGCGGATGGGCAGTCGCTCGGGGCGCGGCGTGGCTTTGGGCTTTATTTCCGACTGGCGTGATGATGCCGTTTGAATGGATTTGGGATACGTCGCTGTCGGCACTGCTGGCGGCATTGATTTTGTGGGCGACTCTGGAGTTGGCGGAATCGGAGCGGTGGCCGGACTGGGGCGTGTACGGAGTGTTGTGGGGCTTGGCGCTGATGACAAATCCCGCGCTTGGCGCGTTGCTGCCGTTTCTTTTGGGCTGGGCGGTGTTTCAGGGACGCGGGGAAAGCAGTATGCGGTGGAAACGGGTTGCCCTGGCGGCTGGTATGGCGGTTTTATGCTGCGTGCCGTGGACGATTCGGAATTACGTCGCGTTTCATCGGTTTATTCCGGTGCGATCGAATTTGCCGTTTGAGTTATGGCTGGGAAACAACGACATATTCGATGAGCATGCCCGGGGCGGGCGGAGGTCGATTACCCGGACGGAAGAGGCCCGGCGATACGCGCAGTTGGGCGAGACGGGATATATGGCGGAGAAGTGGGAGTTGGCTACTTCCTTTATGAGGGCTCACCCCGGGTTGGAGTTGGACCTGACGGGGAGGAAATTTGTGGATTTTTGGATGGGCACGGAATCGCCGGTGAAGAATTTTCGCGCGACGGATTCTTGGCTGATACGCGGGGTTCTTTTGTCGAGTTTTCTTACGGCCGCCGGTGCGCTGTTTGGGATCGGTGCCATGTGGGTGGAGAAGAAAAAGACGAGAGAGAGACGCCGAGACGGCGCACAGTCAGCAGGGAACGAAATAGAGGAGAAAGCAGAAACTACGCGGAAGATCGTTTGGCCGGCGGCGGTCTTTCCGGTGTTTTTTCCGTGCTTGTATTATGTGACGCATGCGGATTTGCGGTATCGGCATCCGATTGATCCGATTGTTTTGCTGCTTACCGCGGCGGCGCTAGCGGGAGCGTGGAGAACAAGGAAAAGTCAGCGAAACCGCGAGACACGGAACTCGCAAAGTGAAGCAGCAAAAGGCATGAGTCTTCCGAATTAGACTCCCGAAGGTTCGGGAATTGGGATGAAGCTGGTTCTCTCCGTGAGCCTGAATGACAGATTGAAACGGTCGAAGAAGCCGGTATGGCCCAATAATCCGAAACCCCTTCGATCGGGCGCGCTGGTGGATCAAGGATGGACCGGAGACGGCCGAAAAAAGCCTAGAGCAAGAGCGTGGATGAGCGAGTAGACGCCGGCTGCGCGGGCGATGGGCAAAATACGAGTCAATCGCTCGGCTCGGCCGTGGTTGCTCGGCTTCCGCGGCGTTTGATACAGTGACGGGTCGGCTGCGAATGATTGGTTCAAGAAGGAATGGAGAGGTGTATGGGGATTCCGAAAGAGTTGCTGGAGATTTTGGTTTGTCCGGTCTGCAAGACGCCCGTCAAGCTTACCCCGGACCATTCGGGGTTGAAGTGCGAAACGTGCCGACGAGTGTATCCCATGAGGGATGACATTCCGGTGATGCTGCCGGAAGAGGCAAAGATCGAAGAGGCGAAGTAAAGAAGGAACGAGGCAACGAGAAGAGGAAGCCGGAAAAGACCGCGAATGCCTATCCAAATTGCTGAATACCTGCCCCGTCTGAAAAAACTCATTCCGAAGTTGCGCGGGAAGCACATCGGCGTGCTTGGCGATTTGATGCTGGACAGGTATTTGTGGGGAACGGCCACGCGGCTTTCGCCGGAAGCGGCAGTGCCGGTGGTGGATTTTGTTTCGCAGAGCGAGTGTTTGGGCGGGGCAGGGAATGTGGCGGCGAATCTGGCGGCGCTGGGGGCGCGGGTCGAGATGTTTGGGGCGATTGGAGCCGACGAGGCTGGACGGGCCTTGGGGAAGTGTTTGCGGGCGGGAAGCATTGTTGAAAAGGGAGTGGTTCCTGATGCCAAGCGGGTGACCACCGTGAAGACGCGCATCATCGCAAGGCATCAGCAGGTCGTGCGCGTGGATCAGGAGCGGCGGGAGCCTTTGCGTCTGGAGACGGAAAAGAAGCTGCTCGGTGCCCTGTTTAATGCGTTGAAGAGTCTGGATGCGCTGGTGCTTTCCGACTATGACAAGGGACTGATTACGGACGATTTTGCGGACCGCGTTCTGAGTGCGGCGCATCAGTTGAAGGTGCCCGTTTTTGTGAAGCCGAAGACTTCCCGTTTGTATGCGTATCGCGGGGCGCGGGCGATCGTTTGCAATGCGAAGGAGGCGGGTTTTTTTGTGACGCGGTCGCTCGGAGATGAAAAATCGGTGGAAGAGGCGGGACGGGCGTTGCTCGCGCACTTCGGGTGCAGCGCAGTGGTGATCACTCGCGGGGAGAAGGGGATGAGCGTTTTCGAGGAGACTTCGCCGCGGCATTTGCAGATTCCAGCGACGAGTTTTGAGGTAACTTATGCGCGGGTGGGGCAGAGCGGCGTGGAACGCGGGGCGAGCGGACGGCAGGTGTTTGATGTCACAGGGGCCGGAGATACGGTTTTGAGTGTGCTTTCGCTGGCGGCGGCCGCGGGAGCGTCGTTGCCTGACGCGGCTGTTTTGGCGAATACGGCGGCGGGGGTGGTGGTGGGGAAGTTGGGGACTGCTAGCGTCAGTCCGCAAGAATTGGAGCATGCCTTAGCCGATTAACAGGGATGGGTGGCGCGAGAAAAAGTCTATGGCGGGAAGCTGAAGGATTTGTCTTTGGTGTCGACCCAGACATTGACTACTTTGGTTTTTTGGCTTTTTTCGGGATCGTTGTTGGCCGTGGGCATGGGCGAGTACGGGCTGATGGCTATGCGGATTTCGACGCTGGTGGTTGAGCCGGTGGGCGATTTGGCTTTGAGGATGCTGTAGCTTTTTACCGGGCCGTAGTAGCCGGTGGGGCCCCAGTCGGCGATGAAGTCCTGGAGCTTGTAGCTCGAGCCGGGGCCTGGTTTCCAGAGCTGGTAGGCGGTCGTCATGTCTCCGGCTACGACAGCGTTGAAGAATTGCTCCGCGGCTTTTTTCTCGGGATAAAAACGTAACCAGAACCATACGGCGATGATGGCGATGATGAAGGCCGCCGTCATCGTGAAAATCATGGCCCGTGATTTTTTGTGTTCATCGGCAGGCGGTTCGAGAAGTGACATTCAGTGGTCTCCTGCCCTGCGAGCGTGATTTCCGGACGGTCTCGTTGCGGCAGTGCCATCCCATTGCACCCAGCAACTTGAGAATCTTAGCAGAGTCGCCGTTAGCTAGTAAAAGGCTGCGGGAAAGGAGCGGCGGAAGCATGTCGCGTAAAATTGGATTCTGGCTCGGCGTGGCCGTATTCGCATGCGGGAGCGCTGGAAACGTGCAAGACCATCGTCGCAGCGGAACGAACGAAGTACGGCTTCCATCCAGCTTACGGATGCGGAGTCACCGGGATCCGGGTAGAGGCCCGGACAGGATCCTTGGCCTAGCCTTCGAGAGCGCCGGCGGAGCCTGCGGGCAGTTCGATGGCGTATTTGGTGCGGGCTTTTTCGGCGTGTTGTTCGAGGGCCAGCTCGATGAGTTTGTCGATGAGTTGGGGGAAGGGAATGCCGCTGGCTTCCCAGAGTTTGGGGTACATGCTGATGGAGGTGAAGCCGGGGATGGTGTTCACTTCGTTGAGATAGATTTTTCCGCCTTCTTTTCCAAGGAAAAAATCGACGCGAGCCATGCCGTTTAATTCAAGGGCGCGAAATGCCAGGACGGCGAGGTGTTGGAATTTTTTGGCTTGAGCGGGCTTCAGATCGGCCGGGATGAGGAGTTTTGTGCCTTCTTCGAGATATTTGGCAGCGTAGTCGTAGAACTCGCGGTGCGGGACGATTTCGCCGGGAATGCTGGCTTGCGGATCGTGATTGCCGAGGACGGAGAGTTCGATTTCGCGGGCGTTGACGGCGCGCTCGACGAGAATTTTCATGGCGAATTCGGAAGCCAGGTTCAGCGCGGCGGGGAGTTCCTGGCGCGAGTGGACTTTGGTCATGCCGACGCTCGAGCCGAGCGTGGCGGGCTTCACGAACAACGGGTAGGGGAATTCCTTTTCGATTTGGTGAATGATTTCGGGTTGGTGGCGCTCCCACTCGTGACGGTGGATGCAGAGCCACGGCACTACCGGAATTTTCGCGGCTTGAAGGAGTTTTTTCGCGACGTCTTTGTCCATGGCGACAGCGGAGCCTAAGACGCCTGCGCCAACGAAGGGGAGGCCGGCGAGGTCGAGGAGGCCTTGGATGGTGCCGTCTTCACCGAAGGTACCGTGCATGACGGGAAAGACGACGTCGATGCGCTGACCGCCGCCGCTCCCGTCGAGGCGAACCAGGGCGGCGTCGGTCGGGTCGGCGCTCATCGTTACGCGCTGGCCGGTGCGGAGAACCTCGGGAAGCATTTTTTGCGCGCTGGTGCCGATGAGCCAGTGGCCTTCCTTGGTAATGCCGATGGGGACGACCTCGTATTTGTCGGGATCGAGGCCGCGAATGACGGAGGCTGCAGAGGCCAGGGAAACTTCGTGTTCGCCGGAGCGGCCGCCGAAGAGGACGCCGATGCGGAGTCGTTTTTTGTCAGGGCTCATGGGAATGGTTGGTTTTATGGGCTTGGGCGCCAGTTCTTAGTTATAGGGGAAAGAGGAGGAGTTGTCGCGGGGGAAGTGGCGGGGGCGTGCCGGAGTAACAACGGATAATTGGCGAAAGCGTCCAGATGGGATCGAACCGAGGGAGGGGCAAGTGTCCCGAGAACCGTCGAACTCCCGGCCCGGATATTTGAGAGAGGGACGGAACCTTTTCAGGTTACGTTCGTCTACAGAGACGCGGGAGTCTCCGAGGAGGGGCCGTGTCTTCACAAATGTCTTCTCAATCGTCATCTCAAAATGGGAACGGCGGACCGCCATTTTTGGAGAATTTGCGGCGGGATGTGCGGTACGCGGTGCGGACGCTTTGGCGGGACGCTGGGTTTGCGGCCTTCGCGATTCTGATCGTGGGGCTTGGTGTTGGGGCGAGCTGCACGGTCTTTAGCGTGGTGAATACGCTGATTCTTCGGCCGCTGCCGTTTCGCGATCCGGGACGTCTGGTGTGGATCGCGAATCATCAGGACGAGACGAACGATATGTCCGGAAAAACGTCTCAGACGGATTACTTGCTGGATATGAGGGCGAGGAACCAGTCCTACGAGGATTTGGCGGCGTACTACGCGTTTTATGGCTTGGGGGACGCGAAGATGATTGGCGATAGCCAGCCGGAGAGGCTGACGAGCGTTCCGGTGACGCAGAATTTTTTTCCGATGCTTGGCGTGGAGCCGCAGATCGGAAGGCAGTTTACGGCCGAAGAGTGTAAACAGAACGGGCCGCGCGTCACGATGCTGAGCGACGGATTGTGGAGGAGAAAATTCGCGGCGGACCCGAACATTGTGGGGCGCGCGCTGTCGTTTGACGGGGGGCCGGTGACGGTGGTGGGAGTGCTGCCTGCGACGTTTGATTTTTCGACGGTTTTTACTCCCGGGAACCGCGTGGATATGTTCGAACCGCTGCCGTTGTCGCCGGAAATAAACCGGCAGGGAAATACCGTTGCGATTATGGGGCGGCTGAAGCCGGGCGTGAGCGTGGAAAGCGCGCGGGCGGAAACGGCGGTGCTGGGGAAGTCGTTGAAGGAGGCGCACAAAGAGAGAAATGATTTTGAGCCGAAAGTTTCCGGGTTGGCGCAGCACGTGAGCGGGCAGTTGAGGCCGACGCTGCTGGTGCTGGCGTGCGCGGTGGGCGTGGTGATGCTGATTGTGTGCGCGAACCTTTCGAATTTGCTGCTGGCGCGCGGAGCCGGGCGACAAAAAGAGATTGCAATTCGCGCGGCGATGGGAGCGGGGCGCGGGCGGTTGATCGGGCAGATGCTGACGGAGAGTTTGGTGCTGTCGTGCTGCGGGGCGGCGGTGGGATTGCTGCTGGCGTTTGTGGGGACGCGGGCGCTGGCACATCTGACGTCGGTGAGCATTCCTTTGTTGAGCGATGTGCGCATTGACGCGCGCGTGCTGGGATTTACGCTGGCGGCGGCGCTGCTAACGGGATTGCTTTTTGGATTGGTGCCGGCGCTGCAACTGCAGGACATGAAATTGCACGACACGCTGAAGGATTCGAATCGCGGGTCGAGCCAGGGGCGCGGGCACGCGTGGATCCGAGGAGCGCTGGTGGTTTCAGAGATTGGGCTGGCGTGCGTGTTGCTGGTGGGGGCGGGACTCTTGATACGGAGTTTCTTGCGCGTACTGGATGTGAATATGGGATTCGTAGCGGCACGCGCGGCGGCGTTGCGGATCGATCCGAATTCTTCGTACAAGACGCAGGAGCAAAAGAACGGCTATTTCACGGAGGCGTTGCGTCGGGTGATGGATGTGCCGGGGATTGAAGCGGCGGGGCTTTCGGATTCGCTGCCGCTGGGGCACAACCGGAGCTGGGGGATTGCGGCGAAAGGCGTGCAGTACACGCCGGGGAATTATCCCGACGGGTTTCCAAGAATTATCAGCGACGGATATTTTCATGCGATGGGGGTTCCTTTGCGAAAGGGGCGCGATTTTACGGAGCGGGACACGAAGGGATCGTTGAACGTGATCATCATCAACGAGACGCTGGCAAAGAATTTGTGGCCGGGCGAGGATCCGATCGGGAAAATTGTGCGGGCGGACGATCCGGAGCGCACGGTGGTGGGTGTCGTGGGCGACGTTCATCACATGGCGCTGGAAGAAGGGTCGGGCAACGAGTTTTATATTCCCATGCGGCAGACGCAGGACTACGGCACGGTGGATCTGGTGGTGAGGACGTCGATGCCTACGGCAGAGCTGGCGTCCAGGCTCCAAGAGGCGCTGCGGCCGATCGAGCCGGATTTGCCGACAGCGAACATGCGAACGCTGCAAACGATGGTGGATCGCGCGGTGTCTCCGCGGAGATTTGTGGTATGGCTCCTTGGCGGATTTGCGGGATTTGCGCTGGTGCTGGCTTCGCTGGGGATTTACGCGGTGATTTCGTATTCGGTGAGCCAGCGGACGCAGGAGATTGGAATTCGCATGGCGCTGGGAGCGTCAGCGGAAAGGTTGCAGCGAACTATTTTGCTGCAGACGCTGGGGCTGGCGGGGATTGGGATGGTGGTGGGAGTGGTGGCGTCATGGGCGCTGGCGCGCACATTGAGCGGGCTTTTGTTTGGAGTGACCTCGAGCGATCCGGTGACGTTTCTAGGGATGCTGGTGATTTTGACAGCAGTGGCCGCTTTGGCTGGATACCTGCCGGCGAGGCGGGCTTCGCGGATCGATCCGATGGAGGCGCTGCGGATTAGTTGAGCATTAGGTTGCGCGCGCGGAGCGGATTCTGTTTCCGGAGAGTACGGCGGGGCTGGCTACATTCCTTCGTAGTTGGGGCCGCCGCCGCCTTCGGGAACGACCCAATCGATAATTTGGTAGGGATCGGCGATGTCGCAGGTTTTGCAGTGAACACAGTTGGCGGCGTTGATTTTTAGTTTCAGGGCGCCGCTGGAATCCTTCGCCATTTCGTAGACCGCCGCGGGACAAAAATACTGACAAGGATTGCCGTACTCGACCACACATTTTGTGGAGCAGATATTGGTGTCGGCGACGTGGAGATGGCAGGGCTGGTCTTCTTCGTGGCGCGTGCCGGAGTGGTATACGTCGGTCAAACGATCGAAGGTCAGCTTGCCGTCGCCCTTGAAGCGTTCTGGGCCGGGGCGGCCGTTGATTTTTTTGTAGTGCTTGTAGCCAGCCTCGGCGTGCATGGGGTCGATAAGGCCACGGCCGCCGGTGATTTGCTGGAAAGCGGTGTGGAGGAAGCCGCCGAGCATGCCGTGTTGGAAGGATTGGTGGAAATTGCGGACTTGCCAGAGTTCTTTTTTGATGTAGCTTTGCTCGATTTTTTGGGGGAAGGAGCTTAGTGCCTTGGCGGAGGCCGCACCGGTTTTCAGGGCTTCGAGGATGGTTTCAGCAGCCAGCATGCCGCTCTTTATGGCCATGTGGATGCCTTTGAGCCGCTGGGAGTCGAGGAAGCTGGCGGAGTCGCCGATAATGAGGGCGCCGTCGACGTAATTGCGGGGCATGGCGTACCAGCCGCCATAGGGGAGGGATTTGGCGCCATAGCGGACGAGCTTGCCGCCCTCGAGAATTTTTTTGAGGAACGGATGCGTCTTCCAGGTTTGAAAGGCGGCGTGAGGATCGAATTGGGGATCGGCGTATTCCAGAGCGAGGACGAGACCGATGGAGAGTCGATTGTTGGAGAGACCGTAAATCCAGCCGCCGCCGTACATGCTGGCGGGGACGGGCCAGCCCAGGGTGTGAGCGACATAGCCGGGTTGGACGCGATTCGGTTGGACGTCCCAGAGTTCCTTGATGCCAATGCCGTAGGATTGCGGGTTGATGTTGTCGAGTTTTTTTGTGGCGACCAGGTTTTTTGTAAGGGAGCCGCGGGGGCCTTCGGCTAAGACGGTTATTTTGGCGCGAAGCTCGTAGCCAGGAGTGTAGTTGTCTTTGGGCTTGCCGTTTTTGTCGAGGCCTTTGTCTTCGGTGATGACGCCGGCGATGCCTTCGCCTTCGTAGATGAGTTGCGCACCGCCGAATTCTTTGAAGACGTTGACGCCGGCGGCTTCGACGAGGCCGCCTAGCCATTTTGTGAGTTTGCTGAGGGAGACGACGTAGTTGCCTTTGTTCTGGAAGGGTGGCGGGGTGATGGGAAAACGGAAGGAAGAGTTTTTGGTGAAGAGGAGAGCGGCGGAATCGGTCACGGGAGTGTCGAGGGGCGCGGATTTTTGGAAGTCGGGGACGAGTTCGGCGAGCGCTTTGGGATTCATGATGGCGCCGGAGAGTTGGTGTGCGCCGATTTCGCGGCCTTTTTCGAGGACATAAATATTTTCGGCAGAGAGCGGAGGCTTGGCGCCGGAGTCGTTGTGTTTCTTGATGAGGTTGGCTAGATGGAGGGCGCAGGAGAGGCCGGCGGGGCCTGCACCGACGATCAGGACGTCGGTTTCGAGTTGTTCGCGCTGGACGGTCATACGCTATTTCTAGACAGAGCTACTTCCTTTTTGTTGTATGACTATAAATCCCAATGAACAAGCAATACGTTGAAAATCGCGTGCCGTGGCACTAGGCATTCCCTATCTCAGTAGAATTGGCAGGAATCCCTTGACCTCTTTCACGGCGGTAACACGGGTTCAAATCCCGTTGGGGACGCTAACCTTATCAACCACTTGCAAATCCCCTCCAGAATTTTGTACGTCCGTTAACGTCCGGAAACCCTTGGCGCTTGGTTTCCGTGGTTAGAGGCGGTACGGATAGCTGGCTAACTTTAACCTCAAGTGCACCCACGCGTCGAGATCGGATGTGCGGAAGCGCCACAATTTCCCGATCTGCATGACGCGTATCTCACCCTTGCGGGCGAGCCGTTGAAGTGTTTTTTGGGTGGATCTGCAGCAAGGCTGCCGCCTCGAGCGAATCGACTAACCTCTCGAAATGAGGAACCGGCTGGCTTACTGGCGTTGCTTCGTGCATCTCGCTCATAAAATCTCCTGCAGCGACAGTCGAGACCGGGCTGTAAGCACCGCGTCGTCTGAAGGTCGGATGTGGCATCCGATTTCGTCCGACAGATTTCGAGGCCATTCACTACTCGGCTGGCGCTAGTCTTCGCGTCATGGGCGGACGAGAACATGAAAATCAAATCGGGCGACCATTTCCTTGCCGCCGTTTTACGAGGACGGAAACAGTTTGTGAAAGGAGGCCAGAGTGACTTGGACGAGCTCGTTGGCAAATAAGGAAGCCCAGAAACACAAAACCTCCAAGAAGGAATTAGACAATATGCGGGCCCTGATCGTCCGCGACCTCGCAGACGCGAGTCTTGCTTGCCTTTCAGCAGAGGACACGGGATGGCTTAGGCTGCGGCGGATGAATTGAAGAAACGGTAGAGTTCGCTCGCGACAATCTCGGGCCTGGTCAGAGGGATGAAGTGGCCCGAGTCGACGACGAGAACTTTCGATCGGGGAATCAGAGCGGAAGCGCGCTCTGCGAAGGATTGTGGCACCGCGGTATCCTGAGCGCCGTGGAAGATCAGCGTCGGAACCGAAAGATGCGGCAACATGCCTGGAACTTCCTCGAGAAGCTCGGCTGGATTCCCATAGCGCATCACTGACATGAAACGCCAAGCGCCTCGCAGCCCGGAAAAGGGAGCGCGAAACTCTTTGACGGCATTGGCGGACTCCGGTTGGCGTGACTCGAGCGCGATACGCATAACAACGTTCCAGAAAATCGCGCTCACGAGGGGAGCGAGCATCTCGCCGACGATTGGCGCGCGCATAAAACGAAAAAGGTGAAAAGGTTTCAGATCCGGAAACATGGCTGGGGAAAGCAGCACGAGATGGTCGACATGATCTTGAAAAGAGTAGGCATAGTGCACAGCAACGGCGGAGCCTGCATCATGACCGACGACGTGCCACTTCTCGATGCCGCGCTCGATGCGGATTCGCTCAATCTGTTCCGCAAGAATCGCCAGCTGTTTGGGGCCGTAGGGAATTTTGGGGGACTCGCCAAGACCTGGCAAATCCACGGCCAAACAATGGAACCGACCGCGCAGCTTACTGATGACGCCGTCCCACAGCCTGCCGCTGGTGGGCATGCCGTGTATGAACAGAACGGGATAGCCTGACCCGGAAGAAAACAGATGCATGAAACACCCCTGTACCGCCAAATTCGGGCTAGCTCGCTTTTACCGAAGATTGCGAAAGCGATTTGCAGCACCGGTAAAGAATCCATTGACAGGCCCGAGAAAATTCCGTCAAGAACATGAGCAACATGGTCGAAAAGAGACCGTTGGGTTTGAAACGCGCGTACAAGACGTTCACGCCCCAAGCAGGACTGATGTACGCGCCGGCCGAGCCTCCCATGCCAAGCCGATTTCTCACTTGCGGCTGATAGACGAGGTTCTCGACTCCGCTATTAAAAAAGCCGGCCAACTGAGCAACGCGACGGCCATAGGAAACTCTGGCGCGAAGCGACAGCTTGTTACGCTTGCGGTACTTCAGAATCAGGCCGCAGGATTCCTCGGCGTGCCGCAAGGCAGCCGTAACTCCGTTGGCTGTGATGGGGTCCATCATGCATGCGGCTTCACCCGCAATCAGCCAGTTGGGCCCTGCAACTCCGAGGTGAACTCGGGACCTGAAGGAAGTAACGTTGAGCTCATCGAGAGTGGCCGTTTCCAGCAGTGATTGGAAACGGGAGAATCTCATCAGCCTGTGGCGGAAAATCTCCTTCAGGGTGAATCCCTGCTCGCGTTTGGCTTTCACAGCGGCGCCCGCAGCGACGTACCCCACGCTCACCACGCCAGCGCTCACGGGAATTTCCCAAATCCAGTCGAGGTATTCAGGTGACTCAGGTTCTACGTACACTGTCGTTGCTTCGATCGGATCGGAGACCGGGAAGTAGTCCCACACCGCGACTTTTGCGGGGCCGTAGTCAACGGCGCGGAGCTGGAATTCGCGAGCCAGCAGAGCTGTGGCGAATCCCGAGGCGTCGATAAACCAAGGCGAGGAGAACTGCTCACCGCTTGCCGTATGCACAGAAGAGATGTGCTTGCCGGTTCTCTCGACGCGAACCACCTTGTCTCGAACCAGCGTGGCACCGGAATCGATAGCCTTTTTGCGGAGTTCCTCGTCCATCCGTGTGCGATCGACATGCAAAGTGCGAATTTCGAGGTTAAAAGGCGGACGTGAAAACCAGGAAAAAGGGAAATATTCTTCGGTCTGACCTTCGCGGGATTTTACGACCACGCGGCGCTTCAAGGTTCCTATACGCCGCGCAAGCACGTCGTCCAGGGACAGGCCCAGATTTCCAAGCAGGTCGGGCGTGGACCAGTCCAGAGACTCGCCGACTGGCTGGCGCGAGGTATCGGCCGGATCAATGCAGACGGTTTTTAGGCCCGCTTTTGCCAGATGCAAGGAAGCTGCCTTTCCGGCCAAGCCGCCCCCGATAACGGTAACGTCGCAGGTTGTTACAGGCCGCTGATCGGGCATGGCTAAATAGGTGCCGCCAAACTGGTTGTTGCTTGGTTACGTTGGCCCAACTTGGCGGGAAAAGTACCATCTCTGACAGAGGGCATCTATAGTAGGAAACCATTAGTCGGCGGCAGCTTCGCCGACGGTCTGGGAGCATCGAGCCATGCCGACCAGGTGCGTTCGGATCGACGGCGGATTGGCTTCTTTTAGAGAGGTCGAGCAGCCGGGCCTCGAGCGGTTCGAGGGCTGCAGCCGAAGGCTTGACCGGAACGATACGCGACGAGATTGTGTGGCTAGCCGTTTTCGACGCGGGCCTTGATATCCGAGTACGCCGTATCGATGAGCCTGCTTAGCGCCTCGGTGTTTGTGGCCGTTCCCGGTCTGAGCTTCACATGACGCATGAACTTGCCGCTGCCTTCCAACAAGCGCGCCGGATCCGGCAGTGCTGCGCCGTGAAAGAACCCCACGTTTGCGTGCGAGGTGAATACATTCACATAGCCGAAGGGCGCATCTCCCAAACATACAACCGGACAGCCGTCATGCAGAAGCTCCCGGACTTCGTCCCCGCACTTTCGCATCACCTCAAACCACTCATGGGCGATGGCTCCCAATTCACCTGCATGCTCTTTCATCCACGCATCGATGGCGGGATCCCGCTCAACAGCGCCGTCGAATCGCAGCAAGTCCGTTCTCATCGTCGCTCGCCTTTCTGATGGCCATCCGATAGTTCTTCCGTGCCCGATTAGGTCGAGTCATTTCAGGATTATCCCCGAAATGGGAACGACGTGTCCCACCCAAAAGGCCTGACGGGGCGGCCTAAATCCTGACTCGCGGCGACCAGAAACCGGCCCTCGATCTGGAGGCGGCTGAGTGGCTAGGAGGATTTGGATTTTTCGAGGGCTTCGGTGAGGGCGGGCATGATTTCGAAAATGTCGGCGACTACGCCGTAGTCGGCGATTTCGAAGATGGGTGCGTTGGCGTCTTTGTTGATGGCGACGATGGTGCGTGCGCCTTTCATGCCGACGACGTGCTGGATGGCCCCGCTGATGCCGAGAGCGAGGTAGAGTTTGGGGGCGACGGTTTGGCCGGAGCTGCCGATTTGGCGCTCCATGGGGAGCCAGCCTTCGTCGCAGATGGGGCGGGAGGCGGCGATTTCGCCGCCGAGGGCTTTGGCGAGCGTTTCGGCCTGGGGAATGTTTTCCGGGGCTTTGATGCCTCGGCCGATGGAGACGATGATGGGAGCTTGCGTGAGGTCGACGGCGGATTTGGCTTCTTTGAAAAGGTCGAGGGGCTTGGTACGGATTTGACCGGGGGCTAGCGTCACGGGGAATGCGTTGACTGGGGCTTTGCCGGACGGATGCGCGGCTAGAAGATCGGCGCGGAAGGCTCCGGATTGGAAGGAGGCGAACCAGGGGGCGGCGCCCTGGAAGGTGACGTCGGCGGCGGTTTTGCCCTGAAACATTTGGCGGACGAAGATGAGTTTCCCGGATTCGTGGCGGTAGCCGATGCAGTCGCCGATCATGCCTTTGCCGAGGCTGGCGGCGAGTTTGGGGACAAAGTCGCGGACCTGGTAGGTGTGGGGGAAGAGGACGAGATCGGGCTTGGCGGAGCCGATGACTTGCTCGAGGGCGATGCAGTAGCCGTCGGGAGTATAGGCTTCCAGTAAATCGTGTTCGACGGTCAGAATTTCGGCGACGTTTTTTGTGGCGAGTTCGTCGGCGAACGGCGCTACGCCTTTGCCGATGACTACGGCGGTGATCGTGCTCGGCGTAGCCGAGGAGACTTGCTGGGCGGCGGCTAACGTTTCGAAGCTGGCGTTGTTCCACTTGCCTTGGCGGAGCTCGGTGATGACCAGGATTTTCATGTTAGATGACCCGCGCTTCGAACTTTAGTTTTTCTACTAGCATGGTGGCGACTTCCTTTGCTGTGCCGGTGAGGAATTCGGTTTTTTTCGTTTTTGCGGGGACGTAGATTCTTTCGATTTTTTGCGTGGGCTCGTGCTGGATGCCGAGGGATTCGCGCGTGATGGTGGCGATTTCTTTTTTCTTGGCGGCCATGATGCCTTTTAGGGTGGCGTAGCGGACTTTGTTGATGCCGGACTGGATGGAGAGGACGGCTGGCAAGGGGCATTCGATGTGCTGGAACCAGCCAGCTTCGAGTTCGCGCTTGAGTTTCATTTTGTCGCCAGCGACTTCGATCTGCATGATGATGGTGGCGTGGGGAAGACCGGAAAGCGCTGCGATGAGTACTCCGGTTTGGCCGAAACCGTGATCGTCGCTCTGGAGGCCGGTTAGGACGAGGTCGACTTTTTCTTTTTTGATGGCGGCGGCCAGCGCTTTTGCGGAACCAAGAGGGTCGAGCTGGGCGAAATTGTCGTCCGAGATGTGGATGCCGCGGTCGGCGCCTTTGGCGAGGGCTTCTTTAATGGTTAGTTTCGCGCGCTCGGGGCCCATGGAAAGGGCTATGACTTCGCCGCCGTGTTTTTCTTTCAGGCGAAGGGCTTCTTCGAGAGCGTAGCTGTCGGGCTCGTTCATTTCAAAGCCGATGTCGGATTCCTTGATCCAGTTTCCGGCGATGGAGAGTGGGGCGTCTTTTGCGGGAACTTGTTTGATGCACACGATGATGTTCACGGGTTCAGTCCTTGTTGCCAGAATGCTGCCGAAGACCCGCCCTCAAAAAACCGAGGGCGGGACGCCCGCCAGTCCATCTTTGGTTTTGGTGGAATCATTGTACCAACTTACGATTGTTAGTTACTAACAGTATTGATCGGTCCGGCTTAGCATTACGACGGCAGCCGGTCCAAAGACCGGCCGCTCGAACGGATTCCGCAAACCACACATTTTGCTGGCTCCACGAGTAGATTCCGCCGGGCTGCAGCTACCACAGAACCAAGTCCGTGCTATTTACCGGCCGCTCCAGCGCTTGAAAATCAGGGCGGCGTTTGTGCCGCCGAAACCGAAGGAGTTCGAGAGTGCGTATTCTACCGAGGCTTTGCGGGCCACATTGGGGACGTAATCCAGGTCGCACTCGGGATCAGGGGTTTCGAGGTTGATGGTGGGGGGCAGGGTCTGGTCGCGGAGCGCCAGGACACTGATGCCGGCTTCGAGGCCGCCGGCGCCGCCGAGGAGATGGCCGGTCATGGATTTCGTCGAGCTGACTGGAACTCTCTTGGAGTAATCGCCAAAGACCCTCTTGAGCGCGCGAGTCTCAATCACGTCGCCGAGCGGCGTGGAAGTGCCGTGCGCGTTCACGTAGCCGATGTCTTCGGGCGCGAGTTTGGCGTCCTTGATGGCTGCGCGCATGACCCGATAAGCGCCGTCGCCATCGGAGGCCGGTTGCGTGATGTGGTAGGCGTCGCCGGACATGCCATAGCCGACGATTTCGGCGAGAATGGG
The DNA here is from genome assembly GCA_013289955.1 of Acidobacteriota bacterium. Classification (GTDB taxonomy): domain Bacteria; phylum Acidobacteriota; class Terriglobia; order Acidiferrales; family UBA7541; genus Acidiferrum. The sequence continues at coordinate 57,072 of JABCYZ010000026.1, forward strand.
GGCATTGCGTTTTTGCGCATGCTCGAGCGATTCGAGAATCAGAATACCGGCACCTTCACCGACGACGAAGCCATCGCGGCCGGAGTCGAACGGGCGGCTGGCGTGAGCGGGATCGTCATTGCGGGTGGAAAGAGCCTTCATCGAAGCGAAACCGCCTATGCCCATGGGAGTGATGGTGGCTTCGGTTCCGCCGCAGATCATCATATCGGCGGCGCCGCGCTCGATGATTTTGAAAGAATCGCCGATGGCGTGGGCGGAAGCGGAGCAGGCTGTAGCAGTGGCGGAATTCGGGCCCTTGGCGCCGTAACGAATGGAGATGTGGCCGGAAGCGAGATTGACGATGGCGGAGGGAATGAAAAACGGAGAAATTCTGCCCGGGCCGCCCTCCACTAGTTTCCGGTGCTCGCGTTCAATGATGTCGAATCCCCCGATGCCAGACGAGACATAGACCCCGACTTCGTTGAGATCAGAATCTTCGGGCTTCCAGTGGGCGGATTTCACGGCGAAATCGGCTCCAGCCAGAGCTACCTGGATGAAGCGGCCCATTTTCTTCAGTTCTTTTTTCTCGATCCAGAGGAAAGGGTCGAAGCTTTTGATTTCACCGGCGATTTTGCAATCGAAGCCGGTAGTATCGAACTGTGTGATGGTGCCGACACCGCTATGGCCGGCGACGAGGTTCTTCCACGATTCCTCCGTGCCAATGCCCAGCGCGCAGACAAGTCCAACACCCGTAACGACTACCCGGCGAGTCAACTCAGTAATGCTCCCTGTTGAGGTGGTAATTTCGTGGCTTACTTTCCCTTGGCGTGCTTGTCGATGTACTCGACGGCGTCCTTCACCGTGGTCATCTTCTCGGCGTCTTCGTCGGGAACTTCGATTCCGAACGCTTCCTCAAACGCCATGACTAATTCGACCTGGTCGAGAGAATCTGCACCGAGGTCGTCCACGAAGGACGCTGTCGGCGTCACTTCGGCTTCATCGACGCCGAGTTGCTCGACGATAATTTGTTTTACGCGCTCTTCCACACTGGCCATTCCGGTGTCCTCCGCGATTTGCTATCGCTTATTATGCAACGACGTACACTAACAGTTTATCGGCCCCAATGCCGTGGTACGGACTCGAAAATCGTCTATCAGGCAACCTGCCCATTCTAGTCAGCCCATGCAACAAGGTCAACTTTCGGCAACTCTCGAACCGCCATCATCCGTTAAATACAATGGGAGCCCGCAGCGCCCTGCTGGACTTGGCGGGAGAGCTCCGTCGACGTCCGTACTCTTCTCAAGTTACGCCGTAGTCCGCCATCGGTTCTCACGTCAAAAGGCGCGCGCCCTAAGCCAAGTAGAGGCCGCCGTTGACGTCGAGGACGTGCCCGGTGATGTAGGCGGCTTCATCGCTCGCTAGGAAAACGATCGCGGAGGCTACGTCCTGGGCCGTGCCCATGCGGCCGAGAGGGATGCGGTTTTTCAGTTCGGTTTTCACGGCCTCAGAGAGCACGTCGGTCATGGGGGTGGCGATGAAGCCTGGGGCTACGGCGTTTACGGTGATGTTGCGCGAGGCGATTTCGATGGCGATGGCTTTGGTCAGGCCGACGAGGCCGGCTTTGGCGGCGACGTAGTTGGCTTGGCCCGCGTTGCCCATTTGCGCGACTACGCTGGCGATGTTGATGATGCGGCCTGCGCGGGCGCGCATCATTGTGGCGAGGGATTGTTGGATACAGAGATGCGCGCCGGTCAGGTTGGTGCGGATGACCGCGTCCCAGTCTTCTTGCTTCATGCGGAGGGCCAGGCCGTCGCGGGTGATGGCGGCGTTGTTGACGAGAATGTCGAGGCGGGTGAATTTTTCGAGGGTTTGTTTGAAGCCGGATTTTATTTGGTCGGGGTCGGCTACGTCCATTCTTATGGCGATGGCTTCGCCGCCGGCGGCCTGGATGTCGGCGACCAGAGTGATGAGTTTTTCTTCGTTCCGGGCTGCTACCGCAACCTTTGCGCCCGCTTCGGCCAATGCTAGCGCGGTTTCGCGGCCTATACCTTGGCTGGCGCCGGTGACTAGGGCTACTTTGTCTTTTAGGCTGAACATCTTTTTTTCTGTGCTCACTTTTTTCCGTATCGAAGATTTAACCCCAAGACCCACACTGAAAGAAAGGAAGGTGGGGCCACCTTCTTGCGGTTAGGGCCTCGGCAAGCCTCGTTCTACCTACGCCGCATCGGAACGAGCGCCGGCGATTTTCTCTACCGTGGCGGCCAAACTTTTTTCGTCCTCGACGTTGAGCGTGGCAGCCGAGCGCTCGATTTGGCGAAGGAGGCCGGATAGGACGCGGCCTGGGCCGACTTCCACGAATGTGTTTACGCCTTCCTCGATCAGGAGGCGGATGGATTCCTCCCAGCGGACGGGCATCGTAACTTGACGGACCAGGGCTTCGCGGGCTTCTTCGCCGGTCGAGATGGTGTCGGCATCGACGTTGGTTACCAGCGGCACGGACAAATTTGAGAAGCTCGTGCGCTTCAGATCTTCGGCCAGGTGTTCTTGCGCCGGTGCCATGAGCGCGGAGTGGAAGGGGGCGGAGACTGCCAAAATTACGGCGCGCTTGGCGCCGAGTTGCGAGGCGATTTCCACGGCGCGCTTTACGGCGGCGGCGTGGCCGGAGATGACGGTTTGCTCGGGGGAATTTAGATTTGCGGCGGAGCAGATTTCGCCGTTCGAGGCGCGTTTGCAGGCGTCGACGACTACGGCGGGCGACAAGCCCATGATGGCGGCCATTGCGCCTACCCCTGCAGGGACGGCTTCCTGCATGTAGGTGCCGCGCTTGCGGACGAGTTTGACGGCATCCGAGAACTTCAGCGAGCCGGCAGCCACGAGCGCGGAATATTCGCCGAGGCTGTGGCCTGCTACAAAATCGGGAGTGAGGCCTCGCTCGGCGAGGACTCGAGAGACGGCGACGGAGCAGGTGAGGATCGCTGGCTGCGTGTTGGCGGTGAGTTTGAGCTCGTCTTCGGTGCCTTCAAAGCAGATTTTGGATATGGAGAAGCCCAGGGCAGTGTCGGCTTCTTCGAAGACGGCGCGGGCTGCGGGATATTTTTCGGCCAGCTCTTTGCCCATGCCGGGGTACTGCGAGGCTTGGCCTGGAAATACGAATGCTACTTTGCCCATCGTTAATTCCTCTCCTGAGCCGTCATGCGAGAACGCTCGCGGCCGAGAGCTCCTGTTCGATTTTTTCGTTGATGCGCGCGCGGGACAGGCCCGCCGCTACGCGGATGGCGTTTTTGATGGCTTTGGCGTTCGAACGGCCATGGCCGATGACGCAAACGCCGCGCACACCCAAGAGCGGTGCGCCGCCGTACTCCGTGTAGTCGATTGTTTTTTTCAAACCCTTCAAGGCCCCGCGCGAAAAAAGAAAACCGACCTGGGACGCCAGCGAGCTCTGGATCGATTTTTTCAGCAGGCCGAATATCTGGACGGCGAGGCCTTCGCAAATTTTCAAGGCAATATTGCCGACAAAACCGTCGCTCACGATGACGTCCACGTTTCCTGAGAAAAGATCTCCGCCTTCGACATTGCCTACAAAATGAACCGGACTCTTTTTCAGACGCGTGTAAACCTCGCGGGTGAGTTCATTGCCCTTCATTTCTTCTTCGCCAACGGAGAGCAAGCCGACGCGGGGGCGGCGGTTGCCGAAGGTAGCGCGATAATAGATTTCGCCCATCACTGCAAATTGCACCAGATGCTCGGGCTTGGAGTCGACGTTGGCGCCGACATCCAGGAGAACCGAGACGCCACCCTTGGCGTTCGGGAAAGGCGCGGCAAGCGCGACGCGATCGACCGACTCAAGAGTACCTAGCAAAAACCTTGCAACCGTCATTACGGCGCCGGTGTTGCCCGCACTGACCAGCCCATCCGCTTTCGCTTCCCGCACCAAACGCGCGGCGACGTGAACTGAGCTGTCCTTCTTGCGCCGAAACGCCTGAGCCGGATGATCTTCCATGGAGATCACTTCGCTTGCCGGGATAATGTCGATGGGCAAGTTGGGCGCGGCGTGTTTGGCCAGCTCCGCGCGGACCACATGGGGCTGCCCGACGAGTAAAACCCGGACGCCCAACTCCCGTGCAGCCAGGACACTACCTTCAACCTCGGGGCGGGGCGCGTTGTCTCCGCCCATGGCGTCAACAGCGATTGTGATCATCGGATTTATCCGACCGCTTCATCGGGCCGCAAGTTCCTGTACGGGACCCGGCAGAAAAAGGCGGCGTCAGGCCGACTTGTCTTGGACAGCGCGGCCCTTATAGAAGCCGCAATGGGGACAAGCCTGATGCGGCTGCTTGGTTTCGTGGCAATTCGGGCATTCGCCGAGCGCCGGCTTCTCTAGAAAATCATGGGCTCGCCTGGTGCTCGTCCGTCGCTTCGAATGCCGTCTTTTTGGGTTAGGCATAGCAATACTCCTCGTTCCCGCCCTCGTGGGCGGATTCTATGGGCTTTCGGCCCTGTAAACTATTGTTTTTTCAGCCAGTCCTGCTTCAGGCGCGCGAGAGGGGCTAGCCGCGGATCCGTCGCGTGGGTCTCGCAGCGGCACTCCTCGTGATTCAGGTTAGCACCGCAATTTGGGCACAATCCCCGGCAGTCACTCTGGCAAATGACCTTCAGGGGCAGAGCCAACAGCACCTGTTCTCTTAAAACATCCGCCAGAAAGAGTCCATCGCCTTCAAAAAAGGCAATTTCCGTATCGTCGTCCTTGAGCCGGTCTTCTTTCGGCTTTGCGCCTTTGGGAAGAGGAGCATAGAAGAGGTCAAACGAGCGGTTCACGTCTTCGATGACCGGTTCAAGACAGCGCGCGCAAACCATTTCGATCTTGGTTTCGAGCTGGCCTTCGATGCGAATCTGGCCTTCGAGAAGTTCGGCCGTGGCGGTGACTTCCAGAGCCGCGACCTGCTTGATCTCGGAAGAATGGAAATCGATGCTGCCCGGGGCGTAGGTCTTCCGGATACGCAGCTTCCTAACCGCGAGTTCTTTTACATCGAGGAACAAGTCTGGGACCCCTCCGCCGCTAACGCTCATGCTTTATCATTATTCCGTCGTGCGAGCAGCAAGTCAAGGAACGGAGCCGCTTTCTGGCGCTTTTGCTGCATGGATGGCAAGGGGTGGCTCTAGTACCAACGGACAGCGCGTTCGCTTAAACCGATGCTGCGCGTGATTGCGGTTGGATGCCGGTGGCTTGTACGCGCGAAATGATCCATCCTTCCGGCTTCTGAATCAGGATGACGGTCATCCGTACACAGCCGGGATTCGGCTTCTCGAGTTTTTCGGGGGGTTCCCAAGCGAGAGTGATCATGATGGCCTTGTTTCCGACAAACTGGACGTCCTCGATTTTGCCCTGCGTCCTGGCCCACCCGGTAGCCCGGAAGATAAGTTTTGCGGCCTCTCGGATGTGCGGGGGGCCAATCCACAGATTGCCGTCCGGATCCACGAATTGGCCATCGGCGGAGAACATGCCGGCGAACTCTCCGGCGTCGCCGGAATTCCAGGCTTCGGCAAATTTCAGAACGGAAAAGATCCTCTCGGCCGGATGTATTTCCGAAACGGCTGCGTGATGGGATATCTGTTCGCGGAGGCCTTCCAGAGTCAGTCCGCGATCGCGCAAAAGACGTGCCGCCAAGGAGTTTTTTTCGCGGAGAATCCCGAGAAGAAGATGCTCCGTGCCAATGTGTTTGTCACCGAGGTGTTCCGCCTCTTCCGCGGCTCGGTTGAGGATGTGTTTGGACTCGAGGCTCAGAGGGACCTCGACGGAAGTGGAGATGCGCTCGCCGCGCGTGATGTGGGCTTCGATTTCCTCGCGGAGGGACTGCACGCCGCCCTTTTCGTCGAAAAACCTGCGGGTGAGTGCGTGATCCTCGCGGAGTAACCCGAGCAGCAGGTGCACTGTCTCGATGGTTTGGCTACCGTATTGGCTTGCTTCATAGCGTGCGAAGAAAATCGCGCGGCGGGCTTTTTCCGTATAGCGTTCAAACATACACAGCTCACATCTCCGGCGGATGGCCGGTGCAGCTGATTCCCGGTCTTCCCTTTGGGTGCGAGCTGCGGAAGCGAGAATACCACCAGGGAAAGGGCGTCGGGAAGACGGGAGCTGTGAAAGAGGTCCCCGGTGAGCCGGCGAACGAGAAAGGCCAGGAGCGAGCAAGAATTGCACAGGACTAGTACCAGGATGCCATTTTCGACAACCAAGGGCCGCAGAACGTATGTTATTGACATAGCTGTACTTATCGAGAAAGTCGATCCTTCGCCGACTTTGGCTTATTTCGTGCCCTTCAGGAGGTCCCAGTCGACATTACATTGGGGGGAGACTTCATGAGATTCCGCACCATCCTTTCCTTGGCTACCTTTTTTGTTGCCTGCTTCACTTTGGCCGTATTCGCGCAACCACTGCCGGCGCATGCGGCCAGATATGGCACGAACCTAGCGCCCGAGAACCAATCCGTGGCCGGCCAGATCGCTTCGGTGGGTGACGCGGCTTTTGTCATCAGCATCACAAAAGACAAACAAAAACCGGAAACCGTGGAGTTTCTGGTGGATGACAAGACGAAAGTCGAAGGGAAACTGACGATCGGAGCGCAAGCGATGGTGGAATACCGCTCGGACAGCGGGAAAAACATTGCCGTTCACGTTGTAGTGACGCCCGCCTCCGGCATCGAGCCTTACTGACCTACTGCTTTTCCTCTTCGCCACTTAGTGCAATCCTGTATATCTCCCAGCCCGGTACAGGATCAATCTGGAGAACTCTATTCGAGGAGTCCTGATGCGCACGACTCTGAAGATTGTCCTGCCCCTAGTCGTCAGCGTGGCGGTGGTGTCTGCGTTGTTCGCGGCTTATCAGGTGCGTACCGAGAGGCGCAATCTGCGCAGCGAGCTTTCGCGTCGCGCGGAAATTCTTGGCGAAAGTCTTCAGGAGACGGTCGAACCTTTACTGGATCACGGGCCTTACAAGAATTTGCAACGGATCGTGGCACGCTTCGGGCAGAGAGAACACTTGAAGGGCGTCGCGGTCTATGACGAGGCGGGCGCGGCACTGGCGATCACCGCGGGGCTGGCCCCGGAATTTCAGACACGTCCGGCCGCGGCAGTACGGGCCGCACAGCTGGACGCAAACTATGGAGAATTTCTGACAATGGACCCGGCGGCCGGGGCGCCTCCGGTCCCGATGCACATTTTTGCGCTGCCTTTGCACCGGGACGGGCAGGTCGCCGGCACGCTTGTCCTGTTTCATGACGCGAGCTACATCAACACGCAGGTACAGCACACCCTCAGAGACGCGCTTCTCAATGCCGCGATTCAGACCCTGCTGATCAGCCTGCTTGCGTTCGTGCTGGTGAGGTGGACATTCACCGCACCGCTGGCGCTGACGGCGAAATGGCTGCGAACGCTCAGAGCAGGGCAAACGCATGCTCCGCCGATCACATCGCAAGGAGAAATTTTCGACCAGCTGCATCAGGAAGTGACGCATCTTGCGCAGGATCTAAACGCGGCGCGGGCGTCGGCGGAGGAGGAAGCGCGGCTGCGCAATTCCCATGTTTCCATCTGGACGGCGGAACGCTTGCGCGTGAGTTTACAGAACAAATTGCAGGAGAAGCCGCTATTTGTGGTCTCAAACCGCGAACCGTATTTGAACGTCCACAACGAAAAAGACAATTCCATCGGAATCATCGTGCCAGCCAGCGGCGTGGTGACGGCGATTGAGCCGGTGCTGGTGGCGTGCGACGGGACGTGGGTCGCGCACGGCTCGGGAAGCGCGGACCGCGAAGTCTCCGACGCATACGACCACCAGCGCGTGCCGCCGGAACGGCCGAGCTATACGCTCCGGCGTGTGTGGCTCAGCAGTGAAGAAGAAAAAGGGTATTACCAGGGATTTGCGAACGAGGGGCTCTGGCCGCTCTGCCATATTGCGCATACGCGGCCGGTATTCCGTCCGGAAGATTGGGTGCTCTACCAGCGAGTGAACCGGCGCTTTGCGGACGCCGTGCTGCAGGAGATGGAAGGGACGGAATCGCCGATTCTGCTGGCGCAGGACTATCACCTCGCCCTGTTGCCCCGGATGGTCAAGGAGGCGCGGCCGGATGCGCGTGTGGCGATCTTCTGGCATATTCCGTGGCCGAATCCGGAAGTGTTCGGAATTTGCCCCTGGCAGAAGGAATTGGTCGACGGACTTCTCGGAGCCGACTTGATCGGTTTTCATATTCAATCGCACTGCAACAATTTTCTGGAGACAGTGGATCGCGCGGTGGAAGCGCTGACGGAGTGGGACCGTTTTGCGGTGAATCGCCAGGGGCATGTCACGAGGGTGAGGCCGTATCCCATCAGTGTGGCGTTTCCGGAAAATGGGCACGGCGGAAACGAAACGCGGAATTCTGGAGAAGAGCGCGCGGCGCTGTGCAGCGAGCTGGGGATCGACGGGAGCCTGCTCGGCGTGGGCGTCGATCGCGTCGATTACACGAAGGGAATCATTGAGCGCTTCCGGGGCATCGAGCACTTCCTGGATCTTCATCCCGCTTACCAACATCGCTTCACGTTTGTGCAAATTGGAGCGCCGAGCCGCACGGAAATAGACCGCTACAAACATTTTCTGGATGAGGTGAGCGCGGAAGCGGACAGGATTAATGCGCGGTTCCAGGCCGGACGTTGGAAACCCATTGTGCTGCTGAAGAAACACCACTCGCACCAGGAAATCGCCCGTTATTACCGTGCCGCTTCGGTCTGCCTGGTCACTTCGCTGCACGACGGGATGAATTTGGTGGCCAAGGAATTTATTGCGGCGCGGGAGGATGAGCGCGGAGTCCTGATGCTAAGCACGTTCGCGGGCGCCGCGCACGAACTGCCGGACGCGTTGCTCGTGAATCCCTATGACGTGCAGCAGGTGGCTGAAGCCATCTACCGCGCCCTCGAGATGCCCGAGGAAGAGCAGGCCCGACGGATGGAGCGAATGCGAAAAAACGTGCGCGAACACAACGTCTATCGATGGGCCGCCCATCTGCTTTCCGATCTCACGGAGATCCGCATCGATACTCCGGAACGAATCGAGGTGCAGCAAATACCATGACCATACCGTCGCGGAACCGGCTTACTGGATCTTCCCCTCTGGAGCACGCCGTCACAGCGCCTGTCGAACAGGAGAGCCGTAACATGAACACGGCGGAAACACCATTCGAGTTCTTCACCGTAGCGTACCTGACGCGCATTGGCAATCAGTCCGCGGGCACGCCCGCGGAGTTGCTGAAGGGCCTGCAACAGTCAAGCGATGCCTCCATCTTTCATCACACTTTCCAAACGCTGAGCAGCCACCATTTTCTTACCGAGGGATTTTCCAATGACTTTGCGCAGTGGGCACACGCCGACGCCAACCGGGAAGACCTGGCGGAGCAGCTCGCAGCGCTCGATGTGCGCGATTACCTTTCCATCGCCGCGCTGCGCACCGATTTGTGCCGCGTGGTGCAGGAATACTGCGCGGCGAACCCGGCGTTTGCCGAGCAGACGGCGCTGGAGCGCTTTTATTTCTGCGAAAGCTCGGAGGTCACCCTGCCCGTGGGTTTGGCGGCGCGAACGCTCGAAGAATTCCGCACCGGTATCGAGCACCTGAGCCATGCCTCCTTCTATTTCCACTTCATTTCTTCGCGGCTGCGCCTGCAATTGCAAACAAACGACTTTTCGCATTGGCTGGCGGACGGACTGGGGCTGGGTACGCTGGCGGACAGCGTCAATCACATCGACATTTACACGAACACGCTCGACAGCGCCCGCGCCAAAGTGCTGCGGCTGATCGACCGCGAGAGGAGAAGAGGATGAGTGAAGTAGCAATCGCCAGCCGGATTCCACTGGACGACTACGCAGCGCTGCTCGGCGCCGGCGAAATCGACGAGCTTCGCGTTCTCGCGAAACCATTGAAGGGCCGAAGCATGCAAATGATCAATTCCACCGCAGTAGGCGGAGGAGTCGCGGAGATTCTCATCCGCCTGCTGCCGCTCGCGGAGGAACTCGGGCTAAACATGCGCTGGGATGTGATGACGGGCGGCGATGACTTTTACGGAGTAACGAAATCGTTTCACAACGCGCTGCACGGCGCGCCGTACCACGCGGATCCCAAGGACTTTGAGATATTTCTCGCGTGCAATCAGCAAAACCTGGCGCGGCTTCCGCTCGACGCAGAGTTCATGATCATCCATGATCCGCAGCCTGCGGCGCTCATCGAGGGACGGAAAAAGAACGGAAATCACTGGGCCTGGCGGTGCCATATTGATCTGTCACACCCCAACCGGCAGGTTTGGGATTTTCTCGAGAAATACGTGGCTCGCTACGACGCCTCGATGTTTTCCTCGCCAGAATTTGCGCGCGAGCTCCCCATCCCTCAGTATCTTTTCTATCCGGCGATCGATCCTCTTTCAGAGAAGAACCGCGATCTGGAACCGGAGTTGGTGACGCAGACGCTGGCGCGCTATCAGATCGATCCGCTGCGTCCCATACTCACGCAGATTTCGAGGTTCGACCGGCTGAAAGATCCCGTGGGAGTGATCCGTGCGTACCGCATTGTGAAGCGCTATTTCGATTGCCAGCTGGTGCTTGCCGGCGGAAGCGCTTCGGACGACCCCGAGGGCGCGGAGGTTTTGAAAGAGGTCCAGCAGGAAGCGAATGGCGAGGCAGACATTCACATCCTCGAATTGCCGGCCTGGGCGCCGCTGGAGGTGAATGCTCTTCAGCGTGCCTCAACGATTGTGATCCAGAAGAGCCTGCGGGAAGGTTTCGGGCTGACCGTTTCCGAAGCTCTGTGGAAGAAAAAACCGGTGGTGGCTTCGGCGGTGGGTGGTATTCCTGTGCAAATCATCCATAAACACACCGGGCTTTTGGCGCACTCGGTGGAAGGCACGGCGTATCAGATTCGTTTTTTGCTTTCGCATCCGGAGATCGCGACCAAGCTCGGCGAGAACGGGCACGAGCACGTGAAGGAAAACTTTCTGATTACGCAAAAGCTTAAGCGCTATTTAACGCTTTACCTGGCGATGGCGCACACGAAGTAAGGCGGAAGCTCATGAGCTTCCGGAGTTATTGACAAATATTAGTAAGTCAGCGACCAGCCGACCATGGTCATCGTCAGTACGAGCAACAGCATTCCCGTGCTAATCACGCTGAGAACTCTCCCGTGGCCGAGGAGATAGTCGCGCGACTCCGCGTCAATGCAGAGAAGGACGGAAACAACCAGAACGACGGCCCAGGCAAGAATCGCCGGCAGGCCGGGGTATCTGCCGATCATCGAGAGAAATTGGCCCGGGGGCTGGCCCGCGGGAATCCACCATGGAATCATGGGAGCGACGCCGGCGGCGAGAGAAAGAGTCAGCAGTTTGCGCGTGAACCAGCCCTTGATTTTTGGACGGGCTTCTTTCCAGACAAAATAGTCCCAGGCAAGCAAGGCGACGGCAAAGAGCACCCAGCCGTAGAGCGCGGCTTTTTGGTCAAACCACCACCAGGCGCGAAAGACGAACCGCGCATTGTGCGCCATCACGAAGCGCGGGAGCAGAAACACGGCCACAAGGCCGTTGGCGGCCACGGCGACGAGCAGCGTGATAAGGCTCATCAACTGAAACCAGTAGCGCGTAGGAACACGCCGACAGCGGGTGCATACGGATTGTTTGGGCAGGAAATTAAGTCCACATCGGTCGCAGAACACGGCTGGTCTCCCTAATCGGGGGATTCGATCCTGCTGATCGAAACAAAGAGTATCTGATTGGAATCGCAAAAAACTACTGGTCTGACGGGCAGTTGAAAGGGCAGGCAGTATTGGTAGTATGGAGGGATCCAGCCAGATACCCTTTCGGGGCGAAGTGCCTGAAGAGCAGTGTCAAAAAACTGAATAAACCTGAAGAAATCGCACGGTCCGGCGGGGGTGCAATATGACCGAGGCCTCGAAACAATGGGAAGGCCAGATTGTCGATGGGATTTTTCCCTTGCGGCAATATCTTGGTGGATCCGATCACAGCGCTGTGTTCTTAACCGAATACAGCGAGGGTGAGCCGCAAAAGGCGGCTATCAAACTTATTCCGGCGAACGCGGCAACGGCCGACGCGCAGATTTCGAGCTGGGAGTCTGCCGCGCAACTGTCGCATCCGAATCTGCTGCGCTTATTCCGCGGAGGGCGGTCGAGGATCGACGGCAACGATCTGCTTTACCTGGTGATGGAGTACGCCGAAGAAGACCTCTCGCAGATTCTTCCGCAGCGGGCGCTGACTACGGAAGAAACGCGTGACATGCTCTCGCCGGTTCTGGATGCGCTCGAATATCTCCATGGCAAGGGTTTTGTGCATGGTGACCTGAAGCCCGCCAATATCCTGGCCATGGGAGATCATCTGAAGATCTCCAGTGACGCGATTTCGCGGATAGGAGAAGCACCGGGCTCCGCCAAGCGAGCGGGCGCATACGATCCCCCGGAAGCCATCAGCGGAATATTGACGCCGGCGGCTGACGTTTGGTCGTTGGGGACGACTCTGGTCGAGGTGCTGACGCAGCACTTGCCGGAGTGGGGATCCGGGCCGCAACGCGAGCCGCTCGTGCCGGCCAATCTTCCGGCGCCCTTCCTCGAGATTGCGCAGCAATGTCTGCACTTGGAGCCTCAGCGGCGCATCAGCGTCAGAGATATCGCGGCGCGCATGAATTCACGGGCGGCGGTAGCTTCCGCTTCGGCGCCTGCTGCGCCGGCTTTGCGTGTGAGCCAAGCCGTCGTAGCAGGACAGGCTTCTCCGCTCGCGTCCCGACTGATGACATCGCTGCCTGTGCCTCCCAGACCAGCGCCCCAACTGCAGTCGAATCGACATCGGCCGCCTCCCTACAGGGATTCGGGTGCCCGTCCGCGCTTTCTAGTTCCGCTGGTTGTGGCGGCCCTGGCGTTCGCTGCAGTTTTGACGGTGCCGCGACTGCTGACGCACCGTACGGAAACTCCGTCCCGACCAGCCGCGGAGAAACCGGCTCGCGCGGATGATCTCAGAAACCCCGTCGCATCGGTGGATTCGCCCAAGCTAAAGGTCAAATCCGGGCACGACCCTGCCGCTTCTGGGACGGCGAAGTCCGCAGCACCAGACACACAGCAACCAGCACAGCGGACCGCGCTACCATCCGGACCGGGCGCTCTAACCGCTACCAACGCAAAGGAAAAGCCTGTTCCTGCAGCGACGGTGACCGCACCGCCTGCCTCAGAAGAAGCCGTGCCACCTGCCACGGGTAGGATCGCTTCGGCCAGGGGGGAGGTCCTGGATCAGGTGTTGCCGGATGTGCCGGCGAAGGCCCGCGCCACGATTCACGGAAAAGTGCGCGTCAGCGTAAAGGTGCATGTCGACCCCGCGGGCGGAGTGTCTCTGGCGGAGTTCGACTCGCCCGGGCCCAGCCAGTTTTTCGCTGATCTGGCATTGCAGGCCGCGAGAAAGTGGGCCTTCACGCCGCCCGAAGTGGACGGAAAAAGTGTGGCCAGCGAGTGGCGGCTGAGGTTTGAGTTCACGCAAAGCGATACCAAAGTCATTCCCGCGCAAACCGCTCCTTAGGAGCCATCCGCCAGGAGATATCTGGAGCTGAGTGTTTCCGGGAAGCGCTGCGCCGAGGTGATCGCCTGGACGTATCGAAGCGCTCGGGAGACACCTGTACCGAGGGACGGAGCTTCCACCTCTTTCGCGTATGAGTAACTCCCCGAACCAGCTGAAAGCAATCAGGTTATAGCGTAGTTAGCGGCTATCTGGCCTGCCGTACCATACCGCCATGAACTCTCAACTCGTACTTTCGCTTCGAGCAGGCGGCGATTTTCGTGCGCCCGCAGATGGCGGAGCCCGAGCGAATGAACGAGCGGCAAAATCAGAAAGGTACGGGCAACAAGTCTCGCCCGGAGATAGGAACGGGCTGGCTCGGTGGCGCAATCCGCTTCGCGGGTGTGCTCATGGCGATCGGCGGGATCTCGCTCATGGCTGGATTTGAGACCGCGCGCAGGACGCTGCCGGCCACCGCAAGGGATAGTGAAACTCAGGCGCAGAGACCTTCTCACCCGGTTTCGGCTGTCGAGATGACGAGCGCCGAGAAAAGCAATGCCAATGCGGATTTCAGCCGGCTCCCGCCGCAGCAGCAAGCGGAGCGCTTGCTCGAACGGGCCATGCATGACGACGCTGCCTCTCTGGACCTGTTGCGCGAAAATGTGGATGGCTGGCGAGGCCATCTTAAGAATACCGACCAGCTTTTTGATTTGGTGCTAGCGGCGCTGAATTCGCACGATCTTCGCGTGCGAACCGCGGCTGTAGACGTGGACCTTGCGGCCAACAATTTGAGCAAATCGCCGGAAAGCGTGGCGCGGTTGATCCGGCAGTCACAGCGCGATCCCACCGCGCGCGGGATGGCGCTCTGGAGGCTCGGTTCGCTAGGAAATCGCGGCGTTGAACCTGAGAAGGTGCTGGCCAGTTTGCTGGCTTACGCGCGCGATCCGAGCGAGCACACGCGCTACTGGGCTGTCGAAGGATTGGCAATGCTGGGCAACGACGCCACGATCGATCCGTTACTGGAGGTCCTGGCCCACGATCGCTCGCCGCGAGTGCGCGAGCGTGCGGCAAGCAGCCTCGGCCAATCCGGCATGCTCACACGGGAAGAGCGGCTGGCGGCTGTGCCGCATTTGCTGAACTTTGCCGACGACGATTCGCTGGCAACAAACACGCGGGAGCTGGTGTATGGCACCCTTCGTGTAATCACGGGCGCGGCGCTCGGCAACGATGCCAATGCTTGGCGCGCGTGGTGGTCAAATCACGATCCGGCACATGTGCGCCCCCGTGAGAGCACGAAGGTTCTGCGCGCCTAAGCCCCGGTTGAGCACGTATTCCTTTGTATACAGCGGTTTCGCTTCGTCTCTGTACCCCTACACAAATTCAGTCAGGGCTTGAGAAGATAGGCTCTCCAGAAATGGCAGGCTGGGAAACTCGAGTATCACTTGGGAGGATACATTGACGCACTCTTTCCTCAAGACCGCCGGGCCGCTCTTCCTAGGCCTGCTCGCCGTCTTCATTGCAACGGGAGCAGTCTCCCCCGCATCGGCGCAGGAAAAGAAAGCCCCGCAAACGGATGGCGTGGATAACACCAAGATGGGGGCATATCGAGCCATTGCACAGCATGCGTATCTAGAGTTTCAGAAGGGAGACTACGCAGCTGCGGCTCAGCTTGCACGGAGCCTTGAGCGCGTGTGGGATAAAGGCGAAGACTATGGCGGCGACACCGCTCTCAAGAAAACACATCCCGACCTGTTCGAACAGATCGACAAAGCCATGGACGATTTCATCACGCCATTGATGGAGTACAAAGCGAAAGCCCCTGATCAAGCCAGAATCAAGGCGGCTTTTAGCGCCTACATGGAAAAACTGAAGCTCGCTGATTGAGCTGCGAACTGTGCCTTCGACCGTATGGCCCCAACAACAGGCCGGCGCGGCCTTGGGCTGCACTCGATTTTCAAGAATCCACAAAGCGGCAAAAACCAATGCGGTTCATTGCGATGGTCTCCCGTTCACGAAAACTTTTCCTTTTCATCTAACTGCGGCGGGCACGCGGAACAGCCAGCTCAGCAGAAGATGTGTAGGCCAGTAAACCATTCCGACGATGACAAGGAAGGCAGCCATCAGGTGCACGGGGGCAGGTCCCCAGGCGCGGAGGAAGACCGGGTCGCGGTAGGCGTAGTTCATGTTTAGCTCCGCCGGCAAGAAGCGGGAAACGATCAGGAGACCGGCGACGATGGCGGCTTCCAGTCCCAAGGCGCGCCTGTCATAGCCGACTCTGCGCAGAGTCCAGAGAAGGACGAGAGGCAGCCCGACGTGAAAGGAGGAGAGCAGGCGGACCCAGAGCGGATACCGGGCGGCCCACATGTAATCTGTTCCGCCGATGAGAAAGCTTCCTGTCGTAAGCCGCCAGCCAACGTCCAGAATCCAAAATAGACCGGCGGCCAGAGAGTTGACGGCTTGGCTGGAAAGGAGCAATGGATTCGCCGACCAAATCCCGATAAAACTCAGGATCACGGCGACGTCGCACAGGTGCAGCAGATTTGCCCAGCCCCACACGCGGAAATATGTGGGAAGCCAGACGAGCATCCAGCACAAACTAGCCCACCGGAGTACCGGAAAAGTGTTCGAGCCCAGCGACATGGATTTTTGCCTTTTTGCTGCGGAAAGACGGCTAAGGCTATCACAACCGATGGCCTAGATTGGCGCGCGGCAATGCTGTCGCCCCCGAAGCGCGTAGTGTCCAGTGCCTAGCGGTAACCCAACTCGGGGCCGAGCGGCGTGGAACTTGGCATGAAGGTGCCGCTGCCACGGGCAGCTTCTTTGCCGCGATTGTCCAAGAGGACCCCTTCGGCGATGTACAGCCGCTTCGAACGGCTGACGACCTGGCCTCGTGCCAGAAGATGGCCTTCAGAAACTGGCCGAAGAAAATAAAGCTGGAACGAGGAGGTTACGACAAAGAAGTCCGTGACGAGAGACTGCACGGCGAAAAAGGTGGCGTCGTCGAGCGCTTTGAAATAAACCGCGCCGTGAATCGCGCGGGCGGCATGATGGAAGTCCGCGCGCACGGGCATTTCAATTTCCGCGCGTCCCGCTTCTTCTATGCGAAGCCGCGGCTGGAACCATTTGTTTATCGGCGCGCTGTCATACATCGCAACCAGTGTTTCAAAGTGTGTGCGTTCCATGGCGTGTGGTCGGTTCGTCTCCGGGATTCAAAAAGATTCGGAATTCTAGCCCAGGATCGAGGCCGTCGGGCCGAAATGCTCCTGGTGCTTCCTGAGCAAGAATTGATCCGTCATTCCGGCGATGTAATCGCAAACGACGACGTGGCGCGCCTCTGTGGCCGCAGATTCCTCATGACTGGGCGGCATCGAGCCGGGCGAATCGAGGTAGTACAGGAAGAGCTCTTCGAGGCAACGGACGGAGCGGTCGCGGTCTTCGGTGATGGCCGGATGATTATAAATGTGCTTGAACAGATAACGTTTTAGTTCGGCGTTGCCCTCGGCGAGAGGTTTGCTGAAACCTGCGAACCTGCTCGGCGCCCGCCGGATTTCGGCAACGGTTTTGGTCCCGGAAGCGAGCACGCGATGCTGCGTGGCATCGATGAGATCGGTGGCGAGACGGTCCAGCACGAGCCGGAGCGCTGCGTTGAATTTCAGCTTCTCCCTCCCAGCGGGGTAGGCAGCGTCTATTTGCGCGTAAGCCTCGGCGAAGAGGGGAGCTTCTTTTCCCAAGACATCGAGATCGAGCAGCCCTGCTTCGCGCGCGTCATCGAGGTCCGCGGTGTTGTAGGCGATTTCGTCTACCCAATCGATGAGCTGCCCTTCGAGCGGCGTGCGAAGGTCGAGAAGATACTCGGCAAGGTACGGGAATTCGGCGGTGGTGTAGTCGCGTGAGTGCTTGATGATGCCTTCGCGGACCTCGAAGGTGAGATTCAAGCCAGGAAAATCGAGATAAGGGCTTTCGAATTGTTCCACGATGCGGAGCGCCTGGAGATTGTGATTGAAGCGCGAGCCCCTGGCGCGCATGAGCTCGTCCAGTTTTTTTTCGCCGGCGTGGCCGAAGGGCGGATGGCCTATGTCGTGAACAAGAGCGAGAGTCTCGGCCAGCTCGGTGTTAAGGCCGAGAGCCGCGGCAACGGTGCGGGCAATTTGCGAAACTTCCAGAGTATGCGTGAGCCGATTACGAAAGTGATCGGAATAGCGGATGGTAAAAACCTGAGTCTTGGCTTCGAGGCGCCGAAAAGCTCGCGAGTGAATGATGCGGTCGCGGTCGCGCGCGTATTCGCTGCGGTAGGGATGCGGGGGTTCAGGAAAGCGGCGTCCGCGTGAGAGTTCCACACGCATCGCCCATGGCGCGCTAGCGGGAAGTGATTCGATGAGCGGCTCCGGCGAAGGACAGAAACATTACCGTCCATTTTCATTCTTGAGCGTCTTCAAACTTTTTCGAAGGACAAGAAGATCCGCTCGAACTTGCAGCGCAGAGTAGCCATGCTCAGGACTTAGGCGCGAGCGTTTCCAGGCCGCGGTCCGCTTCTTCTGAGACTGCTGTATTCGGGAATTCTTTCTTAAGCTGCGTATAGACATCCACAGCCTCTTTAGGATTGCTCTGTCGCAAAGTCTCGGCAAGCTCGAGAAGAACGAGAGGTCGCGGCACGAAGACGGAAGGGTGATCCGCCAGGTCGCGGAAAGCTTTGGCGGCCTCGGCCGGTTTTCCGGTGCGCTCGTAAATCACTCCGATTTGATATTGCGCCATGGCCACGAGTTCCTTGTCCTTGCCGGAGCTGATCTTCTTCAATTGTTCGAGAGCCTGATTGTGGCGCTCCAGGTCCTCATAACAAAGCGCCGCATAGTAGGCGGCGAGCCTGCCCGGATTCGTGTTCGGATATTTTTCGGCGACCGCGGAAAACTTCTTGACAGCGTCTTCCGCGCGCGCAAGTTCGGTCGGATAGAACGCCTCGCCAGGATCGTTGGGATCGGGTGCGGCAGCGATGCGCGCAGAATAGGCCCTGGTAGCGAGGTCGAGCGCCGCGGTGGCCTGCACTGTTTGACGGTCGTTATAAAACCGCCAGCTGAAATAGCCGACGGCGACAACTACGACAGCGAGGACAGCAGCCGCGAGCACCGTGGTGTGCGAAAAGACGGCTTCGGCGCCGTGCTCGATCGCATCGTGAATCTTGTCCTGCTTCAATTCCTTGCGCGAAATATGTTCCGCCACAAACGCTCCTCGGCTTGGATTGGAATCCTCAATCCTAGCATAAATAGCGGGTGAGCGGCCTCGTCGCGCGGCGGCCTAGGTTCGCCCGCTTTCTAAATTACCCTTGCAACATGGAGGGTAAGAGACGGCAACTCTCTGGCGGCGCGAGTGTTAAATTAGAGGGATGCAAGTTGCGTGTGTCCATTGCGGGGCCGAACACAGACTGAAAGAGGCCGACTCTACCGTTCATCCAAGGGTACAGTTTAGGTGCTCGAAATGCGGGAAAACCACCGTTGTGGAGATGAAGCGGCGCCCGGACCAGACCGTTGTGATCAGCCCGCTGCCTTCCTTTGCCCGCGCCGACGCTTCCAGTTCGAATTTGCACTTTCCGCCGGAAGACGATGGATTGAAGCTGCCCGCCGACGGCGTATTTGTGCTCGCCATCACCTCCGGGCCTGCGAACGGCGAGGTTTTTAGGCTGGCGAAACCGCGCGTGGTGATCGGGCGGAAGGGCGCGGACATTCCGCTGAATGATCCAGAAATTTCGCGGCATCACTGCCTGCTGGAAGTGCGCGGCAAATTCATCAACCTGAAGGATCTGGATTCCACGAATGGCACGTTTTACGACGAAGAGCGCGTACGAGCGGCGATGCTGCAGGACGGCTCGGAATTCCGCATTGGTGAGAGCCGGATTCGCGTCAGCCTCCAGAAAAAATGACCCGCTTTGTGGTCCAACTTTTCCCTAAATTACAGCCTGAACTCGGTGCAGCGTGAGTGTAAGATACCGACGACAGTTCCGCGTTTCCGACGCCCCCGATGAATCGACTCTCCGCCTGCCTGATCACACTCAATGAAGAACATGATCTGCCGCGTGCCCTGGCGTCGCTCGAGGGGATCGCGGACGAAGTCATCGTGGTGGACTCCGGAAGCACGGACAGAACTGCCTCGATTGCTCGGGAGCATGGCGCGGCTTTTTTTGAGCGCGGATGGACGAACTACTCGGAACAGAAAAACTTCGCGGCAGAATGCGCGCAGAACGAGTGGGTGTTTTCCATGGACGCGGACGAAGAGCTGAGCAGCGCGCTGCAGACATCGCTGCTCCATTGGAAAAAGCACGAACCGCAATCCAGCGTGTATGAGATGGCGCGCAAAACGTGGTATCTGGGGGCCTGGGTCAAGCACTCGGGCTGGTATCCTGATTTTCAGCGGCGGCTCTACCGGCGAAATAAAGCGCAGTTTTCCGGAATTATTCACGAGGCGCTGAGATTTGAGGGCCAGCCGGGACGGCTCGCTGGTGACCTGTTGCACTACACGGTGCGCTCGTTAGCCGAGCATGAGCAAAAGGTCGAACGATATGCGGCGCTCGCGGCGCAGCAGATGTACGCGGCGGGAGAGCGATCCTGGCGCTCCGCAGTGTGGTTTGCGACGCCGTGGAGCTGGTTTCAGAACTATTTTCTGCGCGGCGGTTTCCTGGATGGATACCGTGGCGCGCTGATCGCCCAGATGGCGGCACGAGCCGTGCGCATCAAATACGAAAACCTAGGACAACTTGTGCGAGCGGCCGGTCGGAATCGCGAATGAGGATCTTGTTCGCCGATCTCGAGCGCGAGTGGCGTGGCGGACAGAGCCAGGCTCTGCTGACGCTGCTGGGCCTGCGCGGGAGTGGCCATGAAGTCCGATTGCTGGCCGCGCAAGATTCCCCGCTGGCGAAACGCGCGGCAAAAGCCGGAATCGTGGCGCACCAGGTGCCGCGGCTTGGATTGCGCGCCTGGGCAGCGGTCAGACTTCGCGAATTGCTGGCTAACGGACACTTTGAACTTATCCATCTCAATGAACCGCATGCCATGGCGGCAGCATGGATGGCAGGGGCTCACAAGGAGCTTCCCTTGCTGCTGTCCCGCCGCATTGGATTTCCGCTGAGGAAAAATCGGGTGTCGCAGGCGATGTACCGCGCTCTGGACCGATTCGTAGCGAACAGCCAGGATGTGGCTGCAAGCCTGGTCGAGTCGGGTATTTCACGAGAAAGGATTTCGATCGTCAACGAAGGGGTGGAAGTCCCGCCATTGCCGACACCTGAGCAACGGAACAGCGCACGCAAACATTGGGGGATAAAGGATGCCGAATTTCTGCTTGGTTGTGTGAGCGTGTTTGTGCCAGAAAAGGGGCAACGTCACGTCATCGAAGCGCTGCCCAGGGTGAGGGCCGCGCATCCCGAAGCTCGCGTGATCCTTGCCGGCAGCGGCGTGTGTCTCCTGGCGTCAGAGATGCTTGCGAAAGAACTGCAACAATCCGAAGCCGTGTTGTTCCCCGGATTTGTGAATGATGTCGCCCGGGTTTATGCCGCCCTCGATGCGTTTGTGTTTCCATCGGAGTTTGAAGGGCTCGGAACGGCCCTACAGGTCGGGATGGCTTATGGGCTACCCTGCATTTCGACTCGACGCGGCGCGCTCGGCGAAGTCGTGGACCACGGGCGCACCGCGCTGGTCGTTGATCCAAACGCCCAGGAATTTGCGGAGGCGATGCTGTTGCTGATGGACACTCCCGAGCTTCAGACTAGATTGGGCCAGGCCGCGAGAGAAGAGGTCATCGAGAGGTTTTCTGCGGACCGCATGGTGGCGAATACGATCCGCGTGTATGAGGACGTCTTGAGCCGGAGAGCAAGAGTGTAACCGCCTTTTTCTCAAGGACAGAAAGGAAGCACCAGCCCGGGCGGGGAGGAAATTCTGCGCGAAGACCCGAGAGCTGATCGCACGCATGAAGCGCTCACAAAAAAGGTGAAGCGCCGGGCGGCTCCTTCTCCTTCCGCACGGCGCTTCACGCTTTTTTAATTTTTGCGCAAGTTTTCTGACTTCTCTTGTTCCAGACGTTTCCTCCTATCCGCTCGCCGATTTACGTCAAGCTATCTTGGGGATTAAACAACCCATCGCCCTTTCGGCTCGAGAAACTCCACGCCAACCGCAAAGCCGTCGCCTTGCAGTGGGTGGCAGTAAGCTACCCGGGCCGAGGAGCGAAACTCTCCGGTGCGCGATGCAAACGTCAGCCGTTCGCCCTGTTGCCAGCGGCGGGTGCTCACCACCCGCGCGCCGCGCGCACTCACATTTTCCGTAAAAGTCGATTCCGTGCCAGGCAACTGGCGATGGCCGTCGAGCAAGACGGGAATCTCCATGGGAATCCGGCGCTCGACGCGATTGAAGGGAAAAGCGTGCCTGTTGGATTTGACTGGCATTCATCCTCATAGGCACGCGGCAATCCGCGTGAGATTTTTTACATTGCTGCTGCTGCGATGCTTCATGCCATAGAGCGCGCGGTCGGCAGCCCCCAGAAGCTTTTCCGGCGTATCGCCGTCTTCCGGACATGCCGCAACCCCCGCGCTCACGGACAACGCAGGCGGCTCGGCTTCGGCAGCGAGGCGCTCGCGAATTCTGGAAACGACGCGCGCCGCGATGTCCGTGCCCGCCTCTGGAAGCACCAGTGCAAATTCGTCACCACCATAACGCGCGGCGGTATCGATGGCGCGGGAATGGCTGCGAAGAATCTTCGAGAGACGAACAATGGCGCGGCTTCCCGTGAGATGGCCGTAGTGATCGTTGATCGTTTTGAGGCCATCCATGTCGAGAAGTACCACGCTGAAAGGGCGCTGTGTGCGGCGCGAGCGATCGAGTTCCGCTTCCAGCACGCTGATGAGGCGGCGATAGTTGGCAAGGCCGGTAAGCGGGTCGCTGACGGCCATCGAGCGAACTTGGTCAAAGAGGCGCGCTTGATCCAGCAGGGCGCCGGAAAGCATGACGACGTAGCTGGCAGTTTTGCTCAACTCGGCGAGGAAGAAAGGGCCATCAAAGAGGTGCCGGGAAAATGCCGCCGAGAAGTGGCAAACCACGTTGAGCGATGCCACTGCAAAAAGCGAATAGTCGTACAAACTGGCGGCCGCCTTCTCGTTTTTGTTGTTTCGGAGACGCTGCCCGAAACAGATGGCGGCGAACAAGAACAGCACGCCGGGAAGCAGATCCCACGGACGAGAGACAAAGCTAGCCGCGTGCGCGAGCGGCGCCGAGGGCGCAGCCAGGAAAGCAGCGCTCGTAAGATACGTAGCGATAGCAACGACCAGCAAAGCACCCGCCGTTTCCTTGCTGGGTTGTCGCGCCGTCGGTATATAGCGTTCTACCGCAATCGCAGAAAGCAGGAAAACGGCGAGTATCGTGCGGCCCACCATCCAGCCCATCGGAATTCTGGTCAGAGCAGCCGGACCAGCCTGGAGCACATCGTTCAAGCCGAAATAGCCGACCGTCTCGATGATTCCCGAGAGCACAAATCCGAAGGCCAAAATGAGTGCGGTACGATCATGAGTGCCGCGGAACCGGACCAGCGCGTTTGCCGCGTAGCAAAAGCTCAGCAAGGTGCCGCCAACCTCAAGATACAGGTATGTCTCGGGGGAGCCGGAGACAGCAGCTTGGCGCAGGTAGAAGATGGCGCCAAAAAACAACAGGGCAAGGCCAACGGTCGTAGCGATCAGGACGCGAGACCGCTCCTTCCGAAGAAACCCGACGATTTGGCCCCAACCACCCACGAAACCCCCCAAATACCGAAGAAACAACTACAACCCCGTGAGAATGCAAGTTTGTGCCCTTTCCGGAAGGGAAATATCAGTCTCTAAGCCGCTGATTTTAAGCAACTTATTGGAGCGCTTTGGGAAGGATGGCTGGGAAGTGTTCCGGCGAGACACTGCTGGGCATCGAGAAAAGCGGACTTAAGGAATCTATCATCTTTGTTCCCTTAGAGTTACCGATATTTGGTACAGTATCAGACGGAAAACGGTGACTGTCTCAGGGTGAGACAGTCTCACGGGGCCAGATGTCTCGCTTAGGTCGGTGTTTTCGGACTACAGTTTGGGTTTGGGGGGAGGAAGCTCGCGGGCTACGACGGGGTCACTAAAGCCGGAGGTCTTGTGCGAGCCATCACAGAAGGGCTTATTGGCGGAATGTCCGCAGCGGCATAGTCCGATGGCGGTGCGCCCAGCCAGCCCAAAGGCCTGGCCGGCGGGATCGACAATTTCGAAGTCCCCTTCCACCCGAATCGATCCGTTGCTGTTGATAGTAATCTTGGCAGCTGCCATTCTGGCCTCCGAAATGGTGAGAGCGCGTTCGGCGGCTTAGCGACCCTTGCCGAACGCGCTCTCTAGACTACGCAGAGTTCGCGGGGAACTCAAGGAAGCGACGCAATACCCTCCCTGCCTAATACTTGGGCACGCTAGGATCCACCTCATCCGACCACGCGAGGATTCCGCCTTTTAGGTTGAGGATCTTGCGGAAGCCTGCCTTACGCAGGAAGTCCACGGCTTCTGCTGACCGCTTTCCGCTGCGGCAATGCGCGACGATTTCGCGCGATGAATCCAGTTCGTGAACGCGGCGAGGCAATTCGCCGAGCGGGATCAAGTGACCCTTCAGATTGCAAATCTGAAATTCGTGCGGCTCGCGCACGTCCAGAATGAAGAGATCGTCCCCGCGGTCGAGCCGCGATTTCAGTTCACGCGGAGTGATTTCCGGGACCTGCACGTCGGGGCCGGGGGCCTCTTCACCCCGCACGCCGCAGAATTCGTAGTAGTCGATGAGCTTGTTGATGGTGCGATGCTCGCCGCACATGGGGCAGTTGGGATTTTTGCGCAGCTTGAGTTCGCGGAACTTCATGCCTAGCGCATCGAAGAGCAGCAAGCGCCCTGCAAGGCTATCGCCCGAGCCCAAGATCAACTTAATCGTTTCCATCGCCTGGATGGAGCCAACGATTCCGGGTAGCACGCCCAGGACGCCGCCTTCGGCGCACGACGGCACGAGACCCGGGGGCGGTGGTTCGGGATATAAGCAGCGGTAGCAGGGTCCTTCAGGCATTCCAAATACCGTGGCTTGCCCTTCAAAACGAAAGATCGAGCCGTACACGTTCGGCTTGCCGAGAAGGATGGAGGCATCGTTGACCAGATAGCGCGTCGGAAAATTGTCCGTGCCATCGACGATGATGTCAAAATCCCTAAAGAGCTCAAGCGCATTGTCGCTGGTGAGCTTTGTTTCGAAGGCATCAATCTGAATATTGGGATTGAGGTTAGACAGCCGTTCGCGCGCCGCTTCGCTCTTGAACTTGCCGACATCGCTCGTGCCGAAAGTGACTTGCCGCTGAAGATTCGTGAAATCCACTACATCGAAATCAACGAGTCCGAGTCGCCCCACGCCGGCAGCAGCCAGATAAAGGCCCAGCGGAGCGCCAAGCCCTCCAGTGCCAATCAGCAAGACCTTTGCGTTCTTGAGTTTCAGCTGCCCCTCCATGCCTACTTCGGGCATGATCAGGTGACGGCTATAGCGAAGAACTTCTTCGTTAGTCAGGCTCGTAGCCGGCTTCGCACCGGTTTGCGGCTGTAATGTCGTGGCCATTCTAAAAGCTCCCTGTCGAATAAGAGTCAGTTACCGTTTTTCCGAAGAACCGCCGGCGATGGACGGGATGATGCTGATCGTGTCCCCGTCCTTTGTAGGTGTGTTTTCCTTCGCCAGATAGCGGATATCCTCGTCATTCAGATAAACGTTCACAAACGCGCGCAGCTTCCCGTCTTCCGTATAAAGGTGCTTGCGCAACTCGGCGAATTGGGTGGTCAGCCCGCCGAGCGCTTCGCCAACCGTCGCGGCGCTGAACTCCGCGGAATCGCGTTTGCCCGCATAAATTCGCAATGGCGTCGGAATCATCACTTTGACAGACATCTCGAACTCTCCCCTTTTTTCAGACCCGCTCTAGTTTCTGGCGCTTACTTCCGCCGGCGAAATCTTTTCTTCTAAGTATCCGGACCGGTCGTCTTTCAATCGCCAGGAAGTCATGTCCTGCGGCACGCCGGCGTGCACGCTGACAATAATGTAGCTGTACCACGGCCAGGCGTGATCGCGGTCGTAGTCGCTCGGTCGTGCAGGATGGTCAGGATGCGAATGATACCACCCGATGACTTCCAGGCCTTCGGCTCGCGCGGCCTTTTCAGCTTCCAGCACGTCGTCCGGAGTAACCGAAAAGCGATTGCGCGGCGAATCGTCGCGCCTGTTTACGAGTGGAAAAAGGGAACGGACGCGGCGCGAAAACATGGCGTCCCTCGTTTCAGAGCCGCTTTCCTCGGGGAGATCATTGTCCCGCCCCAGAAGCGCTCCGCAGCATTCATAGGGGTACGTTTCAACGCCGTGCTGGCGGATTCTTTCCGCAAGCTTCGCGCTGATCCCGACCTCCAACACCTCGTTCATCGCCCGCTCACTCTTCCTCCCAAAAACGTTCGGTCAGGTACTTTGACGCGGAATCCGCAAAGACGGTGACCATGACCGCGCGCTCGTGCGGTCCAACACGTTTTGCCGCATGAAAACATCCGAGCAGAGCGGCCGCGGCGCTGGGACTGACGAGCAAGCCCTCCTCCCGCGCGATACGTTTTACCATGCGATAGGATTCTTCCGTGCCGACTTCGAGATTCGCGTCCGCGATCGTGTCATCATAAATCGCCGGCCGCAGCGCGGTTTGCATGTGCTTCCAGCCTTCCAGTCCGTGAAAGGCCGCATCAGGCTGAAGGCTTATGCAACGAATCGATGGATTAAGCTCTTTCAATCGGCGCGAAGCGCCGACAAATGTGCCGCTGGTTCCCAGTGCCGCCACGAAATGAGTAATGCTCCCGCCGGTCTGCTCCCAAATCTCGTTCGCGGTGGTGCCATAGTGCGCCTGCCAATTGGCCGGATTGCTGTATTGATCCGGGTAAAAGTATTCGTCCGGCTCCGCCGCAACAATCTCGTGGACTCGCCGGATAGCGCCGTCCGTACCCTCGTCGCCCGAAGTAATGACGAGCTCGGCTCCAAGAGCACCAAGGATGCGTTTGCGCTCGTGGGAAGCGCTGTCCGGCAAGCAGAGCTTCACACGATAGCCGAGCGCCGCGCCGATCATGGCGTAGGCAATCCCCGTATTGCCGCTGGTGGCATCGATGATGGTTTTGCCGGAGCAGAGACGACCGCTCGCCAAACCCGCCTGGATCATGTGCAGCGCCGGGCGATCCTTGACCGAGCCACCGGGATTGAACCACTCTGCCTTTGCAAAGAACTCCACGTTGGGAAATGCGCTGCCGATTCTCGAAAGACGCAAAAGGGGCGTGTTGCCAATCAGCTCAAGCACGGACTGGCCCGCCCTGCGAGTCTTTCTGAGCCCGACCGAGGACGCGTCTTCCCGGGCAGTGATGGGGTTAAAGGCGGTCATGCTGACAAATCGTCCGGCAATCTCCAAGATATGCGACCAGTTTACTCCGACTTGGATGCGGCGCGCCAGTTTGATGGTATAGCCTGATTTTAGCGGTAGTTAGAGTGAATCACCCCAGTAACACTAGAGAATGGTATGCAGGAGCCCGGGAGATGCGGTGCCTGCCTCCTGTTAACACTCCTCCAGTGTCACTCGTCTTGCACAACGGGATGACTTCAGGAGTCGGCATATCACAGGCCGGAACGACTGTTGACTCGCGCCTCACAATCAGGGACTGTCGAGCGGTGACCACCACGCCTGCCCCCGATAGCGCCGGCGACTCAACGCTGGTGTTGGCTGCACGCGGAGGCGACCGCGCCGCCTTTGGCGGGTTGTACGCGCGCTATGCGCGCATGGTTCACGGCATTCTGCTGGCGAGAGTCCCCGCAAACGACGTGGACGATCTCGTTCAAGACGTTTTTCTTCGCGCCATGCCGCGGCTCTCTGGCCTTCGCGATGTCGCACGGTTCGGGCCGTGGCTGGCAGCCATCGCGCGTAACCGTGCCAATGACTACTACCGGCAGACCCGAGCGGTTGCCGCGGTGACGGATAGCCTTCCCGAAGATGAGGCCGAATTACCGGCCCGGAACACCTCTTCCGATCGGGAGGCGGCGATGATCCTGGCATTCGTTCGCAGCCTCCCGGAAACGTACCGCGAACCGCTGATCCTCCGTCTGGTGGAGGGCATGACGGGGCCGGAGATTGCGGCGCGCACCGGCCTTACTCCCGGTTCTGTTCGTGTCAACCTGCACCGGGGCATGCAGCAGCTACGCGAGAAGCTAAGCCAGGCATCGCTCGGCGCCACGAGTCAGCCGGATTCCTCGAGCGCCAACCATTCAGCGCCGCAGCCAATGAATTTCCTGCGCAAAGGGAATGAGCCATGAATGACGATTACCTCTGGGACGGTTCTGGCGAACCCGACCCAGAGATTCAAAAACTGGAAAACACTCTCGCCAAATTTCGCCAGGAAGGCGAGGCGCCGGAATTTCCGGAAATCGCTGCAACCCAGCAACCGCGATTTTGGCAGCGATTTGTGCCTTTGCGTTGGTCCTTCGGCCTGGCCGCCGCGACGGCAACTATCCTGTTTATGGCCGCATTCGGGATTCTCCGGTGGAGCCAGAAGCCGGAAACGGCTTCCGGGCCGGGATGGGATGTCGAGAGCCTCGCGGGCGCACCACGAGTGGAATCAAATGCCTTCCTAGAAATCGCCGTCGCCGCCAAACTTGGCGTCGGCCAGACACTTGTCACCGACGCCCGTTCGAAGGCCAACATTTCCATCGCCGATATTGGCACGGTCAACGTGGAGCCGAACACGCGCTTGCGTTTGACCGCCGGGGGCAACGGACACAATCGGCTCGCTCTCGACCGCGGTACGATCCACGCCTACATCTGGGCGTTGCCGGGTGTGTTCACCGTGGATACCCCTTCCGCCACCGCCGTCGACTTGGGCTGTTCCTACACGCTGCAAGTGGACGATTCCGGAGCCGGCATTCTCCGAACGAGACTCGGTTGGGTTGGGTTTAAGCTCGATGGACATGAGGCGTTCATCCCTGCCGGCGCGGTTTGCGCAACACGTCCCAAGGTTGGCCCTGGCACACCGTACTTTGACGACGCTTCCGCATCGTTTCGCGAGGCCCTGTCCAAGTTTGATTTTGCCTCGAGCGCTCCGGAAGAACGGAGCGCCGAACTCCGCAAAATCCTCGCCGAATCGCGGCCGCGCGACTCGCTTACCGTTTGGCATCTGCTCGCTCGCGTCGGCGAATCGGAACGCGCTTCCGTATACGACCGGCTGGCCGCGCTTGTTCCGCCTCCCCCGGAAGTCACCCGCGAGGGCATATTGCGTCTCGATCAAAACATGCTGGACGCCTGGTGGAACCAGCTGGGCCTCGGCGACGTCACCCTTTGGCGCACGTGGGAGCGGTCCTGGTCGCCCGCCAAACCGTGACATCCACCTCGGGGTCGCCGCCTCGAACGACTACCAAGAATTCGTTTCCCCAAAATTGTTAACGGCCGTCCGCTTTACAGAACTCTCCGCATTTACTAGGCTATGAGCACTATGTGGAATGTCGAAGAGAAGTTCACACCAAAGCAAATCGAAAGCCTGGCGGCGCTCGGCTTTGCCGTTGGCAGCACGCGTGGCGTCGTCCGCGTGGAAAAATACGGCAGCGGCGCGGAATTTCGCAAAGGTACGGACGACCTTTACCAAATGACGGTTGTGCCCACAATCATGTTGAAGGGCCGCTTCACGCGCCTTTGGGACGCCGGCTACCAGAAATTTCTGCTGACCGATGATGGCCTGAAGCTGCCTGCCCTGGCCACGCATCTGGAAAATTTGCGAAAGTTCAACGAAGAGCTGCGGACCGCGCTGGGCGTCCCCACTTTTTACAACGAAGCACTCGGTTCGGTGAGCCAGATCAGCGTCTATGACCGCGTCAAAGGCCGCGATGGCGACGTGCCGGACAAAACGGTCGGCGCACACGAGCCTGGCAGCGGACATTAGACGAGCAGTTTTCTGCCCTGATCTCTCTCACTTCGATTTGCTTTCCTGAAGCTGTCGCCGGAACTGCTCCACGTCCACGCTATGCTTGGCGGCTTTGCGCGCGCCGATGAAAATCACGGGAATGTCCAGGCCGTAGCGTTCTTCGAGAACCGCGTCCTTTTCGATGTCTACTTCGCGCACCACAGCGGCGAACTCGCGCAGCAGTGGCGCAATGGCCGTTTTAGCTTCCTCGCAGAGATGGCAGCCCGGCCGCGTATAGAAAGTCACCACGTTCGGGCCGGCGGCGGCCAGGCGCGCGTCCTCCGGATGCTCCTTCACGGTTTCGGATGGGAATATTTCTGGAACGGGCCGGCATACGGGTGAAACGCGCGCGCCCGGTAAAGCTCCGCGATCTGCCGCAGATGTCCCAGATCGTGCGAAGCCCACTCGCTGAGCATTTCATGCAGGGTGATGGTGCCGAGTTCGGAATGGATCGCATCGCGCTCGCTCGAGTCCGGTGGAATGCTCCTCAACAGAATCACCGTTGAGCGCCGCGTCCTGATGAAATACGCCAGAATCTCGTTCGCCGACCCGCGGGCGTAGTCGCCGATCACGATCGTGCCCGTCGCGTCAAACTTGGGAAGCGCCGGAGTCTCCTCGGTGACGATGCGGCGCGTCCTGTCGGCATACACCTCTTCGATATCCGCAAGATGACTGAGCACTTCCGCGATCGACCAGCGCTCCGCCGATGGCTTCCACCGCAACAGTTCTTCCGGCAAATCGCGAAGCATCGTTTCGAGAAGAATCGGCGTCTTTTCAAGGAGCAAAAGGGCAGGTTGGATGGATAGCGTGCTGGCCGGCTCGGTAGTTCTGGCTACGCCTTGCTGCATGGGGGGACCTCCCAAGCGATTACTGCATCTTACTCGAAAAGGCCGCGAATAGTTGAACTGGCGCATAATGAGTAACAGGGATCGAGGAGAAGGCGGCATGGGAAGAATCGTGGCATTGATGGATGACCTGTTTTTTCAAATGAAGGTCCTAGAGACGGCCAAACACCTTGGTTTGGAACTGAAGGTGGCTACCAACGGCGATGCGCTTCTCGCCCTTCTGGAACCGGCGCCAAGCCTGGTCATCGTGGACTTGAATGCGCGCAGCCAGCCGCTCGCGGCCATCGAGCGTGTGCGCGCGGCGCAAAAGGATCTGAGAGTCATAGGCTTTCTCTCTCACGTGCAGCGTGATCTGGCGGCGCAAGCGCAAGCGGCGGGGTGCAACGAAGTAATGCCGCGCTCGGCCTTTACCGAAAACTTGTCCGCTATTCTGAGCGCGGCAAAGGCCTGACGTGACTTTTCACAAAAAAGCGCAAATTTCCCCGGCCGCTGTTCTGACTGTTCTGGCCGTGCTGTTCCTATTCTCTATGGCTGGCGCCTCCGCACAGGAGTCCAGCCCCCCTCCCCTGGCGCAGGCAACCTCGCCGAATGGTCCGTCCGCTGCGCTGCGCGACGTTTTAACGGCCGCCTGTTCCGAGAGCCAGGATGACTTTGCCCGTTTCCTCACCGCGCGCAACAAGGAAGCGTTTAACCGCATGGCGCCGGCGGCGCGTGTCGCCTTCATGAAGCGATTCGTGCTTCTCAACGAAGCCGGCAAGCCCTCGGTCACCGCCAATCCCTCTGGCCGGCCCATCGTGCGTTGCGACACTCCCGCCGGCGCGGCTGAGATCCAGATCGGCGGCGCCGACACCCGCGACAATGTGGCATTCATGCCCGTCGAGCTGCGCGACGCGACCGATACGACCGACGCCAGCGCCATCCAGGTCAACATGGGCCTCGTGCGCGAAAATGGCGAGTGGAAGATTCTCTCTCTCGGCGTTGTTCTTCTCGATTTGCCCTCCTTGGAATTGGAATGGGATTCCGCGGAAGCCGACAAAAATGAGCTAGCCGCCATCGAATCGCTCAAGGACATCGCCGAAGCCGTCGAAGCTTTTCGCCGCAAGTACACCAGATTGCCCGCAACTCTCTCGAGTCTGGGACCTCCCCTGCATGGTCCAGCGAGCGCGGATGCGGCTCAACTCCTGGATTCCGAGCTCGCTGCGGGAATGAAAAATGGCTATTCCTTCCGCTATGTGATTGTCGGCGCCAGCGGCCTGGGCGCGCCCGCGAAGTATGAGCTTGCCGCAACGCCACTGAATTACGGCCGCACGGGGCACCGTTCCTTTTTCCGCGATGCGGGAGGAACTCTACGCGCCGCGGACCGCCAGGGGGCAGTCGGCAGCGCGTCTGATGCACGGCTGCCCGAGCACTGATGCCTGGCGCCCTCGTGCGTTACACACTACGGCTTGGTTCTGACCGTTGGATACGGAATCCCCAGCTGTTCGAGGTAGGTCTTAAAGCGCTCGGGGTCGTAATAATACTTCTTCAATTGCGGAGCGAATTTTTCCATTTTTTCTCTGTTCATCTCGATGGCAGGTTTGTCTTGAGGGCCGAGAAACGTTTCGTAGCGAACGTCCTTGGTCTGAACATTCCTGAAATAATCCCAGGCCTGCTGCACGAGTTGCGGCTGAAGAAAAAAGTCCAGAGCCGTTAGGGCCTGCACCTTCGCTCCCGCCGTCGAGCCTTTGTGAGCGATGGGCGTGGCCATCGCCACCCCGTTTGCCCAGCTATGCCCCGGCAGATTCGGAATGTTCGCCGGGTACATTAGGTACACCATCGGCACATTCCAGGAAATATCGCCGATGTCATCGGATCCTCCGCCGGCCGGTTTTTTCACTGGCTCCGCAAGCGGCTCAATTTTCTCCTTGAGACCTTCCACCTTTGCGCCGATCTCCTTTTGAAGGGCCTTCGCCAGCGTCTGATCGGCATCGCTCCACTTCGGCATCCCAACGGCCTCGATGTTTTTCTGCTGCGTTTCCGCGATAACCTTGTTCAAGTATGGCGGCCACGCCGACCCCACCAGCTTGTGATCAACGGTTGTGCCAGTCATCTTCGCCGCCGAGTCTGCGATCAAGTTTCCCAGGTCGTAGAGATCCTTGATGTGCGGATAGTCCAACTCGCGGAAGTAGTACCAAACGGCAGCTTCCGAGGGCACGACATTGGGCTGATCTCCGCCATTGATGATCACCCGGTGCGAACGCTGCGCGGGACGCAGGTGCTCGCGCCGAAAATCCCAGCCGGTATCCATCAGCTCCACGGCATCCAGCGCGCTGCGCCCTTCCCACGGTGCCGCAGCCGCATGCGCCGCTTTGCCATGGAAAAAATACTCGACGGAGACGAGCCCGCTCCACTCCCCATTCCCCGTGCCGTAGGACGTCGAAAATTCCGACTCCACGTGCGCGCCTAGAACGATATCCACATCCTTGAACAATCCTGCCCGCACATAAAACGCCTTGGTCCCCAACAATTCTTCCGCAACCCCGGGAACAAGCTTGATCGTTCCTGGGATGTGGTGTTCGTCCATGAGTTTTTTCAAGACCAGCGCCGCAGTAACATTCACCGCCATTCCGGAGTTATGTCCTTCGCCATGTCCCGGCGCGCCTTCGACGATTGGGTCGTGATACGCGACTCCGGGTTTCTGCGACGCACGAGGAATGCAGTCGATGTCGGTGATAAAAGCGATCACCGGTTTGCCGCTCCCGTAGGTTGCCACCCATGCCGTGGGCACGCCCGCAATGCCGTGCTCCACGTGAAATCCATTTTTCTCGAGGATTCCGGTGACGTAGCGCGATGTTTCGTATTCCTGAAAGCCCAGTTCGCTAAAGCTGAAAATCTCGTCCACCATCTGCTGCGTAAGCGTCTGAAGCTTGTCCACTTCCGCCGTGGCTTCCTGTCTGAGGGCCGGAAGTTGCGCTTGCTGCGCAAACAATCCGCCGGGCACGAGCAGAACCGCTGCAAAACCAGCCACCGCACAGAGTCTCGTCATCCCATTCTCCCGTCCGCAAAAGGAGCGGGCATATTACATCGGGTATTGCGAAATAGGGGAAAGAAAGGATCCTGCGTTTGTGCGGCGGAGGAGTTGGCGCTACTATCGTGCGATTCCAAATGCGCCCAGCATCCATCCGAAAACTCTTTCTCTTCCTGGCACCGGCCCTTTTGACTCCGCTCGCGGCGGCACAGCAGTCCGGCTCCGCCTACGGCCCTCTTCCCGTCTTCGAATTCCACAGCGGATTCTGGATCAATCTGCATCACATGCTCTACTACGAAGCCAGGCTGCGCGCATCTCCGCCTGCGGCCCCTCAAAAGGGCAACGCGGGTCCGCAGATAAAATTGAAAATCATGAAAGACGCCGCCGCGGCTCTCACCCCCGCCGAACGGCTCGCTTGGGACAGCTCCGTCGAGTATTACGTCGCAAACTACGTGAACAAAGACCTGCTCTTCAACAACGACCTGATCCTGCTGAAAAACCAGCTCGGCGATTTTGAGGACTGCGACGAACTTTCCGGAACGCGAAAGAAAACCTGCGACGCCGGCCTGCCTGCCAAGTTGACCCAGGTATTGGAAGTCGCGGCGCCTGTCTATCGCGCTCATCTGTGGGCCGAACAAGACCGCGGCAACCGCCGCTGGGTCGCCCGTGTCGCGCCTCTGGTCGAAGAACAGGGTGTCGGCATTTCGCAGCGGCTGGCGGACATCTACCAAACGAAGTGGCCCAAAGCAAAAATCCGCGTCGACGTGAGCGCCTATGCAAATCCGGCGGGCGCCTACACCACTCTCGATCCACTACGCGTCACTATTTCGAGCTTGGACCCGCGCAATCAGGGCGACGCTGCCTTTGAAGTACTTTTTCACGAAGCGTCGCACGGCATCGCCGAGCCCGTTCAATCGGCGATTATCCGCGAATGCCGCCAGCGCGATAAAGCCATTCCCCGCGACCTCTGGCACGCGCTTATCTTTTACACCACGGGCGAAGTGATCCGGCCCTTGCTGACGCCTGCTGCTGACAGCGCCTCACCGGACAAGCAGGATCCTCCGCAGACAGAAGACGCCGTCAAACCCAACACCAATCGCCCTCCCGCGAGCCGCAAAGATACGTATGTTCCCTACGCCATCCGCGAAGGCCTCTACGAACGAGGTTGGAAGGACTATCTCCAGCTTCTCACCCGCTTCTGGCAACCGTATCTCGACAACCAATCCACGTTTGACGACGCTATCGCCCGCATGGTCTCCGCCCTTTAGCGTCGCCCGCCGCGCGGCTTCAGAATTTTCCGCTCTGTAGCCATTCCCGGACTTCCGCTTCGACGGAAAATGACTTGGCAGGGTCTTTGGTGTAGCGAGCGTCCAGATTGTAGGCCTGTTCTTCATACGGCACGACCATCCACAGGCCGGATTCGTTCAACGCCTTGAAGTAACCGGCCATCACTCTCTCGAGGCCCATAACAGAAAACTGAGTTACATGGACGAGCGTGTGAAAAATCGTCCGCGGCGTCGGCTGTCGGTTGAAGATCCCGACGTCGATGAATGGTATTGCCGTCATGTGCGCCGCATCCGGCACGACCCGCGCGCCGCCCGCGCGAACACGCTCGTAAAAAGGTGGGTAGGGAATCACGCGGCCAGTCTTGGATAGATCCTGTATCCTCAATCGCTCCAGGATGTCGCTCGGAAAGAAGGGGCTCAGGTTGCCTTTGACGGTCTCAGGCAGGGGGTCGCTGAGAGGGTGGTAGTGATCACGCTGCTGCTGCATCCACAGAACGGCTTCGCCAATCAATCCAGACAATTCCGCAGGGGTAAACTTCCGAGGTTCCACGAAGACTTTCCTTGCGGCGCGTGTTGCCAGTTCTATCCGACAGATGTCCCAGGAAAAGTAAAGCGACGACTGTATTTATCGTAGCATGGAGCACGTCGCCCGCGTCCGGTGGCAGGACCGCTTCCTCACCCCTCTGTTCTCCTCGTTTGCCACTCTGGCTCTCTTACTCGCCGCCATCGTCCTCTATGCCACGATCTCCTACTCCGTCTCCCTCAGCACCCACGAGATCGGCATCCGCATGGCTCTCGGAGCTTCTGCCACCCGGGTTCGCGCCATGATCCTCTGACAAGGCATGACCCTCGCCGTCGCCGGATCCCGTCATCGCTCTCCGGCATGAGTGATGGCCTGGAATTCGAGCCGGCAGTAACGTTTGTCGGTGAACCCAGGTTGTGCTAGGCTTTGCGGTGCGGAAATAAGCTTGGCTACGCGCCACGCAAGTCCCAGCGTCGCTTACGTTCTCTCCTTGCCGTTCCTCTTCTGAGCTTTCCCGAGGGGAAGACTCTCTCTCTGGAGAAAACAAACGGCACGCGCGATTCTAGAACCGGCTTCCTCGGAGCCATGCAGTCAAAAAGGAACTGGATAAGCCCATGTCCGGTACACAAACAGCTTCAAAAACGGAAAAAGAAACCGTTGAAATCAAACTCGCGCACTCCCCCGATTCCGACGATGCCTTCATGTTTTACGCGCTGGCTACGCACAAGCTCGCAACGCCAGGTTACAAGTACACCCACGTTCTTTCCGACATCCAGACCTTGAACGACGCGGCCCTTACCGAAACCTACGACGTCACCGCTCTTAGCTTTGCGGCCTACCCCACTCTGCGGGATAAATACGTCCTGCTCGATTGTGGCGCCAGCTTTGGTGACAATTATGGCCCCATCGTTGTCGCGTCTAAGCCCATGAAAAAAGAGGATTTGGCTGGCAAACGCATCGGCGTGCCAGGACTGAAGACAACGGCCTATCTCACGCTGAAGCTCTTTGAACCAAATTTTGAGCCGGTGGTCATGGCCTTTGACAAAATCCTCGACGCCGTCAAGAACGAGGTCGTCGAAGCAGGCCTCCTGATCCACGAAGGGCAGCTCCTCTTCCCCCAGTTAGGCATGCACCGGGTCGTGGACCTCGGCGTTTGGTGGCATGAGCAGACCGGGCTTCCGCTGCCTCTTGGCGGCAACGCCGTTCGCCGCGCGCTTGGTCCCGCCCTGGGCTTGCAAATTGCTAAAACCATTAAAGATAGCGTCGAATACGGCCTCGAACATCGCGAGGAAGCTCTCAACTACGCCATGCAGTTTGCGCGCGACATGGAAACAGAAATTGCCGACAAATTTGTGGGCATGTACGTCAACCGCTGGACACTCGGTTACGGCGATCGCGGCAAACATGCAGTCCGCGAACTCATCGAGCGCGGCACGGCAGCAGGCCTGCTTCCCGGTCCGCCGAATGTGGAGTTCCTCTGTCAACAGTAAGAAAACAAAAAGCTTAGCAAGGCCGCGTCAACGCTTGAACCAGTTCGTCGGAACGATCGGCAAGCGCGCCTTGGTTTCGGCCTGAACCGCAGGTTCTGAATCGGCAAAGCGGAAATCCACCAGGGCGAAACCGCGGCCATCGTGAAGTGGCCGAAAGACGCCGAAAGCGCAACCGAAAAAATACCAGCGCATCTCGAGATAGGCGGTTGCGCCCGTTTAGTTGCTGCCAGAATGCCTTCCGGCAGACGAAATTTCGACCGAAACGAGGGTGCAAGTGCCGCTCCTGGCGCTGTTCTCCTCGCATCGTTCCTTGGCCAATTTCTCCGCGTCTTTTTTGGAGCGGCGGCCGAAGGCGTACCCGAGATGGCCCTCGGGCGAAACTGCGAGCGCCTTATAAGGCGGCAGCGTCAGAAAAGCACGAAATTCCTCCTGTCCGCCGGCCTTCAGTTGTGCGGGCGGTGCCACATCGGGCGGCTCCGGCAGCGAAAGTAGGGTCTTCCTCAGCGTAAGTTTCTGGCTTTCCAGGAAGTCGTCCACCATCGACGCCCAAATGGAAATGCCCCCCATCGAAAATAGCCCATGCCCGTCGCGGTGATAGGGTGCCGCGCGGATAAACGTCGCCTTCCCACCTGCGTTCCGGAAAGTTTCAAAAAAACTATTCGCGATCTGCGGACCGAAAAAATGATCGTTCTCGGAATAGACCCACAGCATGGGGATCCGCGATTTCTCTCCAAACTCGTGGAAGGCGCGTATGAGTTCACCGGGGTTGCAGACTTCGTCCGGCCTCGTCGCCCCGCGGCCGCCAGCAAAGCTGATCGCCGCAACAAGTCCTGGCGGCGGTTCCGCTGTCAGCGCAACGGTGGCGAATCCGCCGGTAGAAATTCCAACGCTGATGATTCGCGAGGCGTCGACTTCCGGAAGTTTCGAAAGATAAGCAATGGATTCGCGCAAGTCCTTCGCGGATTCCTTGCCCGCATCGTAGTAGTCTGCGCGTCTTGAACACGCTCTGGCGTCTTCGCGATAGCCGCCGCCCGAATCACCGTAGCCGCGCCTCAGCACGATGACGGTCGTCCATCCGCGGCGCGCAAACTCCCGCGCCTGTGGCAGCATTTGCCAGGGCGACATTCCCGCGCGCTCGCTGGCCTCGCGCGGAGTACCGTGAGTGAGCAATGCCAGCGGATGCGGCCCTCCCTCCGTCGGCCGCACCATCACCGCTTCGAGCCCTTTCTTGCCCGCATGCTGGGCCGGAATGCGAAACGCATTCTCGGCCAGGTCTTGCGCATGCCCAAGGCCCGTCGTGAAAAGCAGCAG
Organism: Acidobacteriota bacterium; assembly: GCA_013289955.1. Lineage (GTDB taxonomy): Bacteria > Acidobacteriota > Terriglobia > Acidiferrales > UBA7541 > Acidiferrum. The sequence goes on from JABCYZ010000026.1 coordinate 95,060, forward strand.
GGCCAGAGAGACAGAAATAGGACGAGCTGTCATCGAGCACCTCGCAGAGTCTTCAAGGGGGTTCGAATCAAGCGCTACTTGGCGCTCCCAGTCTTGTCCAACCGGCCGGCGAGAAACAAGCTATTCATCCGTTTAGACAGCTATCTCGGAAGCTAGGTACCAGGGAGCTTGAATTCCTCCTGATGGGTGGCCTTTTCTCCGCAAGCTGAGGCAGTAGAGAAAGCGTGTCCTATTTTCGCATTCAGAAGTGATTTGCTTTTTCT
>JABCYZ010000027.1 GCA_013289955.1 Acidobacteriota bacterium
ATGGCGGAGAGGGTGGGATTCGAACCCACGGTACGGTTCCCCGTACGCTCGCTTTCGAGGCGAGTACTTTCAACCGCTCAGTCACCTCTCCGATGTTGTGGCAAGACCAATCGTAGCAAGGGTTCTGTCTTCCGGCAATCCAGTATTGCTTAGTGAGGATTTAGCGGCGGGCAGCGAAGAAGGTTTGAAGGATGGAAGCGCACTCGGCTGCGAGAACGCCCGGAATGGCTTCCACCTGGTGATTGAGAGTGGCGTTCGTGAGAATTTCAAAGCACGAACGGACGGCTCCGCTCTTCGGATCGTCCGCGCCGTAGACGAGGCGAGGTATGCGGGCTTGGATAATCGCCCCCGCGCACATGCTACAGGGCTCAAGAGTGACGTAGAGAGTTGTGCCGGCCATGCGGTAGTTATTGAGGAGACGAGCAGCTTCGCGGATCACGATGATTTCGGCGTGGGCGGTAGGGTCGCAGTCGCGTATCGTGCGGTTGGCAGAGCGGGCGAGGATTCTGCCGTCGTGGACCACTAGGGCACCAATGGGGACTTCGCCCGCAGCGGCCCCGGCGCGAGCTTCCTCAACGGCCACGCGCATAAACTGGATGTCGGCTTCCATTCGGGGCGAAAGGATAGCACGCGAGAAGAGCGGAGAAGTCATCGCGAAGTTTGTGTCCGTCCCTTGCCTGAGAGGTAGTGCTTCCCAATCCGCAAGCCCTCGTAGATTCCGAAAGAAACTGTAAGCAGCAGCAAAGCTCCTATTGCCGAATCTTCGAGATGAATTATCTCATTCTTATGCTGTTCGGCGCGAAAAGCGGAGGCGTTTTCTGGCGCTGGATTCTTGTACCATGCAGAAAAAGCTTGATCAAACTCTCGCCTGTGAATGAAGGTTGGAACGCAATACGCTAGAATGAATGCCGAGACATAAGCGGCGGAAAGAATTAGCGATACCCGTCTCCAACGCATGTCTGGAATACTAGCTCTCCAGGAGCGCGCGATTCAATTACCAAAGCTTCCGTTTCGCTGCGCTTGACAATTGTGGAGGGGGGAAACAAACTACGCGCATGCGTGAGCGCTTGGTGCAAGCGTTGGAGGTCGATCTTCCTGGACGCTGCACGCGATTTTTGCTGAGTGCAGCGCAGCAAACCTGAGATCTGCTGAAGAAACCTGAATGGAACTCCGAAAAGACCCCATCACACAAAGTTGGATCATACTAGGCCAGCGGGAAGTCGGCGGCGAATCACTGGCTGAGTGTCCGTTTGAACCTGAAAGAATAGAAAAATCAAAACCCATTTTGAGTTGGCCTGCGGAAGGACCGTGGCAGGTGCGCGTGGTGCCTCACCCGGAGCCACTTTACCGCGTGGAAGGGGATCCGGGGCGCCTGGCCGAGGGTATGTACGACAAAATGGGGCCGCTCGGAGCGCACGAGGTTATCGTGGAGACGCCGAGTCACGAAAAGCGGCTGCCTCAATTCAGCGACGAAGAGATCGAGCGAGTGTTGTGGGTGTGGGGGGCGCGAATCGCCGATTTGAAAAAGGATTCCCGGTTCAAATACGTCAGCGTGTTCAAGAATCAGGGGGTGATGGCAGGGGAGGAGTGGCCGCACGCACATTCAGAAGTAACCGCAACGATATTCGTGCCGCGGCGAATTAAATACGAGCTGCATGCTGCGCATGACTGGTTTCGAGACAAAGAGCGATGCATTTTCTGCGATTTCGTGAAGCAGGAGGAGAAGCAGGGAAAGCGAATCGTGGACGTGCAAGGAGACTATTACGCGCTGTGCCCGTACGCATCCCGCGTACCCTACGAGGTCTGGGTGATGCACCGCAGGCACAATCAGCTTTTTGAGCAGCCGCGGCCGGGGTCGAACCGCAAGCAATTGGCCGCGCTGCTAGGGCGCGTGCTGCGCAGGCTGGAAAAAGTGGCACCGGCCTATCATCTGGTGGTGCACACAGCCCCGAACACCAAGAGTAAGAAAGGTGAATTGGCCGGTTATTGGAAAACCCTGGCAGAAGACTACCACTGGCACATAGAAATCATGCCGATTGTGGAAAAGCGCAGCAAGTCCTACAGCATCAAAGAGGTGTATTTCAACGCGGAGTTGCCCGAGCAGGCCGCCGCGCATTTGCGAGCCCTGGACCCCAATTCGTGAGCCCGTGGTTTCCAGAAAAACAGCCCAAGCGCTATAGCGAGCTTGTCATTTTCTTCTAAACAGGGCCGGCCGCGTGGGGAGTGGGATGTTCGATCTTTCTCCACCCAAAGTCCTGGCTATCCTCGTGGGCCATACCGAGGCCGATTTCCTCGCAGGGAATTGTTCAAATAAAAGGAAGTAACTAGACTAGTAATCATGGTGAATCGCAGCAAGGAGGGCGGGGATTGGCGGCCCACGTGGAGGGACTGGGACGTTTCAGGGATCGCAAGCGGTAGTGGATATAGCCGGACTGAAACTACCAGATATGGTATAGCGCTTCAGGAAACACGCTAGATTTGCTACCCCGCATACTTGTTTACAGCCACTAAGTGCTGTACTATCTTCACGGTTCTGAGTCGCGGTTCCTCCCAGCACTCGATCGGCGGCTTCGAAAATCTAATTTTACTGGTCGAGGTGTCAGATGTGGAAAAAAGAAGATGGTAAGCCGCAAGGAGTGCCTGAGATTTCCACAGCACCTGCGGGCGCGACAAGCACGCCAAGTTCAAGTTCGGCCCCCATTCGTGAAACCCCGCGAGAAGTACCAGTTTCTTCGAACGCCGCTGCCTGCATCAGTCAAGGGATCAAAATCAAGGGTGAGGTCACCGGAAGCGAAGATCTTTTCGTTGATGGCCAGGTGGACGGAAAACTGAACCTCACCAACGGGAGCCTGACGATTGGGCCGAATGGAAACGTGAAAGCCGACGTGACAGCTCGTGAAGTGATTGTTCGCGGCAAGATTGAAGGAAAAGTCTCGGGGCGCGACAAAGTGCAACTCTGGAGCACCGGGCAGGTCACCGGGGAAGTAACGACCGACCGGCTGGCCATCGAAGATGGTGCGATGTTGCGCGGCAAGGTCGAAGCGGGAAAACACCCAGGCAAAACCGGGGAAGCGCAAGCCGCAGCTGCGGCGGGTGGCTCGTCCACGGGAGGCAAATCCTCCGGCCCAATTTCCTTGAATTCGGGAACGGCGGCGGATTGATCCATGAGCTTCCTGCACAAACTCGGCATTGGCATCGGAAGTGGCACGGGCCGCGAGGTCTCGCGGCCGATTCCTCAAAATGGAAGAACGCGTAGTCTGACTCCGGTTCCGGCGGTAGGATCGCCACGTCCGCCAGAGGCGCCTGGTTCGACGCGGATGTCGAATGGTTTGAAAGAGTTTTTGTGGAATCTGGATGGACTTGGCCGCGGTACGCTGCTGGACCTCGGACCGGCCTGGCAGACCACTCTTAGCTTTTTTATCGAACGCGGATTCCGCGTGTCTTCGGAAGATATTTTGCGGGAGTGGAAGGATTTTCTGAAGGAAGAGGAGTCGCGGCTCAATGGCCCAGGCGTTGTTTCTGAAACCCTGGACATGACACCGACAGGGCGCGCCTTGCGTTTCCTCGAATCCAATTTGCAATATCCGAACGCATCGTTTGACGCCGTCCTGGTGTGGGATTTGCTGGACTATCTGGAGCCCGCGCTGGCGAAACAAACCATAGCGAATCTCACCGAATTGCTTCGTCCGGGTGGCGTGGTCTTTGCGCTGTTTCACAGCAAAAAGCCCGAAGGATTTCAGCGCTACCGCATCGCGGATTCGAATTCGCTGCAGATTATTTCGGCGACCGTTCTGTGCCCGGCCCAGAAGGTCTACCAGAACCGCGAAATCCAGGACTTGTTCAGCCGATTCCGAACGATGAAGTCGTTCGTAAGCCGCGACCAACTTCGTGAGACTCTCTTCATCAAGTAAACGGCGCATTACCAACCACAACAGCTCGCCAAGGAGACTTGGCTCCCGATGTTTCCGGCTTGGGGCAGTCTGACACGCCCATTCTCGGATCTCCGGTTATCCATTCCGGAGGATCTTCGTCTTCATCTATCCCGTTCTTGGACCGCGGTTTGCGGCGGCAAATAAGAAGCCTCGCTGTTTAGAATCTATCCAGAACCATGGAGATTTTCGCGAATTTTGCCACGAAACGGCGCTTAGAAGGAACAACCCTCCGGCGATCCAGGCACCGTGATGAGCGACACCATCGACCACTGCGTCCACCGAGTTATGCACGCCTAGCAGCCGTTCTGCAATCCAGCCGAGGGACGCGAGAGCCGCAAAAACCGCCCCGCCGATCCGGAGAACCGAGTATGACTTCATTCGGCGCAACAAGACGAGAGAGGGCATGATAGCGGCAACCACAATCAGCTGCATGGTCTCGATCCCCAGGTTGAACGCCAGAATTCCGGTCACACGCTCCCACCGGCCGAGCCCCAACTCTCCCAGGGTTGCAGCAAATGCCAAACCATGAATCAGCCCGAAGAAGGCCGCAATGAGTGCTTCTTGTCCGGGGAAGAGTGGACGGAGCGCGTGAACTGCGGAAACAAGAATAGATAGAGCGATCAGCACTTCGATGGGACGACTCGGCAAGCGGATCAGCCCCAAGGCCGCTACGGCGAGAGTGATGGAGTGCCCGATGGTAAACGCGGTCACTACCTTTAAAATCTGTAAAAGGCTGTGACGCGCGCCAGCGAATCCAGACCAGCCCGAAGCTGTAGCAAGGAGTGGTGCTGGCAGAAGCAAAGTGAGCAGGAACAGAAGGTGATCTGTGCCTTCCGCAATGTGCCGCATCCCGAGCCGGAAAAGACTTGTGAAGCCGACGCCGCCCGTCCGCCCGCGAAACGCCGACCACGCATTCGAAAATGCAGACAATGAGCCATTGCCGGCCTGTGCGTAATCCAGCTCATAGAACGATTGGTTCTCGTTTCGGTTCTGCGCGACGATGCGAATATCGGGATCGCGGGGCACGAGACAATTCATCAGGTAGACGGATATTTCCCGCCGGTGATGGTTCTCGAGAACAATCCTTCGCTCCGGCCCACCGCGCGTCAGTTCCACGGTGAACTCAATCTGAATTTCACCGAGTCCTGCTTTGATCTCCTCGATGGCCGGGAACTTCTCTGAGACAAGCGTGGGGCCAGCACTCTTTCCGTCTACCGTAATCGACAGATCGCGAAGCACTCGCTCCGCGTAAGCCCGCTGCTCCGCTACCGAGATAGTGCCGTCTCCGTTCGTGTCGATGCTCTCGAGCAAATTGGCAGCAACCGCGACGCCCGGTATCAGTCGCATGGAGGCCTGAAGGTGGTCTTTCTCGACGGATAGGAGGATGGCTTGCAGGTACTCATCGAGCCTGTGCGCGAAGGCGCCTGAACCGAGCGTCAGCAGAATTGCGCCAGCGGCAAGAAGCCTCATTTTCATTTCGCGGCAGACCCTCGTCCGTAGTCGTTCGTCGGATCGCGATACATGGTATGGACATGCAGGGAGGGATCGCCGCCGAGTGTTTGCGGTGCGTATTCGATGACCAGGTGCGGGCCTTGAATTCGATAGTAGGCCGAAATGTTTTTTCCGGGAGCAGCGGTGGCTGGACCGCTCCAGGCGAACCACGTTTCGTTGATATCGGCCTTGAGTTCGGCCATGCGGGCTGCGGCCGCGCTTTCATGAATGATGTCCGCCCACTGAGAGATCACCTCGAGAAGCATGGCGCGCTGGCGGTCGTTCATGGCCGTAGCTTTCAGGCCTTCGGGTTGGATGGTTTTGCCGTCCTGGCCGGGCCCGAGTACGAGATCGGCGAGCTTGTAGCTGAGGATCGCCTGTTTCTTCTGATTGTCGTCGAGAGCATTGAGCAGAGCCAGAGCGTTGTCGCTCTCCGGGCCAAGGGGCCGTACGGTTTTTCCGTTGCTTAGGAACAGCGCCGGTTGCGCGCCGGTGAGAGTCGGAGTGAGGATGCCGCGTTCGCCGTCGATGGTGATGTTGAGCGCCAGATGGTGCCCTCCAAACTGGAGCATCCAGGGAGCTTTTTCGGAGGGCTTGCCGAGGATGGAGATGTAGTAGAGATCTTTGCCAAATATCGTGCTATCTGGTGGGCCGCCGAACGGTGGCCGATTCCCCGGCGGCGGGCCGTTCGGGTCTCCTGGTGGTGGAGTGTTTCGATCCCTGGGTGGTGGCTGGCTTCCATTGTTGCCACCTCGTGGCCGGTTGGCCTCGATATTTTTGTTTACTTCGTCGCCCTCCATGATTTGCTGAACCTTTTCAAAGCCTTTTCGGCTGAGAGCTGCGGACACCAGAGCCATTGCGGCGGAGCGCTGAGCTGGGCTCATGTCCTTGAGGCTGATGCCGCCCCGCGGGACGAACGAAACCGGCAAGTTGGACCAGTTTGCCCGCTGCTTTTCGTCATCAAATGCGAAGAGCACGCTTTGCCGCTGTTTTTCATCGAGCGTTGAAAGAAAAGTATTTGCGGCGCTCACGATACGTGCAGTAGCTGTCTGCGCTCTGGAGGTTGTCACGGACAAACAAATGAGCGCCAAAGCTAGTACGCTGCGGGTCCTCGACAAAACAGTCATCCAATATTCTCCTTCTCAGCCGCATCCTTACGGGTGACCCTTACCGTTGCTTCCCCCGATTTCGGAAGCCCGTTCCCGATGGGAGGAAGCTTATCACCATGGTGGATCCGGCTTGCTGCTTTTGTAAGCTCTTGGACATGAAGCCCGCAGCCTCCGGTTTCTCTTAGCTCGTTACGGATTAGTTCCGGCCGTCGCCATTTCCGGCAGCATTCTTCGCTTGCAAATCACGCTGCGAGGGAGTACATCGGAGCTGAGAGAGCTCAAGGAGCTCCGGAGGGGACATGACTCCACCGGGCTTAGAGCCGAACCAAAACTGAACACACCGCTCTCGTGGTGCGCGTCGCTCACGAAACATACGTGCACTTAGCGCGCTTCGGAGACGATACAGTATATTGGCAAAAGGGGGAGCCGCCGGCTCTCCCCTTTTTGAACTTGTCAACTATTGAGCTACCGTGGTGTCGAACTGGCGCGACGATGGTGGTGGCGCCGGTGATGCTTGCGATGGTGCCGATCATGTGAAGAAGCGGCATTGGATGATTGTGCCTGGCCATTGCCGGCCGTTGACGGAAATGCCGATTGCGCCTGCGGAGAGGTTTGACTTGCAGATGCAAGAAGAAACGGTGCAGCTGTCAGTACGAGAAGGCTCAAGATACGTTTCACGGTGTATCCCCCAAGGATCAGAATTCCCCCGCAGGGATATTGAAACACAAGAATGCCCTAAAGTCCCGCGGGATTCTTTTAGGTAGCGTATCAATCAAGGAGAGCGCAAGAGGGGAAGCCAGGCACGCGGAGGGACGCGCGCCTGGCTTTTAGCAGGGGCCGGACAAGGAAACTATCCACCAAACTTGAGAGTCTCGAGCCACTGAATGGCTTCCCGCTGATTGGCAATGATCTGAGCCTGCCATAGCAGAGCTACCGACATGAGACCCATGGTGATGATGCACAAGGTCAAAACTATTCCCATGGAGGATTCAGAGGCCGGGATGCGAAGCTTGCGAATGAGCCATGCCATAGTAGGGGTTCTCCTAGTACTCGAACGCTAGATTTCTCAGCTGCCGTGTTAAATCGGCAGATAAAGTACGTACACGTGTGTCTGACAGTCGCCTAACAAAGGGCAATCGAAGGGCCACCACGGTGGGTGCGACGAAAATCGCTATCATCGCGGAAACATGGGATTTGGGACAGTTGTAGAAAAGCGAGGAGGCCAGCCGGAGTTTGCTTATGAGGAAAACCAGTCGCATTCCTGACAGTTTGTTTCCGAAGATTGTTAAATAACAGTCGTCGGGCGCCTACCGCTTCGCTGAAAGAGTTGCCAGCAATTGATCCCAAGTGTCATCTCGCAGGAGCGGGAGTTCCATTACCCGGTGAGATTGCCTGGTGGCTTGCATCGAGGACTCGTCCGGCGGATGGTCCGTTTTATCCCTCAGGAGAATCGCCCGGTCACATACCGCAAAAAGACCCTCCCCTTGTCCCGGAGTGGAGATTGCGACGGTGCGAGCGTGCGAGCGGAGGGCGCGGTCATAGAGCTTGGAAAGTTCCCCAACGCAACGGCGAACACTCGCACCGATAGCCAGAGACCATAACACTCCCCGTTGGCGAAGCTGGATGTTCCGGCTGCGTCCAGCGGCTTGGAAGTGTTCGACGTCCTTCTGAGAGGCTCCTGCAAAGAAAAAAAGTTCGTCAAAATCACGCTGGCGGGCCAGCTCCGCTTCGCGCGGCGGCAAGTTCGTGTTTTGCGCCAGCTCCCGCGGCGGGAGAGAACGAAGAGACACAACAGAGACGCCAGTTTCGGCTGCGACAGCCTCCAAAGCGTCCGAGGCTGCGGGCTGCTGCTCGGCTATGGGCAGGCAGGTGAAGCGGCCGAGACGAACGGTGTCCGTGCCGCGCGGCTTCGAAGTGGAAGATTGGGGCCTGAGGTGAAAGTAATCTTCAGGAAGAAAAACGCCGCAACCATCTTCGGCGATGAATGGGTGGGTATGCGCCAGCTTGCGGCGGGGCTCGTCTATCTGGAGGCGGGTACGGTTGGTGAGCCACACTGCCGGGATTCCGTGATGATCGAGGGCGGCGGCAAACTCATCGAGGCCGGGCACGCTCTTGCCACGTACGGGAAGCAGGTCATCAATCGCGATGTATAGGATGAAGGAAGTTTGATACAAATCGGTCTCCGCCCTCTGAGCCTCCATCTTAGCGGAGTTCGGGCAGAAACCGTGCAAGGACTCCAAAAAGGCTGGGCCAGAAGGCTGAGAGAAGAGAGGACAAAAAGAAAGCGGGCAGGAGTCCCTGCCCGCTTGGTTGCCCGAAACGGCCGAAAGGGCCGCGCGTTTTCGTTCTTGTCTACTTTCCGGATGTGGTTGAGGTACTGGCCGGCTGCGCATTTGCCTTGGGAATGCTGACGTAGCCGCTAATCTGATCCTTGCCAACCTTGTTGACCACCACCTCTTCAGGAATATGCGTCCCGGAGATATAGAAGAAGATGGGCTCGTTGATGGCGCGGTTCTTCTTCTCGAAACGCTTGTCCTCGACGGTCATGGCGATACTTACCTGGTTCTTCTTCTCGTTGACGCCTTTCAGTTCGACGGTGACGTTGCCGACCTTCTGTGGCTTATTCTTGCCGGCGATGGTGAATTCGACGTAGTCGCGCTCGCCGAGGCGGCGGAGTTGGTCGATTTCATCATGATTGCGAGCGATGAGCGTGCCCATCTCGCTCTTGGCCATCTTCAGGTCTTCTTTGGTGGTGTTGAGGTCGGTGCTGACCGCGGTGACCTTGGTGTCTACGTTCTTCACGTCATCCTGGCCTGCCTTGGTGGCCAACTCCGTGTGCACAGACGTGTCAAGAGCGGAAAGCTTTTGAGTCGTTTCGTCGTTCTGCTTTGCGGCTTCTTCCGCCTGCAAGCGAGCCTTCTTGAGCTGGCCCTGGGTAATCTTGAGCTTGTCGGTGACAACCTTCAGATCGCCCTGGAGATCGGAATTGGCCTTTTCATCCTGCGCAATGCGATCTTTCAAAGAGGACATGTCCTGCTGAACAGACTGCTGCGTGGTCTTGAGTTCTGTGGTGACGGCTTGCTGCGTGGAATCGAGCTTTGCGGAAGCGTTCCAGCCGAATCCCAAGCCGGCAATCGCGACCAATCCTAGTACGATGATCGCGGGCAACTGCCAAGACGAACCGTTTCTCGTTTCGATGATGTGTTCCTCTACCATAAAAAGTGTTTTCTCCTCACCCGAATGTGGGCGAACGATTTTAATTTTTAATCGGCCCGTAACACAGAGGTTGCAACTAGCCAGCCAAAGGAGGGACAGGGAAGAAGCGGCGAACACGTTTGTAAATTGATGAATAAACGAGGGTTGCTTCAAGACGACGGTGAGGCCAATGGAACAGGGCAGTACTAGTCCTAGCAATCTTTACGCGAGAAAGACACATTTCGGACTTTCTTACGCTTCCGGTCCATTCACGGAAGTTCGACGCCAAGAGATTCTAGATCGGCAGCCAGCTGAGCCGGCGACTGGAACTGAATGCCGGACATGCCAAGGCGCTGAGCCGCCTCGACATAGACTGCAATATCGTCGATGTAGACGGCTTCCTGTGCCTGGACTTTCAGAGCGCCGATCGCCTGGCGGTAGATCAAGGGATTCGGCTTACTGGCGCCAACGGAGCAGGAATAGATGCGCGTGGGAAAGAACGAGAAGAAGCTGTAGGTAGTCTCTAGGTAGCGGACATGGATCGGGTCGGTATTAGAGAGCAGGGCGAGACGGTAGCGTTTCGACAGTTTTTTAAAGAAGGCATCTTCGTGAATGGGAGCGGGGTCAAGAGCGCGATTCCAGACTTCGGTGAACTGCTCGAAGGTTAGCCCCCCGCCAAGTCGTTTAGCCAGGTGGAGATACCAGTCTCGAGGCGCAACGCGGCCTTCTTGCCAGTCTGGCCAAAGCGGATCCTTTTCAATGGCGGTCCACAGCTCTGAGGGAGATAGAGCGGTTCCCCTTGCGAGGCCCTGCATGGCGCGCCCGACGTCGACGCGAACAAGGACGCGGCCAATATCAAAGATAATGGCCCGGAGTTTGGCGGCAGGCATTTTTATCGAACCCTCGGGTTAAATACCGGGCCCGGCATGCTTATTTAACCTTCTGATTAAATACAATGGGCCCGGCAGGTGCGGTCGGTGCACGCCTGGAGCGCAGCACGCCGATGACGGCGGGAAGAACAGAGATGACGGCAACTACGGCGATGACATAGTGGATGTACTGGCCAATATTGGGGATGAAATGCCCCAGTGAGTACCCGCCGAGAATCATGGCGCCAATCCAGAAGACGCCCCCAAGAGTATCGAAGATCAGATAGCGCGAATACGGCATTTTGGCCGCACCCGCTACCGGGGGACAGAACGTTCGCACAATGGGGACGAAGCGGGCTAGAATCACCGCCCGGCCGCCGTATTTCTCGTAGAAATCATGGGCCCGCTGGAGATGGCTGCGGCGAAAAAAGAACGAATCCTCACGGCGATAAAGCGCAGAGCCTGCGGAACGGCCAATCCAGTAGCCAACCTGGTCACCGGCGATGGCGCAAAACATGACTGGAAGCAGAAGCCATTTGAGGGGGATAACACCTGCGTAGGAAAAAATGCCAGCGGTGATCAGAAGAGAATCCCCGGGAAGAAAAAACCCAACGAAAAAGCCGGTTTCGATAAAGACGATGGTGCAGACCAGAGGGGCGCCGCCGGCGCGGATTAGCTCTCGAAGTCCCTCGGGGCTGTATAGCGATTGGAGAAGGTGCAGGATGGAGTGGAGCAAGCGGAACGGTTCCTCGATAAGGTGATTTGAGTAGCAGATACGGGCACCGGAACGAGCGCGCGGGAACGCAGCGCCGAAATAGCACCTAATCCAATACGGTAGCAGAAAACGCCGACATCTTCTCCGCATTCATGCCAGAGGACCATGGAAGCGACAACAGCCGCGACTAGAGCGCCAAAGCGAGTCATCGAGAAGCCTCCGCGAGCCACAGGTAACTTTGGGCTTCGGCCTCGAGCCGAGCCTGAAATTCGGCTTGTGCGTCCTCAGAAGGGCCGAGCATCTTCTGGATGCGGGGAAGCGCGCGGCGGGCCGCTTTGGCTCCGGCTTCGATGGCCTCGTCGGCACGGTCGAAATCATCCCACGCAAAGGACTGGACGTCGGGTCTGAGAACCAGGTCCGCGTGCCGCTCCCATATTTCGAGCTGGTGCTTTTGTGCGGCGCTGACGGCGCGGGAAACCACTTGAAAGATATTGGAGGGGGCCCCGCGATGCCCATCTTCGAGGCCTACCGAAACCGCGATGACGTGCTGGGCGCCAAGATCCCGCGCCGCGCGGGTAGGAACCTGCGCGACGAGCCCGCCATCAGCGAGGCAGCGAGTGCCAATTTTGACGGGTTCAAACAAGCCGGGGAAAGCGCAACTCGCACGGATGGCTTCTGAGAGATTGCCGTGAGTGAAAACCACGGGTTCTCCATTGGCCAAGTCTGTAGCGACGACGGCCATGGGAATTTGGAGGTCCTCGAAGCGTTTCGATTCGAAAACCTGCTCGATGAGGTCGCCCAGCCGGTGATTGCTGGCAAGGCCCAGGCGGGAGACGCGCCAGCGGGCGATGTCCTTAAAACGAATCTTGCGGCAAGTGGCGATGATGCGAGCCAGAGGTGCGCCGCTGGCATATGCTGCCCCCAGAATGCTGCCCACGCTGGTTCCAGCAATGCAGGAAATGGGAATGTGATTCTCTTCAAGGACCTGCAGAACGCCGAGATGGGCGAATCCGCGAGAAAATCCACCGCCGAGAGCCAGGCCCAAGCCTGCTCTTTCGGACCGGGCCGCTGGCCCAGAGTTCAGTGAGGCATCGTGGGGACTCGCCATACGAGCAGAATGCCATCCTCCTATTTATTACCCAATGGACCGAGCGGTCTGAAAAGACAGTACGTGCGTACTTCTGTACCGATGCGGCACAAATTCACGTTCGAAGAACAGGCAGTACCAACTTACTAGGCTAGTACCCTCGCTGTACCATTGTCCGAAAATGTGCGCCGAGCGATTCTGTTCCCGTCAGCGAGGCTTGAACATCGTGCAGGAGGGGGAATGGACAGCGCTTACGAAGCATGGATGGGACAGCCGGTGGTGCTGCAAGTAGCGCTAGGCGATATCAAGGTGCCGCTACGAGGGACGCTACTGAAGGATGGCGGCGAAACGGTTCGGATGAGGATTGGCGAAGGCTGGGACGTGGACATCTATAAGGCGATGATCCTGGCTGTGGAACAAGATGCTATGGCGTTGCTTCCCGCATGAGGAGATGACGATGAATAGCCAAGTGCCTAAGTATGTGACGCAAGGACGGGCGGCTCTGCTGCTTGGAATTTCTGAAGACGAACTCTCGCGTCTTTCGAATGAGTCTGGATTGGGACACAGGGAATGCGCTGGAGAACAAGAAGAGACGTTTTTCACCTACGAAGAGCTACGAAAGATTTGCATGTTGACCGTTCACCAGGTGAACTAGGAATTTATCGAGTTTCCTCCGGCCCCCCTCAGCAGTAACCCCCACCCGGGTCGCTCCCCCCAGCGACCCGGGTTTTTCTTTCCCACGAGATCCCCAGGAAAACAACTTTGACTCGGCGATTGTGTTTCTTCGCCGGCCGCGGCGAGTCCCCCCACAGACCACTTCAAATTTCCTTTGACAGAAGTTGCGCAGGGAAAGAGACTTAGCGCCCTAAGGTTACGGCGAAAGCGGAAAGGGTGCGGACAAATGCGGCTGGGGTCATTTGCAGGAATGAGACCATTAGCAATCGCAACTGTTTATGCAGCCATTGCTCTCAGCTATGCGGTCGTGGCTGGACTAGCGGCGGATGACGAAAGATACGACGTGGTGATCGCAAACGGAAGACTGATGGATCCCGAGTCCGGATTGGATGCCGTGCGCTATGTGGGAATCAGCGGCGGGAAGATCCGCGCGATTTCGTCGAGTCCCTTACAGGGGAAGACGACGATGGACGCCAAGGGGCTCGTCGTTGCCCCGGGATTCATCGATATGCACGAACATGGGCAACAGCCGAGGAATTATCAATTTCAGGCGCACGACGGCGTGACGACTTCGCTGGAGCTGGAGGCGGGGACAGCGGACGTGGCGGGCTGGTATGCGAATCGGGAGGGGAAGTCGCTGATCAATTTTGGCGTGAGCATCGGGCATATCCCCGTCCGGATGAAAGAGCTGCACGATACTAGCGGGGGATTGCTGGCCACGGGCGATGCAGCCCATCGAGAAGCGACTGCTGCGGAACTCGCCGCGATGAAAGCGGACATGGAAAGCGGGTTTCGGCAAGGCGCCTTGGCGGAAGGAATGGGAGTGAACTACACGCCGGGAGCGACGCGCTTGGAAATTGTGGAGATGTTCCGAATCGCGGCAAGATACGGGGCGTCGGTGCATGTGCACCTGAGGTATGCGGGTCTGAAGGAGCCGACGACTGGAGTTGCCGGGCTCGAAGAGGTGCTCGCGGCGGCGGTGGTGACGGGAGCGCCGCTGCACGTCGTGCACATCACAAGCATGGGAATGAAGTTCACGCCGGATTTGATCGCAATGGTGGAAGGCGCGCAGAAGCATGGACTGGATGTGACCACGGAGTGCTATCCGTATACAGCCGGAAGCACGGCGCTGGAGTCCGCGATTTTCGATCCCGGCTGGCAGGAAAACATGGGAATCACATTTAAGGACGTGCAGTGGGCGGAGACGGGAGAACGGCTAACGGCGGAGACGTTTGAGAAGTATCGCAAGAGGGGCGGAATCGTGGTGATCCACTCGATTCCGGAAGAAGCGGCGAGAACGGCCGTGGCGAATCCTATAGTGATGATTGCAAGCGATGGGATGCCAATCACAGGTTCGAAGGTGCATCCGCGCGGGCAGGGAACATTTTCGCGGGTGCTGGGACACTACGTGCGTGAGGAAAAAGCGCTCGATTTGATGACCGCGCTGCGGAAAATGACGCTGATGCCGGCGCAGCGCTTGGAGAAGAGGGCGCCCGTGTTCAAGGAAAAGGGAAGGATTCGCGTTGGCGCCGATGCGGATATCACGGTCTTCGATCCGGAGCGCATCATTGACAAGGCTACATTTGACGACCCGCTTGAGTATTCGGCGGGGATAGAGTACGTACTCGTGAACGGCGTAGCCGTCTTGAAGGACGGCCAGCTTGTGGAAGGCGTATTTCCGGGACGCGCGGAACGCGCTCCGATTTCTCAGTGAGCTCCAGGCGCTTGGTGGATGAGGGGCGCACCGCTATGCTGATATTTCTAAACCGCGCGCCCGTAGCTCAGTTGGATCAGAGCGTCTGGCTACGAACCAGTCGCAAAATCAAACCAAGTCGTTGTTTCGGTTGCGCTTACGGGTTTCGGGTCGTCGTTGGCCTACTCCAAAGCCGAACAAACGAAAGGACTGACATTGACAAGCAGTGCGGATCGCCAAAATTGGGTCCAGGAAGCGGAAAATCGAGTGCCGTAACTGATTGAAACAAGAGATGTTGTGTGGGACTATTGACTTTCCCCAGGGTTATGGCAATATAAGAGAGTCAAGTAGTCCCGTTCGACGACTGGTTGTTTCTGCATGAATGGGGCGGCAGTTACTTGATCTCGATGGGAAGCAGCAGTATGCTGATTACGAGGTGAAATGAGTATGAACATCGCAAAGCCGATCGATCCGCTGGTGTACTAAACACCTGTCCGCTTACGGATAGCCTCTAGTTCATCTTTTAAGTCAGGTTTATTCGCCAACTCAAAGAAATCACCGGGGCTGACTAAATCAGCCCCAAGGTCTGTTTTCCTCTGCTCATCAGGCGTCTGTCCAACCGGGAAAGTCTTGTTTAGGTCCTCCATCGCTTCGCGAAAGAGTTTCGTCCTCGTCAGTTCGTCGTCAGCCAATTCGCCAAGTCGCGCTCTGGCACAAGCTCGATTGTAGTGAATGGCTCTACGATAACGTCCCGGCTCCTCGACAGCCTGCCACTGATTGAGAGTAAGAGCTGTCGTCAACTGATCCACACTGATCTGATAATGCTTGATTGCCTCCGCTTTATTACCTCTAGTGCGTGCTTCACTTCCTCTAATGTGTTCCACAATCGCTAAATAATACCGAGCCCGCTGTTGGTCTGGATAAAGGGCTAGTGATATTTCGAGAAAAGGAGCCGCTTTCTCACTGTCACCTGTCACCACCACTTCCAGATAACCGAGTTCATTCAGCGGTGAGATACTTTTGGGTGCAATCTCCCTTGCGCGGGATAAATACATACGTGCGCGGGATATGTCGGCGCGGTCGGGTTTGGTTCCTCCACTATTCGCGACCTTTAGGTATTCAGAATTCTCTCGAGTGTACTTACGGCTATAGTAGCTGCCCAGCATAGTAAAAATCCTCGAAGCATCTTCGCTGAAAGGTTGAAGCGTAAAAAATTCGAATGCTGCGATAGACCGTTCATAGTGTTCAATCATCACACGATCATTCACGTCGATCTTCTGATAGATATCCCGCCCATATTCAGTGTCAGGAATAAACTCCTGCAATTTATTCGCAATTTTTCGAATCGCTCCCTGCATGTTGCGAAACAACGGGAATTCCCTGCGGATGTCGTTTAGGTACCGCTGAGTGTCCGCATCGAAACGCTTCAGCTCAACATCAACCCTTTTTTCGTATTCCGTCTGCTGTTTCTCCAGACGATTCTCGTACCGCTCAACATCCTGTCCCGTCTTATTTTCCAGCGTAATGAGCCTTCCGATTGTCTCATCCGCGCGATTCTTAGCCTCTTGAACGTTGAGGTAAGAACCGACACCAAGCGCCAGTCCATAGAGCGTGGACAATCCTAGGAGCAGAGAAACCAGCGTCTTGAGCTCATCCGCGCTCTTTTCGTAATAATTCAGCTTTTCTCTGAGTATTCTCTCCTGTTGCGACACATCTCGCGGTGGCGCAAGAACTTCCACATAATTACTCCACCGCATCGAATCCAACAGTAAAACGACGACAAGCAAGAAAGCCGTCGCGATCACCGCGATCCCTAACGCAAGCGTAAGTTTCTTCATGGCGTCTATTTTCCTGGGAGTTGACGACTGGATTGTACCATCCAGCGCAAAGAGCGGGCAGATCGTGGAGAGTGCCTTAGGCTGGTTGGCGGCCCAGTCGAGGTTCCGCAAAACTTGGCTCAGGGGAAAGCGATGCCAAGAAGACCTCAATAATTTCTGGATGGGCCATAAGCCACAAACGATGTCGGAAGTGAACTCCCGCATGGATGAAGAGCTCGAACCAAGACTCCAGGAAGCGGAAGTAGTCGGCGTCGGATTCGTTGTTCCCGCTTATGCTGCTCCAAGTGCTCCAAAAGTTCCGGTCCAGCAGCAAGTTGCAATCGCAGCGTAAGTGTAGTGAAATAATGGAGTTGTCAACGGCGCGCCCGTAGCTCAGTTGGATCAGAGCGTCTGGCTACGAACCAGAAGGTCGGGAGTTCGAGTCTCTCCGGGCGCGCCACTTCAGAGCTGTCCCAATTTCGCGGCGCCCGAAGAGTAAGGCCTTCGATGAAGGTTTCACCAAAGCCGTCGAACGCCCTAACTTTCAACTTTCAAATGATACTTCATCGCTGACGATTGGTATATTCTCAGCTTGCGCCTGAGCAATAAGCATACGGTCAAATGGATCTTTCTGAGGACCAGGCAGAAGTCCGGCCCGAATACCATGCTCTGCAGAGAGGGCAAGTAATTCAAAACCTTCGCGTTCAACTAAGGCAGAGAAATCCGCCGCCAGGTCAGTCGCAGTCGGCAGTTTTCCCAGCCTGACCTTGATAGCAATTTCCCATGCCGAGGCAGCACTTTCGATACGCAGATCACCATTTGCCCAAGAAAAGTTCCGAAACCCCTGCCTGGGCGCGCCCCTTCTTCTGTTTTAGTTTTCCTCCAAAAGCAAATCGAAGTACACTCCGCAAGCCGAATGTTAACGGCAGCTGGGCCCAAACAGAATATGAATGGAATCGATCTTCGCACGACGCCGCATCGCCGCTGGAATCCGCTGCTGCGCGAGTGGGTCCTGGTCTCGCCGCATCGCACCCAGCGGCCTTGGCTGGGGAAAGTCGACAAGACCGCGCCCGCGCCGGCCATCGAGTACGATCCTGAATGCTATCTGTGTCCGGGCAATGTGCGTGCGGAAGGATTGCGGAATCCTGCGTACACCGAGACATTTGTTTTCGATAATGATTACCCTGCGATGCTGCCGAATGTTGATTCGAACGAGATGGACGAAGCAGGGTTGATCGTTGCGCGCGTGGAAAGGGGGATTTGCCGCGTAGTGTGTTTTTCGCCGCGACACGATTTGACGATACCTCGGATGCAGCAGGACGAAGTGCGGCGGGTTGTCGAGGTGTGGACACAGCAATACAAGGAATTGGGAGAGGTGCCCTGGGTGAAGCACGTGCAAATCTTTGAGAATCGCGGTGCGCTGATGGGTGCGAGCAATCCTCATCCGCACGGCCAGATTTGGGCGAACGGTGAAGTGCCGAATATCCCGGTGCGAGAACAAGCGGCGATGCGTGCGTTTTTGGCAGGCAATGGGAAATGCTTGCTGTGCGAATACCTGCGGCTGGAAATCAAGGATGGCGAGCGCATCGTTTGCGAGAATGAGGGGTTTGTGGCGCTCGTGCCGTACTGGGCCGTGTGGCCGTTTGAAACGATGATTTTAAGCCGCCGACACACGGCGAGCCTCGTGGAGTTGGAGGGTAAGGAGCAATCCGCTCTCGCCGATATCCTTCGAAGACTGACCATTCGTTTCGATAATTTATTCGAGACGGCCTTTCCTTATTCGATGGGCTTTCACCAAGAGCCCACGGACGGCGAGAATCATCCGGAGTTTCATTTCCACGCGCATTATTTTCCGCCGCTCCTGCGTTCCGCCACGGTGCAGAAGTTTATGGTGGGATATGAGCTCCTTGCCGGTCCGCAGCGTGACATCACAGCCGAAGGCGCGGCCGCGAGGTTGAGAAACTTGTCGGAAACGCACTATCTTGATGGCCACTGAGCAGGCCATAAGCGCGATAGAACTGAGATTGAAGGCGGTTCCAGATGGACTTGCAGCTTAAGGACAGGATTGTCCTGATTACTGGCGGGGCCAAGGGGATCGGCGAGGCCATCACACGAGGCTGCGCGCGCGAGGGCGCGATACCCGTCTTCGTTGACAAGGATGCCGAGGCAGGGAAGCGGCTCCAGGCCGAACTGGTGGTTGCCGGCTCAACCTGCAGTTTTATCTCTGCGGATGTGCTGTCGGTGGAAAATTGCCGCGTAGCCGTCGAGCAAACGCTGAAGGAGTACGGGCGGCTGGATGTTCTTGTGAACAATGTCGGGGCGAACGACAATGTGGGACTCGAGAGCGGCAGCCCCGAGAAATTTGTGAGTTCTCTGCGTCTCAATCTGTTTCATTATTACAACGTGGCGCACTTTGCCTTGCCGGCGCTGAAGAAATCGCAGGGCTGCATTCTGAATATTGCGTCGAAAGTCGCAGTAACGGGGCAAGGCGGGACTTCCGGATATGCGTCGGCGAAGGGCGCGGTTCTTTCCTTGACGCGGGATTGGGCCGCAGAATTGCTTCCCTGCGGGATACGAGTGAACGCGGTGGTCCCGGCAGAAGTGAGTACCCCGCTCTACAAGCAGTGGGTCAGCACGTTTCCGAATCCCGGAGAAAAGCTTGCGCACATCGTCTCGAAAATACCGCTGGGCAAGCGGATGACGCTGCCCGCTGAAATCGCGGCGATGGCCCTGTTTCTGATTTCGCCGCAAGCGGCGCACATCACCGGCGAGCACGTGTTCGTTGACGGCGGGTATACTCATCTCGACCGTGCTTTGACTTAATCCGGAGCAAGCGAAAGGGCGGAATCCGGGCGGGTCCGGCGGGGAATCCGCTGGCATTCTCGAGGCAAAATGAATCGACGTTATTGTCTGACCCTGGATTTGAGGGACGATCGAAAGCTAATCGCGGAGTATAGGCGCCACCACGAGAAAATCTGGCCGGAGATCACGCAGAGCATCAAGGACGCCGGAATCGAAGACATGGAGATCTATTTGCTCGGCACGCGCATGTTCATGGTCATGGAGGTGAACGAGCGATTTTCCTTCGATACGAAAATGAAAGCGGATCGTGAAAATCCTAAGGTACGCGAGTGGGAAGAGTTGATGTGGAAATTTCAAGCGCCGCTTCCGGAGGCCAAGCCAGGAGAAAAATGGCTGCTGATGGAAAAAATATTCAAGCTTGAAAAGTGACTGTGAAGAGACGATCATTCGTCGGCTTGCTCCGGAACTTCGAGCCGCGAACGGTGGTTCATTTCTGCCCATATTTGAGGAGGCTGACGTCATGGGACCAAATCGTATTCCACGGCGCGATTGGCTGTTAGGCACGAGCGCCTCGCTTCTCGCGCTCGGTTCTTCTTCGACTGCCGCAGCAGCGCTCGGGCAGCCTGAGGCCCCATCCTTCGGGCCGCAAGCTGCTTCTGACACGGAGGATGCCGATCGCGTTCGCCGGATGAAGTGGTGGCATGAAGCGCGTTTTGGCATGTTCATTCATTGGGGCCTCTATAGCGTGCTGGGCCGGCACGAATGGGTGATGGAGGAAGAGGGCATTCCCGTGAGTGAGTACGAACTGCTGGCGAAGCGCTTTCAGCCACAGCCTAACGCTGCTCGCGCGTGGGCCAGGCTGGCCAAGGCCGCCGGACAGAAATACATGGTGATGACGACCAAGCATCACGAGGGCTTCTGCAATTTCGATACGAAGTTGACCAACTATTGCGCACCGAAGCAAGGGCCCGGCCGCGATCTGGTACGCGAGTATGTGGAAGCGGCGCGAGCCGAAGGGATGCACGTAGGCTTCTACTATTCGCTGATGGACTGGCATCATCCCGACGGCGCGCGATGCGCTACGGATCCGGAGGCTCGAAAACGTTTCGTGGAATATACACACGGCCTCATCCGCGAATTGATGACCAACTATGGAAAAATCGATGTGCTCTGGTACGACGTGGATTGGCCGCTCGATGCCGCGCAATGGGAGTCCGAGCGCATGAACAAGATGGTTTTCGGGCTTCAGCCGGACATCATCGTGGACAATCGCAACGGCTTGCCGGGAGATTTCTCAACGCCAGAACAGGAAATTGTCGCGGAGAAGGGAAGCCGGTCGTGGGAAAGCTGCATGACGCTGAACGATAGCTGGGGCTACCAGCGCGCCGACGACAATTGGAAGAGCCCGAAAACCGTCATTCGGAATCTTGTTTCTTGTTCGCGGGACGGCGGGAACTATCTTTTGAATATTGGTCCGAAGCCGGACGGCTCGATTCCAGAGGATTCCGTGCGCGTGTTGACCGAAGTAGGGCAGTGGATGTCGCGCAATGGGGGTTCCGTCCATACCCTGGATCGTTGTCAGGTGCACGCCTCGGAGTTCGCCGGTTTTACGCGCCAGGGCAACACGCTCTATATGCATGTTTATTTCTGGCCGGGGGACACGGTGGCGCTCGCGGGTTTGATGACGAAGGTAAAATCGGCGCGACTTTTTGCTACCGGCCAAGAGGTTAAATTCGAACAGGACCTCTTTCGCGTACGGTTTATGGGCCTGCCGAGCGATGCGCCCGATCATCCGCTGACCACGCTGGCGATTGAATGCGAATCGGAGCCAATCCAGAACACCAGATTC
Organism: Acidobacteriota bacterium; assembly: GCA_013289955.1. Lineage (GTDB taxonomy): Bacteria > Acidobacteriota > Terriglobia > Acidiferrales > UBA7541 > Acidiferrum. The sequence goes on from JABCYZ010000027.1 coordinate 21,235, forward strand.
GTTCGAACGGATCGTCCGCGCAACGGCGTTGGCGTCTAGCCGGCGCTTTTTCTTGCTAGCCGCAAGCGCGTGCAGAGATGCCCGCGTCGCGCGCTCCACTTGTGACCATCGCGTCGGCTTGCGCCCGCACGGAGGCATCATCGATTTTTCGAGCAAAATGGTTCCAGCTACTCCAGCCCATAGGCGGCGTGGCGGCGACAACCGAAGTCTGGGCCCCGCCCCCCGGGTCACCAAGAGCAGCAGCAAGCCGATTGAGCCCCCCGTGTGACCCATGGCCGTACTTGTACCCAACTCTCCCCCGAATGCCGTCAACGCGTGCCAGCCAATTCCTTGATTGCCTGGCAGAGGCCATTCCCCGTTTGGTTAGTGGCTAGATAGAGACTGTAGGTATATCTACTAGATTGACGGTTTACGTGCTGAGGGTTACTACTACGTTGCCCCATGCCTAAAGGAGGCTGCCCTATGGAACGCTTCTTAATTTGCAGCAACCCTAAATGTCACTTTGTCCTAGACCGCCGCATCAACGGCGGATCATCGGATGGCGCGCAGCTCATCTTGAAGAAATGCCCAGCGTGCGGCGGCGGTTGGTCCTCCACATGCCCGTCATGCGCGCATGCCCTGGCCGTGAAACTGGTGGCCGGGCTTCCTCAATCCGTTTGTTGTGATCGCAAGCTGGCTGCCCGTGCCAGGGCCGCCTAGTTTCCACTGACCAAAGGGCCAAAGGCCGTTCGAACTTGGGGAGAGGTCTGGCGGGTCAAGTGAGCCCAAAGTACTTGAAGGGCGCAATTCGTAAGGCGCGGCGTTTGCCACATGCACATGGGTGGGGCAGTGTTCAGGCTAGGCTCAGGGCAATCTCGTGAATTTTGATGCTGAAATGAAGGATACCCCATCCGCGGCTCCCGCGGGGACGACCCGCGTCACTGCCGTGAGGCCGCCGGACGTCTACCGAGGCGCGGCGTACATCCGCAAACGATATATTTTTATCTTATCGGGGTCCATTGTCAGCTGACGGCCCTGGTTGCTCTGGTCTCCATTAAGGCGCGCCACTACTTTCCATTCAGAGCCGACCCTCGACACTTCCTCGTTGCTTGAGATCCCCGCGATCTGTCCATCTGTGTCAGGATCACGCGTCATCTTCACTGTTAGACCAGCGCCGATGATCAAAAACTCATTCGGTGCGGATTCGAGCAACAGCATGCCTCCGTCGTTGGCCAGCAGAGCATTCGTTGACCACGCCCGCGACAGGCTTCCCTGAAACAAATATCCGCCTAATACCACACTTTGACTTGCTCGTGGGCTGGTTGCATGGAGAGCCATTCCGCGCGTCCGGTCGGCGGCCTGCGCGTCCGTCAGTGTCTGCCCCAGACTCTCGAGCGCCGCATATACCTGCCTGATTCCGGCCCCCGATTCGTCGTTGCTGTCGAGCGCTTTCAGACTGTCGATTCCGAAAGGGCAAAATCCGAACGCCTTTGCGGCGCCATACGCGTAGAGAGCGTTATAAGGCGACGTGTCCAATCTCGCTTCGGGAATGAAAATCGGATTCCCTGGGATCTGATACCTCCCGACCCAATATTCGAATTCCGGCCAATAGATATCCGGCGAATAAAAGTCAATGTGCGTCGCAACCGCTCGATAGAGGTCAAGAAGGTAGGGATGTGGCCCGCCGCTCGGATACTCCCCGGCGCGTTCGAGAAAAGAAGGAAGTTGCGCATTCATGTACACAGGAAGCGAGTATTCTTTCTTGCCTGCTTCAGACACGGAATCAACGTAGGCGGCGTACCTCCAGGCCATGAACACTTCGCCCGCCGCCTCACCGAAGACCTCCTGCCACGTTTTGCCTTGAGGGTTCGTGTGCGCAGCGAGTTCCCGAGATATCTCGGTTCGGTTCGCTACCAATTTCTCCACTAATTCCCGCGGAACTGGCTCCGAAAATCTTTTATTCGCCTCCGGCGAGCGGTCCCTCCCCGATCCTAAGATTCCGACTTCATTTTCCGCCTGCGCCATCAAGACCGTCTGCTGCTCGCCATCCTTGACCCGCACATGTCTCAAGAGTGCGGCAAAGGCTCGGCTGTCGCATTTCGCAGTATCCGTCCCGAATGTCGAGAGGATTTCCAGCGGCGCGCCGTCGCCTCCCATGGACCTTGGAAATCGCTTCGTATCCGACTTGACCCAATCTGGAGCGTATTCCGAGAACGCGTTCTTCCAGCTTCCAAACCACAGCAATACCAGATGAAGATTCTGTTGCCGTGCAACATCGATCCAGTGGTCCAGAATACTGAAATCGAATGTGCCTTCGCGCGGTTCCACCTGTTCCCATGCAACGGGCATGAGCACCGTATTCACGTGCAGCCGTACCATCTCAGGAAGAATTGCATCCGCCTCGGCAGAGGTACTGGCCGAGGAATTGCCCAGCTCGCCTCCCAGAATGAGAAATGGCTTGCCCTGAACCATGAGCTGTCCACTTGCCTTGTCGATTCGAACTCTCCCGCTGCTTTCGGACTGGCCGTAAGCAGGGGGGAAGACGAAAGCACAAATCAACGGAATGACCAGCAGGCGTTGCAATCCTGAGCTCCTCCTCCATGCACCTGTAGCATTCATCATGGCCAACCACTGCCGATTCTTTGCCGAGCAGGCCTCACGACGGTGGGCGGCCGATGAACTTATTGACCCACTCGATGAACCATTTCATGTTAGGCGCGTCCGTGTGACCGCCATCATGTTGGCGCCAGGCGAGCTGCCCGTCGAGCAGTCCCTGATTTACAGGCGGCATCTTCGCGACGCGATAGTCCTGGTCCACCCCGATTCCTCTTGCGCCCAGCAGCGTAAACACGCGGCTGGCGTCCGTGGTCGCCATGAAGCTGCCTTGATGGTCGAGCCATTTGGCATCGCCCTTTTCGGCGATTCCGTAGCTGATAAACGTAAGTCTCGGCGCGCACAACGCGATCAGCTCATTTGCATCGACAGGAATATCGCTCGGGTTCATGCTGCCGAATGTCCCTTCGGACGTGCCGTATCTGATAAAATTGCCGGCCATCCAGTAGTATTCGCCCCCCGTAAGGTTCTCCACCGCTTCGCCCCAGTTGCGCCGCAGCAGTGTTGCTCCTCCCTTGCCCGATGATCCCACTAACACCATAGAGAAGCGCTGATCAAAGGCCATCGTGACAAGCGCGGCCTTTCCGTAGCGGGATACGCCATCGATTCCAACGTGCTTCGAGTCGACCGCCTGGTCCGTCTCCAGATAATCGAGCCCGCGGCCTGCTCCCCACGCCCAGGCGCGTAGCGCGCCCCAGTCTTCCGGTTTACGCGGCTGCCCTTTGTTCACCAGACCGATGATTCCCCGCGTGATTCCTGCACCATCGTCGGCTTGTACGCTTGCCGGGTCGAGCAGCACGAAGCCCCAGCCGGCGGCAGCCAATTGCCATGTGTTTGGCAGATCGCCGTCTTCATTCAACTGTGGAAACTGGAACGGCGTCTCCCTCACCGGGTCCCAGGCCGGGTGCCTGCTGAACACCTCTTTCAGCGAAGGATCCTGCTGAACCATGAGCGCCTTCCATGCATTGTTGAGGCGTTCCACTTCCTCGCCGCGAGGCTCGTTAGGATTCGGAAAGCCCGCGCGTCCAAACATGATGAGTACTGGCACCGGTCCCTTGGCATTCGCTGGCGTCACGAGCGTCATGTGAATCTTTACGTTTATGGCTGGATACTCGGAGTTGTCAACCTCTCCTAGCAGATCCTTGGCGATCACAGGCGTGAAGCCGATCATCTCGTGATCGACGGTTTTCACGGTCCACGATACCTTCGGCACATTCTGCGGGACGCGGCCGTACACGTACTTCGAAAACATCTCAACCAATTCGGGGCGCCGCAGCTTCCACCACATCTCTGCTGTCGTCACCTTCTGGCCATTGTTCAGCACGAGTGGATCGGGAATATTTGGAAATGGATCGGCCTTTGATTCATCGTAGTTTGCATGATTGGGTGCCTTCTCGTTCCCACTGTAGCCCGGTCGAAGGGTCTTGATTCCGAGCTGATCCATCATGTTCTGCCTATCCTGGTCCGCCGAGAAGGTAACCGGTGCAGGCGCTTGAGGAGTTTGCGCGATGGTAGATGGGAAAGCGCCCAGAAGGAAGACCAGGCAAGTGTAGGCAACCGCAGGTCTAGGCGAGAAGGGCACGGGAACGCTCCAGAGTGATATGATTTGCGGCGTTTTCAAAAAGCTGTCTCGTTCGGGCACCCATGCTAAACCTTTCGTTATGAAACGTGCACGCAGTTTCTTCGTCACAATTGGATTCTCGATTTATTTGGGCTTTGTGCTGTCCAAGCTGCCGTTGGCGGCCTCGTCCACTGCGCAGACCTGGGTGGCGACCTGGAGTTCAGCCCAGCAGATCCCAGAGCCTCAGAATGAATTGCCGGTCGATGACTTGCGGGATGCGACCGTGCGTCAGATTTTTCACCTGTCGGTCGGGGGCTCCGGTTTGCGTGTGCACATGTCGAACGCGTTTGGAAAGGAGGCGTTGCGCTTTACTTCGGTCCACGTAGCGCACCCACTCTCGGCATCCTCGGCGGCGATCGACCCCGTGACTGATCTTCAGCTGACCTTCGCGGGTAAATCCGGCGTCGTTGTTCCACCGGGTGGGGAATTCGTCTCTGATCCCGTCAGCTGGAACGTAGCGCCGCTTTCCGACCTTGCCGTGACCTTTCACCTCGACACTCCGCCGGTAGGCGAGACCGGTCATCCGGGATCGCGGGCGACCAGCTACTACCTGCACGGCGACGCGGTCGGCGCAGCAACTCTGATCGAGCCCAAGCGCGTGGATCACTGGTTCCAGATTTCAGAGATCGATGTGCAGGTGCCACCGGAAGCGGGAACCGTGGTCGTGCTCGGTGACTCCATCACCGATGGACACGGAGCGACAACGAACGGCAACGACCGTTGGACGGATGTGCTCGCGGCGAGACTGCAAGGCTCGCCGCGGACAAGAAATATCGGCGTTTCCAATCAGGGCATCGGCGGAAACCACCTGTTGACCGACGGGCTTGGTCCCAATGCGTTGTCGCGTTTCGACCGCGACGTGTTGGCGCCGGCCGGAGTTCGGTGGCTCATCGTTTTTGAAGGGGTGAACGATCTTGGCGGCCTGGCGAGAAATGGCGAAGTACCCCCAGCCGACCATGCGGCGCTCGTCGAAAGTGTTGTCTCGGCGTACCGGCAGCTCATCGAACGCGCGCATGCGCACGCCCTCCAAGTGTTCGGCGCTACGATAACACCCTACGTAGGCTCAAATTATTACCATCCAGGCCCGTTGAGCGAAGCGGATCGGCAAGCCGTGAACCAATGGATTCGCTCCGCCGGCCATTTCGACGGTGTAATCGATTTCGACGCAGTCGTTCGCGATCCGAATCATCCCGACCAACTGTTGCCCGCCTTCGACTGCGGCGATCACCTGCACCCCTCGCCGGCCGGCTACAAAGCTATGGGTGAATCCATTCCCCTTACAGTGTTCTCGCACTAGCCCAGTAGATCCTTGCCGAGCGGGCTTTAAGACATGCGGTGATTGGGCTCAGCAGTCTTCCGCTCAGGACTCAAACAAACGATTGCGCCTCTGGACCGCGTCACTCTATGCGGCAACCGATGGCTTTCCCGGCCTAGGCGGCGACATCGCTTCCGGACACTCCACCGGATCCAGAGATCTCGTCCGGGTGGCCAATCGGTGCTGCATTCTGCGAATCGGTTTTACCGGCCGGACCACCGGCATCCGGGGTAGAATTCACGAATACGCCATTTAGAGGAGGTCTCCCGCAAAATGAACGCCTTCTCCACTTTCGAGACATCTTGGCAGGATGCGCGCTACGGAGCGCGGATGCTCCGCAAGAGCCCCGGCTTCACGCTCGTCGCTGTCCTAACGTTGGCATTGGGCATCGGCGCCAATACAGCGATTTTCAGTATCGTGGATGCGGTGCTATTGCGATCGCTTCCGTATCCTGATCCCAATCAACTCGTTCTGGTATTCGATGTCCCGCTGCAACAGCCAGACGCGCTGTCGGGTTTTTCCTACAGGGACTTCACCGAGTGCCGCGAGCAGAACCACGTGTTCAGCGAGATGGCAGGAAATTCGTTTCACGATCTCACCTTGACCGGCGCGGGCGAGCCATCCATTGTGAACACCGCGGCCGTGACGCCGGAGATATTTCCTCTGCTGAACGCAAAGCCTCTCGAGGGCCGCACATTGCTGCCCGAGGATGGCAAGCAAGGCGCGTCGAGTGTTGCTGTTTTGAGCGAAAATCTGTGGCGCAGCCGCTTCGGTTCTAGTCCGGCTCTTATTGGCCAATCCATCACTCTCGATATGCGTTCATTCACCGTTGTCGGAATCCTGCCGGCAAGCTTTCGCTATCCTGACGGCGCTCCCCCTCAGGACGTGTGGATTCCTGTCGCGCAGGACCCTCTTTTCGGACCTCGGATGTCGCAGCCGGGTGCGCGTGTGCTCGTCGGGATCGGCCGGATGAAGCCTGGCGTTTCTCTGACGCAAGCTCAGGCCGAGATGAGCACCCTGGGAGCGCGGTTCGCCAAGCAGTACCCCGACCAAGATTCAGGATTGACGATCCGGATTGAGCCCTATCGGCAGGTGGTGGTGGGGAACGTGAAATCCGCCCTGCTTATTTTGCTGGGCGCGGTTGGCCTGGTGCTGTTGATCGCTTGCGCCAATATTGCGAACCTGCTTCTATCGCGGGCCACTTCTCGCGGGCGTGAAATTGCGGTACGAATCGCGCTGGGGGCGAGCCGTGCCCGCATTGTCCGGCAATTGCTGACCGAGAGCGGCCTGTTGGGATTGCTCGGCGGATTTGCCGGTGTGCTTTTGGGAACCTGGGGCGTGTGGAGTCTCCGGCCTTTCCTGCCGTCCGATGTGACCCAGATCAGTTCGATTCATGTAGGAGGCTCGGTATTGGCCTTCACGCTGTTGTTGTCCATTGCTGCCGCGCTGGCGTTTGGACTGGCTCCCGCGCTCCTCGCAACTCCGTCCAACTTGCAGGCGAACATCAAAGAGGGCGGCGAGCGTACCGGCCATCGCCGCGGCCAGCATGTGCGGAGTTTCTTGGCCATCTCGGAAATCTCGCTGGCCATGGTGCTTTTGGTTGCGGGCGGCCTCCTCATGCGCAGCTTTGCGCTGGTCACATCGGTCCATCCGGGCTTCGATCCCAAAAACGTCATAGAGGCCGAGGTTTCGCTTCCCCAATTTCAATATTCGACGCCGCAGCAATGGACGGCCTTTTCCACGGAGTTGCTGGCGCGACTTCATGCCCAGCCTGGTTTCGGAGATTCCGCTCTTGCGGCTCCGCTGCCGATGGACCGCCAAGGCGCAGCCAACTTCGAGTTCAGAATTGTTGGAAATGCTCCGCTCCCGCCGGGCGAATCCCTCACCGCCGATTACGCGACGGTGAGTCCCGATTATTTTCGTGTGATGCGAATTCCGCTGCTGCGGGGCCGTTTTTTCTCCGAGCAAGACTCGCCGTCCACTCCGAACGCTGCGATCATCAGCGAAGCACTGGCGCGGCGCTATTTCCCGAACCAGGACCCCATCGGAAGGCAAATGAGATTTGGATTTCCGCCAGACAGCAATGTGTCGCGCGAGATCATCGGTGTCGTCGGCGACGTGCGGGATGTGATGCTTAGCCGGAAACCCGGCCCGATGATGTATGTGCCCTTCGCACAGGCACCTCTTTATGGAGGAGAGGTCGTTGTGAGAAGCCCATTGAGCGCATCGAGCGTGGCCGCCGCCATTCGCCAGGCGGTTCACTCCATTGACAAGAACCTGCCGGTGACAGATGTCGAGTCTTTCCCGGACGCACTCGGCGCATCGGTAACGCAGGAACGATTCCGCACTTCGCTGCTGAGCTCATTCAGTGGAATTGCCCTGATCCTCGCCGCTGTTGGAATCTTCGGAGTGATTTCGTACTCGGCGTCGCAGCGCACGCACGAAATCGGCATCCGCATGGCTCTTGGCGCGCAGCAGCGCGAGGTGATGCGGCTGATCTTAGGACAGGGAACGAAGCTTGCCTTGATTGGTTTAGGCGCCGGAACCGTGGCCGCCCTTCTGCTTACGCGCTGGATGGCCAGCCTGCTTTATGGAGTTAGTGCGACCGATCCACTGACCTATGGCGCCGTGGCCATTGTTCTGTTCGGCGTCGCGGTGGCTGCCAGCTACATTCCCGCGCGCCGTGCCATGCGCGTGGATCCTCTGGTGGCGCTGCGGCACCAATAAAGCGCCCGCTCAAATCGGAAAGGCTCTGAGCCACTCGATTGCACACAAAGATGCAGACGGGATGGAAATTTTGCACAACCTCGAAAACAAGATCACCGAACGCGGAGTCGGTGATCCCGAAGCGGCGTACAAAATGGCCGAGGCCTACACAGTTTTGGGAGACAAAGTGGCCGCTCTTCGTATGCTAAGGCGAAGTGTCGAATCGGGTTTTTTCTGCTATCCCTATATTACTGAAGACCCTCAACTGAGCGCCATCCGCAACGAACCCGCGTTTGCTCGCATTCTGGAAGTAGCGCGCCAGCGTCACGAGGCTTTCAAATCCAATTTCTTCTAGATTCTGCGAGCATCCGTTTTCCGGCTTCCTGAAGCCGAGAGCGTGAGCTCCGGGCGGGTTCTCGACTTCGAGCCCATTTGTAACTGAGCCTCGTTCGGAAAAAGTCCCGCAGGGATGTATAAAACCGGACAACCGATAGACTTGTACAAAAGGGAACAGCGGGAGCACCGCAAAGTGCTAAGAATGATGTTACAGAAAACGAGCGACGACGAAGTTGCAGAAAGACTGAGCGGTCGGGCAAGCAAGTTGCGTGGCCGGATTACTCGGTTTGGCGAGTGCAACACAATAGCAACGGGATGGCGATGTTGGGCCTCTCGAGAAGTTAGACCTGGTTTGGTGTCTTGGGATCGCGGGATTAACTCACGGGAGGAGAAAGTTGTCGAAAGCGACGGAACGCTCGGGTACGGTAAAGGTCTTCATCGCTGACGGCAGTCAACTGAGCTGTCAATTGATAGCGGCGGCGGTTCGGCGTGGCCGGTATAAAACAAGGGTCGTCGGGTATGCAACGGACGCGATTGGAATACGCGAAGGGCTTGAAAAGTACAGTGCCGACGTTGCAGTGATTGGAGCCCGCCTAGAAAATGAAGACCGCGCGGGCTTCCGGGTGACGCGGGAGGTACTGGCCTCGCGGTCTACTCCCAGTGTCATCATGATTCTGGACTCGAACAAACCTGCGATGGTGGTCGAAGCATTTCGGTCTGGAGCCAGCGGGATATTTTCTCGGGATCAGTCGTCAGAGTTGCTTTGCAAATGCATCCACGCGGTACACAAAGGACAGGTTTGGGCGAGCAGCAAGGAATTGCACTTCGTGCTCGAGGCGCTGGGTCCGGCTCCGTTGGCCAAGGCGATTTCTCTGCGAGTGGCAGGGCTGCTCACCAAGAGGGAAGAAGGGGTCGTGCACCTCGTAGCGGAAGGCATGACCAATCGCGACATCTCCCAAGAGCTGAAGCTCAGCGAGCACACCGTCAGAAACTATTTGTTCAGGATCTTCAACAAAGTAGGAACTTCGAATCGGCTTGAGCTGGCGCTTTACGCTATCGACCGGCGAGACGCGAATGGCCAGCAGAATTCAACGACCGCCCTGGATAAGTCGGATATAGACTCGAATCTATCTGTCGCTGCAAGAAGAGCTTGATCGATTCATCGTGTGAAGAGAACCTCGTTTATCCTTCCGCATCCATTCTGAGCGATCACCGGAACCGAACTCTTCCAAGGCCTAAGGGTTGCGACAGTGATGGGAATACCTGGCTGGCCATTTCTATTCGATTCTTCAGCTGCTAAAAAGCCGAGCAACAATCTCCATCGAGCCTGCGCGGTCAATCAAATCGACCGAGGAGCCATCCACGCAGAGTGCGGAGTGGGGACTCGTCACGTGGAGTGCCGTGCTGTGCAAAAGGGAACAAGGTACTTTCGTACCTAAAATTGCCTGTCGGTGTCTCAAGACACTTCCGGCAATCTTTCGATGACTTTCGTTCTCTTGTTCGTTCACGACTACACCGCTAGTGTCGAACAAGTGAGATTCGATGGGGGTGCCTTGTTGACTCTTGGGCGGCCAGCGAGAAAGACGCTCCGGTTCCTGCTGCAAACAGCAGTCACCTTCTGGTGGACGAACGGGAACGGGGAAGCGCGACAGGGAGAAGGACGCAGTCGCGACGTAAGCGAACACGGCGCATTTGTCTTTGCGTCGATCTGTCCGCCGGTCGGTGCGAGTGTTGTACTCAAGATAGATCTTGAAGGAATTCCGGATGAGATTGGCCGCCTTCCGGTTGAGGTCGAGGGCGAGGTCCTTCGGGCCGAGCGATGCCCCGCTGAGCGGGGAATGGTGACGGGTGGCTTTGCGATTCAATATTGAAGAGATCGTCCGGAATGAAATTGAGGACTAATCTCTGACGGAATTTGGCAGCGCGGATGTGCCAAGAGGATTGCGGGCGGCTCTAAGCAATACAACGGTTTTTCAGCCAAAACCGGCCGCAAACTGAATGTAATTAGCGGCTTACAGGATTTGAGACTGTAAGTCACAGGGCGGAGCTCTATGCTTTCTGAGTCAATGACTGCGACCGAGAATAATGTTTCCAATTCGTCCTGGTATGCGCTCTACACCCGCCATCAGCATGAGAAAATCGTGGATCAGATTTTAACTAACAAAGGGTTTAGCACGTTTCTTCCGCTATATGCAACAACTCACAGTTGGAAGGACCGGACCAAATCACTCCAATTGCCCCTATTTCCATGTTACGTATTTCTGAAGGGCGGCATTGAGCGCCGGCTTCAGATCCTCACAACGCCCGGACTCTATGGTCTTGTGTCCAGCGCAGGCCAGCCGGCGACGATTCCGGATATAGAAATCGAAGCGATTCGCCGGGTGGTGGAAAGCGGTACGCGTGTCGAAGCGCATCCTTACCTCCGGTGCGGAAATTGGGTGAGGGTCAAGAACGGCCCTTTGACCGGAATCGAAGGGATTCTGGTCAGGAAGAAAAATATTTCGCGGCTGGTTCTGTCCGTGGAGATATTGGGAACCGCAGCCGCGATCGAGGTCGCAGCATTTCAGGTGGAAGCAATAAATACGCCGCCAGCAAGAGACTCCTTGGCGGTAGTCGGGACTGGCTCGAGACACAACCGGGACTCCGTAGCGATCGCTTGAGCTTCGGGATGTGATCCCGGGCAATAGCAATGAACCGAAGCAGGGTGGGACCCCAGCCGCCCATTCGGAGCGAGATTCAGGGGCGAGGATGCCATGAGAAAATTGTTGTATGTAACGACGGCTATATCGCTAGTGACGTTCTCTATGTTCGGGCGGGCGCAAGGACAGGCGCGAAACGACATCAAGAACGACAGCGCCAAGGCCGTGGCCGCAGGTGGAGTCAGTTCGCAGCCGCCGAGAGCAGCGAAAGATGATCCAAACTATTCCATCGCGCCCGAGGACGTCCTCACCATCGATGTGTGGAAGGAACCAGAGATCTCACGGACAGTGCCTGTACGCAGAGATGGAAAGATTTCCCTGCCGTTGCTAAACGACCTGCAAGCGGCGGGTTTAACTCCCACCCAGCTTGGTTCCGAGATCGTGGAGAAGCTGAGAGCAACAATCGTACATCCGCAAGTGACGGTGATTGTTGCGCAGATGAGCAGCCTGCGGATCTACATTCTGGGCCAAGTAACTCGAGCAGGAGCCTATCCCCTGGTACCCGATATGACGGTGATGCAGGCCTTGTCGATCGCTGGGGGGTTTACGCCGTACGCCAATCTGAAAAAGATCTACGTCATGCGCAGCGAAAATGGCGTGAGCAGGATATTTCCAATGAATTACAAAGAAGTGATCAACGGGCGCAAACCCCAGCAAAATATCCCGCTGAACCCCGGCGATACGATTGTCGTGCCGTAGGGAGAAACATGACTAAAGTAGCTCGCTTTCTCTATGGAGTGCCCCTTGCTGCGGTTTTATGTATGCCCACAATCCGCGCCCAAGGAACCGATGCGGCTAAACCTGAGCCAAGCGTGCAACCTGTCGCACCTTATCAACCGCCCCTGCCAGCCGGGAGCACAAGCATACTGGCTGTCAACCCCAGCTCGGACATCCCCGTAGCGGGGGATGACCGGCCACTGAGTGGTCTGCAGGGTCAGATGTTGGGACCAAATTTGGGCCCCCGCAACGTGCTAGTGCCTAGCTTCACCGTGGTGTCGCAACTGGCCACAGGTTCTTCTGCGTCAGGTCTTTCTGAGCCGGCACTCTTCAATTATCTGCTGGCTACGCTGGATTTGAACCACGCAACAGATAGGGCCGATCTTTTGCTGCACTATACGGGCGGGGGAATGCTCTCGTCGTATTTGAACGCGACTGTCCAAGAGCTGGAATTCACATACAGCTACAAGTGGCAGCGCTGGTCGCTCCTGCTGGGCGATGACGCCAGCTATCTTTCGGAATCACCTTTTGGGTTTGGAGGTGTGGGGGGCCTGGACTTGCTCACGGGAGACTCGCCGTTCGGCCCTGGAGGCCCTCTGAGCTCCATCCTGGGGCCCAATCAAACGATTCCTACCATCTTGGTTCCGAGATTGAGCAACACTGCCGTATCTCAAGTGGAATACAACATCAGTCCACGTTCTTCTTGGACTGCTTCCGGTTCTTACGGAACACTGGATTTCCTGGGTGTGGACTACATCAACAGCGCTGAAACACTATTCCAGACAGGTTACAACTACTCACTCAGTCCACGGAGTTCGATCGCCGTAATTTATCGTTTCGATGATTTCCGATTCACGCAATTTTCACAGTCGATCGTAAATCAGGTGATGCAGTTTGCCTATGAGCGCAATGTGACCGGGAGACTGAACTGGCATGTGGCCGCCGGTCCGAGTCTGGTGATGCTTCGTGGGGTGCTGACGGGCTATGGAAACAAGGTTTCCTGGGCCGTCGATGGCGCACTCAGCTACAAGATGGATCGCTCGACGTTGCAGCTTAGCTACGCCCACCTTGTGACGGGCGGGAGCGGAGTATTGTTCGGGGCGCAGACGGGGCAGGTGCAAGCGACCCTCGAGCGAGCGCTGAGTCCGAGGTGGCAAGGTTCGGCATCGCTAGGCTACGCAACCAATGGGAGCCTGATACCAGCCGCTGCCAGTTCGGCAAGGGAAAACTACAACTCCTGGTACGCTACCGTTCGGCTCAACCATCAATTCCGGCCCGGAACGGCTTTCTTCGTCAGTTATCAAGCGCAACTGGAAGCCCTGAGTCCCGGCGCTTGCACCACTCCGACCTGTGGAACCAGCTCCATTTCTCACGAATTTTCAGTCGGTTTCAATTTTAGCTTGCGACCCATCTCATTGCGATAACTGCGAGGAAAAGCAAAAGATGTCCAAAAGAGCCGCCAAAAGGAAAATAGGCACGGCGTTTTGACGGGGAAATATTCCCGGCTGGCGTGAACCAAATCTTGATCCTGTGGTGGATGAAAGTGTTGACCCATAGGTGAAATAGAAAATGTCCACAGAGAGGCAAGGAATGTCTAACAAAGCAGACGAAGGAGTTCCGCGCGGGTGGGAAGAATATCTGGCCGTCGTTGTACGGCGGCGCTGGTGGATCGTGCTTCCGCTGTTTTTGACCTGGCTGGCGGTGTGGGGGGGGAGCTGGTTTTTGCCAACCACTTACACGTCCGATGCGCTGGTCTCCGCGGAACAAGAGAAAGTGTCTGATCTATACGTGATGGAGAACGTCAATGTGAATCTCCAAAATCGCTTGCAGAGCACGACCCAAAAGGTCTTGAGCTATGCCAGCCTCCGGGAGATCATAAACCACTTCAAGCTTTATGAAACGCCTTCCCGGATGACCGGTTTTTTCAAGCCCAAGGACCCGGTCGATCAAATGCGGGGCGACATCAAGATCGAGCTCGTCGGAGCTCCGGGATATCGGGGTGAGTTTTTCACTTTCAAGATTCACTATTCGGCGGATACGCCGGAACTTGCGCAGCAGGTAAATACCGAGCTGACGTCCCTTTTTATCAACGAAAATGTAAGGGCTCAGAGACAGCTTTCAGAAAATACAACGGCTTTTCTGGACGGCGAACTTGCGGATGCGCGCACCAAAATGGAAGAGCAGGAAGCGGAAGTCTCAGCATTCAAAGCCAAGCACGTTGGAAACCTGCCAGGCCAGTTGCAAAGCAACGTCCAAATCCTTGCCGGCCTGCAAGCAGAGATGGCGAGTACGCAACACGCGCTGGACACTTCGAAGCAACAGAAGATCTACCTGGAATCGCTCCTGCAGCAATACCAATCAGCGCAAGCGAGCATGGGCGGTGACTCGGATGCAATATCAACGCAAACGATCGATAAGGAGTTGCAGGATTTGCGCTTGCAGCTGCAGAACCTGCGTACTCGCTATACCGATGGCCATCCGGACATAGTCGCGCTGGAAGACAAGATCGCCAAAACCGAGGCGCTGAGGAAGAAGAATGACGCGGAAATCGCATCCAATCAGCAGGCCGGCAAATCAAAAACCCCAGTGGATTTCTCTGCTGCGGAAGGCGTGCAACGCGGCACGCCCACGGCAGTCATGCAGCTCCAGAGCCAGTTGAAGGCCAATCAATTGGAGATCCAAAACGAGCAGCAGCACGCGAAAGACCTTGAGGCACAAACATCGGCTTACCAAGCCCGCCTGAATCTGACGCCGGAGACAGAGCAGGAGCTGACAGTCGTCTCTCGCGGCTACGACGAAGCCAAATTCAATTACAATTCGCTTCTTCAGAAGCAAACGCAGTCGCAACTCGCTACAAGCCTTGGGCAACAACAGCAGGGTCAACAGTTCCACGTCGTCGATCCACCTAAGCTGCCAGACAAGCCTTCGGCGCCAAACCGTTTTCTTATCAGTCTTGTCGGGTTGGCAATGGGAGCCGTTTTCGGGCTGAGCATTGCCACCATTCTTGAACTAACCGACGTGCGATTCCGCCAAGAGAAAGATCTGGAAGGAATTCTTCCCGCTCGCATGCTGGTCGGGATACCGCGCCTGAGCACGCCTAAAGAGGACCACTCTCGCCTTATCGTCCGATACATAGAATTCGGCGCAGTGACAATCGTGGCTTTATTGGTTTTTACCGGCAACCTATACGTGTATTACAACGGTTGAGTGGTCACGAAACCGGAGAGTCGAAGCTTCGAAGCGAGATCCTTTACCGGGGGATACCGCAGCGAATGCTCTCCTTTGCAAACTGCAGTGTTCCTTGCCGGAAAAACAATTCAGATACAGGAATGGAAACCAATGAGCCAGCTATTTGAAGGATTCAGTAGAGCAACCGTTCGACAGAGTCCCAAAGACGCAGTGCCGCTGGAGATGGTTACTAATGAGCTGGTCATGCGTGAGCCCTCGGCAACGGCCGGCGCGCCGGTCAATGCGACGCCCGAGGTGGCCGGCTCAAGAGGGCCGGTTGAGATCAAAAAAATGGTAGAGAGTGATAAGGCTCGAACAGTGATGGTACAGCCCCCGCCGGTATCGCGTCTCGTCGCCTGGAATGATCCGAACAGTCTCGGGGCGGAAAAATTCCGAGCGCTAGCCGTCCGGCTCGATGATATTCGAAGGCAGCATGAACTGAAATCTTTGCAAGCCACCAGTAGCGTGATCAACGAGGGTAAGTCGTTTGTGGCCGCGAATCTGGCCGTTACGCTGGCCAAGTACTCCGGGTCCAAGACGCTTCTGATTGAAGGTGACTTGCACAGACCGACGCTGGCATCGATGTTCGGACTAAGGGATTTGGAAGGACTGGGCGACTGGTGGACGGGCAGGAACCAGGAGCTTACCCGGTACTTGCTTCGATTCACGGGCACCGCCTTGTGGTTTCTTCCAGCAGGAAAGCTCTGCGACCGGCCTTCGGAAATCCTGCGTTCGACACAGCTTGCGGAAGCCTTTGCGCAACTGAAGAATCAATTTGATTGGATTATCGTAGATTCGACGCCCATGCTCCCGGTGATCGATGCCAACCTCTGGTCGAAACTCGTGGACGGCACGTTGCTGGTTGTCCGGGAGGGGGTCGCGCCGCTCAAGGCGCTGAAGAAGGGTTTGCAGTCCCTCGACCATCCGAAGTTGATCGGTGTGGTCGTCAATGAAGCTTCGGACTTCGATCAGATCGATTATGACGGGCAATATTATGGCGCTCGAAAGTATGGAGAAAACGGGTCGAAAAAACCGCGATAGTCCGGTGGTCTTCAAGAGATGACTGCTTTGGCCTAGAGATCCTATTTCTCTGCCGCCTCCATATCCAACGGCGTTCGAAACACGCAAATAAACTGCACTTATGCGCGTCGCCGTGCCGCGAAACAGGTTTCTTTCAGAATCGCTTTGGCCCGTCAGATGAATTCGAGAAGAATCTCGTGCTCGGCGCTCCCGCTTTTCAGCCGCCTCCTGTGGACAAGCAGGAGAGGCCTCTTGTCGCCATTCGCCGATGAGCGTGCTCTGACCCTCAAGAGTCGGAAGAGAGCATCGCCGAAATTTGGCGGCACAACTTGGGCGGACCATCTGTCCGGAAAAAGGTCGCAGGCCGTCACATGGTTCGCTGCGCTGTCGGTATCGGTCCTGGTGCTGATCCTGTATGCGCCGGTACTCGGATCGCTGGTGAGGCAATGGTGGGGCGACCCGAACTACGGGCATGGATTTTTCGTTCCGGTCTTCGCGGGCTTTGTTCTCTGGAGCGAGCGCAGCCGGTCGCGCGCGCAACGGTTCCGTCCGGATAATTTCGGGTTGGCGATCATAGTCTTCGCAATCGGGTTGCGGATTCTCGGAATGCTCGGCGCTGAGCTGTTCATGGCGCGGCTGTCCTTAGTAATCTTGATCTCAGGAATCGTCCTGTTTTTTGCCGGCCGGCAGGTGCTGCGGTCGATCGCATTTCCCATCGGCTATCTGCTCTTTATGATCCCCTTGCCGGCTATTGTGTACTACCAATTGACACTTCCTCTTCAGTTGTGGGCATCAGGATTGGGTGCGACCGGTCTGGTTGCGCTCGGGATTCATACAGTGAGAGCAGGGAATTTACTCTATCTGCCGAACTGCACGCTCAATGTCGTTGAAGCATGCAGCGGGATTCGCTCGTTGCTTTCTCTCCTGGCCGTCGCCGTCGCATACGGATATTTGGCCGAGCAGCGCAACTGGAAACGCGGCGTCTTGGCAATCGCGAGCATTCCGGTTGCGATCGCGACCAACGGTCTGCGTCTCGTCGCGACCGGCGTGCTGAGTTACTTCTTCGGACCGAACGTGGATTCGGGCGGGGTCCACGTGGCTCTCGGCCTTGGATTTTTCGCGCTGGCTTTTGCTTTGATCCTCCTCCTTCATAAACTTCTTGGCTTGCACTTGAGACAGCCGCATTCCGCACGGGTCGGTCCATGACTTATCTGAGAGTCTCCGTGGCTGCAATTGTTCTTTTGGGGGGGATTTTCGCGACCCATTGCTTCGAACCGAAGGTTGCCGCTGCCCCGCACTGGCCCCTGCGCGAATTTCCGTCCTCCCTGGGCCTTTCTCAGAGTGAGGATCGTCCGTTCGAGACACAGGTCGTGCGCGCAGTCGGCGCCGATGATTACATCAACCGGGTGTATCTGGGCAGCACACCTCCGATCGAGCTGTATGTCGGATATTACAAAGATCAACGTTCCGGCGAAAGAATTCACTCTCCCAAGAATTGCCTTCCAGGCTCGGGATGGGACCCAGTCCACTCCAGTCTTGTCCAGATTGGTTCCGAGAGTGGGGTTCCTGTTCTTGTGAATGGATATCTAGTGGCTCAGGGAACAAGACGGAGCATGGTCCTCTATTGGTATCAGTCGCATGGGCGCATTATTGCCAGCGAATACCTGGCTAAGTTCATGCTCATTGCCGACGGGTTAAAGAGCAGGCCGACCGATGGAGCCATGGTCCGCATTTGGACAACCGCTGCTGACGGAGAAGCCAGCGCGCAAGCGCGGGCGGCGGATTTCGCGCGCCGCGTCTATCCACAGATCGAGGAATTCCTTCCCGATTGACAGTTTGTTGCGACCAATGCCCTCGAATCACTGGTTCGTCCCGATTCACCGTTCACAAAAAGATTCCTCCAGGTTACGCAACGCTCAGCCAGCACGCGAGGCCTTGCGGAAAGAGAAGTTCAGCGTCGGTTCCAAGTCATTGCAGATAGACACAAGGATGGTACTCCCATGAGAAATATAAACCGGCTCTTCAATTCACTTCCTGCCTGGACCGCAGCCAGACAGATAGTAAGGATGCGTCCGCGGCAATGGATTCTTGCCCTCTCTCTCACCGCCGCTCTATTAAGTTGGGGTTGCCCGAAACAAGATCCACTCCAGGCCTTCAGTCCCCCGGCGACTCCCATCGATCAGGGCCCGGCACCCGTACCAGAGCCGGCGACGGCGCTGCTATTTGGAGCGGCACTGTTGATCGGCGGAGCTATCGCGCGCCGGCGGCGCAAGGAAGGGCATAAGTAAACCACTCTCGTCCGCTGGTCACAGAAATAGCATCTACCGCATCTCGCCACAACCTGGAGCGTTCCTTGATCCGTCTCTTGCATGCTTATGTTCCGAAACGAACGCTTCTGCTCGGAATTTCAGAAGCTTGTTTAGTCACTCTCGCACTTATGGCTTCCGCGCTAGCTCGCCTGGGTGCCGGAGAAGCTAGGTTTATGCTCACCTATCAGTATGGCTCCCTGAAGATCCTATTCGTTTCAGTAGCCTTTCTGGTGTGCATGTATTATTTCGATCTCTATGATTCCGCGATTCTAAGCAATCGGCGCCAGGTACTTGTTCGCCTCATCCAAGTGATGGGGGTCGCGTATATCGCTTTGGGCCTCTTCTATTACCTCTACCCGCCGATGAAATTAGGCCGGGGAATCTTTCACCTCGGTTTCCTCTTTGCCGGGTTGTTGCTGCTACTGTGGCGAAGACTATTTTCCGCTATCAACAATACGCAGGGATTTGCCGAGCGCGTGGTCATTTTGGGCGAAGGGTCACTGGCCGAATCCCTGCTGCACGAAATCGAAATGCGGCCCGAGCTGGGAATCTGTGTCGCGGGGCGTGAACGATTTCCCGAGATCGAAAACCAGCCTGGTAATAACGAGATCAGCAGGGTGCCGCTCGTTCTCTCGCAGACCAGCTTCTGTGAGGGTCTCGCCATCAGCCGTCCTGTCCGGGGTATCGACCGTATCGTTGTGGCGATGGATGAACGCCGCGGCCAACTCCCAGTGGACTTGTTGCTTTCCTTGAAGAATCGTGGCGTGCAAGTCCAGGATGGAAATGATGTCTACGAGTCGATCACAGGGAAGGTTCCAATTGAATCCATCCGTTTAAGCTGGCTGCTATTCTCGCCGGGATCTCATACCTCGAGGCTTTTTTTGTTCTACAAGCGGTTTGCATCCGTGGTGATATCGATTGTCGGGTTGCTGCTCAGTCTGCCGCTGATCCCCTTCGTGATTCTGGCCATCAAGCTAAGTTCGCGTGGCCGTGTCTTGTACTGGCAGAATCGCGTAGGACGCGACGACAAGGTCTTTCGCTGCTATAAATTCCGGACAATGCGCTCCGATGCCGAAGCGGAGAGCGGCCCCATCTGGGCCGAGGATCACGATCCCCGAGTCACGCCCGTAGGCAGATTCCTTCGCAAGATGCGCATCGATGAGATTCCCCAGTTGCTGAACGTGTTTAAGGGCGATATGAGCCTGGTGGGTCCGCGTCCAGAGCGGCCCGAGTTTGTCGCGGCGTTGAACGAGCAGATTCCTTACTACCACTTGCGGCATGCCGTTCGTCCAGGGATCACCGGCTGGGCTCAGATTCTTTACAAGTATGGCAGTTCGGTCGAAGACGCCAAGGAAAAGCTCCGCTACGACCTCTATTACATCAAGAACAGCTCTGTGGGGTTGGACCTACTTATCGTTTTGAATACGATCAAGACTGTACTGCTGAGCTGCGGCGCCAAGTAACACGTCGCTTCCGTCTGATCGAAGAATCACCCCTGCTTTCCTCCAGACGCACCATGGAAGGTCGAGTGAGAGGTTTAACGAGTCCGAGTATGGCGTTGGGGATAGCCGCGTAATCATGGGATTCGCACTCACGATTGTCTATATCGTTGCGACGATTATCTCGCCCGAGCAGTTCGGAAAAGAGTGGGCCAGCTATCACGTTGTGACGTACCTGGCCGGGATCACTGCTTTGGCCTCCTTGCCCAGCATGGCGAAATACAGCTATTGGAAAATGTCAGTTCAGACGTATCTGCTGATCGGCTTTATAGCAGCCATTGCTCTCTCTCAGGTGGCTCACGGCTGGCTCGGTGGGGTTGTCGAAAGTTGGCGCCTGTTCCTGCCGAGCGCGGCGGTGTTTTTTTTCATTGTAGTGAACGTGACGACAATTCGGAGGCTGAAGATCGCGTCACTCGCAGCAGTTGCGTCCTGCCTGATCGTTACCGTGGAGGCGCTCTGCGGATACTACGCGGGCTATCACGGCGAGATGTTTGTGCTGCTGACCAACATTTCTTCCCCGCAGGATGACGTGATAGGACAATTGACCCGAATACGCGGCGCCGGATTCTTGAGCGATCCGAATGATCTCGCCCAAATTCTCCTGATTGTTCTTCCGCTTGCCTTTATTGCCTGGCGGCGGGGGCGCATGGTGACCAACTTCTTCGTGGTGCTGCTACCAGCTGCATTGCTGCTATGGACGACCTATCTGACGCATTCCAGAGGCGGATTGGTCGCTTTGGCCGCTGTTGCGCTGATGGCCGCGCGGAAAAGGCTCGGAACAACGACCTCAGCGGCTCTGGCTGCCTTGTTCATCTTAGGCATGATCTCTCTTGACTTCACTGGCGGCCGCGGAATGTCGGCAGCTGACGGTGCTGACCGGCTCGAAGCCTGGGCCAATGGTTTGGAAATGTTCAAGAGCGCTCCGTTTTTCGGGATCGGATTCAACGGCTTCACGGATCTGTATGAGATCACCGCGCACAATTCTTTCGTCCTATGCCTTGCCGAGCTTGGCCTTTTGGGAAGCACGCTCTGGATGGCCTTGCTGGTAACCACGACCATGGGCCTGAATCGCATTATTGGAGCCCAAAAGAAAAAGCAGCCAACCAGATCACTGGGTCTGCTGACCCTTTTTGAAACCGGCGCTATCACATGCCCTGGAGCGTTCGCCCTAGTTCCCGCAAGTTCGAGCGGCAGCACCGCCCTGAAATACCACTATGCCTCCGAGGCACTGCCCGCAGCGATGTTCGAGGGTACTCGGGAATTCGAAATACGCAAAGAGCCTGTTGAATCGCCGAGAGTGCCGCAGCAGTGGATCGTAGCGATGCGCCTTGCACTTGTCGCTTTTGTGGCGACCGCGTGGTTCTTGTCGCGCAGCTATACGACAACGATGTACCTGCTTCTGGGACTAGCGACCGCGACGATTGCGCTTCAAGAAGGCGATCGCAAAACCCCTGATCGCGGCCATTGGATATTCTCGACCCTGACTGCTGAGGTTTTGATCATCGTTCTGATCTACGGCCTAGTTCGCCTTCGACACTGAAATCACGATTTGCAATGACACGCATACGACGACCGGAACAATGCTGATGCCACCACCGATCGTTCCACGAAGCCACTAAAAAACAAGGCCGAGAAGCCTCCCCGCGGTTCGAACGGTGTTCTGCGCCGCAAAGCATTCCAAACACAAGAGGACGAGATGATTGGAACGCACGTTCATATTTACGCTTTTTGGTGTGCCGCTGTCGTCATGCTCTATACCTATGCGGGATATCCGCTCTGGATGTACTTGCGCAGCCGACTGCAACCACGCCCACAGCGGCAAGGATCCCAGCTTCCTACCGTGAGCATCATCCTTGCTGTCCACAACGGCGCGGCGCTGCTACGACAGAAAATCGCTCATCTGCTTTCGTTGGATTATCCGCGGGATCGAATCGAAATCGAGATCGTGTCGGACGGTTCGACCGATGGTACCGACGATATTCTCGAGGAGTTGCAAGACGCACACCTCAAATGCTTCCGATGCCCGCAACATTCTGGCAAGGCAGCGGCACTAAACATAGGAATGCAGAGCGCCACCGGGGAAATCCTGCTGTTTCTCGACATTCGGCCCTGGATTGAAAGCAAAGCTCTGCAACTACTGATCAGCAACTTTGAAGATCCTCGAGTGGGATGTGTCACCGGAGAGTTGGTGTTGCGCGATGCCGGCCACGATGCCGGCGCCAAGGCTGTTGGGGGCCTCTACTGGCGGTATGAGCAGTGGATTCGCAATTGCGAAGCGAAAGTCGATTCGCCACTGGGAGTGTACGGAGGGTTTTATGCGATACGTCGCAAACTGGCGAGCGCGCTGCCCGAGGGCACTATTCTGGACGACATGCTGCAGCCTCTAAATGTGATCCGCCAGGGCTATCGGTCGGTCCTGGACCTGCGTGCGCGAGCCTATGACATCTGGCCAAAGAGTTTGCGCGGAGAATTTCATCGCAAGGTCCGGACACTGGCCGGCAACTTTCAACTGATACAACTTGCGCCTTGGTTGCTGTCGCGGCAGAACCGGTTACGATTCGAATTAATTTCCCACAAGTTGCTGCGTTTGCTCGTCCCCGTCCTGCTGGTGATCCTGCTATCCAGCAGTGCATTGCTGGCAGGACGGTCGATGCTCTATGCGGGAGCGCTAGTTGCGCAGATAGGTTTTTACACCCTGGCTGCTCTGGGCGCCGGGCGGGGTATTCCGAACCTGACGCGGATAGCCGCCCCGGCAAGCGCCTTCTGCATGCTGAATGCCGCGGTTGTGGTGGGATTCTACAAGTTCCTGTTCACGCGCGGGCCACTCTGGAAAATCTGGACTTCTGGGGCATCTTCTTCGTTCGCAACGGATGGTCAGGAGGCCACCGATTGGAACGCAACTATGCTCAATCTGAGTCTAAACGATCAATTACGAACACGGGGTTTGACGCGATGAGAATGAAAGTTACACTGGTGACGCCTATCTTTCCTATTCCGGCACAACCATACCGCGGCCACTCCGAATACGAGATTGTTCTGGCACTTTCAAAACGCGCCGACGTAAATGTTATTTGTCCTTTTCCGCGCTATCCGAAATGGTTCCAGCCGCGTTACGACCATCGCCATCCTGATCTGTCCTATTCTCCTCCGGGGGTGAGCACGCGGTACTTCGAGTATCCGGCCCTACCTGGCGTGACGAGGTGCATCAACGGTTTGGTCTGCGCGAAATACCTTGAGCCATACGTCCGAGAAAACCCGCCCGACGTAGTTTGCAACTTCTGGCTCTACCCCGAAGGCTATGCCAGCGTTGCAGTGGCTGCGAAGCTTGGCATCCCTGTCGTGGTGGGCTCGATCGGCTCGGACCTAAATCGCTTTGTCGACCCGGTTTCCAGGTGGCTGACGAAACGTGGCATGAAGCGAGCAAACGTGGTTGTAACCAAGAGTGAACATCTGCGCCAGCGAGCCATCGACATGGGTATCAGCGCCTCAAAGGTCCGAACGATCCGCAATGGATGCAATCCAAGCGTCTTTCACTTGGCAGACCGGGGTGCAGCTCGCGCGCAGCTAGCCGTTGATGCTAAGGCCGAGCTCGTGTTGTTCGTCGGACGATTGGACACGGCCAAGGGTATCGAGGAATTGCTCGAAGCATTTAAGCTCCTTGCGGACCGCCGTCCAAACCTGCAACTTGCATTTGTCGGGGATGGGCCGGGCGGCGTGCATTTGCGCAGCAAGGCGAGACATCTCGGGCTCGAAGACCGCATTACTCTAAACGGCGCCTGTTCATCGCCGGGAGTTGCCCAATGGCTTGCGGCTGCCAATGTGCTCGCTCTGCCAAGCTACAACGAGGGATACCCCAACGTCGTCATCGAAGCCCTCAGCTGCGGCCGCCCCGTGATCGCCACGAATGTGGGCGGAATCCTCGAACTGGTCAATGAGGAGTCCGGGATTTTGATTGTTCCAAGAGACTCGCGAGCGCTTGCGGTTGCAATTGAAAAGGCGATGGACCGGCGTTGGGATGAACATTCCATCTCGGAACAATTTCGCAGAAGTTGGGATGAAGCTGCTGAGGAATTGCTCCGTATCTGTGAGCTGGCTATGCAGCAACGAAGTGAGAAAGGGCACTTGCCGGCCAAACCTGTGGCTGTGCTGAGCCGGTGATTCGATCCACGGCACTGGCGGCGCCATCATGCAATTAATTCACAATTCGCAAATCTGGGGCCCCTCCTACCTCAAGCAGCGGCTGCGGCAGATCACGCAGCGGGCCGCTCCTCCCCTTGAGCGAATCTGGGTGACGATTGCAGACCATTTCGAACCCAGGTGGCGGCGAGCCGGTTCAGCCACCGCGAAGTCACGCGTCGATCTATGGCGGGCAGCATGGCCGGAGATTGCGAGGAGATGCAAACCCGATTCCGCTGGCAATATGCCTCGATACACATTCTTCTTTCCGGAAGAGGAATATCATCCGACGCTGATGGAACCTCTGGCGGAAATGGTTCGTGAAGAGATAGCGGACGTCGAAGTCCATATTCACCACGACGGCGAAGGCCGCCAGAATTTTGTAGACCGCATCAGCAATTTCTGTCGAACATTGCACAACGATCACGGACTGCTGCGCAAGCGCAATGGAGACCTGACATTCGGCTTTATCCACGGCAATTGGGCACTGGACAATTCGCGGCCCGACGGGCGTTTGTGTGGGCTCAACGATGAAATCCGAGTACTTCGGGATCTTGGCTGCTATGCCGATTTCACAATGCCATCCGGTGACTCTCCCACCCAAGCCCGTTTGGTAAACGCGATTTATTATTGCAATGGCGATCCCGGTAGAACGAAATCATATGATCATGGCGCGCGTGTTACAGCTGGCGGCGGCGTTCAAGGCGATTTGCTCATGATTCCCGGGCCGCTTGGGATGCGCTGGAGAGACCGTTGGCTTCCGCGACTTGAGACCGGGGAACTTCGTTGTGGAAACGTGGCGACACCGTATCGCGTACGGCGGTGGGTGAAGCTGGCTCCCAGGATCGGAACTGATAGTTTTATCAAATTATTTACGCATGGGGCTCAGGATAGAAACTCTTCCGCCTTACTGCGAGGCGAGCTCGAGTCGGCATTCAACCTGTTAGTGGCGGAAGCTGAACGGCGCTCGTGCGCCATTCATTTTACCTCCGCTTGGCAGATGTATCTGGCGATTGAAGCTATCGGGCAAGGCCGCGATCCCGTAGTCGCAGCGCATTCCAGCCGAATGAATACGGCCGCTGTCGGGATCGGAAGAAATTGATGCTGGATATAGGCATTGTTGGCTGCGGGAAAATCGCTGACGGTCATATCGAGGAAATTCAGAAGCTCGGCTGTGCGCGTGTTGTGGCGGTCTGCGACCTGGAACCCATTTTGGCCGAACAGCTCGCAGTTCGCTTCTCCGTGCCGCATCGCTACACAGATTTTAGTCGCATGCTCTCCGAGCATCGGCTGGACGTAGTTCATATTGCCACTCCGCCGCAGTCTCACCTGTCGTTGGCACAAAAGGCCGCTGATGCCGGCTGCCATGTTTTTCTCGAGAAGCCTCTCGCCCTGAATGCAACGGATGGGCGGCGTCTGATCGACTGCATGCAACAATCCGCTCGAAAGCTGACCATCAATTATTGGTACAACTTCGAGGCGCCAGGTCTGGCTCTAAGGGAATTCGTCGCCAAAGGCAACCTAGGCGATCCTGTACACATAGAGAGTTACTACGGGTATGACCTGGAAGGGGGATTTGGCCAGGCACTGCTCTCCGATGAGCGGCACTGGGTTCATCAATTGCCGGGTAAACTGTTCCAAAACATCATCGATCACGCGATCAACAAAATTACCCCATTCCTTCCTGACGAGCCGATGGAAGTCATTGCCCGCGCCTACCGGCGGCGGCATTCGAAAGATGACCGCACGGATGGCGTTCTCGACGAACTGCGGGTGATGATCCTTTGCGGCGGCATGTCTGCGTACATCACCTTTTCCTCGCACGCACGGCCAGTTGGGCATTTTCTGCGGGTGTACGGCACCAAAAATACTGCCCACATCGATTTCGCGCTCCGCACCATGTCAGTCGAAAACAAACAGGCCATTCCCAGCGCATTAGGCCGTTTGTTGCCACCGTTCAAATCCGGCTGGCAGTCTCTACGGCAAGCGTCGCACAATGTCCGCGAGTTTGCCGGGTCACGCTTTCAGTTTTTTGCGGGAATGAACCGGTTATTGTCGCTATTTTACGAAAGCATCCTACACGACACTCCCGTGCCGATCCCCTACCCGGAATTATTGCGCGTGTCACAAATCATGGATGAAATCTCCCTGCAGGTCTACCCGGCGCCAGCGGCATGAAGATACTCGTCACTGGCGCAGCTGGCTTTCTGGGAAAGGCCTTGCTCGAGCGTCTGCTTTCGCACGGCTACAAAGATATCCGTTGTAATGTGCGCCGACCGGCAGATGTTCCCAAGTTAGAGGCCATTCTTGAACGACATCCGCAGATTCGTTTTGATTATTGTATCGGAGACCTCAGGTATCGAGAGGACGCCGCGCGAGCCGTGGATGGCGTGCGACTAATTTTCCATCTCGTAGCAGGAAAAAAGGGAACTGCCGCGGATCTTTTCCTCAATTCCGTCGTAGCCTCCCGGAATCTGCTGGATGCCGTTGCGAGTCGCAAGCCGATGCGCATTGTTCTAGTGAGCTCATTCGGCGTGTACGGAGTGGCTGATCTCGGTCGAGGAGCACGGGTAAACGAACAGACGATGCTCGAGCCGCACCCCGAGCGGCGCGATCATTACTCCTACTCCAAACTGCGCCAGGAACAACTGTTCTGGGAATATCAGAAGCGCATTGGATTTGAACTGGTCGTTCTTCGTCCAGGCGTTATCTATGGCCCTGGTGGCGGTCATTTTTCAAACCGCGTTGGGTTGACGATTGGCAACTGGCAGTTGCACTTCGGCGGAAACAATTTGCTTCCCTTGAGTTACGTCGACAATTGTGCGGAAGCTGTCGTGGTTGCGGGTGCGTATCCGGGCGCTGCCGGGCAGGTTTACAACGTCCACGACGATGACCTGCCGACTTGCCGCCAATACCTGCGAGCCTACAGAAAAAACGTCGCGAAGGTGCGATCCATTTCCATACCGTACTTCGGACTGCGGTTACTGTCGTCCACGGTCGCGAAGTACAACCGATACTCAAAGGGCCAATTGCCCGCAATTCTTACGCCCTATAAGACAGCGAGCCAGTGGGGCGGAAATCGTTTCGACAATTCCAAGTTGCGTTCCATCGGGTGGGAACAATTGGTGCCTACTGCTGAAGGTTTGCAACGATCGTTTGCCGCGTACCGGGCAGAGTTGGACAGTGCGAAGGTGAAAAAGCAAGTCTTGCCTACCGCGGCGATGAACCCGGTCGCGGTCTCAGCCGGAGAGTTGCGACGTGATTCACAAGAGTTCGTGATAGGCGCTACGCTGGGGCCGGATTCCAATGGCAGCCTCGAGCACCTGCTGGCTGCATTTTCGGATCTGCGCAAGACTGGCCGGCCGGCCAAGCTGATCGTTTTTGGCGCAAACGATGCGCAACAACGTGCCAGTGAGGCAGGAATTCAGGAACTGTCTTCGCGCGTTCGGTGGGTGCCCGATGAATCGACCGGGCCTGGGTCTCTCCTGGGTTGCGATGTTCTCGTTTCGCTCCAGGATGGAGTCCCGCTCTCAGTGCTACGCGCCATGTCTTCGCGCATTCCAATTATCACGACCGCCGTCCGCGTTCCAGAAGCTCTGCGAAATCAGCCCACTGTAAGATTTATCCAACACGGCGATAAGAGAGAGTTACAAACTGTCTTGCAACAACTATCTGATGAGTTTAAGCGAAACTCGTCCCGTGGTTCTGTCCCTGACGAAAATATCGCAAGACACTACAGCGATACCTATTTGTGGCGAGAAATCGCGTCCCCAAGCACGAACGGACATAGTTCGAGAGGGAATGCGCTGATCAAGAAAGCACTCTTCAGCGCCGTTCCGAAGAGGCAACTACTTGAGCACGGGAATCGGGACCGGCCGCAGATTGCCATCACAGTCGATGACGGGCCGGATCCAGTCCATACTCCACGGATGCTGGACATCTTTCGAGATTACGCGGTGAAAGTTACGTTCTTTGTAGTGGGGGGAGCCGCTGAGCAGTATCCGGAACTCGTGCTGCGGATGAAGAAAGAGGGGCACGAAGTCGGCAGCCATTCGTATAGCCATCCGTACTTCCACAGGCTTTCCTGGTCTGGGGCCATTCGAGAGATTGGGATGACCCGATGGGTCCTGAACCGCATCCTGGGAGAAAAGTGTAAGCTCTTCCGCCCGCCCCACGGCAAGTTGTCACTCCGCAGTCTCATCCCAGCCTGGGCGGCCGGCCAACAAGTGGTGATGTGGAACGTAGACCTAAAGGACTACCGCGCTGCCCCTGGGGAGGTGGAAGCTCTAGTGAATCGAACGAGCTTCGCCTCTGGAGACATCATTTTGTACCACGGCACTAACGAGCCTGCCTTAAAAGCACTGCCGCGCGTGATCGAAGCCGCGCTCGGAAAGAGTCGCGGCGCGGTTACTATTTCCGAGCTGATCTAACATTAGATTTTTGTCGCGCGAAAAGTTCAACTTCTTCGGATTGTACGTCTAATGAAGACAATTCCTTATCCCCGGGTACCCAGCCGTTCTCGTTCGAGTGTTGTGGCGTCGGAACAGACACCCCAGAAAACTGCCAATGCATCTCCGATCCCCAAGACTGTTACTGACGCTCCCCTGCTTTTGAGATTGGCCAAAACCATGACCCGCTGGCGGATCCGCGGCGGGAACCGGCTGGTGGGAATCTTCGGACAGTTGGGGATGCTCAATGTGGTCGCCCAGTATCAGTTGGGTCGTGCGGTGCGATTCAGTGTACCGCTGTACCGTGCCGACACCTGTTGGGACAAGCAGGACCTGGAAGGCTATGAGAGGCGACTGATTCAATCATTTTGCCGTTTACTGCAACCGCTGTTTGATGCGGTCTTATTCGATTGTGGAGCAGACATCGGGACCTTCTCGGCGCTTGTCTGTTCGCAGACTTCCCGCGTCACGCGAGTCATTGCCTTCGAGCCCAACCCTGACGTGGCGCGCTTCCTGAAACACAATCTATCCCAACTGCAGATTCCATCGAAAGCGATCAGCAAGGCAGTAGGATGTTTCAAGGGCACCGGCCGGCTGGAAGTTCCGGCTTATGACAGCTCCGACCACGCACGTTTTCTTGTTCCTGGCGAAGGCCCGCTGGAAGTGGTCACCATCGATAGTTTTGACGTGCGAGGCGGCGATGTAGCCATCAAGATCGACGTAGAGGGCGGCGAACTGGATGTGCTCAGGGGTGCCGCGGAGACCATCGCGTCGGCTCGAAAGTGCGTGATAACGGTAGAAGCTAACCCCCGAGTCGCGATGCGCACCAAGCGCGACCCAGTGGAATGCCTTAGATTTCTTCAGTCGTTGAGACCATTTGGCTTTCTCATTGCGGAGACCGAAGAATCTCCTGTGCTGTCTTTTCCAGTCATCAAGGATGGCGAGAAGGCCACCCGAAATGTTATCGCGTGGACACTTTAAACCAGCCTCTCCGCTCTTAAAAGGCTCACGGCAATTTTGACAACTCAATCCAATCCGGAAATTAGTTTGAAAATATTGACTCTTCCCCCTCCTCCGCCGGCCTCCAGCCATGCCAGGGTAATCGGGCGCAATTTCATCTTCATGGGCCTGGAGGTGGTGATTACGCTTGTTTGCACGCTGCTGACGACCGTGGTCATTGCGCGAGTCATTGGCCCGACGCGGCTGGGCTACTTCAATCTGATATTCTGGCTGACTTCCATCACGTGCTCGGTAGGTTCGCTGGGCATTCCGCTCACGACGTTCAAGTACATGGGCGAATTTCTCGGTGGCGGAAAAAAAGAGCTCGCGCGCGCCGTGTTCTTCTATAACCTTTGGGCTCAAACGGTGATCGCCTCCGCACTGACGGTCATCGGCATGGTCGCTGTTTTCACTCTCGTTGCACCCGCGTATCGTGTCTGTTCCATCTTGCTCGTTTTGAGCATGGTTCCGAACATGATTACGTTTGTGCCTTCACAGGCGAACTCTGCGGCTGAGGATGCCGCCCTCAATACGCTTGGCGCCTTCGTCGGAGCAATCGTCTATGTGGTCGCAGTGGCAGCCAGCCTCCTCCTCGGATGGAACCTGATCGGCATTGCCGCAGGCGTTTTGGTGTATCGCACCGCGGAGTTGGCAGTCAAAACTGTTCCGGTGCTCAAGTCAATGAAATCAGTATCCCGGGTCCCGCTGCCGCGAGAAATTCGCAAGCGAATGTTTTCCTTCTCGGGGCTGAGCACCGGTCTGATGATTTTGCAGATCGTGATATGGGATCGGTCCGACATCATTTTCCTGAAATTGCTACAGCCCGATATTCGTCAACTGGCCTTTTTCTCGGTTTGCTTCAGTGTGGCGGACCGGCTCATGCGCATGCCCCAGACATTCGCCAATGCGCTCTCTGCCACGCAGATGGCCGAGTACGGTCGGGACAAAGATCGCCTCTTTAGGATGACCTCGAAGGCCTCAACCTACGTCCTTCTGGGCGCGCTTCCGATTCTCATCGGTCTCGCCTGCATCGGCGGTCCATTCGTACGAGTTATGTACGGGCCGCAGTATCTCCCAGCAATTCCCGTCTTCATCGTTGTGGCCCTTCTCAGCATTCCAAGGGCGATCCTGACTCCCGCTCAGACGCTGTTGTATTCCGCCGAAGACCTGGGATTTGTCCTGAGGTGGGGCTGCGTAGCTGCGGCGATCAACGTGCTCCTCGATTTGACTTTGATCCCAAGTCACGGTGCACTCGGCGCAGCCTGGGCAAACGGCGCTGCCCAGACGTTTGCCGCGCTAACCATCTGGGGCCGCGTGCTGCTCCGCTATCCTGTCCGAATCGATACGCCAGTCCTGCTCAGACTATCCGCCGCAACTCTCGCGATGGCGATCGTTGTGCTCGGCATTGTAGCGACGCCCTTCGATCCCCTGGTGAAATTGAGCGTTGCCGTGCCTGCCGGTGCGATTGTCTTCCTGGTGACGAGCAGGATGTTTTCAGTTCTGCAGAAGGATGATCGTCGGCGCCTACTGGTTTTTTCCGCTCTCCTTCCCACGGGGGTGGGCTCTTCGTTCGAACGGTTGGTCAACTTCCTAATTCCTCTACCCCCCGCTGTGGAAAGCTCGAGATGAATGCGAATTCCTTCTCCGGACAAATCGGCATCGCCAGCGCGGCGGCCTGCCATCCTCTCTCTTTTTGAGGGCGGACTGCCGCGAAATCACGAATTTCAATCACGAGTTTTCACGAGAGGAAAGCGGGGTATATATGAAAGAACCTTACAGAACGCGATTCGTTGAATTGTTGAGCGAAGGAGCCGCAGTTCAAAATATCCATGATTCTCCTGTCGTCGCGGGCTTTGCAGTTACCCACGCCGCCGACGATGAATTTGTCCAGAGAGAACTGGAGCGCGTAGACCAGCATCGCAGGAATGCCTGCTGGCTCTTGGAGGAATACGTCGGCCAAGCCGAAAGAATCCTGGACGTGGGATGCGGAACAGGCGGATTTAGTGTTGCCTTGGCATCATCGCGCGTATTGCGCCCGGTGGAAGTCATTGGAATCGACGCCAGCCATTTGTCTGTCCGAGCCGCAGAAGTACGAGCAGCAGGACATGATCTCTCATCTCCCCTGGTGTCCTTTTTGGGCTATTCCGCCGGGGAGCAACTGCCATTCGAGGATGACTACTTCGATTTGACTGTTTGCAGTTCTGTGCTGGAATACGTGACTTCCGGGAAGGCCCGCGCACAGCTGATAGCCGAGCTTAGGCGAGTGACACGGCCGGGAGGTCACGTTTTCATCTCGACTCCTAATCCTCTGCGATTGAAGGACTATCATTCCGGGAGATTCTTGGGCGATTATTTGCATCGACCTGGGTACCCGTGGGCCACTCGCCCTTGGGAGTTCTCTCGTATGTTTTCCGGCTGGCGAGAAATCCCAGTTACAAAGTATCACCGACGGAAGCTTACCGAGGTGCTGGGGGCTCGTGTGCCCGTTCCAGAGCGTGTGGTAAGAGCAGTCTCGTGGCTCGCACCTTGGCAGAATAGGTTATTTCAGAAACTCAGCGCGTCCAAAACGTTGCCACTCGAAAAATCGACCCAAGCAGGATTCGTTTGCTCCGCATGAGATCGCATCGCGTGAAATGAAAGCTGGCTGAGCCGGTGAGCCACTATGACGTGCGATACGCGCACGGCGCATTGGCAGGATGGCCGAGAGTGTGAGAGTTGGCCTCGCGCGTTGACTCGTAACTTCTTCGAAGCGATACATCGGGTAACTCGCAAATGCCAGCAGAAGTGGCATATCCCCTTGACTCAAAAAGGCTTCGCTCCAATGAGTAGCATCATGGCAGCAGCGGGTTCGATACCGGTAGCAAGTGCGCTAGCTGAGCGAAGAGCCTCGCTAGTCATCGCGCACGTTTGTGACAGCATGGAAATGGGCGGAGCGGAAAAACTCACAGCCACGCTTTGCCGATTGCAACGCGACCGGGGTCACACGGCCTCCGTCCACTGTCTCTATTGGCTTGGCGTGCTTGGCGAAGAGTTGCGGACTGAAGGTTTTGAAGTCATTCTCCACCATCCTTCCTCGTTTCTTCACCTCGTTCGCGGTTTGTACCGATCATTTCGGCGCTCTCGCCCCGACGTGGTGCATTGTCATAATGCCACTGCGGCCATTATGGCCGCTCTTCCTGCCCGTCTCGCTGGCGTGAAGACCGTAATAGTAACCCGGCACGGTTTGGTTAAACCTCCTTACCAGATACGCCGCGAATTGAAATTTGCGCTTGCGTCTCGATGTTGTGATTGGATCGTCGGAGTCTGCAAGGGCACGCGGACCAATCTGCAAGCGGCCCCATTCGCCGCCCGCGACAAGATCGTCCACATCTATAACGGCGCTGATCCCGCCGATATCCGGGCTGTCCCGCAACCCAAAAAGGGTTTTACTCTGCTGCATGTTGGTCGTTTGGCACCGTTGAAGGACCATGCCACCTTGCTGCAGGCAGTTGCACTCACACGTGCGCTTCATCCGGACATGCAGCTTTGGATCGTGGGAGACGGACCCCTCGAGGCCAGCTTGCGGAAACTCACTGATCATCTCGGGCTGAATGAATGCGTGACTTTTTTCGGCGAACAGGCTGATGTCTCGCCATTTCTGCTCGCGGCAGATCTATTTGTGAGTTCCTCCGTAACGGAAGGCTTGCCTGTGTCCCTGTTGGAAGCGATGTCAGCGGGCCTGCCGGCTTTGGTCACAAATGTCGGAGGTATGGGTGAGATCGCGCGTTTGTCGGGAGCGGTCATTCTCGTACCGGCGTCCGATCCCGAAGCCATGGCAGGGGCATTGTGCGGCGCGTTTGCCGGGAGACAAGAACTCTCCAAAATGGGTCAGCTGGCAAGCCACTGCTACGAACAGTATTTCCGGCCGGAACGCATGCTTGATGACTACATGAATCTGTACAACGGCTATGTCGCGCAAAATAAAGCGTTGCACTCTGCCTGGAAAATCGCACCGTCTCCATAGGTCATAAGAAGCGACCTATATCCTACGATTTTCCGGATTTCTGAGTGTTTTCGAGTTGGCGCCGCGGAGTAACCGCTGCGTCTTAGCTTGCCTTCCGAGGCCTTGCGCTTTGCAATTCATTTATCACCATCGCACCATGGGCCGCAGTTCTCAGGCGATGCACATTCGCAGCCTGGTCGAAGCCTTGAAAGCGGATGGGCACGAGGTAACGATCGTGTCGCCCCCAGGAGTTGATCCCCTCAGGTCCGCTGGGGTGATGCCATTTTTGCGCAAGACAGATCGTGCGCGCGGGCTTGAACGCATCTGGAAATATATAAGCTGCGAGTGCCCGCAGCTCGTTTTCGAGGTATTCGAGCTTCTCTACAACCTGTTTCTGCCGGTCCGCTTATTGCCCACATTGTGGCGCCAACCGGACGCAGTCCTCTACGAAAGACACGCCTACTTCATGTTCATGGGCGTGCTGTTAGGGAAATGGCTAAAACGCCCAGTCCTGCTCGAGGTGAATGAACTTGCGGGATTCACGCGCGCCCGCGGCTTGATCCTGGAGCGCCTAGCACGAAGGATCGACGCATGGGTTTTCTCTCGCGCCGATCATATCCTCTGTGTGTCACGCGTTCTGGCGGACGAAGCGCGACAGCGGGGTGCCGGGAGCGAACGCATACACGTCCTACCCAATGCGATTGATCCAAATCGCTTCCGAAGCCCAGGTCGTGGGCGCGCGCTTCGGTCAAGCCTTTGTATCGAGGATTCAATCGTCATCGGCCACGTAGGGC
This sequence comes from Acidobacteriota bacterium, assembly GCA_013289955.1. Lineage (GTDB taxonomy): Bacteria > Acidobacteriota > Terriglobia > Acidiferrales > UBA7541 > Acidiferrum. Next base: position 55,676 of record JABCYZ010000027.1, read on the forward strand.
TGTTTTGCCGCTGGGATCGTCTGGACGCATTGATTGAGGTGGTGAAGAGCCTTCGCGACCGGCATCCAGAGATAAAGGTATTGCTCGTTGGGGACGGCCCTGAGATGGAAAACCTTAGACAGACCGCGTTTCGATTGGGAATGGAACGGGAAGTCATTTTTTCCGGCCCGGTGCCACGGTATGACGTGCCCGCGTACATCGATGTGATGGATGTTTGCGTTCTGCCCGACTCCAATGCTTTCGGATCTCCGATTGCTCTCTTTGAGTTTATGGCCATGGGTAAGCCTTGCGTGGTTCCGGACCTCGGCCCAATGCGCGATGTGATTGAGGACCATGCGACCGGCATCATGTTTCCTCAAGGGGATCACAACGCCTTGGGGGAGGCCCTTCTCGGGCTTGTTGAAGACCCAGCGCTCAGAAATCAAATCGGCGCACGAGCAAAACAGATCGTTTTCGAGCGCCATACGTGGGCAGCGAATGCTAGTTTTGTCGTCCAGTTAGCGCTTGGCGAAAGTTCAGCCAAGGCGCTCCCGCAAATGAAACAAGTGGACTGCGACACCCTGTAGATTCGAAAGGGAACTCAAATGCCTTCAGATACACATGTTCGAGTCGGATTGGTTGGAGCCGGCTATATAAGCGAATTTCATGCTCGCGCCATCCAACGAGTATCTAACGCCCGAATCGTCGGAATTGCCGACGTTGTACACTCTCGCGCGGCAGCCCTGGCTGCTCGATTCAGCATCCCGAAAGTCTTCCCAACCATGGAAGCCATGATGGACGAGGGAGTCGACGTAATCCATGTCCTTACGCCTCCCCGCACTCACGCACAATTGGCGATTGCGGGACTCAAGGGCGGCTGCCACGTGCTGGTAGAAAAACCGCTCGCGATGAATGCGGAAGAGGTCGATCGCATCGCTGCCGCAGCCTCGGCCGCGCAAAAATCCGTTTGCGTCAACCATTCCCTGTTGTACGACCGCTTCGTATCCAAAGCGCTGAATATCGTCCGTTCCGGCGCGATTGGAGAACCGCTCACTTTCGACTACTTCCGCAGCAGCGAATATCCTCCTTACAGCGGAGGACCACTGCCGATCCACTACCAGGATGGCGGCTACCCTTTCTTGGACCAGGGCGTACACGCGTTGTATCTTGCGGAGTCTTTCTTGGGCGCTATTGAAGACGCAAAAGCCTTCTATGGCACGCACGGGGGCGACTCCAACCTTCAGTTTGATGAGTGGCGAGTGACGGCGCAATGCCAACGCGGCTCCGCGAACATCCAGATATCCTGGAATGTACGGCCCCTGCAGAACTGGTTCGTCGTCCAAGGCACGAAAGGTGTCGTCCGCGCGAATCTCTTCGCAATGTGGGTTACTCGCACTCCGCAGCTCCCGCTTCCGAAAGCACCGGCACGTGCACTTCAAGCAGTGACCGAGGGTCTCAGCATCTGCGCACAGGTTCCAGCGAATGTCGCTCGCTTCGCGGCCAAGAAAATCGTCCAGTACGATGGACTGCATTCCTTGGTGGCTGCGTTTTATAGCGCGTTGCAAACGGGCGCACCGATGCCGGTTTCGCCTGAGCAGGCGCGCTCCACCGTCTACTGGACAAACCGCGTCTCTCAGCAAGCCGACGTCACGAAAGTTAAATTTCAGTCCCAATTCCCGACTATGGGAACGGCCAAGGTTCTGGTGACCGGGGCAAATGGCTTGATCGGCCGGCATCTCGTCCGGCGGCTCTTGCAAGAAGGGAACCGCGTTCGCCTCTTCGTTCGACGACAGCCACAGGCGGAATGGATGAACGACGCAAACGTCGAGGTTTTTCTCGGTGATCTAGGCGATCCAGCTGCCGTGGACCGCGCTGTAGCTGGCACAGAAATTGTCTATCACGTAGGCGCGGCGATGAAGGGCGGCGCGCACGACTATGAACGTGGCACTGTCTGCGGCACGCAGAACGTTGTGGATAGTGTGCTGCGACACAATGTGCAGCGTCTCGTCCACATCAGTTCCCTCAGCTGCTTGCATGCTGCGGCTGCACGGCGAGACGACGTGATCACCGAGGATTGGCCAGTCGAACCATTCCCGGCAAAGCGCGGAGCCTACACACAAGCGAAGACGGCAGCCGAAAAAATAGTCCTCGACGCCGTTCAAGACCGGCATCTCCGAGCCGTCCTGCTTCGCCCGGGGAGAGTTTTTGGTTCAGGGATGACGCTCCTGACTCCTGAAGTCGCCCGCCGGATGGGAAACACGTTTGTCGTCCTGGGTGACGGCACTCGCGAACTGCCTTTGGTTTATGTGGAAGATGTGATCGATGCGATCGTCCTTGCCGCCGAGACAAGCGAATTCGATGGCAGCATTTTTCACATCGTCGATCGAACTCGGATTGCGCAGAATCAAGTCGTCGGTGACTACATCTCTAGGAACGCAAACAAGGCAAGAGTCATTCACGTACCTCTGGCTGTGGTCTACACCTTGGCGCTTGGCGTTGAACTTCTGTGCAAGATTCTAAAACGCCCGGCTCCCCTTTCAAGATACCGCCTTAAATCAGCGCTCGCTCGCATGCGTTTCGATTGCAGCCGGGCAGAAAACGATCTTGGCTGGCGACCTCGCATTGGCGTTGCTTCCGGCTTGCAGGAAACGATGGCGGCGGAACGCGTTAACCGCAGCAACAATGTTCTGGGGCGCGTACAGGAGAGCTGCGCCGCGAAGTGATATTACTTTTCTGTTGGCCCCGGCCGCTTACGACGCCGAAGCCGGTCGGCATTGGCAGATGCCGGGTGTGGGGACACTCTTCGCAAAAAGTCGCGCGAAAGCCTATTCTCAGGAAGCTCAGCGTCCGTTCGACTGCGTGGTTCACTTCGAAATCATTTTCAGAGGAAACACTATGGCAATTATGCCGAATGCTTCTATTCATCTAGATGCCGCTATCCCCGCCGATTCCGAAGGGCAGGAGCAAGCAAGACTGACCGACGAGGCGCGATTCGCGGACCAAAACTACTCTCGGCACGCCCATAACCTGCTCCTGAACCAGATTATGTTTAGAAAGTATGCCGACCCGCACCACGATTGGGACTGGCGGCAATATGGCGCCAAGCTTCTCGGGTCCGTCAAAGGATGCCGCGTACTGGACTACGGATGCGGGCAGGGTGAAGAGGCTACCTATCTCGCCAAAATGGGTGCTCAGGTGACCGCGATCGACATTTCCCCCGTTGGGATTGGGCTCACGAAAGCGCGCGCCAAGCTCAACGGCGTGGGCGACCGCGTCAGTGCGATGCTAATGCGCTGCGATCCGACTGAATTTCCCAGTGAATCCTTTGATGTAATCCACGGATTCGGAATCCTTCATCACATCGGTTTGCAAATCGGCCTGGTTGAAATAAAACGTCTCCTCAGACCGGGTGGCCGCGGATTATTCTTCGAGCACATGGGAAATTCTAAAACGATCGAGCGGTTGCGTCCGAAGGAGAAGGACTACACGAAAGGCGAGCGCCCCGTGACATGGAAGGAGGTCCAGGAGATCCGACCGGAATTCTCCAAGTTTTTGGCAAGACCATTCCACATCGCTTCACGTTTGCGCAAACGCGTCCAGCTACTAAACCGACCGGTGGTTAAGCGTGTGGATCACGCTATACTCAGCGCCCTGCCTTTCATGAGGCACTTCGCAAGCGGCATGGTCATCTATCTCGAAAAATGAGATTGGCTTGGCAGCTCTAAATAGGTCCCCGCTGGCGGCCCCAATTTGTACCCTGATTGTCGCTCAGTTTATCGGCTGGTTTTGATAACCGGGAGAGCGCTAAACATCTGACCGCCGCCAAGAAAATCTATTGCCAGACCGGTCCGCCGTCGGTGATCGTCATACTCTGAACTGTGGTGGCCAGGGCATTTGTCGAGCCAGCGACCTTTATGGTCCCGCCCGACGACACGATTCCCTTGTTAATTACAAGGCTATCGTTCGCATCAAGAGTGATAGTGAACGTCCCGCTCGACGGATTCCCTGGACTCGAATCGACAACTCCCGGAGTCAATGCGCTGAAACCAGACGCATCTCCAAGCTGGATCGTGTAGAGATTGTAGCTGACCACGTTGCCGGGATTTGGGTTGTTCGCCTCAATCCGATATTGCCAATTGGCTGCATTGGCACTGCTCGCATTCTCAGTGACGACAGCGATGGTCGGAGCGGCTGGAATCAAAGCCGTATAGAGCGCTTCTTGCGTGCCATCAATGCAGGCGATGGTTGCGGACGACACCCTAGGAGTCGTTTCGCAGTGGCTCACAAACGTCGTGCTTCGCGTAGCCACATCGGTCTGTAGACGATCGACGATAACAAGCGTGTTGATGCCACGCAGATAATAGTACTCACGGACCACAGAGACCACGTAAGGGTTCTCTCGCTCCGGGTGCCCAGAATCGCAGGCATTGTTCTTATACGTCAGCGTTAGATCAGTGACGGCGAAAGAATAATTAGGTTGCGTCTCCAGCCGCTTGACGATTCCGGGGCCGTCAGAGCAGCCCCCGAATACGTTGATTGACGCCTGTCCGCCCAGGAGCGGAATGTTGTGCGCGAATCCTGTCGCGGCGTCAGCGGTTCCGACTCCGTTGTATCCTGCAACCGTTTCCGAATACGCCATCGTTTCTCGAATAATAGGGACACCCTTGCGGAAGGCTTGAAAGGTTCCTGCATCTTGGTGCGAGTGACCGCCGCCCCAAGGCACCGACAGAACGTTGTCTCCGTTGTAGAGGCCCATCTGCCACAGCATTGACGTTCCAGAAGCCGCCCAATCGCTGCGGGAATACATGTACTGAGCCCCAGACGAGTAATAATCCAATGGCATGGTCGAGTATGCTTGCGATGAACCACCAGGGTCGACTGATTTATGGATAGGACCGATGGCGGGATTTACAGTAGAAATCCATTGGCGGGCCAGTTTGCCAACAGCAGTGCCGGGAAACTCATTCGCAGCCGCTTGCATGAAATCGCCGTAATACTGACTCGATGCTCCGCATCCGCCGTGCCCATCGGGTCCGTTGTGGCTCTGATAGCCGCAACCCGCGCCCGCTTGCCAGTTCTCATCATCCCCCCAAGTGAACATGTCCCACATGGCGCGGCTGGTAGTTGTCGTCGGCATCGTGTTGTAGATTGTCTGGAACACACCGGACTTGAAAGCGGTTGTCTCGATCCACATGTCGCGCCCTAGAAGCACTGACGAAGCCAGTGGAAGTGCGTAATAGTTCAGAGAATATCGCCCGTACTCCCCGCCACCTTCTTGACTGTGCAGCGCGTAGCCATGGCTTCCGTTTTTCCCGGTTCCAGATGGGGAAACGAAATTTAGCAAATCGGGCCACCGGCTATTCACTCCATAGTTCACGTTCGTGGCGGCATTGGGGTTGTTGCCATACGTGGCGACCCCGAAGTCGAAATCATTGCGAAATTGACCAGCGAAATAGTTGTTCGCAGGCATCCCGACGTTACCCCAAGTCTGGGTCACGTTGTCCTGATTCGATTGCCAAGTGTTCCAGTTGTTGGTAAGCGTCGTTACCTGCGAGGATGTGAGGCACTGTGCCCTGCCACAGCCAGGAGCAAGCCAGTCGAGGACCAGCATGATCCACTCCCCGTTCCTTCGCATGTTATCGTCGCCCGCTCCTGCTCCATTTGTGCCGGAGGGGCCAAGCGCCAATGCGTCCGTGATCACCTGACTACACGCTCCCATCGCTACCGCCCCACTCATCGTGAAGCAGGTAAACGCCATGTCGTAATCGTCAAGCGGCCGCGCCGATGCCGTATTCAGTCCCGCGTAGCCCGTGCTCGCTACCCATGATTGTGCCGTCGTGACTCTTCCCGCATTCCAGAATAACCTCGGATGGCCATTAGGAATATTGAGCCCGTCGATCGTGTTTGTAGCAGACGGCGAGAAGATCACGATAGACGCGGAAGCCGTCTTGGACGAATCCGCCGCACTCGTCGCTATGACGGTGACAGTAGCTGGTGAGGGAACCGCCGAAGGGGCTGTGTAGAGCCCAGTACTACTAATTGTTCCGCAACCCGTACCGCTGCACCCGGCCCCTTGGACTGTCCATGTCACAGCGGTATTCGAGGTTCCCCCAACCGACGAACTTAATTGTTGAGTTGCCCCGGTCGCAACTGAGGTGCTGGCTGGCGTCACACTGACGACAACCACGGGCATGATGGTTACGTTTGCTGATGCCCTTGTGCTCGAATTCGCCATGCTGGTGGCAACCACATTGACGTTTGCTGGTGAAGGAGCCACGACTGGGGCCTGATAGACAGCCGAAGACGCGCTGGTTGCGAGCGTCCCGCAGGCGGCGCCGCTGCAGCCCGCGCCGGTCAGACTCCACTCCACCGCCGTATCCTTTGTGCCTGTCACGGTGGCAGTAAAAGAATCGGTGCTGTTGGTAGGCACCGTGGCGCTCGCCGGGCTAATACTCAGCAAAACCGCCGTCGCCGCGACGATGGCAATACTTGCCGAAGCTGATTTGGTTGGGTCCGCCACGCTGGTCGCGATGACTTTGACAGTCGCAGGCGAGGGCACACTGGCTGGTGAGGTGTAAAGCCCTCCCTCCGAAATGGTACCACACGCTGCGCCGCTGCATCCCGAGCCACTCACAGTCCAGTTCACTGCCGCGTTCGAACTACCAGTTACCGTTGGCGCAAACTGTTGCGTGCTTCCTAATGCCACTGTCGCGCTGCTCGGGCTCACCTGCACCGCAACGCCAGCCGCGACGGCAACATTAAGAGTAGCGGCGTTGCTGGTCACGCTGCCCGCGCTGTTGCTGACAACTACCACGAACAACGTACGATTGTCGGCATCTGTCGTAGGAGGAGTCGTATATTTAGAAGAAGTCGCGCCAATTACCGCGGTTCCGTTCTTTAGCCACTGGTAGCTGAACGGGGCCGTACCCGTCACTGCCACAGAGAAACTCGCAATTTGCCCGACCGTAACGTCTGCACTGACCGGTTGCGCTGTAATGGAAGGTGACGTGGACGAGCCATTGCCATTGGGATGGCTCGCTGGGTTGTTGGCGCTCGTCAATCCTGAACATCCCGAAAGAGAGAGGTTCCCCAATAGGGCAACCAGGAAAAGCGCTAACCATTCGTTGGTTCGTGGAGAACGACAAGCACTTAACATTTGGCTCCGGCTTCGATTTAAGCTCCGTGCCCAAATGCAACACGCGCCCCTACCTACTCTGGATACAGGAGCGCCGCTTTGATTACATCTGCCCAACAGTCCAAAAAAGGGGAACTGCCCAAATGCTGTCCCCAGGTGTCCAATGTGTCTGTTTACAGGACTAAGGGTAGGGTTCGGGAATCGGGGCAGTGAAACTTAGCTGAAAAGGAGGCAAAACTCTCTTCAAGCTTTGGCGTAAACTTAAGTAAATACAGCGCTTACTTGGAATTCCCGTTTCGGAACTGGCCGCGGAATTCCTTCAGGCCACAAGGGTTTTTTGTCTGGATCCACAAGGCGTCTTCAGAACGAACCAGCGCCAGTGATCGCTCTAAAGGCTGTTTCCAACCGGAAACGGGCGTAGCTCAGATCAGCCACGCCATAACGTCGTATGTCGAATGGCCGAATCTCTCCCGACCGGTTCGAGCCCCCGTAAAACGAAAACGCGGCGCGATAACCCGAATCCTTGAGTGCGCGGATGGTTTCGTCTGAGAAACAATGCTGCAGTCCGACGGGGTAGGCGAGGATATCAACACGCCGATTAAGCTCGCGTTCCAGTATCTCTCGCGAATAGCGAACTTCTTCCCGCTGTAGCTCAGGCGAAAGCTTAGTCAGGACCTCATGGCTATGGGTATGAGAGCCGAACGCCATGCCATGCCGCTGCATGTCACGGGCTTCGTCCCAATTCAGGAAACAGCGTTCGGCCCTCGATTCGGGCCGCGGGACTTCGCATTCTCTCTCGACTTCTGCTAGAAAGCGTTCGGGATCCCTTACAGCAGGTTGCGTAAAGAGACGCAGGACTTCCCTAGTCAGACGCTTTCCTCCATCGGCAACCAGGTCAAAGTTCTTAGGTTCGGGATATTCGAGATGGATGCGCCTTTTGACACTCCGTTTGATTAGGTAGGCAATGACGTCCCACCAGGGCAGTTTCCCCGTGCCGATGAATGCGGTAGGGAGGAAAAAGACAGCCTGCACACCATGCGAGCGGAGGATCGGAAACGCCAGGGTGTAGTTATCCAGGTATCCGTCGTCGAGGGTGATAAGCACACTCGTTCTCTGAGGGGCATCGCCAGCTATTATCGCGAACACTTCTTCGAGAGTAGCCAAATGAAAACGGCGTTTGAGGTAAGCGATCTGCCATGCAAATTCTTCAGCCGTGCCTGAAAACACGCCTGAGTCGAACGGAGTCTCGTCGGCGTTTCCGATGCGGTGGTAGTTAAGAATGATCAAAGCGCGGCGCTCGGGCAGGGTTTCCAGCACTCTGGTGAGCCCCGTCCACGAGCACAAATGTGCTAACAGTTCCAGTTTGCCGCGCATCTGAACGTAAACATTATAGTAAGAGCAGAAGAAGAGTCTACTAGCCGGTCCTCATGCATCACGCCCAAAATTTTCCCGTTCTCCGTCAAGCGATGCCAGCCGCAGGCATGGCCCAGGTTCCGGCAGATCGGACCGCCAATCACTCCGAAAATAGAAACTCGGATTCGCCTACCGGGAGCTCGCCTCCACTCGACGATATTGCCCCATTTTGGCGGGCACTCGAAGGCGATATCAAAAGCCCGATCCAGCAGTATCTTTGGAGCGAATCCTGCTTCGCCACCTTGCCCCTCGATGGGAAACTCCGTTTCGTCGTCGTCAAGACGGGATCGCGAACCGGAGCTATCGCGCCGATAGTCCGCACCAAGGGCCTTCTTGGCCGATTGGAACACCTCGGAGTCAAAATTCTACGCGAACCAACCGACTTAGTGTTTTCCGATCCCGTTGCTCTCAGGAGTCTTGCCGAAGCTCTCGTCCGTCTAGGCTCCCCACTTTTTCTGGATAGAATACGCGCCGACTCGCCGTCCATCGCCGCGATTCAAGAGGCCTACCGCGGCCGTGGGCTGGTACTCCTCCGTCCAGCTCAACCATACCCGCGCATCTTGTTACACGAGGGCTGGCGGAAGCCGGAGGGCCAGCTCAATAGCGGGCGTCGCTCGGATATGCGGCGAGCTGCTCGAACCGCCGAGAAAATCGGACCGCTCAGTTACCAGATGCTCTCCCCAACTCCTTCGCAACTCGCGCCGATTCTTGAGGAAGCTCTCGAAGTCGAGGCGGCGAACTGGAAAGGAAACCGAGGAACCGCCATTGCGCGTGACCACTTGCGCGGCCCGTTCTACCGCCATTACGCTGCCGCGGCAAGCTCTGCAGGAATCCTGCGGGTATGCTTTTTGCGGGTTGGCAGTAAAGCTATGGCGATGCAGCTCGCCCTTGAGTCTGCGCGCAGTTTTTGGCTCCTCAAGATTGGCTACCGCGAAGAGTATGCCCGATGCTCCCCCGGCATGTTGCTGATGGCAGAGACCATCCGCTACGCCGCCTCGAGGGAACTTCTATCCTATGAATTCCTGGGCAACGCCGCTAACTGGACACGCATTTGGACCCAGCATGAGATTCAGACAGTAACCCTCCGGGCCTATCCCTTCCGGATGAGTGGGGTCACCGCCCTGGCGATGGATGCATTGCAGTCCGTGCTTCGACGATTTCAAACGGCCGCGAATAGAGAAATGGAATGAACCGCAAGCTCAACATGATGATTTGGTTGGCCTGGGAAACCGTCGCGAAGCATGCCGGCAGGTCTTACATTGCTGGACCCGAACTTGCCGATGCCATGACCGCATGCCGGCGTCTCTTCAGTCTGGGTCTTGGTGCCACGATCTGCTGCTGGAACATCGAAAGCGATTCGCCGAAGCGGACAGTGGACGCTTCCACCTCCGCACTCTCTCAATTGGCTACCGAGAAGATGGATTGTTATCTGTCCATCAAACTTCCTTCGCTGAACTACGACCGGACGCTGCTCGGTGAAGTGCTAGAGCAAGCCCGGCAAGAAAAGACTCTCGTCCATTTCGACTCTTTGGAGCATGAAACGGCCGATCGGACATTTTCCATGATTGCGCAAGCGGCGCGCTCCTATCCTCATCTAGGATGCACTTTGCCCGGCCGATGGATGAGAAGCGTCGATGACGCACGCGTTGCGGTGGATCTCGGTCTGCATGTTCGCGTAGTCAAAGGGCAGTGGCCGGATCCCGAACATCGAGAGATAGATCCTCGGGAAGGCTATCTGAACGTCATTGACCGGCTGGCAGGTCGGGCACGTTGCGTGGCCGTAGCGACGCATGACACGGAACTCGCCAGAAAAGCTTTGGAACACCTTCGCCAGACCGGCACTCCGTGCTCCCTCGAGCTGTTGTACGGCCTTCCCATGCAGCCGTCTCTGAGACTCGCGAGTGAATTACATATCCCTGTTCGAGTGTACGTGCCGTTTGGTCACGGCTGGCTTCCCTATTCGCTCACAGAAGCGCGCCGCAATCCCCGTGTATTCTGGTGGGTCCTTCGGGACCTCATCCGCGGTGGATCGCCGCCTAGGGAGAAATCTTCGAACGGCATTTTGCCGTCTGTAGAAGGGAATCGAAGCCGCGCTTCGATTTCACGCGCGTGACCTCACACGTCTAGTTCCGTCTGGTGAAGGTTCCCGCTGTTTCACCCGGAACTGCTTCTCGGCAATAACCAGGAAATGAGCAATGATTGAGACCCTTAGCAGGCCAGGGGCAGTTCTAGAGACTGGAGGACGCGGTCCAGAATTCTGCTCCGAGGAACAATTCTATTCATTCTATGGATGGGCGCTCGATCCTGTTCTCTCGGTGCTCGAGTTATTCGAACGCCTCCAGGAATCCCTAAACCGATTGAGCTCGCTGACCGTCCCCTGGCAGGTCGAAGAGTGCAAAGCAAATGTGTATCTGTTTGTTTCCGCCGTCACCTGCACTGTCGACGACTACTTGGGAGAAACTTTTCCGGACATTACAAAAATCTCCCGGATGTTTCCAAGGCTTCGAATTCTGATCCTTCCCATACTGAAGCTAGTCAATGTCGCTTACCGACTCGCGAGCTTTCCACAAAAAGTACGCGTGGCACGGTGGAGGAGAAAGTGGACCTCTCAGGTCGATGCGATCTGCGAACTTCTCACACGAGCCGGCAAGCCAGTCCAGCAGCAATGGGATGAGCTGAAAAAATCCATCGCAAACAGCATCGCCGCTCCTCTTCCGAAGCAGCTGCTCCATCGCCACATGCAGCTGCCTTCCGGATATCGCAGCCAGGATCTTGCGCACCAGGATGCATTCTCCCTCGCTGAGTTATTCAGCGCTTCTCAAGAGAATCGCCAATCGCCGCTCTTGATCATTGGCCCGCGTTCGATGGGTGCCTATTTTGCTCCAGCTGCGAAGGTCAAACTCTTGCAACTGGGATGGACCTCCGTGTCCTGGTGCACCATCCGGCCGAAGCATGGAATTTCGCCGTGGGAGGAGAACGCGCTCCAGTCTCTCCATTCACCGGACGTGCGAGTGCTCCTCATCGACGAGTCTCCGAATACGGGTAACACGTTCCAGCTGATGGTGGACCTCCTGCGACAAAGGGGAGTGCCATCCGAGAGAATTGTTCTCCTCGCGGCCCTGCATCCAGCGCGCCCCGATTGGCGTCTTCCGATCGCCGAGGAGACGCGTGGCATCCAGGTCATCCGTTTGGAGCCGAACGCTCTTCACAAGAACCGTCTTCTCGAACCCTGCTCCGTCCAGGCTCTTCTAGAGCGCTATTTTCAAGCCCTGGGATGGAAACACGTTGAACTCCTAGAGAGCAGCCCAACCGGCGAGCTCAATGCACGCCTCGAGGAACATTTTCAGGATGGCTTCCAGTGCCGCCTCAAGCGTCTATTTGATGTCCGCCTGGCGAAAAATGGAGCGCCGCCTGTGGTTGTGCGCGTTCTTGCGAAAAGTGTGGGCTGGGGCTGGCTTGGCTATCAGGCCTTTTTTGCGGGCAAGCAGCTTCGAGAATTTGTTCCCGCAATGCTTGGCCTTCGCGAAGGCATTATCTATATGGAGTGGCTCGATCGTGTTGGTGGCAATCCCGTTGCGCCCCCCACCGAACGTCTCGCGGCCTATGTTGCCGCTCGCGCAGTGACACTGCGTCTCAGAAAGGATCCTACCTTCGCAATCAGTCCTGGTTACGGCTGGACAGGCTGGAGTCTGTTGATAGATTCGCTGAGAAGAGCCTACGGTAAGATAGTTGGCCGCATGAAAGTGCCGGCTCTGCACCGAAATCTCGGGCAGTACGTCCTTCGTGCGCCGGCGTTAATAGACGGGAACATGAAGCCCGGTGACTGGGTCCAAACTCAGGATGCGTTCTTCAAGGTTGATTACGAGCACCACAATTTTGGCCGCACTGAGTTATACATCGTTGATCCTGCCTATGATCTCGTAAGCGCAATATTCGAATTCCATCTTACCGTCCGGGACGAAAAAGAACTGATCGCCTGCTACATCCGCCTCAGCGGCGATTCTGAAGTCGTGGACCGGATTCTGCTCTGGAAGCTGGTCTACGGCCTTGTCGTGATGGAGCGGGCCGCCGCCGCGCTTGACGTTGATGCGGGCGACAAGGCGCTGAGGCTCTGGCACGAGCGCTTTTTTCTAGCCCGAAATTTCTTGGTTCATCAAATGAACCTGTTTGTTGCGTCGTTGCTTCCCAAACACACCCTCCCTCGTTCCACGGGACGGCTCATCTTTCTCGACCTCGACGGGGTCTTTGATTCCACTGTTTTTGGTTTTCCTCAAGCGACCACCAGTAGTCTGATCGCCCTAGCGAGGCTGCAGAGTCACGAATTCTCCGTGATTCTTAACACCGCTCGCAGCGTCACGGATGTTCGGCAATACTGCGAAGCCTATGGTCTCGAAGGCGGGGTCGCCGAGTCCGGCTGCATATTTGTCGATCCTCTGTCTCAAAGGGAAATCTCGCTCGTCGAACCGGAGGCTAGAGAGCAGCTGAACCGTTGCAAAACGGCAATCCAAGCGCTTCCCGGCGCATGCGTGGATCCAAATTATCGCACTGCCGTGCGGGCTTTCCGTTACAAGCAGAACCGTACACAGGGTCTATCGGAGGCGGAGGTTCGAGAGGTCCTTGAACGTGCGGGATTGGCACTCCTGACATTCCTGCCCACCGACTCGGACACCACCATCGTCCCAAAGGGCACCCATAAAGGTTCTGGTTTGTTATGGGCGAAGAAATATCTGAGGTTCGAAGGCGATACCGTTGCCGCCATCGGCGATAACGATCAGGATCTGGATATGTTCCGCGCCGCTAACCTCGCATTCGCTCCCGCCAACAGTTCGAAATCAGTTCGTGAGTTTGCTGCTGCGGGCAGATGCAAACTGATGCGGCAACCCTACCAGCGAGGACTGCTCGAGGCAGTGACACAATTACTTCACTCAGACGGCCAGCTCTGCGACAAATGCGATGTCCAGCTTCAGCAAGCTCATGGGTTCGGTTTGCTGTTAGAGAGGCTTATGGAAGTCGCGGAACAGGCAAGATTTCGGAAGCTTTCATCGATTCTGAGCTGGCAAAGTTTATAGTCTCAAAGCAGTTTTGCTCGTGATTTCCTCTTTCGAAGAGCCCTCAGAAAGGGTGCGGGAAGGTTCGTTTGAAACCAGCTCTTCAAAGCTTGCGTCGTTTGAACCATCTTCAGATAGATAGCACCTCGCGTCAGCGGCCTCGCAAAATGGATATCAGCATAGCTTCCCACTTCGGCGCCCCATCGATTTTTGCTCGAGTCTTCTTCCCCGAGAAAATCATAGTAGCGGACGCCTTGCCCTATCAGCATCTTGAGGACGTGCGCCCGGAGCACATATCCGACGCGGTCGGACGAGTATTCGGGATCGAAGCCTTCCTGCAGTGAATAAACAACGTCGCGATACCGGAAGCCGCACTGCACGGCGACTGGTACTCCTTTAAGCTGCATGATCCAGAGTTCGAGCCATCCACGCTCCATAAATGAGGGAGCCATGTTGTAATAAAGTCCGCATCGTTCGACGGAAGCGAACGTCCCAGGCCTTCCCTTCGACTGCCAGCGTTTTTGGTGAAGTCCGAAAAGTGTTGCGAGGGATGCTGGGAGCGCTTGCGTATCATCACACTTGGCAATCGAGACCTGAAAACGCCTCATCAGACGGTTTGTGTAGTAACCGATCTTCGTCTTTTCTTTCTTCGAGAGGCTTTCATGGAGGTAACTCTCCCAGGTGTCCGGCAGCGGAATCCCTGAGCGCGGTCGTGCCGTGCGCCGCAAGGTCCACCCGCGCTGCCTCAGATCTGAAATCAATGACGGCAGTGACGCGGAATCCAAAGGCAGGGTGTTAAGCTCGCAAATGTCCCACTGCGGACTCGATTCGAGCCAAGACAGAAAAGCTTGAGTACAGGAAGTTTCATAACCAGGCCGGACGATCAGATCGAGGTTGTCCGAGTCTTCAGAGCCATCTCCCACCAAACGCAATCGTCTGCCGCGAAAGGGAAGCGCTGTATCGACAGAGTCTGAATAGAGCGGAACGACCCCCACGATCTCATCGGCCGAATTCGAGAAGACCGGCGCTACGAGCTCCTTATCCTTTGCAAAGGCCTTCCACCAGGCCCCCAGCCATTCGGGCGTGGAAAATACGGTCAGCGCCTCGGCACCTTGCAAAATGCCTTCCCACGCCGGGCGAATCGCTTCCAGCTCAGTCCACGTCCTGAGTGTTTTCACTCGCAAAGGCATAAAATCGCGCTCTAGGCAGTCGCCAAAAAAGAGTTACGGCAGAATAGGTCGTGCCAGCGATTTACAGATGATCCGCCACGCCTGCAGGGATCCGGGCTGAATCGCAAGCCGCCGCGCGGCCGCCCCCATAGCCGATCGCGGCTTTCCTCGAGCAAGATGACTGTCTGCCCAAAGGCGATAAATGGCCGCCTCCTGTTCGCGTACCCCATTCGCCCCGAGCAGCGCGGCGTGGCGATGCACGACCTTCAGCATGCTTACGCAATCCCAATCCGAATCGCTGTTCGAGAGCGACCCCGGCCATTGGCCATAAGTGGCGGGGGGCTCAGGTACAAGGTACGCGGCCGCGGATTCCATCAGTCTGATCCAAAGATCGCGATCCTCGGCCGGTTCCAATCCTGGGATGAAGCGTTGCTCGCCCAGGGCTTTCTGCCGCACAAGCAGCGCCACCCCCGACGTCTATGACCTTCGCATCATCGGGGATTGTCCTGATCAGCCGCCGGGCATTTTCGAAGTCCATCAGACTTCCTCGATCGCTCTAGCTCGTTCCATCTGGTGATCGGACCTCGATTTCTCTGTGCCCGTTTTGACTCGCCACATCTTGGGTTGCCATATCACGTGAAAGGTCTAACCTGTAATGAACAAAAACAAAGTCCTGCTGGCGGAAGACAAAGACGACGTTCGCGTCGCGTTTCAGGAAGGCTTGGAGAGCCAGGGGTTTGTCGTCGCCCCCGCCGCTTCCGTTAGCGAAGCCCTGAGACTTATTTTTACAGAAAGCTTCGATGTCCTGCTCTCGGACCTCTACATGCCCGATGCCTGTGATGGTTTTACCGTAGTCAACGCCATGCGCCACACACAGCCCAACGCTGTAACCCTCGTGCTCAGCAACTACCCTGTGCTTCAAGCCGCCATGACTGCCATCCTCCTCCAGGCCGATCAAGTCCTCGTGAAACCGATTGCTTTCGGTGAAATTGCCGAGATCATCCACAAAAAACTCTCCAATCCTTTGGTCCGTGCCACGATGAACAAGGAACGCGTCGCCTCAATCCTCGAACGGGACCTGCAAGCAACCATCCAGAATTGGATCTCCCGCGTCGAGCACACTCGGGAACTCACAGCTATCGCCCTCAGCTACCAAGAGCGTACCGGCCATCTCCCACTCCTGCTGAACGACCTTGTCCGTCGTCTTCGTCTCCCGCCCGACGCCCAATCTCCCATCTCTCGCGCCGCATACGAGCATGGAATCTTCCGACGTAAGCAAGGCTATACCGTCCCCATGGTCGTGGAAGAATCCCGTATTTTGCAGGTCAGTATTTTCAATACCCTGCAAAACAACCTTGGCTGCGTTGATTTCGGTACGGTGCTTCTCGACGTGATGACCATTGCCGACGAAGTAGATTCGCAATTGAAGCAAGCCATGCTCGGTTTCATGGAAGCCGTAAGCGTAAACTCGGCGAGATAATTCGCTGACGCTCTTGCTCGCCGCGCATCTATTGTTCCGCCGGAATTTCGTCTGGCGAAAACTCAGACCTATTCGTGCAGGACAACATTCAGCAGCGATTGATCGACGTGGATCTCGCGATTGTTGTCATACTGAATGAACCCCAGTTTCCTGAATTTGTTTAGGAAAAAGTTCACGCGTGAACGGGTCGTTCCAATCATCTCCGCGAGCAGCTCCTGGGATACTCTGGGAAGCACTTTCTCGGGTTTCCCCTGCGTGCCATATCGTGCGAGCAACAGAAGCGTGCGTGCCAGGCGTTTTTCGCTCGAGTTGAAGAGCTGGTCGATCAGATCCTCTTCCACTCGGAGGTTCCGGGCCAACATGTAAGCAATAAAGCGATCGGAGAACTCGCTCTCGTTGTGGAGTACCTGAATCATCTTGTCTTTTGCAATGACAAGCACGGTGGTCGGCGTAATCGTGGTCGCTGTGGCCACGCAGACGGATTGACCTGCAAGGCATCCTTCTCCAAAAAAATCTCCAGGGCCGAGGATCGTTACAACGGCTTCCTTGCCGGATTCATTGACTACACTCAGCTTCACGCCCCCTTCTTGAATGTAGATTACGCTCGTCGCGGGATTTCCCTGCACGAAGACTGTTTCTTTTGCTCCAAACGTGGATACTTTTCTCCCGAGTCCGTTTGATTCTAGAAACGACTTCACATCGAACGCAGGAATTCTAGATTTTGTTTTTCGAGTCGAACGATAGGGCTCTACAGATACACGTCTAATTGAAGAAAGCAACATGGTCAACAATAGCATACGAGACGATTCCAAAAGCTGTGCAATATTGAACACCTCGACCTGGACAGCCCAGCGCCAACTGATTTGTCCCAAACTTCGACAATCCCTTTAGGTTCAGTAAATTACAGATACTTCCTGGCTTTGTAGGGCTTTCCGCAACGATTGGTGCTCCTCGAATCCCCCGTCGTAGTCGATCTATTCCTAAGCGCCAGCCTCAACGGTACGCACGGCTAACCCTGGTTCAAGGGAGGCCCACTCCAGCGCTCTCGCATCCTGTTCGGTCACAGCCATGAAGTGTGCACAATTGCACAGACAACGTTTTTCGGTGCCTATACCGTGACTTCATAAACGGCGTGGGGAGAATGGCGGGAACCGGAAGCAGGGCTGGGCCGAGTTCTTTTCACCTCCACGCCGTATCTGTGCCTCGGATTCCCCTGCAGGCCTCCATTTGTCCCGCTCCTCCATCGCCGTCACTCCTTCAGAATCTGTTCATGTTTTGCGGCGGTACTTCGCCGGCCCAGATAAGCCCTACCTGTTTGTGCGGCAACGAGTCAGCGGTCGGGACCCCGCGCACCGCAGCAACCGCTCGTCCGCCTCGTTTCATGATCCCGACGGCAACGGTTGGCTGTTCCAGGAGATCACGACTCGACTGCCCGGGCGCATCGACCCAGCGACAACGACTTTCGCATCGGCGGCAGATGCGAACTGGCCCGATCCTTCCAAAGCCTGTGCGGCCTCGCGCATACAGTGCTGCGTCAAGCGGTTTTATAACAACTTACAAGTAAGCGCGGAGGCTACGGCTTTGTGAGTCCGAGCAGCTTTGCGAGCTGGGCGTCAAGCATCCTCACGGGAAGAAGTCTGGGCAGAGTCCAGTTCTTGAATCGTTGCGGAACGACCGCGTAGCGTGCCTTCGGTTTTGCTGTAGTGAGTGCCCCGTAGACCGCTTCGCCCAGACGCTCAGCGGATAAGCCGTTAGTACGTGCTTCGGTGACAATGAACTTCTGGAATTTCTGCACCGCCTCCCAATACTCAGTCGCCTTGAACTCACTCAGATCTTCTTTTTCGCCCTTGTCGTACATCGCCGTGTTCACGGTACCCGGTTCAATGATCACGACGTCGATGCCAAATAACATCAGTTCTCGCCGCAGCGCGTCCGACATTCCTTCAAGGCCAGACTTGGAGGAGCTATAAGCACCGAGAAGCGGGATAGCAACTCCTGCGGTGGTAGAGCTGATGTTCACGATGCGGCCGGTGGGACCCTGCCTCTTCTTATCCGTTCCCAAAAGAGGAGCGAAGGCTTGGATTACGACAAGTGGCGAGATCATGTTGACGTCCAACTGCCGCCTGTACTCGCTGGGCCTCAGGTAAAGCAGTGGCCCGCTCACAACAATTCCCGCATTGTTCACGAGGCCCACCAGGTTACTGTCGCCTATCATAGAGCTGACCTTCTCGGCAGCTTCGTGTACAGCGTCGGCATCCGTAACGTCCATCATGAGAGGCACGAAGCCGTTACCGAGCTCTCGTTGCAAACGATCGGCGTCAGCCGGCTTGCGTACAGAACCGAACACGCGAAATCCCTTTGAAACAAGCACCTTTGTGGTTCCCCAACCAATTCCGGTGGAGACCCCAGTGACCACGACATCTTTGCTGTTCGCCATCGCATTTCTCCCAAGATGAACACTGATCATCTTCAATGTGTACAGCGTACATCTTGGTGCGCGGCGTGTCAAGGTGTACAGTGTTCTGTATGCCGTATCCCTCGAAAACAGACCGTCAAACCATCCTTTCGGCTGCGGTTAAGGAACTGGCCCACGGGGGTATCCGCGCCTTGTCGCTACGGAATATCGCTGCTTCCCTCGACCTCGCGCCCAATGCGATCTACCGTTACTTTTCCGATCGCTCAGCACTGGAAGCTGCGCTAGCAAACGAAGCTGCCCGGCAACTGGAACTGGCGCTGAGGAAGGCAGCCGACGGGTGCGAAGCGGTTACCGCAATCCGCGAGATGTCATCTGCTTATATTAGGTTCGCAAGGGACAACCGTCACCTCTACGAGGTGATGATGAGTCTCCACGCGCCAAGGCACGATGCGACCTCCCACCAAAGCCTCTGGGCGTTCACTGTCGAGCAGGTGCAACGAATTGCCGGGTCGGACCGAGCTGCGCAGGCGTCCGTCGCGCTCTGGGCGTTCCTACATGGAGCCGTGGCGTTAGAAGCCGCTCAAGTCTTAGGCGAGATCAAACCGGCAAGCGGCCTTGAATTTGGGTTTGAGGCGTGGTTGATGGCTGTTTCTATGCGTGGGGAGCCAGTAGATGCACTCCGAATCAAGTCCACCAAAAAGAGAGCCAACAAGAAAGTGTCTGCGCGTGAAAGGTCGGTGCGAAGCGGCAAGTGAGGATTCAGGCTGGTGTCATTGACAAGGGCGTGTGTCCCCGTCAGTACCGCCCGCCGCCAGAGTCAGAATCCTCCGCTTCAAAAATCTTCCGCCATTCCGGCATTACCGTGGCCTTCAAAACCATGTTTGAGGTATTCACCAGGGTTGGCCCCGACAACTCGCTTGAACGCCTTACTGAACGCAGCGTCGGACTCGTAACCGACCGACCGAGCGACGTCTATGAGCTTTTTGTCACGCTGTTGTAGTAACTGCATCGCCTTCTGCATCCGCCACTAGGTTACATATTCCAGTGGTGTTTGTCCGAGTAGCTCTTTAAAACGTGCTGCGAATGCGGAGCGAATCAGAACGCTCTTGGGAGGTCTGTGGACCTTTGCCCAGCTTCGCGGGCAGCAAGATTATCACTCCGCTTTCACTTGTACCGCGACGGTATCCAAACACCCTCAGCAAAGATCTTGAATGGAAGGGAACTGCAGCGGGATGGCTTCATACCGCTGCAGACGCGTGCTCAGTTTTGTAGCTTCCTGTGCGCGTCGAGATCGGCCACCTGGCGCTGCTCCATGGCCGTTAAATGACTGCGATCGCATTCGTTCGATCCCTCGTAGCATTCCTGAAGATTGCGGTCGCTGGTGGCCCTTGCAACGTCCTGTTTTTCCTGGCTGCTCAACTGTGTGCGATCGCACTGGCCCAATCCTTCCAGGCAATTCTGCAGATTGCGGTCGTGGTTGGCGTCTGCTAGCTGCCGTTTTTGATCCGAGGTAAGCTGCGTTGCGTCGCACTCACCCATTCCGTCCAGGCAACCTTGCAGATTTCGGACACGCGCTGACAGCGCAACGTCTTGGCGCTCGTGGTCGCTGAGCCGAGCCAAGTTGCATTCACCGATGCCGTCCAGGCAATTTTGCAAGTTTTGATCCCGGTTTTCGCGTGCAATCTCGATTTGTTGTTCGGTATTCAACTGTTTTTTGTCGCAGTCAGAGAATCCATTGAAACATTCCAAAAAACTATGATCCTGGGCAACGCGTCGCACTACCTGCAGTTCTTGTACATTCAATGCCGATCGATCACAGGTCGAGAATTTGTCCAGACAGTTCGATAGCTGTTGCGAATGCGGACTCTGTCGGCTCTGTGCTCGGGTCTGCAGGGGAGTGGCACTGAATACCAGCAGTGCGATGATGATCCAATATGTGAATTTCATAAAGTGGCCTCCAAGGGAGCCGCGAACTCATGCCGTTTTCTGTAGAGGCGGAACGCCTGGAAGAAGGTCGCTCTTGGAAGACCTTTTTGGCTTTTCAGGCGGCACCTTCGACCCTACTTACGAGTAGACGCGTAGCCGCGGGCATTGGTTAGCCTGTGCCACGAATATATATCGTAATACGATACAAAATAAAGGCAACTCTTTAAAAATATATCGCATCACGATATATTGAGGCTGCTTACGCGCCTCCCGGCTGGGATGGCCGACTACGGTCATGGGAGGTGAGCCGAAGCGGGGCCAGAGACACTTGCTCTTCCTGGCCCCGCGACTGAATACCCAGATCAGTGATTCGTACCCAAGCCAGAATCCATCCCAGGAAGGAGATTCTCTAAATGCGAACGAAATGTTTTCTTATCGCGACATTGTTCTCGGCCATCAGTTATTTATGTGCGGCTCACGCCTTCGCGCAGTCGTCACAGGAGACGGGCAAATTGAAAATACGCGTTGATCCCAAACAAGCCTACGTCTTTGTGGATGGCAAGGCCATCCGCGATGGAAGTCAAACGATTGAATTAACTGCCGGCGACCACGAGGTGGGCGTCTACAACTACGGCTATTTGTCCAAGACGCAAGACGTCCACGTCGGTGCTGGCGAAACGACCGATCTCCGAGTCAACTTGCAATCCTCGGGAGACGTCGTTGCGGGACCATTCGCCGACATCGAATTCAAGGGTGATCCTCGCGCCTCGGTCCTGCTGAATGGCCAGACGCCTGCCTATTTCGTCGGCCATGTCGACGAATTCAATTGGAATTGGATTTGGCACCAGCGGCTGCTTGTGAAGCCCGGAACTTACCAAGTCACAGTTACTCACGAAGGAACCACGATGTGGTCGGGTCCGGTGACAGCGAAAGCGGGCCAACAGGTGACGGTCTATCTTGATCACAATGGAGAGATGAAAACGAAGGAGTGGAAGGAGGGCTTGACCATGCCGCCGCAGCCTCGTTTCCACGCGGGAATCGCCAGCGCGACGGTGCCGGTTGCTCCTGTTTCGGCGCAGCTAAGCGCGCAGGCCACCAATTTGAGTTGCGGGCAAGCAACAGACATCGCCTGGAAATCCACCGATGCCGCGGACGCTTCTATCGCCGGGATCGGCCAAGTGCCCGACCACGGGGACCGAAGTGTGACACCCGCGCAAGATACGACCTATGTGTTGACTGCGAAGGGGCCAGGGGGGGAAGCGACACAGAGTGTAACGGTACATGTGGACGCGACGCCCACTGCGACGGTTGCCCTCAGTCAGCCAGAAATCCGCTACCACAAAATTGGTGACAAGGTAGTGGAACAAGATACTGCTACTGTGAACTGGTCGGCTTCCAATGCGAATTCGGCCACGATCGAGCCTTTCGATAGCAATGCGATCAGCGGGAGGCGGACGGTGATAGCCGATCCCCGGCAGACGAGCACGGGACCGATCAATGAAAGTCGGACATTTACACTTACCGCTACAAATGCATGCGGGGGGCAAACCACGAAAACGGCGACGTTGCATGTCGTCGGGTCCATCGATCCGCCGCCCTCGGCAACCTTGCTCAGCGTTTTCTACCCTACGGCTTATCCGACGAAACGCCATCCGAAGGTTGGTCTCCTGACCGAAGAGAAAATGGCGCTCGACAGCATTGCAACGCAATTCAAGAACTTCGGCCTATACGAACACAACGCCAGCCTGGTCGTTGTCGGATATGCCGATGTGCGCGGTTCGCGCAAATACAACACTGCCCTAGGCGAACGCCGCGCCACCCTCATTCGCGACTATCTGGTCTCCAAGGGAATTCCGGCCGACGAGATCAAGATCCGCGCCGAAGGAAAAGATAAGCAACTGGATCAAAAGATGGCCGAAATGCTCCTCGCCAAGAATGATCCAAAGCCAGCCAAGTGGATGGTTAAAGACAAGAAGATCACCTGGCTTGCCTTCAACCGCCGCGCCGACCTCGTCCTGGAACCAACCGGTCAGCAATCGGCGAAAATCTATCCGGCTGACGCTACTGATGCACGGATCGCATGGCAACGCCTCGAACCACCGTTGAAGAAAGTTGAGATGCTTTCAAAAGCGCCCACGATCAGCATCCAGCAGGCAAGCGCCGGCAATTCTGGGAACTGAAGCGGTTTTTCCAAGCCTCCCCTCGGGCAGCCTGGCGTTCACCGGGACCGTCGTTCTGGTCGTCAAAAGCTGGACCGCCGAAGGAACGCTGGCTCCCGAGACGGAAGTGGGAATTTCATTCGCTGGTTTATCCCGGAGACTAAGGAGGATTAAATAATAATGAGACTCTCTTTGAAAGCCATGGCAATTGCGGCAGCGCTCTTGTGGGGCGGGGCGATGCTTTGTGTTGGATTGATAAATCTAGTCGACCCCAACTACGGGATCAACTTCATTCAGCTGACCAGTTCGGTCTATCTGTGGTTCCATGCATCACGGACCATGGGAAATGTCCTTCTCGGAACAGTCGATGGACTAATCGATGGTTCGATCGCCGGACTAATTTTTGCTTTGCAGTATAGCGCTGTTACCAACATTCCAAGGCACACCGAACAAGCCCGCGCTACTCCGAATCACGGTTGATGGATGTAGCAACGATTGTGCCGGGGCACCCGCGTTAACTTAATCTCTCTAATTGGCCTTTGCAATAACCTGCGGGTCCTCCCGGCACGCAAACGTTCCCGAGCCCATTTCAAGGATGGAGGGGTGAGGAGAACTTCGCGAATGGTTAGTAATTTAATTCCATGGCGCCCCGCCGGTTTCAGGGGAAAAGGAGACAGGTATGCACGAACAAAACCTAGTTAGACGCCAAACGACGGAGCCACCGATCATGATCAGGACTACAGGCCTGAGTGTCGAGGCGAGAGACATGCTTGAAGCGATTGCCAGGCGGGCTTACGACATATTTGAAGCGAAAGGCAGAATCAAAGGGCGCGACCTGGATAACTGGCTCCAGGCAGAGGCGGAGCTGTTCGAGCGGACACCCCTTAATATTGGTGAATCTCAAGATAATGTTACAGTGCTGGCTGAAGTCCACGACTTCACTCCTAAAGAGTTTGAGATCGATCTAGAGCCAAAACGAGTGACCATTATTGGCAGGAACCGCTCCCAGGTGGAACAACATGCAGGCGCGAGCGCAGGCTCACAGAAACGCTCGGTTCGATTGCTCGGGAGCGTGCAACTGCCAGTAGAGATCGATTCATCTCACGCTACAGCGCGATTCAAAGGTGGAGTGATCGAACTTAAACTGAAAAAAGCAATGCCAGGGAAGACGGGTACGGGGACTGAAGTTTCAAATAGCAACGTCGCCTGAAGGAAGCCAAGGGAGAAAGGCTACTTACCCCCGCCCGCCGACCAGCTGCGAGAGCCAGCGGCGGGCGGCCTTTAAATGCAATGCATTCGATGTTTGACTAGCGGCTTTGTTTCCTGAGAAGCGGTTTGCCTCGAAGGTGCCTTCGGTGCTGCGTAATGAGGTTCCCTACCTTAGGCCGAGGTGTATGGGCGGCGACTTATTATCTTTCTGAATCATTGGGGAAACTCGCCGCTGATCGCCTCGCCATGATCGCGCTGCACAGATCCGTGTGCCCCGAGACGAGGGGCTAAGGCGTGAGAACCACCTTGCAGCAGACAACTATTTTCGACATGGAAAGCGCCTTTTTCTTGAGAGGGTGGAGCGCTTACAATATCTTCTATGACTAAGCGATATTATTCCTCGCTGGCCGCTCTGGCGGGTCTGCTGTTCTTCCCTCTCTTGGTCTTCGCGGACGGAGCGAATTTTGACCTGGACGGTCCTGCGCTGCTCCTGCGCGTGACGCGCGGCAAGCAAACACTCGACATCGGAGAAGTCCCCAATCTCCTAAGCGGCGACAAGCTCTGGATTCAGCCGGCCTTCCCCGCCGGGCAGACGGTGCGCTACCTCCTCATCATCAGCTTTCTGCGCGGCTCAACCAATCCACCGCCGGAGGAGTGGTTCACAAAGGCCGAAACGTGGAGCGATCCGGTCCTCCATGCGGGCCTTACCCTCACGGTTCCTCAAGGCGCTGAACAGGCGCTTTTGATGTTGGCGCCTGTGACCGGCGGCGACTTTATCACGCTGCGCGGCGCCGTTCGCGGCAAGCCCGGAACCTTCGTCCGCGCCGTGCAAGACCTGCAACAGGCCAGCTTACAGCACTCGCGACTGGACAAATATCTTGCCGCGGTCCAGAAGATCGCCGCCAACGACCCCAATGATCTGCGCAAGCAAGCTCCCTTGCTTGCAAAGAGCCTCAAGATCAAGCTCGACCCGGAGTGCTTAGAGCGACCGCCGGACCAGCAGGCGGAGTGTCTGACGCAAAACTCCAACAATCTTGTCCTGGACGATGGCAATACGCAGTCCATGGCCTCTGGGCTGACCTCGGGGCCGAACTCCGACCTCATCGGTCAGATCGGTGCCACGCGAATGGCTGGTGGTGGCGCCTACAGCCCGTATGTTGGCGCCATCGTCGACATGGTCAAGATTTTCGGCAACTTACATACGGCCAAGTACCAATACATTCCCGCGATTTCCATGCTCGATGGGGACCGTGTGGGACTAAAACTGAATAATCCGCCCTCATTCCATGATCCCAAATCCGTCATGGTCATCGCACTGCCTCCCATCCGCGCTTCGCATCCTCCCGTTCTATTGACCGCCGAAACTGACAAGACGCACTGCCTCGAGGATTCCGCCTTCGTTCTACCCATCGAGGGAGCTCCGCTTATGTTCTCGACTGGGTACGGACGGCAATTAAAACTGCAACTTAAAGATCAGGCGGGAAAGCCGATCGAACTGGCAGTGGCAAGCGATGCCGCCAAAGGCGGCTTGGTTTTGAGCGGCGCGAAGGACCTGCCCCCAGGGCTCGCGGGCAAGGCAAAGTTGAAAGGACTCTGGGGCTTCGAGCCATTTGACGGGCCCCTCTTTCAGCTCTTGAGCGCCTCGGCGCCAAATAGCTGGAAGCTGCTTTCCGAAGATGAGGGGAAACTGTTGGCTGGCCAAGCCAACACCGTGCATCTGCAATCGCTCCAGGCCGGATGCACCGAAAAAATTAGTTTGGAGACCGATGCGGCGAAGGCTTTGACATGGAAGGCGGACAAGGCGGGAGAGATCGAGCTGCAACTACCGCTTGAGAAGGTCAATCCGGGTGAGGTCGTGTTGAAGATAAGAGAGTTCGGTATCCCTGAAGCTGAAACCGTCACGCTGCGTGCTTATTCGAATGACGTCAAGCTTCAAGGCTTCAACTATCACTCAGGCGATACAACGATGGATGTCACCGGCGTCCATCTCGAGGAGCTCTCGTCGCTGAAACTCGAAGGAATCCGCTTTCAGCCGCGTGAAGCAGCGGCCTACGGGAACGCGGTGACACTTTTGGTGCAAGGCGATGCTTCCGCGCTGAAGCCTGCAAGTGCACAGACCGCCAAAGTGTTGCTCCGCGATGGCCGAACTTTGGATCTGAAGGGAGAAATCAAAGATCCACGGCCACGTGTGGCGCTGTTGGACAAGCAAGTGATGGCCGCCCCCGCTGGCGACTCTCTTGTCTTTTTGCGGCTGGGTGACGCCAACGATCTGCCGATCAATGGAACATTGACGTTTTTCCTCAAAGACGAAGCAAAATTCAACCGCTCAATGAAGCTCGAAGTGGCCACGGACGACGAGAGCGCCAACGTAGAGCTGGGATTCCCCGACGGTGGATTGGTACTTCAGGATGCAACGACGGCTCGAGCTGAGCTTAATCCGGCTAAGAGCTTTGGCCCGTCTGTCTTTGGAGAGCTTCGCTTCCGTATAGTCGACGGCAAGGAAGGCAAGGGGGACTGGCAACCGCTGACGCGGCTAGTGCGCCTGCCAAAAATCACGCGGATCGTCTGCCCTGAGGATGTGGCCAAGAGCTGCCGCTTGGAGGGAACCGATTTATTCCTCATCAGCTCACTTTCGTCCGACGACAAGTTTACGTCACCGGTGGTTGTAGCGGAAGGCTTCGCCGGAACAACCATTGCGGTGCCGCGGCCGAACGGAACCCTCCTATACCTCAAACTGAGGGACGCGCCGGATAGCGTTGACCACTTGCTCGTGCCGGTTTTTCCCGAACTGTAAGAACTCCCAAGCGAAAAAAACTTGCGGACTGCGCGGTGAAGCGCCGCGGGAGCTCGCGGATCGAGGACATTGAATCCGCCGGTGCCGCCGAATCATTCCTAACTCGACGTGAAGGGCCCTGTGCTGGCTAACAGATTGACCGTCGCCGCTTTTCCGAGATCGAACGAGTCCCATCTCCCGCCGAACTAGTTGGCTGCCGCATGCGCCAAGAACAACCCGTCACTGCCCGCTGACTGTAATCTATATATCGTGATACGATATATTTGCGATTGCGGAGGCAAAAAGTGCCGAGGACTGAAATCCTACGGCGTTGGCGCGGAACATCAAAACTAACCACGACTAGGGGTTTCCTTGTCGACGGTGGTTCGGGGATGTCACCGCTGCCAACGCCGTGGAACGTGGAGCAAGCCTACGGCACAGCAAGACAGGATTGGAAGCCGACGCGAAAGTCACTCGTATGAGAATATCGAATTCTGCCACAGTGATTGACGACCGTGCTCGCAGGCTGGGTCCGCAAGCAATGTCTCCAGATGGCACCTTCCTTTGCGGCTTCCTTAAAGACGACGTTCGGGCAGCGAGAGCGAGGTCCCACACGACACCGTGGTGGTTGTGGTGGAATATTCTCAGCATCGATGCACCGACGGTCGCGGTGGTTTGGGCTCTGCTTCTTGCACGCTCAAGTCATATGCGATTGAGAGCCGCCGATGAAATCGTTTTGGGCCTGGTTGTGTGGTGCATTTATGTAAGCGATCGCGTGTTCGACGGCTTGAAACCGACGAATCAGCGGGTGTTGCGCGAGCGACATCTCTTTTGCGCTAAGCACCGACGGGCTCTGACGTGGCTCTTGGTGCTCGCGGCCGTCGCGGCGCTCTGGGTGACAGCCGGCTTCTTGGCGCCTACGGAATTAAGCGCCGGAATGAAACTCGCAGCATTAATCGGAGCATACATGGCCACCATCCATGCTGGCCATGGATCGATCGCACGTTTTGTACCGAAAGAACTAGCGGTTGGCATTCTGTTCGCGGTCGGGACAACTCTTCCCATGTGGTCACGCCTCTCAGAATTCTCATGGGATGAGTGGATACCATTCGGGCTGTTCGCGGTTCTGTGCTCCTTGAATTGCTTGGCCATTGAGTGCTGGGAGAACGAATCTCATCATCCCGATTGGATCCAGACCCGTAGTCCAGTCATCCGATGGGCAGAGACGCGCATCAACCAGCTTGCGGCAGCTCTCGCCGCATCCGCGTCTGCGGTAATCCTGGTAAGGCGAGACCCCGGAGCGTTCGGCTCTGGATTGCTGGCTATTTCTTTGGCAGCGCTTCTAATTCTCGTCCTAAACCGTTACAGAAATCGTCTCTCCGGTAGAGCGCTTCGAGTTCTTGCCGACGCGACTTTGGTCTTGGCCGGGGGGCTCGCACTAGTGACCTGATACGAGGCAGAACTCAACGAAGAGTTAAACAGGTTAAGGTGACTATGATGAATTGCGACCGGATTGCTCCTTACTACGAGATTGCTGAGCATTGCTTGTTTGGAAGGCTCCTTGAGGATCGGCGATTTGCATTCTTGGGTGAGATTAGAACGTCTCGTAAGGCCCTCGTGTGCGGTGGAGGGGACGGCCGCTTTCTTGCGCGCCTACTTCGAGCTAACGCGCGAGTAGAGGTGGATTTTGTTGACCTCAGCTCTGCGATGGTCGAGCTTGCGGAGCGACGGGTCACAGGCATGGGGCGAACTTTTCGAAAACGAGTCACATTCCATGCCCGGGATGTGCGGAGTCTTGCCGCACCCGCAGATTACTATGACTTGATCGTGACACACTATTTTCTCGATTGCTTCTCAAATCAAGATCTTGAAGATGTCGTGGGCCGACTCGCGAGCTGGGGGATGCCTCAAGCGAGGTGGATCGTTTCTGACTTCAGCGAAGCAAATGGGCCAATCGGCCGACTATGGACGCGAGGCGTGATAAGCGGGCTTTATTCCGCTTTCCGGTTCAGCACGGGGCTCAAGGTTACGCGACTACCCGAATATAAGGCAGCGCTCACAAGAAGAGGATACTTCTTGCGGTTCGAAGAGGACGTACTGGCTGGACTTCTTCATTCATCACTGTGGGAGGCAGAGATTTCGCGGGGCGGAATGTCTTAGAGTCACGCATCTCAAGGCAAGCTACTCTGAGGGCTGTTAGCTGAATCCTGCAGGCGCGTTCGAATGTGCACTAGCTGTGCAAGAATCCTACGTTTTCAATCCATTCGAGTTATCTTTGAGCGAAAAGCAGATGGCCCGATTTGTTCGAAACATCAGTAGTTAGAAGAAATGGACGGAGTTGTTGGAGTCGAGTGTTGTGCGCCCAAGGCAGCCGTTCCACGAGGGCGACGATCGAATTTGTCACTATTCGATACAGGAGCAACATGAAAGATAGGAAACGGAGAACGCGTTTCTTGGACCTGTGTTTGGCCCCATGATATCCCGCTGGCGGTCGCACGAAAAAAAGCCGGAATCCTGGATTCCGGCCTTTTGTTTCACGAATTGGTTGCGGGGGCAGATTGAACTGACGACCTTCGGGTTATGAGCTTGACGATCAAACCCTAAGTCTTGATGATTCAATTGCCCTTACGGTTCGTCGACCCCCTAAAACCACCCCCAAAACACAGGGTTTTGGACGCTAGTTGGACGCCAACGACGATGGCCTCTTCCGCGTCTCATTAACAACAACGGTCTAGGGAACCGTTGTTCGCGTTTCACTTCGACAGATAACCGACAATTCGATCAAGTGGTCGTCATACCTATTGGTTCCACCGGCAAACTGCGGAACTGACTGGCTATCAGCACGAATTACTTTTGTGCGCACAATGCGATCGCACTTGGAGAGGCATCGCCCGACCACAAGAAGTCATATCCTCTCGAGTGCCTAGAAGAAGGCGCGTTTGAATGCCTCGTGGTGCTGACGGGCCAGCTCAAGGATGGACGGAAAGTCGTTTTCCTCGCGCAGGCTGCTCAAGAGCGGGTCAAACGCGATATACGGATAGCAGAAGAAGCCGGACCCGACGCTGCGGCGAAGCGTGGATAGCGCAGCAGCTTTATCCCCTAGAACTGCGTAGGCTTGCGCAATTTTGTACTCCGCTTCAGGGTCGCCAACCCCGCGCTCGGTTATTTTTTTTTCCAAGCCGCGCAAAATCTCGCGGCCTTCCGCCGTGCGGTGGGCAATCGAATCACTCAACGCTTTTCCGATCTGAGCGTATAGGGTCGGATCGAGCTCGTTCGCTTGGTCGAAGTCTTGGGCGGCGTGTTCGAAATCTTTTTTGTAGAACTCTCCGATGCCACGATAGAAGAGCAGAAACGAGGAGTCCTGCACGTCCGGCAGACTAGCGAGAAATTTATCGTACTCGCCGAGATAGAGATACGTGTTTAAGACCGAGCCATTGGATTTGACGAGGGGATCGAGCTGCAGCGCGCGTTCGCATTCGGCCACCGACTCTGGCAACATGCCGGCGAAGCGATAGGCGTAGCCCAACTCCCAATGTACGGGCGCGTAGTTGTCGTTCGCTTTGAGCGCATCGCGGAGAAGCGGCACAGCCTGCTCGACCTTGCCAGTATCCACGAAGAGATTGGCCAGAAACATCTGGGCATCCATTTGTGAGGGTTCCAACGCGAGGGCCCGTTCGTAGGCGGCTTGCGCGCGGCTATACTGTTCACGGCCGCCGAACTCGAAGGTGGCGTCGGAGGTGTAGGACGCGCCGAGATAGGCCCAGGCGAGAGCGTACTTGGGATCAATCTCAGTGGATTTTTCGAGCATCTTGATGGCTAAAGGGAATTTGTGTTGGCTGTGAAGATCAACGCCTCGCAAATAGTATTCGTAGGCCAGCGGACTGACGGGGGCGACGGGCTTGATACGCTGAGCTTCCGAGGGCGAGAGATTCAGTTGCAATTTATTGATGATCTCTTCGGCAACCTGGTCCTGAACCCGCAGGAGGTTGTCATATTTCACGTCAATCGTGCCGCGACCGAGGATTTTGTCGGTTTTGACTTCGATCAGTTGGTAGGTAATGCGCAGGTTGTCGCCGTCACGGAGGAAGCTGCCTGTGAGAAGTGTGTCCACTTTGAGATCCGAGCCGACGCTGGCGATGTCAATGAGCTTGCCGCGGTATTTTTCAACGGCCGTGGAGGGTCGGACGGTAAGAGAGCTGACGTAGTCAAGCTTGGTGATCACTGCATCCGCGAGGGAGAAGCCAAGGAAGTCGCTGGCCGTATCTTGACGAATGTTCTGGAGCGGAAGAATGGCGAGACTGCGAGGAGTTACGGTTTGCAGCGACTTGGAGCGAAGCGCGGAGGGAAACCTTCCGACGACGATTACCGCGACTACGACGAGCAAAACAGCGCTTACCGCAACGACAAGTAGAGTGCGAGGGATGCGGAAGGGGAGCGGCGCGTCGCAGACAGCGATGGCCGGCACGCTCGCTCCGCTTGGGTCCACTCGCGCAGGAGCCGCCGCTGGGCCTTTCGCGTCGCTGGCGAACTGAAGAACTGGTTTGCCGCTGACCCGCCGATCGCTAGGCTCGTCGCTGGCAGCGGGTTTCAGCTCGGCGGTGAAGCGATAGCCGCAGCCGGGCACGGTGACGATGTAGCCTGGCTCGCTGGCGGACTCACCCAAAGCCTTACGGATCATCGAGACCTGTTGGGTGAGGTTAGATTCTTCGACAAAACTGTCCGGCCAAAGAGCCTGCATCAGCTCTTCCTTCGAAAGCATTCGCCCGCAGTTTTGGACCAAGATTAAAAGCGTGTCGTAGGTTTTTGGGGTGAGCGGGACGGCTGCGCCTTCTCTCAGCAAGGCGTGCTGAAGGGTGTCCAGCACAAACGGGCCGAACTCGTAGCAGGGGCGAGTCTCCAGCCCTTTCACGGTTTGCCGGAACTGATTGGCAGTGGTCATAGAGTGGTGGCGGCACGTCGCTTCCGGGGAGCTTTGCTAAAGCAAGGAGCGGACTTGACTCGGAGCGAGCTTTCGAGGCTTCGAACGAGGAAGTGCCGGACCCCACTGCTGGCTGCGGCCCTGGTGAAGCGGCGCCTTTTGTAAGCAAGGCTGCCGGGTGAAAGCCTGGAATTGATTCTACGTCAACAGTGGAAAGAATTGGCAGGAAAAGCGGGCTTCTTTGCAGTGGTTGGTGTAGGCACGGGCGAAAGCAGCCCATCGCATCTTGACTCCTAATCTGTTGTGTTTCAGCGGCCTACAACGTTTCCTAGATTTTTGAGGAAATTTTTAGGACCGTTTCAGGACATCGGACCGCTGGTTCCTGCAGGATAAGCGCAATGCAAGCCGCTTCGGCGCGCTGCTGTTAGGAGCCTGGTATGAAACGTTTTTTTGGTTTGCTCTACGGAATCGCTTGTTATCTCTTCTTCCTTGCCGTGTTTCTCCGGGCCATATGGTTTGTCTGGACCATGGATACCCTCGAGCCCCGCTCTACCCTGACCCGCGCCCTGCTAATAAATGCCGGCCTGCTCTCAGCGTTCGCGATACAACACAGTGGTATGGCTCGTCAGGGCTTCAAGCGTGCCTGGGCCAAAATCATTCCGCCTCCCCTCGAGCGCAGCACGTACGTGTTTGCTGCCAGCCTTGTGCTCCTCATGGTTGTCCAGTTTTGGCAACCTTTGCCGGGCGTGGTGTGGACAGTGCACAACGCGATGGCCGTGAAGCTCTTACAGGTCTTCTTCTGGTTCGGCTGGGCTCTGCTTTTTACTTGCACCCTGTTGATTGATCATTTTGATTTGTTCGGCCTCAAGCAGGCCTGGAAGTACTGGAGCAACGAACCCTACGAGCCGCCGGCCTTTCGCACTCCGGGTCCGTACCGGCTCGTACGCCATCCGCTCTATCTCGGTTTTCTCATTGCCTTCTGGAGCGCCCCGCGCATGACCAGCGGGCACCTCTTCTTCGCCGTGATGTGCACTGCGTATATTTTGGTCGCCATTCAACTCGAGGAGCGCGATCTCGTCAACTTCCATGGCGAGTCCTATCGCATTTATCGCAGTGGCGTTTCCATGCTCGTGCCCTTGCCCGGCAAAAAACCTTCCCAAGCTGATCGGAAACACACGAGTGCGTCAAATGTGCTGACGCAATAATGCCGCTGCTGTGTTGGCGAACGCTACGGTTTTCCGCCAGCGAGCGCGTTCAAGAAGAATAATCGTTTCAAACGCGCAGAACTCGCTGCTTTGAAGACCGGAGTCAATCGGTTGGTGATTGCGTATCGCTTGATTGCGAGGCACGACGGGAACTATCCACACTCTGTAGGCGCCAGGCCTACGCGAGGGAGGAAATATGCAGAGTGGTGCTGTTCGTTCACACGGCGTGATGGAGGGCGGCGGTTCCTATAACCGGCACGCGCGTATTCCGGCAGGCGGCGCTGGTTTGGCCATGCCGTTCTTGGAGCAGGCGGTCCAAAGGCTGGCTTTGAACGGGAACAACCATCCAATCGTGATCGCCGATTATGGATCCTCAGAAGGCAAAAACTCGCTGGCTCCCTTGCGAGCTGCGATTCGCGGGCTGCGGGTGCGCTTCGGACCAAACCGCCCAATCCAAGTTGTGCACATCGATCAAGCCGCGAACGACTTCAACTCGCTTTTCGATGTGCTGCACCGCGATCCGGAGCGCTACTCGGCAGAAGACCCTAACACCTTTCCCAGCGCGATCGGAAGGTCGTTTTACGAGCCGGTGTTTCCGCCCGAACAAGTGGATCTGGGCTGGTCTTCCTACGCGGCGGTGTGGTTGAGCCACATTCCGGCGCTGATTCCGGGCCACTTTCTCGCGGTGGCCAGCACCGGCGAAGTACGAGCGGCGTTTGATCGGCAGGGCGCCGAAGATTGGAGGCGCTTTCTTTCGCTGCGTGCCCGCGAGCTGCGCCCGGGAGGCCGATTGGTGGTCGTACTTCCCGCTTTGAATGACCACGGAGCTGCTGGTTTCGAACCTTTATTCAACCACGCCAATGCAGCTGTGGCGGAAATGGTCGCGGAGGGCACGATCAGCGCCGACGAACGCGCGAGAATGGTTCTGGGCGCTTATCCACGGCGCCGAGCGCAGCTGCTGGAGCCTTTTGAGCCGTCTGGGCCATTCGAGGGGCTCGTAGTGGAAAACTGCGAGCTTTCAGAGCTTCCCGATGCGGCTTGGACGGATTATCAACGAGACGGCAAGCTCGAAACCTACGCTGACTGGCACGCAGGTTTCTTCCGGTCCATTTTCGCCCCCTCATTGGCGTCCGCGCTCGATGATGCCGCGAGACGGAGTTCGTTTGCTGACCAATTAGAAGCGAGGTTGAAGCAACGCCTCGCGCAACGACCGATGCCATTCCATTCCTTCGTGCAGACGATTGTGCTCGCCAAAGAAGGCGGTAACGCAGATTCGAACGAGCAGGTCAGGCTAGAGACGTTGCGATGAGCGACACTTCGTTGGAGGGCGGTTCGCTACCATCGTTGGCTACATCGGTGTCCGCCCGCCAGCGCGCTTCGCTATTTTATGGCTGGTGGATCATTCTGGTATCGGCGACGGGTCTATTCTTTGGCGGCGTGCCGCTGACGGTCTACTCGTTTAGTGTTTTCTTGAAACCGCTCATGGTGGCGTTTCACGCCGGCCGTGCCGCGATTTCCCTGGGGTACACGCTGAAACTGCTGACTGGGGCGGCTGCGGCGCCGCTATTTGGCTGGTTCATCGACCGCTTTGGGCCCCGCAAAGTAATCCTGCTTGGTACGGCCATGTTTGGCCTCACGTTGCTGGCGAATCGGTTTGTCTCCGGCCGTGTCTGGCAACTCTATGTGTTCTACATCCTCTTGGGCCTAACTCTACACTCCAGTGGCCCCATCCCGTACAGCAGCGTGGTCTCCCATTGGTTCGACCGCCGAAGAGGCTTGGCTCTCGGGCTGATGATGCTGGGAATCGGCCTCGGCGCGGTCGTGGTTCCACCCCTCGTCCAGCAACTTATTTCGCGATGGGGTTGGCATGCAGCCTACAGCATCCTGGGCTGTGCTGTACTGCTGATTCCTATCCCCATTGTCGCCGCGACTCTGAAAGAAACACCGCAACAGATGGGCTTGCAGCTCGATGGTGTGGTCGCCGCTTCTGCCGAGGACGGCGATCCCGCTTCATCGGGTTTCAGCGCAGCCGAAGCCCGGCGTACGCGAGCGTTTTGGGTGATGTTCGCCGCTTTCGCGCTGGTCAGCTTCAGTTCGCAAGGTTGTCTTGTGCACATGAGTGCGATGCTCACTGACGCCGGTGCCAGCAAGCAACTCGCTGCCCTGGGAGCATCACTGATGGGCGGAGCTGTGCTCCTAGGACGTGTGGGAACTGGCTATTTGTTGGATCGCCTGTTTGCGCCGCGTGTGGCCGTCGCCATTTTCGCGGCCTCCGCGCTAGGATTCGCGCTTCTCTTACTGGGAGCAACACCGCTCGCTTTCGCCGGCGCATTTCTCGTGGGATTGGCTTTGGGTGCAGAGCTAGACATCATCGCTTACCTGACCAGCCGCTATTTTGGCCTGCGGGCGTTCGGCGCGATTTACAGTTTGCTTGTCGCTGCTTTCGCAGTGGCAGGCGCCTTAGGGCCGCTGGCCATGGGAGTCGGCTTCGATAGCACCGGCTCCTATCACGGAACACTCATCCCATTTCTCCTTGCCGCGCTGATCGCGGCTGTGCTCACGAGCCGTCTCGGACCCTACCGGTTCCTACCCCTGGGTGGGGAGTAGACGCGCAATTTCGAGAGCTACGCGTTCAATCGAGGGGCTAAACACATGAGCGATCCCCATTTTTCTGCAGCTACCCAACCAGCGGCTATTCCCGCGCACGTTCAGCTCATGCAGATGGCCACGGGCTGCTGGATTTCCCAGCTGCTCTCTACAGCGGCCAACCTTTCGATCGCGGATCATTTGGCAGGCGGCCCGAAGTCCGCAACTGAGATCGCAGAAGCGGTAAGATGCAATTCGCGCTCTCTCCATCGATTTATGCGGGCGCTGGCGAATTTCGGAATCCTGACCCGTGCCGGGGAGCAGAAGTTCGCGCTCACGCCGCTTGGCGAAGCCTTGAAAAGGGATGTGCCCGGTGCTGCGCGGTCGACCGTTCTGATGACGGCAGGGCCGATGGTATGGAAGTGTTTTGAACAGCTTCAATACGCAGTTGAGACGGGCAAGACGGGCATGGAAAAGGCCTTTGGCATGCCGCTATTCGGTATCCGTCCGGCGAATCCAGATTACCGTCTGCAGATTCTTCGCCCATCTTGCTGATGGCAGGTGCCAGGCGATATAGTTACTCTCCATGGAGTTCCACATGGACTTTCACAAGATCTGGCAAGAG
>JABCYZ010000028.1 GCA_013289955.1 Acidobacteriota bacterium
AGACAAACTGGGTACACTCTGTGCTCATAAGGCTGTTGCTCCTCCTTGGCAGGATTTCTTTCTAGACAAAAGAGTTATGCCATGAAGCAACAGCCTTTTTCAATTTAGAATGAGAATTTCGGGCTAGGAGCTGCCGATCAGATAGCCCGTGAAGAAAACCAGCAGGCCGCCGACAATTACCTGGAACGCCGCCTGCAAAAACGGGGTATCCATATACCGGTGCCGGATGTAACTGATGATCCCCAACTCAACGCAAACCACAATGACCGCGACAATCGTCGCGAGGTGAAAATTGGAAATCAAAAAGGGAAGCGTGTGCCCGATTCCCCCCGCTGTTGTCATCGCCCCGGTCACCGTGCCGCGCAGCCAAGGCGATCCCCGCCCTGTTAACGATCCATCATCGGAGAGCCCCTCCGAAAAGGCCATCGAGATCCCCGCCCCAATCGATGCCGCCAGTCCCACTCGAAATGCGTCCCAGCTTTGGTGCGTGGCGAAGGCCGCCGCAAAGAGCGGCGCCAGCGTCGATACGGATCCATCCATCAATCCCGCAAGTCCTGGCTGTACGATTTGCAGCAGGATCAGCTTGCGATGCGACTCGTCTTCCTGCGCGCGGGCGGGCTCGGTCAAATGCTTCTCTTCGAGGCCGTCTGCCGTTGCCTCGTGTTTGCGCTCTTCATCCGCCAGTTTATTCAACAGCTCCCGCGTCGGGGCATCCGCAATGCGGCTTACGGCTCGCGAATAAAATCGCGCCGCCTCCATCTCCATCACCTTGGCTTGCTTCCTGGCCACGTTTACGCCCAGCGGCCGCACCAGCCACGTTGGCCTGCGTTGCAGGAAACCCTTCACGTTTTCGCGCCGGATCAGCGGGATGTGATCGCCAAAGCGCTGGCGAAACATCGCCAGCAGCCGGTCCCGGTGCACCACTTCTTCCGCGCGCATCTCCTCAAACATCTGCGCCGTGGCCGGATACGTCTCCCGCAAAGCATCCGCAAACTCGCCAAAGATGCGGCTGTCTTCCTCTTCCGAGGAGATCGCCAGGGCCAGAATTTCTTTTTCTGATAATTCCTTGAATTTCTTGAGCATCGGCACTTCCTCGAGTTTTATCGAGGAAGAGAATCGCACAAACGGTGGAAAGAAGTCACCTACAGGTGGGAAATGCCCGGTAGCACAGCCACTCTTGGCTGTGGGCTCTCGACCTACCGGCTAAACCAAAAACCCCTGCGTACGGCAAAGATGCACAATCCCAAATCGATCTCCCGCTCCGACCTTATGCTTCATGCGGTACAGATGATTTTTCACCGTCTGCTCCGACAAGCAGAATTGGTTCGCAATTTCCTTGTTCGTCAGTCCCTGCGCGATCAGCGGCACGATTTGCTGCTCGCGCCGTGTCAGCCCCAGCCTGGGATGAACGGTCGCCGAGTGCACCGACGTAGCCTCGCGCTCAAAAAACCGGAACAGCAATGCGCAAAGCGCCCCCGGGCACACCGCCTCGCCCGCTTGCACTGCGTGCATCGCTTCCAAAACGTCTTCCGCCGAAGCATCCCTCGGCAGGTACCCTCTGATCCCGGCACGCACGTATTGAAAAAACTCGGTCTCGTCTTCCGTCATGCCCACGAGCAGGATTCGCACCGCCGGCGCCGTAAGCCGCACCTGGCGAATTACGTAAATATCTTCCGCTAGGCTCCCGCGTGACGTCAGCAGCAAGATATCGGCTCTCTCTTCGAGCATTCCTTCCACCCGGAAAGGCCCGGCGGCGTTCAATCCCACCACATCGATGTCACCCTGCCGCGTTAGCATCCGCGAGAGCGCTTCGCGCAACAACCGGTTCTCGGCCGCAACGTACACACGCGCCCGCGCCTCTGCACCACCATTGGCACGCATCCGCGGTGCATCTCCCTCCACCGGGGTGTTACCCCGCCGCTCTCCCCGGAAGAGTTCGTTCCGCTGGCCAGTTCCTGAGGCAAGTGAGCTTCGGCGCGCCGCTGTATTCATGGTGGGTTTTTCTCCTGCGATCTCTGCTACCGTCCTGCGCTTGCATTTCTTTCAGCGAACTCGCATTTGCGGGCAGCAACCCACTTCTGCAATTTCAAAGCCGCACTCCCTTATGGCCTTCCATCCCGCATCCCCAAATATCTCCCATCGTACCTATCTCTTAGGGCCGGACTTCGTGGGGACCGTATTTTTGCCGAGTCCCACATCGGTACCAATCCCCCTCTGCGGCTTCACTTCGGAACTCACTCATTAAATCCTTCTTATTCTTCCTCTTACCGAAAATACTCGCCCTCCGTCCCTTCCTTTCGCAGTACTTCCGTACTATCATTCCTTCAGAGCGTCCTACTGTTTTCGGGTACGTCTCAGCTATAGGTTTTGTATTTTCTAAGCCTTACACTCTCTCTAGAAACATCCCATCGGTGAGAGGCAAGGCATTCATGGAGACCCAGCAGAGCATTATGGGCAAGACACCCAGCACCACCATTACCACCGCTTCAAAACCCAAAACTACGGAACGCCGCGGCAGTCGTCGCTGCAGAATCACTCAGCTTATGCGCATCCGTCCTTCCGATCCTGAAAAGGATCATTTCGACGACATGCGCGGAACACTCAGCGTTTCTCGCAGCGGCGTTTATTTCCAGACCAGCGAGCCGGCTTACGAAATCGGCATGCGTCTATTTCTCACTCTTCCTTATTCGCAGGATCCCATGTCGATGAATCGCGAATACCTCGCCGAAGTTGTGCGCAGGGATCCTCTCTCCACCGGCATGTTCGGCGTCGGCCTGAAAATCCTCATGGAAATGGGCATGCAACAGCCCACGGTAACGGACATCTGGTCAACGCGTCGGTAGCCTCGCCCCGCCGCAACTCAACTCATTCTAGAAACAAGAAAGGGCGGGTGGCTTGGGGCCATCCGCCCTTTCTTGTCGTTTGGGGGTTGGAGAGAACTCGATACTAATCCTGTCCGAACATTCGCAACGTCTTGTGCCGGATAATTCCCAGTTGCCGGTTGATCGGGTGCTGCCGCGTCAGAAAGGTCAGTACCGGAGGGCGCCGCTCGACGAGCCTGTTCATCGCAATCGTCAATCGCACGTCCCGCCGCGCGAACTTCAGTCCCGACTGCAGTGCTTCGACCGCTTCATCTCGCCGTCCCGCTGTCGCGTACACTTCCGCAAGATTTAGGTAAAGCTGCGCCTGGTTCCGCTTCATCCGCACCGCCGTGTCGCACAACCGCTCAGCTTCGCCCCACTTCTGCTCGGAGCGCGCCAGTACCACTCCCAGGTACGACATGTAGTACGGATTATTTCTATCCAAGTCCACCGCCCGCTTCATATGCGGTAACGCCTTTACAGCATAGTTATCTCGCAGCAGCGTCAACCCGGTCTTGAATTCGCGGAACGCTTCCGTGTCCATCATGGATTCACCTCGTGGCCCCCATCCTTTTCAGGACGGGCTAGGATTAGGACTCCCCGGGAAGCTGGAAACTTGCCGCGCACTGCAAAAAGAGGACACTAACCGCCCGGGTGCCGGGCTTGGCTGAGGTAACCGCTTGGCGGTTACCCAAGAAGCCGACCGCCTGGCAGTTACCCATAAAAATGTTGCATTCACCCAGTTGGTGTTCGGTACAGCGGAGAGCAGTGTCGCGTTTTCGGTTTCCCATCCCAGTCCTTCTTGAACCTACGCGCACTTTGTTCAGGAATCTACTGACCGGTGGGACAGTCTTGGTTCAGCCGCACTGAAGTAGTAGCGGGCTTGGAGAGGACAGTATGTAAAATCTCCGCATATCTAGCCGCTTTTTCACGTTTTGCTTTTTCGAAGGAGCCAAGCCTGCCGGACGTCCACCGGATTCCCGAGTGCATGCATTACTTCGTCAGCTTCTTCCAGCCCTTCCGCCAGTCTTCCCAATCCTTGAGTGTGGCTTTGCACATCGCTTTGGCCGCTTTGTGCAGCCAACGGCCTTTTCTCTGCGCCAGATCGCGCTTGACCTGCGGAATGGCCTGCGGAGTACCGAAGTGCATGTTGCCCGTTTCCCATCCCATCGAATAAAGCAGGCGCGCTTCATCCCGGTCCGCCGTCAGGGAAACCAGCTCGATTCTGGAGCAGTCTGGCGCCAGCCGGCGCACCACCCATCTGTTGTGAAAGCGAACGAAAGGATCTAATACGCGCAAACAGCGCGTGACGAGTCTGGGTCCGTAGACCACCGCCGACGACGTCTTACTGTTCCATGCAGATGCCGACGGCCTGATCGCTTTCGCCTCGCGCGCAATGTATGCGCCGCCCGAGGAAGAAAGTGCCACTATCCGCGGGTGGCCCAGACTCCCGAGGCCCGCGATTCGCTTTCTCAACTGATACACACTTTTGAGCGGCAGCGATTCCTCGAGCAATTCCCGAACTTCGTCCGGAGCTTTTGCGGTGAATGGCGGCAGGTGCGTCAGCTTCTCCCAAAAATGAACGGGGTCGCGCAGCTTGCTCAGGGCCATCAGCCTCAGCCACTGGTGATCTTCCGCCAGTATGAACGGTCTCCCCCCGGCTGCCAGAGCGTCGCGGTAGCCTTCCTCGACGGCTTCTGAAGCCTCGCGTCTCGGCATGCGCAGATGCTCTCCAAGGATCGCCAGGTACGCGCTCGTCGTGAGCCGCACCAGGTCAATCGCGTACGACGATGGGTAGACCTCATCTAGATCATTTACGCCCCAGATGAGCCGCCCCTCCAGATCCCGCCAGGTTCCAAAATTCTCGACATGCAAGTCTCCCACGGCCAGGACTTTGGGAGCTTTGGCAAGCTCGCCACAGACTTCCGGCCAGAGCTGCAACCACCTGTAAAAGGTCGCACGGAAGAAAGGGAAAGCCGCTTCCGCCATCAAACGATGCTTGAGGCGCAGATCCTGCTTGATAATGGGAAGCTGCGCGCTCAGCCAGGTCTCGAATTCCCGCGTTGCTTCAATGATTCCTTGCTTCATCTGGGCTTTACACGCTCGCGTGTTCTGCGCGAGAAGTCCCGCGCACACGCGATTCGTAGATGGGAAAACGCGCCGCGAAATCGGCAACCTGCTTCCGCACCCTCTGCTCGGTCTCCCGGTCGCCCAGGTGTGAAAGAACTTCTCCAATCCACGCGCCGATCTGCTCCATCTCCGATTCGCGCATTCCGCGTGTCGTCACCGAGGGACTTCCCAGCCGGATTCCGCCGCCCTTCATGGGCGGCAGCGGATCGAACGGAATAGAATTCTTGTTCACCGTGATCCCCGCGCGATCCAGCGCCTTTTCCGCATCGCTTCCGGTTATCCCGCGCGAATGCACCTCGATCAAGAAGAGGTGATTTTCCGTCCCGCCCGTCACAATCCGGAACCCGCTCTTTGCAACGGCCGCCGCCAAAGCCTTCGCGTTCGCCACCACCTGCCTCTGGTATTCCTTGAAACTCGGTTCCATCGCTTCCTTCAGGCACACCGCTTTTGCCGCAATGGTATGCACTAGGGGTCCGCCCTGCGTCCCGGGAAAAGTCAGCTTATCCAACTCCTTCCCGAACGCGGCTTTGCAAAGCACCAGCCCGCCGCGCGGCCCGCGCAAAGTCTTGTGCGTGGTCGTCGAAACGATATCCGCATGCGGCACCGGGCTAGGATGCACTCCTGCCGCCACCAACCCCGCGATGTGCGCCATATCCACAAAAAACAGAGCCCCCGCGGATTTCGCGGCCCTGGCAATCCGCTCAAAATCAATAATCCGCGAATAAGCACTGGCCCCCGCCACAATCATCTTCGGCTTGTGCTCCAAAGCCAGCCTGTCGATCTCCTCGTAATCAATCCGCTCATCCTCTTTCTTCACGCCGTACGCAATAAACTTGTACATCCGTCCCGAAAAATTCAGAGGATGCCCGTGCGTCAAATGTCCGCCATGTGAAAGGTTCATCCCCAAAACCACGTCATCCTTCTGCAAGGTAGACATATAGACCGCGACATTCGCCGAAGTTCCCGAGTGTGCCTGAACATTGGCGTGCTCCGCTCCAAACAGTTCCTTGGCTCTGTCAATCGCCAACTGCTCCACTTTATCCGCGTACTCGCACCCGCCGTAATACCGCTTCCCCGGATACCCCTCGGCATACTTGTTCGTAAAGATCGATCCCATCGCCTCCAGCACCGCCTCCGAAACCAGGTTCTCCGATGGAATCAACTCCAGTCCGGTAGCCTGCCGCTGCGCCTCTTCCTGCAACAATTCCGCTATCGCCGGGTCCACCGCTTCCAGCGGCCTCTGCATCCGTTCGTTGGCTTCCGTAGTCATCTCGGTTGTCCTATCAACTCAAATTCAATTCAGCCCAGCTCATTCCTATAATCTCAGTCAGGGTTCACCATCTTACCCTGCCGATAGCCGTTCTGCGTAGCAACAGCTCTTTGCCAAGGCTGCCCGAACTAGAGAATGGCCTCAGGAAGTTCTGCGATTTCGGACTGCGGCCGCCGGCTCTCACTGCCTTGGAGTCTCTGACGCGCCTCGGCTCGTAAGATTCGTGATGTCGATGCCGTGGAACATGCCGAGCACCTCATCGGACTCGCGAGACTTCTTGGGCCCAAATGTCGACCCGTCCGAAAACACAACCAAGTCCAAGGTGATTTTGTAGCTAGCGCGGCTTCCATCGGCAAGGTAGGAAAACTTGCGTGGTCCGGCTACCCAGGTCGCTCCGGGCAAAAGATAGTGAGACGGGATTCCCTGCGTCTCGAGTTCCTTGGTTGTGACGCTACGAAGAGAGGCCCCGTTGTCGGGGTCGAAAAAGCGTGTCGTAAACACATAACCGCGAATGGGGGCTGTCCCTACATTGGTGGCCTCGACCGCCACCATCGTCTGGCCACTTTCCTCGCGCCAGATACCCGATTCGATCCGCAGCGGCCCAATCGTCTCGAACTCGATGTCTTCCACGGGAACCGGTCCTCCGCGCGGCAGAATGGGAGATACATACCTCAACAGGTCGGTCGTCTTCACGCTGAAGTCCATGCCGTCGATTGTCCCAATAAGGCGATGAGATTCCGGCAGCGATGCCGGCCCCCAAATCGAACCGTCTGCGAACTCCAGGACGTCAACGACTGCGGTAACGACAACAGCGGTTCCCGCGTCGATCTCGGCAACCGAACAGATGGTGCGCGTCCACTCCGCTCCATCGGCGATCATTGGTTCGCGCGAATCGCGAACGTCTTGAACGGTTTGTTCCGTGAAGACCTTGCCGGTCACCGTGTCACGGGCCGTAAGCCTGACGAGGTAACCTCGAAGGGGTTGTGCACCCGCATAGTGCAACTGCACTACTAGGCCCTTTCCGGAATGGCAGCTCGCGCCGAGAGATGTTGAGAACTGGGCCGCCACGCTCAACGGCGAAACGGCTATTTTTATCTTCTCATCCTGTGCCGCAGCCGCCAGGAAGGGGACTAGAGCCAGGGCGAATAGAAGCAAAGCGGGCTTGTGGCACATGGTTCGCTCCTCAGGTGTAAACCACTGGAGAGATAGACGTGGCCGCGAGAGAGTATGGTAACGGACAGAAGGCCGGGAAAACGAGCCGATGATCTGTTTGGCGGAAGGGCGTCAGGGGCCATAATCTCCCCGCCAGCAACTATCTGGGTTACGATGGCAGGATCTCACTGCCGTTTGGATTTATCAAATAAAGAATGATTCTGCACGTATAAATGCCTTCAGCGGGAAAAAGGCCAGCGCAGCGGAGGACCGCCAATGAAAGCTGCTGTCTATACCAGGTACGGACCTCCGGATGTTCTCCAGATCATGGATGTCGAGAAGCCCGTTCCTCGGGACAACGAAGTCTTGATAAAAGTTTGCGCGGCGAGCCTCAATCCGCTTGACTGGCACTTCATGAGAGGCACGCCGTACGCCGTTCGCATCATCGCCGGGTTGCGAAAACCAAAATTCTCGGGGCTAGGCGTGGACGTTGCCGGCCAGGTCGAAGCTCTTGGTGCCAAGGTATCGCAGTTCAAACTCGGCGACGAGGTTTTTGGCTCTTGCAAAGGGGCCTTTGCCGAGTACGTCTGTGCTTCCGAATCAGCCGTGGTCATGAAGCCAGCTACTGTGACATTCGAGCAAGCCGCCGCCGTACCCGTGGCCGCCTATACCGCTTTGCAGGGTCTTCGCGACAAGGGACACCTCCGGCCAGGTCAGAAGGTTCTGGTTAACGGTGCTGCGGGAGGTGTAGGTACATTCGCAGTGCAGATCGCCAAGTCCTTCGGTGCGGATGTCACTGGCGTATGCAGTACCAGGAATCTCAGCATGGTCCGGTCCATCGGTGCAGATCGGGTCATCGACTACACACTGGAGGATTTCACAAAAAGTGCATCGCGCTACGACCTGTTTTTCGACGGCGTTGGGAACCATTCCTTGTCAGCTTCCAGGCGCGTTCTAAATCCCAAGGGAATTTACATCGGCGCGGGCGGGACGACCGACAACTGGACGATCGGTCCTTTGCTGCGTGCGGTTTCTTCTCTGGTGTTGTCGCTGTTCGGGGACCAGAAGCTGCTCATGCTTCTCGCTAAACCCAGCAAAGAGGATCTCGCCTGGATGCGCGAGCACATGGAATCCGGAGAGATAACGCCAGTCATCGACAGGCGTTACAATTTGAACGAAGTTCCTGAGGCCATCCGCTATCTGGAAATAGGGCACGCCCGCGGAAAAGTGATCATAACCTTAGAAAAGAACTAGAAAATGTGGAAATGCCCTGGGCGCGGATTTAAACAGCCGCTGCCGGCAAAAGGCTTTGCTTTGCGCGCAACGCCGATATAGGCTCCTCCGCTGGTTCCACACAC
This sequence comes from Acidobacteriota bacterium, assembly GCA_013289955.1. GTDB lineage: Bacteria > Acidobacteriota > Terriglobia > Acidiferrales > UBA7541 > Acidiferrum. Next base: position 8,772 of record JABCYZ010000028.1, read on the forward strand.
CCCAAGGGGCCTCTGCCATGAACTTGTTCCGCAATGCTGCAATCATCGCGCTATCTTCTGCCTCGTTCGTCGTTCCTGCTTGCCTCGCACAGCAAGACACCGGCGAACGGGAACGCAAGGTCGATAAAGTTTTTGCGGCGTTCGACAAGCCCGATTCGCCGGGCTGCGCACTGGGTGTGGTGCGCGATGGTACGTTCATCTACAAAAGGGGCTACGGCGAAGCCAGTCTCGAACTTGGCGTGCCAATCACTCCCGAATCCGTCTTTTACATGGGCAGTGTCTCGAAACAATTTACCGCTGCCAGTGTCGTGCTCGCCGCCGAGCAAGGTTATCTCTCGCTCGACGACGACGTCCGCAAATATGTTCCCGAGCTTCCTTCTTACGGCAAGACCATCACGCTCCGCGAGATGCTCCATCACACCAGCGGCTTTCGCGACATCCTTGGCTTGCTGCTTCTCGCCGGCCGCAATTTCGAGGACATCCACCCCACGCCGGAGCTGCTCGATCTGCTCTCCCGCCAAAAAGCCCTCAACTACATGCCCGGCGACGAATACCTGTACAGCAACACAAACTTTTTTCTGATGAGCGTGGTTATTCACCGTGCCACCGGCAAGACCCTCACGCAATTCGCCGATGAAAATATCTTCAGGCCGCTTGGCATGACGCACACGCGCTTCTACGAAGACCACTCCGTCGTCGTCCCCGGCCGCATACCCGCCTACGAGCCGCGCCCCGGTGGCGGCTTCCGCATCGACTGGTCCACCAATTTCGACAAAGTCGGCGACGGCGGCCTCTTGAGCAGCGTCAGCGACCTCCTTCTCTGGGACCGCAATTTCTACGACAACAAACTGGGCAAAGGAACTCTGCTGAAGGAGATGCAAACGCCTGGCGTGCTCAACAATGGCAAGCAAATCGAATACGCTCTCGGCCTCACCATCAGCACCTATCGCGGACTGCCCATCGTCGAGCACGGCGGCGCCCTCTTCGGCTATCGCACCGAGCTATTGCGTTTCCCTCAGCAAAAATTTTCCGTCATCACCTTGTGCAATGTCGGCACCAGCGGTCCCCGCGCTTTGGCCAATCAAGTCGCGGACATCTATCTCGATGGCCAGCTCTCGCCTGAACCTTCCGCCTCCGGCGCGGCGGGCATTGACGCCCAGCCTTTCGCGGGGTGGTATCGCAACTTGGAGTCTCACTCGGTCGTGGAAATTACCGCGTCAAAGGAAGGCCTCGGAGCGTTCAGCACACTATTCAAACCTCGCGACGCGACCCACTTCGTTGCCGCAGTCGGTCCTGAAATTGCGTTCGGCCGCCAACCAGACTCTGGCATGCGCCTTACGCTGAGTTTTAAAGACACGGCCGCGCAAATGTTTGAAAGATATGAACCGCTCAAGGCATCTGCGGAGAATTTCGCGCCGTACACTGGCGAATACACCAGCGCGGAGCTCGAGGCTACCTATCACTTTGCCGTAAAGGACGGCAAACTTACCCTGGCCACAAACTGGCAGGAACCTGCCGTCCTCGAACCCACCGTTTTCGACGAATTCCAGGGCCCGTTCGGCACGGCTTTCGTCTTCCGCCGTGATGGCGGAGGCCATATCACCGGCTGCGATCTCTTCGCCGGCCGCGTGCGAAACATAGCTTTTACGAAAACCGTGTCAAAGACTGCGGGACAGACTACGAATTAATCTGGTGTCCATCACAGATTCGCGGAGCGCGCCGCTGGATTTCTCCGAACCACGCGCCCGCTCCGGAATGGCAGAGAGGCTCGCGAGTCGACGGATAAAGATTTTAGTATGCGGAACGGGAGTTATGGCTTGGCTTCTAGGAAGTTCAGGCGGGCACGCGCTTCAGCCATTCCTGGCGCCAGTTGCAATGCCGCTGTGTACGCTTTCATCGCTTGTTGAGTGTCACCCTTGCTTTCCAGCGCGCGCCCCAACCGGTACAACGCGAGCGGCGATGGCGCAATCTGCACGGCCTTTCTGAAGTCAGCGATCGCCGCGTCCACGTTCATCGTCTGCATTTCAGCAGTGCCGCGCCCGATGTAGCTGTTCTCTGAACTTGGATCGATGGCGATGGCCGCGCTCAGCTCAGTCACCGCCGCGCCATATTTGCCTTCGCCAAGATACAGAATGCCGAGATTGTTATGCGACTGGACGATTTCCGCCTGGTCGCTGGAGAGCGCCAGAGCCGCGCGATATTCGTGCTCCGCGTCGTCGAGGCGGTTTTGCTTTTGCAGCAGAACCGCAACGTTGTAATGGGGGGAAGCCAGATCCGGGCTCAGGCGCACGGCCGCAACGAAATGTTGCGCGGCAAGCTGCGGCTCCCCTCGCTCCATCAGAGCAACTCCGAAGTCATTCTCCGCGAAGCCGTTGTTCTTGGTTACCTCGAGGGTGTGTGCGAAGAGCGAGTAGCTGTCATGCCAGTAGCTGATCTGCCTGACGGTCACGGCGGCGAAGGGCGCCAGCGCGATAAGAAAAAGCGCAATGAGAATCTCTTTCTGCCAATGTTTTTCCCGCGCCAGATCTCCGACCAGCCAAACCAGTGCAAAGAGCAGGCCCATCATGGGAATGTGCATGAAGCGGTCGGCCATGCCCTGGCGGCCCGTCTGGATAAAGCCGATCATCGGCAGCATGGTGCCCAGATACCAGAGCCAGCCCACCAGCAGATATTTACGCTCGCGGAATCGCCACACGAGCAGGCTGATGGCCGCCAGCGCCAGCGCCGCGAGGGCCGCGGTCGTCCACGTCAGCGTATTTTCGGGATGCGGATAATAGGGAGCCAGCCGCGCGGGCCAAACGGCCTTTCCGAGATACGCCAGGTAAGAAAAAATCGCATTTTTGAAACGCCAGCTGAAAGGCATCGTCGCCGTCAGCGCATGTTCGCGCGAATGCACATAAACGGTCACGGCTCCGCCTGCAGCGGCCATTACGAAGAGTGGAATTTTCTCGATCACGAGCGCGCCTAGAGCGGCGAAAAATGTTCGCGGCTTTCCTTCTGCGTCCGTTCCTGGCAGCCTGGCCAGTGGCCAATAATCCAGCAGCAGCAAGGCAAACGGGAAGGGAATGACCATCACTTTGGCTGTTATTCCCAGACCAAAAAACAAAACTACCCAGAGATAGCGTCCGGGAGCCGGTTTTTTTGCGTACCAGCCGTAAGCGCCGATCGCCAGCAGAAAGAAAAAAACACTGAGCACGGATTTACGTTCGGAGACCCACGCGACGGCCTCAACATTCAGAGGCTGCACAGCAAAGAGCGCCGCCACCGCAGCGCTTCGCAGCGTACGGCCGGTTGCCTGTTCGATCAGAAGAAACAGCAGCACTACGCCGAAAATATGCAGGAGAATGCTTGTGAAGTGGTGTCCTGCAGGATTTCCTCCGTAGAGTTGCACGTCCAGCATGTGCGAGAACCACGTGAGCGGATGCCAATTTGAAGAAGGATAGCTTGAGCCGAGAGCCCAGTGGATATCCGCCCACGTCAGTCCCCCCAGAACGTGCGGATTGCGGGTTACGTAATCCGGGTCGTCGAGATTGACAAACCCGTTGCGCATTGCCGGCGCGTAGACCGCGGCCGTCCCCAACGCCAGCAGAATCGCGAGAAAAACGACCAGCCGCCAGTCTCCCGGTTGCGTTGGATCCGGAAGATCCGGACGAGCGCTCTGGTGCCCGTTTGTTTGGGAAAGGAAACTCACGGTCAAACCAGCCTATCAAAACCGCGGCGGGTTCCGTTGCGCCGCGATAATCGGGCAACAGGATTAGTTACCGGGCCTCCTCCCGGTCTTCTTTTGATAACGACAACCGAACAATGCTGCGAGCTTCTCCGCGAAGCTGGCGCCGAACTCAGTACAATCGAAATCACACAGTGGCCATCGATACGCAAGCTCACGAGCAGCTTCTCCGGCACCGCCGGGTTTGGGAGCAAAAACCCATCTTGCGGCGCGTCTACAAGGACGAGTTTTTCGCGCGACTGCTCGCTTTCCGAAAACAAAACGGAATTTCCATTGAAGTTGGCGCTGGTCCCGGTTTTTTCAAACAGTGCGCGCCAGACATTGTCTCGACAGACCTCATCTGGTGCCCCTGGCTCGATACCATCGCCGACGCACAGCAGCTTCCTTTCCGGTCGAGCAGCGTAGCCAACGTTTTCGGCTTGGACATGCTGCATCATCTGGCTACGCCGATGACTTTTTTAACTGAGGTTTCGCGGATTCTGGTGCCGGGCGGCCGATTAATTCTTGTCGAGCCGTGGATCACGCCTTTTTCCTATTTTATTTTTCGCTTTTTGCATCAGGAGCGTTGCGATCTTTCCGAAACTCCCTGGGAAAGTCAAACAGGCGCAGCTCCCGAGAAAATGGCCTTCGACGGGAATCAGGCCATTCCGTACCTGCTCTTCGGGCCCAAACGTCGCTTGATCACGCTAAATGCTCTGCCGGAGCTCAAGGTTCTTGCGCTCGAGCCATTTTGCCTCTTCGCCTACCTGCTGAGCGGGGGGTTCAAGCCCATGAATCTCTTGCCGGAATCGCTTTATCCAGCTCTTTCGAAATTCGAGCGCGCGACTTCGCCTCTGTGGCGCGGTCTCGCCGCTCTGCGTGTCTTGCTTGTGCTCGAGAAAGCCAGCTAGATCCGACGGCGATGCGAACTGCTCCAAATATTCTCGAGGGAAGGCAACTCACCGCATGAGCAACAAGGCCTCCGGGAATATTTTCACGCGCTTGTACAACCTAGCCCGCTCCGCGGGGCTTTTCGAAATGCCGCTGTTCAAGCGACTGTTTTTATCTTCGTATTTTTTTTATAAGCGATGGTACGAAGATCCGTTTTGGGCGCTTGCAAAACGAAGCCCGGAGCTTTTCACGGGCGGCGATATTCTCGATATCGGCGCGAATATCGGCTACACAGCCTGCGTTTTCGCTGCTGCCCGCAAGCAGCCGGCGAAGATTTATGCGTTCGAGCCTGACCTTGCCAGCTTTGTGACTCTCGGAGAAACTATTCGCCGCAAAAATCTAGGCGATGTCGTGGAAGTATTCAACATGGCTGTCGGCAACGCCGATGGCTCAATCGAGTTTTGGCACAACGAAGAGCATTCGGCCGATCATCGCGTGGTCACGGAACAGTTCAAGGCATTGCGGCATGCCGGCGAGAAGATCACGACGGTTGAGGTTACCAGTGTGGACAACTTTGTCGCGGCCCGGAATCTGCAGAACCTCTCCTTCATTAAGATCGATGTGCAGGGCTATGAACTTGCCGTCTGCGAGGGGATGCGCCGCACGCTGGAAAAATTCCCGTCCATATTTATCGCCCTCGAGTATGCCCCCGCGGGGATGCGCGAGCTTGGCTTCGAACCGCGCGCGTTGCTCGATTTTTTTCGCCTGGCCGGTTACCAGCTGCACGTTTTGACCCGCGCGGCCACCACGCTAGCTTCGGATAATCAGGCGATTGATCTCGCAGCGGAGCGCTCCGGTTACGTCGATCTACTTTGCTCCAGGAAAATACTTGGCTAGCCCTGTGAGGCTCCGTTTTGCGGAAGCCGTACGGGCTTTTTTCTGAATCCCATCTTGATGCGCACGAGCCCCACCCAGGTCATCTTTAGCAATTGCAGCCCGTGCCGGAAGCGCTGGATGTTTGTTTCGCCGTACGTGCGCGCCAGATAGCGGACGGGCACGTCCACGATTTCCAGGCCCAGCTCCGCTGCAGGAAAAAGCAGCTCGAAATCGCCGAAGGGGTCGAATTCGCCAAAGTCTTTTCGCCACGCGACCATGCGCTCGTAATCGTGGCGCGTGACCAGCTTCGTGCCGCACAGAGAATCGCCCAGGCGCACGTCCAGAATCGCGCTGAGCATTTTCGCGAAAAAAATATTGCCCATGCGGTTCAAGAAGCGCATGGCTGCGCCTTCCATCGGATAGACAAGGCGCGAGCCGTTGATGAAATCGCCGTGGCCCTGGTCGTAGGCAAAGGCGAAGCGCGAAAGCATCTCCGGCGGCATGGTCAGATCGGCATCCAAAATCACGAGCAAGTCTTCTCTCGCGTGAGAAAAGCCCAGTCGCACCGCGTCCGCCTTGCCTTTGCCGGGCTGTTGGACGGCCAGAATGCGAAACTGGTCGCGATAGACGGTGGAGACACGCAGAATTTCTTCCCAAGTTCCGTCCGTCGAGTGGCCCTCGACGAAAATAATTTCCGCCTCGCGGCCCAGGTCCGGGAAGCGCTTCAGCGCATTCTCGATGTTGCCGCGTTCGTTGCGAGCGGGGATGACGCAGGACAGGCCCTGTTGCGATGACGGCACGAGCGGTCGCATCACGACCACGGACGTCAGACTCAGCCAGCGCGCCAAAGGCACGAGGGGCATTACGCGATTGATGACCGTCCCGAGTCCCAGCATTTTCCAGGGGCAGTAGATGGCGAGGCGCTGGCGCACGATCTCGAAGCCCGCTACTTTGGCGATGTTTTCCAGATCGACGCGCGTCACAAAGGTGCTCGGCAGATCGCCCTTCCGGATTCCCATACGGTTGGTGAGGTAGTAGGCCCAACGCAGGTACGGATTGTAGAGAACGACCATGAGGCGCGAGGTGCGCGCGAGCTTCGCCTTCAATTGCATCAGCAGCGCTTGGATGTCGAAGTCGTGGTTGAAGGTGCCGTTGATCAGAATCGCCGTGCGCTTGTCGTGCTCTTGGGTCAAGTCGGGGAACGGCTCGTCCTTGCCAACCGTTTCTTTGCGCGGCGCGTCGACCGCGGCGAGCAGCCCGCCTTTGTCGTCTTCGCGCGGCAGCCATTGAACCACGCGGTCGTAGTATCTCGTGAGCGAGGAAATCTCCGCGGCGAGAAAGGCGTTCACGTAGGTGCGCCAGCCAGGGGCGGCGTTGTCCGACAGGTCTTCCGCCTGCCTTGCTTTGCCGTCTGTTTCGACTTCGCGCTGCATCTCGGTCAATGGGGCCATCCCAAACTTTGTACCATGTTTCGACTCCTGACGAAGTTCGATCGCCTTGCCTGGCGTCGAGCAGGTAATCATCGATTCCATGAGATCCGCGACTTGCGGCACGTGAAACAGGCAACGGATTTCACGACTGGCACGGCCTGATCAGACGGTGCTGTGACGAGAGAACAATCCACTGAGGCATGCACGGGCAGGCCAAAGGGCCTGCTCCTTGCCCTTACTTGTCGGTTATCGGGACTTCTTCGAAGGGTGTCGTGACTGGGGTAATCAGATCAACCTTTCCTACAGTTACCGGCGGCGCGACAAACTTGGCCCACCATACAGCGGATTGGCCCCCGGCTAATCTCAGGCAGACGCCTGGCAGGCCGCAGGATGAATCAGCACCGGGAGCCAGATACGAGCCGTTCCTATCTTTTGCGACCGGGAACTTCCTCGTTCCGGATAGGACGTAGAATCTGTCGTACGCCGTGTTGGGGGCGCGAACATAAAAATTGATCGCCGCACTCGAGGTGTTATGGAAGCGAATTTTGACGTTGAGAACCCCGTCGGAGCGCTTGCATTGGATGATCTCGGCATCCACACCCGGTGTGCTTGTGTTCAGACTCTCTACGATGTCTGAACTCCCGGTATCAGGTCGACCCGGAGCCCGAGAGCCCGGTTCCGGCGGGGACGTAGTTGAGCCCGGGACGTCCGCCGCCGGTGCGGAGCCTGGCAGCTTGGGTTGCGGTTCGGCCGCTGCGCTGGCAAGTAGGTCGATTCTCTCGCTGCTTCCTTCGATCGCAGCCTGCATAAAACTATAGTTCCACTTCCCCACGGCCTTCTGAGCCTTGACATAGACGGTGGCTTTGCCCTTCGGTCCGGTGAGCGGGACCGCTAGATCAGCATTGCCCGAGCTGTTTGAAACGTTGATGGAACCGACCACGAACCAGCCTTCGCTGATGGGAGCCCCTAGGTGCCCCCTAATGGCCGGGTTCGACTGCGCCCTGCTAACAGCTTCCTTGGCCACATCGGACCCTCGAATAGCGCCTACAATCAGGCTGAAAATACCAAACAGGAAAGCTGCCCCGCACACCGCCAGCGCGATCAGGAGCCAAAACCAGTTTCTTGCCAGCCAACTCTTCTGGTGAGTCGGAGTCCGTCCGGAAGTGGGCACCGCACCCTGGGGTATGTAACTGGGCGGCGTGGACATGAGTTACTCCTTAGGCCATGCGGTAAGGGTATGCATCCATAGCGGGTGCAAGACGAGAAGACCCGAATCTTCCTTTTGAATTCAAATGCGCGGACAGTCTACACCCATCCCGCACGTCGCCCATAGGCTTCTCCATTGTTGAGATCGCCGGCTGATAACGCAAGCTTCGCATCTCTTTTCGCGCCACCTCATTCGTTGACACGCCGCGAGGCGTCCGTTACGCTTTTGAGTTTACTCGGGCGAGTTTATTGCACTCGGGAGAACGGACTAGACCGCCGCATGGCTGAAGAAAAGTTACCTACGCGCGCACAGGATTTTTCTGAGTGGTACAACCAGCTGGTCTTAAAGGCGCAGCTTGCCGACTACGCTCCGGTGCGCGGCTGCATGATCGTGCGACCGTATGGTTGGGCGCTGTGGGAGAACATGCAGCAGGCGCTCGACCGGCGATTTAAAGCGACCGGGCATCAGAACGTTGCGTTCCCGCTGCTGATTCCGCGGAGCTTTATTGACAAAGAGAAGCATCACGTCGAGGGATTTTCGCCGGAGCTGGCGGTGGTAACGATTGGCGGTGGCGAAAAGCTGGCGGAGCCTCTGGTGATCCGGCCGACTTCGGAAACGATTATCGGGCACATGTGGTCGAAGTGGATTCAGTCCTACCGCGACTTGCCGGTCTTGATGAACCAATGGAACAGCGTGGTTCGGTGGGAATTACGGACCAAACTTTTTCTCCGCACGCTGGAATTTTACTGGCAGGAAGGGCATACGGCGCACGCCACGCGCGGAGAAGCAGAAATCGAGACGCGGCAGATGCTCGATATCTATGCGGATTTTGCCGTGAACGATGCGGCGATTCCGGTGATTCCCGGCAAGAAATCGGATGCGGAGAAGTTTGCAGGCGCGGACGTTACGTATTCGATCGAAGGAATGATGGGTGATGGGAAGGCCCTGCAGTCCGGGACGTCGCATTTCCTGGGGCAGAATTTTGCCCAGGCCTTTGAAGTGAAGTATCTGGATCAGGGCGGGCAGCTGCAGCATTGCTGGACGACTTCGTGGGGGCTCTCGACGCGCGTGATCGGCGCGATCATCATGGTGCACGGCGACGATCAGGGGCTGGTTTTGCCGCCAAAGCTGGCGCCGTATCAGGTGGTGATCGTGCCGATTTACAAGACCGACGAAGAGAAGAGTTCGGTAATCGAGGCGGCGCGGAAGTTGAAGTCAGAATTGGTTGCGACGAACGTGCGCGTCACATTGGACGGGCGCGAAGGGCCGAGTCCCGGCTGGAAGTTTAATGATTGGGAGATGCGCGGAGTGCCCGTGCGCGTCGAGCTGGGGCCGAAGGATGTGGCGAAGTCGGCGGCGGTGCTGGCGCGACGAGATCGCCCCGGTAGAGAAGGAAAGATCAGCTCGCCACTCCGGGGGATGCCGGAGGCGATTGCGCAACTGCTCGTGGAAATTCAGCAGGCGATGCACGACAAGGCCCTGGCGTTCCGCAAAGCGAATACGCACCATGCGAAGTCGTACGATGAACTGAAGATGGCGGTTGAAAACGGCTTCGCGTATTCGTATTGGTGCGGAAGCGCGGATTGTGAAGCGAAGATTAAGGAAGAAACGCGGGCTACCATGCGCTGCATCCCCATCGATCAGTCCCTTGGCGAAGAGAATGCGAAGGTGGATGGCGATGGAACTTGCGTTTATTGCGGTCAGCCGGCGCCGGAGCGGGCCATTTTTGCGCGGGCTTATTGAGATTCAAACGTGACGGGCCAGCACGGAACGGATTGGAGCTCGGCAGAAGGCCGCAAGAGAAGGCAGGCTGGAGCCTGTCTTGCCCTGCACCCGTAGCATTCCGGAAACATGCGGTGCGGCAACGTCTCGACACTCTGTGCACGGGGTGCTAGCGTTGCTTTATAGACAGCGGCTGAATATTGCTGCGCTATGTCGCGCTTTCTCTACTGTCGGCGCCCGGAGAAGATTTTCGTGCACTTTGCTGGCATCCGTAAACGGAATTCGATCGCGCAGCGCCGCAGCTCCGAGCGCGGCGAAGGCAAGTTGAAGACCGTCGTTTTTGTTGCCGTGGGTTTACTGGCGATCTACATAGCCTTCAAGCTTGTGCCGCCTTACGTTTCCGAATACCAGTTGCAGGACAAGATGCAGGAAATGGCGCGCTTCGGCATCGTGAATCACTATTCTGAGGAGCAGATTCGCGACAATATTTTCAAAGTTGTGCAGGATTTGGATGTTCCCGTGAAGCGCGAGGACATCAAGGTCTCGGTAACCCAGTCCCTGGTGAAGGTATCGCTGGAATATACGGTTCCGGTTGATCTGCTCTTCTACAGTACTGAGCTGCACTTCACACCTTCCAGTGAGAACAAGTCTCTTTTTTAGCGGTTTTGCATTTTCCGTTCGAACTGCTGGACTCTGGCCTGAATCCGTGTCGCTGCCCGGTCTTGTTCGAGCGCTTCCGCCGCCGACACCCCTCCCGGCGGTCCAACTACGCGCACGGATTCAAGCAACATTTACCCTGCGAACTCCGTCTTTCTTAGTGTTGGGTGTTGCGAGACAATAGAGGATCAGCCCCGGGAGCAATCGTTTGCGCATTCGAATTGCAAAAGGCTTTTTCACTTCTAAATGGGGCTTGACGCTCTTGGGGATCATCTTCGCCCTGTTTCTCACCACCGGCGGGATTTTCACTTATTACTACGTCAAATATTCGCGAATGATCGATGCGCGTTTGACGGGCAAGGTGTTGCAGAACACGACGCAGATTTTCTCCGCGCCCGAATACATTTCCACCGGGCAAGCTTGGACCGCGGAAGATCTGACGACCTACTTGACCCGCATCGGATACCGCCCCGAGGCAGACGAAAATTCGCTCGGGCAGTACACCGTCGAGGGAAACACGGTGGATATCCGGCCTTCGAAGCTTTCCTACTTTGGCGGTTCGAACGCCCTGGCAGTGCAATTCAACGGGAAAACGATCCGGTCGATTCGCCCGCTTTCCGGCGGAGGAAGCCTGGATACGGCGCAGATCGAGCCGGAACTGATCACCAATCTTTTTGACAGTGCGCGAGAGAAGCGCCGTCCGGTGCGGTATGAGGATTTGCCGCCCGAGCTGGTGCACGCGATCCTCTCGGCGGAGGACAAGCGGTTTTTCGATCACGGCGGATTTGATTTCATTCGCATCGTGGGCGCGGCCTGGGCGGATATGCGGCACAGCTCCTCCCACTACCAGGGCGCGAGCACCATCACCATGCAGGTGGCGCGCACGTTTTTCTTTTCGAACGAGCGGACCATGCGCCGGAAAGTTGCCGAGGCGATGGTTTCGATCGAGCTCGAGCAGCGATTCAATAAGCAGCAGATTTTCGAGCTTTATGCCAACGAGGTCTATCTTGGGAATCGCGGGAGTTTCGGCATCCGCGGGTTCTCTGAAGCCAGCGTAGCGTATTTCGGAAAGGACTTGAGGCAGCTTTCGATCGCCGAATGCGCGTACCTCGCGGGAATCATTCGCGCTCCTAATTATTATTCCTCAGCCGACCGGCATCCGGAGCGCGGGGCGCAGGCGCGAGACCGCGTGCTGACGCAAATGCTGGAGAACAAGTACATCACACAGGAAGAGTTGGATGATGCCAAGCATGCGCCGCTGAAGATTGTGCACACGGCCGGGTCGGCGAGCGAAGCGCCGTACTTTGTGGACATGGTCAAGGACCATCTCCTTGACAAGTATTCCGAGAACGAGCTGCTCAGCCAGAATTTCCGCGTGTACACGACGCTCGATCCTGCGCTGCAGCGGGCCGCAGCTGCGGCTGTGGATGCGGGAGTGAAAAACGTCGATTTGCTGCTGGCGAAAAGATACGACAAGTGGCGCAAGGAAGCGGCGAAGAAAGGAAGTACAGAAGCGATTCCGCAGGTGCAGATTGCGCTGGTGGCGATCGATCCACGCACGGGCGAAATCAAAGCGGTGATCGGGGGACGGGATTACGGCCAGAGTCAACTGAATCACGCTCTGGCGCATCGCCAGCCTGGGTCAGTGTTCAAGCCTTTCGTGTACGCTGCGGCGTTTGACAACGCCGTGGACGGCGTGCAACCGGTAATCACGCCAGCGACGACCATTGACGACGAGCCTACGACATTCGAATTCGACGGCAAGGAATACACGCCTAATAATTATGGCGAAAAATTCATGGGCCACGTCACGGTGCGGGAAGCGTTGACAAATTCCCTGAACGTGGCGACCGTGAAGGTGGCTGAGCTGATCGGTTACGGGCGGGTAGTGCAGATCGCGCGGCAAATGGGGCTTGGCAACAACATCCAGGCGACACCGGCCGTGGCACTGGGCGCCTACGAAATGACGGCGGTGGACGTGGCCGGGGGATACACGGCGTTCGCCAACGGTGGCATTCGGGCGGAACCGCAATTCCTGCACAGCGTGGTGAGCGCTGATGGAAGCGTGCTAGAGAAATTTACGCCGCAGACGCACCAGGTGCTTGATCCACGCGTGGCATTCCTGGTTACGAGTCTGCTGAAAGACGTTTTGAACAAAGGGACCGGTGCGGGAGTTCGCGCGCGGGGTTTTACGCTGCCCGCGGCTGGAAAGACGGGGACTTCCCGCGACGGCTGGTTTGCCGGATACACTTCGAATCTGTTGACGGTGATCTGGGTCGGTTTTGACGACAATCGCGATTTGGGCCTGACCGGTGGCGCGGCGGATGCCCCCGTCTGGGCGGACTTCATGCTGCGCGCAACGGCGCTACCCGCCTACCGCGACGTCAGGGACTTCACTATGCCGGATGGGGTGCAGTCCGTCTTGATCGATCCCGAATCGCTCGAACTTGCCACCCCAAACTGTCCAACGACGCGCGAAGAGGTTTACGTCGCGGGGTCGGCGCCGACGGCGTTTTGCGAATTGCACGGGGGGAGCGCCGCAGTCTCTTCTTCGGGTTCCTGGCTGTCCCACGTTTTTGGTGGTGGCGAACCCAAACCGCCCCAAACAGACGCGCAGGGCAACCCCATAGCCCCGTACGATCCCAACCGGCCGCCCAATGCCTCCGGCCAGGGGACCCCTAGTGATCCTGCCGCTCCACCTGGCGAAAAGAAAAAGAACCCTTTACAGAAGATTTTTGGTATCTTTGGGGGTAAGAAGAAGGACCCCGACAAGGCTAAGCCTCAACCAGATACGCCTCCGCCGGAGAAGGGAGACTCGCCATGACTCAGGCAAGAGTGGCGTTTCCAGCCAGTATTCTCTTCTTGACTCTTTCGATTCCCGCTGTAGGACAAACTCTCGAAGGTACCCGGTCGATGGTTATGGCGCCCGGCGTGGCCCAAGTGCCTTCGCCGCAGGACCCCGTAATCGTGGTGCGCCCGGAAATGACGGACGAGCAGATGGGCGACCTGTATATGGTCCGGAAACAGTACCGCGAGGCCGCGGGGATGTTCAAAAAGCTCTCGGATCAAGATCCGCGGAATCCCGTGTATCTGAACAAGCTCGGCATCGCTCTGCACCAGCAGGAAGCGTTGGGGCTGGCGCTGAAATATTATGAGCGGGCCGTCAAAGTCGACCCGAGGTACGCGGACGCGGAAAACAACGTCGGCACGATTTGGTATCAGCGGAAGAAATATGAGAAAGCCATAAAAGCATATCAAAAAGCGATTGCCATGCGGACGGACATGGCGGTGCTCTACAGCAATCTGGGCTATGCTTATTTTGGGGACAAGAAATACGAGGAAGCTATTTCCTCTTTCCGGCGCGCGTTGGCGTTGGATCCGCTTCTTTTCGAGCACAACGGATCGCGCAGCGGATCGATCTTGCAAGACCGCTCCGTCGAGGATCGCGGCCGGTTTTATTATATGCTGGCGAAGTCCTATGCTCAGGCTGGCGACCTCGACCGCTGCATCCATTACCTGCGCAAGGCGAAGGATGAAGGGTACAAACAGTTCGCTGATATAAAGAAAGATCCGGCTTTTGGTACGGCCCTCAAGGATCCTGCGGTGCAGGAACTGCTCGTGCCGAAACCGGCTGACGCCACGCAGTTATAGTTGGAAATAGAGGCTCTGCTCCCCGACGAGGGAGGGGGCTCGCCCTTCCAGCTTCACCTCGAAACTCGCCAAATTGTCTTTTAGCAATCAACGTGCTGTCCGTGGGCTGGGTCCGCCTGCCGCCTTTGATGGACCTCGCGATGGGTAATGGTTGGCAACGGTTTCCACGCAATGCTCACGATGCGGCTGCGGGCCTCTGCTACAATGAAGTGAGCATGAAGCAGTCCGTCTTCAGCGCGCAATCCTTTGTCCTTTTTTGCACAATTGCCTTTTGTTGCTTGATCCCTCCTTCTGTTATTGCGCAACAGCCTTCTGCGGGCTCTGGGGCTGGCCCAGGCGCGCGGGGACCTGCCTCCGATGCTTCCCAACAGGGGATCTATCTTGTATTTCCATTTGAGAATGTGGGGGCGTCTCCTCGCTTGGATTGGCTGGGGGAAGGGCTTGAAGAGCTCACGATTCAGCGGCTATCCGCGGCCGGGCAGCAAGTGTATTCGCATGCCGGGCGCACCGGTGAACTGGATCGCTCCGGGCTTCCTCCGGCCGCAAAACTTAGCAGAGCCTCGATGCTGCGCATCGCGCAGAACATGGATGCGGATTACGTGATTTTTGGCAGGTTTACGTCCGAGGGACAGTCGCTCGTGGTCGAGTCTCAGATTCTGCGCGTGAGCCCGACGAAGTTGCTTCCCGCCGTCCGGGAGACGGGCCCGCTCGATACGCTCATGGACCTGCATCAGCGGTTGCTGTGGCGACTGCTCGCGGCCAATGATCACGCCTACCAGCGAAGTCTCGAAGAATTCTCGAAAGTGCAGCGGCCTCTGCGTTTGGACGCATTTGAACATTACGTGCGCGGCTTGCTGGCCAGCGAGGATGATCCGCGGCTGCGGGAGCTTCGGGAAGCCGCGCGTCTCGAGCCGGAGTGGCCAGACCCTGACTTCGCGATTGGCGACACCTATTACACGCGGCGAGACTGCGACTCGGCGCTGATCTGGTTTGCGAAAGTTCCGAAAACACATGACCGCTACGTCGAAGCGGTCTTCGCGACGGGTGTTTGCCGGTTGTTAATGAACCAGCCGGACAAAGCCGAGGAAGTTTTCGTGTCGCTGCAGCTAGCGCTGCGCGACAATTTGGTTTCCGGCGCGGACTTGCCGGAGATTCTGAATAATCTTGCGCTGGCCCGCGCACGGCAGAACAAAACGCCCGAAGCGCTGGCCGATCTGCGCCGCGCGGCGGAGCTGGATCCCGAGGAGGACGACTATCCCTTCAACCTGGGATTGCTGGCGCTCGGCGCGAATGATTTTGCCGGCGCTGCTGGCTATTTTCGCGAAGCATCCGAGCGCGAGCCGGACAAGGCGGAAAACCGCGCGCTGATGATTGTCTCGCTTGAGAAGGCAGGCAAGAAAGCGGAAGCCGATCAAGAACGCGATACGGCGGCGGAGACTTTTGGCCCCGATGCGCTTCCCGTCGTGCGAGTCGATACGAAGAAGGATACGTTGCTCCATCTGGAGCGCGTGCGCACTGAGATGGATACGACGGCGCTGCGTCTGGAGATTGTGTCGGCTGGAGACTCCGCCAGTGCGGCGGCCGCAACAACAGCGGCCGACACTCCTGCGGCGCACATCCGGCGCGGGCGGCAGGAACTTTCGGCAGGCCGCGTCGATGCCGCCGAAACTGAGTTTCGCGCCGCTCTAGCGGGTGATGCCGGCAGCGCATCCGCGCACAACGGGCTTGCGGAAGTCTACCGGCGCCGGGCGAAATTGGACGACTCGGCGAAGGAACTGCAGGCTTCGCTCGAGATTCGCGATTCCGCGGCGGTGCGCACGACGCTTGCGCGCGTCTATCTCGAACAGAAAAAATTGGATTTGGCGCGCACCGAATTGGAGCGCGCCCTGAAACTTGCGCCCAAGTATTCCGATGCGAAAGAATTGCTGGAACATTTGCAGAAGGCCAAGCCCGCGGGAGGCGCACAATGAGCGCTTATCGTTTGGTTCAGAGAGTTTGTGGCTCCGGACGATTCGGTGCTCTGGCGCGGGCGATTCTTTGCGGCGCGTGCATCGCGGCCGCATTTCTAGTGCTTCCGTCCGCTACAGCCGATGAGCATTCGACGAATCCGCTGGTGCTGCAGCTCCATCTCGACCGCGAAGTCGAGCCCGTGCTGGCCACCTACATCGATGAGGGCATTGCCGACGCCGCGAGCCGGCGTGCGGCGCTTGTTCTGATCACCATGGATACGCCCGGGGGACTGGGCGAGTCCATGAAGGACATCATCCAGCACATTTTGACTTCCCCTGTGCCTGTCGCTGTTTACGTCTCCCCCACGGGTGCACGCGGCGCCTCAGCAGGTTTCTTTATACTTCTCTCGGCGGACGTCGCGGCCATGGCTCCTGCGACGCATACCGGTGCGGCTTCTCCTGTGATTTCCATCGGGGGATTTCAACTGCAAGTTGACGAGACTATGCGCCGGAAATTGTTCAACGACACCACTGCCTTTTTGCGGAGCTATTCGGAGAAACGCGGCCGCAACCCAACGCTTGCTGAAACAGCGGTGACGGATGCGAAGGCGTTCACGGAAAAGGAAGCGCTGGACGGGAAGTTGATCGATTTGATCGCCTCCTCTCCCGAAGATCTTCTGCGGCAACTCGACGGTCGAACCCTCACGCGTTTCGACGGCACGAAGACCGTTCTGACGCTCAAAAATGCGTCGATTAGCTCGTTTCAACTCTCTGCGCGGCAGAGTTTCCTCGCGCGCATCGTCGAACCGGACGTTTTCTTCGTGCTACTGATGGTCGGCGCGCTCGGGCTATACACGGAATTCACTCATCCCGGAATGGTTGCGCCCGGGGTGATTGGAGGTATCTGCGCGGTGCTGGCGCTTTATGCGATGCACATTTTGCCCGTAAATTTCGCGGGAGTAATGCTGATTCTGCTGGCCGTCGCGTTATTTATTCTGGAGGCTAAGTTCACGAGCCACGGCGTCCTGGCCATTGGCGGTATCATTTCGATGATGCTTGGCGCGATGTTCCTGATCCGTTCGCCCCTGACTTCCGGTGGAGTGAGCCTGGGAGTAGCGCTGGCAGCCACGCTACCATTTGCGCTCATCACCGTTTTTCTGATGCGACTGGTGCTGCGCTCGCGCTCGTGGAAGTCGACGACGGGAAGGGAAGAGCTGATTGGCGAAGAGGGTATCGCCATCTCCGGATTAGGCGCCGGCGCGGAAGGGATGATTCGCGTTCACGGCGAACTTTGGCAAGCCGTCTCTCCGCGAGCCGTGCCGGAAGGAAGGCCCGTACGTGTTCGAAGCGTCGAGGGCCTGAAGTTGCACGTCGAGCCGGAGGAAGCGGCGGTCACAGAAAACAAGTAGAATGCACTCACGTTCGGGAGGATAAATATGCCGGAGTTTGGTCTTCTTGGGGCCGCCATAATCATTGGGATTTTGCTGATTTGGTTTTGGAATTCTCTCTACATCATTAAGGAATGGGAACGCGGCGTGGTCCTGAGGCTGGGACGATTGCTGCCTGAGGCCAAAGGCGCGGGCATTAACCTGGTTTTTTGGCCTATTGAAACTCTATATCGCATTAACCTGAGGTTGGAGACACTCGACGTTCCGCCGCAAGACATCATCACGCGCGATAACGTTTCCGTGAAGGTGAACGCGGTCTGTTATTTTCGTGTCGTGGACGCCAATCTCGCGATGTCTCAAGTACAGAATTATCAATACGCGACGTCGCAGCTTGCACAGACAACTCTCCGTAGCATCGTGGGCCAGTTCGAGCTCGATGAAATCCTATCCCAGCGCGACCGGGTGAACGCCAAGCTGCAGGTGATCCTGGATCAGGACACCGAGCCCTGGGGCATCAAAGTCTCGAAGGTGGAAGTCAAGCAAGTCGATATTCCGGAACAGATGCAACGCGCCATTGCGAAGCAAGCAGAAGCGGAACGCGAGCGCCGCGCCAAGGTAATTCACGCGCAGGGCGAATTCGAAGCGTCGCAAAAACTCGCCGACGCCGCGAAGGTTTTGGAGACGCAGTCTTCCGCGATTCAGCTGCGCTATCTGCAAACTTTGACGGAGATAGGTGTCGAGAAGAACACAACGATTGTTTTCCCCCTGCCCATCGATATCATTAATAGCTGGGTACAAGCGCTAGGGGGACAGAAAAAGTAAGAATGGCTTCTGGGGGAAAACGAGGGAACGCCGGAGAGCGTGTGCTCGAAGGACGGCACGTCATTGGCCTGTTCATGCTGATGCTGCTGTTTTCTGGCCTGTTCTTTACGTTGGGTTACGTCATGGGACGTGACGGCCAAGTGCGCGCAGCGACAGATTTGCGTGGTTTGCCGGATTCCGGTGTTCTACCGAAACCGGAAGTCGCGCCCAAGCCTTCCAACAAAAAGTCCGCGCCTGAGCCCCAAACAGGAACGGCGGCGCCCGCAAATTCCGATTGGGAGTTTTACCACGCAGGAGAGTCGAACAAGACCGACGATCGTCTGAAGCCAGTCGCCACGCCTTCGATAAGCCCGTCCACAACACCGGCAGTCGGAAAGAGCGGCAATTCTGCCAGACAGCAGCCCAGCCCGATTGCGAAGTCCATCGGCGTCGCGCCGGTGAGCACGAGCGGAGGCACCAGTCTGCAAGTTGCTGCGCTCACGAGAGAATCGGACGCGATGGCGCTTGCGAATACGCTGCGCAAGAAAAATTTTCCAACTTTTGTGCAGTCGCCGCAGGGGGATAAGTATTACCACGTGCTGGTCGGCCCCTATGCCGATCAAAAAGCGATAGATAACGCTAGGAAAGGCCTCGAGGTGGCCGGGTTTAAGGCCATCGTCAAGCACTGATGCCAGGGCGTCCGTGGCTCGGTTACCTTCGTCCGCATCCCGGTAGTGAAACTCCAGCATGGCTAAGGCTGTTTATTGCCGCGGTTTCTGGCGCGGCGCTTTCGTTTTCCTACACCGGCTTTTACCTCGGCATCTATTCCTGGGTGTGTGTCGGAATTTTGCTGGTCGTGCTTTTTGGCGCGAGTCCACGCCTGGCTTACGCTTGCGGATTCTTGCATGGTATCTGTTTTGTACTGACCTCCGTTCCATGGATCGCGGAGGTGCTGTCTGTCCATGGCGGACTTTCGCGCGCCGGCGGATGGGGAGTTTTATTGCTGATCGCTTCTGTGTGGGCCGCGGCAAACGGCGCGGCCACCTGGACGATCAACCGCCTTTCGCGGCGAAGTATCACGCTCGCCTGCTTCGGCGCGCCCTTCCTCTGGGTTTCGCTCGAGATGTTCCGCACCTGGCTGCCGGAAATCAGTTTTCCGTGGAACCTGCTCGGCTATCCAGCCGCGGCAAATGGCGCTTTGGTGCAACTTACCACGATTACCGGAATATACGGCTTGTCCTTTCTGGTCGCGGCGTTCAATGCACTCCTCGCGTGGAGCGACGCGGACACGCGGCATTCGCCGAAACGCCGTCTCGCGATTCTGCTCAGTGCCGCGGCTCTGGTGGTTGTGATCATGATGGCGGGGCCGCGATTCGTGCCTACGCCCTCAGCGAATCACATCGCTCGCGCCGTGCAGCTCAATTTTCCTGAGGCAGACGAATATCCGAGCGATTGGTTCACGCAGCATGCTTCGGATCTGGCTGAGGTTCAGCGCTTAAGTCTCGCGCCTTCGGCTCACCATCCCGATCTCTTGGTTTGGCCCGAAGCTCCAGCGCCCTTTTCGTTTCAAGATTCGCAATTCGCCTATTTGGCCTCCAACCTGGCGATTCACTTCCAGCATCCCTTTATCGTTGGCGTGGTGGAGTGGAAGCCGGAGACAGTTTCCACGGGCGGAAAGAGCCACGCGATCATGGCGCCTTACAACAGCGCTCTGATGTTTGACGCGCAAGGCCACCGTGTTTTTTCGTACGACAAAGTGCATCTCGTCCCGTTTGGCGAGTACGAACCGTTTCCGCTGATACATCGTGTAGTGACCAATGTCTCGAGCGAAGTCGGCGGTTTTCGGAAAGGCACCAAATACTCCGTCGGCCAGTTTTCAAGCGGAAATTCGTATGGCGTGTTCATTTGCTATGAAGCGATTTATCCCGGCGAGATTCGCCGCTTCGCTGCCAACGGCGCGCAGCTCTTCGTCAACATTTCGAATGACGGCTGGTTCGGCCATTCCGCTGCCGCCGAGCAGCATCTGCGCATGGCGCGAGTCCGCGCGGTCGAAAATCGCCGCTGGATTGTGCGTACCACCAACAGCGGGATCACCGCTTCGATCGATCCCTATGGCCGCATTTTCCGCCCGCTTCCGAAAGACGTGCGCGCTGCCGCCGATCTGCCCTACGACTTCCGAACGGACAAGACCATCTACACGCGCTTCGGCGATTGGTTCGCTTGGCTCTGCGTGCTGGTTTCCGCTATCCTGTTAGGACTAACTTTCAGAAAGGCAGTCTAGCGTCTGTTCCGATCTAGGGGACGCGCCCGGACACGACATGATTCTCGAAGATCTCCAACACCGCTACGAAGGCCTTAAACCACGCATCGCGCTCGTCCGGAGTTATCTTTGACGCCCCGCAATTCCGCGAACGTCTGAAGTCTCTCGAAGCCCGCGTCGCTCAGCCCGATTTCTGGAACAACCAGGAAGAAGCGCAAGCCGTCCTCCGCGATCGCAAGCGCGCTGAAGACCAGATCGCTGCGGAAGATAAGCTCGCAGCCATCTCCGGCGACATCGAAACGTACGTCAGTCTTGCGAAAGAAGAAACCAACGCCGAGCAGCGCAACGATCTGCTGAAGGACCTCGACCGCGAGCTAACAGCAGCAGAAAGCTATGTCGGCGAGCTCGAAACGAGGACGCTGCTTTCCGGCGAAACCGATCATCTCAACGCCATCATGACCATCAAGCCTGGCGCCGGTGGCACCGAGTCGCAGGATTGGGCCTCCATGCTGCTGCGCATGTATCTGCGCTGGGCGGAACGCAAAGGCATCAATGCCACCGTCATTGACGAAACTCCTGGCGAAGAAGCTGGCATCAAATCCGCAACGATCCAATTCGCGGGAGAAAATGCTTACGGTTTGCTGGCCGGAGAAACTGGCGTGCACCGCCTCGTGCGCATCTCGCCTTTCGACCAAGCTGCGCGGCGCCACACGTCCTTCGCTTCCGTCTTCGTCATCCCCGAAATTGACGACAAGATCGAAATCAATATTCGCCCCGAAGACCTACGCGTGGACACGTTTCGATCCGGCGGCAAAGGCGGCCAAAACGTTAACAAAGTCGAGACCGCCATCCGCATTACACATCTGCCGACCAACATTGTTGTGGGCTGTCAGGCGGAGCGCAGCCAACACAAGAACCGCGAGATCGCCATGAAGATGCTGCGCTCGCGCCTTTACGATCTCGAGGTGCAAAAACGCCAGGCCCATACAGACAAACTTGACGAGTCAAAGCTGGACATCTCCTTCGGCAGCCAGATTCGCTCCTACGTGATGCAGCCCTACCGCATGATCAAGGACCACCGCACCAAGTTCAGCGCCGGGGACGTCGACCGCGTCATGGATGGTGACATCGACCCCTTTATCCGTTCCTATCTGATGGCCAAAAAGAACAAGGGGAAGCTGGATGTCCAGCTGGATGACGACGAAGACGCCGCCTAAAGGCTTCGGCGCGTCTCCGCCCAATGCACCCAGCCGCCGTTCACCCCCGGTTTTCGACCGTTCGCTGCGTGTATAACTCATTTAGCTTCAATACGTTGATTCTTGGGCATCGCGATGGTACTTTTGTAAGGTTAATCGAATCCACTGTTGAATAGCCTGTCCCGGCGGGTGGTCCGCTGCGATTCACGAAGGAGAATGTCTTTTGAGCGAAGCCTTACGCAATTTTCTGTTCACCTCGGAGTCCGTTACAGAGGGCCATCCCGACAAGATTGCCGACCAAATTTCCGACGCGGTTCTAGATGAAGTGATGCGCCAGGACTCTAAAGGGCGCGTTGCTTGCGAAACGCTGGTCACCACTGGCCTTGCTGTAGTCGCCGGCGAAATCACCACTAGCGCTCTGGTCGATTACGACACGCTGGTACGGAACACCATTCGCGGCGTTGGTTACGACCGCGCCAAATACGGCTTCGATGCCGAAACTTGCGCCGTCATGTGCACCGTTAAGCGCCAATCGCCGGACATCGCCATGGGCGTCGATACCGGCGGCGCGGGGGATCAGGGCCTGATGTTTGGTTTCGCTTGCGACGAAACCGCCGAGCTGATGCCCATGCCCATCCAGCTAGCCCACCGCCTCACGCAGCGCCTCTCCGAAGTTCGCAAGTCCGGGAAAGTTGATTTTCTTCGCCCTGACGGCAAATCCCAGGTCACAATCGAGTATCGCGACGGCCGCCCCGCCCGTGTCGATTGCGTGGTCATCTCCACGCAGCACAGCGAAAAGGTTTCCAACGCCGATCTCCGCGACGCCATCACCGAGCACGTGATTCGCCCCATCATTCCCCCGGCGATGCTCGACAGCAAGACCAAACACCACATCAATCCCACCGGACGTTTTGTTATCGGCGGCCCCATGGGCGACGCTGGTTTGACTGGCCGTAAAATTATCGTCGACACCTATGGTGGCTACAGCCGCCACGGCGGCGGCGCTTTTTCCGGCAAGGATCCCTCGAAGGTCGATCGCTCCGCGTGCTACATGGCGCGCTACATCGCCAAGAACATTGTCGCCGCGGGACTCGCGCGCAAAGCCGAGGTTCAGCTTGCCTAT
Source organism: Acidobacteriota bacterium (assembly GCA_013289955.1). GTDB lineage: Bacteria > Acidobacteriota > Terriglobia > Acidiferrales > UBA7541 > Acidiferrum. The sequence continues at coordinate 31,629 of JABCYZ010000028.1, forward strand.
GCCATTGGAGTCGCCGAGCCAGTCTCGGTGATGGCCGAGACTTTCGGCACTGCGGCTGTCTCCGAAGAGAAAATCACCGCGCTTATCCGCGAATATTTCTCGCTGACTCCCAAAGGCATCATCGAAACGCTCGATCTTCGCCGTCCCATCTATAAGGACACCGCTGCTTACGGCCATTTCGGACGCAGCGGCCCCGGCTTCACCTGGGAGCGCACCGACCGTGCGGATGCTCTGCGCAAGGCGGCCGGCCTCGGAGCAACAGCCACAGTGGAAGCTGTGGCACATCGTTAAGCTTGGCTCGTAACGCCGGTTCACGCCGGCATCTCAGTTTTTCCCGCGCGAAGTCCGTTTGCGGCGCAAAATTCGGATTAAGGAGAAAAAGTGTGGCTACCGCTGAACTAAAAAAAGGCGATGTGAAGGATATCGGGCTGGCTGATGCCGGCAAGCGCAAGATCGAGTGGGCGCATCAACAGATGCCTGTTCTCGAAATAATCCGCAAGCGCTTTGTGAAAGAGCAGCCGCTCAAGGGATTGCGCGTCTCCGCTTGTCTGCACGTGACCAGCGAAACCGCGAACCTGATGATCGCGTTGCGCGATGGCGGAGCAGACGCTGTGCTTTGCGCGTCGAATCCGCTTTCCACGCAAGACGAAGTCGCGGCATCGCTGAATCGCGACTACAACATTCCGACGTACGCCATCAAGGGCGAGGACAACGAGACGTACTACTCGCATTTGCGCGCGGCGCTCGAGCATAAACCGCAATTCACCATGGACGACGGCGCGGATCTGGTCACTATGCTTCTTACGAAGCGCACCGATCTGGTCGCCAACGTTATCGCAGGCACCGAAGAAACCACCACCGGAGTCATCCGACTCCGCGCAATGGCCAAAGATGGCACGCTGAAGTATCCGATTATCGCCGTCAACGACGCAGAGACAAAACATTTCTTCGACAATCGCTACGGAACGGGACAATCCACGCTGGACGGCGTGATTCGCGCCACCAACCTGCTTCTCGCTGGCCTCAAAGTGGTCGTCGCGGGCTACGGCTGGTGCGGCCGCGGCGTTGCGATGCGCGCCAAGGGACACGGCGCTGACGTCATCATCACCGAGATCGACCCGACAAAAGGAATCGAAGCTGTGATGGACGGGTTCCGCGTGATGCCCATGGCCGAAGCGGCCAAGCATGGCGACGTCTTCATCACCGTCACCGGCAACAAGAGCGTGATTCGCGCCGAGCACTTCGAAGCCATGAAGAGCGGGGCAGTTGTCTGCAATTCCGGCCACTTCAACGTCGAAATCGATATTCCCGCTCTCGAGAAGCTTTCCACCGGCAAGCGCGAAGTGCGCCCGCTCGTTGATGAGTACTTGCTGAAGGATGGCCGCAAGGTTTATCTGCTCGGCGAAGGCCGCCTGGTGAATTTGGCTACCGCCGAAGGACACCCGGCCGCCGTTATGGATATGAGCTTTGCCAACCAGGCTCTCTCGGCTGAATACCTGCTGCAAAATTACAAGCAGCTAAAGCCGCAGGTTTACGTCGTGCCCCAAAATCTCGACAAGGAAATCGCGCGCCTCAAGCTCGATAGCATGGGCCACAAGCTGGACAAGCTAACCGCTGAGCAGGAGCACTACCTGGCCTCCTGGCAAGAGGGGACCTGAGCAGGACAGACGCTCTTGTCTGTCTTCCTGCCCTTTCGTGGTTTGTCGAGGCAGGCATTCCCGTTTCCCCTCACGCACTTTCCTCTTGGGGCGCACTAAACCGCGCCCCTTTTTCTTGTAAACTTAGCTCAGCTTCATCCAGGTCACGCTCATGTGGGATCTCTGTACCAATGCACTCGACACCGCCCGTCTCCGCGGCGCAACCTACGCCGACGTTCGCATGATGCATCTGCGCCAGCGCGACTTGACCACAAAGAATGGCCAGGTCGGCACGCTAGCACAGTCTGAATCGATTGGCATCGGCATTCGCGCGCTAGCACACGGCGCATGGGGCTTTGCCTCGACCGATCGACTCACCCGTGAGGGCGTTTCCGCCTGCGCCGGCGAAGCCGTCTCGATCGCCAAAGCTTCCTCCCTGGCAAAACGCGGTGATGTCGAAATGGTTCCGGAAGACGCCTATGTCGATAGCTGGCAAAGCCCGTTTCGCAAAGATCCGTTCGAACTCCCGTTGGAAAATCAGCTCGCTCTTCTGCTCGCCGCGGACGCCGAAATGCGCCGCATCAAGGGCGTCACGCTCACCGAAGCCGGCCTGCAGTTCCGCAAGATAGACTCGTGGTTCGCTTCGAGCATCGGTTCACGCATTCATCAACGCAAACTGATCACTGGCTGCGGCATCGCCGCCACCTCCTTCCAGGGCGGAGAAATTCAGAAACGTTCTTATCCCAACAGCTTCGGCGGCCAGCATGCTCTGGGGGGCTACGAACTTGTCGAGTCTCTCGACCTTCTGAAGCACGCCCCGCGGGTCGGCGAAGAGGCTGCCGCGCTTCACTCGGCGGCCCAATGCCTCGAGAAAACGGGAACGCTGATTCTCGGTGGAAGCCAGCTAGGCCTGCAAATTCACGAATCCGTCGGCCATCCCATCGAACTCGACCGCGTCCTCGGCCAGGAAGCTAATTTCGCCGGCACAAGCTTTCTCACGCTGGACCAACTCAACAAACTTCGCTATGGCTCAGACATCGTCAACGTGGTTGCCGACGCCCGCCTCGAACACGGCGCCGGCCTCGGCTCTTTTGCCTACGATGACGAAGGCGTTCCCGCGCAGTGCACCGACATCATCAAGGACGGCCAATTCCGTGGCTATCTCTCCAATCGCGAAACCGCCCATCTTATCGGCCTGAAGCGCTCGTCCGGCACGATGCGCACCGAGAGCTGGAATCGTCTGCCGATCATTCGCATGACAAATATCAGCCTCAACCCTGGCACCTGGGATTTTGACGACCTGATCGCCGATACCGACGACGCCATCCTCATGGAAACCAACCGCTCGTGGTCTATCGACGACCGCCGCTACCAATTTCAGTTTTCAACGGAGATGGGCTGGGAAATCAAGGGCGGCAAGAAAACGCGCATGCTGAAAAATCCCAGCTACAGCGGCATCACCACCGAATTCTGGAACTCCTGCGATGCCATTTGTTCGCGTGATCACTGGACGCTCTGGGGCACGCCGAACTGCGGCAAAGGCCAGCCCATGCAAACCATGGGCACCGGCCACGGCGCCGCGCCATCGCGTTTCCGCAATGTCAAAATCGGCTCGGCATTTTCAAATCAATGAGCACTTCGCGCAAATCGGGCAAGTCTCCAGCAGGGAAGAGCACTGCCCCATCCGCCCAACTATTCCCCGAACGCGAATTGCGCCGGATCATCGATACCGTCCTCCGACTGGCCAAAACCACGGGCGCCGATGAAACGGAAGTTCACGTCGATGAAACCGCCGACTCTCTCACCCGATTCGCCAACAATGCCATCCATCAAAACGTTGCCGAGCACGGCCTCAACGTGTCGATTCGAACAGTCGTCGATCACCGCACCGCCCGCGCCACCACGAATCGCATCGACGAAGATTCCCTCCGCGCAGCCATCGAAGCCTCCTTGTCGCTCGCGCACAGCCAGCCGAAAGATCCGCATCTCCTTCCGCTGCCTGGCAAACAGCGCTATCGAAGAGTAAATCGTTTTCTGAAAGATACCGCAGCTCTCACGCCCGAAGAACGCGCCCGTGCCGTCCGTCGCGCCTGCGATATCGCCATCCAAAACGGCCAGGTCGCCGCCGGAATTTTCGCCAGCGGCCTCCAACAATCCGCGCTCGGCAATTCGCGCGGCCTCTTTGCCGCCTACCGCGAAACCCACGCCGAATTCAGCATCACCATGCAAGAAAATCCCGCCGCGAGCTGGGCCAAAGCCAACGCCGCCAGCGTCCGTGCCTTCGATCCACAACGATTAGCGCGGCGCGCCAGCGAAAAAGCGCACCTGGCTGTGGACGCACGCGAACTTCCTCCAGGCCGCTACACGGTGGTCCTCGAACCCGCGGCGGTGCTCGATCTCGTCGGCTTCCTCTTTTACGATTTCGCCGCCACCGCTCTCGAGGACAAACGCTCCTGCCTCAATGACCGCATGGGCAAGCCTCTGTTCGGCAAGAACATCTCCATCACCGACGATGCTCACCATCCTCTGCAGCTCGGCGCTCCCTTCGACGGCGAAGGCATCCCGCGCCAGCAGGTGGCTCTCGTCGATTGCGGCGTCCCAAAAAATCTCGTCTATTCCCGCAGCAGCGCCAAATCCGCCAACAAGAAACCGACCGGCCACGGCTTTGCTCTCCCCAACGAATACGGCGAAGCCCCCATGAATCTTGTCTTTGCCGGCGGCGATTCCTCCCTCGAAAAAATGGCCGCCTCCACAGACCGCGGCCTGCTGGTAACGCGCCTCTGGTACATCCGCGAAGTCGATCCCTACGAAAAAGTGATGACCGGCATGACCCGCGACGGCCTTTTTCTCATCGAAAAGGGCAAAGTGACCAGCGCCGTCCGCAACTTCCGCTTCAATCAGTCCATCCTCGAGATGCTCCGCAACGTCGAGCAACTCGGCCCTGCCGTCCGCGCCACCGGCGAGGAAGCCTTTGAAATGGTTGTTCCTGCAATGAAAGTCCGCGATTTTCATTTTTCGGAAGTTACAAAGTTTTAATAATCCATGGCTTAGAATCTCCTCCCCCACAAAACCGATTTGATAAATGCAAATTCTGCGTTGTACATCTTTGCCCCACCAGCTTCATAAACAGGTATGTACCAACGGTGCTTGCCCGCCCGCAGCCATCGGCACCCGAACTGGGGCCACCCCGACCACGACGCCTGTGGTACAGGTTTTGTCGCTCGCCTTGGCGGGGCCCCTAGCCATGAAATCGTCAACATCGCCCTGACCGCCCTCGAGCGCCTCACGCACCGCGGCGGTGTCGATGCCGACGGCGCCAGCGGCGACGGCGCCGGCCTCCTCACCTCGCTTCCGTACGAGTTCTTCCGCGCCCGCGCGCAGGAGCAGGGCATCGATCTTCCAGAAGTTTTTGGACTGGGGTTTGCCTTTTTCCCAACCGACAGAGTGGCTGACGCTAAGGCCGCGGTAGAAGCCTCCGCCGACACCGAGCGTCTCCGGATCCTCGGATGGCGCCGCGTCCCCACCAACACAAATTCTCTCGGCAGCAAAGCTCTAGAAACCATGCCCGAGATCTGGCAATTCTACGTCGCGCCTTTTCACGCATCGCGCGGTGTATCGCGCTTCGAGTGGAAGCTCGCCCTACTCCGCAAACGCGCCGAATCGCTCCTTCCAGAGCGTTGTTATCTCTGTTCGCTCTCCTCGCAAACGGTCGTCTACAAAGGCCTCCTCACGCCCTGGCAATTCCCGCAATTCTACGAAGATCTCCGCGACGCCGCCTTCGCCACCACATTCGCGATCTTCCATCAGCGCTACTCGACCAACACGCAGCCCTCCTGGGATCTCGCGCAGCCTTTCCGTTATGTCGCCCACAACGGCGAGATCAACACCATCGTCTCGAACCGCCGCTGGCTCCGCGCCAAACAGCGCGAACTCCGCGCCCGCCTCACGGTCGGCTCTTGGTTCACCCCGCTCGAGAAAAGGGTCAGCGACTCCGCCAGCTTCGATAACGCGTTCGAGCTGAAACTCCTCGAAGGCTTCGGCCCGGACGAAGCCATGCTCACCATGGTTCCTCCGGCGTTTGAAAACGATCCTCTTCTGTCCAGAGACATCCGCGCCGCCCTCACTTCGCTTTCGCAGCAAAGCGAGCCCTGGGATGGCCCAGCTGCCCTGATTTTCTCCGACGGTCAATTCGTCGGCGCAAAGCTCGATCGCAACGGGCTCCGACCCCTGCGCTACACACTAACGCACGACGGCCTCCTAATCGCCGGCTCCGAAACCGGCTTGATCGATCTCGAAGAGTCCCGCATCGCCGAACGCCAGCGCCTCGGCCCCGGCGAAATGATTCTCGCCAACCCCGCCACCGGCCTCTTTCTCCGCTGGCGCGAAATCCTGAAGCGCCTCGCGATGCATCAAGCGCGCAACGCCATGCCGCCTCCGCGGCACCTCGCCTTTTCCGCGGCGACCCCCGGCGCAACCACACCCGAACCCAAGCGCATTGCCGCCGCTGCCGGCTGGACCGAAGACCAATTCAGGACGCTTTTCTCCGCGCTCATCCACGGCAAAGAAGCCGACTGGAGCATGGGCGACGACGCCCCGCCCGCTTTTCTCTCCACCCTCTCTCGCACGCTCTGGGACTACTGCAAGCAGCGGTTCGCGCAAGTCACCAATCCTCCCATCGACCCGCTGCGCGAAACGCATGTCATGTCTCTCGACGTCCATCTCAAAGATGGCGTCACGCTCCCCGGTCCTCTGCTCAACGCCGGACAGCTCGCCGAACTCTCCGAATTTTTCGGCCCCGTGCATCGCATCGACTTGACTTTCTCTTCTGCCCTGGGAGTCCCGGGCGCGCGCTGCAGAATTGCTCAGCTATCATCTACCCCTCTGAGCAGCAGTGGACGCCCGGGCCTCCTCCTCCTTTCCGATCGCGGCCTCAACGCGGAAAACGCCGCTCTTCCTGCGCTGCTGGCTACGGCTGCAGTCTGGAAAGCGATGGTTCAGGAGGGCCTCTGGGACTTGCCGCTCGTCGTCGAAACCGCGCAAGTCTTTGACACGCATCACGTAGCGCTCCTGGTTGCTGCCGGTGCGAGCGCTGTTGTGCCGTATCTTGCCGATGAATTCGCCGAAGCGCTCGAACCAGGCGGTGCCGACCGCATGCGTGTTGCCATCACTGCAGGACTCAGAAAGGTTCTAGCCCGCATGGGCGTCTCTACGCTTGCGAGCTATCGCAACAGCCATCTTTTTGAAATCGTCGGCCTCTCCGAAGATCTCTGCGCCGATTTCTTCGAGGATGCCGCCGACTATCCCGGCTCAAAAACCCTCGACGATCTTTTCGCGGATTACGTCCGCATGCACAGCACAGCTTTTTCGCCCGCAACCGCGGAACTCGCCGACGCCGGTCTTTACCGCTTCCGCAAAGGCGCCGAACTTCACGCCACGTCTCCCGAAGTCGTTCGCCGGATGCATGCGCACGTTCGCGCTCCCGAAGCCGGAAAATTCGCCGCCTTCGAAGAATTGTCCGAACACCAGGGCACCGTTTTCCTCCGCGATTTGCTGGAAACCGTGCCCGGCACCCCTGTTCCTGTCGAGGAAGTCGAGTCCACCAGCACGATTCTTCGCCGCTTCAGCACCCAGGCGATGTCTCTCGGTTCGTTGAGTCCCGAAGCGCACCGCACGCTGGCGGTTGCCATGAATCTCATCGGTGGCCGCAGCAACACCGGCGAAGGCGGCGAGGATCCCAACACCTACCGCTTCGAGCCCGCCGCCGCAAACAAAATCAAGCAAGTCGCATCCGGCCGCTTCGGCGTAACCGCGGACTACCTCGTCCACGCCGAAGAACTCGAAATCAAAATGGCGCAAGGCTCCAAGCCCGGCGAAGGCGGCCAGCTCCCCGCGCGCAAAGTCACCGAATATATCGCGCGCATCCGTCACGCCACTCCCGGCACGCCGCTGATCTCGCCTCCGCCGCACCACGATATTTACAGCATTGAAGACCTGGCCCAGCTCATCCATGACTTGCGCGCTGTAAATCCCAGCGCCCGCATCGGAGTCAAACTCGTGAGCGGCGCAGGAGTGGGCATCATCGCGGCAGGCGTCGCCAAAGCAGGCGCCGATGTCATCACCATCAGCGGCCACAACGGCGGCACGGGCTCGTCGCCTCTCACCTCGATCAAAAACACCGGCCTGCCCTGGGAAATTGGCCTTCGTGAAACGCACGACACGCTGGTCCGCGCCGGCCTGCGCTCCCGCGTCTCTCTCCGAGTCGACGGCGGCCTGAAATTTTCGCGCGACATCATCGTAGGCGCGCTTTTCGGCGCCGATGAATTCGGCTTTGGCACCGCCTCGCTCCTGGCTATCGGCTGCGTTATGGCGCGCCAATGCCATCTGAATACCTGTCCTGTGGGCATCGCGACGCAAGATGAAAAGCTCCGCACCCGCTTCAATGGCAAACCGGAAATGGTCGTCGCCTATTTCCGCTCCCTCGCCGAAGAAGTCCGCAAGCGTCTCGCCGAACTTGGCGCCCATTCTCTCAGCGATCTCACCGGTTGGTACGACCGTCTCAGCGCCCGCTCTGGCATGGATCCTCTGTTGATCGTCCCCATCACCGACTCCAACCGCGTCGCGCCGCAGCAGTCTCCCGCGCTGCACGCCGCTGCGCGCGAAGACGTCCTGCATTTCAGCCCCGCGTTCGAGCTGCAAACGGAATCTCAACCCATTCAAAATTCCGACCGCAGCGTTGGCGCCGGTATGAGCGGAGAACTCATGCGCCGCCGCCGTCCCTCGAGCCAAGGCCACGCCGCCCCGCAAGAAATATCCAAGGAATTCCACGGCTGTGCCGGACAAAGTTTTGGCGCGTTCCTGGCGGAAGGCATCACTCTGGCGCTCTCCGGCGAAGCCAACGATTACGTGGGAAAAGGTCTTTCCGGTGGAACGATCTCCATCGCCGCAAGCTCCGCCGCATCTCGTCGCGGAGACGTCCTCGCCGGCAACACCGTCCTCTATGGCGCCACTTCCGGCCAACTCTTCGTGGCCGGCCGGGCTGGTGAGCGCTTCGCCGTCCGCAACAGCGGCGCTCTCGCCGTCGTCGAAGGTGTCGGCCAGCACGGCTGCGAATACATGACCGGCGGCGTCGTTCTCGTCCTCGGCCCTCTAGGCCTCAATTTCGGCTCTGGCATGACCGGCGGCCTCTCCTACGTTCTCCGCGGCGAGGCCGACGAAGTGATTCATCGCGATTTTGTCACTCTTTCCGAGATCGACTCCCAAGAAGAAGTCTGGCTGCGCATCGTCCTCGAGAAGCATCTGCGCCTCACTGCCAGCCCGCGTGCCTCGCGCCTTCTCTCGCGCCGCGGCGTCCTCCCGTTCTTGCGGGTGCAGCCGCTCCATTTCCAAGGCACATTAGAAGCCACCTGGGAGCCCCTGCTGGCCCGCTTGAGGCATCAAGAACCAGTTTTCACACCGCCGCAAACTGCGGCGTTTTCCCGGGCCACGTCGCCTGTCTGAAAGGAGCAAGTTTCTCCGGTTACTTAGCGAAGACATTTCGCTATAATTCTTGCCGAGCCACCCGCCTATGGACTTTGACCAACTTGCCACTTTCGTCTATGTTGCCAAACTAAAGAGCTTCTCCCGCGCCGGGCAAAAAGTCTTCCGTTCGCAATCCGCCGTCAGCGCACAAATTCGCCAGCTCGAACAAGCCTACCGCGCGCGTCTCCTCGACCGCTCCGCCAAGTCCGTAGAGCTGACTCCCGCCGGCGAGGTCCTGTTCGAATACGCCGAGCGCCTCCTCCGCCTCCGCGACGAATCCATCCAGGTCGTTGCCGACCGCGGTGACGTCGTCCAGGGCCCGCTCGTCTTCGGTGCCAACGAAGCTACCTGTCTCTATCTCTTGCCCGACATGTTCGCGGATTTTCAGCGCCGCTACCCGCAAGTTCACATCAGCATCTATCGCAATTTCAGCCACAAGATTTTGCAGCGTGTGGAAGATGGCTCGGTCGATGTCGGCATCGTCACGCTTCCCATCAAATCGCCAACTCTCAAAGTTCACCACCTTTCGCGCGACCGCCTGCGTTTCATGGTTAGCACTCGCAATCCTCTGGCCCATCGCTCGAAGATCACGCTCGAAGAAGTCGCGGCGCAGCCTCTGATTTTCCCCCGCACCGGCTTCACTCGCCAGGTGCTGGACAAACTCTTCCGCCCCTATCGCGCCCGGCTTCGCGTGGCCATGGAGCTCCCCAGCATCGGCATGATCAAGCGCTTTGTAGCAGCCGACGCCGGCGTCTCCTTCATCAGCGAAAGCTTCGCCCGCGACCAGGTCAAAGCTGGCGAAGTAAAGCTCCTCAACGTGGAAGGTGTCGACCTCTGGCGCGAACTCGGCCTAGTCTACCGCCGCGACCGCAGCCTCCCCCGCGCGGCCCAAGCCCTAATCGCTGTAATCCGCGAGCATAAAAAATTCCCCGACGTCGCCACGACCGCCGCAGCCTCTGACTAAGACCATCGTGTCCCGAACGGAATCCGCAGGGGCAAGCCCCTGCCCGCTTTTCTTGGCATTCCGGGATTCTGAAAGTGCGTCCATATTCTGTGCGAACAATGGACGGACCGGGGGGCGGAGACACCCAAGCGGCTCCAGTAAGTTGACGATGTTTACGAAAAAACCTGCGGAGGGGATGTCACCGTTAATCAGACCCCAGGACTGTTAACCTGCGACTACGATCCTAGCCAGTGGCCTGCCACTACCCACTTCCCACAATTCACTGCTTACAGCTTTTAATGTACGTTGAAGTCCATGCTGGCGATGGATCTTGATATCACGTTTTCCTGGATCTGAATCAGGTCATCTTCACCGTAGGTCATCCCGAGTACTGTGAACACATCGGTCCCTCGCGAAACGACCACCAGCGTGCCTGACCAATCGTGGCCGTCCGCCATCCCGCGGTAGTGATATTCCACGGCCGGCAAACCGCCGACCACCGTCTTTCGCTGCGAAATGCGCCGGTAGTTTTCGTAGATTTCGCTCAGCCGTTTTTCCACCGTGGCTGCGGCCGGCTCCAGCGCCGTTTTCGTTTGTTCCTGCCCGATCACCATCAGCGTCGATTGATTCAGCGTGCCCAGGGCCACGATCGCGTCCGGCAGCGACTTTCGCGCCTCACCGTTCAATACCCAGCTCGGCGCTTTGTACATCCGGAAGCCGTGCGTGTAGTTCGTGTAGAGATTCCCTTGAACGTCTTCCCGAATCGCCGGCGGTTCCGGTTCTTTTGGCGCCGCAGGTTGCGCCGTGGAGGCTGCGATCGTTGTGTTCGGCGCCGCCGCCGGTGCAGTGATGGCCGGTGCCACGACGTTTGTCTTCGTTGCCGGCGGAACTTCGGGCCTCACTACGGCGTTGGTAATCTTGGGAGCTGACTTTTCGCGATTTCCCGCGACCGGGTCCGTGGATTTCGCGCTGGCATTCGTTGCCGTCGCCGTTCCTTCTGTGGGCTCCGCATTCGTAGCCGGAGCTTTCTTCGCTGCAGGCGTCTTCTCGGCTTTCGCCGTCTCGCCGGTCGGCGTCGACGGGACAATCGACGCGATCTTGTCTTTTTCGACGAGCACATACCCAAAGTCCGTTTTGACTTTGAACATGTTGTCTTCGTACGCCACGATGACGCCGTAAAGCTTCTTGCCGTCTTTCAGCCGGATTTCATCCGCTCGCACCGCGGTGACCGCGAAGCACATAGCCACAGTCAATGCCGCAGTGCAAAGTGATCGGCGCTTCTTGGGGACAGCCAACGCCGCAACGTAGAGGGAGCCGCGCATTTTGGGGACAGCCATATTTTCAGTATGGGGTCGCTCCTCCAGCCTAGCAACATTCACGCGCGCGGTGGTGTCCGCCGTGTTACCTCCGCCAGCAGCGCCCCAATCCGCCGCGCCAGGCGCTCCACCTGCTCGATGGACTCGCTCAACCTGGCTCGCAGGGGCTCTGGCAAGTTTGCATGCGTTTGCTGCATCGCCAGCGCTTCGGCGATCAGGCGAAGCTCTTTCCGGTGCCGCGGATTCAGCCTCTCCCACAGCCGCCGCTTCGCGCTCCGGTTTCGGCCGAGCCACTCGTCACCGGTCCCCGCAGGCCGCCCCGCCTCCGGCTCCGTCGAAGTCGTCGCCGCCGTATTTGGCTTTCTTATGCGAAATAGCATTCTCTATGGCTCCGCACGCCCATGTTCTTGTTGTTTTCTTCTCCGTGCCTTCTGTGTTTTCTGAAAGTGCTGTGTTACTTTTTTTTCTTCAGTGCCTCCATCTTTTCCCCATTGATTTGTCCGCCCATCTCCACGCGCCCCGTCACCCGCATCGCCCGCGTTTCAAACACCAGCCCGCCATAACGGTCATACGCATCCGGAAAAAGCACCACCTCATACAGCCCCCGCTGATCCTCCAAGGTCACAAACATCATGTTCTGGTAATTTTTCGTCCCCACATGCCGGTAAGTCACCACCCACCCGCACAGCGTCACGCGTTTTCCCCGCAATCCGTCCAACTCGTCGCTCCAGACCTCGCCATTCCGCGGCAGGAAATCCAAGGGATGCCCGCTGACGCACACTTCCAGAATCTCCCGCTCATACCGCAGCTTCTGCTCCTGCGTGTAGGCAGCCGCAGGCATCCCCGCCAGCACCGTCCCAATAGCATCACCGGCTTTCGCATCGCCAAACAATGTTTCCGGCGCTTTTGGCGGCACCGCCAATCTTGGCTGTGCGCCTTTACTCCCAGCTTGCAAAAAATTCCATCGCCACAACATCTCCGGCCGCGTCATGCCGCGATATTTATCAACAGCTCGATCATCAACCTGATCGCCGACCTCATCAAACGCCCCGCATTTAATCAGCGCTTCGATCTCATCTTTCTCCACGTGCACGCGCCGCAGAAAATCCTCCAGCGACCGAAACGCTCCGTTTTCATCGCGCGCGCGCACAATCGCGGTCATCGTCTCCACACGCAGGCCTTTCACCTGCATCAACCCGACGCGCAGCGCCCGCTTCCCGTTCGCAGTCAAAGGTGGGACAGTCATTCCTGTCTGCCGGCTTCTCTCCGCCGTGTACTCCATCCTCGAATGATTCACCGACGGCAGCCGCACCTCGATCCCCCAGCGCTTCGCTTCTTCGACGTATGCCGACACGTGATAAAAACCCGCGCCCGCGCTGCACATCGCCGCCAGAAACTCCGCCGGATGGTGCGTTTTCAAATACGCCATGCGGTACGAAATATCCGCATACGTCGCAGCGTGCGCCTTGCAGAAACCGAATCCCGCAAATTTTTCCACCATCATCCAGGTTTCTTCGCGTTGCAGCGCAGTCAGCCCCATCATTCCCGAGGCCAGATCGAACTTAGCGCGTAATCGGTCGAGGTCGCGACGGCCGGAGAATTTCGCGGAAGATCGCCGCATGATATCGGCCTCGGCTAACGACATCTCGCCGGCCACCTGCGCGATCTGCATCACCTGCTCCTGAAAAATGCATACGCCAAGTGTGCCTTCCAGAATTGGTTGGAGCGCGGGATGCGGATATTTAACTGGTTCCTCTCGACGCAGCCGTTTTATGAACAGCTCTTTCGACCCATACTCCGCCGCTCCTGGCCGGATCAGCGCCAGAGCTTGCGCTACTTCTTCAAGCGTCCGCGCCTTCATCATTCGCAGCAGCCCACGCATGGCCGGCGACTCGATCTGAAACACCCCCATCGTTCTTCCGGCGGCAATCACGTCGCATGTCGCCGGATCGTTTTCCGGTATCGCATCAAAATCAATTTCCCGTGCTTTGGGCCTTGGTGTTACTCCATCCGGCGCTATGCTCGCCGTGGGAGCACACCCACTCCTGCTCGCCCGGAGCCTCGAGGGGGCTGGGCTCTTGTCTTTCTTTTCCTCTACTTCCCTTATTTCCTTTATCTCCTCTGCTTCCTTCTCAATGTTGTCCAGTGCCAGCGACATGGTCGTGAACCCGCGCTGGCCCAGCAGATCCATCTTGATCAGGCCGAGCGCTTCGATCGCATTCATGTCGTACTGCGTCACGACAATTCCTTTCGTCGCGCGTTCCAGAGGTGTCAACCGCGTCAACGGCCGCGCGGAAATCACCGTCCCGCACGGATGGATCCCCATGTGCCGTGGCGCGTCGTCGAGCCGCAGCGCCACTTGCAGAATCGTTTTCCAGGGTTCGTCGTTGACAGGAAGGTCGCGGCACTCCGGTAAATCGCGAATCGCCTGCAAAATCTCGCGCACCGGCCGGTGCGGCAGCCGCTTCGTAAAATGATTCACTTCGCCCGGCGGCACGCCAAAGACTTTGGCGATTTCGCGGATGGCCAGCCGCGCGTGCATGGTGACAAAACTTCCGATCATCGCCACATGCGCTTCGCCCCAGCGCTCGTACACGTAGTCCAGCAACTCATCGCGCCGCGCGCCGCAAATGTCGATGTCGATATCCGGACAATCGCCGCGCTGCTCGTTCAAAAATCGTTCAAAATACAACCCCCAGCGCAGCGGGCACACACAGGAGATTCCCAGGCAATACGTCACCATCGAACTGGCTGCCGAGCCCCGCGCTACCGCCGGAATCCCGCGCCGCTTGGCCTCTTCCACGATTTCCCAAACCAGCAAAAAATACGGCGCGAGCTTTTTTGTGCTGATGACTCTCAGTTCACACACCAGCCGCGATATCGCTTCAGGTTTCAGCGAGTTGTAGCGCTTGACCAATCCCTGCAGGCTCAGTTTTACCAAATAGGAATCAGGAGTGTTGTTTTTTGGGACCGCGCATTCTGGCAGGATCAGCTTTCCCAATTCCAATTTAAGATCGCAACGCTCGGCAATGTCTAGCGTTGCTTGTAACAATTCCGGATGATCCGGGAATAACCGCTCGATCGCGCTTGCCGGCTTGAACCAAGCTTCGCCGGTGGTGATTTCTGGAGGAGCCACGGTTGTCAGTAATCCCCCAGTACGAATGGCGTTTACTGCGCGATGATGCAAATGCTCTTCCGGTCTCAGAAAATGTACGTTGTTTGTTGCGACAAGAGGAACATTCAATTCGCGCCCAATGCGTTCTACTTCCCGTAGTTTCCGCCCGTCTCCCGGCGACAGTTGCTGTACCTCGATCCACAGCCGTTTGCCGAAAATCTCTTTCAATCGCGCGAAGTGATTGACTGGTGACTCGTGGTTCGTGCCACACAATTCTTGCGGCTGCCCTGTTTTTGCAGGGTCACGACGTACCGGGCCCCTACGGCCGTTTGCGTCGTGCCTTCCGGGTGGCAAAGGACACAGGGCAATCACGCCTTTGGAATGCTCCGCCAATTCCTCCAATGTCACCGGCCGTTCTTCATTCTCTACGGGGCGCCTGTCGTCCTCGCCGGAGGCCTGTCTTTTCGCCAACTCCGCCGTTCCCAAATGCCGCAGCGTCACCAGCTGGCACAAATTGCTGTATCCCTCCATATCCGTCGCCAGCAGCACCATCGCCACACTCTGCGAATTCCGGTTTTCGTTTTTCGAGTTTCCAGCTTCGAAATGCGAAACGCGACATTCGACGTCAATGACCACTCCCACAATCGGCTTCACGCCCGCCGCTTTCGCCGCTTGATAAAACGGCACCGCCGCATACAACCCATTCGTATCCGTCAACGCCACGGCAGGCATCTTCTGCGCGACTGCTGCCGTAATGATTTCTTCCGGCGGCGCCATGCCCCGCAAAAACGAATAGTGGCTATGACAATGTAAATGTACGAACACGAGTGCCCCGATCGAGAGGGAAGAACCCGATGCCCGCCACAAGGCGGACATTTTGTAACGTCAAATCAGGGTAGGGAACAGGAAGGGAAATTCAGCAACGTTTGGTCCGTTCTTTGCAGTGGCGCAGCATGCTGCGCCACTTGGAAGCACAACGTCAAAATGTTGTGCTCAGGCCTTCCTTTCATCGCGATAAACACGGCGTTGAAAGCACAAGCCCGCCAGGTTTGGTGGCGTAATGCTCGCGCAACTCGAGCCCATTTCCGTAAAAGACGGCGTTCCAGCCGTAGCGGCTGCGGACGGAATCTAGGCCGCGGTTCAGATACCAGCGGCGGTTGGCGTCGGTGTCGAAGAGTTCGTGCTGGCGTCGGTCGGCTTCGAGATTGGTCACGTTTATGCCGACCAGGCGCACGGCGACGCGGCGCGTAAATAGTTTTGCAAAAAGATCTTTGGCTTCCGCGAGCAGTTCGCGTTCGTCATTGGATGGACGCGTCAAGCGGACTGTCTGGTGCGCTGAAAAATGGTCCACATAGCGGATGCGCAGACCGATCGTTCGCGCTTGGCGGCCATATTCGCGCAGCGTCGAGCCGATTCGCTCGCTCAAATATTCGATGAGGCCGCCGAGAAACTCCGTGTCGATTGTTCCGCCTTCGATGGTCGTTTCGCGCGAGACGGATTTGGGCGTCGAGGGCAGCATCACTTCGCGTCCGTCAAGCCCGCGAGCGCGCTCCCAGATTTGTCCGCCAATCACTTCGCCGAACGCAGCTTCTAGAGCGGCTCGCGGCACGTGCCTCAACTCCCCGATCGTGGCGATTCCGCGCTCCGCCAGCATTCCTGCGTGGACAGGCCCGATCCCGTGGAGCTTTTCGACCGGCAGCGGCGTCAAAAAGTCTTCTTCTGTGCCCGGCGCAATCATGCGGAAGCCGCGCGGGCGTTCGAGACGCGACGCGATCGACGCCACGACTTTTGTCCGCGCCGCGCCTACGCTCACGCTCAGTCCGGTCTGCTCCAGCACGTCCGACTGCACACGCCGCAGCGCCGCTTCATAATTCGGGTACAACCGTTCGGTCCCCGCAAAATCGAGATAAAAATCGTCGAGCGCCGCCGTCTCGACCGCGGGTGTGTAGGTCTCGAGGGTGCGCCGCACGCGCTCCGCAAAATCCGCGTAGTGCTCGTACCGCCCCGGCACGACAATCGCCTGGGGGCAAATGCGCAGCGCATCGCGAAACGACATAGCCGTTTTTACACCGCATATTTTTGCTTCGTAGCTCGCCGACGCCACCACACCGCGGCCCACGAGCACTGGCTTGCCGCGCAGCTTGGGGTTGAGCACCTGCTCGACCGACGCAAAAAAGGCGTCCACATCCACATGGACAATATTTGGAATCGCCTTCGGGCGCGAGGTGTCCGCTCCGTGCCCTTTTTCTTCACGCGCGTCTTCGTGGAAAGGATGGAACGGCATCGCCACTGCGGGAAATACGTTTTCGATACAGACGTCCATAACGGCTCCTATTAACCGTGACCGCACAGCGGTCAGCACAAAGGAACAGATCTAGTAGAATCTCTTCGGAAGTCGAGGGATCCCTCTTTAGAAGAGACCCCTCACCCCGCTTAGGGCTCGGAATGTTCAACGGGCGGCGCCCAGTTCGTGAGAGCCAAAAATGGCAATGGAGCTGAACGCCACCCGTTTCCCGTTTCCTCTACCGCCCCGCACTATAGGCGAATAAAAAGCGAAAGTCAAGAGTTCTCCTGTCTTTTTTTTGCACGTAATAAAAACGGTGTTTGCGATTCCCCGGGAAAATAGCTCCAGCGGCCAGCTTTCTGTCTTAACTTCTTGACGCCGGCCGGCATCGGAGATACATCTCTTGCATGAGTGCTACTTTCGTTTTGCTTCTGGCCTTTGCTATCGGCATCGTGTCCGGCATGCGCTCTTTGACGGCGCCTGCGGTCACGGCTTGGGCGGCGCATCGCCACTGGCTGAATCTTGCCGGAACCAAGCTCGCGTTTATGGGATCGACGGCGGCTGTTGCTATTTTTACTGTGCTTGCCATCGCCGAGCTGATCGCAGACAAACTGCCCTCAACGCCCAGCCGGACCGCGCCGGTGGGATTGATCGCCCGCTTTGTATGCGGCGCTCTTTCCGGCGCTTGCGTTGGCGTATCGGCGGGACAGACTCTAGCACCTGGCGCCCTTCTCGGCGCTGCCGGCGGCCTCGCAGGAGCATTCGCTGGCTATCAATGGCGCACCGGTCTCGTGAAAGCGTTCAAGGTTCCCGACTTCGTCATTGCGCTTCTGGAGGACGCCATCGCGATTGGCGCCGGCCTCTTTATCGTTTCCCGGTACTAATTCCGGTACCAATTCCGGTACCAATTCTAGGGCCGCTCGCAAAATCGTGTTCATCTGGCGGCACCAAAGTTTCGTCCAATCCAATTATTCATTTGCTTCGATTCTGTATTTCCGCGACTATTTCTTCACTCCGGGCACGCCGGACGCCTCCATGAACCTGAATTTCTTTTTCGCGCTGCTCGGCGGTTTGCTTGTTCTGGCGTTCGTTGCCAATCGCCTGGTGCGCTTCACAGGCGTGCCAGATGTCATCATCCTGATGGCCACGGGCGTGGTCATCGGCCCCGTATTGCACTGGGTGAACCCCGATGTTTTTCGGGGCGCCACGCAAGGTTTTGGTTCTCTCGCGCTGATTCTCATTCTTTTCGAAGGCGGCCTCGAACTCAAGCTACGCGAAATTATCAGCCACTTCGCGGGCGGCGTGTTTCTCGCCATTTTCAGCTATGCGCTCAGCGTGTTGGGAGTCACGCTCGTCTGCCGCCACGCGCTTCATTTCGCATGGATTCCCTCGCTCCTTGTGGGAGCGACGCTCGGTTGCATCAGCAGTTCGATCATTCTTCCGGTGCTGCAGCAAGTGAAGCTGCGGCGCGAAGTGAAAGTCACTTTGCTTGTCGAAGCGACGCTCGGAGACGCCCTCGCGGTTCTGGCCGTCACTACACTTCTCGATATCGCGGCTGGCGGCAGCGCTTCGGCAAAAATCATCACCTGGAGTCTCTTTTCGAGCGTCATCGTGGCGGTGGCATCGGGTGTTCTCATCGGCATCTTGTGGTCCTATCTGCTGCCGCTGCTCTCTGAGGAGCGCTTCTGGCATGTGCTAACGTTTGCCGTTGTTTTGTTGATCTACTCCGGCGTTCACGCTCTGCACGGCAATGATCTCGTCGCCGTCCTGGTCTTCGGCCTGACGCTTTCCAACTATCCGGCGGCGCAGAAGCGCTTTCATCTCGGTGATGATGCCGAAAGCGCCGACTGGTTTTCCGAAACGCCCGTCAAGCAAGAGCATGGCGGCTCGCTGGCGAAACATCACGGGCAGATGCTCACGTTTCACGGCGAGCTGGCTTTTCTGATTCGCACATTTTTCTTTGTCTTGCTTGGGGCGCTCGTCGAATTCGAGGGGCTGCGCAAACACGCAGTCCTGGCGCTCGGCTGTTTTGGAGCGCTCTTGATCGCGCGGTGGCTTTCCGTACAGACCGGACGCTTCGCATGGCGGGCCTTCACGTCTCACGAGCGCGAGCTCATGATCTGGTTTCTGCCGCGCGGGCTGATCACTGCGGTGCTGGGCATAGAAATTGTAGAAGCTCGCGGCGCGGATTTTGCGTTTCTTCCGTCGCTGGCGTTTGCGGTGATTCTAATCACGAATCTTGCGCTGCTGGTCGGCTCGCTGCGTGCCAAGCGGCTTTTCCCGGAGCCTCGCGTAGCGGTGCCTGAACCGGCGAGTCCGCAAATCGCTTCCTGAGCGGCGATGACGGCAGCGGGTTCTCCTGCAACGCGGTGTTTTTGTTTCTGATTGGTTGGAATTATCGCTACCTTTCGTGCATCCAATCAGCGGCAGGCGTCGAGGCCTAGCGGCCGGAGGACCATTCATGGGCGCATCGGATCACTACGAGACCATCGTCATCGGCTCTGGCCAGGGGGGCACGGCGCTGTGCCAGGCCTTGGCCAATGCCGGACGGCGCACGGCGCTCGTGGAGCGCGCACACGTCGGCGGAACCTGCGTGAATGAAGGCTGCACGCCCACCAAGACGATGGTGGCGAGCGGGCGCGTCGCCTATCTTGCGCGGCGTGGCGCGGATTACGGCGTCCGCACTGGCAGCATCACCGTTGACCTGATTCGCGTTCGCCAGCGTAAGCGCGACATTGTTGACAGCTTTCGCAACGGCAGCCAGTCTCGCATCGAAAAAACTCCCAATCTTGATCTCCTGTTCGGCGAAGCCAGCTTTACGGGCCCGCGCTCCATTCTGGTCCGGCTCAAGGACGGCTCGCATCGCACGCTTACGGGCGATAAATTTTTCATCAACGCGGGTTGTCGCGCGTCCGTGCCTTCTCTCGTGGGGCTAGAGAGCGTTCCCTATCTCGACAGCACTTCCATCATGGAGCTGGATGCCGTGCCTGAGCATCTTCTCGTGATGGGCGGCGGCTATATCGGACTTGAGTTTGCCCAGCTGTTCCGGCGCTTCGGCAGCCGCGTGACTATCGTCCAGAAAGCTGCGCAATTGCTGCGCGGCGAGGACGCCGACGTCGCTGCCGAAGTTCTCAAAATCATGCAGGAGGATGGCATCGATGTTTTGTTCAACAGGAAGGTACAGCGCGTCGCGAAAGAAGGCCCGCAAATCAAGCTTGCCGTCGTGGACGGCGAAAACGAAACCCATACGATCACTGGCTCACATTTGCTTGTTGCCACGGGCCGTGAGCCCAACTCAGATTCGCTGAACATCGGCGCCGCGGGAATCGCCGCGGACAAACGAGGCTTTATTGAGGTGAATGCGAAGCTCGAGACAAATGTGGCTGGAATCTACGCGCTCGGAGACATCAAGGGCGGACCCGCGTTCACACACATTTCCTACGACGACTTCCGCATCATCCGAGCGAATCTTATTGAGAAGGGAAATGCCAGCACCGACAATCGTCTCGTTCCTTATACCCTTTTCATCGATCCGCAGCTGGGCCGGGTGGGGCTGACCGAAGCGGAAGCGCGCGCGCAAAATCGCAGGATTCGCGTCGCGAAAATGGCAATGTCACGCGTGGCCCGGGCTCTCGAGGTCGACGAAACGCGCGGCTTCATGAAAGCCGTAGTGGATGCCGACAGCGGACTAATTCTGGGTGCGGCCGTGCTTGGACTCGAAGGCGGGGAAGTAATGTCCATGATTCTGCTGGCCATGATGGGCAAGCTGCCGTACAAAGTTCTCTACAACGCGGTGTTCGCTCACCCCAATCTTTCAGAAGCGCTCAATACTCTTTTCCTGGAGTCAAACTTTACTTCCTGACGGCGGACTAAATTTCGTCCATACGATCACGCCTGGGCGGCGCACATGTATTATTAGGCGGAATTGCGCTCAAGCTCCTTGCGATTCCACTTTGCAAGGTCCGCGCCGGCGTCGTAGGTACTTTGCAGGAATGCCAGCAGAGTTTCTCTCGGCGAAAGGGCGCAGCGCACGTCGTCGTACATCAAAATAAATTCCTTTAGCTGCGAATGATAGAACGCTTCGGCGGGGCGGACCGGATGCTGCGCAAAGCCGGCTGGTTCCGGCGCGGCATAGGCGTAAAACGCGGCTCCTTTGATATCGCCGCCTCCCGGCCAGAATCCCGCGCTGATCACCTCGTGGGAATAAGCCTCCCGCGTGATGGAGTCGGCTCCCTGCCTCTCCGGAGCGTGCCGCCCGGAGAAACGCGTTGCGGCCAGATCGAAACTGCCCCAGAAAAAATGTACCGGGCTGGCTTTCCCGATGAATCCCGCGCGGAATTCTTTGAAGACTTCGTCACAGGAAACGAGAATTCGCCAGAAGCGATTGACATATTCTGGGTCGTAGGCGGCGTGCCTGGTGTCTAGATCAAATGGAACCGGCTCAGGAATCTCGACCGGCATCTTCCAGATTTTGACCGCAATACCCAGAGAGGCCAGAGCCGCCATAAAATCGCGGTAGAAATCGGCGACGGAGCGCGGCGCTAAAGCGAGCGAGAGGATGGCGTCGTTGCTGGTTCGAATGACGAGTTGGTGATGAATGAAATCGAACTGGACCTCGAAATTTCCTCCGGCATAGGGAATGGCCGATGTGGTCAGCCCCAAAGCATTCACATAGAAGGGCACACCCCACCAATGATTTATGTTCGGAGCCAGCGCCAAACGCACTTTGCCCACAATTTGCGTCCACAAGTGAAGCGTGGCGTAAGTCTCCTGCCAGGCGGCGAGGGGAAGTTCGGGCCACAGATCGCGCTCAGAACGAGCAGTAGTTGCGTTCATCAATCCTCCGCGGACAGCAAACACCAGCCAGAGGGATTATATGCCCCTGAATCGCACCTGTTCACCTTGTCCGGGAGAATTCTTTGGAGATAACACCGCCGCGCGTGGCTGTCTTCTTTTTGCTTATCAATTCGGCGACGGCCGATAGGCGATATACCCGCACAGGCAGGAGCGCCCGTGCTGCTTCGCCTGTGCGGGCTTGACCGGTTTAACTAAAGAGTTTGCGGAACGCAAAAAACAGGAATCCCGACAGTGTCATTGCGGCCGGCAATGTCAGCACCCACGCCAACAACAGGTTCCGTACTGTCGACCATTGCAATCCCGAATGATTCGCCATCATCGTCCCAGCGACGCCGGACGACAGCACATGAGTCGTACTGACCGGCAACCCCAGGCCGTCTGCCGCGCCGATGGTAGCCATGGCGGTGATTTCCGCAGCCGCTCCCTGCGCGTAAGTGAGATGGTTCTTGCCAATCTTCTCTCCCACCGTCACCACGATCCGTTTCCATCCAACCATTGTGCCGAGGCCCAACGCCAGCGCCACCGCGACCTTGACCCACAGGGGAATAAACCGGGTGGCCCTGTCGATGTGACTTTTGTAATTCTTCAGCACCGCCATGTCTGCCGCAGCAATTTCCGGTTTCCCCGATTTTTGCATCAGCCGGATTGCCTCGCTCACCAAATACATGTCATTTCTGAAGTTGCGCACTTGCGTGTGCGGCACCTTCGACAGTTCCTTGAAGATCGCCATTTCCGTCCCGACGCCATTCACGAGCTCGCGCAATGCCAGCATGGTGTTCGATTTGAACTCTTTTGTTCGAATGTACTCCGTAACGTCTTCGCGCGGATCTCCAATTGCCGCGCTGTTCTGCACGTAATTATTCAGCGTCTCGGCGGTCTGGGCCGAGACGGCAATGAAGTCCTGCGACTGCTGCGCCGTCACGGCGTGGTTCAGCGCGTACGTGGTCGGCACCGTGCCGATCAGGATGAGCATGATCAAGCCCATACCCTTTTGCCCGTCATTCGAACCGTGGAAAAAGCTTACGCCCGTGCACGTGAAAACGAGCATGGCGCGGATCCAAAACGGCGGCGGCTCTGCGCCTTTCGGGGCTTCATACAGCCGCTTATCCCTGATGACCGCCTTCATAAATAGGAACAAGCCGGATGCGAGGATGAACCCGAATACCGGCGAGAGCAGCAGCGATTTTCCGATGCCTATCGCTTGCGCCCAATCCACTCCGCTCGTCCCCGTCCTGCCTTGCATAAGCTGGTTCGCAATGCCCACGCCTATAACCGACCCGATCAAAGTATGCGAACTCGAAGCGGGCAACCCCAGCGCCCATGTTCCCAGATTCCAGAGAATCGCCGCCACCAGGAGTGCGAACACCATCGCAAAGCCCGCGCCGCTTCCCACCTGCAAGATCAATTCCACCGGCAGCAGCGAAATGATCGTGAACGCCACTACGCCTGTGGATGTCACCACGCCCGCGAAATTCCAGAATCCGCTCCATACCACCGCAATGTGCGGCTCCATGGAATGCGTGTAAATCACAGTCGCCACCGCGTTGGCGGTGTCGTGAAATCCGTTTACGAACTCAAATCCCAGGGCCACGAAAAGCGCCGTTCCCAAAAGTATGTAAGGCAACGCTGAACCCAGCTCAAGACCGGCAAGGTCGCGCGAAAGGCTGTAGCCGATGAAGATCACGCCGACGATCAGGACCACACCGAACGCTAGCATGCCGATCCGGCCGGGCTTTCTATTCAGTTTTTCCGTCAATGCGTGCGGCACTGCGGGTGTGCTTCCGGGCATAGTTGCAGGTGCGGTTGCGGCCATAACTCTCCTATGAACTCCCGCCTCGAGAGCCAGCCTGCGGAAAGATACGCTGGCGTATCAGCCAGCGTTATATGGAAGTTTTGTTACGCTCGTGTGAACATCGCGCTGCAGAATATTCACACTCCGAAAGACCCATCGTCCCCCGGGAGGGCCAGTGCGCATGGGCGCAACCGGGCAGAATGCCTTCCCATTTGCAGCCACAGACGGATTCGATCGAGGTTCGGGTTTGTAGTAAGGGGTCTTAATAGGTCCCGCGGCGATTCGCCTTTTTGGCGGTTTTGCGCCGGGCTTTTGAATACTTCTTCATTGCTTTTCTTTGCTTCTTGGAGGCCTTTTTCAGGCGCCTATTCTCTTGCTTGGCTAATTTCTTGTCTCTTTCGCGGGAATTGCGGGCGTATTCGGCGACGCCGGGGCTTTGCGCCTTGGCTGGTATGGACCAGGCAAGACTTAGAACGGCGAGAAGTGCAAAAACAGCGATTCGCTTCATACAGAACTTCCTTCTTGCCCCCCAACACGCTCAGTTTACACCTATCCGGCGCGCTCGCAACATTCGGAAACGATTCAGCGTGCTGGCTCGAGCAGGCCTCGATCTTTCAGCATGGGTTCGACGCTCGGCTCTTTGCCCCGCCAGGCTGCGTACATTTTTGCCAGGTCATCCGTGTTGCCGCGCGAGAGCACCATCTGCCGGAAGCGGTCGCCGTTGGCGCGCGTCAGGCCGCCATGCTCTTCAAACCATTGATAGGCATCGTCATCGAGCATCTCCGCCCAGAGATAGGCGTAGTAGCCAGCGGAGTAGTCCAGAGCCCAGATGTGACTGAAATAGCTGGAGCGATAACGCGGCGGAACAGTCGCGATCAGCAGATGCGTCTTCTCGAGGGATTGCTTCTCGAACTCATCAGGCTGCTGCAGCGGAGCGCCGGCCGGAAGGGTGTGCCACTGCATGTCGAGCTCGGCGGCGGCAACCAGTTCCGTCAGCTTGTATCCCTGGTTGAAGCTCGCCGTTTTTCGGATTTTGGCGACCAACTCGGCGGGCATGGGCTCGTTCGTTTTGTAGTGTTTCGCGTAATGATGGAAGACCTCGGGATAGAGCGCCCAGTGCTCGTTGAACTGAGAGGGGAACTCGACGAAATCGCGTGCGGTCGCTGTGCCCGAGAGGCTCGGATACTTGGTATTTGCGAACATGCCGTGCAGCGCGTGGCCAAACTCGTGGAACATCGTGGTCACATCGGTAAAGCTGATGAGCGCAGGCTCGCCCGGCGCGGGCTTCGGCAGATTGGCAACGTTGTAGACTACCGGCAGCGTGCCCAGAAGCTTGGACTGGTTTACGAAGACATCCATCCAGGCGCCGCCGTTCTTATTGTCGCGCTTGAAATAATCGCAATAGAAAAGCGCCAGCGGCTTGCCGTCCACATCCGAGACTTCGAAGACACGAACATCCGCTTGGTAGACCGGAACGTCCTTGCGTTCCTTGAAGGTGATTCCGTAGAGCTGATGAGCCGCGTAGAACACGCCGTTTTCGAGGACATTGCTCAGCTCGAAGTAGGGCTTGACGTCGGCGTCGTTCAAATCGTATTTCGCTTTGCGCACCTGTTCGGCATAGAAGTCCCAGTCCCACGGCGCGAGTTGGAAGCCGCCCTTCAGTGCGTCGATGACGTCTTGAATGTCCTTCGCTTCGCTCGCGGCCTTAGCCGTCGCGCCAGGAACAAGCGCGTCCATGAACTTCAAGGCGGCTTCGGGTGTTTTGGCCATCTGGTCGCCGAGTTTCCACGCCGCGTGGCTCGGATAGCCGAGGAGCTGTGCGCGCTGCGCACGCAGCTGTGCCAGATGCGAGACGAGGTCGCGCGTATCGCTCGCATCTCCGCACTCGGCACGGTTCCAGGATTTCTCGAAGATGGCCTGGCGAGTGGCTCGCATGCCGAGCGAGCCGAGCTCCGGCTGTTGAGTCGTGTTCTGGAGCGGGAGCACATAGCCTTCTTGCTTGCGGCCCTGGGCGGCCTGCGCGGCTGCCGCGAGCTGGGAGTCGCTCAAGCCGGTCAGAGCGTTCTTGTCCCTTGTCTGAAAGGCGCCGTTTTTCGTGGCCTCGAGGAGCTTTGTCGAAAAGTCGTTAGAGAGCGTGGCGATCTTTGCGTTCAACTTCTTCAGCTCCGTTTTGTCGGTATCCGAGAGGTTGGCGCCAGAGCGGAGGAATCCTTCGTAGGTAACCTGTAGCTCACGAAGCGACTCCGCATCAAGATGGAGCGATTCGCGCTGTTTATAGACGGCAGCCACTCGAGCAAAAAGTTTGGCGTTCAGAATGATGGCGTCCTGGTGAGCCGCCAACTCCGGCGCCTCATCCGCTTGTACTTTTTGCAGCACAGGGTTGGTGTTGGCCGCCGTGACCCCTCCAAAAGCTGCTAGGGCCCGCTGCAAGAGCCGCCCGGTCTTCTCCATGGCCACGAGCGTATTCTCGAAGGTAGGCGCGGCCGGATTTTCGGCAATCGCCTGGATCTCGGCGAGTTCTTCTGCCATGCCCGCTTCGATGGCCGGCTGATAGTCGTCATCCTTAATCTTATCGAAAGGAGGCGCATGGAAAGGCAGCGTGCTCGGCGCATAAAACGGATTCGACGGCCCGAACTTTTCATCGGCGGCGGTCGAAGGCGTATAGATGCTTCCGAGTGCGAAGGCACCAGAGGCAATAAAAGCAGTCATCATTTTCAGCATAACCTTCCTCGGGCGTGATGGCATGGCGCACATCCGGACCCGCAGCCCACGCGCATCGATTGTAAGAGAATTCCCGCGGCGCCCACAAGAAATAGCGCGATCGAGGAGCGGGCCGGTTTCTGGTTTCTGTCTCAGTCTTCTCCCCCGCTAGAACACGAGCCCAAGCGCCGAGAATCGCTTGCGATGGCCGGAATCGCCGGCGCTTGCGCCGACAAACAGCGGCCCGATAACCGTTTTGGCCAGAAGGCCTGCGGCAGAATCTTTGGGGAACTTGCTTTCGCTGGGAACGCCGTACGTTTTTGCGCATTCGTACGAGCCGATCGCGAATGCGCGTTTGCCCAGTAGTGGCGCACGCTGGTGTTCGCCAATCCCAGCGCGCCTCCGCCTTCCAACGACACACCAATCCGCGGCCGTCCTTTCAGACGTTCCTGCCCGGCGGAGGGCTTCCGGCGCGCGGGTGCATCGTCTGGCGGCTGCGCCTCTTGAGCGACGGCGGCGAAGGGAAGCTTAGAATTGGCTCAGTGTGCACAGCCTAAGGCCTTCGCGGCGAGAGTAAGGTCGATAGTGGACAGGGACAAGAGGTCAGGTGGCGAGTTCGCGGCGCGAGTACTTTGGTTCTCTTGGCGCAACCCCAAGCCAGCACTAGGGTTAGAGGCAGCAGGGACGGAGGGCCGTTCCGCGCGGCGTGGAAGCCCCCTCCCCAATTGCTGGACCGCTGAAAACACGAAACTTAGACGCGAGAACGCACATCCAACAAGAGGGGCAGAAGAGCAAGGAGTAAGTCATGCAAACTATCGTCAAACCTCCAGGGGTCGGCCCCATCGCTGATTCGCAACCTGCTAAAATCAGCGCGCTCATGCTTGTCTTCCGGATCGTTCGCTGGACGGTCTATGCCTGCGCCCTCATCGTATTGATTCTATTGCTGCATAAGCCAGCGCCGCCGGCGGTTTCAACTACCCCGGAGGCTGCTGCGCGGGCAGAGCAGAAGTTCCAGGCGGTCCAGCAGTCTGTCGCCGAGGGCCAGCCGGCTACGCTGCACATGACCGAAACGGAGCTGAACTCTTATCTGGCCTCGCATCTGGCTCTTGCGCAAAATGGCAATGCGCCGAACGGCGCGGCCAATGCCGCTCCTTCCAGCACGCCAGACGCAGCACTGAATCCCGACCAGCCAACGATGGACGATGTCGAGCAGATGCGCTCGAATGTCAAGGATGTGAAGGTTCAGCTGGTGGATGACCACGTAAGGGCATATGTCGTGTTCGATGTGCACGGCAAGGACATGACCCTGCAACTCGTGGGCAAGCTGGGCGCGGATAATGGCTTTCTGCATTTCGAGCCGGTGAGCGGCCAAATCGGTTCGCTGCCCATCCCCCAAGCGACTCTGGAAGCGGCAGTGCGGAAAATGATGGAGTCTCCGGAAAATCGCGAAAAGCTGAAGCTACCCTCGGATATTTCGGACCTGAAGATTGTGAACGGAGAAGTCGTCGCGAAGTACCAGTAGCAGTTGACGCACTTTTTCGAAATTGCCCCGCGCGTTTCTGGGCTCGGTTGACCTGCCCCTCGGGCAAGCGACAAGTCTCCTCAACAGACTGCGGTGGAAGTTACCCCATCCTCAGGAACTGCTGGCCTTGGCCTTGCTTCTTCCAGTGTGCGATCTCCTTTCAGTCATGAGGATAGCGAAGGCGAGCGGCGCCAGCGAATCCACAAAAACCCGGCGATTTTCTGCAGCAGCAAGAATCCGATGGTCGCGCCGCCAAACGCGTAACCGATCGGATCGCTCAGAGTGAACGCGAAGGCCAGCAGTGTAGCGACGAACCCCCATTGAAAGGCCTGATCCCAGAGAGCCCGGTGCCATCGTGGCAGACTCCCGTCGTCTGCGATCCGCGGTCGAAGCGAAGGCAGAAAGGGAGGGACGCGCCGGGCGTAATTCTGATAACGGTCGCCGAACTCCCGCTCCAGACGGAGCTCTTCCCGCCCTGCCAGCCGAAGCAGCAAAACCGTCTCGCCAACTACCATCACCGGAAATCCCAGAGCGCTCTGAAACGTTCCCAGGGCGAGCAAGAGTAAGAAATAAGAGAGGCAATGAGGGTTTCTGACGTAACGAAAGGGGCCGGCGATAGAGAAGGCCGTGTGATCCCCGCCGGCCGGCGGCCGGTACGCGGCCGACCATGTCAGCAGGAGCGCGCCGCCTGCCGCCACTAGCGCGGCTGCAACATACAGAAAGCGCACCAGCATGTCCCGCTGTGGAATTCCCTGATGCCAAGGAACCACAGCGTAAAGGACATTCAGGTTACAAACGTTGTAGAACGAATAGGCCAAGACATAGACGAGCAAAATCATCCAGAACCGGTGACGATATTCAAACTCAGATCCAACCATCTGGCGCCTCCCGTCCCCAGTGGAAAAGACGAAGGACGAGGGCCGAATATTTCAGAGGATCGGCTTCAAGGCTGGGCGCAGGGCCGCGGGAATGTGGAAGGTTCCGCCGACCAATTCAACGAAGTTTCTTGCTTCGCCTAAGAGGAATCGTTTTGCGCGGGCAGAGTCGAAGTTCTCGCGGCCTTCCGCGGCCATTTTCAGGCGCGTGCGGTAGGCTCCTGCGATGCCAAGCGGTCGAAGGCGATCAGCCCCGGGCGACGTCATTGGTTCCTTCATGGGGCTGAAAATAGCCGAGGAGATGTCCCCCGCAGCGAGGAACAATGCGGCCCCAATTTTCGGCATACTCCTTGAGGGCTTCTCGCTGGAAGGGGTCAATCTGATAGCGGATGACGCATAGAATCGTCACGGGCAATCTTTTCCTCGGCGGCCTGCAAATGCTTGGCAGCCGACAGCCAGCGCGGCCACCGTGGCGGCCATGCCGCCAATGGTTTCCGGGCGGCTCAACTGGCCGGTGGGAGGCTTCGGTGGCCGCCTATCGAGCAGTATGGCGCTTGCCAGACATGGATACTTCGTCTAACATCAAAGTATGAATGTGGAAGATCACGCGGACGTGGCGGTCTCAAAAATTGCCGCCGCCATTGGCGAGCCGGCCCGGGCGCGCATGCTTTATTGCCTGGATGATGGGCGCGCGCGAACCAGCACGGAGCTGGCGATGCTCGCGGACATAACGCCTTCCACTGCGAGCGTGCACCTTCACCGGCTGGAGGCGCAACGATTGGTGAAAGTCTTCGCGCAGGGCAAGCATCGCTATTACAGTCTGGCCGGCGCCCACGTTGGCGCGGCGCTGGAAGCTTTGAGCGTGCTCGCAGGAGGGACGCGCGATGCATTCGTGCCCAGCACGCCGAACCGTTTGCGCGCCGCCCGCACCTGCTACGACCACATCGCGGGCACCCTGGGCGTCGCGCTCCATGATCGCATCCAGGCGATGGGCTGGTTGTCGGGCCTGTCACGCGATTCCGCCAAGCCGGACGCCGATAACGCTTACACCCTGACACGAAACGGTACGAAGGCATTCGAAGAACTAGGAATAGCCGTCGAGGAGATGCGTTTGCTAAGGCGCCGTTTCGCATACGCATGTGTGGACTGGAGCGAGCGGCGGCCACACATCGGCGGCGCCGTCGGCGCAGCCCTGCTCAATGTGGCGTTGAAACGAAAATGGGTGGTGCAGGAACTCGACAGCAGAGCTCTAGCCATCACCGGAGCCGGCCGCCGCGAAATGCGCACCCGCTTCGGCCTTTCCGATTGAGGTTCGTTCCGCCCCGCGGCCACCACGGATACCGCTCCAGGAAAAGGTGCGCGCCGTCTCACGCCCGGCAGTCAAGCGCTGAACGTTGAGAACCGTGAAGATCCCAAGAAGCGCTCAGAAGATTCCTTTCCCCGGCAGATACTCTCAATGCGCCCGCTCCCAGCGTGGGCCTCGAAACTTCCGCGAATCTGCGGCCCCGGCCAAGCCGCTGCTCCACAATAACGCGCGACAATATGCGTGCGGAACGGGGTCCCGACGAATACATCCCCTGGCATGAAGCGCCGCAATCCACGCTATCCCCAGTCTGCGCTTTGCCATGGAGTTAGAGACCTTGCGCTGCGAGCCGCTCAGGCAGTTCTTAGTGAACGTAGAAGCCGTTTTTCGACAGGACTACGTAGTCTTTGCCCTTTTTTCCGAACGAAGAAACCAGGCGAACATCGAGTTTGTGCGGCTTGCCGAGCGCTGCGCTGGCGTTCGTGTAGTAGCCCAGCGTGTAACGCGTCTTGATGCGCTGAATCAAGGCGCGGAAGACGGGATCCAGATGTGCGACGTCTTGGACGTCGAAGAGTTCTCCTCCCGTTTGGTCCATCACCCTGCGAATGTTAACCAGGCCCGGAACCATGCTGGCGTAGAGGAGAGTTTGCGGCGGGTTGTAGCCGGGAATTTTGAGATTGTAGAGGACGGCATCCGCGGCGATAGCTTCCGTGACGATGTCGCGCGTACCCTGCCCGCCGGCGTCGGTACCCACGTCATCGCTAATCAAAATAATCACACGGCGGCCCTTCGGCGGAGTCTTCAGAAGATTTTCGCTCGCGATAAAGATGCCATCATTGATATTCGTGGCGCCGCCCGCGTGAAACGAGCTGATCTGCCTGGCAATCTCGGTTTTGTCCTTGGTGAAGGGCACGCGCAATTGGGCTTCCGTCGAAAAGGTAAAAAGCGCGACTTCATCGTCGGATTTAAGCGCCGCCAGCGCGGTGGTCGCCGCGTCACGCAGGGGGCCGAGGAATGGCCCAATCGAATCGCTTAGATCCAGAACCAGGGCGACTTCGAGGGGCAGCTCGTCTCGGCTGAAGACATCCAGTTTTTGCGCGGCGCCATCCTCGCGAACTTCGAAGTCTTCTTTTTTCAGGTCGGCCATGATTTGGCCAGACTTGTTCTTGACGGTTGCGTCGAGCAATACCAGGTTCACGCCGACGCGAATGACGCCTTGCGGCTCCTGGGTTCGGGCGGGAACTTGCGAGACAAATACGAAGAAAGCCGTCAGCAGGAACGCGCAGCGCTTGTTTTGGCAGGGTTCAGATATGGCCATCGCTCCATTGTACGCGAACCCCTGCGCGATAAGACTCCAAGAGACGATGCTACCTCAGCCGACGCGGGCGAGCCTGCGGATCGAGAGCGCCGTGAGAAACACTGTGACGCCGCCGAGAACCGCCAGGTGCACAGCGGACTTCCCATAGAAAGTCATTCCCAGAGCGGCAAAGACCAGCTGTTGCAGATGATAGCTCGGCCAAAGGGGGGATATTGTCCGCAGAAACTTTGGCAGCGGGTAGAAGAGACCGGAAACGTGCATCATCGGCACGTAGATGAGGTTCACGAACGCGATGGCCGCTTTGCCGGAGGCGCGCGTACCAATGAACAAACCGATGGCGCAGAAGGGCAGAGACCCCAGGATATTGATCGCCGTGACGCGAGCGCATTGAGCAAAGGTCAGCGGTAAATGCCCGAGCAACAGAGCCGCAGAGATCATTGTGGCCATTGTGATCAATGCGAAGAGCATGGTCATGAGCAGTTTTGCAAGCAGGTAAGAGCCGGCTGGCGCGGGCAAGGCGCGCTTGAGCGTGAGAAGTCCTTGTTCGCGCTCCGTGGCGATGGTGGCGCCGAAGCCAAACATTCCCGGGCCCATTACGCCGAATACGGCGAACGCGGCGAAGAGAAACTTTCCTGTGGACGGGTCGTTTCGAACCGCATCTCCGAACAGGACAACTCCGAATAGCAGGTACAGGGCTACCGGAAGAAACAAAAACGGCAGGGAGAAACCGAGCACGCGAAACATGCGCAGGGATTCGAATCGGGCTTCGGTGAGATAGGCGCGCAACAGCCGGGCAGAGGTCATCACGTCCGCGAGAGGCGAATCGCCAGAAGGATCGAACCGCTCTGGAGTTTCTAACGAGTTGGGATTTTCGAACGAAGTGACATTCATCAGGCAGCCTCCTGCGTGAGTTCTGTAAAGGCCTCGGCAAGCCCGGCGCGGCGGACTTCGAGCTCCTGAAGATCCGCATCGGCGGCCAGCAAGCGGCGGACGACCGCTTCGGAGTTGCTCGTACTGATCAGCAGGCGCTGCTGATCGCGTGTGACGCTCTCGACCTCCGGCCACCCGGAAATCTGACCGGCGTCCAGTGTTGTGGAACAGCTGATGTGTTTACGAACAACGAGCGCGCGAATCTCATTGACAGTGCCTGAAGCGATTAGGCGGCCTTTGTTGAGAACCGCGACGCGATTGGAGAGCGATTCCGCTTCTTCGAGATAGTGGGTCGTGAGCACAATGGAAGAGCCGTTGCGCACCAGTTGACGCAGCGTGGCCCACATCGTTTCGCGGGCGCGCACGTCAAGCCCCACACTGGGCTCATCAAGGAAGAGAAGTTTTGGGCGTCCGCAGACCGCCATGGTGAACTGCACCTGGCGCTTTTGCCCAGCGGAGAGCTTTCCGTATGGCCGGGCTGCCAGGGGCGAAATGTTGGTTATCTCCATGGCTTCCTCGGGCGTGAACGGACGGGGATAGTAGCTGGCGACGAGAGCGACATGTTCGTCGACGCGAAGCTCCGGCGCGAGAGTCACTTCCTGCATCATCACGCCGACCTGGCGCCGTGGTTCTACGAGCAAGGGAGGCTTGCCAAAGAGCCGCGCCGCGCCGGAATCCGGCCGCAGCAGTCCGAGCATGAGTGAAACAGCGGTGGATTTGCCCGCGCCATTTGGGCCGAGCACGGAAAAGAGTTCGCCCGGCCGCACCTGCAAGTCAAGACCGTCCAGCGCCACGATTTTTCCGAAACGTTTTTTCACGCCCGAAAGCTCAGCCCAGAATCCGTGGCCCATGATTTTCCTCCAAACTTTCCGAAAATTCCTCAGCTGCGTGACGACGTCACGGCCCTCGGACGCGTGCAAGAACGCCGAAGCAGCTGGTAAGCGCCCAGCAAGAGGAGAACAGCAACACTGACCACAGCCGCGGTGAGACAGGAATGGACAATGTTTCGAATCGCATCGCTGTCCGTCAACAAGTCAAGAAGCAAGAAAAGTGTCTTCATGATCTTTGATCCTCTCGAAGGAGCGCTCCCGGGCTAAGAGACGGCCGAAGATGTCTCTGTGCGCGTGTGGCGGAATAGCCGCCGCAAGTGCGGCACGCTGTACCATGCGTAAACGATGGCGCTGACCCCCGCGTACATCCACAGCCATGGCCCGAGAATGCCCCAGCGAATCAGGCCGTTGAAGTTTTCAACAAGTTGCTCGTAATGCGGAGTGCTCTGGATTCCCTCGGCCAGCACGACCAAGGTATGGCTCCTGAACATCAGCACGCACAAAATCGGCACGGCCGCAGCGTTGACAAGCATGCGCATCACCGGTACCGCCCAGGTCCAAGTCGGCTGTAAGAGGTTCACAACCCGCTGTGAAATCGAGGCCAGCACCAGTAGAAGTACCGGCACGTAAAACCGGTGCCAAGTGGGAGCAAGCTTCAAATATGCCGCCCCCGATCCCAAAATCAATTTCGGAAAGTGCGGCACGGCAATCCACCAGAAGGCCACCGTGGCCCACATGATCAGCCCGGCGAGCGAATACCCCCGGCTGACCGGGATCATCGGAGCAAGTTCTGCTGGCGGGTAGTACCACGGCTGCGGATATTTTCGCCGGATAAGATTCAAAATCGTGAAAACCGCCGTAAGGCAGATAATCTGCGCCAAGACCGGAACGAGGAAAGCATTGAACGTGATGGGAACGTGAATGATCAGCGAGACGACCACAACTGCTGCGATCGTGAGCGTCAGGTTGAACGACAAAAAGATTAAGTACATCGGAAAAAGTTCAGGCCCGATCAATTCCCACCCGAGAGACAAACTGCGATGATCCTGTCGGTAACGACGCGCTACGGTCATCGGGTCGCCGTGCTGCTTGAAAAAAGCCATCATCTCTTGGTCGCTGAATGGGCGGCCAAGCGCCGATTGTTGCTCTTCGATTTGTGAGCGAAGATCGTCCGAGAGTTCTTTGATGATGTCGTCGCTTTGCGCTCGCGGCAGGCAGCGTTTCACAGCTCCTAGATAGCTTTCCAGAATGTCCATCACGCGCTCCTAAAGGATCCCGTTCAAAGAGGAATTCATGCTCTTCCACTCGGCGAGCAATTGCCGGAAGATGGTTTTTCCAGCTTCGGAAAGCCGGTAAAACCGCTTGTTGCGCTTCTCCTCTTCACGCCACTCGCTGACCAGTAACCCCTGCGTCTCGAGCCGTCGTAGCAAGGGGTACAGGGTGCCTTCGTCGATGGGCATGCCGTGGTCGGTGAGCGCTTTACGGAGGGTGTAGCCGTATTGCTCGGTTTCAAGAGATGCCAGGACGGCCAGAATGAGCGAGCCCCGGCGTAGCTCGAGCCGCAGGTTTTCGAAAAGATCGTGGTTTGCTGTACCGGGCGACATATAGTGTACGGCACACACTGTATGTGACACAGTATAATCTGTCAAGTCCTTTTTGTGCTTTTTCGGACTGCTCTAGTTCACAGGGTCTTTCGGGGAGTTTAGGAGGCTCGGGAGGTGCGGCGGTAAGCGGCACCACACTTATAGAGCTTGTCTTTGGTGATCTCGACCACCCAGGCGATTTGCGCAGGGACATAGATGTCGTTGCCGCCCGGAGAGTACGGGACAGCCACCTCGACGTCCGTCCCTTCAAAGTACTTTTTGCGGCTCCTGAAACACAGGCCGCCTTTCGACATGTCTTCGCAGGTGACGATGTCGTCGGTAAAACCGGGGCGGCGAATGGAAGCCTTGTAACTGACCTTGGTGCGAGGGTGCTTGCGTCGGTTGTCGAGGGGGGCAGCGGGCTTGCGGTCAGCAGGTGAGGCGTAGGCCGAGGGAGTTTCGGAGATCGGAGAAGCTTGCAAGATCGAAGGAGTCTGCACAGTCGGGGGAACTGGCTTGGCCGGGGCCGCGGGAGCTTCGGCAAGCAAGGATTCAGCGGCGTTCTGTCCGGCGGCGACCAGGACGGGTTGCTCTTCGGGAACTTCCGATGAGCGCTTCCACAGGGTCGAATCTCCACACTGCTTGCAATACCGGACAATCCCCTCATTGATCAGGAAAACGTCGGATTCGACGTCGCTCTGCTCCACAGTTTCCTGCGCTTTGCAGTTGCCGCATTCCAGGAGCATGCGGCGAGACTCCTTTTCCCGCTCGGAAATGGGGGCAAAGTCGATGTCCCAAAAATCGATGTTGGAAGGGTCCACAAAGGCCACGCCGTAGGTGTAAATCTCGCCTTCCGAGCCGATGCGTCCGACCACACGCACGACGGCTTCCTTGTTTGTATCGAGATAGCGAATGATGATCTCTTGCTCGGCGGAGAGCTTATAAGTGGAGATAATCCCGGCGCCGTGTCGGCTCAGAAGCACCGTCTTGGTCATTTCCGAGAAGCCTCTGCCATCCATATCGCTTCCGGTCAAAAGGATAGCGACCTCTTTCGGAATGCGGCTGCTGCGGCGCAGGTGTTCGTAGGACACGATAAACACTCATCGAGGGAAGCGGTACTTAAAACAAGGTTAACCGGAAGTCTAGGGCTCCGGCACAGAAATTGGGGCGATGGTTCCACCGGTGCAACGGGAGATGAGGGATTTTCCCTGGCCCCGAGCGAGAACCCGAACAGCAGAGCAGGAAGGAATGCTCACGTCCCAAGGATTGCGGGCTGCTGACGAATACACGTTCGTCGGGGCTGATTCGGGGGCAAGCGCACCGATGGGTGCGCGGAAGCAAATCCTTCGAGGCCGGCCTTGGGCCCCAGACAATTACTCGTGGCGCAGGGCGACCAGAGGATCGATACGGGTGGCGCGGCGTGCGGGAATCCAGCAAGCGAAGAGCGCGATCCCCGTGAGCAGCAGGAGCACCAGTGTAAACGTGAGCGGGTCAGTGGCTTTGACTCCCATAAAGAGGCCGCTGATTACGCGCGTGCCAGCCAGCGCGATCATCAAGCCAAGTGCCAGGCCGATGCCAACCACGCCTAATCCCTGGCGCAAAACCATTTTCAGGATGTCGCGAGAGGTAGCACCCATAGCGATGCGAATGCCGATCTCCTGCGTGCGTTGCGTCGCGGCATAGGAGACCACGCTATAAATTCCGACGACGGCGAGAACCAGGCCGAGAAACCCCATCGTCGACGCCAGCTGCGCGCCAAAACGAAAAAAGAAAAAACCGTTTGCGCCTTGCAGAGATTCCCTCATCGTCTGCACTTGCGTAATGGCTAGGTCGGGAGCGAGCTCGTGGATTTGCGATTCGAGGAGAAGAGCCAGGGTTTCCGGAGGCACGGAGGTCCGCACGTGAATGGTGCGAAGGGAATTATAACTCTGATCCAGCGGCTCGTAGAAGTAAGGCTGCGGGTCTTCGCCAATGTTTTGGTATTTTCCGTCCTGGACGATACCCACGACCTCGATGAAGGGTCCCTTGGGGCCCTTCGTACTTAAGCGCTTGCCCAGAGCGTCCTCGCCAGGCCAGAACTTCTTGGCCATGTTCTGATTGACGATAGCCACAGCAGGAGCTTTTTCACTATCGGACACGGTAAATCTGCGGCCGCGAAGCAGTGGAATTTGCAGCGTGTCGAGATAACTTGGCGAGACCAGATTGTAGCCGAGTTCGGCTGGTTGCTGGCCGGCTTCGAGCGGATGACTCTCGATCCACACGCGATCGCCAGAGCTGATATAGCCGAGCGGAGTTGAAAAGGCCTGCGCGACAGACACGACGCCCGGCATAGCCTGAATGCGGCTTTCGATCTCGTGGAAGAATTCGCGGCCACGGGGCTCTTCGTAACCGACTTGTTCCACATCCACGGAGAGATTAAGAACGTGATCGGGATTGAATCCAAGCTTGATTTCTTGCGCTTTACCCAGACTGCGAATAAAAAGACCAGCGACAATCAGCAGCACCAGCGATCCCGCAACCTGTGCCACCACCAGGCTGTTCCTGGCAAATTGGCGGCGAGGGCCTGAGGACGACCCGCGTCCGCCTTCGTGGAGCACGGTGATGACATTGGTGCGTGCGGCGCGAAGGGCGGGCATAATCCCCACCACCAGGCCGGTCAGCAGAACGGCCGCGAGAGAGAAGAAGTAGACGCGACCATCCGAATGAAAATCAAAGTGCACGGGCAGATCGGTTCCGAGACGCAGGGAGCCGAGTATGCCGGCGGCCCAGGAGCCAAGAAGCAAGCCGGCGCCACCGCCCAGAAAGGAGAGCAAGAGACTCTCGGTGAGATATTGCCGGACAAGACGTCCTTGTCCGGCACCAAGAGCGGCGCGAATAGCCATTTCGCGCTGGCGTATCGTGGCGCGGACGAGCAGGACGTTTGCGATATTGAAGCACGCAACCAGAAGCACGAGACTTGCAAGAGCCATGAAAGCGATGGCGGCAACGGGAATGGGATTCTCCGGGTCGGGTTCGGGACGGGCTAGCTTTTCCGGATAGATCAGGACGGAGAGGCCTTTTTCCGTGTCGGGATGCGCCTCCGCGATGCGGTTCGAAACGACGTTGAGGGTGGCTTCGGCCTGCTTTAGGGTGACGCCGGGCTTAAGGCGGCCCATGAGGGTGAGGGTCCGAAAGCCTCGGCTGGCCCAGACTTTCTGGATGGGATTGTCGGGATCTTCGCCTAGCTCGGCACTGAGAGGAATGAATGCGTCCATATCGAGGACCGAGTACGTGCCATGAAATTCGCGGGGTGCCACCCCGATCACCGTAAAGGGATTGCCGTTCACCTCCACCTTTTTGCCGGCAACGTTTGGATCTGCGCCGAACCGTTTGCGCCAATAGGAATATCCCAGAACCATAACTGGATCGGCGCCCGGCGTGCGGCCTTCGGTCGGAAGAATCAGACGTCCGTAGGCCGGACTAATTCCAAGAGAAGAAAAGTAGTTACCGGAGACACGACTGATGATGCAATGGTCGGCCTTTTTCTCCAGGGCGACCGTGGCCAGGGTTACCTTGAAGGCTAACAAATCGCTGAAAGCGTCGGCCTGATCGCGCAGATCCTCGTAGTCGGGGATGGAAAAACGGTAATTTCCGGGTAGACCGGCTTGCTTAAGGGAGAGAACGGTAATCTGCTCGGGATGCGGGACAGGGA
This sequence comes from Acidobacteriota bacterium, assembly GCA_013289955.1. Taxonomy (GTDB): domain Bacteria; phylum Acidobacteriota; class Terriglobia; order Acidiferrales; family UBA7541; genus Acidiferrum. Next base: position 69,843 of record JABCYZ010000028.1, read on the forward strand.
GCGGGCGAAGCAGGAAGCCGTTGATCACGCTGAAAAGGGTGGTGTTGACGGCCATGCCGAGGGCTAGGGTGACGATGCCGACGATGGCGAAGCCGGGGTTCTTCGTCAGCGTGCGGAAAGCGTATTGGATGTCTCTCCAGAAATTGAACATGTTTGTGCGCTCCAATAAGCGGATATGTGCTGGCACCCCGCGTTCCTCGGAATATACGCCACTAGATCATTCAAAAGCTTGTCCTTATGGCGAGTACATCAAGTTATTTGCAGGAGCAATCGTCCGGAAATGGGATTTTCCGTCTCGTTTCTGAACAGGATGAGTCATGAGGGATTGGGTAGCCCCGCCGGGGAAGGCCGGTACTCTGAGACTCGAGCAAGCCTGTTTCTGGGAACAGCTGGATTTTAAAGCAAAAAACGCCAGCGGAACGCTGGCGCTATAGGGAAAAAGCACAAACCAAACTAACTGCCAGTGTAGCCGACCGGACGCTTTCTGTCAAGGGCGGTGGACGCAATTTTTGATTTCTGTGGAGTTGCGTAGCGTTCCGGGAGGTTCGGGCGTTTTAGGCTGGAAGGGGCGGCAAATCGGAGGGTTTGGGGGGTAGAAGCGGCTAGCAGAACTTAGCGGCCTGTTCGCGGAGTATTTTGAGGCTGCCCTCGAGGTAGTCCTGAACCAGTTCAAGGTCCTTGGTCGAATAGCCGGAGGCGTGTTTGAGGGAGGCAGCGGCGAGGCCTTCATAGAGGCGGGCGACGCGTTGGAGGGCTTCCAGACAGGGACGGACAAGGACTTTGCGGCGGTCGCTGGCATCGCGGAAGCGTTCGACGAGGCCGGCTTTCTCAAGACGGTCGAGGATACCGGTGACGGCGCCGGTCGTGAGACCGGAAGCGCGAGCGATGTCTCCCGCGGTAAGGGGCCCCCGGGCATAACGGGACATCAGTTCAAAGCATCTGGTATCAGTAACATTGATGCCCAACTTCGTGGCGATAGCCTGATGGAAGAAGATGGAAGTAGTGCTGAGTTCGCGGCCGAGTTCCATGCCCACGCGGACGATCAGGGCGTTGCGTTTGCCGCCCGCGGCCGGCTTGCAGAATTTGTCCAGTCTGATGCGGCTCATTTTATCTTGACAGCTAATTATCTCACGAACTAAGATAATTAGCGACAGAAAGAGTATACCCGAAGGACGGCAGAGCGCAAAGCGGTGAGTGACAGATTCGGCCACAAGAGCAAAAACGTACGGAAAACATCGGGCTCTTTTCGGGAAACGGCCGGCAAGCTGCAAAGCGGGGTAGAATGAAGAGCAGAAAACCAGGTCTGGCCTGTAATTTTTCGAAATGACAATGCGTAGATGCAGGTGAAGGGCGTCTGTCAGGGAGAGCAGGGCATTGATGGCGACAACGGAAATACATCCAAAGTCGGATTTGAGCTCGCTGCGGATCCATGACAGTCATCGCTCGGGCGGGAAGGCCGGGAAGCTCCTGAGCTATGCGTCGGCGGTGCTCGGGGCAGTAGTCATCATCGCGGGGCTCGCGTACGCATTTCGGAACCAGACACCCGTCGTGGAAGTGGTAACGGCCCAGAAACCGGACATCGGAGGGCGCTCGGCGATCCTGAACGCGAGCGGGTACGTCACGCCGCGGCGAAGGGCCACGATTGCGGCGAAAATTACGGGACGGGTTACGGGCGTGTTTTTCGATGAAGGGACACGCGTACACGCGGGTCAGTTGCTCGCGACACTGGATGATTCCGACGTGAAGAAAGCGCTGGATTCCGCGAAAGCGGACCGGGATTCGTCGCAGGCGGCGATTGCGGATTTTCAAGTACAACTCAAGTTCTCGCAAATCGAATTGCGACGGGCCGAGCAATTGCAGCAGGCCGGTGTACAGACGCAGGAGCAACTGGACAGCGCCAGCACGAACGTGGACAGCCTGAAGGCTAAAATCAATCTGGCGAAGCAGCAAGTGCAAGCATCCGAAATGCGGATTCGCGAGGCGCAGCAGGCGGTGGACAATTGCGTGATTACCGCGCCGTACGACGGGATCGTGGTTTCGAAGGATGCGCAAGTCGGCGAGATGGTGTCGCCGGTTTCCGCGGGCGGAGGATTTACGCGGACGGGCATTGCCACGATTGTGGACATGAATTCGAACGAAATTGAAGTGGACGTGAATGAGTCTTACATTGCGCGGGTGAAAGATCGGCAGAAGGTGACGGCGATCCTGGATGCGTATCCGGATTGGGAGATTCCGAGTCATGTGCGGACGGTGATTCCGACGGCGGACCGGCAGAAGGCGACCGTAAAGGTGCGCATATCGTTCGACAAGCTGGATCCGCGGATTTTGCCGGACATGGGGATTAAGGTGACGTTTTTGAGCGACGAACCGGTGAAGAAGGCCGATGCGAGCGCGCCGGTGGTGGCGGCTTTGCTTCCGAATGACGCGTTGCACGACGACGGGGGAAAAAAGATTGTGTTCCTGGTGAAAAACGAGAAGCTCGAACGGCGGGCGGTGGCCGTGGGAAAGGCACAGGGAACGCAGACGGAGATTTTGTCGGGGATCGTGGCTGGTGACGCGGTGGTCGTGAAGGGGCCTGCCAATATGCAAGACGGGCAGACTGTCCAGATTAAGAAGTAGGGCGAAAAAACAGGTAATCGGAAACAGGAGCGGCGAAAATGATTCGAGTGGATGGCCAGGGAAGCGGGAAGAGCCTGATTCAAGTGCGCGGGCTGACAAAGACCTACCGCCGCGGCGGGGAAGAGATCCAGGTGTTGCAACGGCTCAATCTGGATGTGGACAAGGGCGACTTCGTGGGATTCATGGGGCCGAGCGGCTCGGGGAAAACCACGTTGCTGAATCTGCTTGGCGGGCTGGACGTGCCGTCACAAGGCAGCATTACGGTCGACGGCGACGAAATCACGCACATGTCCGGGAGCAAGTTAACGCAGTGGCGCGCGCGGCATGTCGGGTTCATCTTTCAGATGTACAACCTGATTCCTGTGCTGACGGCGTTTCAGAATGTGGAGCTGCCACTGCTGCTGACAAAACTTTCAAAAGCCGAGCGGCGCAAGCATGTGGAAACCGCGCTGAATGTGGTGGGGTTGACGAATCGCATGAACCATTATCCACGGCAACTTTCCGGCGGACAGGAGCAGCGCGTGACCATTGCGCGCGCGATTGTCTCCGACCCGACCTTTCTGCTCTGCGACGAGCCCACGGGCGACCTGGACCGGAAGAGCGCGGACGAAATCATGGCCCTGATTGAGGAGCTTGTAGCGAATCATGGCAAAACCGTGCTGATGGTGACACACGACGCGGTTGTGGCGGCACGAGCGCACACCACGCTGCATCTCGACAAGGGTGTGCTCGTGGAGGCTTCCAAGCTCGAGCAAGGGGTGGTAGCCGGGGGCGTGGCATGAAATTCCGCTCGCTGATCTTCGCCAATCTTTTCCGAAAAAAAGTACGCTTGACCCTAACCATCGGATCGTTCGCGATTGCGCTGGTGCTTTTCACGTTCCTGGCGGTGGTGAACAGCGCGTTCAGCCGCGGAATTGACATTGCCGGGGCAGACCGCCTGGTGATCGTCAACCGCATTGGGCTGATCCAAACGATGCCGATATCGTATGACGATCAGGTGCGGGCGATTCCCGGGGTGAAGTTTGTGACGCACGATCACTGGTTCGGCGGGGTTTATCAGGAGGAAAAAAACTTCTTTCCACAGTTCGTCATTGACGTCGAAAACCACCGCAAAGTGTATCCGGAATTCATCGTACCCGATGATCAATGGAATACTTTCGTGAAGGACCAGCAAGGTGCGATTGCCGGAGCGACCACAGCGAAGCGATTTGGCTGGAAGGTAGGAGACCGCATCCCTATCAAGAATTCTCTTTACGGTCCGACGAAAACGTGGGAATTCAATCTGGACGGCATCTATCACACGGCGAAGGCGGATGGCGACCAGGGCCAGTTCTGGCTGCAGTGGAAAAACTTCGATGAGAATGTTCCTGCCGTCGTCAAGAGCACCGCGGGATGGTACATCCTCAAACTCGATAGCCCGGACGACGCCGTGCGCGTCGCGAAGACTATCGACGCGAAGTTCGCCAATTCCTCTTACGAAACCAAGACCGAGACCGAGTCGGCCTTTGCGGCGGGGTTTGCCAAACAGTTTGGAAATATCGAATTCCTGATTTTAACGATCGGGAGCGTGGTCTTTTTTACTCTGCTTCTGGTTACAGGAAACACGATGGCCATTTCGGTCCGCGAACGTACTGGCGAGCTGGCGGTCTTAAAAGCCATCGGAGTAACGGATGGTACGATCCTCTTTCTTGTTCTTGCCGAATCGACGGTGATTGCGCTCTTCGGAGGCCTCCTGGGCCTCTTACTCGCATGGGTGGCCATTCCGGTGATTAGCGCCGCAGTCACGGGGCTGCTGCCTCCACTGCTTCTGTCAAAAACAATGCTGTCCCTTGGCCTGGTGTTTGCTGTTTTTGTCGGTGTAGTCAGCGGACTGCTCCCCGGCATAAGCGCGATGCGCATGCGCGTTGTGAATGCTTTGCGGAGGGTTTGAGATGGCAATTCCGATTGTCTACAACATTCGCAGCGTAAGAGCACGCTGGACATCGACGATCGTTGCGGTGCTGGGGATTGCGGGGACCGTGGGAGTTTTTGTGGCGATGCTGTCGCTTGCGCGCGGCTTCCATGCCACGCTAGTAGCCTCGGGCTCGGAGGATAATGCGCTAATCGTTCGCGCCGGTGCTACATCGGAAATGACCAGCGGGGTTCCTCTGGACTCGGTGAAGATCATTCAAGACGCTCCTGGAATTGCGCGGGGAACCGCCGGCCCTTTGGTCACTCCGGAAGCCGTGCTCATGGCGCCGATTCCGCTGCTCTCGACGGGCACGGACGCCAATGTGGAGCTTCGCGGCGTTTCGCCGAACGTGTTGGAGATACGCAAGCAAGTGAAGATTGTGCAGGGCCGCATGTTCAAGGGCGGGCTCGCTGAAGTGGTGGTGGGCAAGAATGCCAGCACCACGTACTCCGGGTTGACGCTGGGAAAGACCATTGCATTGGGCAACGTACACTGGCAGGTTGTGGGGATTTTTGACGCCGGCAGCAGCTCCTTCGATTCCGAGGTTTGGGCCGATTCGCACCTTCTCTCCGCGGCCTACAATCGCCCCGAAACGAATTTTCAATCCGTCACCGTGCACCTCACCTCGCCCGAGGCTTTGAGCCAATTGAAGGACTCGGTTACCACGGACCCGCGGCTGAATGTGGACGTCATGCGCGAAATTGATTACTACGCCAAACAATCCACGAGTATGACCACGCTGATTACGCGTCTCGGGGGGTTCGTCGCTCTGATCATGGCGGTGGGGGCGGTCTTCGGTGCGCTGAACACCATGTATTCGGCTGTCGCGGACCGAGGCCGGGAAATTGCCACCATGCGCGCTCTTGGATTTGGCGGGCCTTCCGTGGTTTTCTCGTTTCTGCTTGAGGCGCTTTTGATTTCTTTTGTTGGCGGTGTGTTGGGTTGCTTGGCTGTTCTCAAGCTGAACGGCTTGACGACAAGCACCATCAATTTTCAGACTTTCTCCAATCTCGCGTTCGCGTTTAGGATTACACCGGACCTGCTTGTGATGGGTGTTGTGTTCGCGCTGGCGATGGGGGTGCTGGGCGGGTTGTTTCCGGCGATTCGAGCGGCGAGGTTGCCTGTGGCTACGGCTTTGCGGGAACTGTAAGTTTCAGAATCAAAACACAAAGAAAAAAACATTCTCTCAGGGAACCGAGGGGTCAATCGGGGCACAGAGACCTCTGTCTGCGTTACAATCCCGGACATGAGTGAAGAAAAAAAAGACCGCGATTTGGGGATGGGGCGCGCCATTACTCGGCGCTATTTTTTGAATGGCGTGGCTGTTGGCGTTGGCGGGTTACTTGGGGCGGAGTCGCTTTTGGCCGCGGCGCTTGATGACTTTGCGCCGGAGAAGGCGGCTGGGTACTATCCGCCGGCTCTGATGGGGATGCGCGGGAATCATGATGGGACGTTTACGTTTGCGCACCGGTTGCGGGATGGAGGGAGCTGGGAGACAGATGGTGCGGCAGCAAAGACGGGCGAGTCTTACGATCTGGTTGTGGTGGGCGGCGGGATCAGCGGTCTTGCGGCGGCGTATTTTTACAGGAAGAGCGCCGGACGCGACGCGCGGATTTTGATTCTCGATAATCATGATGATTTTGGCGGGCATGCGAAGCGAAATGAATTTCGCGCGGGAAACCGGATGGTGTTGAGTTATGGGGGAACGCAGTCGATTGAAAGTCCGGGGAAATACAGCGATGTGGCCAGGTCACTGATTAGAGAGATTGGGATAGAGACGGAGCGCTTTTACAAGGATTACGACCGGACGCTCTATGCGAAGTTAGGGACGGGGGCCTTCTTTGACAAGGAGACGTTTGGCGAAGACCGGTTGATTGCGGGGATGAACGCTACGCCCTGGCCGGAGTTTTTGGCAAAGGCGCCGCTTTCAGACGTGGCGAGGCGCGAGATCGCGCGTGTTTATACCGAGAAGGTGGATTACCTTCCGGGGCTCTCGAGGGAAGAGAAGCGCGCTAGGCTCGCGAAGATTAGCTATGCGGATTATCTGACGAATTTCTGCAGGGTGCATCCGGAGACGCTGCCGTTTTTTCAGACGTTTCCGCATGATTTGTACGGAGTGGGGATTGACGCGGTTTCTGCGCTGGGGTGTTTCGAATCGGGCGACGACTACGAATCGTTTACTTATCCCGGTTTTGACGGATTGGATCTTGGCGAGCACGAGAAGGAAGAGCCCTACATTTTTCATTTTCCGGATGGCAATGCGTCGGTGGCGCGGCTGCTTGTGCGCGCGTTGATTCCGGTCGCCATGCCCGGGAAGTCGATGGATGATGTTGTGACGGCGCGCGCGGATTACAGCAAGCTGGATGCGGATGGTGCCGCGGTGCGCATCCGGTTGAACAGCACGGTAGTCCACGTACAGCATGCCGGGGCGAGCGACGGAGCTGGGGCAGGGGCGAAGACGGTAGAAATTGCCTATATGCGGGGAAAGAAGTTGCAGTCCGTCAAAGCGAAGAATTGCATACTGGCCTGCTACAACGGGATGATTCCGTACCTTTGCCCCGAACTGCCGCAGAAGCAGAAGGAAGCACTGTCGTATCTTGTGAAGACGCCGCTGGTGTACACGCATGTGGCGCTGAGGAATTGGACTTCCTTTGCGAAGCTGGGCCTGCATCAGATCGTTGCACCGGGGGGATATCACACCTACACGGCGCTCGATTTTCCCGTGAGCATCGGTGAATATGCGTGCCCCCGCACGCCCGAGGAGCCGATGGTGCTCTTTATGCTGCGCACACCGTGCAACCCGGGGCTGCCGATGCGGGATCAATATCGCATGGGACGAATAGAATTGATGAACACGCCGTTTTCGAAATTCGAACAGAACATCCGGGATCAGCTGGGGAGAATGCTTGGTGGCGCAGGATTTGATCCGGCGCGGGACATCGAGGGGATTACGGTGAATCGCTGGGCGCATGGATATGCGTACTCGCCGAACTCGCTCTTTGATCCGGATTGGAAAGAGGAAGAGAAACCGTGGGTGATCGGACGGAAGCCGTTCGGCAAAATTGCGATTGCGAATTCGGATGCGGGTGCCAACGCGTACACCAATGAGGCCATCGACCAAGCTTGGAGAGCGGTGGGAGAAGTCTTGAAGGCTTAGAAGGGAATTGGCGCCAGGTTGGCGGCGGTTGGTTTAAAATCAGATTGAAGGTTTTGGAAGCCAAATGTGTTATTGTCTTTGCTGTAGACTCCCGAAGTAGGGTTGCCTGAACTCCCTGTAGGGCGCGCTTTTTGGCCCTCCCTCCACTGAATTCAGCCAATTTCAGGCCAGTGTAACGTAGCGTCCGGGGAGCGCAAGCTTGCCGAGATCCTGCACTCATGGTGCTTCGAAGAGTTCAGGGAGAATCAAGATGAAGAGTTTGTTTGTCGGCAACATGAGTTTTCAGACCACCGAAGGCGAGCTTCGCGATTTGTTCACGCCGTTTGGGCAAGTGACGCGCGTGCACATGGCGATGGACCGGGAAACCGGGCGCGCGCGGGGGTTTGCATTTGTGGAAATGCCCAACGATGAGGAAGCGGCCAAGGCCATGGCCGGACTCGACGGGAAAGAATTGGGCGGGCGCAATTTGAAAGTGAATGAAGCGCGGCCAAAGGGCGAAGGCGGGCCACCGCGCGGGCCTCGGAATTTTGGCGGGCCGGGCGGAGGCGGTGGTGGCCGCGGCAAGGGCGGCGGCGGCGGCCGCGAACGATTTTCGAATGAGGACTACCGCGAGTCTGCGCGGCAGCCTCGCGAACCGCGCTGGTAACAGAACGCGAAGGGGATGGACAGTGAGGGCGCGTACCGCGCCTGCTGCGTTTGCGAGGAGACGCAATGACTACGACATTTCAGAAACGGCAAAAAGAAATGAAGCGGATGGAAAAGCGCAAAATGAAGGAAGAAAAGCGCGTCCAGAGGAAACTGGATAAGACTGCGGAGAAGGAATCGGGAGTCTCGACAGAAGAGATTCTAGTGCCGCTGACGGGGCCGATTCCTTACGATCCAGAACAGTAGCTAACAACCCACCAGAAGCGCGGTTTTCGAAGCGCTTCGTTTTAGCGGAGAGCAATTCAGCATCATTCGCGAATTCGCGCGGGAATAGCGTTCCGCGGAGACGGAGAACTGCGCGTGCGTTTTTGTCTCGCGCGTCTGGCCAGGCTCGGGCGCATCGGGCGGGCGTGGGATCTCCTGGTTCGATCTTCAGTGCATGGACATGGGGCCGCCTTTTGCTTGGGGTCGGCGCATCAGAAGAATAAAGGGCAACATCAAGACGAATAGTCCCGCCAATATCAGGAAGATGCTGTTGTAGGCGAGCATGCTGGCTTGCTGCTGGACCATGCCAAACATGGCGGCGCGCGCCTGGTACGTAGCAGTGTGGCTGTCCGAGCCGCCGGACATGAACATCCCGTGAAGCGAGTTCATCATATTTAAGGCGCTTGGGTTGTACGGAGTAACATGCGCGCCGAGTTGGGAGATATTCCGCTGCTGAAAGCGGATTTGCATCGTGCTGACGGCGGAAATGCCGATGCTGCCGCCGAGATTGCGCACGAGATTGAAGAGACTGGTGGCGTTGCCCATGTTTTCCTTGCGAATGGGAGCCATGCTGATGGTGGTAAGGGGGACGAAAATGAGGCCCAGCGACAGGCCCATTATCAGTTGCGGCCAGAAGAAATCCCAGTAGCCCGCGCTGAGACTGAGGCGTGAGAATTGGAAGAGCGTCCACCCGCACACAATCAATCCCGCGGTCAGCATTTTGCGCGGATCAAATTTGGCCATGATGATTCCGGCGACGGGCATGGCGATGAAGGAGCCAAGCCCGCGAGGCGCCATGGCTATACCGGCGCGGATGGCGGGGTAGCCGAGGAGCGTTTGGAGGATGAGCGGGATCAGCACCGTTGTGCCGTAAAGGCCGACCCCGAGCAGGGACATGAGGAAAACGCCCGTGGAGTAGGTGCGGTCCTTGAAAACGCGAAGATTGACGACGGGATCTTTGATGTGAAGCTCATAGAGCAGAAACGCAATCAGCGTAACAACGGCGACGATGGCCACGGCCGTAATCCAATCCGTGCTGAACCAATCTTTCTCCTGGCCCTTATCGAGCACAATTTGCAGGGTGGCAATTCCTACGGCCAGCAGTCCGATGCCCCAGTAGTCGATTTTCTGAGAAGCGCGCCGGATGTACGATGGATCGAAGATAAAGAGCGAGGTCATCACGATGGAGGCGATGCCGATCGGCACATTGATGTAAAAGACCCATCGCCAAGAGTGGCTGTCGGTGAGCCATCCGCCGAGGACAGGGCCGAGCATGGGCGCCACGACGATGCCGAGTCCCCAGAAGCCCATGGCTTTCCCGCGGTCTTCCGGTGGAAAGGATTCGAGCAAAATGGCTTGCGAAATGGGCTGCAGACCGCCGCCGCACGCGCCCTGGATAATCCGGCATGCAACCAGAAAAGGAAGGCTGGGAGCGAGGCCGCACAAAAAGGATGCAATCGTAAAACCGGTCACCGAGAGCATGAGCATGCGCTTGCGGCCAAAGAAATTAGAGAGCCAGCCGGTGAGCGGTAGAATGATGGCGTTGGCGACGAGATAGGAAGTGAGAGTCCAGGTGGCTTCGTCGACTGTGGCGGAGAGGCTGCCAGCAATGTGAGGGAGCGAGACGTTGACGACTGTAGTGTCCAGCACTTCCATGAACGTGCTGAGCATCACGGAGATGGCAATAATCCAGGGGTTGACGTGGGGATGACTTTGCGGCGCTTCCTGGGCCATCAAGACCTCGAACTGCTCCTTGACGAACGTTCAGATCTTCTTCGATGAAATCATACGGTCTGAGCGGAGTGCTGGCAAACGTTCGTGGCGAAGCGTGTGTTCTAACGCCACTTTGCCCTTCGAGAAAAATGTTCACAATCGCCTGATTGCTGTATCTTGTCTGCATACAAAACGAAGAAAGGAACGCAAATGAACGCTCGCAATCCTCGCCGCGAATTTCTCGCCGGAATGGGTGCGCTGGCTGGCGCGGCGGCTCTTCCCGGCGGCTGGCTGGCGGCTCGAGAAAACCTGTATGGTCGGGCCGACCTGTCGTACTTCGACACGCCAATTCCTCCGGGGCCGTTCGAACTTCACATCGGATACGCCGCCATCACCTGGGGCGGAAACGATCGACAAGCAATCGAGGACATCGCCGCGGTTGGATTTCCGGGAATTCAAATACGTTCCAACAGCGTCCAGGAATTCGGAAGCGGCGCGGCGTTGCGTGAGGTGCTCGAGAAACACCACCTCAAGATGGTTGCCCTGTCTAGCGGGAACCTGAGCATCGACCCGGCGATCGAATCGTCGGAAATCGACAAGCATGTAGCCAATGCGAAATTTCTCCGCGATGCGGGAGGGCTGTATCTCCAGGTGATTGACGAGCGGCCCAAGGATCGCGCAATCGTGCCGGCGGACTGCAAAAGGCTCGGCGTGCTGTTGACGGAACTGGGCAAGCGCATCGTCGATTTGGGAGTGCAGCTCGGATACCACAACCACATGGGAGCGATGGGAGAAACTCCGGAGGCGGTCGACCAGATCATGGAGGCGGTCGATCCTCGTTATGCAAAACTTGAGCTGGATGTGGCGCATTACTTTCAGGGTGGCGGTGACCCGGCAAAGGCTGTTGAGAAGTACAGCGACCGGCTGCTTTTTCTGCACCTGAAGGATGTCGAGCGGCTGCCCGGCGGCCCCGATCGGAAACAATCCTATCGCTTCGTCGAACTCGGTCGAGGCTCGGTAAATCTTCCGGCGGTGCTCGATGCGCTTCGTAAAATAAACTTCCGCGGATGGGGAATTCTCGAGCTCGACGCCGTGCCGGACAAGGCGCGAGCGCCAAAGGAATCGGCGATCATCAGCAAAAAATATGTCGAGGAAAAACTGGGGTTGACGGTATGAGCTCACCCTTTCGTGTCGCTGTCATCAACGATGAGATTGGCCAGGACTTCGGCCGCTCTTGCGAAGTGATTGCGCGCGAGTTTGGCCTTGAGTGGATCGAACTGCGCGCCATGTGGAACAAGAATATCCTCAATCTCGATGCGAGCGAAGTTGCCGAAGCTCGCCGCATCCTCGAAAAATACAAGTTGCGGGTCACCGACATCGCCAGTCCGCTGTTCAAGGTCGACTGGCCGGGGGCGCCGAAATCCGCATTCAGCCCCAAGGGCGCGCAATTCAACGCCGATTTCACTTTCGAGCAGCAGGATGATGTCCTCGAGCGCAGCCTTGAGCTGGCGAAGGTCTTCCAGGCCGAACGAGTGCGTTGCTTCGATTTTTGGCGGCTCGATGATCCAGCACCGTATCGCGCGGCGATGAATGAGAAGTTGCTTTTGGCCGCGGGTGTGGCAGGGAAGAAGGGTGTGACACTGCTGCTCGAAAATGAAGCGGCCTGCAATACGGGTACGGCAGCGGAAGCAGCCAAAGTTCTCGCTGAAATAAAATCCCCTTCGTTCATGTTGAACTGGGACCCGGGGAATGCTGCCTCGCGTGGCGAAAAGGTATTTCCAGATGGATACGCGCTGATCCCGAAAGAACGCATTGGCCACTGCCATTGCAAAGACGTCACGAAAAGAGCGGATGGGAACAATTATGATTGGGCCGCGATGGGCCGCGGCATCATTGATTGGACGGGTCAGTTCGCTGCGCTAAAGCGCGACGGCTATCATCTTGCCGTCAGTCTGGAAACCCACTGGCGCGGGGCAGCCACGCCCGAGGAATCCACACGGCAGAGCTGGGCGGGAATGAAGAATGATCTGCAAAAAGCCGGAGCGCTGTGAATCGCCGGAGGAAACGGAGACAAACGATTACGATGAAACGTATGGTCGCCGTCGTTGCAGTTACCTTGTGGTTTGCGTCCAGCTCGCTGGCGCAAACAGCCCGTTGGGCAGAAAAGACCTCGAATGGCTGGTACGCCCAGCAACCCTGGCTGGTTGGCAGCAATTACATTCCTTCGACCGCGATCAATGAGCTCGAAATGTGGCAAGCAGAGAGCTTCGATCCGCAACGCATCGACACGGAGCTGGGTTGGGCGGAATCACTCGGGTTGAACACCATGCGCGTGTTCTTGCACGACCTGCTCTGGCAACGGGACCCTGCGGGATTCAAAAAACGAATCGATATCTTCCTGAGCATTGCCCAGAAGCACAAAATCCGGCCTCTCTTTGTGCTCTTCGATTCCTGCTGGGACCCGAATCCCAAACTCGGCAAGCAACATGCGCCGACGCCCGGCGTTCACAATTCCGGCTGGCTGCAAAGTCCCGGAGCCGCAGCGCTCAAGGATCCGAGCCAATATCCCCGATTGGAAGCTTATGTAAAAGGAGTGGTCGGAGCCTTCGCGCACGACAAGAGAATTCTCGGCTGGGACGTTTGGAACGAGCCGGACAATACCAACAACGGAAGTTATGCAAGCTCCGAGCCACCCAACAAGGAAGAACTCGTGCTGGCTCTATTGCCGCGGGTGTTTGCTTGGGCGCGCGAGGCGGGGGTGTCCCAGCCGCTTACAAGCGGCGTTTGGAAAGGGGATTGGTCGACTCCCGAGAAACTGGGCCCCATGGAGAAAATACAGTTGGCGCAATCCGATGTCGTTTCTTTCCACAACTACGACGCTCCTGACGTTTTTGAGAAACGAGTTTTGTCACTGCAGCAGTATCATCGGCCTATTCTTTGCACGGAATACATGGCGCGGGGGAATGGCAGCACGTTTCAAGGCACGCTGCCCGTCGCAAAGAAATATCACGTCGCGGCTATCAATTGGGGACTCGTTGCAGGTAAAACCCAGACTTATTTGCCATGGGATTCCTGGAAGAATCCTTATGTGAATCGTGAACCAGTGGTGTGGTTTCACGAGATTTTCCGCACAGACGGCCAGCCGTACCGGCAGGAAGAGGCCGATTTCATCCGCACAATTATTGGGAATTCCGCAGGAGCCAATGGACAGCGTTAGCCGATAAGTCCCATCGAGCCATCTTCGTTAAGTGATGCCCCCGGATATTTGGAAGGCCCCGGAACACATCCAAGGGCAGGGAAGAGTTTGGTTCCGGGACGTGGACTCGAACCACGATACTCAGCTTCAAAGGCTGATGTCCTACCGATTAGACGATCCCGGAAGTGTTGCAAACACTACATTTAACATCATGCCGCAGCCACTGCCCGAGGGTCAACTGGGTCAAACTCAGCACTTTTCGTACCGAATTTAGGAGCGTAATCGGGCAATCGTTCGAGTTCATTTTGCATGAAGTTAGGACGAAGATGAGTATAGCGATTCACCATCTCCTCGCTTCCGTGCCCGATCCACTTCTTGATAACAACCATCGGTGTTCCTGCCATAACCAGTGCGCTGACGCGGTGATGCCGGAAGCCGTGCATGCCGCCACGTTCCAGCCCGAGTTTGCGAAGCAGCGGGTGTAGATGCTTATTTAGAACGACGCAGTTCACGAGAGGAGTCTTCCGCTTTGATTGGAAGACCAGACCTTCCTTTCTGCCGTTCAATTGATCTTTCAGCATCTCCATAACGTAAGGCTTAACGTTGACCCAGCGGGTTGCGTTCCTGGTCTTGGGTGAGCCGACCTCTTGGCGATACATACTCTTGTTGATGCGAACGACGTTCTGCTGGAACAACAGATCGTCCACAGTCAAGGCATATAGCTCGCCGGCACGAGCACCTATCTCGGCCGCCAGTTTGAACAATACTTTGTATTGCCCTTTGGCAGCTTCGACGATTTGCTCCACCTCTTCCACCAGGTAGCAACGGGGATCGCTTTCCACCTCAGATTTCGAGGAGTAAGAGATCGCACCTTTTCCAAACTTCTTTCCAAGAGCAGTTTGCAGTGTCTTCACTATACCTTTGACGGTCGTCGGCGAGAGATGAGCCAGTTCTGGCTCACCGACCCACTCATTGACCGCCGCAGCCGTGATGACTTCCACCGGGCTCTTCCCCCACTTTGGCAGCAGGTAAGTCAGGTGGTACGCAATCAAATCTCGGTAAGAAGGCTTCCGTTTCGCAACGTAAGTCTGTTCCCACCTCTGCACTCTCTGGGCAAAGTTTTCAGTTGACGGGATCACGTAGGCCGGAAGGTCGATGCCCTCCTGGCGTATGATCTCTTTCAACTTTCTCTTTGCTTCAGATTTGGTCATGTCCTTCTTGAAGCCAAGCACAACAGACCGCTTTTGACGCTCCATTTGCCCCGGAACATCTATAAGGTATCTGCCACGCCAGGCTCCATTTCTTTCTTCAATCGTTCCGTTTTGACCAGTTCTGCGACTCATCGATTTTCCTCTCCGATGAACCGTTCGAACCGTTGCGTCGGGCATCGTAACAGATTTTAGGAGGAGCGTCATACCGCCGCCTCTACCGCGCTAAGCCCGAGCACAGCTTCATCGATGGTCAAATGTAGACGGGGAGATTCAAGGACAACTACGGCCGCGGAGTTTTTGGGGGTCTTGGAAGCCACGAAATACACCTCTTGGTTTGGTTCCAAGAGGCATATGCATCGGATGATGGTTCCCGATCGTTTATGCTTCTAAGAGTGACGCCGGGGAGGCGCCAAACGGGATCTCTACCCTCTGCGTCTATAGTGCGCAGCTTGCCCGTGAGCTTCACCGCATATCGTCATACGGAACGACTGAGACGAGAACTGGTTGGAGCCCGACGACCGGCATCCTCGTTCAGATCGCGACTTTTAACCTCATTGTCGCCAACGATATAGTAGCACAGTCGGCATCTATTCGTCAAACACAAAGGTGGTGTCCTATTTTGAGGGTGCCTTTACGTCCAATGGGTTATGTGGATTCTGGCGGGCGTTATGTTGCTTAGTAAGCTTTGCTTAAGCCAAAAGGTTCGACTTTCCCCTCTACAGCTCCTTTTGGGGGGAAGGCTTTCTGTCCATTGAGCGCAACATATTGATAAACGAAACTGGTTCCATGCGGCTTGTCGGAGTCATCAAAATAGCCAATGCACCCAACCCAAAACACTTCGACAGTGTCGCCCGTGGGAATATCTTGGCGCTGGGCAACCACCGGTCCCGACGGAAATGGTTGCCCGTCTCCGGGAAGCAAGAACAAGCCCATATTTTGCTGATGCAGCATGGCAGTAATGTCCGGCTTACAAATAAACTCAGGGGCGTTAGAGAGTCGGTCAAATGGATTTAGGTTGACGGTGGTGAAAATCTTCACAACCAACTTTCCTTCCTCGATAGCGTTGATAGCCGGAGAAGCGCCACCATTTTTGATGCTATGGTCGATTTGCGCGTGGACTCCATTCAAATCGAAAACAAGTGGACCGACTTTATCAATGCTAATAATTCCCGCCCATGGACGGTGGGAGGCGACAAACTCCTTGCTCTGTTCAGTCAAGGTTCCCTTCATTACGTCAAGCTGCCCCCCATAAATGCACAATGCCCAAATAGCAAGTACAGCCAAGAATCCATTTACTATCAGTTGCAGCCATTCAACGGGCCGCGTACCGGACGAAGGCGAGTTGCCGATATCGGATTCGGAGTCATCGCCTTTGCTTGCTTGGCCAGGTGTTGGACCCTTGGACTCTTGGGGCTTATTAGCGGGATTCTTTCTTCTTATCATAGCGCCAAGCTCCTATTTGACTTGGACAACCTTTAATGAGCTCCAACCTTCACGGAACGTAAGCATGTTTTCCCTTGCGCCGATAGTACGCCCATGCGGCGGCATCCTCATCGTGCTCTTTGGACAGGGTATGAGTAAAGTAAGTTCTCATCCAAGTTAGAATACTTCCAACACGAAGAAATCCGGGCCGTGTCTCACATTCATCCTTAGACCCCCAAATTGTGGTGGCATACTTAGCTCATGGCGAAGCGTCCGCGCGACCCCAGTCAACTTGCCAAATTGATCGTAAACATAGCTGCCGGCGAAGGAGTGAATCAATGATCGAACAAATCAAAGCCGCCGTCCATGGTGCAGTGGGAACGAACCAGAAGACTGCTATGTTCCACTTTCAGGTGTTAAAAAACGCCGATGAGCTGGCAGACATAGATCCGAAAGGCTTCTGTAAAGAAATTTCGGTTGAGGAAAGCTTTGCGTCCGAGTTCAGAAAAATGATTGCCTTGGCTCGTCTGATGAAGGAACAAGGGACCAAGCTTACTCGAATTTGAGAGCCTACCGAGGGCCGGCACCTCTACCGTATACGTCTACGCCGGTATCTACGGCGATGTCTACGTCGATGTCTCCACCTAGGAAGTCTTTCTGTTTTTTGGAAAATCCACTCTAAAATCAAATCAAATTTGAAAACGTGTTCAGCCATCGCTTGAGTGATGAATGCGCGTGCAGGCTCTGGATCTGTGGACAAAAAGAATCCGTTGAGACGCAAGAAGCTGTCCCGCGGTTGATCCCAAGACTCTGGAGCCCCTGTTTCCGCGCACGTGGAATCACAAAGCGATAGGTGCCCGGAAGGTGAAGGCTCAGAAGCAGCCGACTGTGAACAGCGAGCAGATCGAGGCCGCGATCAAAGCTGCAACGACCTGGCAGGAAGGGCTGCTCTATGCTGTCCTCGCCGGAACCGGATTGAGAATTTCTGAATGCCTTTCCCTACGTGTTGGCCCCATCGATGGCGATGATCAAACAGCCTGGCTTGCAGATCAGAGCCTGGTCAAAGTTCGTTCGTCGATCTATCAGGGCGAGGAGTTGCGCGGCCGTGTTAAGACCCAGGCGGCGAAACGTTTTGTAGACCTGCACTCAAACTTGAACGAAGCGATCCGAAAGTTCGCAGAGGCCAGTGGCATCAATGCCGGTGAGTTTCTGTTTCAGGAAAATGCCGAGCCTCTCGATGCATACGTGCTTCGAGCCCGCGCAATTCGACGCGGCGTCCCTGGTTTTCATAGCCTTAGGCGTTTTCGAGTAAGCCATCTTCGGTCCGTGCCCGTGCTCGAAGATTTAATCCGCTATTGGGCGGGCCACGGTCCCGAGTCGATCACCAGCTTGTACGCAAAACTAGGTGAAGATGTTGAGCTCCGCCAGCAGTGGGCCGCTCGGGCGGGCCTCGGCTTTTCATTGGATCAAATAGGGCACATGGCGTCCTCCAAGCTGCCAAACCCCAAGCCGCGTGATACCAAGTCCAAACGACGCAAGTCCCACCGCGTTTCCACAGTCATGGTTGCCAGGGCTATGCAACTCGAATCTGTACGCAGAGCTGCCCTCGTAAAATCCTAAAAAGTTAAACGAAAGGAACGCCCATGCTGGATGATCGCAGTGGTGTGTTCATCGTACAGAACTCGCAGAGGAACGTGATCGCGCTATGGGCCGGCGTTTACCAGGCGCGCAGTCGCCACGAACAGCTAGAAGAAATTCGAGAACGCTTCCCGAACGCCGATGAGAAAAATTGCCGAGCCCTCCTCGAAAGAGATTCGCGGTGCCGCGTGCATGTAGAGCACACACCTCGCGGCGTGCCTGTGGTTTTGTCGAAGCGTGGGGCTCGCATTTTAACTCGCAAAAAGCTCCGCAGTTTTATGATGGAATATCAGTGCGATTGCTACTCAGTTCCGAGAAGTTTTCTTGAGTCTCTCGCGGAGAGCGAGTACGGATTGTTTTGGACACAACTGCACATGAAGCAAAAGCTAGCACTGTTGGACTGTGTCGCAGGCTTGTGCAGGTGGAGGTCCCGATGATTGTTTCACGCGATGCTGATGGACACCTGGTCCCGTTGTTCCAGTGCCGAGATTCTCAGGGCAAAACTTTTCTCGAAGCGTTGGAAAGCATGCCCGAGGAGTCGAAGCGCCAGTGCCGCAACGCTCTTCGCGAGCACTACGGTCTACCCCTGGACCCGCTCGATGCATTCCCGATCAACTGAACATCTGTTCAATCCAAAGACTGCCCGCCTGTATCCAATTCAGAACATACGTCTCTCAAAGCCGAGCTAGTCCACGTCTCGCTTTGGAAAATCTCTCGCTTCGTCTGTGAGTCCAGCCACCTGCCTACGAACTAATCAGCGTAGGCAGCGGGAAGGGCTCAACTCTTCAACTAAACAAAACAAGGGAGCACCAAATGCACACTTTCAGCATGCATATAAACTTACTAGGTCTACCTCGGCCGAAGATGGTATCCGTCCGGCGAATCCAGATTACCGTCTGCAGATTCTTCGCCCATCTTGCTGATGGCAGGTGCCAGGCGATATAGTTACTCTCCATGGAGTTCCACATGGACTTTCACAAGATCTGGCAAGAG